>CAWFWP010000013.1:0-645617 GCA_963819585.1 uncultured Alphaproteobacteria bacterium
CGACCTGTCGGTGCAGGCCCAGATCATCGAGCTTCTGCGCAAGCTGCAGCGCGACAAGGGCCTCAGCTATCTGTTCATCAGCCACGACCTGAAGGTCGTGCGGGCGCTGTGTCACCGCGTCATCGTGATGCAGAACGGCCAGATCGTCGAACAGGGACCGGTCGCGGACGTTCTGGAGCGTCCGCAGACCGAATACACCCGCCGCCTCGTCCGGGCGGCCTTTGAAATCGCAACCTGAGAGTTCTCCATGCGCAAGACCGTCATCACGTTCATCGGCGCCGGATCGGCCGTCTTCACCAAGAACATCGCGGGCGACATCCTGCAGCGCCCGGCGCTGGCCGATGCCGAAATCCGCCTGATGGACATCAATCCCGAACGCCTGTCGGAATCCGAAACCATTGTCGGCAAGCTGTCGCAGACGCTGGGGGGCAAGGCGCAGGTCAAGACCTATACCGACCAGCGCCGCGCGCTGACCGGGGCCGACTTCGTCGTCGTCTGCTTCCAGATCGGTGGCTATGACCCCTGCACGATCACCGATTTCGAGGTGCCGAAGCAGTTCGGCCTGCGCCAGACGATCGCCGACACGCTGGGCATCGGCGGCATCATGCGCGGCCTGCGGACCGTGCCGCATCTGTGGTCGATCTGCGAGGACCTGATGCAGGTCGCGCCGCAGGCGATCATGCTGCAATACGTGAACCCGATGGCGATCAACACCTGGGCCATCGCGGCGAAGTACCCGAAAATCCGGCAGGTCGGCCTCTGCCATTCCGTTCAGGGCACGGCCGAGGAACTGGCCCGCGATCTCGATATCCCGGTCGGGGACATCCGCTATCGCGCGGGCGGCATCAACCACATGGCGTTCTACCTGAACTTCGAACACCGCCAGCCGGACGGTCACTATGTCGACCTCTACCCCGCGCTGAAGAAGGGCTATGCCGAGGGGCGCTTCCCCAAGCCCAGCGACTGGAACCCGCGCTGCCCGAACAAGGTGCGCTACGAGATGATGACGCGGCTGGGGTATTTCGTGACCGAAAGCTCCGAGCATTTCGCCGAATACACGCCCTGGTTCATCAAGCGCGACCGCCCCGACCTGATCGAGCAATTCGGCATTCCGCTGGACGAATACCCCAAGCGCTGCGTCGAGCAGATCGCGCGCTGGAAGAAAGAGGCGGCGGCGCTGAAAACCGCCAACACGGTCGAGCTGAAGGAAAGCCACGAATATGCCAGCCAGATCGTGAATTCGGTCGTGACCGGCGCGCCGTCGCGTGATCTACGGCAATATCGGCAACCGGGGCTATATCCCGCAACTGCCCGATGGCTGCGCGGTCGAGGTGCCGGTGCTGGTCGATGCGAACGGACTGCAGCCGACGGTGGTGCGAGACATCCCGCCGCAGCTGATCGCCCTGATGCGCACCAACATCAACGTCCAGGACCTGACGGTGCAGGCGCTGCTGACCGAGAACCCCGAGCACATCTATCACGCGGCGATGCTCGACCCGCATACCGGGGCGGAACTCGACCTCGACCAGATATGGGACCTGACGCATCAGCTTTTGGCGGCGCATGGCGACTGGCTGCCGGAATGGGCGCGGGTGAAGCTGCGCAAGGCATCGTGAGCGGCGGGCATCGTGACGGCTGGCCCGCCCGCATCGTCATCGTCGGCGGCGGCACGGCGGGCTGGCTGGCCGCGATGATGCTGTCGGACGTGGCCGCGCGCGAAAAGCGCAGCGTCAGCGTGACGGTCATCGAGTCGTCAAAGATCGGCACCATCGGCGTCGGCGAAGGGTCCACCGCCGTCTTCCGGCAGATGCTGAAGCATTTCGGCCTGGATGAAGAGGAATTCCTCCGCGACACCGGGGCCACGATCAAATACGGCATCCGGCACCGTGACTGGCGGCGGGTCGGGCATTCCTATGACGGCCCGATCGACGACCCGCATCTGGTGGCGGGCGGCGCGATGCTGGACACCTATGCGGTCGCGGCAGGCCGGCCGGTGGCCGAGGCGCATCTGTTCCAGCATCTGCTGAACGGCAACCGCGCGCCGGTTGCGGAAAAGGACGGGCGGACGGGTTCCCGCCGGTCCGTTCCACCATGCCTTCCATTTCGATCAGGCGCAGGCCGGGGCGTGGCTGCGGAAGAAGGCGCGTGGCATCACGGTGATCGACGATCAGGTTCAGGGCGTCGAGACCGGCGAAGGTGGGCATCGCAGCGCTGCAGCTGGAAAGCGGCCAGCGGGTCGAGGGCGATTTCTTCCTCGACTGCACCGGCTTCCGCCGTGCCCTGATCGGACCCTTGGGCGCCGAATGGGTCAGCTACCGCGACATCCTGCCCGTCAACCGCGCCATGCCCTTCTGGGTAGACCTGACAGAGGGCGAGGAAATCGCGCCCTGCACGGTGGCCTGGGCGCAGACAGCGGGCTGGATGTGGCAGATCCCGACGCAGGGCCGCTGGGGCATGGGCTATGTGTATTCGGACGCGCATACGACGCCGGATCAGGCCAAGGCGGAGGTCGAGGCGGCGCTGGGCTACGAGATCCACCCGCGCAACGACATCCGCATCGATGCGGGTCGGCAGAAGGATGTCTGGATCGGCAACTGCGTCGCGCTGGGCCTGTCGTCGTCGTTCCTGGAACCGCTGGAGGCGACCAGCATCCACGGCACCATCGTGCAGCTGCTTGATGCTGGCGCGCTGGCTGGGCGATCCCGCCGGGCGCGACCTCTACAACGCCGCCGTCGCGCGGCAGGTCGATGACTTCCGCGATTTCATCCGGCTGCATTACGTCACCGAACGCCGCGACAGCGCGTTCTGGCGCGACGTGGCCGACAGTCATCCGCACGATCGTGCGGGACAGGCTTGCGCTGTGGCAGACCAAGATGCCGGGGGCAGAGGATTTCGACCCTTTCCCGATGGGTCTGCCGCATCTGCAGCACCAGCTTTACACGCCCGTCCTCGACGGTCTTGGCCATCTGAGCCGCGATGCGGCGCGCGCGGTCATGGCCGCCGATCCGAAGGCCCGCGACAAGGCCCGCGCGACCCATGCGTCGCTGATGAAGGAATATGCGGCGGCGGCATCGGCCTGCCTGCCGCACCGCGCGTATCTTCAATCGCTGACACAGGAGATCCGTCGCAATGACCGCATTCAAACTGACCATCATCGGCGCGGGCAGCGTCGGGTTCACCAAGAAGCTGTGCCAGGACATCCTGAAGGTGCCCGAATTCGAGGACATCGAAATCGCGCTGACCGACATCAACGCGCATAACCTCGACATGGTCGCGCAGATCATCCGCCGCATCGTCGACGGTGAACGGCCTGAAGACCCGCGTCACCGCCACGACCGACCGCCGCAAGGCGCTGGACGGCGCGCGCTATGTGATGAACGTGGTCCGCATCGGCGGGCTGGAGGCGTTTGCCGACGACATCCGCATCCCGCTGAAATACGGCGTCGATCAGTGCGTCGGCGACACGATCTGCGCGGGCGGCATCATGTACGCCCAGCGCGGCATCGCCGCGATGATGGACTTCTGCAAGGACATCCGCGAGGTGGCCGAAACCGATGCGCTGCTTCTGAACTACGCCAACCCGATGGCGATGATGACCTGGGCCGCGATCGACCACGGCAGGGTGCGCACCGTCGGCCTCTGCCACGGCGTGCAGAACGGCCACCGCCAGATCGCGCGGGCGCTGGACGTGCCGATGGAAGAGACGGACATCGTCTGTTCGGGCATCAACCATCAGACCTGGTATCTCGACATCCGCCACAACGGCCGCAGGATCGGCCGCGACGAGCTGCTGGCGGCGTTCGAGGCGCATCCGGTCTTCTCGCGCCAGGAAAAGGTGCGCATCGACGTGCTGAAGCGGTTCGGCTTCTATTCGACGGAATCGAACGGCCATCTGTCGGAGTACCTGCCCTGGTACCGCAAGCGCCCGGACCAGATCATGGACTGGATCAGCACCGACGAATGGATCCACGGCGAGACCGGCGGCTACCTGCGCTATTCGACCGAGAACCGGAACTGGTTCGAGACGGATTTCCCGACGTTTCTGGACGAGGCGGGCAAGCCGCTGTCCGAGTATGAACGCACCGACGAGCACGCGAGCCATATCCTCGAGGCGCTGGAGACGGGGCGCGTCTACCGCGGGCATTTCAACGTGAAGAACGGCGGCGTGATCCGGAACCTGCCAGAGGACTGCATCATCGAGAGCCCGGGCTTCGTGGACCGCTTCGGGATCAACATGGTGGAAGGCGATCACGCTGCCCGACGCCTGCGCCGCGACCTGTTCGGCAAGCGTCAACGTGCAGCGGATGGGGATGAAGGCGGCGATGACCGGGGATGTCGATCTGCTGAAACAGGCCGTGCTGCATGACCCGCTGGTGGGGGCCATCTGCACGCCGGAAGAGGTCTGGCAGATGGTGGACGAGATGCTGGTGGCCCAAGCCCAGTGGCTGCCGCAGTACGCCGACGCGGTCCCGGCAGCGAAAGCGCGGCTGAAGAACCCGAAGGTCAAGACGAAGGACTGGGCGGGTGCCGCGCGGCTGGACGTGCGGTCGGTCGAGGAACTGCGGCACGCCAAGGCGAAGAAGTCGGCATCCGAGGGGCACGGTCTGGGGACGAAGGTGATGGGCTGATCGCGGCAGGGCACCGCCGGCCAAGGCAGTCCCAGCTTCATCTTGGCGCAAATACTCCGGGGTCCGGGGCGGCGCCCCGGCGCTCTCAGCCGGGCGCAGCCCCCGAACCCCGCATCTCGATCACACGGTGCGGATAGGGCATCTCGATCCCCGCATCCTTCAGCGCGTTCCAGACCGCGAACATCACCTGGCTGTGGTATTTGTTCCGCCCGTCATCAATCCCGCTGACCCAGTATTCGACCGCGAAGTCCACCGCACTCTCGCCAAAGGCGCGCAGTTCCACGTCCGGGCCTGACGGCTCGCTCAGCACGAAGGACAGCTTCGCCACCGCCGTCTCGATCACCGCCGGCACCGTGTTCAGGTCTGTCTCGTAGGCCACCGAAAACAGCGCCTCGTACCGGTTGGCGCTGCCCTGATCAGAGTAGTTCACCACCCGGGTCGTGACGAAGTGTTCGTTCGGCACCACGATCCACTTGCCGTCGAACGTCTCCAATATGCAGGCTCGCGCCGTCATCCTGACGATGGTGCCCTTCTCGCCACCGTCCAACTCGACGTAGTCGCCGACCGTCGTCTGCCCTTCCAGGAGCAGGATCACGCCCGAGACGAAGTTGGCCGCGATCTGCTGGAGGCCAAGGCCGATGCCCACGCCCAGCGCACCGCCAAGCACGGCGACGGCGGTCAGGTCGATCCCCATGATCGACATCAGCAGCAGGAACGCCGTGCCGAAGATGGCGATCTCGGCCGCCTTCACCGCCAGCTGGCGCATGGCGGGGCGCAGGTCTTCCTGCCGCGTGATGTAGGTCGAGCTCTGCCGGTTCGACCAGCTGCCGAGCCAGAACAGCAGACCGCCCGCGATCACGCCCCGGATCAGGGCGAGGACGGAAAAGCGGATGTTGCCCAGCGCGACGATGGTCTGGTCCAGCCGCGCCGTGATGTCGTCGAGCAGGCCGACGGCATAGAGCGCGGCGACCGGGATCAGGACATAACGGCCCAGCAGGCGCAGGAACGGGTCGGTCAGAATGCGGGTGGCAAAGGACCGCGCGGCGAGGAACAGGAAGACGCGCTTGCCGAAGGCGATGACATCGCCCGACCCGAACATCGACCGCGTGATCCCCTCGCCGCCCGCCGTGAGGGCGTAGGCCAGGAGCGGCAGGAGAAGAGGCAGGAAGCGCAGCGCGAAGCGGCGGGCTGTGGGCAGGATGCCCGTGGCGTCATCGGCGGGCGCGAGCAGCCGTGTCAGACGGGGGACGACGCGGGACGCGATCAGGCGGGCGGCAAGGTAGGCCACAGCCAGCAGGGCGAACTGCGACCACGCGGCGGGAGAGGTCAGCCACTGCAGCGCGATGGCCTGGGCCTGATCGAGCCAGCCCGTCAGTTTCTCGAGAAGGGCGTTGTCCGGATTCATGGGCGCGCCGCCTCGGGCAAGGGCAGTGTCGTCCGGCGCTCAAGGGTGATAACGGCGACGCCCGCCAGAACAACCAGGCCGCCGATCAGGCGGCCGATCTCGGGCGTTTCGCCGAGGAAGATCACGCCGCCCGCGACCGAGAAGATCGGCATCAGCAGAAGCCACGGCGCCACGCGCCCGACCTCGTGCCGCAGGATCAGCCCGTTCCACAGCGCGTAGCCCAGCGCCGTCATGACCAGGCCGAGATAGAGGGCCGCTCCCCATACCTCCGGCCCCGCGGACCGGATCGCCGCGATCTGGCCGGTCTCGAACAGCGCGGACATCAGGAACAATTGCGGTGCGGCCAGAACGGCAATCCAGGCGGTGACGGACAGTCCCGAAAGGCCCTTCAGGCCACGGACAAGAACCTGGCCCATCGCCCAGGACAGGGCACCGCCAACCAGCATCAGCACCGATGACCATTCGCCGCTGAACCGCACCTGGCCGGCGATCAGGGCGACACCCCCGAAGGCGATGGCAATGCCGACCCATTTACGAAGGGACGGCTGCTCGCCCAGCAGCACCGCGCCGAGGATCACCAGGAACGGGACCTCAAGCTGCATGACGAGTGCTGCCAGCCCGGCATCCACGCCGTTCACCCCCGAGAAGGTCAGCGAGTACTGGATCGCGGCACCGATGACCGAAACGACGACAAGGCGCGGCAGGTTGCCGTGCGGAGGCCCCGCGAACCACACAAGCGCCAGGGCCGTGACGGTGAAGCGCAGCGCCATCAGAAGGATCGGCGGGAAATGCGCCATGCCGCCCTTGGCCACGACATAGCCCATCCCCCAGATCAGCGCGACAGCGACGGCCATCGCGATGTCCTTCGGGGGCAGGCGATCGGACACTAGTGTGAACTCCACGGCCCATGATGCACGTCCTTGCCGTCCAGCCGGTCGAACCCGTGCGCGCCGAAGAAATCGCGCTGCCCCTGGATCATGTTCGCCGTGCCCCGTGCGGTGCGCATCATGTCGAACCAGGCCAGACCCGCCGACAAGGCGGGCAGCGGCAGGCCGTGACGCGCGCCGGTTGCCACCACCTCGCGCAGGCCGGTTTCGGCCTTGCGCAGGTGGTCCGCGAAATAGGGGGCCAGCATCAGGTTCTGCTCGGGATGCGCGGCCAGTGCCGTCGCCATGTCGTTCAGCATCCCCGACCGGATGATGCAGCCTTCGCGCCAGACCCGTGCAATCTCGGGCAAGGGCAGCGACCAGCCGAACGAGGCGGACGCGGCGGTGATCAGGCCGAAGCCCTGCGCATAGCACAGTATCTTGCCCGCGATCAGCGCCTGTTCCAGCGCTTCGACGGACAGCGCCTCTGACCCCAGCCGTTTCGGGCCGGGGCCGAAGACAGCTTCGCCCTCGATACGCTCCGCCAGCTTTGCCGACACGTTCCGTGCCATGACCGCAGCCTCGATCACCGGGATCGGGGCCGCAAGGTGCTGCGCCTCGATGGCGGTCCAGCGGCCCGTGCCTTTCTGGCCCGCCTTGTCGAGGATGACGTCCAGAAGCGGCTTGCCGGTGATCTTGTCGGTGGATGCGGCGACCGCCCCCGATATCTCGATCAGGTAACTTTGCAGCGGCCCCTTGTTCCACGCCTTCAACACCCCGGCGATGGCGGGCGCGTCCATGCCCAGACCGTCGCGCATCACGCCGTAGACCTCGGCGATCATCTGCATGTCGGCGTATTCGATGCCGTTGTGGACCGCCTTGACGAAATGCCCGGCGCCGTCGATGCCCATCCAGGTCGCGCAGGGCGTGCCTTCGTATTTGGCGCTGATCGCCTCCAGCACCGGTTTCACCCGGTCCCAGTCGGCCTTTTCGCCGCCGCCCATGATTGACGGCCCGTGCCGCGCGCCCTCTTCGCCGCCCGACACGCCCATCCCGAGGAAGCGGTACTTGCCCGAAGCTTTCGCGGCCGCCGACCGGCGGTCGGTATCGTGGAACTCGGCATTCCCTGCGTCGATGATCAGGTCATCGGGCGACAGATGCGGCATCAGCGCCACGATCTGGTCATCTACGGCCTTGCCTGCGGGCACCATCAGGATGATGGCACGGGGCGGTTTGATCGCCTTGACCAGCGCCTCGAGCGTGTCCGTCGGCGTGATCATCCCGGCCAGCGGGCCTGCATCTTTCACGAAGGCATGCGTCGTCTCGGTCGTCCGGTTCCAGACGGCGATGGCGAAAGCCTTTTTCGGCGATGTTCAGCGACAGGGCGGCCCCCATCGTGCCGAGGCCGACAAGTCCGATCTGCGCTTGGCCGGTCCGGGTTTGGGTCATGGCGTGTCCTTTCACAGAACGGGCGTGGGCAGGTCGCGGCCTGCAAAGAAGGCGATCAGGTTGTCGCGCATCAGGTTCCCCATTGCGCTGCGTGTTTCGGCGGTGGCGGACCCGTGATGGGGTTGCAGAAGGATATTGGGCAGCGCGGCGAAACGCGGGTTCAGCGCCGGTTCGCCCTCGAAGACGTCCAGCGCGGCACCGCCAAGGCTGCCGGCCTCCAGCGCGTCCAGAAGCGCCTCTTCGTCGATGTTCGCGGCGCGGCTGATGTTGATGACGGTGCCTCTGGGGCCCAGCGCCGCGATGACGTCGCGTGACACGATGTGGCGGGTCGCGGCGGACGCGGCCAGGGCGACGATCAGGCAGTCGGACCTAGCGGCAAGCGCCACGGGATCAGCGATGAACGCCCATGCCACGCCGGGCTTGGCCGCGGTCGCGGAATAGGCGATGTCCATGTCGAAGGCGGCAAGGCGGCGTGGCGATGGCCATGCCGATGCGGCCGAGGCCGAGGATGCCCGCGCGCTGGCCGGAAATCCGGCGTTGCAGCGGGAAGGACCCGTTGCTGATCCAGTCGCCGCTGCGGGCATACCTGTCGGCGGCCACCACATTGCGCGACAGGGCCAGCATCATGGTCACGCCCAGATCGGCCACATCGGTGGTCAGCACGTCGGGCGTGTTGGTCACGCGGATGCCGCGCGCCCTGCAGGCGGCAAGATCGACCGCGTCGAAGCCGACGCCGAAGACCGAGATGATGCGGGCGTTGGGGCAGGCGGCGATCAGGCTTCCGTCCGCGCCAAGATCGCCCCGCGTTGCGATGGCGTCGATCTCCGTGCCATGCGCGGCCAGATACGCCGCGCGGTCGGGGGCTTTCCAGAGTTCATGCAGCGTGAAGTCCTGCGCCAGCGGGTTGTCCGCCCATCCGGCCAAGGGGGCAAGCACCAGCAGGTTGGGTTTGGTCACGCGGTATCCCCCGGTTCGGACGACGTCGGCCGGACCCTAGCGGCGCGCGCGGGCAGTTGGAAGTTCCCTTGTCACCCGCCCTAGCCGTTCAGCCGCGCGCGCATCGCCGCGATATCCTCGCGCATCACGGAATGCCCCGCGCCGTGGTAAAGCTGTATCTGAACATCCGCGCCTAGCGCTCTGAGAACGCTGGCGGTTTCCTGCACCCGCGCCAGCGGGATATGCGGGTCACGTTCGTGGCAGGATAGCCAGGCCCGGCCCGTGCGCGGCCCGGCATAGTCGAAACGCTTGGGGCGGTACCCGTAAAGCGCGTCGGTCGCCGGGCCGTCCGCGTCGGCGGTGCCGATCAGTCCGCCCGACATCCCGAAGACGCCTGCCAGTCCGGTGCCTTCCCGCGCGAAGGTTTCCAGCGCCAGCCCCGCGCCCTGGCTGAAGCCGAGCAGCCAGATGCGGTCGCGGGGCAGGCCCGCCGCCTCCAGTTCCGCCACAGCGGCCATTGCAGCTGCAACGCCCGCCGCGACAAAGGGTTCAAGCGTCGCCGACGGGGACAGAAAGCTGACCGGCCACCAGCTGTTCCCCGGTGCTTCGGGCGCCACCGCCGCCACGTCCGGCAGCCCGGCATGGGCCAGCAGGCCCAGAATATCCGCCGCCGATCCGCCGCGCCCGTGCAGCATCACCAGACCCGCCGCGGCACGGGCCGGGTCCGGCCCGGCCCGCTCGATGTGCGGGCCTGCCATCAGACCGGTTCCGTCACTCTCAGCGGCGGAAGCGTCTGTTCCAGCCGGGCGCGCAGGCGTTCGTGCTGCGGCGGCAGTTTCAGGTCGCGGCCCAGCGTCGCCAGCGGCTCATCCGCCGTGAAGCCCGGCGGGTCGGTGGCGATTTCGAACAGCACGCCGCCCGGTTCGCGGAAGTAGATCGCGTTGAAATACTGCCGGTCGATCTGCGGCGTGACCTGATGGCCCGCTGACTGTACCTTTTCCCGCCATTCCATCTGGATGTCGTCGGTTTCGGCGCGGAACGCGATGTGGTGGATCGTGCCCGCACCGGGCCGCGCGATGGCCTTGTCGTCGCTGCGGATGATGTCGATGATGTGCCCCCGCGCATCGCCGGGCGCGACGAACCGCAGGCGCGTGACGTCGCCCTCGCGTTCCTCGCCCGCTGCCACATAGCCGAAGATGTCGGTCAGCACGCGCGCCGTCGGATCAGGGTCGCGTTCCCACAGGGTCGCGGAATGGAACCCGTCCAGCGTGGCACCGCCCGTCCGGTTGCTCTCGATCAGTTCCACCGCCGCGCCGTCGGGGTCGCGGAGCGTCAGTACGCGCTGGCCGAAACGTTCCGCAGGGCCGCCGAAATCGAGGCCGTCGAGCGCGATGCGCTCCATCAGCCCGTCGAATGCGCCGGCCGTCACGGCATAGGCATGCGCACTGGCCATCCCGGGGCCGGGGCGGCCGGGACCCGCGTTCACGAAGGGAAAGAAGGTCATGATCGTGCCCGGGCTGCCGGTGCGGTCGCCGTAATAGAGGTGATAGGTATCGGGTGCGTCGAAGTTCACCGTCTTCTTGACCAGCCGCTGGCCGAGCGTGCGGGTGTAGAAATCGACGTTCGGCTGCGGCGCGCCGGAAATGGCGGTGACGTGGTGGATACCGGGGATCGTTTTTGCTGTGTCAGCGGACATATCGGACACTCCTGTCTGGTTGGACAGGAAGATGGGCACGGGCGGGGTCCGCGTCCAGTCGCAATCCCCGCATGGAATCTGTGCGCAAAAGCGAAGAAGTCGAAGCGATGTCGCGCAATATCTGTGCAACTCTGCCCTTGCCGTTCCGCGTGGTCTCGGGCCAACTGGCCTTGATCCTAACCCCCCGGACCATCGCAATGGACCAAGGCCAGACAAGGAAGCGCTTTCACGAAAACGCTTCGTTCCCGAAGATCGTCTGTGAACGATCTTCGGCCGCAGCACAGGCTTCCCCCGCATGAACCCCCTGCGCGGCATCGCCCTGAAAGTCGCGTCGGTCTGCGTCTTTGTCGCAATGGCCAGCCTCATCAAGGCCACGGCTTCCGCTGTTCCGCCCGGCGAGGCGGTGTTCTTCCGGTCGTTCTTCGCCATTCCCGTCATCCTGGTCTGGCTGATGACGACGCATGGCTTTCCGCGCGGGCTGGCGACGCGCAATCCGCTGGGGCATTTCTGGCGCGGACTGGTCGGCACCTCGGCCATGGGCTTCGGGTTCGCTGGTCTCGGGTTCCTGCCGCTCCCCGAGGTGACGGCCATCGGCTATGCGGCACCGCTGCTGACGGTGGTGTTCGCCGCGATGTTCCTCGGTGAAGAGGTGCGCGCCTTCCGCATCCTGGCGGTGCTGCTGGGGCTCGTGGGCGTGCTGATCGTGCTGTCGCCGCGCCTGACCGCGATTTCGACGGACGGCATCGGCGGACGCGAGGCGCTGGGCGCGGTGCTGGTCCTGCTGGGCGCCGTATTCGCGTCGCTCGCGCAGGTGTTCGTGCGGCGGCTGGTGAACGAGGAATCGACCTCGGCGATCGTCTTCTGGTTCTCGGTCAGCGCAGCCAGCCTGTCGCTGGTCACACTGCCCTTCGGCTGGGCATGGCCCGATGCCGCGACAGCCGCCAAGCTGATCTGCGCGGGTCTTCTGGGCGGCATCGGGCAGGTGCTGCTGACCTCTTCCTACCGGCATGCCGATGCCAGTGTGATCGCGCCGTTCGAATATGTCTCGATGCTGCTGGCGCTGATCGTGGGCTACACGGTCTTCGGCGAAACGCCGACGCTGATTGTGCTTATGGGTGCGGTCATCGTCGTTGGCGCCGGCATCCTCATCATCTGGCGCGAACGCCAGCTGGGTCTGGAACGCGCGCGCCAGCGGCAGTCGATGACGCCCTGACGCGGCTCAGCGGTCGGCGGTGTCGAGCCAGATCGTGACCGGCCCCTGATTGACGAGGTCCACATCCATGTCCGCGCCGAACTCGCCCGTGGCGACGGTCAGCCCCAGATCGCGCAGCGCCTGCGCGAAGGTCTCATAAAGCGCGCGCCCCGTGTCGGGCGGGGCCGCCGCCGAAAACCCGGGACGGTTCCCGCGCGCGGTGTCGGCGGCCAGCGTGAACTGACTGACGACCAAAGCCGCGCCGCCGGTATCGGTCAGCGACAGGTTCATCTTGCCCGCGCCATCGCGGAAGATGCGGAGTTTTGCGATCCGCGCCGCCAGCGCCTTCGCCTCGGCCTCGCCGTCGCCCTGCATCGCGCAGACGAGGATCATCAGCCCCGCCCCGATCTCGCCCGTCACATGAGCACCGACGGAAACCTTCGCGCGGGATACCCGCTGGACCAGCGCCCGCATCTCAGTCGACCAGTTCATGCTCCCACGGCGGGTTCGCACCCGGGCGCGACACCGTCACCGCCGCCGCCCGCGCCCCCAGCGTCAGCGCTGCGTCGAGCATTTCGCGCGACGCATCCGCCACGCCCGCCTTGGTCAGCGCACCCGCCCGGTGGAACGCGGCCAGAATGCCTGCATTGAACGTGTCGCCCGCGCCGACCGTATCGGCCACCGTCACCTTGCGCGACGCGACAAAGGTCGTGTGCCGCGCCGTGAAGGCATGCGCGCCCTTCGCGCCTTCCGTCACGAATACCGCGTTCGGTCCGCGTTTCAGCAGCGCCATCGCCAGATCGGCGATCTCACCCGCGCCTTCCAGCCAGCGCAGGTCTTCGTCCGACAGCTTGACGATGTCGGCCAGTCCCATCATCCGCGTGATCCGCGCGCGATAGGCGGCGGCGTCCGAGATGAAGGACGGCCGGATGTTCGGGTCGATCATCAGCACGCGGTCCGACGCGGCCTCGCGTTCCATCAGCGCCTGATAGGTAGCTCCGCCCGGTTCGACCATCAGGCTGATGCCGCCGAAGAAGACTGCACGCACCGATGCGGGCAGTTCCGGCAGTTCGGATGGGTGGATCATCCGGCCTGCTGTGTTCTCGTCATAGAAGGCATAGCTCGCCTGCCCGTTCGTCAGCCGCACGAAGGCGAGCGTCGTGGGCCGGGCGGACCGGATCAGAAGGGACGTATCGACCTTCGACGCCTCCAGCGTTTCGATCAGCACATCGCCGAAAAGGTCCGTCGAGACGCCCGACAGAAACCCCGACGGCGCGCCGAGACGCCCCAGTGCTATGGCCGTGTTCATCACGGCACCCCCTGCATAGGGCGCAAAGCAGGCCTCACCCGCAGGCGAAGTCCGCGGCAGCATGTCGATCAGCGCCTCGCCACAGCTCAGGATCATCGCAAGCCCCCCATTTCAAGCGTCGCAACCGTGATAGCCGTCCCGTCGCATCGCGCAAGCCATCTTGGCGCGGCGTGGCGCAGAAAACCCCGCGCTGTTCCGCTGCCGCTCAGGTCTCTCCGGACATCAGTTCGCGCGCGATCGCCTCGGCCAGCGGACGCGCCTGGTCAATCGTCATCCCCGACCGCATGCGCGGGTCGTAGAGCATCCGCAGCAGCAACTCGTCATGCCGGGTCAGCAGCGCGAACTCCTCGTCGTCGTTGAAGATCGACGGGCGCGCGCCGGGGCTGTCATTGGCCAGACCCAGACCTTGCGCGATTTCCTCGTGGATGCACAGAAGGCGCAGCAGGTCGGGATGTTCGCCCCTGATGACCGCGACGGCCTGCGAATAGGCGCTGGCCGTGCCTTTGGAGAACGCGAAGACCACGCAGTAGCTCGACTTCGGCATCGCCACCGTCGCCGTGACCGCAGCCGGGTCGATGTTCGGCACGATCTCGTTCAGGCGCGGGCCGATGGCCTGGCGTTCATCCTCGTTCAGGATCAGCACGCGGAAGTTCGGCGCGGAATCGTCCAGCCGGATCGGATGCCCGGTCACGCGGGCCAGCCGTGCGGCATAGGCCGCGATGTCGGTGCGGTCCCGGGCCTGCTGGTCTGGGGATATCCCTGCGCCGAATTCGACGCCGATGCGCACCGGGCGGTCCCACCGGCGCAGGCGGCTTTCGGTCTTGCGCGCGACCAGGGTGCCGCCCGCATCCACGTATTCGTCGTAAAGCGCGATGTTGATGAAATCCTCGGCCAGATCGGCCGCGGTGAAGGGCGCGTCGGCGGGGGCGGTGTCGCGGCGCATCAGGCCCTGCGACAGAAGGTTCGCCTGGATCTTCGCATAGTTCAGCCGCGCCTGCTCGCTTTCGACCGAAGGTCCGGGCGGTTCCGGCAGGACCGGGGCCATCGCAACGACCGGGGCGTCGCCGGTCCCGAAGCCCAAGGGGCCGCAGGCGGCCATTGCGAGGGTCAGAAGACCAGCGCCCAGATACCCGAACCGGCGCGGATTGGGGCGGGTCTTCATTGCCCCCGACTGCCCGGCCGCGGGGCGGTCATCCGCACACAGTGATACGCCATGAATCATCCCGCCCCCAGCCGGAGATCAGGTTGGCACAGACGACCGGGGCGCGGAAAGCCCCGATCCCGGTGAACGGCGAATGGCATTGCGTTGTTGCGTCCGCCACGCCACGGCGGCGGTCACGGCTTAGGGCGCGGGCCCTTGCGCGGTGCAGCGCCTGCGGGACGGTCCTTGCGCGGGCCGCTGCCTTTCGGTCCCGCACCCTTCGACGCACCGCCGCCCGCCCCGCCGGATCGCGGCGGCTTGCCCGTCCGGTCCGGGCGCGGACCGCCGGGTTTGGGCTGGAACCGGGGCTTGCTGTCGCCGTCGCCGCGCGGGGGCTGGGCCTTGCCCGCAGGTCCCCGCCGCTCGGGCGACGACGCCCCGTCCTTGGCCGGATAGGCGCGCTTCGGGCGGTCGCCTGCGTCCGGCTTGCCACCTGCGCGGTTCCCGTACGCCGGTTTGCCGGGCCGGTCACCGGTCTGGGGCTTGCCTGCCCGGTCGCCATAGGCGGGCTTGCCGCTGCGCGCGCCGTCGGCGGGCCGGTCCGTCCGGGCTTTGTAGGCTGGTTTGCCCGCCCTCTCGCCATGCCCGGGCTTGTCCGTCTTTGCACCGTAGGCGGGCTTCGCACCGTAAGCAGGCTTCGCGGCCCTGTCGCCATGGGCCGGTCTGTCCGGTTTGGTACCGTAGGCTGGCTTGGCGGCCCGGTCGCCGCGCGCAGCACCAGACGGTTTCGGCCCGTCAAAGCGCCGCGCCGGGCGTTCGGCGCGCGCCTCACCGTCCGGCTTCGGCCCCCGCTTTGCAAAGCCCCGGTCCCCCTTCGACGCCCCCTTCGCGCGCCGCGCCGCCATCCCTTGGCCGGACGGGCCGGTCCGGCCGTTCGCCGTCGAGCGGGCGGGGCCGTCCTGCCGGGCCTTCACCGCGCGGTTTGCGCGGCCGGTCCGCGCGGTCATCCCCGCCCGGCTTGCCGCCCTCTGCCTTCGCCGATTTCTGCGGGATCAGCCCGTCCAGCAGACCGCCCAGCTGTTCGCGCATCACCCGCGCCTTCACCTCGACCACTGCCCCCGGTTCCATCTCGTTCAGCCGGAACGGACCATAGCTGACCCGGATCAGCCGGTTCACCGTCAGCCCGACCTCGGTCATCGCGCGGCGCACCTCGCGGTTCTTGCCTTCGCGCAGACCCACCGTCAGCCAGGCATTCGCGCCCTGCTGGCGGTCGAGCGAGATGTCCATCGGCATGAAATCCTCGCCCTCGATGGTGATGCCGCGCCGCAGGGAATCGAAGGTCAGGTCATTCGGCCGCCCGTTCACCCGCACCCGGTATTTGCGCAGCCAGCCTGTTTCCGGCAGTTCCAGCCGCCGCTTCAGCTCGCCGTCATTGGTCAGCAGCAGCAGCCCTTCGGAATTCAGGTCCAGCCGCCCAACGCTCATCACGCGCGGCATGCCTTCGGGCATCGTGTCATAGATCGTCTGACGACCCTTCTCGTCGCGGTCCGATGACACGAGGCCGAGGGGCTTGTAATACATCCACAGCCGCGTCGGCTGCGGCGCGTCGATCGGCTTGCCGTCCAGCGTCACCTTGTCGGCCGGTCGGACATCCAGCGCCGGGCTGGTGATGACCGCCCCGTTCACCGCCACGCGGCCCGCGACGATCATCCGTTCGGCGTCGCGGCGCGACGCGATGCCGGATCGGGCCATGACCTTGGCGATGCGGTCCTTGCTGTCGTCGGTCATGGTACGGTCCTCGATCCATCTATGGGAAAGGCCGTGCCTTAACGCCAATCCCGTCCTGTGGGAAGGAGTCACGGGAAGGGCTTGCCTCGGGGCAGGGGGGTCGGGCATCACGGGGGCTATGGCGGACTTCAAAAGTTTCATGGCGGCGGCGCTGGACGAGGCGCGGGCGGCGGGCCGGCGCGGCGAGGTGCCGGTCGGTGCGGTGATCGTGGCGCAGGGCCAGGTTGTCGCGCGGACGGGGAACCGGACACGCGAACTCAGCGATCCCACGGCGCATGCCGAGGTTCTGGCGATCCGCGCCGCCTGTGCCGCACTTGGGTCGGAACGGCTGATGGGGCATGACCTCTATGTCACGCTCGAACCCTGCCCGATGTGCGCGGCGGCAGTGTCGGCGGCCCGCATCGCACGGCTCTACTATGGCGCGGCGGACCCGAAATCAGGCGGCGTGGCGCATGGCGCGCGGGTCTTCAGCCACCCGCAGTGCCATCATGTGCCCGAGGTCTATGACGGCATCGCTGGCGACGAGGCGGCGGCGGTGCTGCGGACATTCTTCGGGGAGAGGAGGGGGTAGGGGGTGCCTTTGGCGGACGCGTGAAGCGGGCACTGGCTTCTCATCAGATCGTATTTCCACTGGCTGCCAAGAAAGTGACCGCTGAGAAGCGTCAAAGAGTCGGACCCGCGAAATGGAGGCAAAAAGTTGGACAGCTACACTTCTGCACCGGCCAAGCCTTGCGGGCCGAAGCCTATGTTCCGAACGCTGCTCGCTCTGTCCCTGCTTCTGGCCTCGGTGATACAGGCCGATGCCGACGCACTACCGCCGCCGCGCATCTATGAACGGGTTAAGATGGTCGATGCGGATGGAACGATTTTTCTGGAAACGCATGGGCTCGTCCGGCTGTGGGGCATCATGCCAAAGAGGGAGCCGTTGGCGGAGTTGATCGAGGGGAAAATGGTCGTCTGTCTGGACCTGAACACAATACGGGGCCGCCATATCATATCGGGGGTCATGGACTGTTACCTCGACGTGCCTCCTGGCGTTTCGGCTGCGGACTACGACGGTGACCTTTCGGACATTCTGGACATCGCCAAGATCCTCATCGAGTCCGGCGGGGCCACGGAGGTCTGCAGCGAAACACGAGGCTATTTCGGAACCTGTAAGGGTTCTACCACGTTGAAAAACTAGTGGGGGTCACTGACCGGCGCGACGCTGTTCCCGCAAAACTGGGGATCAACGGCCCAAGGGTCCGCTGGCATTTGGGAGCGATACCGGGCGCTGCGCGGCGGCGCGGGGGGCCTTGCTCCGGGACGATGGCGTGTTTTCCGCGGTCGTCTACAGCACACAGGGCAGGCCAATCCCACCCTTCGCTCCGCCGCAAACAGAGCCCCATCACGGCAACGTGTGCGCCCCCCGCTGAAGAAACCGCCTACCTCAAACGTTAGGCATCCGTCCAACAGGAGTATCGAAGGATGCGAATCCTCACCCTCATGCCCGCCCTTCTCGCGCTCGGCCTGCCCATGCTCGGCCAGCCGCTGCATGCCGAACCCGTGCCATATACCCTCCAGGCCGACAAATCCGTCGTCGGGTTCGAGACGACCTTCACCGGCGGCATCCCGATCAAGGGCAGGATGCCCGTCACCTCGGCCGATCTGTCCATCGATTTCGACCGCGTCGCCGCAAGCCGCTTCGAGGTCACGGTCAATGCCGCCAAGGCATCGACCTCGAACCCGCTGGCGACCGAGGCGATGACCGGTGCCAGGGTGCTTGATGTCTCGGACTTCCCGACCATCCACTTCGCCAGCACGAAGATCCGCTCCAGTGGTGCCGGGGCCGACGTCACCGGCAACATGACGATCCGGGGCGTCACCCGGCCCGTCACCATGTCCGCCCAGATCTACCGCCAGAAAGGCACCACCGAAGGCGACCGCACGAACCTGTCGATCCTTTTGACCGGTTCCATCAGCCGCAAGGCCTTCGGGGCCGCAGGCTTTCCCGAGATGGTCGGCGATGAGGTCCGGCTGAAAATTCTTGCGCGGATCACGAAGGGCATCTGATCCGCGCCCCGCGACCCGCCCGCCAAAGCTCTGGCCCTTTCCACACCGCGCCGCTAAATCATCCCGTCACCTGACGGAAAGCGCGCGCATGGCCCGGATACTCATCACCTCGGCGATCCCCTACATCAACGGGATCAAGCATCTGGGCAACCTCGTCGGCTCCCAGCTGCCCGCCGACCTTTTCGCCCGCTACAACCGCGCGCGCGGGCACGAGGTGCTGTTCCTCTGCGCCACCGACGAACACGGCACCCCGGCCGAGCTTGCCGCCGCCAAGGCGGGCGTCCCGGTCGAGCAGTTCTGCGCCGACATGTGGGCCGTGCAGAACGATCTGGCGCAGGGCTTCCGGCTGTCCTTCGACCATTTCGGCCGCTCGTCAGTCCCAGCGCAACCACCGCCTGACCCAGCATTTCGCGGGCAAGCTCGCCGAGAACGGCCTGATCGAGGAAGTCCTCGAAAAGCAGGTCTTCTCCATCGACGACAACCGCTTCCTGCCCGACCGCTACATCGAGGGCACCTGCCCGAACTGCGGCTACGACCGCGCGCGCGGCGACCAGTGCGAGAACTGCACCAAGCAGCTTGATCCCGACCGACCTCATCAACCCCCGCTCGGCCATCTCCGGCTCCACCAACCTCGAGGTGCGCGAGACCAAGCACCTGTTCCTGAAGCAGCGCGCCCTGCGCGGACAGCTGGAGGCATGGATCGACAGCAAGACCGACTGGCCGATCCTGACCACCTCGATCGCGAAGAAATGGCTGAACGACGGCGACGGGCTGCAGGACCGCGGCATCACCCGCGACCTCTACTGGGGCGTGCCGGTCCGCAAGGGCGACCAGCCCTGGCCGGGGATGGAGGGCAAGGTCTTCTACGTCTGGTTCGACGCCCCCATCGAATACATCGCCTGCGCCGCCGAATGGGCCGATGCGCACGGCCAGCCCGATGCCGACTGGGAACGCTGGTGGCGCACGGACAAGGGCGCGGAGGACGTCCGCTATGTCCAGTTCATGGGCAAGGACAACGTGCCCTTCCACACCCTCAGTCTTCCCCGCCACGATCATCGGGTCGGGCGAGCCGTGGAAGCTCGTCGACTACATCAAGTCCTTCAACTACCTGAACTATGACGGCGGCCAGTTCTCCACCTCGCAGGGGCGCGGCGTCTTCATGGATCAGGCGCTGAGCATCCTGCCCGCCGATTACTGGCGCTGGTGGCTTCTCTCCCACGCGCCGGAATCGTCGGACTCCGAATTCACCTGGGAGAACTTCCAGACCTGCGGTGAACAAGGACCTCGCCGACGTGCTCGGCAACTTCGTCAGCCGCATCACCAAGTTCTGCCGGTCGAAATTCGGCGAGGCGGTGCCTGCGGGCGGAACCTACGGCGACCGCGAGGCCGCGCTGATCGCCGACCTCGGCCGCGCGCGTCCGCGCCTATGAGGGCGCGATGGAGGCGATGGAGGTCCGCAAGGCCGCGGCCGAACTGCGCGCGATCTGGGTCGTCGGCAACGAATACCTGCAATCCGCCGCCCCCTGGACCGTCCACAAGACCGATCCCGACGCGGCCGCGGCGATCACCCGCCTGTCGCTGAACCTGATCCGCCTCTACGCCGTGCTGTCCGAACCCTTCATCCCCGACGCGGCGGCCTCGATGCTGGCGGGGATGCGGACCGGACGACCGGTCATGGCCGGGGACGTGGCGGCGGCGCTGGGGGCGCTGGAGGCGGGGCATGGCTTCACGGTGCCCGAGGTGCTGTTCCGCAAGGTGACGGACGAGGAACGGGCGGAGTGGGCGGAAAGGTTCGGGGGGGTGAGGGGGTGAAGGATATTGCACGAACGCTATTTTGAAGCCTTCCAAGAAACAAAACGCTTTCTTTGGATTCCAAATTTTTCGGACGTCTTCTGATCAAATGAGATACATACCTTGATTGCCGCCTCCGAGAGAAGTACGAGCTGATCGAATTCAAGGTGCGCTCGCTTTCCAATTTCGAAGTCAAATACGCCATTCCTTTTTGTGCGCTCAAGAAATACTCTATTCACAATTCCTCGGTTGTGGGCATTGACGTTGCGTAGCTGGATAAGCAGATTTAATTTTTGGCGCGATAAATCGTCAGAAAACACTTGGAGCCCCAGGACATCAGCAATGTATCTCTCCAGCTCTGATAGGCCACCGTAAGAGAGTGAGTTCAGCTTTCTTTCGATTAAATAGTCAATTATTTCACGTTTCGTCCGAATGTCAAATATCTCTTCAATTTTTACTGATTGGCCAGACTTGATTATCTGCGGCTGCTTTTTTGCACACTGCTGTATGATCGCCGCAAGATACCAAAGAGTAGTATCAACAATCGCATTTGTAAGGTTCCGCGAAGTGTAGATACCGAATTTTGAAAGTTGGGCGATTGCACCATCGGAAGATTCCAAACTCTTCCGTAGTTGTGCAGCTTCTTCTTCTGTCTTGGCGCTTGGAAGTAGAGCTTTTGCTGCAACTACTCGATTTTCGTCAGCTCGGCTAGCTAGAAGTACCATAAAGAAAAATTGATCAACAAGCGCATGGTAGTCCTTCAAGAGTAGAAACAGTGATCGCGAGCATGCAAGTTGGTAATCAGCGCGATAAAAGCTCAATTGGGAGGAATTTTGGTCGTCCATGTATACGACTTCCGCTAAGGAGTGTCTGCGAGATGATAATGGTCTAGTCGTCAGTTGCCAATCCGTCTCCAAAAAAATTTCATCAACGGAAAGCGTAGGCGCATACACAACTTGTTCTTTGGTCGAAGAGAAAACCGTAACGATGCCCAGCTACCGACCCGACCATTCTTTCCGCCCGTACTGGCAAAAGTGCGGAATCACAGGTGCGCGCTCCATTTCCTTTGCACTTTTATCGACCCCCCCGAGAAATCGTAGGGTGCGCATTCATTGCGCACCATCGCGGTCGCCGCCCTCACACCGATGCGCAATGAATGCGCATCCTACGCTGCCCGTCACATGCCCGTCATCCCCGCGAAAGCGGGGACCCAGATCAAACGTTCAATCGGACCCCGCCTGCGCGGGGGTGACAGCGCGCCCCGCAGGGTGGGTTTCCAACCCACCAAGTGCCCAAAACCTTAACAACTCCCTAAAACGCGCCCGCAACCCATTGAAATCATTGACGCGATTCCCGGTCCCGACTCGGGACCACCCCAAAACGCAAACGGGCGGAGCCGTCGCCCCGCCCGCCCGAATTCCTGGTCTGAACCGGCTTACGCCAGCTTCAGGTTCGTCGCCGAATTCCCGCCCGTCACGGCCCGCTTCGATGTCGAAGGTGACCTTCTGGCCGTCCTTCAGCTCGCGCAGACCGGCGCGCTCCAGCGCCGAGATGTGGACGAACACGTCCTTCTTGCCGCCATCGGGGGCGATGAAGCCGAAACCCTTGGTGCTGTTGAACCATTTCACGGAGCCGGTGGCCATCGTGACGTCTCCTTCAGTTTGCCGCCCGCGGAGGTGCGGCGGCCCGGCGCAGTCCTGTCGTCCTGACAGCGGCCTTCTGAAGGGTCGCGTGGTCGGTAGAGAGAGAGTGTCGCGGGGTGCGGATTACCGAAATCCGGGCCGAAAATCAAGCCGGTTGGGGTCCGCCGCCCCGCTGGTGCCCGCGGCCGGACTTGAACCGGCACGGCCTTGCGGCCTGGAGATTTTAAGTCTCCTGTGTCTACCATTCCACCACGCGGGCGGGCGCGGCGACCTTAGCCGGTGTTGCAGGTCGGCAAAATGCGAAAACGGCGTTATGTTGCGGTCGAGTGGCGGCTGACAGGAGAATACGAACATGCGCCGGATCGCCCTGACCGCCCTCTTCCTTCTCGCGGGGCCCGCCAGCGCTCAGGACGGGCCTGACGGTTTCGTGGCGCGCGGCAACGAACCGGGCTGGATGGTCCTGATATCCGACACGACGCTGGCGCTGACCCGGATGGGCGACAAGGGCGTGGCAAGCTATCCGCTGCCCGAACCGCAGACGACGGCGACAGGGCGGCGCTATGCCGTGACCGACGGCCCGGTCGTGACGATCACCGATGCGATCTGCCGCGACGATGCAACCGGGATGCCGCATCCCGCGCAGGTGAGCGTGGAGGTCGAAGGCGCAACCCTGACCGGCTGCGGCGGCGACCCGATTTCGCTGCTGACCGGGACAGGTTGGCGGGTCACCGAAATCGCCGGGGCGGCGATGCCTGCAGACATCGCTCTGAACGGGACGATCATCTTTGATGCAGCCGGGCGCGTCTCGGGAACGTCTTTCTGCAACAGATTCTCGGGGGCCTATTCGCTGACCGGCGAAGGTCTGACCTTCGGCCCCGCCGCAGGCACGCGGATGGCCTGTCCGGAGCCGATGGATTCGCTTGAAACCGCGATGCTTGACGCGCTGCCCCGCGTCAGCCGGTTCGACATCGCCGAGGACGGCGCGCTGGTCCTGATCGCGGGCGATGCCCCGGTTCTGCGGGCGCGCCCGGCCACACCCTGACCGCAGCCGGGGCAGGGGTCACCCCGCCTCCTTCACCGCCTCCATCGCCACGAAGGTGGACGTGGACGCGACATGCGGCAGCGATGAAATCCGCTCGCCCAGCACCCGCCGGTAGTCCTGGATGTCGCCGGTCCGCACCTTCAGCAGATAGTCGAAGGATGACGCCATCATGTGGCATTCCTCGATCTCCGGCACGCCCTGCACCGCCCTGTTGAACGCGCGCAGCGCCGCTTCGCGCGTGTCCGACAGCTTGACCTCGACAAAAGCCACATGCGCCAGTCCCATCCGCACCCGGTTCAGCACCGCGCGGTAGCCCGCGATGATGCCCGCCTGCTCCAGCCGCCGCACGCGCGCCTGCACCGGCGTCTTGGTCAGCCCGACCCGCGCCGCCAGCGCCGTGACCGACATCCGGCCGTCCGCAGCGAGCTCCCGCAGGATCGCGGTATCGAAGGGATCGAGGTCGGGCAGGTCATCCGGCATGTCATTTCACTTATCTTTGGTCATTTTGGCCAATCAGCGCGAAAATTTAGCTGAAATGCCTGCGAAGTTAAAGCTATCATGGTCGGAACACCGCGAGGACCCCATGCCCGACCTCTGGACCGCCATCGACACCGGAACGCTTGCCCCCGAAGGCCCGCTCCTGTCTCGCCTGATCGCCGAGGCTGACCTTGCGCCCGACGCCCGCGCCCGCATCGCCGGCGGCCGGTGCAGACCTTGTTTCCCGCATCCGCGCCGATGTCCGCCCCGGGCTGATGGAGGTCTTCCTCGCCGAATACGGCCTGTCCACCAACGAGGGCATCGCCCTGATGTGTCTGGCCGAGGCGCTGCTGCGCGTGCCGGACGCCGACACGATGGACGCGCTGATCGAGGACAAGATCGCCGCCAGTGACTGGGGCCGCCACAAGGGCCAGTCCACCAGCCCCGCTCGTCAACGCCTCGACCTGGGCGCTGATGCTGACGGGCCGCGTGCTCGACGAACAGGAACCGGGCATCGTCGGGCATCTCAAGGCCGCCGTGCGCCGCCTGGGCGAACCGGTGATCCGCGCCGCCGTGGCGCGCGCGATGAAGGAAATGGGCCGCCAGTTCGTGCTGGGCGAGACGATCAAATCCGCGATGGACAACGCCCGCAAGCTCGAGGCGGACGGCTACACCTATTCCTATGACATGCTGGGCGAGGCGGCCAAGACCGCCGCGGACGCGCGCCGCTACGACAAGGCCTATTCCGACGCGATCAAGGCCATCGCAGGGGCCTGCAGGTCCGACGACATCCGCGCGAACCCCGGCATTTCGGTCAAGTTGTCCGCCCTCCACCCCCGCTACGAGGTCGCGCAAGAGGCGCGGGTGATGGTGGAACTGGTTCCGGTGGTGAGGAAACTCGCCCTTCAGGCCGCCAAGGCCCGCATGGGCTTCAACATCGACGCGGAAGAGGCCGACCGCCTGACACTGTCGCTGAAGGTGATCGAGGCCGTCTTGGCGGACCCCGCCCTCAAGGGCTGGGACGGATTCGGTATCGTCGTGCAGGCCTACGGTCGCCGCGCGGGGGCGGTCATCGACTGGCTCTACGCGCTTAGCCAAAGGCTGGACCGTCGGATCATGGTCCGCCTCGTCAAGGGCGCCTACTGGGACGCCGAGGTGAAGCGCGCGCAGGTCCTCGGCCTGACCGATTTCCCGGTCTTCACCCGCAAGGATTCGACCGATGTCAGCTACATCGCCAACGCGAAAAAGCTGCTCGGCATGACCGACCGCATCTATCCGCAGTTCGCCACGCACAACGCCCATACCGTCGCCGCCGTTCTGGATATGGCGGGCGGGCAGCCTTACGAATTCCAGCGCCTGCACGGCATGGGCGAACGCCTGCACGACATCGTCCACCGCGACGCACGGCACCCGCTGCCGCATCTACGCCCCCGTCGGCGCGCACCGCGACCTGCTCGCCTACCTCGTCCGCCGCCTGCTGGAGAACGGCGCGAACAGCAGCTTCGTCAACCAGATCGTCAACGAGGATGTGCCACCGGCGGAGGTCGCCGCCTGCCCGCTGACAGCCGTCGAGGCAATGCAGGATGCCCGCAATCCGCGCATCCGGCGCGGGCCGGACCTGTTCCAGCCGGAACGCCCGAATTCGCACGGCTTCGACCTGACCGACGCCGCCACGCTGACCCGCATCGACGCCGCGCGTGGGGCGGCGACGGTCCATGATGCGATGCCGATCCTCGCCGGACCCGTGCGCGGCAAACCGCGCCGCGCTGCCCTGAACCCGGCGACCGGGGCGACCGTCGGCCATGTCACCGATGCCAGCGCGCAGGACGTGGCGACCGCCCTTGGCGCCGCCCGCCCCTGGACCGCCTCCGCCGCCGACCGCGCCGCCATCCTGAACCGCGCCGCGGACCTCTACGAGGGCTATTTCGGCGGCATCTTCGCGCTGCTGGCGCGCGAGGCGGGCAAGACGCTGCCCGATGCCGTCAGCGAACTGCGCGAGGCGGTCGATTTCCTGCGCTACTACGCGGCGCAAGCGACCGGTCTGACCCGCCCCGCCGCAGGCATCTTCACCTGCATCAGCCCCTGGAACTTCCCCCTCGCCATCTTCACCGGCCAGATCGCCGCCGCGCTTGCCGCAGGCAACGCCGTCCTCGCCAAGCCCGCCGAACAGACGCCGCTGATCGCCGCCCATGCCGTGCGTCTGCTGCACAAGGCGGGCGTGCCCGTGCACTCGCTGCAATTCCTGCCCGGCGACGGCGCGACGGTCGGCGCAGCGCTGACCTCGGACCCGCGCGTGAACGGCGTCTGCTTCACCGGGTCGACCGACACCGCCCGCCTGATCCGCACGAACATGGCGCAGCACCTCGCCCCCGGCGCGACCCTGATCGCCGAAACCGGCGGGCTGAACGCGATGATCGTGGATTCGCACGGCGCTCCCGGAACAGGCCGTCCGCGACATCGTCGCCTCGCGCCTTCCAGTCGGCGGGCCAGCGCTGTTCCGCGCTGCGCTGCCTCTACGTGCAGGACGACATCGCGCCGCACCTGACCGAGATGCTGATCGGCGCGATGCAGGAACTGACCCTCGGCGATCCGTGGAGCCTTGCGACCGATATCGGCCCGGTCATTGACGACGAGGCCGCGTCAGGCATCCGCGCGCATATCGACACGGCCCGCCGCGAGGGGCGCGTCATCGCCGAACTGACCGCCCCCGCCACCGGCCATTTCATCGCCCCGACCGTGATCCGCGTGAACGGCATCGCCGAGATGAAGCGCGAAATCTTCGGCCCGGTCCTGCATCTTGCCACGTTCCGGTCCGAAGACCTGAATCGCGTCATCGCCGACATCAACGCCACCGGCTATGGCCTGACCTTCGGCCTGCACACCCGCATCGACAACCGCGTCGATGAAGTGACCAAGGCGATCCGCGCGGGCAACATCTACGTCAACCGCAACCAGATCGGCGCGGTCGTGGGCTCCCAGCCCTTCGGCGGCGAGGGGCTGTCGGGCACCGGTCCGAAGGCGGGCGGCCCGGACTATCTGGCGCGGTTCACCGCGCCTGAGACCGGTGGGATCGCCGGTCACGGCAAGCGCGCCCGACCCCACCCACGACCTTCCCGGCCCGACCGGCGAAACCAACCGCCTGTCGATCACTCCGCGCGCGCCCCTCGCTCTGCCTCGGCCCCGGCCTTGAGACCGCCGAGGCACAGGCCGCCGCAGTCCGCGCGCTGGGCGGTCAGGCCACCATCCCCGCAACCGCAATGTCCCCCGACGCCCTCGCCACCACCCCCGGCATCGCGGGCGCGATCCTCTGGGCCGACGACGCCACCGCCCGCCCCTACGCCGCTTGCGCTCGCCCGCCGCGACGGCCCGATCCTGCCGCTGCATCACCGCCATGCCCGACCGCGCGCATGTCATGATCGAACGCCATGTCTGCGCCGACACGACCGCTTCGGGCGGCAACGCGGCGCTGCTGGCCGAGGCGGGTTCCGCTTGACCGGGCACTGGTGCGCAGGCAAGTCTCGCGCGCATGTTCCCGATCCGCGATCATAACCCGTCCGAAACGACGCCCTATGTCACGTACGCGATCATCGCGTTGAACATCGTGGCCTTTCTGGCCGAACTGCCCTCCATGTCCGACGACTACGCGCTCGCCGCCTTCTTCGACACCTGGGCGATGGTGCCTGCCGAGGTGATGGCCGGGCAGGCCCCGCAGACCGTCATCACCTCGATGTTCCTGCATGCCGGGATCATGCACATCGCGGGCAACATGCTGTTTCTCTGGATTTTCGGCGACAATCTGGAAGACCAGATGGGGCATCTCGGCTTCCTCGCCTTCTACCTCGCCACCGGCATCGCGGCGGCCCTCGTCCATATCGGGTCCGACCCGACCTCGATGATCCCGACGGTCGGCGCATCCGGTGCCATTGCAGGCGTGCTTGGCGGGTATCTCCTGCTGTTCCCGCGCGCGCGCGTCGATGTGCTGCTGATCCTTGTCGTCTTCTTCCGCGTCTTCTCGATCCCCGCCTGGATCATGCTCGGCCTCTGGTTCGGCATTCAGATCTTCGGCGGTCTCGGCAGCCCGGCGGAAAGCGGCGGCGTCGCCTACTGGGCGCATGCGGGCGGGTTCGTCGCGGGCCTGGTCCTGGCCCTGCCGGTCTTCCTCAGGCGCGGCGCGGGCGGCTTCTGGCGCGACAACCACGGCCGCCCACCGCATCCCGATGCGGAATATGCGCCCTCGACCATCCCGGTGATCCGCCGCAAGCGCTAGGTTCGCCTCGGGCTGCGGGCACACACGTCAGTGTGCGAAGATCAGCCACAGGCCCGCCACCGCAGCGCCAGCGCCAATCCAGCTGGTCGGTGACGGCTGCTGCCCGGTCCGCAGCCACAACAGCGGCAGGATGATGACGGGCGAGGTCGCGGACAGGGTGGCGATGATGCCGGTCTTCGATCCCTGCAGCGCATAGAGGAACAGCGTCATGCCGATCAGCAGTCCGATGATGGCGGTCAGCGCCGCCAGTGCCAGCACCGGGCGCGGCCAGGCGCGCGGGGCGGGCGGTGCCGCCGGGCTGGCCGCCACCAGCGCCATGGCCAGACCGGACGCCCCGACGCGCAGCAGCGAGGCGAAGTAGGGGTCGGTGCCCGCCGTCATCACGGGGCGCGCGATCAGCGATCCGCTGGCCTGTCCCAGCGCCGCGCCAAGGCCGCAGAGCACGCCCATCGCCAGAGTGCCGCGCAGCGTTTCGAACCGGTGCGCGCCCGCCTGCGACCGCCCGAGAACCGCCAGCGCGACCCCGGTCGCCGTCAGAGCAATGCCGGCGGCGGCCTGCGGGGACAGCGTCTCGCCAAGGAACCCCCAGCCCATCGTCGCCGCGATCGGCGCATTCAGGGCAAAGATCGCACCGGCCCGGCGCGGCCCGAGCCGCCCCACCGCCGCAAAGTTCAAGGTGTCGCCCAGCATGATCCCCAGCAGCCCTGACACGCCCAGAAGCACGGCGTCATGCGCACCGATGCCCGACCAGGCCCCTGTCGCGGCAACGATCCCGGCCAGCAGCAGGGTGATGAACCCCTGCCGCAGCAGGTTGAAATGGAACGCCCCGAGCGCACGCACGGCATCTGCGGCCAGAAGGGCCGACACCGCCCAGCAGGTCGCGGTGCCAAGTGCGGCCAGTTCGTGAAGCGGAATCTGCATCTGTGCACCCTTTCCCGACAGGCCCGCCCCGTGCAAGCGTGATCGGCAAGGGTGGCATAGCCTATTGGCCTCGCGGTATGCTTCGTCTAACATCGAACTATGCCAGAGGGTCCCGACATCGCGCGCATCGCTTCGCTGATCGGCGAACCGGCGCGTGCGAACATGCTGCTTGCGCTGATGCGCGGCGGTGCGCTGACGCTGTCGGAACTGGCCGCCGAGGGGGGCGTGGGCCTGCCGACCGCTTCCGCCCATGCCGCGCGGCTTGCCGAAGGCGGGCTGACGCGCGTCCGCGCCTCGGGGCGGCACCGGTTTGTCGAACTGGCCTCCCCCGCCGTCGCGTCGCTGGTCGAACAGCTGATCGGTCTCTCTGCGGCCACCGGCCCCGTGCCGGACCGCGCCCCCGGCCCGACACGGCCGCGCCGCAGCGGCCCGCGCGATCCCGCGCTGCGGCTGGCACGGGTCTGCTATGACCATCTGGCGGGCGAAATGGGCGTCCAGATGTACGACAGCCTGACCGCGCAGGGGTTCCTGGCCCATGGTGCGGACGGGCTGACCCTCAGCGCCGCAGGCCGCCAATACATGCTGGACTTCGGGCTGGACGCGGCAGCGCTTGCCCCGGGGCGTCCGCCGCTCTGCCGCGAATGCCTCGACTGGAGCCATCGCCGCAGCCACCTCGCCGGGCGGCTTGGCCGCGCGATGCTGCTGGCCTGCGAGAACAGGGCCTGGCTGCGCCGGATCGGCGGAACCCGCGCGCTGGCCGTCAGCGCCGCGCGGGCGGCGGGCCTTCGACGCGGCCTTTCCGCCGGTCCGCGCGGATGAATCGCTTGACCATCCGCGCCATTCCCCCTAAAGCCCGCGTCTGAATTCGGGTGCAGGCCTATGGCCGCGCCCTATGACCGTATCGGAACATGCGGGCGTCCGTGCCCGGCTTTTGAAGGAACACGACGATGTCGCGCGTCTGCGAACTTACCGGCAAAGGCCCGATGTCGGGCAACAAGGTCAGCCACGCCAACAACAAGACCCGGCGTCGCTTTCTGCCGAACCTGAACGAGGTCACGCTGATCTCGGACATTCTCGGACAGTCCTTCAAGCTGCGCATCTCGGCCGCCGGGCTGCGGTCGGTCGACCATCGCGGCGGCCTTGACGGCTACCTGGCCAAGGCCAAGGACGACGAGCTGTCGGCACGCGCGCTGAAGATCAAGAAAGACGTGGCCAAGGCCAATTCGGCGGTTGCCGCCGCAGCCTGACCGCGACACGCTGACGCATCGACCCTGCGGCCCTGCCTGACCGGCGGGGCCGTTTCGTTTTGCGGCTTTCGCAGGGCTGCGCACCTTGCTAGGCCGCCCCCGCACCGTTCCGCCGCAACACCCGAGGACTCACCTATGCCGAGACTGATCGCTGCCGTCGCCGCGCTTGCGGCCCTGCTGGCCGCCCCGGCCTTTGCCGAGACCTTCCTGATGCACGCGCATGACGCCTATGCCCGCTTCCTGCCGGGCGCAAAGTCCGGTGCGGCCTTCATGGTTCTGGAAAACCACTCGGATCAGGACGACCGCCTGATCGGGGCGTTTTCGCGGATCGCGGGCAGCGTCGGCCTGCACACCCATATCAAGGGTGCGGACGGCCTTGTCTCGATGCGCGAGGTGCCCGAAGGCTTCGTCGTTCCGGCCGGACAGGAACACGCCCTGTCGCGCGGCGGCGACCATCTGATGTTCATGGACCTGACCGAGGTTCCAGCGGATGGCGGCATGGTGCCGGTGACGCTGGTCTTCGAGAAGGCGGGTGAAATCACTATCGACATTCCGGTCGACAATGCCCGCAAGGACGCGGCGGCGGACGGCGGGATGGAGGATATGGACCATTCCGGCACGTCAGAGGACGATGGCGACTGACGGGGGAGGGGCGGCGCATCCATGCCGCCTCAGACCCCTGCCAGCATCTCCTCGACCCAGGCGGGCACGACCTCTGTTGCCCGCCCGTAGCGCGCGTCATCGAACAGCCCGGCCCGCGCCGACGGTTCAAGGTTCAGCTCCACGCATCGCGCCCCTGCCGCCTGCGCCCGCCGCACCAGACCCGCCGCAGGCTGCACCGTGCCGCTGGTCCCGATCGACACAAAGACCGACGCCGCAGCCACCGCCGCATGGATTTCGGGCAGGTGATGCGGCGTCTCGCCGAACCAGACCACATCCGGCCGCACCCGCCCCGCCGTCCCGCAGGCCCGGCAGGTGTCCCGTTCCGACATCACGTCCGGCGCGTCCCATCGCGCACCGCAGGCCCCGCAGAGTGCCCGCGCATGGGTCCCATGCATGTGGATCACGCCCAGCGACCCTGCGGCCTCGTGCAGGCGGTCCACGTTCTGCGTGACCAGCGTCACCCCGCCCGGCCAAGCTGCCTGGAGCCGCGCCAGCGCGTGATGCGCAGCGTTCGGGGCCGACCCCAGAACCACCGCCCGCCGCATGTTGTAGAAGGCATGGACCCCGGCAGGATCGCGCACGAAGCCTTCCGGCGTCGCCACGTCGCGCCAGTCGTAGCGTGACCAGAGGCCCTGCGGATCGCGGAAGGTCGACAGCCCGCTTTCCGCCGAAATCCCCGCGCCGGTCAGGATGACGATACGGCTCGCCTGTTTCGGCTGTTCGTGGGGGACGCCTAGCCCGCGCAATAGGTCTGCGCAGCCGCGCCGAAGTCCGAATAGCGCGCCCAGAACGCCTCGTTCGACCGGCTGTCCGATGCGCGGACCTTCTGCGCCTCGGCCGGGTCGCTGAAGAACCTCGCCGCGCGCCGCTGGTCCGATCCCGACAGCGTTGCCTCTGCCACCTTGCCGATGCAGGCGCACAACGACCGGCTCGCGGTCCGGTCCGATGCGTTGCAGGCCTGTTCAACAGGGTTTGCATAAAGCGGAAGCGCGCACAGCATCAACGCCCCCGAAAGAAGGTAAGTCTTCATCCGTCGCCTCATTCCCATGACTGACCCGCGCCGGTTGACCCGACTGCAGGCATACGCTCGACCCCACCGGACCGGATCATGCCAAAGCCGCGCCCGCATTTCAATTCACGCTTCCGCCGGGTGACGCGATGACACCCCGTCGCTTGATCCCTGCCGCCCGGCATGGTCTGGATAGGCCCCCGACGCCCGCGAAAGGACCAACCCATGCAGGACGCCACGATCACCTGTCCGCATTGCCGGGGCACGATCCGTCTGGACGAAACGCTGGCCGGCCCGTTGGTAGCCGAGACCCGGCATGCGTTCGAGGCGCAGATCGCCGCGATGCAGACGGCGATGGTCGAACGCGAGGCGGCCGCCGCCCGCCAGATGATCGAGGCGGCCGCCGCGCGGGCCGAGATTGATGAAAGCGTCGCCACCAAGGTCGCCGAGGAACGCGCCCGGATCGCCGAAGCCGAACGCGCCGCCGCCCGCGCCGATGCCGCGACCGAGGTGCAGGCACTGCGCCAGCGCGATGCCGAAATGGCCGCCAAGCTGGCCGAGGCGCAGGCCGCGCAGGCCGCCGCCATGGCGAAGGAACGCGCGCTCGCCGACCGCGAACGCGAGATGGGCCTGACGATCCAGAAGGCGATTGCCGAAGGGGCCGAGGCGATCCGCGCCAAGGCGCAGGCCGAGGCGGTCGAGGCCGAACGGCTGAAGCTGGCCGAACGCGAAAAGACCATCGAGGACATGAAACGCCAGCTCGACGAGACGCGCCGCAAGGCCGAGCAGGGGTCGCAGCAGCTGCAGGGCGAGGTGCTGGAGCTGAGCCTCGAGGCCAGCCTTCAGGCCCGCTTCCCGCATGACCGGATCGAACCCGTCGCCAAGGGCCAGATCGGGGCCGACATCGTCCAGCACGTCCTGACCCCGAATGGCACCGCCTGCGGCACCATCCTGTGGGAGGTCAAGCGCACCAAGGCCTGGCAGGCGGCATGGCTGCCCAAACTCCGCGACGACCAGCGCGCCACCGGTGCCACGCTTGCCGTCCTTCTGTCCGACGCGCTGCCCGCCGGGGTCACGACCTTCGACCTGATCGACGGCGTCTGGGTCGCCCATACCCGCATGGGCGAGGCTCTGGCCCTCGTCCTGCGCCAGTCGCTGACCGACATTCAGGCCACCCGCATCGCGCAGGACGGGCAGGCCACCAAGACCGACATGGTCTATGCCTATCTGACCGGTCCGCGCTTCCGCCAGCGGATCGAGGCCATCGCCGAACGCTTCGCCGAAATGCAGGACGACCTGCGCCGCGAGATGCGCGCAACCCAGCGGCTCTGGGCCAAGCGCGACCAGCAGATCGCGGCCGTCGTCACCGCCACCGTCGGCCTCTACGGCGACGTTCAGGGTATCGCGGGGTCCGCCGTGGCCGACATCCCCGCGCTCGATCTCGCCCCGCCCTCGCTGGAGGATGACCCCGGCGCAGGCGCTTGACCGCAGGCCCGTTCCCCCGCATATCCCGCCCCCATGACCGAACTGTCCCAGATCCGCAATTTCTCCATCGTGGCCCATATCGACCACGGCAAATCCACCCTTGCCGACCGGCTGATCCAGTCCACCGGCACCGTCGCCGACCGCGACATGAAGGCCCAGCTGCTGGACAGCATGGACATCGAGCGCGAACGCGGGATCACCATCAAGGCCAACACCGTGCGCATCGACTACAAGGCGCGCGACGGCAAGATGTATGTCCTGAACCTGATCGACACCCCCGGCCATGTCGATTTCGGGTATGAGGTCTCCCGCTCCATGCGCGCCGTCGAGGGCTCGCTGCTGGTCGTCGATGCCACGCAGGGGGTCGAGGCGCAGACGCTGGCCAATGTCTATCAGGCCATCGACGCGGATCACGAGATCGTCCCCGTCCTGAACAAGATCGACCTGCCCGCCGCCGATGTCGATGCGGTCAAGGCCGAGATCGAGGATGTCATCGGCATCGACGCCAGCAACGCCATCCCGATCTCCGCCAAGACCGGCCTCGGCATCCCCGAGGTGCTGGAGGCCATCGTGACCCGCCTGCCCGCCCCCAAGGGCGACGCGCAAAGCCCCGCTCAAGGCCATGCTGGTGGACAGCTGGTACGACGCCTATCTCGGCGTCGTCGTGATGATCCGCGTCATGGACGGCATGATCCGCAAGGGCGACCGCGTCCGCATGATGCAGACCGATGCCGTCTACGGCATCGACAAGCTGGCCGTCCTGAAACCCCAGATGGTCGACATCGCCGAACTGGGCCCGGGTGAAATCGGCATTTTCACCGCCTCCATCAAGCAGGTCCGCGACACCAAGGTCGGCGACACCATCACCATCGAACGGGGCGGCACCGCGCAGGCGCTGCCCGGCTTCAAACCCTCGGTCCCCGTCGTCTTCTGCGGCCTCTTCCCCGTCGATGCCGCCGATTTCGAACCCCTGCGCGACGCCATCGAAAAGCTGTCCCTCAACGACGCCAGCTTCTCCACCGAAATGGAGACCAGCGCGGCCCTCGGTTTCGGCTTCCGCTGCGGCTTCCTCGGCCTTTTGCATCTCGAGGTCATCCGCGACCGCCTTGAACGCGAATACGATCTCGACCTGATCACCACCGCCCCGTCGGTCGTCTTCCAGCTGCACATGCGCGACGGCGAAATCCGCCTGCTGCACAACCCCGCCGACATGCCCGACCTGACCTATATCGACCACATCGAAGAACCGCGCATCAAGGCCACCATCCTCGTGCCCGACGAATACCTCGGCGATGTCCTGAAGCTCTGCCAGGACCGCCGCGGCATCCAGATGGACCTGACCTATGCCGGGTCTCGCGCGATGGTCGTCTATGACTTGCCGCTGGCCGAGGTCGTCTTCGATTTCTACGACCGGCTGAAGTCCGTCACCAAGGGCTATGCCAGCTTCGACTATCAGATGATGGGCTACCGCGAGGATTTCCTTGTGAAAATGTCCATCCTGGTCAACGACGAACCCGTCGATGCCCTGTCGATGATGGTCCACCGCGACCGCGCCGAGGGGCGGGGCCGGTCGATGGTGGAAAAGCTCAAGGAACTGATTCCCCGGCACATGTTCAAGATCCCGATCCAGGCGGCCATCGGCGGCCGCGTCATCGCGCGGGAAACGCTGTCGGCGATGCGCAAGGACGTGACCGCCAAGTGCTACGGCGGCGACGCCACGCGCAAGCGCAAGCTGCTGGACAAGCAGAAGGCCGGCAAGAAGAAGATGCGGCAGTTCGGCAAGGTGGAGATTCCGCAGGAGGCGTTTATAAGTGCGCTGAAGATGGATGGGTGATGTTTCGTCCGCTGCACCCGTGCTCAGTGTGTTTGACTTTGACCCGCAGCCGAATCGAATGCACCCCTGAGCTGCTTCGCCAGCATCGCGCGCATTAGCCCTTCCATCTCGCTCACAGTATCGGCGCTCAATGTTCGGTCGTTCGAATATCGCTTGTCCGCAGCTTCGAGAGCGTCGTAGTACGGTCCGCGGTTTGCAACAATCTGCTCCGGAATGGTCTCCGAGCCCGCCAGAAGAACGCCCGAGTGTGCGCACAAAACTAGATAGGACGTCGCGCGCGACGTGCGTCCGTTGCCATCGGTGAACGGATGAATCCAGTTCATCCGCCACATTACAATTGACGCTAAATGGATCGAACTAACGCTTTTCCAGTTCTCATTTACGTAGTCGCACATTTCCTCGATGAGCCCCGCCACGAGGTGCGCATCTGGGGGTTGATGCTCGCTCTTGTTGATCTTCACGCCGCCAGGTCGGAAGTTTCCTGCGTATGCATCAAGCCCTTCGATGGCACACCGGTTCAGATCAAGAACCGTGGACGTTCGAAGCTTAAACGGACGCCCGTCCAGCGTATCGATAATGTGCTGACGAACTCGCTCTGCCTGCCTAAGTGCGTTGGCAGCCTCTTTCTTTGCCCGTTCGAGGTCATCCGTGACTACAACCGCTTCTTCAGCAGCGCTATGCCTGATGCGAGATTCATCGGTCATCCACGCACCCGCAGAGATACCTACAGACCAATCTTGCTTGCTTCCTCATCGATCATCCGCCTAGTGATTGCTGGGTTTTCAAATGCGGAGTTCCCATAGGCAAAACTGCGACGCTGCTCCGTAACCTGATCGGGCGTCATCGTAATTTTCTTAGCTTTTTCAATAAGATACTCGACATCTTTCGGGGTTACGTTGTTCATCTGAGGCCTCCCGCGCGTGTGCTTGGTTTGAGTCGAAATGATAGACTACATCTAGTTGTTCAACCAGAACCGATTGCGACTAACAGTGCTGGTGCGCTGGATCACGTAGTAACGAATCTGAAAAGCCACAGTGTCAAGGTGTCCGGCGCGTCCTCGCACGCACCACCCTCCCTGCCACCCAGCGTCAACGGTGCGTTAAATCACGCGCCCTACCCATCGCGCGGACCTTGTGTCCCGATGCACCGGCGCCCAATCCTCGGGCCGCTCCACGAACCCGTGCTTCACCGGGTTCCACCAACAATACCGCACATGCGCGGCCACATCCGCCTCGTCACGGTAATGATGTTCCCAATACCGCCGTTGCCATATCCCGCGCTCGGCCCGCGCGATGTGGCTCGGGCGCAACCGGCCCGTGCCGACCGCACGAGAAAACCGCAACTTGATCAATCGCCATCGCGTCGGGTAATCCCGGTCCCCCTCCGGCATCACCCACACGCAATGCATGTGGTCGGGCAGCACCACCCACGCCTCCACCCCGAACGGCCGCTCTGCCCGCGTGGCCCGGACTGCGCTGCGCAACGCGGCGATGTGCCGGGTCAGCGTATCCGCCCCCCGGTCGGCGAGTGCGACGGTGAAAAAGATCGTGGCACCGGTGACGGCGGGGCGGCGGTAATCGGGCATGGCCCGGATCGTCGGGGGCGTCGGTTAACAACCGGTGAACCGTAGGATGCGTGATCTCACGCACCGACTACGCGGATTGGCATGTCGAATGGTGCGTGCGAGCACGCACCCTACGGCGCTGCGGACAGGTTACCATCGGGTTAACGGCGTCGAGATTTCTGAACCCTGTCAAAGGCTTGCAGCTTTGTCCACATGTGGACACGGCCAAATCACCCCAAAATCCCGTCCAGACCGCCCAGAATCGAACGTGCGCATCGCAGTCCCCGACCTGATCGGGGCCCTCTCCCCACCGGCCGCGAGAGGCCCCGGAACAGGTCCGGGGCTGCGGGCGGCACCGACGTCGCCACGGAAATCCCCCCAACCTTTCCCCGAACTCATGCTACCCTCCGGCTCGGGTGGTGCGGGGCGCGGATCGGTCTCGCGACAGGTGAACGGACAGTCCCGGCGGCCACCTGTTTTGGGAGGGACACCAGATGGCACGTTACATCGTGACCGGCAGCTACACCGCTGCCGCGATGAAAGGGATGATCGCCAAGCCCAGCGACCGGGCGGCGGCGACCGGGGCGCTGATCGCGGCCTCGGGCGGCAGGCTGGAAAGCTTCTACCTGACCACGGGCGACAACGATTTCTCGATGGTGGTGCAGACCGACGACCTGACGAAGATGCTCGCCTCGCTGATGGTCGCGGGTGCGTCGGGGGCGGTGTCGGGGCTGAAGACGGTGCAGGCCTTCACGTCCGACGAATTCATGGCCGCACAGAAGGCCGCCGGGGCGATCGCCGCGAAATACGCGCCGCCCGGCTGACACTGCTGGCGGGGTTCGCCTGACCCCGCCGCCTGTCCGCGCAACCGCGCGAAGCGATATCCGCGTGGCCCCGGTGAAGGCCGGGGCCACGCCTGCCGCGCGCATCGTTCAAAGGGGCGAGCCAGGAAGGCACCCGCCATCGTGACTTGCCACCCACCCCCCTCATCGCCGACCCTCCCCGGATGACCGACCTCCTCAACCTAGCCGGCCGCATCCTGATCGCCCTCCTGTTCCTCGGCGGAGCCATCCAGAAATTCACCGACCCCGCCCCCGTGACCGCGATGATCGGCTCGCTCGGGCTGCCGCCCTGGGTCATCTGGCCCGTCGCCGCCTTCAACCTCGCTGCCGCCGTCGGCCTGATCTTCGGGCCGGGGGTCCGCCTCTGGGCCCTCGCCCTCGCGGCCTATTGCATCTTCACCAGCTGGTTTCACTGGCAGCTGCGTGCCGATCCCTGGCAGGTGACGATCTTCGTCAAGAACTGGGCCATCGCGGGCGGGCTGATGATCCTGGCCGCGCAGGGTCCGGGACGCTTCGCCCTGACCGGACGCCGCGGCAAGAGCCCAACATCCCCTTAGAACCCCCGCGCGCGGCGTATGGCAGGTTGCCATACGCCTGCTGGCAGGTTGCTGGCACCTTGCTGTCGGCCCGGAATGCCTCAGAACAGCCCGTCGCCGCCGTTCTGATCCTCGGCCACCTGATCCGCCACCACCGCCGCCCCGCCGCCGACCAGCAGCGGCGCGCAGCCGCTCAGGGCCAGGCTGGCGGCCAGCAGAACCGCCGAGATCCATGTGTCTTTCCGCATCGCTTCAACCTCCTGATAGGGTTCATCGCCGCCGCATCCGGCACGGACGGACGGCCCCTTCAGCGACCATAACGCAGCCGGGCCTGATTTGGTGCCCAAACCTTGGCCTGTCTTCGCAGCCGCAGCATCCGCCGCCTCTGCACCGGATGCGGGTCCGTCCAGCCAACCACCCGGAATCGCACCGCCTTTCCCCTTTATCCACCGGAAATCCACAAGCCTTATCAACGCTTTATCCCCCGATTTCTTTCATGCTGCAGTGCTTTCGGCTTGCGCGACTCGCAAGGCCGGGCAACGTTCAGTGCACCGCAAGGGGTCGCAAGACAGGGCGCGGGGCGCGAAGGCCGAGGGGGCCGGAGCGGGCAGGCAGGGCTCTCACGATCCCGGTCAGCACGCAAGGAAACCCGGGGCGGACACGGAAGGGCAGGGGTCTTCGGACGCCGGTCCGGAACTGGTCGTCAAAAGGCGTCGCGGGTCGCAATGGCTCGCAAGAGGCAGGGCGGCAACTGGGCCGGAAAGCCTGGCAACAGGCGGGACGGGTCAGGAAGGCATCAGACGGCGCCGCAAGGGGCCACGCAAGGACCGCGTCCGAGCACCTGATGCCTTTTCCTGGCCCGTTGGCCGTTTTCTGAAGCCAAAAAAGGTCGGGACCCGCGCGCCCGAACGGCACCCGGGCCCCTTCGGCCTTGGCCGATGCACCGCGTCCATGCACCTGTAGATGTGTTCATACGCCGCCCGGCCCCACCGATCAACGAGGGATTGCGGCGGCGACCGCTGAAACCTCTACATGTGGCGCAGATGCTTCAACCCGACCGCACGCTCTGCGCGCCTTCCCGCGCATCGTGATCGGGCGTCGGCACGGCCTTGCCTGCCGAGAGGTGTTTCTGAAATTCCGGAACCTGACCTGACCCGCCTGCGTTAGCGTCCGAAATCACCTGACAGAAGCGAGGCTTCCATGACCAAATTCCTGATGATCCTTCCCGTGCTCACACTCGGCCTGGCCGCTTGCGGCACCCCGGAACAGAACGCCGTCGCGGGCGGACTCGGCGGTGCGGCCATCGGAGCCGCCGTGTCGAATGACGACGACCGACTGACCGGTGCCCTGACGGGCGCTGCGGTCGGCGTTGGTGCATCCCTGCTGCTTGGCCCGGCCCAGCAGCCCGGCCAGTGCTACTACCGCAATGCGCAGGGCCAGCGGGTCATCGCGGCCTGCTGAAACGGTGGCCTGCAGGCGCGCGCGCGTCCGGCATATGGCCGGACGCGGCGACGCCGGTCCACCTCTGTTCACGATGAGCAAAAGCGGTCGCCTTGGTGGCCGCAGTCGTATACAGGCGCACCATCCGACCTTGCCGCCACAATCGCGTCGCACTCGGTCGATTGTTCATTTTTTCACCGACGACATGGCATTTCAGACAGGTTGCATTTTGCAATGCCTCGCTTAGAAGGGTTGGCATATGCAACCTTTCAGTGTGTCCGCGCTTTTCCGGCTTCGGCGCACCCATCAGGCGGGCACCCGGTCGAGCGGATGATTCCAGGCAAGGACTACATGGCGTCGGTCGGCGGGCCTGCGGCGGAAGCGGCCGAGGTGACGCTGCTTGGCCATGACCTGCGGGCGGCCGTGTCCGACATCATCGGCGGCCTGCGGCTGATCGATCATGCGGGTCTGGACGAGGGCACCCAGTTGCAGCTTGAACGCATCCGGTCGGCCGGCGAAGTGCTGGCGCGGCTCTTGGAAGAGGGCCTGGCGGCAATGCTGGGCGAAACCGAGATGTCGGCGGGGCATCCGACCAATGTGCAGATGTCGCGGTTCCTCTATGATGTCGAAATGCGCTGGGCAGGACGGGCGCGGGAAAAGGGTCTCGGCTTCCATGTCTCGGTCGGATCGGCCGTGCCGCCCGTCGTCGTGATCGAACGGATCGCGCTGGAACGGGTGCTGGCGAACCTGCTGTCGAACGCGATCAAGCACACCGACGCGGGCAGCATCGATCTGGATGTGGAAGTGGCCGAGGATGGCGGGCTGCGCTTTGCCGTCAGCGACGAAGGGCCGGGCTTCTCGGCGGCGGCTTTGGAGTGTCTGTTCGAGTATGCAGGGCGGCCCGAGGGCAGCCAGAAGCCCGGCCACGGCCTCGGCATGCGGATTTCGAAGGACATGACCGGGCGGCTTGGCGGGCGGATATCGGTGCGCAACCGGGCCGATCGCGGGGCGTCCGTCACGCTCGACTTGCCGCAGGGGCGCTGGCTGCCTGCGGCACCCGAAACCGAAGTGCCGCTTCCCGATCTGAGCCGGGTCAAGGTGCTTGTGGCCGAGGACAGCCCGACCAATCAGGCGATCATCGGGCATATGCTGACCAAGATGGGCGCGGAATTCGAGGTCGCCGAGGATGGCGTCGAGGCGCTGCACTGGCTGGAGCGCGAGGATTTCGACATCGCGCTGATCGACATCGAAATGCCGCGCCTGAATGGGATCGACGTGATCCGGTCGATCCGGTCGAATGACCGGCTGCACACGCATATGCCGGTTGTCGCGGTGACGGCCTATGTGCTGCGCGCGAACCGCGAGGCGATCTATGCGGCGGGGGCGGATGCAATTCTGGCAAAACCGCTGGCCGGGCTGGAAAAGGTTGGCGCGGCGATCACCCAGGCGCTGACGCGGCGCGCAGCACCGCCCGAGGCGGGTCTGCCCGACCTCGATGCGCTGACCTGCCCCGAACTGAACCGCGAACTGTTCGACCACCTGATCGACATCGCAGGCCCGGACGGGCGCCGCGAACTGCTGGACCGTCTGTGCAACGACCTGAGGCGCGCCGAACGGGGTCTGTTCGCGGGCCTGAAGGTCGAGGACCGCACCTCGATCCGGTCCGAGACGCATGTGCTGATCGCGCTGGCGGGCGCGGTCGGGGCGGAACGGCTGCAGAAACTGGCGGAACATCTGAACGCCTCGGCGCAGCACCGGGACGACCCGCATCGAGCAGGGCTGGGGCAGGAGGCGATGGCCCAGATCGACCGGCTGATCACCTTTGTCGCCTCGGAACGCGCCCGGATCGGAGAGACCGTTTGACGGCCCGTCCGCTGCTTCTGATCGAAGACACGCCATCACTTCAGATGGTCTATGAAACCGTCCTGAAATCGGCCGGGCACACCGTCCATACCGAAGGCACCGCCGAAGGCGGGCTGCGGGCGTTCCGGGCGATCAACCCCTCGGTCGTGCTTCTGGACCTCATGCTGCCTGACCGCGACGGGCTGGACCTGATGGGCGACCTGCTGGCGCTGCGCGCCGATACGCAGGTGATCGTCATCACCGCGAACGGGTCGATCAACAAGGCCGTGGCCGCGATGCGGGCGGGCGCGCACGAATTTCTGGTGAAGCCCTTCCACGAGACGCGCTTTCTGAACGCGATCGACAACGCGCTGTCCTCGACCCGGCCGGAAACCACGCGCCCGAAGGGCGTTCCGAGCCGTCGCCCCGGCGACTTCATCGGCAATTCAGCCCCGATGCGGGCGGTCTACGACAAGATACGGTCTGTCGCGCGGTCGATGGCGACGGTGTTCATCACCGGCGAAAGCGGCACCGGCAAGGAACTGTGCGCGCAGGCCGTCCATGACTTGTCGACCCGCGCACAGGGGCCGTTCGTACCGCTGAACTGCGGTGCGATCCCGTCGGAACTGCTGGAGTCAGAGGTGTTCGGGCACCTGAAAGGGTCCTTCACCGGGGCGATCAGCGACAAGCCGGGGGCGGCGGCGTCGGCGGACGGGGGCACGCTGTTCCTCGATGAGATATGCGAGCTGGACCTGAACCTGCAGACCAAGCTGCTGCGGTTCCTGCAGACCTCGACCATCCAGCCGGTCGGCGCTGCGAAGGCCCGCAAGGTCAATGTCCGGATCATCTGCGCGACCAACCGCGACCCGGTCGAGGCCGTGCGTCTGGGCCAGTTCCGCGAGGATCTGTTCTACCGCCTCCACGTCGTGCCGATCCATATGCCGCCGCTGCGGGTGCGCGGTGACGACGTCATCGCGATCGCGGACGTGGCACTTGAGCGGTTCGCGCGGGAGGAAGGGCGCGGCTTCCGCGCCCTGGATGACGAGGTCAAGGCGCTGTTCCGGCAGTTCGGCTGGCCGGGGAACGTGCGCCAGCTTCTGAACGTTCTGCGGAACGTGGTGGTCCTGAACGAGGGAACGGTCGTGGCCCGCGCGATGCTGCCCCCCGGACTGGAGCGTGACGCGGGGCGGGTGCCGGCTGCTGCGGAGCCAGGGGGCCGGGCCGCACCCGGCGGCGCGCCCGACGGCCTGATCGGCCGCACGCTGGCCGATATCGAACGCTGGGTGATCGAGGCGACGATCACGCGCGAGGGCGGGTCGGTGCCGAAGGCGGCGCGGGTGCTCGACGTCGCCCCCAGCACGATCTACCGCAAGATGGAAAGCTGGGGCGGCAAGGACGCGGCGGAATAGGAGGTCCCGACTCGGGACCGGTCTTCACGTGAATGATTTCAATGGGTTGCGGAGTGATTTTAGGGGGTTGTTAAGACTTTCGGCCCAAACGTCCCCCTCACTCGAACTGCTCGCGGGTCAGCCGTTCCTCCAGCCCGTGTCCCGGATCGAACAGGATCCGGTGAACGACCCCCGGTTCCGACCGGATTTCGACCGCCGTCACGTCGCGCACCGAATGGCGGCTGTCCGCATCGGCCATGACCGGGCGCTTGGCAGGTTCCAGAACCTCGAACCGCACCACCGCCGTCTTCGGCAGCAGCGCGCCGCGCCAGCGGCGGGGGCGGAACGCAGCCATCGCGGTCAGCGCCAGCACGTCCGACCCGATGGGCAGGATCGGCCCGTGCGCGGAATAGTTGTAGGCCGTCGAACCTGCAGGCGTCGCCAGCAGCGCGCCGTCGCAGACCAGCTCCTCCATCCGCTCCCGCCCATCGACCACGATCCGCAGCTTGGCCGCCTGCGGACCGGCGCGCAGCAACGCGACCTCGTTGATCGCCAGCGCCTCGGTCACGCTGCCGTCGGCGCGTTCGGCCCGCATCCTGAGCGGGTTGATGGTGGCGACCTCGGCGGCGGCCAGGCGTTCGGGCAGACTGTCTTCGGAGTATTCGTTCATCAGAAAGCCGATGGTGCCGCAGTTCATCCCATAGACGCGCACATTGCGGTTCTCGGTCTGGTGCAGGGTCTGCAGCATGAAACCGTCGCCGCCGAGTGCCACGATCTGCGTCGCGCGGTCGGCTGCGACCTGACCATAGCGCGCCGTCAGTCGCCCGAGTGCTGCCTGCGCGACGGGGGCGTCTGACGCCAGAAATGCGATGTCGCTTGGCATGGGGTCCCTGTCCTCGGGCGCATTGATCCTCTGCCAGTTGCGTGAAGACAAGGGGCGACTGACGTGCTGCGCGGCCGACAGGGCGTGGCAGGGCCGCGCCCCGGCTTCGCGCGACGCCGCAAACCCGTCGGTTTCCGCCCTTTCCTGACAGCCTTCCGTGCTCTAGATAGCCGCTGACACCTGACCCGAGGGAGACGCCCATGAACGCCCCGCAACGCGATGCCGGATTCTTCACCGAAAGCCTTGCCAGCCGCGACCCCGAACTGTTCGCGTCGATCACGTCCGAGCTTGGCCGCCAGCGCGACGAGATCGAGCTGATCGCGTCCGAGAACATCGTCTCGAAGGCGGTGATGGAGGCGCAGGGGTCGGTGATGACCAACAAGTATGCCGAGGGCTATCCGGGCAAGCGGTACTACGGCGGGTGCCAGTATGTGGACATCGCCGAAACACTGGCTATCGAACGGGCCAAGCAGCTGTTCGGCGCGGCCTATGCGAACGTGCAGCCGAATTCAGGCAGCCAGATGAACCAGGCAGTGTTCCTGGCGCTGCTGCAGCCGGGCGACACGTTCATGGGACTGGACCTGAATTCGGGCGGACACCTGACGCATGGATCGCCGGTGAACATGTCGGGCAAGTGGTTCAACGTCGTCAGCTACGGCGTCCGGAAGCAGGACGAGCGGCTGGACATGGACGCGATCCGCGAAACCGCGCTGGTGGCCAAGCCGAAACTGATCATCGCGGGCGGCACGGCCTATTGCCGGACCTGGGACTGGGCCGCGTTCCGCGCCATCGCGGACGAGGTCGGCGCGTATCTGATGGTCGACATGGCGCATATCGCGGGTCTGGTCGCGGGCGGCGCGCATCCGTCGCCCCTGCCGCATGCGCATGTCGTGACCTCGACCACGCACAAATCCCTGCGCGGTCCGCGCGGCGGGCTGATCCTGACGAACCACGAGGATATCGCCAAGAAGATGAACTCGGCGGTGTTCCCGGGCCTGCAGGGCGGCCCCCTGATGCATGTGATCGCGGCCAAGGCGGTGGCCTTCGGCGAGGCGCTGCGCCCGGAATTCAAGGCCTATGCGCATCAGGTCGTGGCGAACGCGCAGGCGATGGCGGACGAACTGATGAAGGGCGGGATCAACATCGTCTCGGGCGGGACGGACAACCACCTGATGCTGGCCGACCTGCGGCCCAAGAAGGTGACGGGCAAAGCGACGGAACAGGCACTGGGCCGGGCGCATATCACCTGCAACAAGAACGGCGTGCCGTTCGACCCGGAAAAGCCGTTCGTGACCAGCGGCATCCGTCTGGGCACCCCCGCAGGCACGACGCGGGGCTTCAAGGAGGCGGAGTTCCGCCAGATCGCGCGCTGGATCGTCGAGGTGACGGACGGGCTGTCGGCGAACGGCGAGGACAATGCTGCGGTCGAGGCGAAGGTGCGGGCCGAGGTCGCGGGCCTTTGCGCGAAGTTCCCGCTGTATCCGACGATGTGACGGGCTAAAGGAACCCACGCCAGACCAGCACGGTCAGCAGCAGCACGGTCGTGACGACCAGAATTGCCGCCAGCGTCACCACGGCGTTGGACAGCATGGCCCGGCGTTTCGCGCCCTGACCCAGCGGCTTCAGATAGCGCACGCACGTGTCATAGGCTGCGGCGATGCGCGCATGATCGACCTGCAGCTGCCGCATCGGGATCGCCGCCTGCTCTGCCGCCGCCGCCAGATAGGCCGCCGCCGCCCGCACCTTGCGCGGCAGAAGCCGCCCGCCGCGGCGCAGCTTCCGGGCGAGGCCATCGCCCTTGATGCGCAGCCGTTCTTCCATCAGCTGGGCCACGCGGTCAGCCATCTGCTGCACGGATACGCCGCTCATGTCATTGTCTCCACCCGTCCCCGGCGGTGAACCTAGCCTCCGGTCGGGCGCGCTGCAACGCTGGAAGGGCTGCGCGCCTTCGGATAGTCAGTTTCCATGCTGGCGACCCAGACCTTCGGCGAACCCACGGCCCTGCCGCCCCTTCTGATCGTCCACGGCCTGTTCGGGTCGGGGAGGAACTGGGGTGCGATCGCGCGGCGCATGGCCGATAGCCGCCGAGTCGTGACGGTCGATCAGCGCAACCACGGCGACAGTTTCCGGGCGGACAGCCACAGCTATGCCGACATGGCGGGCGATCTGGCAGAGGTGATCGCGGGGCAGGGCGGGGCGATGGATGTCGTCGGCCATTCGATGGGCGGGAAGGCAGCGATGGTTCTGGCGCTGAGCCGTCCCGGGCTGGTCAACCGGCTGGTCGTGGCCGACATCGCGCCGGTGGCCTATTCGCACAGCCAATCGCACCTGATTGACGCGATGGAGGCGCTGGACCTGTCGGGCGTCACAACGCGGGGGGAGGCGGACAAGGCGCTGGCACTGGCCGTGCCCGACGATGCGACCCGGGCGTTTCTGCTTCAGTCGCTGGACCTGAAGGCCGCGCCGCCGCAGTGGCGTCTGAACCTGACCGTGCTGCGGGCCGAGATGGCGCGGATCACAGGATGGCCAGACGTGACCGGGACCTATGAGGGCCGGACCCTGTTTCTGTCGGGCGCAGACTCCTCCTATGTCCGGCCTGAACACCGCGACGCGATCCGCGCGCTGTTTCCACATGCGCGCTTCGCCCGCATCCCCGGCGCGGGCCACTGGCTGCACGCGGAGAAACCGCGTGAATTCGAGGCGTCGCTGCGGGTGTTCCTGAGCTGAGCGCATTCGGAAAAGTGCGCAGCGGTTTTCGGACCAGATGCGTGTTGGACCCGTTCAGTCCCGCGCTTTCATCATCCGGGCGAACAGGTGGTTCTTCAGGAAGAACTGGTTGTAGATCGCGCCGACGAAGTGCAGCAGTACCACAAAGAACAGGATGTTCTTGAGCAGTTCATGCGCCCCGGCCGACGCCCCGACACCGCCGACCCAGGCCACAAGCCCGGTCAGGGGTACCAGCACCAGAAGCGCATAGAGTGCCCAGTGCGTGATATTGGCGATGGTGTGCTGGATCGGAGATCCACCTTCGGGATGGCCGGGGACGCCGCGCGTACGGCGCACCTGCAACCGCCACAGCACCAGGATCAGCACCAGCGTCCCGCCCGCCAGATGCCCGACTGCCAGCGGCGTCAGTGTCGCCGTGCCAGTCTGACGCCAGCCCCGCCAGGCGGCGACAATCGCGTCGTGAAAGACGAACTGCCCGGCCACGAGCAGGAAGATGACCCAGTGCAACGTGATCTGGATGCGCGAATAGCCTGCCGGTTGCATGTGGTCCCCTTGTTCTGCCCTTATGCAGGAACGGATCAGACCGGGCTTTCCGTCGCGGCGTCAAGGCGAAATCCGCGTCGACGGTGCCCGTCAGCAGTCGACCTGCATGCGCGCCTCGCCGGTGTCGCCGGCCAGTCCCGTTGTGACGCTGGACGGGCGGACGCGGCAGCCGGTGGCCTGTTCGACCGCTGCGACCATCAGACCGGGCACCGGAGCACGCTCGGTGCGGCTCAGATAGCCCATGCGGACGACTTCCGCCCGGTCGTCCTTGTGGAACACGACAAAGTCGATGCCCTGTAGCGTCACCTGACTGCGGGTCGCGCCGAACATTTCCGGCGCGGGCGAGGCGCAGGCAGTGAGCAACAAAAGGGCGGCGGGGGCGCGCATGTGGCATTTCTGTGCGATCCGTGGTTAACGGCGCGTTAATCCCGTCCCCGCGACATGCTGCCTATTGGTAGGTCTCAACCGGCGTTCCAGCGACTGCCGACATATTCAGCAGCCCCCGCGCCGTGATCGCCGGTGTCACGACATGCGCCTTGTTGCCCATGCCCATCAGGATCGGTCCCACCTCGATCCCGTTCGCGCGCATCTTCAGGATGTTGCGCACGCCCGATGCGGCGTCGGAATTCGCAAAGACCAGGATATTCGCCGACCCTTCCAGCCTGACTGCCCGGATACAGCCGTTCGCGGATGCCGGGGTCGAGCGCTGCGTCGATATGCATCTCGCCCTCGTAGGCGAAGTCCGGGTCGCGCTGGTCGAGAAGCTCCATCGCCGCGCGCATCCGGCGGCCCGAGGACGAATTCGAGATCGCCGAACTGCGAATGCGAGCAGAGCGCGACTTTCGGTTCGATCCCGAAGCGCCGGGCATGCCGGGCCGCGCCGATGACCGACAGGGCGATCTGTTCGGGCGTCGGTTCCGCATGGACATGCGTGTCCGTGATGAACAGCGGCCCGTCCTCCAGGATCATCAGTGACAGCGCCCCGCAGGCGTGCAGCCCGTCGCGCGCCAGCACTTCGCGCACCGTCTTCAGGTGCCACAGATACTGCCCGAACGTGCCGCAGATCAGGCTGTCGGCTTCGCCCCGGTGGACCATCACCGCGCCGATGGCGGTCGTGTTTGTCCGCATCACGGCCCGCGCGATGTCGGGCGTCACGCCGCGCCGCGCCATCAGGTTGTGATAGGTTTCCCAGTAGTCGCGGTAACGCGGGTCGTTTTCGGGGTTCACGATCTGGAAGTCGCGTCCGGGCCGTATCGGCAGCCCCGCGCGTTCGCAGCGCCGCTCGATCACCTCGGGCCGCCCGATCAGGATCGGCAGGTCGGTCATCTCCTCCAGCATCGCATTGGCCGCGCGCAGAACCCGCTCATCCTCGCCCTCGGCAAAGACGATCCGGCGCTCGGCCTGACGCGCCGCCTCGAACACCGGGCGCATCAGGAGTGCCGACCGGAACACCGACCCGTCGAGTTTCTGCTTGTAGGCCGCAAGGTCGGCGATGGGCCGCGTGCGCCACGCCCGTCTCCATCGCCGCCCTGGCGACGGCGCTGGCGACCACGCCGATCAGGCGCGGGTCGAAGGGTTTGGGGATCAGATAGTCGGCGCCGAAGGTCAGCTGTTCGCCCTTGTAGGCCGCTGCCGCCTCGGCGCTGGTCGTGGCGCGGGCAAGGGCCGCGATGCCTTCGATGCAGGCCAGTTCCATCGCGTCGTTGATCGTGGTCGCCCCGACATCAAGCGCGCCCCGGAAGATGAAGGGGAAGCACAGCACGTTGTTGACCTGATTGGGAAAATCGCTGCGGCCCGTGGCGATGATCGCGTCGGGCACCACGGCGCGGACGGCGTCGGGCAGGATTTCCGGGGTAGGATTGGCGAGGGCAAAGACGATGGGGCGGGCAGCCATCGAGGCGACCATGGCGGGCGTCAGCACGCCGGGGCCGGACAGGCCGAGGAACAGGTCCGCTCCGGCGATGACGTCGGCCAGCGCCGCGGGGCGGTCGCCTTGGGCATACTCCGCCTTCTGCGGCGTCATTTCGGCGGTGCGGCCCGTGATAGACCAGTCCGGCCAGATCGCAGAGCCAGATATTTTCGCGCCGCACGCCCAGTTTCAGCAGCATGTTCAGGCAGGCGATTCCCGCCGCACCCCCGCCGGTGGACACCACCTTGATGTCGGCGAACCGCTTGCCCGCGACGGCCAGCGCGTTCGTCGCAGCGGCACCGACGACGATGGCCGTGCCGTGCTGGTCGTCATGGAAGACCGGAATTTTCATACGGCTTCGGCACAGGTCCTCGACGATGAAGCAGTCGGGGGCCTTGATATCCTCCAGGTTGATCGCACCGAAGGTCGGCTCGAGCGCGCAGACGATGTCGGCCAGTTTCACCGGGTCGGGTTCGTTCACTTCGATATCGAAACAGTCGATATTGGCGAATTTCTTGAACAGGACCGCCTTGCCCTCCATCACCGGCTTCGACGCCAGCGCCCCGATATTGCCGAGGCCCAGAACGGCGGTGCCGTTCGTGACCACCGCGACAAGGTTCGACCGCGCGGTATAGCGGCTGGCGCTGGCGGGGTCCGCCTTGATGTCAAGACAGGCTTCGGCGACGCCGGGGGAATAGGCGAGGCTGAGGTCGCGCCCGTTGGCGAGCGGCTTGGTCGCGCGGATCTCCAGTTTTCCGGGCTTGGGAAACTCGTGATAGTCGAGCGCCGCCTGACGGGCCAAATCCTGCCGCGTGTCGTCCTGCCTGCCGTCGTCCATGCCATCCTCCCGCAGGTAGTTCAATGCTGAACTACCCTATCAGATGCTTGCGGGGCGACCGTCCCTGCCGCATCCTCTGGCAAGGGGTTTACACTGGCGCGGTGAAGGAAAGAATAGCTTTCGCACAACGGCGCTGGGCAGCGTGGCCCGGTTGGGGGAAGACATGCAGAACATCCGGGCCGAGGTTCATCTGCCGACGCGCGCGCTGGCCGCCGACATTCCGTTTTTCACGAAGACCCTCGGGATGCGGCTGGAACGCATCTTTCCGGCAGACGATCCCCGCGTCGCGGTCTTTGCCGGTCACGGGCTGCGCGTCCGGCTTGAGGCGGGTCAGGGCGAACCGGGCAGCATCGGCATCCTGGCCGATGATCCCGTGCTGATCGCGGGCGGCGCACGCGATCTGACCGCGCCCGGCGGCACCCGCGTCACCATCAGCGAGCTTGACCCGCCCGTCATCCAGCCGCCCACGGAACATGCGTTCGTGGTGCGGCGTCTGGCCGATCAGGCCCCATGGGTCGTCGGGCGCGCGGGCATGCACTACCGCGATCTGGTGCCCGTCGCGTCTGGGCGGCGCGATCATCGCCAGCCACATCCGTATCCCCGATGGCGGGCCGGTGCCCGACATGGTGCATTTCCACAAGGTCGGGTTCCAGCTGATCTTCTGCATCAAGGGCTGGGTCGATGTGGTGTACGAAGATCAGGGCCCGCCGATCCGCCTGACTGCGGGCGACTGCTTCATCCAGCCGCCGGAAATCCGCCACCGCGTGCTGATGGCCAGCGACGGGATCGAGGTGATCGAGATCGGCGTCCCGGCAGAACATGTCACAGAGATCGAGCATGACATGGACCTGCCGACGCCGCATCTGCGCCCCGACCGCGAATGGCAGGGCCAGCGGTTCGTGCACAACGTGGGTGCAGGGGCGGAATGGCGCGCCGTTCCGCCTGCCGGGCTACGCCGCGCGCGAGACGACGATCGCCACCAACACCAAAGGTGTCGCTGGTGTGCAGGTTGTTCGGAGAGCGCAAGGACTGCCCGTTTGGGCGACCCACAGACAGCGACATCCTGTTCGGTTTTGTCATGAAGGGCGCGTTCACGCTGGAAGGCGACGGACGCGATCCGGTGCAGCTGACGCCGGGTGACGCCTTCGTCACGCCGCCCGCGATGCGGACGAAGTGGTCAGACCCGTCCGACGACGTCGAAATCCTCGAGGTCTCGCTGCCCGGCGCATTCAAGACCGAGGTTGCGTGACCTTGCATCGGCGCGCGGGCAGGGCCAGTCTTGCCCCGCTACCTTGTCCCCGCGGCGCGACCTGACCGGAGGCCCCTGCGCATGACCCTGATCGACGATGCCCGCGCCGTGCGTGAAAACGCCTGGGCCCCCTATTCCCGCTTCAAGGTCGGGGCCGCGATCCGTGCCGCATCGGGGCGCGTCTATGTGGGCTGCAACGTCGAGAATGTGGCCTACCCCGAAGGCACCTGCGCCGAGGCCGGGGCCATTGCCGCGATGGTCGCGGCGGGCGAGACGCGCCTGACCGAAGTGGCGGTCATCGCCGACAGCCCCGCGCCGGTGCCGCCCTGCGGCGGCTGCCGCCAGAAACTGGCCGAGTTCGGCGACCGGGGCGTGACGGTGACGCTCGCCACCACCGATGGCGCAACGCTGACCACCACCATCGGGGACCTGCTGCCCGGCAGCTTCACCGCCGCGCACATGGACCGCACCTGACGCATGGACGCGCGGTCGATCATCGCCTGCCTGCGGGACGGCGGCACGCCGACACCGGACGACCTGTCCTGGTTCGCGCGCGGTCTTGCCTCGGGCGAAGTGACCGACGCGCAGGCAGGGGCCTTTGCGATGGCGGTGGTGCTGAAGGGCCTCGGCCCCGGCGGCCGCGTCGCCCTGACCAAAGCCATGCGCGACTCAGGGCGCGTCCTGGCCTGGGACCTGCCCGGACCGGTCCTGGACAAGCATTCGACCGGCGGCGTCGGCGACTGCGTCTCGCTGATGCTGGCACCGGCGCTTGCTGCCTGCGGGGCCTATGTGCCGATGATCTCGGGCCGCGGTCTGGGGCACACCGGCGGCACCCTCGACAAGCTGGAATCTATTCCGGGCTACCGGACCAATGTGCTGACGGAAGACCTGCAGAACCTTGTCGGCGATATCGGCTGTGCGATTGTCGGGGCCAGCGCCGACATCGCGCCCGCCGACCGCCGTCTCTATGCCGTGCGCGACGTCACGGCGACTGTGGAAAGCGCTGATCTGATCACCGCGTCGATCCTGTCGAAGAAGCTGGCGGCAGGGCTGGACGCACTGGTGCTGGACGTCAAGGTCGGCTCGGGGGCGTTCATGAAGACGCTGGCCGATGCCGAGGCGCTGGCCGGGGCGCTGGTTGAAACCGCGCGTCAGGCGGGGTGCCGGACATCGGCCCTGCTGACCGACATGAGCCAGCCGCTGGCGACGGCGGCGGGCAACGCGCTGGAAGTGATCGAGGTCATGGAGACGCTGACAGGATCGGCGGTCAACCACGCCCTGATGGAGGTGACGACGGCCCTGGGCGGCGAGGTTCTGCACCAGTCGGGCCTGGCCGCCGACCCCGAGGATGGTGCGGTGATGATCGAGGAGGCGCTGCAATCCGGCCGCGCTGCCGAGATCTTCGGCGAAATGGTCGCGTCGCTGGGCGGCCCGTCGGATTTTGTCGAACGCTATCCCGACCGGTTGCCTGCGGCGACGGTGATGCACGAAGTGCTGCCGGACGGTCACGGGCGATGTCGCGTCGATCGACACGCAGGCCATCGGCATGGCGGTCGTTCACCTCGGCGGCGGTCGGCTGCGCGACGGCGAGCGGATCAACCCGACCGTGGGCTTTTCAGAACTGCTGGCGCTCGGCGAGGAGATGACGCTGACTCGGCCCCTCGGCATGGTGCACGCGGCGACCGAAGCGGACGCCGAACGCGCGGCGGCGGTGCTGCGGGCGGCCTATGTCGCGGGCGATGCGCCGGACGAGATCACGCCCCTTGTCATCGGGCGGGTCGGCTGATGGCACGGGCCTTTCTGATCGTGATGGATTCGGCCGGCTGTGGCGGCGCGCCGGATGCGGGGACGTTCTTCAACGGCGCGGTGCCCGATACCGGGGCCAACACGCTGGGCCATATCGCGCTGGCCTGCGCTGCGGGACGGGCGGAGGAGGGCCGTTCTGGGCCGCTGCGGATGCCCGTTCTCGATGCGCTGGGCCTTGGTGCCGCGATCCGCCTCGCCTCGGGCGACGACGCGCCGGGTCTTGGCGCGGCACCGCAGGGCCGCTGGGGCGCCGCGACCGAAGTGTCGCGCGGCAAGGACACGCCGTCCGGGCACTGGGAACTGGCTGGCGTACCGGTGCCGTGGGACTGGCATTATTTCCCCGACACGCAGCCCGCGTTTCCCGCCGACCTGATGGCGCTGACCGCGCGGCTGGCGGGGACCGAGGGCACGCTTGGCAACTGCCATGCCTCGGGCGTGCCGATCATCGAGGAGCACTGCGCCGAGCACATGCGGACCGGCTGGCCGATCTGCTACACCAGCGCCGACAGCGTCTTTCAGATTGCGGCGCATGAGGAGACCTTCGGGCTGGACCGTCTGCTGAAGCTCTGTCAGGACCTCGCGCCGACCCTGCACGCGATGAAGGTCGGCCGTGTCATCGCGCGGCCCTTCACGGGCAGCCCCGGCAACTTCAAACGCACGCCGAACCGGCATGACTATGCCATCCTGCCGCCCGCGCCGACGCTGCTCGGACTGGGTCGTCCGGGGCAGGGCGCGCGACCTATCGGCATCGGCAAGATCGGCGACATCTTTTCGATGCAGGGGGTGGGCGATCTGCGCAAGGGCAAGTCCGATGCCGACCTGATGGTGCATCTGCACGCCCTGGCGGACGAAGCCCCGGACGGATCGCTGACCTTCGCCAACTTCGTCGAATTCGACAGCCTCTACGGCCACCGCCGCGACGTGTCGGGCTATGCCCGCGCGCTGGAATGGTTCGATGCGCAGGCGGGCGCGTTCCTGGCGCGGCTGCGTCCCGGCGATCTGGCGGTCTTCACCGCCGACCACGGCAACGACCCGACCTTTGCGGGCACCGACCACACGCGCGAACGGGTGCCGGTTCTGGTGCACGGGGCAGGGACCGGCAGCATCGGGCAGGTCGCCTTCGCCGATGTCGGCGCGTCGGTCGCGGCGTGGCTGGGCGTGCCGGCGCAGGGACCGGGGCGGAGCTTCCTGTGACCCTCGCAACACTGCCCAAGGTCGAGTTGCACCTGCATCTGGAAGGCGCTGCGCCGCCCGCCTTCATCAAGGGTCTGGCGCAGGAAAAGAAGATGGACCTGTCGGGCCTGTTCGCCCCGGACGGCAGCTATGCGATCAATGATTTCTGGCACTTCCTGAAGGTCTACGAGGCCGCCTGCACGACGCTTCAGACGCCCGAGGATTTCCACCGCCTGACGCTGGCCGTGCTGGAGGAAAGCGCGGCCAGCGGCGTGATCTATTCCGAAACCTTCCTGTCGCCCGACTTCTGCGGCAACCGCGACCTGTCGGCATGGCGCGAATACCTGCACGCGATCCGCGAGGCGGCAGACGATCGCCGAACGCACGATGGGCATCACCCTGCGCGGCATCGTCACCGCGATCCGGCATTTCGGACCGGACAAGGCGCGCGATACGGCGCTTTGCGCGGCGGAAACGGCGGGGGATTTCATCACCGGCTTCGGGTTGGCGGGTGACGAAAAGATCGGACATCCCAAGGACTTCCGCTGGGCCTTTGATCTGGCGCGCGAAGCGGGGCTGCGGCTGACCTGCCACGCGGGCGAATGGGGCGGGCCGCAGTCAGTGCGCGACGCGATCCGCGATCTGGAGGTGGAGCGGATCGGCCACGGCGTACGGGCCATCGAGGACATGGCGCTGGTCGACGAGATCGCGGAAAAGGGCATCGTGCTGGAATGCTGTCCGGGATCGAACATCGCGCTCGGCATCTATCCGAGCTGGCGCGCGCATCCGATAGCGAAACTCCACGACCGGGGCGTCAAGGTGACGGTCTCCACCGATGACCCGCCCTATTTCCACACCACCATGGCGCGCGAATACGACCGTCTGCACGATGCCTTCGACTGGGATGACGGCATGTTCCGCGACATCGCCCGCACATCCATCAACGCCGCCTTCTGCGATGCAGGAACGCGCGACAGGATACTGAAAAGACTGGAGAATCCCGATGCTTGACCACCTGACCGTCGTGACCCACCCGCTGGTCCAGCACAAGCTGACCATCATGCGCGACAAGGAAACCTCGACCAATTCCTTCCGCCGCCTGCTGCGCGAGATCAGCCAGCTGCTGGCCTATGAGATCACGCGCGAGATGGAGATGACGACCAAGCGCATCGAAACCCCGATCTGCCCGATGGACGCGCCGGTGATCGACGGCAAGAAGCTGGCCCTGATCTCGATCCTGCGGGCGGGCAACGGGTTGCTGGACGGGGTGCTGGAACTGATCCCGGCGGCGCGGGTGGGGTTCGTCGGCCTTTACCGCGACCCCGAAACGCTGCAACCGGTGCAGTACTACTACAAGGTGCCGACCGGGCTGAAGGACCGCCTGACCATCGCGCTTGACCCGATGCTGGCGACCGGCAATTCCAGCGCCGCCGCCGTGGACCTTCTGAAGAAATCGGGCGCGACCAACATCCGTTTCATGTGCCTTCTGGCGGCCCCCGAAGGCATCGCGCGGATGAAGGCGGCGCATCCCGATGTGCCCATCGTCACGGCGGCGGTGGACAGCCATCTGAACGATCACGGCTATATCGTGCCGGGTCTGGGTGACGCGGGCGACCGGATGTTCGGCACCAAGTAGGGCGGCTTTGACTTGAGCTTAGGCATCGCGGATAGTGCCGGGCCAAGGCGGCAGAAGAAACGGACGGGGCGGATATGCGCGGCAAACTGAACCACCTGGCTGTCTGCCTTGCACTGTTCCTTGGGTCAGGCGCGCTGGCGCAGAGCCTCAGCGAGATCACCGGCCCTGCGGAAATCCCGCCCGCCAGCTATCAGGGCGCACAGTATGTCGACAGCAAGGGCTGCGTCTTTGTGCGCGCAGGCTTCGGCGGCACGGTGTCCTGGGTGCCGCGCGTCCGGCAGGACCGGACGGTGATGTGCGGCCAGACGCCGACGCCAGGCCAGGCTGCAGTCGCACCCGCCGCCGAACCGGCCCCTGTTGCCGCCGCCGCCGCAACCGGCCGTGGCGACGGCGCGGCACCGCAGGTCGCCATGACGAAACCTGCGGCACAGAAGCGCAAGGTGAGGCGCATCGCGGAACCGACCGGCGACACAAGCGCGGCCCCCGTGCGCATCGTCGCCGTCGCCACCGTCGTCGGGTGCTGCGCAGTGCGCCGACAGCGCGGCGACCGCTGAACGCTACACCCTGTCCGACGGGCGGCGCATCACCCGCTGCGGCCCGCCGGTCGCCGACCCGGTGCGCTATCTGAACGGTCTGAAGATGGCGGGGCTGCGTGTCGTGCGCGACGGGGCTGCGGCATGCGGGAAACCGTTCGAGCAGACAGCGACCATCGGCAGCACGGCTGCGCCGAAGGGCTTCAAGCCCGCCTGGGACGATGGCCGCCTGAACCCGTTGCGCGGCGTCGGGGCCAAAGCCGCACCTGCTGCGACAGGCGCGCGCTGCGGCAGCCACGGGCCGCTTCTACATTCAGGTCGGGGCGTTCGGCGTCGCGGCGAACGCCGACGGTGCCGCCGCCCGGATCGGCGCGCTGGGCCTGCCTGCCGCGACGCGAAGGTCAGCGCGGGCTGACGGCGGTGCTGGCCGGGCCGTTCGCGTCGGCTGGCGAAGCCACGGAAGCGCTGCGCCGCCTGCGCGGCGCGGGCTTCCCCGAGGCGTTTGTGCGCTGATCCAGAGGGCGGCGACGGCTTCGTGATCGGAACACGCGGACTGCGCTGAAAAGACCTGTTCTCAGAACCGCAAAGCCATGCTCTAACTCCCTTCACGTCAGGGAGGATGCCAATGACAACAGTAAGTATGACCGTGAACGGCCGCGCCGTGTCCGGCGCAGTAGAGGGCCGCACGCTTCTGGTGCAGTTCCTGCGCGAAGACCTTCATCTGACCGGCACGCATGTCGGCTGCGACACATCGCAGTGCGGGGCCTGCGTCGTCCATGTGAACGGCGAGGCGGTCAAGGCCTGCACGGTGTTCGCGTCGGATGTTGACGGGGCGAAGGTCACGACCATCGAGGGCATGGCGAATTCCGACGGCTCGCTGGGCAAGATCCAGCAGGCGTTTCAGGACCATCACGGGCTGCAATGCGGCTTCTGCACGCCGGGCATGGTGATGTCGGCGGCGGCGCTGCTGAAGGACAACCCGAAACCCTCCGAGGCGCAGATCCGCCACTATCTGGAAGGCAACATCTGCCGCTGCACGGGATACCACAACATCGTCAAGGCGATCATGGCCGCATCGGGCCAGAGCGTCGCCAGCATCGCCGCGGAATAAGCGCGGGCCAGGGAGGAACCATGCCGAAGGATCACGGGATAGGCGCCAGTTCGAAGCGGCGCGAGGATGTGCGGTTTCTGACCGGACAGGGACATTACTGCGCAGACCACGTCGTTGCCGGGCAGACCCATGCGGTCTTCCTGCGCAGCCAGGTCGCGCATGGCCGGATCAACAGCATCGACACCAGCGCTGCGGCGAAGATGCCCGGCGTGCTGGCGATCTTTACCGGCGAGGATTTCAAGGATGTCGGCGGCAATCCGGCGGGCTGGTTCATCGGCAGCCGCGACGGCACGCCGATGCGCGAACCGAAGCGCCCGGTGCTGGCGCATGGCAAGGTGCGCCATGTCGGCGATGCGTTCGCGGCGGTGATCGCCGAGACGCAGGCCCAGGCCCGAAACGCCGCCGAGGCGATCGTGGCCGACATCACCGAACTGCCGGCCATCATCGACATGGCGGCGGCGGTGGCGAACAAGGACAACCGCGTCCATGACGAGATTCCCGACAACCTCTGCTTCGACTGGGGCTGGATCGAGGATAACCGGGCCAAGGTGGACGCGGCGATCAAGGCGGCACCCCATGTGACGACGCTGAAGCTGGTCAACAACCGGCTGGTGCCGAACGCGATGGAGCCGCGCTGCTCCATCGGCGAGTATTTCCCCGGCACGGGCGACTACAAGCTGACGACGACCAGCCAGAACCCGCACCTGACGCGGCTTCTGGTCTGCGCCTTCGTGCTTGGCATCCCTGAGAACAAGCTGACCGTTGTGGCACCCGATGTGGGCGGCGGCTTCGGGTCGAAAATCTATCACTACGGCGAAGAGGCGCTGGTGCTTGCGGCGGCCAAGAAGCTGGGCCGCCCGGTGCAAATGGGTGGCGGACCGGTCGGAAAGCTTCCTGTCCGACGCGCATGGCCGCGACCACGTGACGACGATCGAACTCGCCTGCGAAAAGGATGGCACACTTCATCGCCTTCCGGACCGAGACGATGGCGAATGTCGGCGCGTATCTGTCGAACTTCGCGACCGTCACGCCGACCTTCCTGCACGGCACGCTGATGGCGGGACCCTACAAGGTGCCGAACGTCTATGTGAACGTGAAGACCGTCTTCACCAACACCGCCCCCGTCGATGCCTATCGCGGGGCCGGGCGGCCCGAGGCGACGTATTCGCTGGAACGTGTGGTCGACATGATGTGCCGCGAACTGGGGCTTGATCCGTTCGAGGTGCGGCGGAAGAACTTCGTCACGACCGACATGTTCCCCTATACGACCCCGGTGGCGCTGGCCTATGACACGGGCGACTACCATGCGACGCTGGACAAGGCGATGCAGGTCGGCGACGTGGCGGGGTTTGAAAAGCGCCGGGCGGCCAGCGCGGCCAAGGGCAAGCTGCGCGGGATGGGCCTGTCGACCTGGATCGAGGCCTGCGGCATCGCGCCGTCACATCTGGTCGGGGTTCTGGGGGCCCGCGTGGGCTTGTATGACGCGGCGACGGTGCGGGTGAACGCGACCGGCAATATCAGCGTCATGGTCGGCGCGCACAGTCACGGCCAGGGACACGAGACGGTCTTCGCCCAGATCGTGGCGGACCAGCTGGGGATACCCGAGGCCAACATCGAGATCGTGCACGGCGACACGTCGAAAATCCCCTTCGGCATGGGGTCCTACGGGTCGCGCAGTCTTGCGGTCTGCGGGGTGGCGATGACCAAGGCGGTGGACAAGATCATCGCCAAGGGCAAGAAGATCGCGGCCCATATGCTGGAGGCGTCGGAAGGCGACATCACCTTCGCCGACGGCAAGTTCAGCGTGGCGGGCACCGACAAGGCCAAGACCTTCGGCGAGATCGCCTTTTCGGCCTATGTCCCGCACAACTATCCCCTGGAAACACTGGAGCCGGGGCTCGAGGAGACGGCGTTCTATGATCCGGCGAACTTCACCTATCCGGCGGGCACTTATATCTGCGAGGTCGAAGTGGACCGCGATACGGGCAAGGTCGAGATCGCGTCCTTTACCTGCGCGGACGATTTCGGGAACATCATGAACCCGATGATCGTCGAGGGGCAGGTGCATGGCGGTGTGGGGCAGGGCATCGGGCAGGCCCTGCTGGAGAACACGACCTATGACGCGACAGGGCAGCTGCTGACGGCGTCCTACATGGACTACGCGATGCCGCGCGCCGAGGATGTGCCGTTCTATCAGGTCGACTACTCCTGCCAGACGCCCTGCACGCACAACGTGCTGGGCGTGAAAGGCTGCGGCGAGGCGGGGGCCATCGGGTCGCCGCCCGCCGTGGTGAACGCGGTCATCGACGCGCTGCACCGCGCGGGAATGACCCATGTGACGCATATCGACATGCCGGTCAGCCCGTCACGGGTCTGGGCGGCGATGCAAGCCTGAGCGGGGGACAAAGCCATGTATTCATTCGACTTCGTAAAGGCCAAATCGATAGCGGAAGCAGCCAAGGCGCTGAAGCAGGAAGACGCGCAGGCGCTGGGCGGCGGTCAGACGCTGATCCCGACGCTGAAGGCGCGGCTTGCCTCGCCATCCGTCCTTGTCAGCCTGAACGGCATCGCCGAGATGATCGGCGTCTGCGTCGCCGATGACGGCGCGCTCGGCCATCGGCGGCGCGACGCCCCATGCGACGGTCGCGCGCGAGGCGGCCAAGACCTATCCGGCGCTCGCCCATCTCGCCTCGATGATCGGCGACCCGGCTGTGCGCAACCGCGGCACCATCGGCGGCTCGCTCGCCAACAACGATCCCGGCGGCCTGCTATCCGGCGGCGGTTCTGGCATCGGGCGCGACCATCGTGACGAACAAGCGCAAGATCGCGGCGGATGACTATTTCCAGGGCATGTTCTCGACTGCGCTGGAGGAAGGCGAGATCATCACCGAGGTGCGCTTTCCGATCCCCGACAAGGCGAATTACCAGAAATTCGTCCAGCCCGCCTCGCGCTTTGCCCTGACGGGCGTCTTCGTGGCCAAGGGCAAGTCCGGCGTCCGCGTCGCGGTCACGGGCGCGTCCGAAGGCGGGGTGTTCCGCTGGAAAGAGGCCGAGGCGGCGCTGTCGGCGTCATTCACGGCGGATGCGGTCAAGGGCCTGAAGGCACCCGCCAAAGGCATGATCGGCGACCTGCACGGCACCCCGGAATACCGCGCGCATCTGGTCGGCGTGCTGACCGGCAGGGCGGTCGCGGCGGCGGGCTGACACGGGGCGCAAACCGGCGGGACGGGCCCCCGGTCAATGCGCGAGCCACTGCCCTGGCTGCGGCGCGAAACCGGTCGCCGCCCGTCGCAGCACGTCGTTCAGGCGGCTGGTCGAGGGAGCCCCGAACCGCTTGATCGGATTCCCTACGTGCAGGACAGTCGAGACGCAGCCCGGACCCGACCGATCGGTCGCAGTCGCCCCCGAACAGGAGAGACGATGATGATCGCAGCCATGAACGGCCTCGAGGTGATTTCGCTGTTCGTCGAAGACCTTTCGGCCGCACGGTCGTTCTACATGAAGGTGTTCACGCACGAGATCGTCTACGAAGACGATGTGTGTTCGATCCTGCGCATCGGCAATATCGTCATCAACCTTCTCGAAGCCGGAAGCGCTCCGACGCTCATCGCGCCGCTGAACGTCGCGGGTGCGGCTGCAGGGGCGCGTGCGCTGTACACCGTTAACGTGAAAGATGCCGACGCGGTCTGCGCCGATCTGGCCAAGCTCGGTGTAAAACTTCTCAACGGGCCGATGGACCGGCCCTGGGGCCGCCGCACGGCCGCGTTCGCCGATCCGGCGGGCAACGTCTGGGAGGTCGCGCAGGAGCTGCCAAATGGCTGAGGCGGTCAGGTGTCTGATCGCTCCTGACCGCCCGATCTTTCTGCTTCAGCGGCCATCCGTGCCGCCGGTTGCCGACGCCTTGGCAAACAGTGCGGCCAGACGGCTGAACCAGGACGGGCTTTTAGCAGCCACGTAGCGGAAGCTGGCTGGCCATTCCTCGAACTCCGCGTCCTTGTCGGCGCGGATATCGTGCCGCAGCCACTTCGGCTCGTCGGGTTTGCGGGCAGGGATCGCAATGTAGAACGGTGTCATAGTCTGCTCCTTCCGGCCCGGCATCGGGCCATGTTTCAAGGGTTCCAGAGGTGTCGGCGCATCGAGGGCCGCGCCGTGGCCTTCGTCGCCGGGCCGCGCGCGTCAGTTGCGCAGACGCTCCCGGCCGGTTTCCGCGCGTTCCCGCGCCAATTCGAGATCGCGTGCGACGCCGTCCATCCGCTTGTCAGGGATGGCGGGCCACACGGACCCGATGCCATGCGCCGCAAGCAGCGCGTCCTGCATCATCCTGAACACGAAGGTCCAGCCGAAGTCATGTTCGTCGCGCGAGGTCCGGTCGGGGAAACCCGTCTGCAGGAACTGAATGCGGGTTCCGCCTTCGGCTTCGTGAAACTCGACCGAGATCACGGAATGGAAGGCAGTTCCCTCGTAGTGATAGGTGTAGCTGAGCCGCCGCCCCGGCACCGTCTCGTGATAGACGCCGGTCACATGTTCGGTGACATCGCCCTTGATGTTCCGCAGCCGCCATGTGCCGCCGGGGCGCAGGTCGATGGTGCAGTCCTGCGCGCGGAACCCGTGCGACGATCCGAACCAGACCTCGACCAGTTCGGGTCGGGTCCAGACCCCGAAGACCAGATGTGGCGGGGCGGCGAAGTGCCGCTCCATGCGAAGGCTGTTTGCCGGGTGGTCAGTCAGCATCGCGCTTCTCCTTCTCGACAAGGTCTTTCAGCAGGTCGTCCATGCGCCCGAAGGCGGCATCCCAGTACTGCCGGTAGGTGTCGACCCATTCCGACGCCGCCTTCAATCCAACGGGATCGAGCGCGCAAGGCCGCGTCGTTGCCACGCGTTCGCGGCGGATCAGCTGCGCGTCTTGCAGCACTTTCAGGTGCTTCGAAATCGCGGGCTGGCTCAGGCTGTGGGCTGCCACGATGTCATTCACCGTCAGGCTGCCGCCGCCGATCTGCGCCAGGATGGCGCGCCGTGTCGGGTCGGCGAGCGCCGCGAAGGTTCGGGAAAGGGTGTCCTGCATATCTGCCCCGTGAATTTCCATACAGATATATTTCTATATAGCTATATTAAGGCGCAGTCAAGGGGCACGCAGATGGCCCTGCGGCGCACCCTGCGTTGACCGGGACGGCGGGTAGGTCAGGTCCTGATCACAGGTCGGCTTTGGCCTCAGCCGCCGCAGATGCCCTGCAACGCCACCCAGTCGGCATCGTCCAGCACGGGCGACGGCGGCGGGCGTTGTCCGGAACGGGTCAGCGGCGGCCAGAACCTCGGCGAACCCAGTGCTGTCCGGCTCCAGACTTTCGGCATAGGGCGTGGCCGACACCCCGGCAGCGCCGAACCGTTCCGCCAGATCCTCCGGCGGCAGCGTTTCCTGCGGTGCCGCGACCAGCACCTCGGCATAGCCGATCAGCCGGTCCTTCGGCAGATCGCCGGTCGTCAGCAGCCGGAAGGCCGGGCCGACGCCGGTCCAGCGCAGCAGGGTCTGCAGCGGGTCGGCCACTTCCGCCCGCGCCACCTCGGCCAGCACATATCCGGCAAGGCTGTCGGCCGACGACTGTCCCTCGACCAGATCGCGCCCGATCAGGATGTAGCCCCCCGGCAGATGCCGCGCGCCTTTCAGGCCCGACCCGAGCACGACCAGCTTATCGCCGCTCTCCGCGCCCAGAACCCTTTCGCGCAGCCGCTCCAGCGCCGCGCGCCCCTCGGGCGCCGAACAGGCCGCACCCGAAATCCGGAAGACATCCGCCAGCAGGTCCTGCCCGATCGCTACGCGCTTCGCCTCGGGCACAACGCTGGCCGTATGCGACAGGATCACCCCCGGCAACCAGAACAGCGCCACCGCCGCCACAGCCACCAGCCCCCCCGTCAGCAGTCCCAGGCGCAGCCGCCCCGGATGCGGCTTGCGCGCCTCGATCAGGCTGTGGACCTTGCCCAGCGCCGCGATCATCGCGTCGTCGGTCAGCTCAAGTTCCTCGGTCGTGTCGGCGTCCGGCGCGTAAAGGGCGGGCCGTTCGCCGGGATTGCGCCGCGAGATCGCGGGCAGCGACCAATGCGCCAGCGCGAGGCCACTGCGGCTGTCGGAAATGACCAGCGTTGCGTCGCCGAACACGGCGATCACGTCGCGCCGCTGATCGCCCGCGCGTTCGCGCCAGAGCGCGGGGCATTCCAGCCGCTGATATTCGGATAGCGCGGTCATCTGCGCGGGGCGGGCCTGCTCTTGCCTCTGTTGGGCGCGAGGATAGCCGCAAGCGCCCCGCCGAACAATGCGCCCCCCGATCTTTCAATCAGGGCGCGAAGCCCCTCAGCGCCGCCGGTCGCGGCGCGAGGACATCGGCTGGAACGCCACGCCCACATGCGCCTCGCAATAGGGCTTGCCCGGCGTCGCCGACAGGCCGCAGAACCAGAAGTCGTCGGTCGCCGGGTCGCCGATCGGCCATTTGCAGGTCCGTTCGGTCAGTTCCATCAGGCTGATGCGTTTGGCCTTCTTCTCGACCTCGCGGACCGACGCCAGCGCCTCGGGGCTGATCTCGTTCGCCGAGGGCTGCGGCGGCAGCGGCTGGCCCGCCGGGATGATCGGCTTGCGCAGCGACACCGGCTGGGCTGCCGCCGACATCGGGGCGGGCTCGGTGCGCGGCGCGGCGGTCTGGGGCGCGGCGGCACGCGCTTCGGGTCGTGCGGCCGGGCGCGGCGCGGCGGCGGTGGCGGTTTCGGCGCGTGCGGGTTCCGGCTTGACGGGTGCCTCGGGCAGGTCCGCGCCATCCGCCCCGCCGACGCGGTTCGACAGGCCCAGACGGTGCACCTTGCCGATCACCGCGTTGCGCGTCACGCCGCCCAGTTCCTTGGCGATCTGGCTGGCCGACTGGCCCTCGGTCCACATCCTGCGCAGCAGTTCCACACGTTCGTCAGTCCAGGACATCGCAGCTTCCTTGCAAGCGTTTTGGCGGCCCGTGCGTCCGTTCAGCGCCGTCCGTCAGGCGCAGCCACGGCAGAATTCCTTGCGGGACAGTGCGAGATACAATCCCGACGCCCGGGTTTCAAGCGATTACCGCAGATGAAGGCCGCATCGCGGCACGGAATTGACAGACATCGCCGCCGCAGCTATCCCGACAGCATGACGATGCAGTCCGCCCTTAGCCGCCTGAACCGACGCCGCGCCTGATCCCGCGCGCGTCTCTCGTCGTCCCTTCACCCTTTCGTTGACTTGGCCCCCTGCCTTTGGCACGGATTGGCCTTCGCCCCCGGAGCATCGCCATGATCCCTGCCGTCCTGCCGACCTATAACCGCGCGCCCCTGTCCTTCACGCATGGCGAGGGGTCCTGGCTGACCGCATCCGACGGCACGCGATACCTCGACCTGGGCGCGGGCATCGCGGTCAACGCGCTGGGGCACGCCAATCCCGACCTGGTCGCCGCGCTGACCGAACAGGCGGGCAAGGTCTGGCATGTCTCGAACCTTTACCAGATCCCCGAACAGGAACGGCTGGCGGCGCTGCTGGTCGAACACACCTTCGCCGACACCGTCTTCATCACCAATTCGGGGACCGAGGCGGCCGAACTGGCGATCAAGATGGCGCGCAAATACTGGTATGAGAACGGGCGATCCTGACCGCATCGAGATCATCACCTTCGACGGGTCGTTCCACGGCCGCTCCACCGGGGCCATCGCGGCGGCGGGGTCCGAGAAGATGGTCAAGGGCTTCGGCCCGCTGATGCCCGGCTTCACGCATCTGAAATGGGGCGACCACGATGCGCTGCGCGCGGCGGTCACCGACCGGACGGCGGCGGTGATGGTCGAGCCGATCCAGGGCGAGGGCGGCATCCGTGCGATGCCCGACGCCTGCCTGAAGGGGCTGCGCGAGCTGTGCGACCAGACCGGCGCGCTGCTGATCCTGGACGAGGTGCAGTGCGGCATGGGCCGCACCGGGCGGCTTTTCGCGCACGAATGGGCGGGGGTCACGCCCGACATCATGATGGTCGCCAAGGGCATCGGCGGCGGCTTTCCCCTCGGCGCTGTGCTGGCCACCGAAAACGCGGCGGCGGGCATGGTCGCGGGCACGCACGGGTCCACCTATGGCGGCAACCCGCTCGGCTGCGCCGTGGCGGCGCGGGTGATGGAGATCATCGCCGACGACGCCTTCCTGGCCGAGGTGAACCGCAAGGGCGGCCTGTTCCGCCAGCGGCTGGAGGGGCTGGTCGCGGCGCATCCGGAGGTGTTCGAGGCGGTGCGCGGGCAGGGGCTGATGCTGGGCCTGAAGTGCCGGATCGCGCCTGCCGATGTGGTGAAGGCGGGCTACGGCGCGCAGGTGCTGACCGTGCCCGCCGCCGACAACGTCGTGCGCCTGCTGCCGCCGCTGACCATCACCGACGCCGAGATCGCCGAGGCCGTCGCGCGGCTGGACGCGCGCCGCCGCGGCGCTGACCGCGAAGGCCGCGTGATGCAGCATTTCCTCGACATCCACATCACCGACCCCGCCGACCTGCGCGGCATGATCGACTCCGCCCGTGCGATGAAGACCGCGCGGAACGGCCGGCCGAAGGGCATGGCCGACGATGACCAGCCGCTTGGCGGGGCGGATGGTCGCGCTGATCTTCGAAAAGCCCTCGACCCGCACGCGGGTCAGCTTCGACGTCGGCGTGCGGCAGATGGGCGGGCAGACGATGGTGCTGTCGGGCAAGGAGATGCAGCTCGGCCACGGCGAGACCATCGCCGACACCGCGCGGGTGCTGTCGCGCTACGTCGACCTGATCATGATCCGCACGTTCGAAGAGGCGACGCTGCTGGAGATGGCGGAACACGCGACGGTGCCGGTCATCAACGGCCTGACCAACCGCACCCATCCCTGCCAGATCATGGCCGACGTGATGACCTACGAGGAACATCGCGGCCCGATCGCGGGCCGCAAGGTGGTCTGGTCGGGCGACGGCAACAACGTCTGCGCGTCCTTCCTGCATGCGGCGGGGCAGTTCGGGTTCGATTTCACCTTCACCGGGCCGGAAACGCTGGACCCCGAACGCCAGTGGCTGGACTTCGCGCGCGGGCAGGGGGGTGCGGGCCGAGATCACGCGCGACCCGGTCGCGGCGGTGACGGGGGCGGACCTTGTGGTGACCGACACCTGGGTGTCGATGCACGACCCCGAAAGCGCCCGCGAACGCCGCCACAACCAGCTGCGCGGCTATCAGGTGAACGAGGCGCTGATGGCGCATGCCAAGCCCGACGCGCTGTTCATGCACTGCCTGCCCGCGCACCGGAACGACGAGGCGACCAGCGCGGTGATGGACGGCCCGCATTCGGTGATCTTCGACGAGGCCGAGAACCGGCTGCACGCGCAGAAGGCGGTGATGCGGTGGTGTCTGGGGGTTTGAGGCCGGATAGAAAATATTCAGCATTATTAACAGGTTCGTCGCGCCCTGGTGCCTGAGAGATGGCGAATTTACGCCCTGAAGACCCGCTCACGGTCCAAACTGTGCTAGAGCAAGGAACGGAATTCCAAACACAGGAGCATTGTCATGTTGCCATTCTCTTTCCCAGCAACGAACGCCACATCGCCTTTTGCAGCCATGAAATCCAGTCATCCTTGCCTTCGGGTGCCTGACCGCCAGTCGGCTATGGACTGGTATGTCAGAGTGTTCGATTTTCGGGTCGTCAAGGAATGGTCGGGGCCAAATGGTATTGAGCTTGCCTATCTGGCAGCACCTGGCGACAACGCATCCTTGATCGAAATCATCGGCGGCAACGCGACGGACGACGGAGCCCCTTGCCAGCCGATTTCTGGGAGACCCTGGGACCTTGCCGCTATCACCATTTTGCATTCTCGGTTCCAAGTCACGCGCGCGCACTTGCGACGCTGCGTGAGCGGGGGGTAAAAACGTACCAGGGGCCGTTCGAGGTCCCGGAACTGGGGTACAGCGTGGCTTTCGTCGCTGACCCATGGGGCAATCTGATAGAATTGGTGGAACTGCCGGAATAGCGTCGGACACCAAGATCGAATGTGTTGGTGCAACAGATTCTTCAACCGAAGTCCTCTTGTAACCAGCGTTCCTTTACCCCACTCGATGCTTCAGCACGACCGGCAGGATCAGGTCCTCCTCATCCGTCAGGTGCCGGTCCAGCATCCGGCCCAGCCCCTTCAGCCCGCCCCGGAACCGCGCCGCCGCCTCGCGCAGCGCGGCGTCGTCGGGGGCCGCCAGCGCAGCGTTCGCCTCGTCTGCGAAGCGTTTCAGCCAGCCCTCCAGATCGTGGTGGTCGCGGTCCAGCATGTCGAAGCCGCGCTGCAAGCGATGCTCCATCTTGGCAAGCTGCGGAAAGTAGTGGGAATCCTCGATCTGATGATGCCCATGCAGGTGCTGAAGGAACGTCGATCCCGACCGTGACAGCCGCTGGCGGAACCGTTCGGCGTCCATCCCGTGCCCGATCAGGCTTTCCGCATCGCCCTTCATCGCCGCCATCAGGCGGCGGAATTCGCCGTGCCGGTCCAGCCAGAACGCGACCAGCCCGTTGAAGTCGGGATGCGCGGACCAGCCGTCGCGGGGATAGTCGGCCAGAAGCACGCGCAGGTCATCGGGCAGCCCGTCCCGCCCGGCCAGCGGCAGGTCGGCAGGCGGGGGAGCGGGAGTTTCGGTCATGGAACCTAGCCTAGCGGCGGATCGACGCGGGTTGAAGGGGGCCGCCCTCCATGTCACAAGCGCCGCGACCCGTTCCCGGTCCAGCAGGAGCCCAAATGCACGCCCAATCCGTCGCCCCCATGTCCCACCTGCTCGGTGCCCTGTCGAAAGTCCTGACCAAGGCCGAGGCGCATTGCGAGGCGAAGAAGATCGACCCGGCCGCGATCCTGACCGCGCGCCTGTTCCCCGACATGTTTCACTTCACGCGCCAGGTGCAGCTGGTCACGGACTTTGCCAAGGGGGCTGCGGCGCGGCTGGCCGGGCTTCCGGTGCCGTCGTACGAGGATACAGAGGTGTCCTTCGCCGACCTTCAGGCCCGGATCGCGAAGACCATCGCGTTTCTCGGCACCGTCACGCCTGCGATGCTGGACGGGGCGGCGACCCGCGATGTGACCTTCAAGGCGCGCGGTCAGGACATCACGCTGCCGGGGCAGAGCTATTTCAGCAATGCCGCGCAGCCGAATTTCTACTTCCACCTGACGACGGCCTACAACCTCCTGCGGCATAACGGTGTGGAACTCGGCAAGGGCGACTTCATCGGGCGCTGACCTCGCCGGCGGCAGGTGCCCGAGGTCCGGCGCGGAAGTCCAAAGAAAACAGTTTCCCGTCCGGGGCCGATCTGTCAGATTCCGGCCGGAAGCCCGCCCGCAGAGGCGGGGCACGGGAGACGAGCAGACCATGGCAACCGCAAGACCGAAACCCGCAGGGACGCCCGCAGCGCAGCCCTTGGGCATCCCGAATCTGACGGACATGGCCGACCGCTACGGGTCCGACAAGGGATCGGGCAAGCACCGCTACACCGAGCTTTACCAGATGCTGTTCCTGCCCTACCGCGAACGGGCGATCCGGTTTCTGGAGATGGGGCTGCAGATCGGCGGGCCGGAACACGGGCTGGGCGCGGACCGCAAGACGACCGACCTTCCCTCGGTGCGGATGTGGCTGGAGTATTTCCCCAAGGCGCATATCCACGGGCTCGACGTGTCCGATTTCAGCTGGTTTTCGGACAAGCGCTTCACGTTTCACCGCTGCGACATGGACGACCGCGCGAACATCGCGGCGGCGGCGGCCACGATGCCGGAGTTCGACATCATCATCGACGATGCGAGCCATGCCTCGCACCACCAGCAGAATGCGTTTCTGGAACTGTTCCCCAAGCTGGCACCGGGCGGGCTCTACGTGATCGAGGACCTGCGCTGGCAGCCCGACGCCTATGAGCGCAAGGGCATCACCAAGACGGCCGACCTGTTCCGCGGCTTTTCCGAACGCCGCGCGTTTTCCCACAGCGACGCTGCCATGGAAGCGGCCTTTGCCGCGCTCGCGCCGGACATTTCGGGCTGCTTCATGTTCCAGGTGAAATACACCAAGACCCGGCGCGACCAGGTCGCGGTTATCCACAAGCGCTGAGCGGGATGGGCGGCGGGAACCGCAGCGACCGTGCGGATGGTATTTTCCCGAGAGCCTGACAAGTCAGGTGGGCGCCAGATACCGGGACCAGGATCCCGGCAGAGCCAGCTCCCTCAGGAATGGTTATCGGCCACTGGAAAAAAGTCCGACACGAGAAGAGCAGAACCCGCCATCGGTGAAGATAGGCGCGTGGCACCGTTGCTGCAAGCACGATAGGAAAATGGCCCTCTCTGCCGACCGGGCCGGTCGGACCCTAGCGCGCCAAAGCGGCCCTGCGGCGATGGTCGCGCTTCTTGAACGTCCTGACCGCCAGGCCCGCAACGCTCAGGAGCAGGATCAGAACGCCCGCAAGTTCCGAAGCATGGATCAGGTCCGCACGGGATTGCCACCAGTAGCGGTCGAGCACCTCGATCAGGATCACCATGACCAGCGCATTGTAGATGGTCGTGTAGTCCTTCACGACGGATCGCTTCAGACTGAAACTCATCCCTGCCGTCACCTCCCGCCGCCGCCGCAGATCAGGTATCCAGCGCGGCACGCGGGCGACATAGGCACGATAGTCGTCGCCGAAGGTCCGCGTCAGGAAATGTTCCTCGGCGGCGATGATCGCGGAATAGATCGCGTAGAACAGGGGAATGCCGATCAGGATCACGGGCAAGGCTGCCATGCCACAGAAAGACGCCTGAATAGATCAGCATGTTCCCGAGATAGAGCGGGTTTCGGGACAGCGCGAAGTAACCTTCGCTCACCAGCTTGCTCGCGTAGACCTTCTTCTTCCGGCCGCCGCGGTCGATGTAGGCCCAGCCGATGGTGGCAAACCGCAGCACCAGGCCGGACAGGACAACCAGCGCCGCAAACATGTCCATTGCGATTTCGCCGCCGTGCGAACCGAACTGCGTGTTCGCCGGCTTGAACACGACGAACATGACCAGAAGGATGGCAGGAAATGTGACGTTGCGTGACCAGAAGAACCAATCGCCGATCCGAACGGCCAGCGACTTTGCTGGCGCGGCGGATTCTGCCGGTATGTTGCCGGACACCGCCGTGCGGTCTGTTGCGGGCATTTGTTCTGGTCCAGTGACTTTTGTCAGCGCCTAGTGCAAAGGCAGGCCGATGGCAATCCGACGTTTGGTGGACGACGCAGTTCTGCTGGACAGATGTTCACTCTCTGTTCATTATTTCCTGATGCGGGACGCGATGACCGATTCACATTTGGCGATGATGCCCGGCCAGCTTCTGGCGCGCGGCGTCGCACGGCACCTGCTGGGCCACGGCTTTGTCACGGTCGAGGAATTCACCCCCGCGCCGGGTTTGCGGGTCGATGTGCTGGCGATCGGGCCAAGGGGCGAGGTCTGGGTGGTGGAATGCAAGTCGGGCCGGGCCGATTTCCTGTCCGACCGCAAGTGGCAGGGCTATCTGGACTGGTGCGACCGGTTCTTCTGGGCGGTCGATGGCGATTTCCCGACCGAATTGCTGCCGGACGAGACGGGGCTGATCCTGGCCGACGCCTATGATGCCGAAATTGTCCGCCTGGGTCCGGAGACGCCGCTGGCTGGTGCGCGGCGCAAGGTGATGCTGCAGAAGTTCGCCCGCCACGCCGCCCTGCGTCTGCAGGCTCTGCGCGATCCCGGCGTCACCGTTTCCGAGGTTTGGACGTAGACTTGGGTGCCATGGCTCGGGCTGCCTCGGCGGCTGCGCGAAGTTCATCGGCGATTTCCTCGGCTTCCTCGGGGTCGAAATCCATCGGAAGTTCGACGCCATTGTCCGCCTCTATGTAGATGCGGACCATCCCGACCGAGGTCGGGCCGATCTGGATGTTCGCTGCGACGTCGCTTTGCTTGTCGATGCCCATGGTGCCCGTCCCGACCGCTTCCCGGCCCTTCGCTACGCCGGTTTCGGCCGTCGGGCAAGGCTGACCCTGCCGCGTCCGGGCCCGGCAGTGGCGCTTGCATTCATGCCCCTGCAGCGCTACATCGCGGCCCGAGTGCCGACATAGCTCAGTTGGTTAGAGCACCAGATTGTGGATCTGGGGGTCCCCCGTTCGAGCCGGGGTGTCGGTACCAAACCCCCAGCGCCACCGGCACACCGCTCCGGATTGTTCGCCGAACCGAGACTATCGGTTTCTGCCTGACGTGTGATTTCAGACCGCGATGCTTTGGCGCAAGTCATCGGGCTGATGGGCTGGCCGGTCGCGCCGTCAACTCTAACTGCCTGATCGGATTTGATTATCCGTGTGTCGTGGTGGACACCACCGGCTGATGACTGGCCCGCCAGTATCCGGTGCCGGGCTGCGACCGCCGCTCGCCAACAGCAATGCGGCGGGCGTCGGGCAGGAAAACGGCAGAAAAGCGGCAAAAACTGCTGGTCAACATCGGCGGAGTCTTGCTACCATATGCAATGTGGGAATCCGCGTTTTGCGGCGTGTTTGGGATGGTAACGATATGAAAATCAAAATGCTTGTTGCGGCTGCGATTCTTGCGGTTGCTCCTGCTCTCGCTCATGCGACGACAGTCGTGAATATGGGCAGCCTGTTCGGCAAGGTCTACAATGCCGGAAACATCAATCTCGGGGCCGACGACTTCCAGTTCGGCGGCAACATCATTGCCGGCACCGGCGGGTTCACCGCCAACACCTATGTGAACCCCTACAAGTCGACCGGCATCAGCACGGCGATCGTAAGTTTCTTCGTGAAGGGCTCGCGCTTCACGTCCCTGACGGGTTCGTGGGGCGGCAGCGCATTCACGTTCAGCCAGGTGATCGATCCGGTGACGAACGCGATCAACTATGTCGGCGCGGCGAAGGTGATTTTCCCGCAGGCAGGTCTGGCGGGCGCGCAGCTGTTCACGGTGAACTGGACGGGCGGCAACGACATCAAATTCCAGGTCAACCTGTCGGCTGTCCCGGTTCCGGCGGCTGGCCTGCTGCTGCTGGGCGCACTTGGCGGACTTGGTGCTGTGGCGCGCCGCCGCAAGCTGGATGCCAGCGCCGCTGTCTGACGACAAGCAACGCAATACCGAGAATACGAAAGGGCCTTCGGGCCCTTTCTTTTTTTGTGGGCGGCTGGACATGAACCGGCCTGCCGCAGCGAGGTCGGGCAGACCGATGACAAGCGGGCCGACTGACGGTATCACACCCACGATCAGGGGTCTGGCCAGCGCCAAGCGCGACCAATCCTGCAATCCGGGGTCCGGCGGCTTCGGGACCAGCATCGGGGGCGTTCTTCGTGTCGGACATCGGGACGACGGTCCTTCGTGTGACGATCGCGGCCGACCCGCCGCCGCGCCTTGACAAGGCTCTGGCGCGTGACGTGCCGTCGGACGCCGCCCTGTCGCGGTCGCGCCTGGCGCGCCTGATCGGCGACGGCGCGGTCAGCCGGGATGGTGTTGTCCTGACCGACGCCACGGCGCGCGTGGCCGAGGGAGACCTGGTCGAGATCGTCCTGGCCGAGGCAGGCGATATCGAAGCCGCGCCCGAGGATATTCCCCTGACCGTGGCCTACGAGGACGCCGACCTGATCGTCATCGACAAGCCAGCTGGCATGGTCGTGCATCCGGCACCGGGACAATGGTCGGGCACACTGGTCAACGCGCTGCTGCATCACTGCGGCGACAGCCTGTCGGGCATCGGCGGTGCCCGGCGGCCCGGCATCGTCCACCGGATCGACAAGGACACGTCCGGCCTGCTGGTTGTGGCCAAGACGGACCGGGCGCATCAGGGTCTTGCGGCCCAGTTCGAGGATCATTCGGCAAACCGCAGCTATCTTGCCGTGATCCACGGCGTGCCGTCCGCATCCGACCCGCGGCTGGTCGGGCTGCGCGGCGTCGGGTTCGAGGCGGGCGGCGTGCTGCGGATCGCCACCCAGCTGGACCGGCATCCGACCGACCGTCAGCGGCAGGCCGTTGTGGCGCAGGGCGGGCGGCACGCCGTGACGCGCGTCCGGGTGGCGGAAGCCTTCGGCGCGCCGCCCGCCGTGTCGCTGGCCGAATGCCGCCTGGAAACCGGCCGCACGCATCAGATCAGGGTTCACATGGCCCATGTCGGGCACCCGCTGATCGGCGACCAGACCTATGGCCGTCGTCGGCGCACCCCGGAACGCGCGCTGGGGCCGGCCGCCGCCGCTGCGGCGGACACCTTCCCGCGCCAGGCGCTGCATGCCGCGACGCTGGGCTTCGCCCACCCCGTGACGGGCATCGCCATGCGCTTTGAATTGGCCCTGCCGCCGGACATGGCGGCCCTTCTCGCTGCGCTGCGGCAGTGACAAAGGCGTGAGAATCCTGACACAGGACTGGTCTTCCCGACGGATCGGTCTTCATCTTTCGTTAAGCGCGGGATGACACGTATGATCCGCGCAGGGCCGGTGTGGCGGGCGGCATCTTGAAGGGATGCGCATCTGCACATAGGTCGCACATCCGGTCGCCTGATGAGGGGCCGTGAAAGGGACAGAGGACATGAGCACCTACGCCAATCTTCCCGCACCCAGCCCCGAGCAGGGTCTGAACCGGTATCTGCAGGAAATCCGCAAGTTTCCTCTGCTGGAACCGGAAGAGGAATACATGCTGGCCAAGCGCTGGGCCGAGGCGCAGGACACCGAAGCGGCGCACCGCATGGTCACGTCGCATCTGCGGCTGGCCGCCAAGATCGCCATGGGCTATCGCGGTTACGGCCTGCCGCAGGCCGAGGTGATCTCCGAGGCAAATGTGGGCCTGATGCAGGCGGTCAAGCGGTTCGACCCCGAACGCGGCTTCCGCCTTGCGACCTATGCGATGTGGTGGATCCGGGCGTCGATCCAGGAATACATTCTGCGGTCGTGGAGCCTTGTGAAACTTGGCACGACATCGGCGCAGAAGAAGCTGTTCTTCAACCTGCGCAAGGCCAAGAACAAGATCGGCGCGCTCGAGGAAGGTGATCTGCGGCCCGAGAATGTCGCCCAGATCGCGCGCGACTTGAACGTGACCGAGGATGAGGTCATCGCGATGAACCGCCGTCTGGCAGGCGGCGATGCCTCGCTGAACGCGACGGTAGGCTCGGACGGCGAGACGACCAGCCAGTGGCAGGACTGGCTGGAGGATGAGGATGCGGATCAGGCCGGCGACTATGCCGAGGCCGAGGAACTGGACGCGCGCCGCGAACTCCTGACCCGCGCGATGGACGCGCTGAACGACCGCGAACGCGACATCCTGATGCAGCGGCGGCTGAAGGACGAACCGGTGACGCTGGAAGACCTGTCGGAACGCTATGACGTCAGCCGCGAACGCATCCGCCAGATCGAGGTGCGGGCATTCGAGAAGCTGCAGCACCGCATGCGCGAACTTGCGCGCGAGAAGGGCATGCTGGAAAGCGCCTGACACCCGGCACCCCGGTCAGGGTCACCGTGAAAACAGGGCCGGATGCGATGGCATCCGGCCTTTTTGCTACAGCACGAGTTCGGCTTCGGCCAGTTTGGCATCACTTCGCCCGCGCAGCGCGATGGCGATGCCGAAGGTCAGGAACCCGACGCGCCCCGCGAACATCAGAAGCGTGACGATCAGCTTGCCCGCATCGCTCAGCGATCCGGTCAGCCCCATGCTCAGCCCGACCGTGCTCATCGCCGACACCGCTTCGAACAGCGTCGCCTCGAACGTGGCCCCGGGATCGACCAGCAGCAGCACGAACAGGGCCAGTGACATGGAGGCAAGGTAATACGCGAAGGCCGCCGCCGCGAGATGCACACGGTTCTCGTTGATCGCATGGCCGTACAGCTGGACCTGCCCGCGCCCGCGCAGGACCGACCGGACCAGCCCCGCGATCACCGCGGCAGACGTCGTCTTGAACCCGCCGCCCGTGCCTGCGGGCGATGCGCCGATCAGCATCAGGACGATCAGCGCGAACAGCGCGGCAATGCCCATGCCGCCGACAGGAACCGTGTTGAACCCGACCGTGGTCGAGGCTGACATGGCCTGGAAGAACCCGTTCAGCAGCCGCTCGCCGAACGGCATCGCCGCGATGACCGGATCGGCGATCATCACGGCCAGCGTGCCGATCCCGATCAGCCAGGCCGTCATCCGAAGGATGACGGTTGATGTGAAGCCCAGACGCGCGATGCGGCCGGTCATCCAGAACCAGATATCGACGACGATCAGGAACCCGATCGACCCCAGAACAGACAGGGCCGAGATCGTCAGCAGGACGGCTGGGTCGGATTTGTAGGCTTCCAGACTGGTCGCAAACAGGCTGAACCCGGCGGTGCAGAAGGATGACACCGAATGGAAGATCGCCTGCCAGAGGAAATCGGGCACGCCCCGATGATAGAACATGACGGTCAGGGCGAACGCCCCTGCGGCCTCGACCAGCAGGGTGAACACGACGACCGACCGGATGAAAAGGGCGGGGGCGATGGTTTCCGGCAACCCGAACGCGGCGCGGGTTGCGTGCACCCGGAAACCGCTCAGCCTGCCGGACAGCGACAGATAGGCGAAGGACCCGATGGTCATGTAACCCAGCCCGCCCGCCTGGATAAGCAGCAGCACGACAAGTTCGCCCCAGAAGGTGAAGCTGGTTCCGGTGTCGACGGTCGCAAGACCGGTGGTCGACATGGCCGAGGCCGAGATGAACAGACTGTCGATGGCGCCGACAGGCACCTCCTGCGCCGCAGGGGTCATCAGCAAAGCCCAGCCGATCAGGACATAGGACAGATAGCCCGCGAACAGCAGGCGCGCGGGCGGCACGCCAAGCAGATAGGTCCGAAGCCTGGCGAGCGCCACAATCCGACGGGGCCGATGGCCCCGGTTGCCGGTGGCATCGGTGCCGTGGGCGGTCATGGGTTTCTCCTGAAACATGCCGCCGAATCGACGGCCTGCGGACCCTAATCCTGCGGCGACTGCCCCGTTATGCAATCTCGGCATGTCCGGCCTGCGCGCCGGGCGTGACTGCGCGCCCGGACTGTGCAATTGCGCCGGTCATCAACCCCGGCTAGGTTCCGGCCGTCGCGCGGGGGACGGGCGCAGGGGCAAAGGGCGGAGATCAGACATGAAACCGGTGAACTGGGGCATTCTGGGTGCCGCGAACTTCGCGCTCGAGCATATGGCGCGCGCGATCCACGAAGCCGAAGGCGCGCGGTTCTCAGCGCTTGCGACCTCGACCGCCGCCAAGGCCGACGCCTTCCGCGCTTTCGCCCCCGATCTGAGGGTTCACGCCTCCTACGACGCTCTTCTTGCTGATCCGGAGATCGAGGCCGTCTACATCCCGCTGCCGAACCACCTGCATGTCGAATGGACGCTGAAGGCGCTGGAGGCGGGCAAGCATGTGCTGACCGAAAAGCCCATCGCCATGAAAGCATCCGAAATCGACGCCCTGATCGCGGCGCGCGACCGGACCGGCCTGTTCGCCACCGAGGCCTACATGATCGTGCACCACCCGCAGTGGCGGAAGGCGCGCGATCTGGTGCGGTCGGGGGCGATCGGGCAGATCGACCATGTCGATACAGCCTTCAGCTATGACAACCGGGGTGATCCCGACAACATCCGGAACCGGCCCGAGACCGGCGGCGGATCGATCCCGGATATCGGCGTCTATACCTTCGGCTCGACGCGCTGGGTGACGGGGGCAGAGCCTGCGCGCCTGTCGGCGCGGGTGCGACGCGAGGGCGGGGTCGATGTCTGGACCCATGTCACCGCCGACATGAGGGGGCCGACCGGCAACTTCACCTATTCCTCGATCACCTCGATGCGGCTGTTTCCGCGGCAGGAGGTGACGTTCCAGGGCACCAAGGGCATGATCAAGGTCGCGAACGGCCCGTTCAACGCAGGCACGTTTGCCGAGGCGCAGGTGCATCTGTTCCGCGCGGGCGAACCCGACCAGACTTGGCGATTTCCCGGCGCCCGGCAGTACCGGCTGCAGGTCGAAGCGTTCGGGCGCAAGATCCGCGACGGCGGCGACTATCCCTGGACGCTGGAGGACGCGAAGGGCACGCAGGCGATGATAGACATGGTCTGGGCGAACGAGGTGTCCGCCTAGCCCTCCATCGCCTCCAGCTCGTCGATCATCCCGTCTATGGCGCAGCCTTGGTCAGCGTCCCGTCCGTCCATTCCCCGGCTGTCGTCTCGCCGGTCGCATAGCGCATCGTCCCCTCGCCCTGCCGCTTGCCCGCGCTGAACATCCCCTCATAGACGTCCCCGTTGGCATAGGTCGCCGCACCCTTGCCGTCGATCTCTCCCGCCTTCCAGCCGCCGACATAGCGGAAGCCGTCCTTCATCACGATCTCGCCCTGCCCCTCGCGCTGGCCCGCCACGAAGCCGCCGGTATAGATCGTGCCGTCCGCATAGGTCGCCACCCCCTGACCCGCGCGGTTGCCGTCCTTCCAGTCGCCGACATAGGAATAGCCGTCCGGGTAGGTCATTTTGCCCTTGCCGTCGTTCTCGCCCGCCTTGAAGTGCCCGCATAGACCAGACCATTGGCATAGCGCGCGATGCCCTTTCCCTCGATCACCCCCGCGACCCAGTCGCCCTCATAGGTCGAGCCGTCCTTATAGGTGATCTTGCCCTTTCCCTCGGAAAAGTCGGACTTAAAGTCACCCTCATAAACTGAGCCGTCGGAATAGGTCGCAATGCCCGTGCCTCGATGCGCCCTTCGACCCAGTCGCCGTCATAGACATAGCCGTCGGTGCCCCGGAACACGCCCTTGCCCTGCCGCTTGTCCTCGGCAAAGCCGCCCTCATAGGTGTCGCCGTTGGCATAGATCACCGTGCCGGTGCCGTCCCGCTCGCCGACCACCAGCGCCTCATAGACATCCCCGTTGGCCTGCGTCAGCTTGCCCAGGCCGTTGATCTGCCCGTCGTTCCATGTGCCGACGTAGGTCAGACCGTCCTTGGTTGTAAGTGTCCCCTGACCCGCGCGTTCGCCCTTCAGCATGTCGCCGTCATAGACTGCGCCATCCGGGTAGGTGATCTTGCCCTTGCCTTCCTTTACGCCCATCACCCAGTCGCCGTCATAGGCATAGCCGCCGGGTGCCTCCATGCGACCCTTGCCGTGATGCAGTGCTTTACTAAATTCGCCGATGTAAGTCACGCCATTGGAATAGGTCGCGATTCTTCGCCCTGAATCTCACCCTTGGCCCAGTCGCTGTCATACGTGCGCCGTCGGCGAAGGTGATGCTGCCCCTGCCACTAGGTTTGCCATTGGCGAACTGGCCGACATAGACGATCGTTCGGGAACTTCGCCGTGCCCTGGCCCAGGATTTCGCCCTCGACCCAGTCGCCGGTGTATTCATAGCCGTTGGGCAGCCGGTAAGTGCCCTGGCCGTGCTGCTTGCCGTCCTTGAAGGTGCCTTCATACACGCCGCGTGGTCGTACGCTTGGTCACAACTGGGCCCGCTGGTTCGGCCTTGCGCTGCGCGTCCGCTTCGGCTTTGCGCTGCGCATCCGCTTCGGCCTTGCGCTGCGCATCGGCTTCGGCCTTGCGCTGCGCGTCCGCTTCGGCCTTGCGCTGTGCATCCTCCTCGGCCTTGCGCTGCGCGTGTTTGATTTGTGTTGTGTGTTTTTGGATTTTGCAGTGTGTTTTTCGGTGTTGTGTTGTGTATTTTTTGTATTTTTGCTGTGTGTTTTTTGGTGTTGTGTTGTGAATTTTTTGTTTTTGTTTAATTAAAGTGTTTCGATTTTTGTTGTGTATTTTTGATTAATTGAAGTTGTTTTTTGTATTTATTTATATTAATTGTTTTGTTTGTGTGAAATATTTTTTTTTTTATATAATTAAATATGTATAATATTTTGATAATTATAAATATATTTTATATATTGATGAATTGTTTATTTTTATTTTTTTATTTTATGTTGATTTATTTATTAATTATTTATATGATTATTATTGATATAAATTTAATAAATTTTTTAATTATTGATATTAAATTTTTATTTATTTATTATTAATATTATTTATATTATATATTAATATTATATATTTAATTTTATATTATAAAATATTTAAATAATAAAAATAAAAAAAATATATTAATGAAATAATTAAATAAAAAAGATTACCCCTCCATCGCCTCCAGCTCGTCGATCATCCCGGCGATCATCGACAGGCCCTTGTCCCAGAACTTCGGGTCGCTCGCGTCCAGACCGAAGGGGGCCAGCAGCTCCTTGTGGTGCTTCGACCCGCCCGCCTTGAGCATGTCGAAATACTTCTCCTGAAACCCCGGCAGCCCCTCCTCGTAGACCGCATAGAGCGCGTTCACCAGGCCGTCGCCGAAGGCATAGGCATAGACGTAGAACGGCGAATGGATGAAATGCGGGATGTAGGTCCAGAAGGTCTCGTATCCCGGCATGAAGTCGAACGCCGGACCCAGGCTTTCGCCCTGCACCGACATCCACAACGCGTTGATGTCGTCGGGCGTCAGCTCGCCTTCCGCGCCGCGCCGCGTGCAGCTTGCATTCGAAGTCGTAGAAGGCGATCTGGCGGACGACGGTGTTGATCATGTCCTCGACCTTGCCCGCCAGCAGGGTCTTGCGCTCGGCCTGGTCCTTGGCCTGCGACAGCAGCCTGCGGAAGGTCAGCATCTCGCCGAAGACGCTCGCCGTCTCGGCCAGCGTCAGGGGCGTCGAGGACAGCAGCTCGCCCTGCGGGGCCGCCAGCACCTGATGCACGCCGTGGCCCAGTTCATGCGCCAGCGTCATCACGTCGCGCGGTTTGCCGAGGTAGTTCAGCATCACGTAAGGGTGCACATCGGTCACGGTCGGATGCGCGAAGGCGCCGGGGGCCTTGCCCGGCTTCACGCCCGCGTCGATCCAGCCTTGCTCGAAGAACGGCTGCGTCAGGTCCGCCAGTTCCGGCGAGAACGCCGCATAGGCCGCGAGCACCGTCTCGCGCGCCTCGTCCCAGCCGACCGTGCGCTTGTCTCGGTCGGCAGCGGCGCGTTGCGGTCCCAGACCTGCAGCTGGTCCAGCCCCATCCATTTGGCCTTCAGCGCGTAGTAGCGGTGCGACAGCTTCGGATAGGCGGCGACCACGGCGTTGCGCAGCGCCTCGACCACCTCGGGCTCGACATGGTTCGACAGGTGCCGCCCGGTCTGCGGCGTCGGCATCTTGCGCCAGCGGTCCTCGATCTCCTTTTCCTTGGCCAGCGTGTTGTGCACCCGCGCGAACAGCTTGACGTTCTCCGCGAACACCTTGGCCAGCGCCCGTGCGCCCGCCTCGCGCTTGGCGCGGTCGGGTTCGGACAGCAGGTTCAGCGTCGCCTCCAGGTTCATCGGCTCGTTCTGGCCCGCGACGTCGAAGGTCAGCCCCGCCATCGTCTCGTCGAACAGCCTGTTCCAGGCCGACGATCCGACCATGGACTGGTCGTGCAGGAACTTCTCCAGCTCGTCCGACAGCTGGTGCGGCTTCATCGCGCGCATCCGGTCGAAGACCGGCTTGTAGCGGGCGAGCGCGCGTGCCGGCCGGTGAACAGCCGTTGATAGACGGCGTCGTCGATCCGGTTGAATTCCAGGCTGAAGAAGACCAGCGGCATCGAATAGGCGGTGATCCGGTCCTGGCAGTCCGACATGAATTTCGCGCGTTCGCCGTCCAGCGTGTTCTGGTAGTAGCGCAGGCCCGCATAGGACATGATCCGCCCCGCCACCCGGTCGATCCGCTCGTAGCGCTGGACGCAGGCCAGCATCGCCGCTGCGTCGAGGGTCGCCAGCCTTCCTTCGTAGTCCTTGGCGAAGGCCGCGCATTCCTGTTCCAGCCAGGCCATGTCGCGCGCGACTTCGGGCGCGTCAGGGGCGGAGTAGAGGTCCGACAGATCCCAGTCCGGCAGGTCGCCGAAGTCGCCGCCCGAGGTGTTGGCATCGAAAACGGGGCGGGGGAAGCTGCGGCGCATGGGTCACTCCTGGATTGACTGGAAGCAGATAGGGTGCGCGGCGCGGCGCTGGCAAGCTGCGTCGGGTGTCCGCCTCTCCAATGAGCGGAAATATCCCCGCCGGAGGCCCGCTTTTCGATCCGGAAAAGCGACTATCCGGCCAGCAGGGCGCGCAGATTGTCGAGCGTGTCGATCTCGCTCACCGGCTTGTCCCGCCGCCACCGCACCATCCGCGGAAACCGCAGCGCGATGCCGGACTTGTGGCGCGGGCTTTCCTGTATCCCCTCGAAGGCGATCTCGAACACCAGTTCCGGCGGCACCCTGCGCACCGGGCCGAAGCGTTCCAGCGTATGGCCGCGCACCCAGGTCGTGATCTCGGCGAATTCGGCATCGGTCAGGCCGGAATAGGCCTTGGTGAAGGGCACCAGCGCATCGCCGTCACGCACCGCGAAGGTGAAGTCGGTGTAAAGGTTCGCCCGCCGTCCGTGGCCCGCCTGCGCGTAGATCATCACGCAGTCGACCGTCATCGGATCAACCTTCCACTTCCACCAGTCGCCCTTGCGCCGCCCCGCGCCATAGGGCGAGGACCGGCGTTTCAGCATCAGCCCCTCGGCTCCCCGGTCACGCGACTGCGCGCGTTCCACGGCCAGCGCTGGCCAGTCGGTGAAATCGGCTTCGGGCGACAGGCGCAGCGGCGCGTCTTTCGGAACGCTTTTCACCATCCCCGTCAGGAACGCCCGCCGCACCGACAGGGGTTCCGCCGCGCAGGTCGCGCCCCTCCGCCTCCAAGAGGTCATAGGCCATCAGGATCACCGGAGCGTCCGCCAGAAGCTTCTTCGGCACCGTCTTGCGCCCGATCCGCTTCTGCAGGTCCGCGAAGGGCAGGGGATTGCCGTCGCGGAACGCCAGCACCTCGCCGTCGATCACCGTGCCCTGCGGCAGGAAATCAGCGAGCTGCGCCAGTTCGGGGAACCGGTCCGTCATCAGGTCCTCGCCCCGGCTCCACAGATGATGCGCGCCGCCGCGCAGGATCAGCTGGCCCCGGATGCCGTCCCATTTCCATTCGGCCAGCCAGTCAGCGGGGTCGCCCAGCGCCTCAGGTGCGCCTTCCAGCGCATAGGCCAGATAGAACGGATAGGGCCGCGACAGGTCGCCCGCGCCGTCATTGGTCAGCACCAGCGCCGCGTAGGTCGTCCGCTCCGGGTCCCAGTCACCCATCAGCCGGTGCTGCAACTCCGCCTCGGCCACCCCCGTCGCCTGCGCCAGCGCGCGGGTCATCAGCGTCTGGCTGATCCCCATCCGGAAGCCGCCGGTGATCAGCTTGTTGAACAGGAACCGCTCATCCCCGCCCAGTTCATCCCAAACGCCCAGGATCGCGTCCTTCCGCGCCACGGGATCGCGGGGCAGGGCGCGGACCTGCCCGATGCGGTCGGCCAGCGAGGCGTCCGCGATGCGCGCGGGCGGCGGCAGGACCAGCGCGATGGTCTCGGCCAGATCGCCCGCGACGGCATAGGCATCCTCGAACAGCCACAGCGGCAGGCCCGCCGCCTCGGCCGCCCAGTCGCGCAGTTCGGTTGTCGTCACCGACCGCTTCGGCCGCCGTCCCGATAGCAACGCGACGGTCCAGAGGCGGTCCGCGTCGGGTGCCTCACGGAAATACGCGGCCAGCGCCGCGACCCGGGCATTCGTCGATGTCGTGGCATCAAGGGCCGCGAACAGTTCGGCGAACCGCTTCACGGGTCATCCCGCCGCGCCGGCAGCCTACCAGTGCGGCGGCTTCTGATCGGCCAGCACGCCGCCGCCCGCATCGGATTCCCTTTCCGCCTCGCGCGCCATCAGCATCGACACGCGCCGCGTCAGCATCTCGATCTCGCGCGCCTGCCGCGCGGCGACCGCAGACAGATCATCCACGGCCCGGACCAGATGCGCGATCTGCTCCTCGGCCGTATGTAGCCGGGTCGTCATCTTGTCCCCTCCGGACCGGATTGCGTCCGGTTCCCCGTTATTTGCCTAAGATGGTTCGCCCGCGCGCGTATTCCAGTTCTTTTTTCACGTGCTTGCCGGGTCTGCCCCCATCCGCTACACCCGCGCCGAACCGACGGAGGCGATATGTCAGAGGGGAAGGCCCCGCGCAGACCGCGCGCCGAGACGCCGAAAGGCTTCCGCGATTATTTCGGCGCGGAAGTGATGGAACGGCAGGCGATGCTGGCACGGATCGCCGAGGTCTATCACCGCTATGGCTTTGATCCGCTTGAGACTTCCGCCGTTGAAACCGTCGAGGCGCTGGGCAGGTTCCTGCCCGATGTGGACCGCCCGAACGAAGGCGTGTTCGCGTGGCAGGAAGACACGGACTGGCTGGCGCTGCGTTATGACCTGACCGCGCCGCTGGCCCGTGTCGCGGCGCAGTACCGCAATGACCTGCCCATCCCCTACCGCCGCTACGCGATGGGCCCGGTCTGGCGCAACGAGAAACCGGGGCCGGGGCGGTTCCGGCAGTTCTACCAGTGTGACGCGGATACGGTGGGGTCGTCGAGCGTGGCGGCGGATGCCGAGATCTGCGCGATGCTGGCGGATTGTCTGGAGGCGGTCGGCATTCCGCGCGGCGACTATGTGGTGAAGGTGAACAACCGCAAGGTGCTGAACGGGGTGATGGAGGTGGCGGGGGTGCTGGACCCGTCCGACCCGGAGCGGTTCGCGGAGGAGCGGGGGATCGTCCTGCGCGCCATCGACAAGATGGACCGGCTGGGGGCGGAGGGGGTGCGCGCGCTGCTGGGGGCGGGACGGAAGGACGAGAGCGGGGATTTTGCGAAGGGCGCGGGGCTGAGCGACGGCGCATAGCAAACGTGGTTATGTCTTTGCATTGGCCAACGAGATGTTCGCAAGCCCTGGGGACCAAAGTTGAGACAGTGTCACAGACCCGAGCGTCTAGCTTACACGTCGCTATTGCTAGGAATGCCCGATTAGGTGCAGCAGATCAGTACATGGTTTCGCACTAATGATCTGCAAGACTCAACATGCGCGACCATCGAATACCTTGAAAGAGCGTAGTAAGGTCGATCTGTGATTGGGCGCGAAGGCGTTGACGAACTAGAAGCGATTGCCGACTCTTCTCGCCGCTCAAGGCTACGGCCCCGACCGCATCGTCATCGACCCCTCCGTCGTCCGCGGCCTCGGCTACTACACCGGCCCGGTCTTCGAGGCCGAGCTGACCTTCCAGATCACCGACGAAAAGGGCCGCCCCCGCCAGTTCGGGTCCGTCGCGGGCGGCGGGCGCTATGATGACCTCGTCAAGCGCTTCACCGGCCAGTCCGTCCCCGCCACCGGCGTCAGCATCGGGGTGGACCGCCTGCTCGCCGCCCTCCACGCCAAGGGCCGGACCAGCGCCGACACCACCGGCCCGGTCGTCGTGACCGTCATGGACCGCGACCGGATGGCGGACTATCAGGCGATGGCGGGCGAACTGCGCGCACGGCGAGGAAATCCGCGCCGAGGTCTATCTCGGCAACCCGAAGAACTTCGGCAACCAGTTGAAATACGCCGACAAACGCGCCTCGCCCGTCGCGGTGATCCAGGGCGGCAACGAAGCCGCCGCTGGCACCGTCATCCTGAAAGACCTGATCGCGGGCGCGAAGATCGCCGAAAACGCGAGCCTGGAGGAATGGAAGGCCCGCCCCGCACAGGTGGAAGTCCCCCGCGCCGATCTGGTGGCCGGGGTCCGCAAGATGCTGGGCCGCTGATGGCGACCAAGGCCGACGCCCGCGCCACCGGAGAGGCGATCCTGACTGCCTTCCTTGATGCGGGCGCGACCCAGATCGAGACCGACATCCTGCAGCCCGCCGGAACCCTTCTCGACCTCTACGGCGAGGATATCCGCGCGCGGGCCTATGTCACCGCCGACCCGGTGCGCGGCGAGATGATGCTGCGGCCCGACTTCACGGTGCCCGTCGTGCAGGCGCACATGGCGCGCGGCGACGACCCGGCGCGCTATGCCTATCTGGGCGAGGTGTTCCGGCGGCAGGACCGGCCCACCGGTCGGGCCAACGAATATTTCCAGGCGGGGTTCGAGGTGTTCGCCCGCGACGATCCGGCGGCGGCGGATGCCGAGGTGTTCGCGCTGTTCGCCGATATTCTGGAGCCTCTGTCCCTGCGCCCCGTGACCGGCGACATCGGCATCCTGATGGCCGCGACGGCGGGGCTGAACACGCTGCCCAGCCGAAAGGCCGCCCTGCTGCGTCACATCTGGCGGCCCGAAGCGGTTCCGCGCGCTGCTGGACCGCTTCGGCGGCATCGCCCCGGTTCCGCCGACCCGCGCGGCGCTGCTGGCGGGCGGCAGCCCGGTCCGACGCCCCCCTGATCGGCCTGCGCAGCGAGGCCGAAATCGCCGCCCGCCTCGCCGCCCTCAGCGGAAGACGCCGCGCATCCGCCCATCGCCGCCGAAGAGGTCGCGCTGCTCGACGACATCCTGCGGCTCGAAGCCGCCTGTCCCGACGCCCTGACGCATCTGCAGGACCTGTCGGGTGCCATGCCTGCCATCATCCCCGCCGTGTCCCGCCTCGCCCGCCGCCTCGATGCGCTGGATGCCGAAGGCGTGGACGTGTCGGACCTGTGGTTCGAGGCGAGCCACGGGCGCACGGCGCTGGAATATTACGACGGCTTCGTCTTTTCCTTCCTCGCCGCCGACCCCGCGCTGCCCCCCGTCGCCTCCGGCGGGCGCTATGACGCGCTGACCCGGCAGCTGGGGCAGGGGCGCGAAATCCCCGCTGTCGGCGGCATCATCCGGCCGGGCCTCGTCGCCGATCTGGGGGGCTCGCATGACCCTGCGCCTGGCACTTCCCTCCAAGGGCCGCCTGATGGACCAGACCGCCGACTGGTTCGCCGCGCGCGGCGTGACGCTGGCGCGGTCGGGGACGGACCGCGAATATGCGGCGCGGATCGACGGACTGCCGGGGGTGGAACCGGTGCTGCTGTCGGCGGGCGAGATTCCGCAGGCGCTGGCCGAGGGCCGCGCCGATCTCGGCGTGACCGGCATGGACGTGCTGCGCGAACGCCTGCCCGACTGGGCGTCGCAGGTGACGGAACTCGCCCGCCTGGGCTTCGGGCGCGCCGATCTGGTCATCGCCGTGCCTGCGGCCTGGATCGACGTCGATACGCTCGACGACCTCGACGCCGCCGCCGCCGCGTTCCGCCGCGCGCACGGGTTCCGCCTGCGGATCGCGACGAAATACCACCGCCAGACGCGGGACTTCCTGACTGCGCACGGCGTCGCGGATTACCAGTTGATCGACAGTCAGGGCGCGACCGAAGGCACCGTGGCGCAGGGCGCGGCAGAGGCGATTTCGGACATCACCACCAGTCGGCGACACCCTGCGGGCGAACCATCTGAAGGTGCTGGCGGACGGGCTGATCCTGCGGTCCGAGGCGGTGCTCTATGTCGCGCGGCAGGATCGGTCTGACGGACCCGGCGCTTGGCGTGCTCTGCGCCGCGCTCGGCCTGCCGCGCCCCTGATCATTTTCTGGTCGAAATATCCCCGGGGTCCGGGGCAGTGCTCCGGATCCCCCGGTCCTACCGCAGCCCGATCTCGGCAAAGGCCGTGACCAGAACCTGCGGCAGCGCAGCCTCCGTTGCGCGGCCCTTGCGCAGGTCGCGCGGGCGCGTCGGCCGGCGTCAGATAGCGCCAGCCCTGAAACGCGCGGCGCGGCTGCGCCTCGGTCCGCACGATCTCGGCATCAAGGATCAGCGCACAGCGCGGGATGCCGTCGGACCAGCGGCGTTCCTCCATCCCCGTGATGCGCTGGCGGCAGAGGACAAGGCCCTTGATGACCCAGTAGAGCGACCCGCCGTCGGTGACCTCGGCCTGCCGTTTCGGCCACATCCGGGTGACATGTTCGGGGCTGCGGCCCGACGAAATGCGCGGCCTGCCAGGTCTCGAGGTCGTCGATGGACTCGGCCCCGACGCAGAGTTTCAGGATGTGAATCACTGGCCAGCCCCCTCAAGCTGTCGTAGAGGATAGACCATCGACACCGCGACATCAAGCGCCTGACACCGTTGACCCGGGCAGGTGCGGGCGTATCGTCGGCATTCCGCCGACGATGAAATCCGACCACAGGACGCTGCCGATGACCCGCTTCGCCGCCCCGATCTCCGAATCCATCTGGGACATGAAGTACCGCCTGAAAGAGGCGGACGGCACGCCCATTGACGGCACGGTCGAGGATACCTGGCGGCGGATCGCGCGGGCGCTGGCGGCGGTCGAGAAGGACCCGGCCCTGTGGGAAGACCGGTTCTACGCCGCGCTGGAGGATTTCCGCTATCTTCCCGCAGGCCGCATCACGGCTGGCGCAGGGACCGACCGGAACGTCACGCTGTTCAACTGCTTTGTCATGGGCACGATCCCGGACAGCCTTGAAGGCATATTCGAGAACCTCAAGGAAGCCGCCCTGACGATGCAGCAGGGCGGGGGGATCGGGTACGATTTCTCCACCATCCGGCCCAAGGGGGCCGAGGTGAAGGGCGTGGCGGCGGATGCGTCGGGGCCGCTGTCCTTCATGGATGTCTGGGACGCGATGTGCCGGACGATCATGTCGGCGGGGTCGCGGCGCGGGCGCGATGATGGCGACGCTCCGCTGCGACCACCCGGATATCGAGGCGTTCATCGGGGCGAAGCAGGACGCGGCGCGGTTGCGCATGTTCAACCTCAGCGTGCTGGTGACGGACGCCTTCATGGCGGCGGTCAAGGCGGACGGGCCTTGGGAGCTGGTCTTCGGGGGCAAGGTCTTCCGCACGGTTCAGGCGCGCGATCTGTGGAACCGGATCATGAAGGCGACCTTCGATTTCGCCGAGCCGGGGGTGATCTTCATCGACCGGATCAACGCGGCGAACAATCTGAACTACGTCGAGACCATCGCCGCGACCAACCCTTGCGGCGAGCAGCCGCTGCCGCCCTACGGGGCCTGCCTGCTGGGGTCGGTGAACCTCGCGCGGCTGGTGACGGACCCGTTCGGGCCGAAGGCGGCGCTGGATGTGGATGCGCTGGACGATCTGGTGCGCACGGCGATCCGGATGATGGACAACACGGTCGATGCGTCCCGCTTCCCCCTGCCGCAGCAGGCGGCAGAGGCGAAGGCCAAGCGGCGGATCGGCCTTGGCGTCACGGGTCTGGCGGATGCGCTGCTGATGACCGGGCTGCGCTACGGGTCCGAGGAGGCGGCGAAGGCGACGGGCGACTGGATGCACCGGATCGCGCGGGCGGCCTATCTCGCCTCGGTCGATCTGGCGAAGGAGAAGGGGGCGTTTCCCGCTGTTCGATGCGGAGAAGTTCCTGCGTCGCGGCAACATGGCGGGGATGGACGAGGATGTCCGCAAGGCGGTCGCGCAAACACGGCATCCGCAACGCGCTGCTGACCTCTGTGGCCCCGACCGGGACGATCAGCCTCTATGCAGGCAACGTCTCCAGCGGGATCGAGCCTGTCTTTGCCTATGCCTACACGCGGAAGGTCCTGCAGAAGGACGGCAGCCGCGACCGAGGAAGAGGTCGTGGACTATGCCGTGCAGATGTGGCGCGACCTGAAGGGCGACGCGCCCGCTGCCCGAGCATTTCGTGAACGCCCAGACGCTGCCGCCGCTGGATCACGTCCGGATGCAGGCGGCCGCGCAGCGCTGGGTCGATTCCAGCATTTCCAAGACCATCAACTGCCCCGAGGACATCAGCTTCGAGGCGTTCAAGGACGTCTACATGGCGGCCTGGGACCAGGGTTGCAAAGGCTGCACGACCTACCGGCCGAATGCCGTGACGGGATCGGTGCTGACGGTGGCCGAGACGAAGGAAGCCGAGCCGGTGCAGGACGCCGCCCCCGTCGCGCGGGACGGCGAGGTGATCTACCTGTCCGAACCGCTGGACCGTCCGCAGTCGCTGGAGGGGGCAACCTACAAGGTCAAATGGCCGGACAGCGAACACGCGATCTACATCACGATCAACGACATCGTGCAGAGCGGGCACCGGCGGCCCTTCGAGGTGTTCATCAATTCCAAGAACATGGAGCATTTCGCCTGGACCGTCGCCCTGACGCGGATGATCTCGGCGGTGTTCCGGCGCGGGCGGGGATGTGTCCTTCGTGGTGGAGGAGCTGAAGGCGGTCTTCGACCCGCGCGGCGGGGCCTGGATGAACGGGCGCTATATCCCGTCGATCCTGGCGGCGATCGGCGGCGTGATCGAGCGGCACATGATCGCCATCGGGTTCCTGGCGGGCGAGGGGCTGGGGCTGAAATCGGACCCCAAGGGCGGCGAGATGGCGATGGCGGTCGGCGAAACCCCGCGCGGCCCGGCCTGCCCGAACTGCGGGCAGTTCGGGATGCAGATGAAGGAAGGCTGCCTGACCTGCCCGAACTGCGGGTTTTCCAAGTGCGGGTGAGGGGCGGTCCCGAGTTGGGACCGCTTTCGGAGGTAATGAAATCAATGGGTTGTGAGGTGAATTTAGGGTTTTGTTAAGGAGCTTGGCAGTGACTGAGGTCAATGGTGGTCGCCGCGCCCGAACGAAGCCGGACAATTCTTGAGCCTGAGCATGGGGGACTTTCTCGGATAAGACCGAAGCTGCGGCCCGGATCGCCCGCCTCTGCCAAGTCCTCGCCGACACCCGTACCCAAACCCGAAAGTCCCTGTCATGACCTATTGGCCCGCATCGTCGTCGACCACGCCACGCTATGCTGGCCCAGTCAGTTTTTTCCGCCTGCCCACGCTTTCAGATCCGGCGGAGGCCGATATCGCGCTGATCGGCCTGCCCTATGACGGCGGCACCACGAACCGTGCCGGCACCCGCCACGGCCCGCGCGAGATGCGCGCGATGAGCATGTTCATACGCCCGTTCCACCATGTGACCAGGACGTCACCCTACACCACGCATCGGGTGGCGGACTTTGGGGATTGCCCGATGAACCCCATCGACATCGCTGAAAGCCTGTCGATGATCACCGGCTTCTACGAGACGTTCCGGTCTGCGGGCACCAAGCCGCTGACGGCAGGCGGGGACCATCTGATCACTCTGCCGATCCTGCGCGCTCTGGCCAAGGACGGGCCGGTCGGGCTGATCCAGTTCGACGCCCATTCCGATACCAACGATTCCTATTTCGGCGGCCACAAATACACCCACGGCACCCATGTGCGACGGGCAATCGAGGAGGGCCTGATCGACCCCAAGCGGTGCGTGCAGATCGGCATCCGGGGCACCCGATACGCGCCAGACGGCAACGACTTTGCCGAAAACGCCGGGGTGACAACGCTTTACATCGAAGATGTCTATCGTCTGGGCATCCAGGGCGTGATTGCCGAAGCCCGCCGGATCGTCGGCGATCATCCGACTTATCTGACATTCGATGTCGATGGCATCGACCCGGCCTATACCCCCGGAACCGGCACCCCGGAGGTCGGCGGCTTCAGCGTGTTCGAGGCGCAGCAGATGGTTCGCGGCCTCAAAGGCGTGAACCTGATCGGTGCGGATGTGGTCGAAGTGTCGCCGCCCTTCGATCCAAGCGGCAATACGGCCCTGGTCGGGGCCACCATGATGTTCGAAATCCTCTGCAATCTTGCGAACTGACAAGGGAGTTCGATCAAGGTTGAAACCCGCTCCTTCCTTTCGGCCCTAAGCCCCCCGTCACCCCGCCTTCACCACATCCTTGTGCACGATCACATCCGCCTGCGGATAGGCGCTCAGGATCGCCCGGCGAAGGCCCGCCCCTATGGCGTGCGCGTCGCGCAGGGACTGGTCGCCGTCCAGTTCGATATGGATGTTCACGAAGACCCGGCTGCCTGCCGTCCGCGTCTTGAGGTCGTGAAACCCGTGCACGCCCGGATAGGTCCCTGGCGATCCGCCGATCCCGTCGATGACCGACAGGGTCCGCCCGCCGGTCCATGAGCGCGTCCCAGGCCCCCTTGCCGATGCGCAGGCTGCCGATCACCAGCATCGCTGCGGCGGCGAGCGCCACCACGCTGTCCACCTGCCCGGTCCCGAACCAGGCCGACATCGCCAGTGCCGCGATGGCCCCGAGGTTGGGCAGCAGGTCGGACATGTAATGCAGCGAATCCGCCCGTACGACCCGGCTGCCCGTGACCCGCGCGACATGGCGCTGCCACAGGACCAGCCCGACGGTGATCGGCACCGCCAGCGCCATGGCGATGATGCCGTGGGACTGGTTCGTCAGCGGTTCCGGTGCGTCCGACAAGAGCCGGGTCACGGCGGCCCAGCCGATGACGCCGCCCGAAATCAGGATGAAGACGGACTGGCCGAGCGCCGCGAGGTCTTCGACCGAGGTATGGCCGAAGGCGTGATCCTCATCCGCTGGCCGTGCCGCATAGATCAGCGCCATGAAGCCCGCGAGCGACATCATCAGATCAAGCGCGGAATCGGCGAGCGAGGCGGCGACCGAGAGCGAGGAGGTGGACCCCAGCGCCCAGAGCTTCAGCGCGACAAGGATCAGCGCGACCGTCACCGACGCGGCCCCGGCCGACAGGTTCAGTCCGACCGATCTGTCCCTGCGGTCTGCCACGGCCACCCGAATCCCCTGCTGCCCGAGCCACCGGGTTTAGGCGCTTCGGGGGTCTGTTTGAAGGGCCTGCAGGTCAGCGCGCAGTATTGGACCGATACCCGGAGCAGGCTTGCCGGACGGGTTCAGTCGCGCAGTTCGTCCGCGCCGACGCCCCAGATATCCGCCTTCCGCACCCAGCCCTTGCCGCCGTCCGCCGAAATCCGGCACCAGTCCGGCAGGCATTCGCCGAGGCTCGCGATCACTCCGGCTTCGGCCCGCGCATTGACCACTGCATCCGCCAGCGGCTGTGCGCGCAGATCGGCCATATCCGCCTGTACGATCACCGTGCGCACGCCCGACAGCAGGGAATAGTGAATCCATCCCCCCTGACCGTCCTGGTCCTCGACGCGCCGCCAGTTCTCGAACTCCGCCGTCACCCGCAGCGGCATGTCGCGGTGCCGGAACACCCAGTCGATCCGGTGCCCCAGCGACGGTCCGCGCCGCACGTTGCCCTCGGCCGCCTTCAGCGACACGAACCGCGGCAAGGGCAGGTTCGTGACCTTGCCGACGCCCTGGACGACCGGCACAACCGCCGCCCCGGTTTCCGCCGATGCCGGGCACTGGACGCACGCCAGCGCGGCGCCAAGTGCCGCAGCCAGGACGACCGGCCTCATCGATGTATCGCCTTGTTCACTGCCTGCTCTGCCTTCGGGGCTTGTGGCTTGCCCGGTTCGCCGCCACCATGCCACCGAACCCCGAAAGGGAAAAGTCCGGAAGGAGCCTGCAATGCCATCCCAGCGGCTGAGTGTTGTCGTCACGCGACGGCTTCCCGATGCGGTCGAGACGCGGATGAGCGAATTGTTCGACGTGCGGCTGAACCCGGATGACCGGCGGATGACCCGGGATGAGATCGCGGCGGCGATGCAGGAGGCGGACGTTCTGGTGCCCTGCGTGACCGACCACATCGACGCAGGGATGCTGGGTCAGGCGGGCGACAAGCTGAAGCTGATCGCCAGCTACGGGGCGGGCGTCGACCATATCGACGTGTCGACCGCGCGCCAGCGCGGCGTGCTGGTGTCGAACACGCCGGGCGTGGTGACCGAAGACACCGCCGATATGACGATGGCGCTGATCCTGGCGGTGACGCGGCGGATGCCCGAGGGGCTGGCGGTGATGCAGGCGGGCGACTGGAAAGGCTGGGCACCCACGGCGTTTCTGGGCGGGCGGCTGGGCGGCCGCAGGCTCGGTATCCTCGGGATGGGCCGGATCGGCCAGGCGGTGGCGCGGCGCGCGCGGGCCTTCGGGATGCAGGTGCACTACCACAACCGCAAGCGCCTGCGCCCCGAAGTGGAGGCCGAGCTGGAGGCGACCTGGTGGGAAAGCCTCGACCAGATGGTGTCGCGGATGGACGTGCTGTCCGTCAACTGCCCGCACACGCCCGCAACCTTCCATCTGATCAACGCGCGCCGCCTGAAGCTGATGAAATCCACCGCCGTCATCGTCAACACCTCGCGCGGCGAGGTGATCGACGAGAACGCCCTGACCCGGGCCCTGCGGTCGGGCGAGATCGCGGGCGCGGGGCTTGACGTGTTCGAGCACGGCGCGGACGTGAACCCGCGCCTGCGCGCGCTGCCGAACGTGGTCCTGCTGCCGCACATGGGGTCGGCGACTATCGAGGGCCGGATCGAGATGGGCGAGAAGGTCATCATCAACATCAAGACCTTCGCCGACGGCCACAGGCCGCCGGACCTTGTCGTGCCGGGGATGCTGTAGGGCGGGGTTCACCCCGCCGCTCACGCCGCCCCAATCCGGCCATCGCGGCGTCTCGATAGCGCCCTGTCACGCGCCTATCGGATTGCGAAAGCCAGCGCCGGGAGCCGCCCATGATCCGCCTTCTCGTGACCCTCGGGGTCGTCCTGACCGTCGCCACGGGTGCCGCGCTCGACTACTCCCTCGCGGCCAAAGGGCAGACCGGAAGGCAGCTACTCCATCGCCGACCATGCGGCCCTCAGGACCGGCGGCATCGGCACCACGGTCATGGCGCGCGTCACGCAGGTGATGAGCGGGGCCGACACGACGCTTCTGCCCGAGGCACCCGAGGGCTGGACCGTGCGCCGGGCCGATATCGAAGATTCCGATCCGCATCATGGGGATCGACCCTGAATCGCCCGAGGCCGACCGCGCGCGCAAGGTCGAGACGGTGTTCCTGAAACTGGTGCCGGGCCACCGCCATATCGCCAACGCCTATGAGAAGGACGGACAGATCGTCGTGCTGGACGTCGTCGCGATTCCGTCCGATCTACTGGCCGGACGCGGGGCCAGGATGATGGATGCGGTCCTTGCGGTCGCGGGTGCGCGCGCGCCGGACGAACCCATCGCCGTTGCGCAGGGCACCGAATTCCGCCTGACGGGCATGGCCATGCCCGATGGGGTGGCGACTGGGCTTTGCGAAATCCGGCGACCAGCTGTTCCTGTCCTTCGCCGGCAACGCCGACACAGCCACCTTGCGCACCCTGCTGGAGGGAATTGATGTGGCGGGTCTGACCGCGATGGCGGCGGCGCTGCCTGCGGGCGGCCCTGAACCCGAGATCGAGGCTGAGGCAGGCGACGCGGCGGTCGCGGCTGCGGAACCGGGCCTCGGTGTCGGGACCTGTGTTCAGGACGGCGCGATGAAACGGTGCAGCGTCGTCAGCAACTGAGCCGCGTCAGAGCAGACACTCCAGCACGGTGATCCAGGCCCGCGCGTTTCCGTTGACCACGATCTTCTTCAACCGGCCCTCGGCATCGATCTTCCTGACCCGTCGCCCTACCGTATCGGTCGTGATATTGCCGCCGATGGTTTCCACCGAATTCGCGTTCACTTTTACGACGATATCGCCGTGCGACGGGAAAAAACTGTCGGCGAGAAACTGAAGTTTCGCTTGGTCATAGGTGGCTCCCGCTGCCGACTTACGCCCGGCCACGATGATATCGCCGACCTTCGGCGCATAGGTCTCGGGCCGGTGCGCGACATAGCCATGCCCGTTTGCCTCGCCTTCGGCCAGGCGGATCGACTTCATTGTATAGTGGCAATGCGCCTCGCTGTATTTGAAGCGTTCGCCTGCCCCGGCCTTGCGGACGCAGAAGGAGACGAAGGCCGACGACCACGCGGGGCGCTTGCCGTCCACCACGGTTAGGCCGTCCAGATTGATGTTGATCGACTGCCAGTACTCTCCGACAATTTTGAATTGAGGGTCCTGCGTTTCGGTTCTTCCCGCGAAGCGCTGGTTCTCGGCTTCGCAGATGCTGGCAAGGTCGGTGGTGAAGTCGGACATCGCAATGCTCCGTGAATAGGGGTTTCCGAAAAGGGGCTTTGGGATTGAAATACTTGGAAATACCGGCGGGCTGTGGTCGCCCGGGTCAATTCTATGCGCATCCCGCCGGGCGAAAGCGTGATTTCTCCGTCAAATGCGCGCGTCATTTTCCTGCCGACATTTCCCTTCAGACATATGCGGCTTGCAGCTTGCCGAGGATACCATGCTGCCACATCTCTTGTTTCGACTGATCCGGGCGGTCCTCACGCTCGCCCTGATCCCCGGCGCGGTCATGCTCGACTATTCCCTTGCCGCGGCCCGGCGCGCGCCCGCGCCCTACAGCGGGCAAGACTATGTGAACGAACGTTTCTCGCTGCTTCTGGGCGGCGCGTCGCCGTCGGTTCTGGCCAGCCCCGGCGTGAACCCCGCCTTCGGGGCGGAACCCATCCCGTCCGAATTTCCCTTCCTGCGTGCGGCGCAGACCATCGTGAACAGCTACCGCGCGCTGACCGGACAGGGCGGCAGCCTCGCCTCGACGGATGTCGCGGGCGAGGGGTCGATCGTCGTTCCGCAGCGCCCGTCGGTGACCGAGACGGTCAAGGGCATCGCGGCGATCCCGGATCAGCTGGAGGAGGAGCTGCGCCGCACCGGCGGCAATGCGCCCCCGAGGAACCGGAACAACCGGTCGCGGAACTGCCGACCGGGGGCGGTTTCGGCAAGGTCCGCGCGCTTGGCGGCGGGTCGTGCCGGAGCGACGGCGCGATCAAGCGCTGTTCGGTGTCGTCTGACTGACGTTCGGCGGACGGTCCGGGCGGCGGCACCAGAAACCCGCAATGGTCGGCGATCCGGGTTGATGTCGCTTTTGATTGGTCAGGCGTCGGCCTGACCTTCCGCGCGAAACGCCCCTCTGGCACAAGGTTGCGGCAAGCAGGGACGGAGGCAGCCCATGAAGACGCATGTCAAGGCACTGGTCGTGGGCGGCGGCGCGGTCGGGACGGGGATCGCGTATCATCTGGCGAAGGCCGGGTGGGACACGATGCTGCTGGAACGCGACGAGCTGACCAGCGGGTCAACCTGGCATGCGGCGGGGCTGCTGCCCTTGTTCAACATGGGCTACGCGACGACCCATATCCACAAATACAGCGTCGATTTCTACAAGGGGCTGGAGGCCGAGACGGGCCTGAACCCCGGCTTCTATGTCGTCGGCAACCTGCGGATGGCGCAGCACGCGGCGCGGATGGACGAATACATGCTGTATTCGTCGGTCGCCGAAACCGCCGGGGTGCACCACGAGTTCCTGAGCCCGAAAGAGATCAAGGACCGCTGGCCGCTGGTGCGGACGGATGACCTGATCGGCGCGCTTTACCACCCGCAGGACGGCTACATCAATCCGGCGGATGTGACGCAGGCGATGGCCAAGGGGGCGCGGCAGCTCGGCGCGACATTCGAGCGCCGCTGGCAGGTGGACGGCTATCGCTGGACCGGGTCGGAATGGATCGTCAGCGTCACGAAGATGGTCGAGCAGGGCGGCAATCTGGTGCCTTCGGACGAAAAGGCCGAGATAGCTGCCGAACATGTGGTGACGGCGACCGGCAACCACGCACAGCGCACCGCGCGCCTTCTCGGGATCAAGATTCCGGCGGTTCCGGTGGAACATCAGTACATCGTCACCGAGCCTGACCCCGCGCTGGTCGAATGGCGCAAGACCAACCCTCAGCACCCCGTCCTGCGCGATGCGGACGCGAAATGGTATGTGCGCGAGGAACGCGGCGGCTGGATTCTGGGGCCTTATGAAAAGAACGCGCCCGCGCGATTCCAGTATGATGTGCCGGACAGCTTCCGCGCGGACCTGTTCCCCCTCGATCTGGAGCGGATCGAACAGGAATACATGTCCTTCATTCACCGCATTCCGACGACCGAAACCGTCGGCCTGAAGGACGATTTCAACGGCCCGATCTGCTACACGCCCGACGGCAACCCGCTGGTCGGCCCCGCGCCGGGCCTGCGCAACATGTGGCTGGCGGAAGGCTTCAGCTTCGGCATCACGGCGGCGGGGGGCACGGGGTATTACCTCGCCCAGATGATGACGGCGGGCGAGGCCGAGATCGACATGGCCTCGCTCGACCCCAAGCGGTTCGGGTCATGGGTCACGACCGAATACGCGGCGAGGAAGAACGAGGAATGCTACGACCACGTCTTTGTTCTGCACCACCCCGATGAGGAACGCGAGGCGGCGCGGCCGCTGCGCACCAGCCCGGTCTATGACCGCCAGAAGGCGCGCGGCGCGCAGTTCGGCCAGGTGAACGGCTGGGAACGCCCGATCTATTACGGCCCCCTGAACGCGCCCGCCGATTTCGACCACAACGCGCGGTCGTTCCGTCGCGGCGGCTGGTGGCAATATGCGGTCGACGAGGCGAAGGCGGTGCGCGAAACCGCAGGCCTGATCGACGCCACGGCCTTCACCAAGCACCTGGTGCGCGGGCCGGGGGCGACGGCGTTCCTCGACTGGTTCACCTGCAACGCGCTGCCAAAAGTGGGCCGGATCAACCTGACCTACGCGCTGACGCCGCACGGCACGACGCGGACGGAATACACCATCGTCCGGCTGGCCGAGCACGAATATTATCTGGTCAGCGCCGGGGCCTGGACGGCCTATGACGCGGATTTCCTGATGAAAAGTGCTGCCGACAAGGCGGGCGAGTTCGGCCATATCGACATCCACGACGTGACCACGCAATGGGGCGTCTTCGCCATCGCCGGGCCGAAATCGCGCGACATCCTGAAGGAGTTGGTCAAGGACGCCGACCCCGCGACGGTTCTGTCGAACAAGCGGTTCCCCTGGCTGTCGATGCGCAATATCGAACTCGGCATGGTCCCGGTCCGCGCGATCCGCGTCGCCTATACGGGCGAACTGGGCTGGGAACTGCACCACCCGATCGAGATGCAGACGCATCTGTTCGACCGGCTGGTCGCAGCGGGCGAAAAGCACGGCATGAAGCTGGTCGGCGCGCGGGCGCAGAACTGGCTGCGGCAGGAAAAGAGCTACCGCGCCTTCGGCAACGAGCTTGGCCGCGACGCGACGCCGCTGGAGGCGGGGCTGCCGCGTTTCGTGGACATGACGAAGGAGTTTCAGGGCAAGGCCGCAATGGCCGCGACCGGCATCAGGTCGATGTGCGTGACGGTACTGATCGACGGGCCTGCCGATACCGACCCTTGGGGCAAGGAGGCGCTGGTCGCGCCCGATGGAAAGGGTGGCGTCCAGAAGGTCGGGCGCCTGACATCGGGCGGCTATTCGGTCGCCTTCGGCAAACAGATCGGCATGGGCTATGTCCGCCCCGATCTTGCAGCGGTCGGCACGAAGCTGCAGGTCCGGATGAACCGGCAGCTTTGGGATGCGGTGGTGACCGAGGACAGCCCGTTCGACCCGGCCAACGCGCGGATCAGGCTGGACGGGTAGATTTTCGGGAATGCCACAGTCGTGGCAATTTGCGGGCACCGGTATTTACTTGAGGCCGAGATCCACCTACCCCTCAGGGTTGATTGGGAGTTGCTGAGTGCGTGCCCTAGGGCACTTCGGTCGTAGGTGGGAGGTAGTACCGTGGCGTTCATATCGGAGATTCACTACCGAGACGTGATCGCAACCAACACCGGAGTTCCGGAATACATTGAAGTTGCGCTGAACGCGGCAGATTTCGCCCGCTTGAGTGATTTCGTGGTCTCTGCCTATCAGGGCACCGGTGCCCTTGCACTTGAAGCGCGGCTGGACACGCTGCCGAATTTTATCGATCCGGTGACCGGGCTGCATGTTTTCATTTTTGAGGTAAAAACGACCGCCCCCGATTCCGTTCCGCTTGGCGGCAGCGATGCCGAGGCGCTCTCTCTGGTTGATCAAGGGCCGGGCGGCGGGCTGATCTCGTATTTCGACATCGGCGGCGGCACCACGAATATCACGGCGATCGGCGGGGCAGCTGCGGGTGCTGTCTCGGTCAACATTCCCGCGACCACGCAGCAGACGATCCAGTTCGACAATCACGGCAACAGAATCGACGGCAACATGACGCGGGGCATGGCGGTTTGTTTCGCCACGGGCACGCAGATCAGGACGCCGGACGGACTGCGCCCGGTCGAAGCGCTGACCGCCGGTGATCTGGTCACCACATACGATCACGGCGATCGGCCTCTGCTTTGGACCGGCAAGCGGCATCTGACGTATGAACAGCTTCGCGATTCCCCGAACATGTGGCCCGTCCGCATCGGCGAAGGGGCGCTCGCGCCGGATGTTCCGTCACGCGATCTGGTCGTATCGCCGCAGCATCGCATCCTGTTTCGATCTGCGGAGCTTGAACTTCACTTCGCAGCGTCGGAGTGCTTTGTCCCGGCAGTTGCATTGCTGCGGTTTCCGCAAACTGCCAAGGTCTTTTGTCCGGCCGAAGGCGTCACCTACCACCACTTGTTGTTCGACCGGCATGAAATCGTCGAATCTGATGGCGCGCTGACCGAAAGCTTTTTTCCGGGACGTCAGGCCTTGCGCAGCTTGGAAACACAGCAACGGCACGCAGTCGTGTCGATCCTGCCCCGCCTGCGCGAAGGGCGTCAGGCGTTTGGCAAAGCGCGCCGCGTCCTGCATGGTCGCGAACTTGCCCTGCTGAGTGCCCTGTTCGGGCCGGCGGACGGGACCGACACCGCTCCAGAGCCGAAGCGTCAGACAAGTTCGGTCGGCGCCTGACACCACGACCGTCCGAAGCGGGGCCGGATTATGTCCGGTCTGATGCCAGAGGCTGGACGGCTGCTGAGCCGCGCCTCAGTTCGCCCGCCCCGCCAGCCATTTTGCCCAGCCCTGCGCCGACCCGGCAAAGACATTGATGTCGGTCCTGCCCCGCACCCCCGGCACCTGCCCTGTCCCGGTGTATTGCCACAGCGTCCAGTGCTGGCCCTGAAACGTCTCGCCCGGATGCGCGGCTACGGACCGCAGCCAGAATTCGTAGGGACCGACCCGGCCCATCTGATTGTCGCGGTAGAAATCGACCGTCGTGTAGATCAGCGGGCGCTGTCCGTAATGGCGTTCCAGCGCGTTCAGGAACACCCGCGCCTCGGCCCTGACGGTCGCGGCATCGGGGCGGCGCGTGCAGGTGGGCGAGAACGGCGTCCATTCCATATCCAGGACCGGGGGCAGGGCACCCTTCACCCTGGGCACATGCCGGATGAACCAGCGGGCCTGTTCGATGGCCGGACGGCAGAAATAGAAATAGTGATAGGCCCCGCGCGGAACACCCGCGCGCGCAGCGGCGGCCCAGTTGGTCCTGAACAGCGGATCGACGGTGTCGCCGCCTTCGGTCGCCTTGAGATAAGCAAAGCTGACGCCGTTCGCGCGGGCGACAGGCCAGTCCACCGCACCCTGCCAGCGCGAAATGTCGATGCCGTGCACGGGATAGGACGCGGGACCCCGACCCGGCCAGTCTGTCGGGTCGGCGTCGCCGAAACGCGGCGCGCTGACCGTCACCGGGCCGGTGCCGTCCGGCTGCGGAAGGTCGCGCGCACCGCAGGCGGCAAGGGCAAGGATCGCTGCCGCCAGCAGGGGTTTCAGTCGGTTCCGGAGGGGCATGTCAGGTTCCGGGTTTGCACGGTGGGGGTTCATGCTGCCGCAATGCCCGCGACAAGTCACCGGGACGGTGCAAGGGATCATCCGTAGAACTCCGGCGCTTTCCGCAAGGCCTGCCACTGCACCGGACAGTGACCGTAGATCAGCATCGCGCCCAGCTTTTCGTGCAGCGCAAGCAGCCTGTCGCCGGACTGCGCAGCCAGGGCCGGGTCGCGCGCATCGGGATAACCCTCATCCGGTTCGGACGGGCGGTTGATCGCATCCCCGGTCAGGATCACCGGGCCGGTTCCGGTCAGCGCGATCAGCACCGACAGGTGGCCCGCCGTATGACCCGGCGTCGGGATCAGCGTCAGCCCGTCGCAAAGCCCGGTATCGCCGTCGATAAGAACGTAAGGCGCATCGGGCCAGTCCATCGGGCGCTGGTCGAAGAAATAGCAGGGCTTCGGGTCGGCGCGTTCGGTGCGCGTCATCACGATCGGCGCATGGGCGAACAGGGGCAGCGATCCGACATGGTCGATATGGCCGTGCGTCAGGATGGTAAGGGCGATGTCTGCTGGCGCAAGGCCCAAGGACGCCAGCTGGCCCGCTGCCGTCTGCCGGGCGGAATAGCCGATCAGCCGCCCGAACCGCGGCAGGTCGTCGCGCGCCGCTGTGGCGTCCGGGTCCGTCGCATATGCCGGGGGAAAGCCCGTATCGACCAGGATATGCGCGCCCGACCGGGTTTCGATCAGAAAGCCCGGAATGCCGATGGTCCGCCGCCCCGGACCGACATCGAACAGCCCGAAATCGAGCACGGTCAGTCGCGCGACGCGGTCGCCCACAGGCAGCAGGGCAGGGACCGCTGCCATCAGTCCTGCCGCGTCATCCGCCAGCCGTCGGCCGCCAGCAGCGTCAGCACGCCGTCCGGCCCCGACAGATGCGCCGCCCCCGCCGCCACGACGATGTGCCGACCGGCAGCCGCAGGCAGGATCACCTTCATCCAGGCGCGGTTTCGACCGGTCAGCAGCGCCTCTTCCATCCGACCGAATTCCCGTGCTGCGTCTTCCGGCGTCATGCCGGGTGCCTTGAGGGCCGCCATGCGCGAAAACTCCCAGATCAGGCGATGTTCACCCCGGAAATAGGCTTCCTTCATCGTGGCGAACATGTCCTCGGACTGCGCCGCCATCGGCAGCGCGGCCCGCACCAGCGCGATCTGGTCGGTGCTGTCCATAATGGAGAAAACCTTGAAGACCGTGTCGTAGGGTTCGAGGGGCGCCGTCGGAACGCCGCTTTGAAGTGCCATCTGCTGCACGCGCGCGTCCAGCCCCTCGGACTGGCCCTGCATCGATTTCATCGCGCAGGGCGGCATCGCCAGCATCACCATCAGATACCAGGGCCGGAACTTCGACGCCATGAAGGCGGGAATGCCGCGCAGGGACATTTCTGCCGCCAGCGTCTGCCACTCTGCCTCCTCCAGCATCTCGGGCATCGTCGGACCCGTGGTGATCAGGATCATGCCCGGATTCCGGCCAAGCTCGGCCCGCAGGGCTTTCATCTCGACATCGGTCGCCTCAAGGAACACCTGATCCGCATCTGCGATCACCGGGCTTAGCTTCCGCGCAAAGGCATCATGGCGCGGGTCGTCGATATGGAACGTGCCCACAACGTCGATCACCGATCCGGCCTTCTCCGCGCGCCACCAGTTGCCCGTCGCGTAAGGGTCGCCCGCGATCACGGCGTCCAGCACCGAACGCTCGGATGCGGGCAGATCTGTCATCAGGTCACGGCCCGCGCAGGCGGTCTCTGCCACCGCAGGAATTGACAACGCGGACAGCAGGGCCGCAAGCATCAGGTGCCGGATCATCGGGACGGTTCTCATTCCATTTTTGGTACAGCGGACCATGCACGCGGGCACCGGCAGAATCCAGCGAAACGGCACCCTGACACGGGTCACGGGTGTTGACAGTCCGGGGCCGCGCGCCTAACTAGCGCGGCATTGGCACTCACCCACGGCGAGTGCCAACAATCCACTTCAACCTGGAAACCAAGGGAGTGTTACCAGATGGCATTCAAACCGCTGCATGACCGCGTTCTGGTCCGCCGCATCGAAGGCGACGAGAAGACCAAGGGCGGACTGATCATCCCGGACAGCGCCAAGGAAAAGCCGTCGGAAGGCGAAATCGTCTCGGTCGGCGAAGGCGCGCGCAAGGACTCGGGCGAGCTGATCGCGCCGTCGGTCAAGGCGGGCGACCGCATCCTGTTCGGCAAATGGTCGGGCACGGAAGTGACGCTGGACGGCAAGGAACTGCTGATCATGAAGGAAAGCGACGTCCTGGGAATCATTTCCTGAGACTGACGGGGTTCGGCCGGACGGCCTGAGCCCCTTTCGTTTTCCAACCCACGAAACCAAGACATTCAGGAGAAGCCAAGATGGCTGCTAAGGACGTCAAATTCGAATCCGATGCCCGCGACCGCATGTTGCGCGGCGTCAACATCCTTGCCGACGCGGTGAAGGTCACGCTGGGTCCCAAGGGCCGCAACGTGGTGCTGGAGAAATCCTTCGGCGCGCCGCGCATCACCAAGGACGGTGTGACGGTTGCCAAGGAAATCGAGCTGGCCGACAGGTTCGAGAACATGGGCGCGCAGATGGTGAAAGAAGTCGCCAGCCGCACCAATGACGAAGCAGGCGACGGCACGACGACCGCGACGGTTCTGGCGCAGGCCATCGTCAAGGAAGGCATGAAGTCGGTCGCGGCGGGCATGAACCCGATGGACCTGAAGCGCGGGATCGACATGGCGACGGCAACCGTCGTCGCGGCGATCAAGGAAATGTCCCGCAAGGTCAAGGACAGCGACGAAGTGGCCCAGGTCGGGACGATTTCGGCGAACGGCGAGACCGAGATCGGCCGTCAGATCGCGGATGCGATGCAGAAGGTCGGCAACGAGGGCGTCATCACCGTCGAAGAGAACAAGGGTCTGGAAACGGAAACCGAAGTCGTCGAAGGCATGCAGTTCGACCGCGGCTACCTGTCGCCGTATTTCGTGACCAACGCCGACAAGATGATCGCGGAACTGGAAGACTGCCTGATCCTGCTGCACGAGAAGAAACTCTCGTCGCTGCAGCCGATGGTCCCGCTGCTGGAGGCTGTGATCCAGTCGCAGAAGCCGCTGCTGATCATCAGCGAAGACGTCGAAGGCGAAGCGCTTGCCACGCTGGTCGTGAACAAGCTGCGCGGCGGTCTGAAGATCGCTGCCGTCAAGGCCCCGGGCTTCGGCGACCGCCGCAAGGCGATGCTGCAGGACATCGCCATTCTGACCGGTGGCCAGGTGATTTCCGAAGACCTCGGGATGAAGCTGGAAAACGTCGGCATGGACATGCTGGGCAAGGCGAAGAAGATCTCGATCACCAAGGACAACACCACCATCATCGACGGTGCTGGCGACAAGAAAGAGATCGAAGCGCGCGTTTCGCAGATCCGCACGCAGATCGAGGAGACCACCTCCGACTACGACAAGGAAAAACTGCAGGAGCGCGTGGCGAAGCTCGCCGGCGGTGTTGCGGTGATCAAGGTCGGCGGGATGACCGAGGTCGAAGTGAAAGAGCGCAAGGACCGCGTCGATGACGCGCTGAACGCGACGCGGGCTGCGGTTCAGGAAGGCATCGTCGTCGGCGGCGGCGTGGCGCTGATCCAGGCGGCCAAGAAGCTGGCGGGCCTGAAAGGTGCGAACAGCGACCAGGACGCGGGCATCGCGATCATCCGCAAGGCGCTGGAATCGCCGCTGCGCCAGATCGCGCAGAACGCGGGCGTGGACGGATCGGTCGTAGCGGGCAAGGTCCGCGAATCGAACGACCCGACCTTCGGGTTCAACGCGCAGACCGAGGAGTACGGCGACATGTTCAAGTTCGGCGTGATCGACCCGGCCAAGGTCGTGCGCACCGCACTTGAGGATGCATCCTCGATCGCGGGCCTGCTGATCACGACCGAAGCCATGGTGGCCGAGCGTCCGAAGGAATCGGCGGGCGGCGGCGGTGGCGGCGGCATGGGCGGAATGGGCGGCATGGACGGGATGATGTGATCCTGTCCGGATCGGATATTCGGGAAAGGGCGTCCGCAAGGACGCCCTTTTTCATTCAGACATCAGATTGTGCTGCGGCGCGGTCAGGCGTCGAACAGCATGAGGTCTGCCTTGGTCCACAGCAGGTAGCTGGTCAGCAGGGTCAGCATGGCGATCAGGTCCGCAACGGGCAGATCGGGCTGGGCGAGCAGCGCCAGAAGACCGAAGACGGCGGCGACGATTGCAGGAAAGCGGCTTGCTAGGACCGCGATGCGGAACAGGCTGGGGTAGTCCTGCGGCATGAAGGCAACCGGGCCGTCGCCGTTCACCGCGCTGCCGAACTTTCCGAAGGCGTGCAACAGGCCGGAAGACAGCGCCAGAACCGGGTGACCGAGCATCAGCAGACCGACCCCGAGGCCGACCGCCCCGACGCCGGACAGCGTGTCGCCAAGGCGGTTCAGCCGGGGATCGGGCGGCGCGCCGCGTGACCAGGCGCGGTGATAGGACTCGCTGCTAAACAGGAAGACCAGATTGGCGAAGGTCAGGGCGACGGCGCTGCCGCTGCCGGCAAGAAAGTCGCCGACCGCACCGGCGGCGCTGTCCGCCACGCTGATCTGAAGGGCGATGCCGACGATGAGGCCGAGCGCGTTGCCCATGTTGTAATAGCCGCCGGGTCCGCGCAGGCGGTCACGCAGCGCGCGGGGCAGGGAGAATTGAGGTGACGGGGACTTGGACAGGCTTGGGAAAGACATGAAAAAATCCTGGATACGGGAATGAACAGAGTGAAACGATGTCGGGCCGTGGCGGGATAAGCCGGGAAAACTGTTTGAAATCGGCGATAGAATAACGGAATTCGGAGAACGGCAAATCTTCCGCCGCCATGTGAACACTGGCGCGCGGGCGTGATCCCATCGTGATCGAAGGGGCGCAAGGCGGTCGGTCGGCAGACTATGGTCGTTCGGCGGAAGGGCTGTCCCGGCGGTGGCCAGGATAGGATGATGTGATCCTGTCCTGGCCGGACGTTCGAAAAGGGGGTCCGCATGAGCACCTCTTTCATCTTTGCCGCCGGAACCGGGGTCCCGCGACCGTCACTGCGCCTTCACCGGCGCGCGGGGCGGCACGACGTCCCGGAACGATTCGAAGCCCTTCCAGGCCGCCCTTGAACGAACAGTCGGGGCGACCGTCGGCATCGGCAGTTGCGATGAAGAAAAAGCCCGCCTCTTCGATGAACGTCCGGTCGTCCGCACGGAACTGGTGTCGCAAGAATGACGCGAGCCGTTCCGCCAGCGTCCGGCTGGACGGCTGGTCCTGAATGCCGTGCATGTCATCGGAATAGAAGTTGTCCGGCATGTCCCCCGCTGCGGAGTATTCCCCGGATGGCAGCGCCAAAACCGCCCCCCTCCGCAGCCTAGCGCATTTTCCCATCGAAGAAACGGCGCGATCTTTCTGCGGAAAGTCTAGCGTCCGGTGATCGTTTCGTTGCGGGCGAATGGCGCGCTGCAGAACCGGAGCATAGAGTCGGCTCATGCGCCTCGCCCTTCTCACCGCCCTGACGATGACGTCCTTCGCGGCGAATTCCGTGCTGAACCGCCTTGCCCTGAAGGGCGGCGCTATCGGTGCCATGGATTTTGCCTGCATCCGCGTCGTCGCCGGCTGTCTGGCGCTTGTCCTGCTGCTGCGCTTGACCGGTCGGGGATGGGCGTCCGGCGCGGGCATCCGGACGCTGGGTGGGGCGGCCACGCTGACCCTTTATATGCTCGGCTTCTCGCTTGCCTATTTGTCGCTCGATGCCGGGACCGGCGCGCTGATCCTGTTCGGGGGCGTTCAGATCACGATGTTCGCCGGGGCGCTCGCACGGGGCGAGACTGTGCCCGCGCGGCGCTGGTCGGGGGCCGGCCTGGCCTTTGCCGGCCTGACCTGGCTGCTCTGGCCGGGCGCCTCCGACGCGCCGCGCCTTTGGCCCGCCCTGTCGATGTCCGGCGCGGCGCTTGGCTGGGGCCTTTACTCGCTTGCCGGACGCGGCGCGCGCGATCCCATCGCGGCAACCGCCGCCAATTTTCTGGGCGCGGCCCCTTTGACCCTGCTTGCGGCGGTTTCCGCGCGGCTCGTCGCTGATGCCGTTCCGGTGACGGGCACCGGCGTGGCGCTTGCGGTCTTGTCCGGGGCCGTCACATCCGGGCTCGGCTACGCGCTCTGGTACAGCATTCTGCCAGGCCTCGGGGCCGCGCGGGCTGCGATCGCGCAACTCACCGTTCCGGTGATCGCGGCCGGATTCGGGATCGTGTTTCTGGGCGAGACGCTGACGCCGAGGTTCGCGCTGGCGGGTGCCCTCGTCCTGGGCGGCGTCGCGCTGGCCTCGGTGCCCCGTCGGGTCAGGTAAGCCGCTTCACCATGCGGTCGGCAAGATGGCTGCGCAGCCCGAGGGTAACGGGACGGTCGGCAAGGGCGAGGGTGAATCCATGCCGTTCCCAGAACGCGCGGCCGCGCGGGTTGGCGTGCAGGACGGCCATGTAAAGGCGGGGTGCCCCACGGGCGCGGGCGCGATCCCCGATTTCGCGCAGGAATGCAGAACCGAGGCCCCGCCCGCGCGAGTCTGCGGCAGAACTGCATGAGGCCGAGATAGGCGTCGCCCGTTTCCGGATAGCCGAAACCCACATCAGCGATGCCTTGCAGATCAGTGCCCATGAACAGGCCGAGCTTCAGGGCGTCCGAGAGGCTGCCACCCGGCACGGTATCGGTGAAGAATTCATCGGTCAGGGCGGGCGTCGGGCCTTGCCCGCGCTCCAGGTGCACATAGTCGGCAGACCGGCGGAACAGGTCATCTACGGCGGCACGGTCCCGCACCAGATCAAGCAGGCGGATAACCGGGGTCATGCCTGGATCGGGGCGATGGCGAGAATCTCGAGGGTGACGGTGCCGTTCGGTCGCCGCCATTCCACGGTGTCGCCTATGCCCGCGCCGAGAAGGGCGCGGGCGATGGGAGACTGCGGCGCGATGCGGTGCAGTGTCGCGTCGGCTTCATCCTCGCCGGTGATTTCATATACGGTTTCCGATCCCTTCTCATCCGCGACGGTCACGGCGTGGCCAAAGGCGACCTCGGCGATGGGCTGTGCTGTGGGGTCGATCAGGATGGCGGACCGCAAGCGGGCCTCAAGATAGCGGATGTCGCGCTCGGCGGCTTTTTCGGGATTGCGGTCCAGACGGTCGGGACGGGATTTAAGCCCTGCAAGCAGGGCTTGCGTTTCGGCAAGTCGCCCGCGCAGCGCCGCCAGCCCGCGCGGCGTGACATAGTTCGGATGCGGGCTGACCGGCAGGTCGGGCAGGGGGGCCGTATCGGGCCCGTCTTCCTTCACAAAAGCGCGGCTCATCCGACGATCTCTTCCAGCGGGTCATAGTGGGCGCGAAGCGATGTGTCGAAGGCGATGCGCGGCAGACTGTCGGGCTTCAGGCGGATCGCCCCCAGCTCGGCCCGCGAAAAGAACCGCCGCTCTGTCACCACGCCCTCGGGGTCGGTCCAGCCCGCAGCCAGCGTCCCGTTCCGGACTGTCGCGCGGAAGAACAGATCGACCTGATGGAACCCGCCCGCCGGATCGTGGAACTCGTTCACAAGGATCAGCGCGCCCACGCCAACGGTCAGGCCCGTCTCCTCGTGCACCTCGCGGATCAGATTGTCCGGCAGCGACCGCCCCGACTGAACCCCGCCACCCGGCGCGCACCACAGGTCGGACGTCCCGCCTGGATAGGCGTTGACCAGCAGAAGACGGTCATCCAGCACAATGACCGCACGTACCGACAGGCGGGGGATTCTGGGCTTCATGGCCCCAAGGACAGCATGACGGCACGTCACCGGGCAAGGGAAACTGCGCCTCCGGGTCGAAAACCGGCGCGTTTCACGCTATGTTCGCAGCCATGATATTCCGCCGCCTCGCCCCTTTGGCCGCCCTTCTTGCCGCCCTGCCAGCAATGGCCCGCGCCGATTGCGTCGTCATGCTGCACGGCCTCGCCCGAACCGAGGCAAGCCTTGGCCTGATGGAGCGCGCGCTGGAGGGGGCAGGCTACAGCGTCGTGAACCATGGCTATCCGTCCACCGACGCGCCCATTGAAACGCTGATCGCCGATCATGTCGCCCCCGCCGTGGCCGAATGCGGCGACAGAACGGTGCACTTTGTCACGCATTCGATGGGCGGCATCCTGCTGCGCGCCTGGCTGCAGGACAACCGCCCCGCCAAGATGGGCCGCGTCGTGATGCTGGCCCCCCCGAACCACGGGTCGGAACTGGTCGATGCCTTCGGCGATCTGGGCGCGTTCCAGTGGCTGAATGGCCCGGCGGGGCTGGAGCTTGGGACATCGCCCGACAGCCTGCCGAACACACTGGGCGCGGCGCGTTTCCAGCTTGGCGTCATCGCGGGCTATGTCTCGCTGAACCCGATCTATTCCGCCGTGATCGCGGGGCCCGATGACGGCAAGGTCAGCGTCGCCTCGACGGTGATCCGGGGGATGGATGACCATCTGGTGCTGCCGGTCAGCCACACCTTCATGATGAACAATCCGCTGGTCATCGAGGAGGTCCGCGAATTCCTGCGGACCGGGGCCTTCGACCACGCCCTGACCTATGCCGAGGCCGTGCGTCGCCTGATGTAGATGCCATGCCGGGGTGTCAGTCCCGTGCCCGTTGTCCCAGCGCCATCCCGCCGATGATCAGCGCCACCCCCGCGGCGGTCATCCAGACCGACCCGGACTGCACCCCGCGAACCAGATCCAGCGCCGCACCCGTCACCATCTGTCCCGCGATGACCAGCATCGCCGTCCGCGCCGCACCGAGGCGCGACAGGCAATAACTGCCAAGCGCGATGAAGGCGACGCCCAGGGGGCCGCCGATCCACGCATAAGCGGGGACGTCGGCGACTGTCGCGGGCCAGAGGCCGCCCGCGACAGCGCCGAACAGGACCAGTGCCGCAAAGCCGACCCAGTGGTTCCAGAATGACGATTCCAGCGGCGATGTTGCGACCGCCAGCCGCCCGTTCAGCTGGCGGCTGAGGCTGATCAGCAGACCGGCCCCGAAGGCCGCAAGAATGGTCAAGGTCATCGCCTCACCCGCCCTTTGCGAACACGATCAGCAGGCTGCCCGCCAGCACCAGCGCAAAGGCCGCCAGATCGCGCCCGGTGATCGGCCGCCGCATCATGCCGAACAGGCCGATGCGGTCCGCCGCAAGCGCAAAGGCCGCCTGACCCGCCAGCCCCAGCGCGATGGTGCCCGACAGCGCCAGCGGCGTGTTCACCGCCATCGAGGTCAGCATGACGGTCGCAGCACCCGAAACCCCGGCCAGATAGGACCAGAAGGGCGCACGCAGTCCGCGCTGCGCGGCCGGCGGCGACGAACGCCCCTGCCGCGCCAGCACAAGCGCCAGACAGGCCGCCAGCCCGCCGATGCCATGTGCGGCAAGCGAGGAAAAGAACGGCGTCGTCGCATACGCGACCGCCCCGTTGAACAGCACCATCAGCGCAAGAATTCCGCCTGACAGAAGCGCAAGGGCAGTGTCGCGGAGCGAGGCAGGGGTGGTGCTGGGTGACATCTGGCCGGGTCCGGATGGGGTCGGGGGCACGCTGCGCGATACGCGCGCCGTCCGATCCCGATCAGAAACCCGCGCCCGGCGCAAGGGCCCTGTACGGGTCCTGCCTGACCGCCGCTTCGCCTTGCCCGCCCGTTTCCGCTTCCGGCCTCGTGGCCGCCGTGCCACGGTCCGCCCCGTCAATCATCCGCCGGTCCGGTTTCCCGTATCGCGGGACGCCGCCAGGCTGTTAACCATTTCTTAATGATTATAAATCCGGCCACCAAGGCCGGAGCACACAAGAAAAGACGGCAGGTTCACATTCATGCAGACGGGCTATCAGAGCACGTTCGTCATCTCATGGGCGCAGACAGAGCTTGACGGCGCGCGCGCCGCGCCGCCTTCGGCGCTGGGCGTCGGCGCGGTCTGGCGGTGGTGGGGCGAGGCGGTGCGCGTCGACGGACCTGCGGACATCCTTGTGCTGCAGGACGCGGCGGGGTCCGCCGAACGCCGCGCCCGCGCCGCGCGCATGGCCCGGCGGCTGATGGGGGCGGCCCTGACCGGGCGTGACATCGCACTTCTGCCCGACGAAGACCGCGCGCCGCAGCAAGGCTTCACGCTGACCGATGGCCGCAAGACCTATGCCGCGTCGGTCATCGCGGTGCGCGGCACGCCGGCGCGGCTCGTCATGTTCGCCGATGGCCTGCCGCCCCGCGATACCGATCTCTGGATCGTCAGCGCCGCCTTTGACCCTGCCATCGCCGGGACCGACCCTGAATCGGCAGCAGGCGTGATCTGCTTCACCCCCGGCACCTGGATCCGCACCCCGACCGGCCCCAGCCTGATCGACAGGATCCGTCCCGGCGACATGATCTGCACCAAGGACAATGGCCCGCAGCAGGTGCTCTGGACCGGCCGCCGCCGCATTTCCGGCGCGCGTCTGCACGCCATGCCGGACCTGCGCCCGGTGCGCATCCGGGCCGGTGCTATGGGCGAGGACCGGCCCGAAGGCGACCTGATCGTGTCGCCCGGACACCGCATGCTGGTCGAAGGGCGTGCCGCGCGCGCGCTGTTCCCGCAGGTCGAGGTGCTGGTCGACGCCCGCGATCTCGTTAATGGCAGCAGTATCCATGTCGAACGCGGGCTGGCCGAAGTGACCTATATCCACCTGATGACCGAACATCATCAGGTTGTTTGGGCCAACGGGCTGGAGACGGAAAGCTTCCATCCCGCCAATGCCGACCTGTCGCTGATCGACCCCGGCCAGCGGGGTGTCCTTTTGGCGCTGATGCCAGAGCTTGAGGATGACCCGCTGTGCTACGGACCCTACGCGCGGCGGAACCTGACGGCACCCGAGGCCGCGATCCTGCGCCGCGACGCGGCCTGATCCCGGCTGGGCGGCACCCGATGCAGAGCCTGATCGTCCTTCTGCGCGGGGTGAATGTCGGCGGTGCAGGCACCGGTCTGCCGATGGAAGGGTTCCGCGCCGCTCTGTCGGACCTCGGCTGCGCTGAAGTCAGGACCTATATCCAGTCCGGCAACGCGGTTGTGCGGTCCGGCCGTGATCCGGCCGCCCTAGCGGACAGGGTCCGCAGCGCGATCCGGCTTCCGAACGGCACGCAGCCGATGACGCTGGTGCTGACGCTTTCAGAAATCGAACTGGCGCTGGCCGAAAATCCCTTTCCGCTAGCATCGGGACATCCCAAAACCCTGCATCTGATGTTCCTGTCGCCCGGCGCTGTCCCCGATCTTGCCGCACTCACGGCGCTTGCCACCCCGCGCGAGGGCGTCGCGCTGCGCGGGCGCTGCCTGTATCTGCTCACCCCCGACGGCGCCGGAACATCCCGGCTGGCCAATCGCGCGCCGCAGCATCTCGGCGGCGGAACCGGCACGGCGCGGAATCTCTCGACCGTGGCGGCACTTGCCGCGATGGCCCGCGCGACCGCCGGGGATTGAAGCCGCCTGCCCGGGTGTGCTTCATCGCGCGCAGAGGTTCCCCGATGCTGCATCCCGCCGATGACGCCTTCCTGTCCGGACTTGCCGGGCTTCTGCCGCCGGGCACGCTCGGCCCGGTCGAGGACCGCTATCTGACCGAACCGCGCCGCCGCATGACCGGCATTGCCGCCGCTGTCGCCCGCCCGCGCCGGACGGAGGAGGCGGCAACCATCATCGCCGCCTGTGCGGCGGCCCGCGTCGGCATCATCCCCTGGGGCGGCGGGACCGGGCTGGTGCTGGGCCAGCTGACCGTTTCGGGGCCAGCATGCCTGATCCTGTCGATGGAGCGGATGACCGCGATCCGCGATGTCCACCCGTCCGAAAACGTACTTGTCGCCGAAGCGGGCGCGATCCTGGCGGATGTTCATGCCGCTGCCGGTGCCGTGGACCGTATTTTCCCCCTGGCGCTGGCCTCGCAGGGATCGGCGCGGATCGGCGGGCTTTTGTCGACCAACGCAGGCGGCGTGAACGTCCTGCGCTATGGCAACGCCCGCGACCTCTGTCTGGGGATCGAGGCAGTCATGCCGGACGGATCGGTGCTGCACGGGTTGAAGCGCCTGCGCAAGGACAACACCGGCTATGACCTGCGCCACCTTCTGATCGGGGCCGAGGGGACGCTGGGCATCATCACGGCGGCGGCGCTGCGGCTGTATCCGAAGCCGGCGGGCGAGGGGACGGCGGTTCTGACGGTCCGAGACCCGCAGGCGGCGCTGGACCTTCTGGCGCTGGCCGAGGCGCGGATGGGCGGCTGCGTGTCGGCCTTCGAGCTGATCGGGCAGCAGGGGACGCTGTTTCTGGACGAGGTGGGGCCTGAGGCGCGGCAGCCATTGGGCGGCAAGCGCCCCGATTGGCAGGTGCTGATCGAGGTCGGGCTGCCCGCGGGCCTCGATCCGCAGACGGCGCTGGAAGGACTGTTCGCGGCGGCGGTCGCGGCGGGGCTGTCGGATGACGGCGTGATCGCCGCAAGCGAGGCGCAGCGGGCGGCGTTCTGGCAGTTCCGGGAGGACCTGCCCGAGGCGAACCGGCGCATCGGGTCGGTGTCGTCGCATGACATCTCGCTGCCCCTGTCGGAGCTTCCGGCCTTTATCGCGCGGGCCCCGGCTGCGGTGGCGGCGCTGGGCGATTTCCGGATCAACGTCTTCGGGCATGTGGGCGACGGGAACCTGCACTGGAACGTCTTTCCGCCGCAGGGTCAGCCCCCCGACCGGACGAAGGCCGACGCGGTCAAGCGGGCGGTGCACGACCTGACCCACGCGATGGGCGGGTCGGTCAGCGCCGAACACGGGATCGGTCGGCTGAAGGTGGACGACCTGGAACGCTACGGCGACCCCGCGAAGCTGGCGGCGATGCGGGCGGTCAAGGCCGCGCTCGACCCGGCGGGCATCATGAATCCGGGCGCTGTGCTGCGGGGGTGAAGGTGGTCCCACCGTGGGGCCGCCCTGTAAGTTTTTGATAAATATGGGTGGGAGGGCGAAAACTCATACCCTGTTAACCCCGTCCCGCCTGACGCGCCCCGGTCTGTCGCCCATCAGATAGCGCGGACCCTGGCCCCGTTCGGCGGCAGCGTCGGCGGGGTTGTAGAGCGCGCAGCGGTCCAGCGACAGGCAGCCGCAGCCGATGCAGCCGTCGAGTTTGTCCCGCAGCGTCGTCAGCGCTGATATCCGCGCGTCGATGGCTGTTCGGAAGCCCTTCGACAGCACCGCCCAATCCTCGCGCGTCGGTGTGCGGCCCTCCGGCAGGCCCCGCAGCGCCGCCGCGATCTCGGCCAGGGAAAAGCCCAGTCCCTGCGCGATCATCGCAAAGGACAGGCGCCGGATGTCGGACCGGTCATAGCGCCGGTGGCCGCCCGCGTTGCGCAGGGGGCCGACGATGCCGTGCGTCTCATAGAACCGGATGGCAGAGACGGCGAGGCCGGTGCGGTCGGACAGGTCGCCGATGGTCAGTCCGCCGGACGCCATGAATTTCCTCTTGATCTCAAGTTAACTTGAGAAATCAGACTCGGAATCACCAGCAATTGCAATGTGAAAGGATTAGGAAATGGCGCATCTGGAACATGTGAACATGACGGTGGCGGACCCGAAGGCGACGGCGGCGATGCTCTGCGACCTGTTCGGCTGGCATGTCCGCTGGCAGGGCGAGGCGATCGACAAGGGCTTCACCGTGCATGTCGGCAGTGACGACAGCTATGTCGCGGCCTATTCGCCGGGGTCGCCCAAAGCGAGCGGCGAGCGCAGCTATTCGGTCAAGGGCGGCCTGAACCATATCGGCGTGGTGGTCGATGACCTTGCGGCGACCGAGGCCAGGGTGCGCGCGAAGGGCTATGTGCCGGGCGACACGTATGACTACGAACCCGGGCGGCGGTTCTATTTCCGCGAGGAAAACGGGATCGAGATCGAGGTGGTGAGCTACGCCTGAGCAGGCACCGCCCGGACTAGGAATTCGGGCGCAACTGCCCTTTGCCCCAGATCAGGGCCGCGCCGAGCAGGCTCATCGCCGCGCCGACCGGGAAGATGGCAAAGTAGCTGTCCTTTGTCGCCAGCAGCGCGAAAACAGCCGATGTCGTCAGCGTGGCCACAACCGTCACGGTATCCAGCAATGCGGTGGACGTGCCGACCCGCCCTGCGATGACGTCCTGCATGTAGGCAATGGTCAGGCTGAGCAGCGCGGCCGTCGCCAGCGCGTTCAGCCCTTGCAGCAGCAGAACGCCGTGAACCGATCCGGCAAAGGGTATCGCGCCAAGATACAGCCCGAAGATCGCGCCGTTCAGCGCAATCAGAACCTCGTTCGACCAGCGCCGCGCGGCATAGCCCCACATCACCATCAGCGGCACTTCAAGTGCGGCGGCGATACCTGCGTTCAGTCCGACATCGGCAAGCGATCCGCCGAAATCGGTCCGCAGCGTCAGCGGCAGTGTCGTCAGATGCAGAAAGATCGCGCAGCGGATCAGGGTCACTCCGGCGAGGCCCCAGCGCCGCTCGGGGGCGATCCGGAACGGCTGTTTTTCCGTGGTTCGCGCGGGTGCGACGCCTGTACCGGGCATCAGGTAGAGCGTCGAAAACAAGAGGACAAAGGCGATGAGGGCCAGCACCGCGATCAGAAACGTGTTGATCGGCGACCCACGCATCGCGACCCAGCCCGCCAAAGGCGGCACGATGACCCAGGCCAGCGAAAACAGGCTGCGCAGCACCGACATCATGAAGGCCGCCTTGGCCGGTTCGACGGTGTTGTAGTAGCTGCGCGCATAGGAAAAGTTCTGCGAGACCAGCGCGCTGCCCAGGGGAATGACGACTGCGAAGGCGACAGCAAAGCTGAGCGCCGTCGGCCAGATCCAGACCATGGCGAAGCCCAGGCAACCAACGACCGCGCAAAGCAGCACAGGCCGTCTGCGGTCCGCCGCGCGGTCCGACATGGCCCCCAGCGCCAGCGATGCGATGGCCGTTGCCAGCCCGCCGAAGCCGGTGATCAGGGCAAACTGCGCATTGGTCAGCCCCAGCGTTTCGACACCGACGATGGCGCGGTAGGGGGTGACTGCGGCAGACGCGAGTCCCGTCAGGAACAGGCACGCGGCCAGAACCGCCGTGACCGGCGATGGGATCAGGCGCATGGTGCCTCCTTATGCGGTTCCGTGTCGTCAGGCCCCGTCGAACTCGCACAGAACATGCACCTGCATCCCCAGCTTTTCCAGCAGCCTCCGCCCGCCCAGTTCCGGCAGGTCGATCACGAAGGCGCAGCCCACCACCTCTGCCCCCAGCCGTTCGATCAGCTTGATCCCCGCCTCGCAGGTGCCCCCCGTCGCCAGAAGATCGTCGACGATCAGCACCTTTTCGCCGGGCTGCAGGGCGTCGTCATGGATCTCCATGATCGCCTCGCCGTATTCCAGCTTGTAGGCCTGAGAGATCGTCTGCCCCGGCAGCTTGCCCTTCTTGCGGATCGGGACGAACCCCACCGACAACTGGTGCGCGATGGCACCGCCCAGGATGAAGCCCCGCGCCTCCAGCCCCACGACCTTGTCGATCCGTTCGCCCGCGTAAGGATGCAGCAGCTGGTCGATGGCCATGCGAAAGCCCCGTGCGTCGGCGAACAGCGTCGTCACATCGCGGAACATGATCCCTTCATGCGGGAAGTCGGCGATGGTGCGGATGTAGTCCTTGACGGTTTTCTTCATGGCACCTCGCCCGGGGTCAGTATTTGGGAGGATAGTGGCGGCGCAGCGCCTCGGCATCCTGCCCGGAAAGCCCCGTCACAGCGTCGCCCCGTTCGGCAAAGATCGACGATTCCTGATAGGCCGGATCGTCCAGGTCGAACAGCAGGCCCAGCGACTGGGTCATTTCCTCCAGCACGATGGATTCGACGTTCCGTTCGCCGATATCGGCCGAGAACAGGATCTGTCCGCGCCGGATGTTCCGGGAAGAATCAAAATCGACCGAGACATACCCCGCCGACATCGTCGATCCTTCGAGTGTATAGATTCCGGTTCCCATCGCGACCCGGCCTTCGTCGGTCCCGAACAGTCGGATCGTGATGTTCGCATCCGAACCGTCCTCAAGCCGTTTCAGCCGGATAGCCGCGCCGACGCCGTTGATCTCGCGGATGGCCCGGTTCATCGCGGTGCTGATGCGTTCGGCCGTCGATGCGGGATAACCGGGGTCGATGGTCGCCAGCGACACCGAAAGCCGCGGCGTGTGGCCGGACCGCCAGCGCACCGGCTGCCGCTTGCAGTGGTGGCCCGGCGCCGCCCCGCATGACACCGCCTTGTAGAATTCCGCGTCCGTCATGCGCCCGTAGGTAACAACGGCCCCGACATCCGCGAACGCCGGAAGGGCTGCAACGCAAAGGAAAAAAGCCAGAAGCCCCCTCACAGAACGCGCCCCGCAACCGCGTCGAGTTTCGCCACAAGACCCGCATCGCGCCGGTCAGGTGCGGTCATCACCGCATGGGTCAGCGCCCTGTCGCAGCCATGCGGGCAGGCATCGCGCGTGGTGCCCAGAAGGGCGGGCAGGCGGGCGATCAGACCGCGCGCCTTGGCGGAGTTTCCGGTCAGTGTCTGAATAACGGTCGAAACATCAACGTCGCCATGATCGGGATGCCAGCTGTCATAGTCGGTGATCATGGCGACCGAGGCGTAGCAAAGCTCGGCCTCCCGGGCCAGTTTCGCCTCGGGCATGCCGGTCATGCCGATCACGTCGGCCCCCCAGACCTCGCGGTACATGCGGGATTCGGCCAGGGTCGAAAACTGCGGGCCCTCCATCGCCAGATAGGTGCCGCCCCGGTGCACGCGGATGCCCTCGGCCGTTGCGGCCTGACGGCAGGCATCCGAAAGCCGCGCGCAGGTCGGATGAGCCAGCGCGACATGCGCGACGCAGCCGGTTCCGAAGAAGGATGTCTCGCGCGCGAAGGTGCGGTCGATATACTGATCGACCACCACGAAATCGCCCGGTGCCATATCCTCGCGGAACGACCCGCAGGCCGATACGGCGATCACATCGGTGCAGCCCAGCCGCTTCAGCGCGTCGATGTTCGCGCGGTAGGGCACCGATGATGGCGTATGGACATGCCCGCGTCCGTGGCGGGGCAGGAACGCCATCGGCACGCCGCTTAGCCGCCCGACCAGAACCTCGTCCGACGGTGCGCCCCAGGGCGTCTTCACCTTGACCCAGGACGCGCCTTCCAGGCCCGCGATGTCATAGACGCCGGACCCGCCGATGACGCCGATCATGGTCTGCATGTGAAGGAATCCCCCGATGTCCGACAAAACACCCTAAGGTGCCGTGCGAATTGACAAAAGAGTGTTTACGCACGGCCCGGAGATTTACGCAGGGGAAACCGGATTTGGGTCGCGGCGTTCAGGCAGAGCCGGTCACTCCCCCGGCCTGCGCATCTCGAACACCTCGCGCACGACCGAATAGTCCATGTATCCCGACCGCGCCAGGGGCTGATAGCGCGTCACGTCGAACCGGCCCGCGACCAGGCAGTCATCGCGCAGATGCACGCCCGTGACCTCGCCCAGCACCAGGAAATTCGACCGCCCCTTCAGCGTCACGATATCCGTCATCCGGCATTCCAGCACCGCCGGGGCGACCGCCACGCGCGGGCACTGGATGGTGCTGCATTCCGCCTTGACCAGGCCAGCCAGCGCAAACTCATCCGTCTGCGCCGGCCACGGCCCTGACGAGGCGTTCATCGCGTCGCGCTGGTCGAAGCCCACGATGTTCACCGCAAACACCCCGCTGTCGCGGATGTTGCCCACCGAATCCTTCGTGTCGTCGCGGTCGGCCTTGCGGCCCGTCGAGGCGAACATCACCTGCGGCGGCGTGTAGGCCACGGCGTTGAAGAAGGAATAGGGGGCGAGGTTGTCACCCATCCGCCCGCGCGTGGAAATCCAGCCGATGGGCCGCGGCGACACGATCGCCGTGAAGGGATTGTGCGGCAGGCCGTGGCCGTCTTCGGGGCGGTAGAACATCGCGCGTCCTCATTCACGTTTGCCGAAGGGTTAGGGCCATGCTAGGCGCGCTGCCACAAGAATCCGAGGTGGCAGGCGCGTGTATCGGCTGGAAGAGGAAACCGACGCCGACTGGTGGGAGGTCGAGGCGCTCTATGACCTCTGCTTCGCGCCGGGGCGCGCGGCGCTGTCCTCCTACCGCCTGCGCGACGGCATGCCGCCGGTGCCCGAGCTGTGCCTTGTGCTGCGCGACGAATATTCCATCCTCGCCGCCGTCATCCGCTACTGGCCGGTGCGGGTGGCCGGTCAACCGGTTCTCCTCCTCGGCCCGGTCGCGGTGCACCCGACGCGGCAGGGCGAAGGTCTCGGCGCGCTCCTGATCCAGGAATCCCTCGCCGAGGCGCGTCGCCTGAACTGGGAACGTGTGCTGCTGGTCGGCGACGCCCCCTATTACGCCCGCTTCGGCTTCGCGGTGATCGAGGGCGTGATGATGCCGCCGCCCACCAACCCCGACCGCGTGCTGGGGCTGGAGCTGCGCAAAGGGGCCTGGCAAGGCGTGCGGGGTGCTGTCACGCGGGCTTCCCCCTAGCGCGGGCGGCATCGGCCCCCATATGGTGCCAGTGACAATGCCAGCAGGGACAACGATGCCCGACACAGGAACCGCCCTCGCCGTGACCGCACCGACCCCTGTCGAGATCGAGGCCCGCCTTGCCGCGCTGGCGCTGCGGCACCGGTCGGCGAACGGGCTGGGGATGAAGCTGATCTGCGCTTGTCGGCGGGTCGGCCGAGAACCTGCTGGAACGCCTGCCCGACCGCATCAAGGACGGGCTGGAGGCGGCGACCGCCGCAGCACTTGAGCGCGCCTTCAACGCCGCTGCCGCGTCGCGGGGCGTGCTGGCCGACCGGGGTGACTGGCTGAACACCGCGATCACCGCCGCACTCGGGGCTGCTGGCGGGTCGGGCGGGCTGCCGACGGCCCTGGCGGAGCTTCCGGTCACGACGACGGTGCTTCTGCGGTCGATCCAGGGCATCGCCGCCGAACATGGCTTCGACCCCGCCGATGAGGCGACGCGCGCCGACTGCATCCGCGTTTTTGCCAGCGCCGGCCCCATGTCCAATGACGATGCGGCCGATCTGGGCTTTCTCGCCGCCCGCGTCACCATCACCGGGCAGGGCATCTCCAGCCTCATCGCCCGGGTGGCCCCCCGCCTGTCGGTCGTGCTGGGCCAGAAGCTGGCGGCGCAGGCGGCACCCGTGATCGGGGCCGTCACCGGGGCCGCGATCAACTATGTCTTCACGAGCTACTATCAGGACATGGCCCGCGTGCATTTCGGCCTCAGGCGTCTGGCCGAGGAGAGCGGGCGAGGACCGCGATGCGCTGGCCGGGCGGCTCCGCGCCATCGTGAAGGGGTAGTCAGAGACCCCAGGCGGCCTGCGCGTCCTCGTCCCAGCCGAGGGTCATCTTCGCGCCGTCCCGCATCACCGGGCGCTTCATCAGCGTGGGGTTCGCGGCCAGCTGCGCGTCCGCCTCGGAGGCCTGCATCCAGTCCGACAGGCCGCGCCAGGTGGGGGAGTTCCGGTTGACCAGCCGGTCGCCGAATTCGTGGATCAGGGTCTGCCAGTCATCCGGGGTCAGGGGGTCGGCGCGGATGTCGCGGAAGGTCACGTCGTGGCCTGCGGATTTCAGGGCACGCTCGGCCTTCTTGCAGGTGTCGCAGGTGGGGATGCCGTAGAGGATCATCGGGGTCTCCGGGATGGGTTCGGGGACGGTATGGCAGGCGGGGCGGGGGATGGCCAGAGGGCGGTCCCGAGTTCGGGACCGTCTTTCGGGGTGAATGATTTCAAGGGGTTGGGTGGAAAATTAACCAGGCGTTAGGGAATGGCGGGTCATTGAGGGGCATGTCCCGGTACATCCGCCCCCATATCCCCGGTGCCACCGTGTTTTTCACGGTGACGCTGGCGCAGCGCGGATCGGACATGCTGGTGCGCGAGATCGCGGCGTTGCGGGACGCGGTGCGGGCGACGATGGCCGCGCGGCCGTTTCATGTGGATGCGTGGGTCGTGTTGCCCGACCACATGCACGCGGTGTGGACGTTGCCGGAGGGGGATGCGGATTATTCCATCCGGTGGCGGCGAGATCAAGGGGCGGTTCACGATGAGCGATCCGTAGGTCGGGGCTTGCCCGACTCTCCCGCAATATCCCGGCGCGACGCTTGACATGCGCAATCCGCATGGGGGCGGCGGCGGGCGGGCGGAACCGGGGCATGGTGGGGTGGAACCCCGGGGACAGAGTCGGGGCAAGCCCCGACCTACGGAAAGACGAAGCGCCGGTGTGGCAGAGGCGGTTCTGGGAACACCACATCCGGGACGAGCGGGATTACCGCGCGCATATCCGGTATTGCTGGATGAACCCGGTGAAGCACGGGTTGGTCGAAGACCCCGAGGATTGGCCGTATTCGTCGTATCACAGGGACGGAGAGCCGAACCCGTAGGTCGGGGCTTGCCCCGACTCTTCGCCCGGAACGGGCAGGGCGCGCGGGTGGGGAGGACGGGGAGAGTCGGGGCAAGCCCCGACCTACGGCTCCGCGTAACCGCGACGTGCGGTTCGACGCGATGCGCATTCAATCCGCGCCGAAGGCGCGGTGGCGGGCAGCAATGGTGCGCCATAACTGCGCAACCGCTACGGAACGCTCGACTATCCTGATCGAACTGTCGTCAGCGATAATTAATGCCCGTCAATTTTGAATCCTGAAAGCAGTGCGATTTACCAAGTCGAGTGATCAGCAAGAACATCAGCGTTCTCAATCGACTTGCAGCAAGACTATGGAGTTATCGTGAATCGCAAATCCCAAAACTAGCGCTGTCACATTTCGATCTGCATGTCGATAGACAGTAATGTCGCCGCTATCGAAACGACCTTGTACTAGTTGCATCACGTATCACTGAGATGCAACTGAACGATCGTCTCTGGGTCGTACGCTTCTCGACTTCGTCATTGGTCAACTATTGCTCAATCAGATGACACCAGTTTACGATAGAAGTCTCCTGAAGTCCGAAATAGTATGCTGAGAGCTCTGCAATTGCTTCACTGCAAGATCATGTTCAAATACACCAGTCCATATTCTGCTATTCAATAGCTTTCCGAATCTCATATCAATGCCTTAGTGACGCAGCATCGTACCAATTTCGTAGGCATATCTGCGCCTTTGATGATCGAATCTGAACCTTCGAGAGAAACTTGCTAGATCGCCTCTGCATGAAGTTGATCAAACGTGGCCATCTGGAATGCGCTCGATCTCAGCTCATCGCTGCATCTCATATGTGATGCAATGAATACCCGCTCTGCAATCTGATCTGACCGCTGACCGATGCGAATATCTGCAGCTCTTTCGCAAGCATGGAACTTCAAATGCGAGTCATCGGTCGGTGCTCATTTACGTCGAAGTCAACTTTTAGATCGATATGCTCAACAGTATTCGCATCAGTATGGCCTCCAGCAGAAACGAAACTTGCTTGAGCGATACTGGCTGCCAATGTGCGCGAACGTACCTCGCTCAGACATCGCTCACCCCCAAACCCCCTCAAACTCCCGCCACTCCCCCTTGCTCATGCCCGACGTCTCCTGCGTCACCACCTCACCCTGCCAGCCGCCGCCTCACCACCTCCACCGCCTTCCCGCTCAACGTGCACCCCGCCCAGCCGGTAATCCTCGAACGCCCCATAGGCCAGCGGCACCCAGTCGCGGACGATCCCGCACATCGCCTCGGCATAGACCCGGATTTCGTACTGCGCATGGGCGTCCGCCCGCAGGCGCAGGAAGTGGAACAGGTTGTGCAGGTCCACCTTCCAGTACCACTGCGTGTAGACATTCGCGGGCAGGTTCATGCGGGCGAGTTCGCGGGCGAGGCCCTGCTGGCCGTCCTGGCGACAGCATCGCCTCGTAATGGTCGTAGGCCCGCCCGGCATCCTCGCGCAGCCAGTCGAGCACGCGCTGCGCCTCGGCCCCCTCCAGCATCGCGCCCCGGCCCTGGTTGTTGACGGCGGACTGCGCGTTCAGGTTCTCGGGCGCGGGGATGTAGAATTCGCGGTCGAGGATCGAATAGCGGGCGGAGTATTCGTTGACGTTGGCGGTGCGGTGGCGGATCCACTGGCGGGCGACGAAGACCGGCAGCTTGACGTGGAACTTGACCTCGCACATCTCGAACGGGGTCGAGTGCCAGTGCCGCATGAGGTAGCGGATCAGGCCTTCGTCGTTCTGCACCGCCTTGGTGCCGCGCCCGTAGGACACGCGGGCGGCCTGGGTGATGGCGGCGTCGTCGCCCATGTAGTCGATGACGCGGATCAGACCGTGGTCGAGGACGGGGTGGGCGAGGTAGAGGTGGTTTTCCATGCCGGGGGAGACGGCGCGGAGGGTGGGGCGGGGGTCGGACCGGGCCTCGGCGATCTCGGCCTGTTGTTCGGGGGTCAGGGGCATGGGGGCGGTCCTTGATGGGGCGAATCGAGCCATACTCTATCTTGCGGCATGGCTTCGCGCCAACGCAGGATATGGGTTGCCCACAGGAAATCCGTGCCCAGTGCGGTCTTTCGGGTGTCGCAGGGCGGTGCTAGCCTGACGCGAACCAGAACGGGAGCTGCCGCATGAAGCTGAAATATCTGCACACGATGGTGCGCGTGAAGGACCTCGACGCATCGATGGCGTTCTGGAAACTGCTGGGGCTGGAGGAGACGCGGCGCATCGACAACGAAGGCGGGCGGTTCAGCCTGATCTTCCTCGCCCCGCCCGGCCAGCCGGAATGCCCGATCGAGCTGACGCATAACTGGGACGGCGACGATGGCCTGCCGTCGGACGGGCGGCATTTCGGGCATCTGGCCTATGCGGTCGAGGATATCTACGCGATGTGCGCGCATCTGCAGGCGAACGGCGTCACGATCAACCGGCCGCCGCGCGACGGGCACATGGCGTTCGTGCGGTCGCCCGACAACATTTCGATCGAACTGCTGCAGATGGGGGACGCGCTGCCAAAGGCGGAACCGTGGGCAAGCATGGGCAATACGGGGCACTGGTAGCGGGTTTTCTTGCCGCTGCGCTGGCTGCAGGCCCGGCGGGGGCAGGGTGCCGCCTTGCGCTGGCGCTGGGCTTCGATGTGTCGCGGTCGATCTCGTCGCGCGACTACCGCATCCAGCAGGGCGGCATCGTCGCGGCGCTGAACGACCCCGTGGTCCGGGCGGCCTTGTTGTCCGGGCCGGACCCGGTGGCGCTGGCGATCTTCGAATGGAGCGGGTCGGACGAACAGGCGGTGGTGCTGGACTGGACGCTGCTGACCGGTCCGGCCGAGATCGACCATGCGGCGGGCGTCATGGCGGGCCATGTCCGGCAGGCGTCGGGGCTGACCGCGCTGGGCGTGTCGCTGATCTATGCGGGCGACCTGATGGCGCGCGCGCCCGCCTGCGACGCGCAGACGCTGGATGTGTCGGGCGACGGGGCAAGCAACGCGGGGCCGAAGCCGCACCGGGTCTATGCGGGCCGTGATTTCGGCGCACTGACGGTGAATGCGCTGGCGATTCTGGGCGATGACCGGGACCTTGCGCGGTATTTCGCGTCGAACGTGATCCGGGGCCCGGGGGCCTTTGTCGAGGTGGCGGACGGGCACGAGGATTTCCCCCGCGCCTTCCGCCGCAAGCTGGAGCGGGAGCTTTCGGGGCCGGTGCTGGGGGCGCTGGGCGCGGCGCGGGCAGAGGGCATCCTGCGATGATCCTTCGGGCCGCCTCGGCGCTGATCCTTTTCATGGCGGCAGACCCCGCCCATGCCGCCTGCCGCCTTGCGCTTGCCATCGGGCTGGACGTGTCAGGCTCCGTCGACCGGGCCGAAAAGGCGCTGCTGATCGAGGGTATGGCCGGGGCGCTGACGACCCCTGCGGTCAAGGCGGCGCTGCTTTTTCTGCCCGACAGTCCGGTGCGGATCACGGTCTATGAATGGGCGGGGGGGCGGTCGCAGCGCGTGCTGGTGCCCTGGGTCGAACTGACCTCGCCCGCTGATCTGGAGGGTGCCGCTGCGATGCTGCGGGCGCGCACCGAGCGCCCGATGCCGAATGAAACCGCGCTGGGCGCCGCGGTCGGCTTTGGGATGGACCTGCTGGACGGGCAAGGCGACTGCGCCCGCCTGACGCTCGACATCGCGGGCGACGGGACGAACAATGCCGGGCCGGGGCCGGAAACGGTGCGGAGTGTCGCTGATACTGTCACGATCAACGCCCTGGCCATCGGCGGGGGCGAGCCGCAGAAGGGCGTGTCGGCCGTGGCCGAGCTTGCGGACTATTATGCGCGCAAGCTGATCCGGGGGCCGGATGCCTTTGTCGAGATCGCCTTGGATTTTGCGGATTTCCAGCGCGCGATGGAGAAAAAGCTGCTGCGGGAAATCGTGATGAACGTGTCCGCCGTCCCGGCCACACCGCGCCCCAGCCTAGTAGATATAGCGGATCTGGTCGGTCCAGAAGCGCTCCATCCGGCGCAGTAGGCCGTTCATCTGGTCGAGCGTGTCGATCCCGACCAGCGACTTGCCCTGCATCCCGTCCGAATGCCGGTGGAACAGGGCCGCGACAGCCTCGCGCACCTGATGCCCGCGCGCCGTCAGCCGCACACGCACCGACCGGCGGTCCACCTCGCTGCGCTGGTGGTGCATGTAACCGGCCTCGACCAGTTTTTTCAGGTTATAGCTGACATTCGACCCCTGATAATATCCGCGCGTTTTCAGCTCACCTGCCGTCACTTCATGCTCGCCGATGTTGAACAGCAAAAGCGCCTGAACCGCGTTCACCTCGAGCATCCCAAGCCGTTCGAATTCGTCCTTGATGACATCCAGCAGCAGCCGGTGCATGCGTTCGATGAGGCCCAGCGTGTCGAGATATTCGGGAAGCAGCGCCTTTGGCGGCGCTGGTTCAATGGCGATCATCTGCATGGCGGCTTTCGTTCCTTTCCGGCAGTCAGGCATGCGAAACTGCGGGGAAAACGCCAAATATCCGTTAAGCTGCGGCAAGATTAGAGAAAATTCGCCGCATTCACTGCGGCTTGGCGGGCCCCCCGCTGCGCCACGCGCGCACCGCATCCAGCGCCGCGCGGTGCATGTCGGGCACCGGTGCGGCCCCCGTAACCCATGCCAGCAGGTCCTGATCGTTCTCGCCCAGCAGCGCTTCGTATTCGTTCAGCGCTGCCGGACAAAGCCCGCTGAGGCAGGCATCGGCATAGCGCCCGAGGATCAGGTCCATCTCCTTCATCCCGCGCCGCCAGGACCGGATGCGCAGCCGCTTGATCCGTATCACAGCTGTTTCGGGCATCGCGGTCTCCGGCTGTCACGCGCAGTCTTGCAGGCCGCGCCTGCCCCGGTCATATGACGCAGCGCCCGCAAGATCAAACACCGGAGCAACGTGATGGCCTTCCTGTCCGACACCCTTTCCCGCGTGAAGCCTTCGGCGACCATCGCCGTGACCAACCGCGCGCGCGAACTGGCGGCGGCGGGCCGCGACGTGATCGGCCTTGGCGCGGGCGAGCCGGACTTCGACACGCCTGTCCACATCAAGGAAGCAGCCAAGCGCGCGATTGATGCGGGCAAGACGAAATACACCGCCGTCGATGGCATCCCCGAGCTGAAGGCCGCGGTCTGCGCCAAGTTCCTGCGCGAGAACGGGCTGACCTATACGCCCGCGCAGGTCACGGTCGGCACCGGCGGCAAGCAGACGCTGTACAACGCGCTGGTGGCGACGCTGAACAAGGGCGACGAGGTCATCATCCCCGCGCCCTACTGGGTCAGCTACCCCGACATGGTGCTGCTTGCGGGCGGCACGCCGGTTGCCGTGCCCTGCGGCATCGACAGCAGCTTCAAGCTGACCCCCGCGCAGCTTGAGGCGGCGATCACACCCAGGACCAAGTGGTTCATCTTCAACTCGCCCTCGAACCCCACCGGGGCCGCCTATACGCGGGCAGAGCTGAAGGGCCTGACCGACGTCCTGATGCGCCATCCCCATGTCTGGGTGATGTCGGACGACATGTACGAACACCTCGTCTTCGATGATTTCGTGTTCACCTCGCCCGCGCAGATCGAACCCGGGCTTTATGACCGGACGCTCACCTGCAACGGCGTCAGCAAGGCCTATGCGATGACCGGCTGGCGCATCGGCTATGCCGCCGGACCCGCGCAGCTGATCCGCGCGATGGGCACGGTGCAGTCGCAATCGACGTCGAACCCGTGCTCGGTCGCGCAATATGCGGCGCTCGAGGCATTGAACGGGGACCAGTCCTTCCTTCCCGGTTTCCGCGCCGCCTTCCAGCGCCGCCGCGATCTGGCCGTGTCGATGCTGAACCAGGCCCGTGGCATCCGCTGTCCCCGGCCCGAAGGCGCGTTCTACGTCTATCCCGATATATCGGGCTGCATCGGCAAGACGACACCCGCAGGCACGGTCATCACGGACGACGAGGTCTTTGCGACGGCGCTTCTGGAAGAGGCGGGCGTCGCGGTTGTCTTCGGGTCTGCCTTCGGGGTTTCGCCGAACTTCCGCGTCAGCTACGCTACATCCGACACGGTGTTGGAAGAGGCCTGCCGCCGGATTCAGACCTTCTGCGCATCCTTGCGCTGAGGCGGGTGGGCGGTCGGACGGGTCTGACGGGGGGCACATGCCGGGCGATCTGCCGGAGTATTATTTCCGCATCCGCGAGAACGGCGCCGCCGTGTTCCGCGTCGATACCGAGAACCGCCAGCGCCGGATCGAGATGGACCAGATTGCGCTGATCAACGTTCGGAACGGCGAGATCAAGGCGCATGGCGACCGGGTTCTGTCGGACGCGGATATGGGCGTGATCCGTGCCTGGCTGGCCCGGCGGCAGGACGTGCTGGCGGCGCGCGACATCGACGACATCCACCGCGCCGTCGATCACCTGAACCTGACCGCCGCCTGGGCGCAGTCGAAGGCGACCGACGCGCAGCTGGATGAGGTGACGGACGCCCTCCTGCTGGCGATGCACGACCTGCGAACGGTGCTGGTGCGGCGCAAGGCGGACCGGCTGGGAGAAGCGACTTGACGGTAAAGACTGAAAAGGGATTGGCGCTATGGTTCTGAGACGGCTGACACGGGCGCTGGTCCGGCCATTCGGGTACACGACCGTCAAATCCGGAAACGGTTTCCGGATCGAAAAACAGCACAAGAAGGACTTGGTCTATCTGCACCGGTATTCCGGCGGCTATGACGAATATCGTGACACGCAGATTCTTCACAACAAGCGCAAGCTGGACAAGGTCTGGGCCGACGAAGCCACGCTTCGCTCGATTGCCGAGGACCTGAAGTCCCATGTGGCCGCCCCGGCGCGCGGCATATGTCATGGGGCGCGCAACGGCTGGGAAGTCGAGGCGCTGGCGCGCCTGACCGGCGCGGAAATCACGGGCACGGATATCTCGGAGACCGCGACCCAGTTTCCCAACATGGTCGTGTGGGACTTTCAGGACGAAAATCCCGAATGGGCGGGCCGGTTCGACTTTGTCTACACCAACTCGCTGGATCAGGCGATGGCACCGGAACGCGCTCTCTCCGCCTGGTCCAAGCAGCTGGCTCCCGGAGGTCGCATATACGTCGAACACACGATGGCACATTCGGCCGAGGGCGCATCCGAGATGGATCCTTTCGGCGCGCATCCGATGTGCATGCCCTATCTCTTCTTCAAATGGGGGCAGGGGCAGTACCGGTTGGTCGGCATCATGGAACTCGGTCGGAAGAGCAACAAGGACATGGACGTCTGGGTTTTCGTCCTTGCCGCCGACCGCGCTGATGGCTGACGCCGGTCAGACGACCGGAGCCGGATGCACGGCCACCAGCGTGCCGACCCACGTCCCCCGCCAGAACCGCAGCATCAGCAGGCCCGACGCAAAGGCCAGCCCCACGACCAGCCCGCCCCAGACGCCGATCCCGCCCCAGCCAAGCGGAAACGCGAACAGATAGCTGAGCGGGATGCCGATCACCCAGTAGCTCACCGCCGCGATCCACATCGGCACCCGCGCGTCCTGCACGCCCCGCAGCAGGCCGAGCGCTATGACCTGCATCGCGTCGAAGATCTGGAACAGCGCCGCCATGCCCAGCAGCGTGGACCCGAAGGTCAGGATCGACGCCACGTTCGCCTGCCGTTCGTCCAGGAAAAGGCCCAGAAGCGCGCGCGGCGCGATCACGAACCCCGAGGCGATCACCGCGCAGATCACGCAGGTCAGGATCACTGCCGCCAGCCCGACCGCGCGCATGCCTGCGTCGTCGCCCGCGCCATGCGCGCGGCCCACCTTGACCGTCACCGCGTTCGACAGGCCGAGATAGATCATGAAGGCCAGGCTTGCCATCTGCAGCGCGATCCCGTGCGCGGCCAGTTCGACCGTGCCGACCCAGCCCATCATCAGCGCCGCCGCGATGAACAGCCCGCTTTCCGCCATCAGCGTCAGCCCCGCCGGCAGCCCGAGCCGCATGACCTGTCCGAACACCGCCCAGTCCGGCCGCCAGAACCGCCGGAACAGATGATAGGGCCGCGAGGCCGGCAGGACCTGCGCCACCGCGATCAGCAGGACGATCTGCAGCACCTGGGTCGCCGCCGTCGCAATCGCCGATCCGCGCAGGCCAAGTTCCGGCGCGCCCCAGTTGCCGAAGATCAGCATCCAGTTCAGGCAGGCGTTCAGCACGACCCCCGCCAGCGTCACCCACAGTACGACATGCGCCCGCTCCAGCGCCGCGAAATAGCTGCGCAGCACGATCACCAGCAGCGCCGGGATCATGCCGACGAAGGCGATCCGCAGATAGTCCTTCGGCCATCGCCGTCAGTTCCGGCTTCTGCCCCAGCGCGACCAGCACCGGCCCCGACCAGAACAGCGCCGGGATCACCAGCAGGCCGTAGGCCACCGACAGCCATATCCCCATCCGCGTCACGCGCCGCACCTGCGTCTCGTCACCTTGCGCCCGTGCGGACGCGATCAGGCCCATTATCCCGGTGCCGACGCCTGACCCCAGGATGAACATGAAGAAGAAGAACGATGTCGCCAGCACCACCGCCGCCAGCGCTTCGATTCCGTACCAGCCCAGCATGATCGTGTCGGTGACATGCAGCAGCATCTGCGCCAGATGCGTGCCCGCCATCGGCACGGCAAGCGCGATCAGGCCCTTTGCATGGGCACGGAAGGACTGCGGTTCGGACATGACGAGCGCTTTACGCCAGCGGCGCGCCCGCGTCCAGTTGTCTGCATGCGCCGGGCGGCATCCGTTCCGGTTACGGCGTCGCGGGCCAGTCCCAGTCATGCGCTGGGGCATATCCCAGCAGCCGCTTCGCCTTGGCGTTGGAATAGAACGTGCCCCGCGCGCCGCCTTCCGCCGTTCGCGGCACACCCGGATAGAACCGTGCGGCGATGGCGTCGCTGTCCATATCGACCGAATGGTTGTCGTTCGAGACGTTGAACACCTGATAGCCGAGGCCGTCCGTGGTCAGTCCGAGATGCACCATCTGCGCCAGATCGCGCGCGTCGATATAGGCGAAGATGTTCCGCCGCCGCAGCGAGGGGTCTGCCGCATATTTCGGGAAATCCCGTTCGTATTCATGCGGTTCTATCACGTTGTTGATGCGCAGCGCATAGATGTCCGCGCCGGTCCGCGCGTGAAAGCTGCGCCCCGTCGCCTCGTTCACCACCTTCGACATCGCGTAGCTGTCATGCGGCACCGTCGGATGCTCTTCATCCACCGGCAGGTACTCCGGCAGGACCTCGCCCTGCGCGAAGCAGATGCCGTAGGTCGTTTCGGAGGACGCGAAGATCACCTTGCGGATGCCCAGCCGCAGCGCGGCCTCGATCACGTTGTAGGTGCTCACCGTGTTGACCCGGAAGCACTCTGCATCCGGCACCATCAGATAGCGCGGCACCGCCGCGAAATGCACAACCGCGTCGAACGGCGGCACGGGGCCTTTGGCATCGAGGTCGCCGTACCCTGCCCAGCCCGACATCGCCGAATAGACCTGCCCCGCATCCGTCAGATCGCAGGTCAGGTCATGGATGCCCGGATGGTTCAGGGCAACGCGGTCCGCGTTCAGGATCGTGTGCCCGCGTCCGGCGAGCCAGGGCAGGACATGGCGACCGGCCTTGCCCGACCCTCCGGTGAAGAAAACGCGCATGGCAAGACTCCCTTGGCTGAACGGGGTGACTATGGCCCAGCGCGCCGCCGGGACAAGGGGCAACCTTTCCAAGCGCGACCGGCCGCGATAGCAAGGTCCCGCAACGGGCAAGGGGATCAGGGGATGCTTACGATCTACGGCATGTACCGCAGCCGCGCGACGCGGAACATATGGCTACTGACGGAACTGGGTCAGCCTTTCGTGCACAAACCGGTGATGCAGGCCTACCGCCTGCCCGATCCGCATGCACCGGATGCGCCGCTGAACACGCTGTCACCCGAATTCCTGCGGGTCAGCCCGGCGGGCGCGATCCCGGTGCTGGACGACGATGGCTTTGTCCTGTCGGAATCCATCGCGATAAACTTTCACATTGCGAACAAGTTCGGCGGGGCTTTGGGCCCTGCCGACCCCCGCGAGCATAGCAGAATGCTGCAATGGGCCTTCTACGGTGTCAGCGCCGTCGAAGAGACCGCCTTGACCATCCAGTTCGCCCATACGAAGGGCGAGGCGGCGACGTCTGCGGGGATGGCGAAGCTCGCAGATGCCAAGGAAAAGCTTCGCCGCCCCTTCGCCGCGCTGGACGGCGCTCTGCGGGACACGGGCTTCCTGGTCGGCGGGTCGTTTCACCATGGCCGACGTCAACATGGCCGAGATGGTCCGCTACGCCCAGATGGAACCCGCCTTCCTTTCCGGATTCCGCGCCCTCGACGCCTGGCTGAAGGCCTGTCAGGCGCGACCGGCATTTCAGGACATGTGGGCGAAACGGGCGGCGGAACCGGTGTGAGGCGCATCGCCGCCATTGAAAATTCACATTCGGATGTATAGTATAATGTGCATCCAGATAGGGATCACGACATGACCAGCCTGTTCACCAAGCAGATCGCCACGATCACCGAACTGCGCGAACCGCAGAAGGTGCTCGACCGCGCGAACGGCAAGCCCATCGCGATTCTGAAGAACTCGCAGCCGGTGGCCTATCTGGTTCCGATTGAGGCCGCGACGGGGCTGGACGGGCACCGTGCGCTGACGATGGACGAGGTGATGTCGCATCTGCGCGACACACGCGAGGCGGTTCAGCCGGTTCTTGACTACCTCAAGGACAAGTAGGCCCCAAAATGCGCACACTGACGGCCGAGATCGTCGAGGCGATCCACGACGAAGTTCTGAATCCCGGCGAACTGCCAGGACGAGCCCGCGACAAGTCGTTGGAAGGCGCGTTGGCGCGGGTCGAGAACCGGCTGGCCTATGGGATGATCGAGGACGTCTTTGACTTGGCGGCAGGGTATTGCCTTGCGATAGCGCAAGGCCATTGCTTCAACGACGGCAACAAGCGGACTGCGTTCCGCGCGATGAATGCGGTCCTCCTCACGAACGGGGCCGAAATTGTGTGGAACACAGAAGCGGTGGGCCAGATCATCATCCGCGCCGCTCAGGGGCTGATGGACGAGGTGCAGCTGGCGGAGTGGCTGAGGGGGCGGTGAAGGCCGCAAGCGGCGCTCTTTCCCGTCCCAACCTCTCATGCTCTAATCCGTTCCCGACCGCCCGAGCAGCGCGCCATCTAGAAGCGCCCCAATGAGGGACCCCATGTCCGACCTCCTTTCCCGTCCCGCCGACACCTACGACGCCCATTCCATCGAGGTGCTCGAAGGGCTCGAACCCGTCCGCAAGCGCCCCGGCATGTATATCGGCGGCACGGATGAACGCGCTCTGCACCACCTTGTCGCCGAAATCCTCGACAACAGCATGGACGAGGCCGTCGCGGGCCATGCGACGCGCATCGAGGTCGAGCTGAACGCGGACTACTCTGTCACCGTCCGCGACAACGGGCGCGGCATTCCGGTCGATCCGCACCCGAAATTCCCCGGCAAGTCGGCGCTGGAGGTGATCCTCTGCACCCTGCATGCGGGCGGCAAGTTCGGCGGCGACGCCTATCAGACCAGCGGCGGGTCTGCACGGCGTCGGCGCGTCGGTCGTCAACGCCCTGTCGGACTCGATGGTGGTCGAGGTCGCGCGGAACAAGGAGCTGTACGAACAGCGCTTTTCGCGCGGCATCCCCCTTGGCCCGGTCAGGAAACTCGGGGCCACGCAGAACCGCCGCGGCACCGTCACGACCTTCCACGCCGACGAAGACATCTTCGGCCATCACCGCTTCAAACCCGCGCGCATGATGAAGATGGTCCGCTCCAAGGCCTATCTGTTCTCGGGCGTCGAAATCCGCTGGAAAACCGCCATCGACGACGGCGAGACGCCCGCCGAGGCCGTCTTCCACTTCCCCGGGGGCCTGTCCGACTATCTGAACGAACAGCTCGACAAGGCGACCACCTATGCCGACCGCCCCTTCGCCGGGCGCGTCGGGTTTCAGGAAAAGTTCGGCGTTCCGGGCCAGGTCGAATGGGCGATCAACTGGACCCCCAGCCGCGACGGGTTCCTGCAAAGCTACTGCAACACCGTCCCCACGCCCGAAGGCGGCACGCATGAGGCGGGGTTCTGGGCCGCGATCCTGAAGGGCATCCGCGCCTATGGGGAACTCAGCAAGAACCGCAAGGCGGACCAGATCACCCGCGACGACCTGGCGGACGGGGCCTGCGCGATGGTGTCGTGCTTCATCCGCGAACCGGAATTCGTCGGCCAGACCAAGGACCGCCTCGCCACCGCCGAAGCCGCCCGGCTGGTCGAAGGCGCGGTCCGCGACCATTTCGACACCTGGCTCGGGTCCGACCCGAAATCCGCCGGCGCGATCCTCGACTTCCTCGTGCTGCGGGCCGAAGAACGCCTGCGCCGCCGTCAGGAAAAGGAAACCGCGCGCAAGACCGCGACCAAGAAGCTGCGCCTGCCCGGCAAGCTGGTCGACTGCACGTCGAAGACCCGCGAGGGGACCGAACTGTTCATCGTCGAGGGCGATTCAGCGCGGGCGGGTCTGCCAAAGGCGCGCGGAACCGCGAGACGCAGGCGCTGCTGCCGCTCAAGGGGAAAATCCTGAACGTGCTGGGCGCGGCGTCGGCCAAGCTGAACGAAAACGCCGAAATCCGCGACATCTGCGAGGCTTTGGGCGTGTCAGCATGGGCACCCGCTTCAACATCGACGACCTGCGCTATGACAAGATCATCATCATGACCGACGCCGACGTGGACGGCGCGCATATCGCGTCGCTGCTGATGACCTTCTTCTTCACCCAGATGCGCCCGATGATCGACAAGGGGCACCTGTATCTGGCCTGCCCGCCGCTTGTACCGCCTGACGCAGGGGGCCGAGCGGCTTTACGTGGCGGACGATGCGGAAAAGGAGGTCTGGCTGGCCAAGGGGCTGGGCGGGCCGGGCAAGAAGCTGCCGGCCAAGATCGACGTGCAGCGGTTCAAGGGCCTGGGCGAAATGGACGCCAAGGACCTGAAGGACACCACGATGAACCCCGCGACGCGCAAGCTGATCCGGGTGTCGATCGACGAGGACGAGCCGGGCGAGACGGGGGATCTGGTGGAGCGGCTGATGGGCAAGAAGCCGGAACTGCGGTTCCAGTATATCTCGGAGAATGCAAGGTTTGTGGAGGAGCTGGATGTTTGATGGAGGGGATTGTTCGAATGGACGCACTTAGATTTGGATTGGGTCGGAGTTGTGCGCACGCTCAGGGATATGGAAGATTAAGGCGCATAACTCCAGCATTTACATAACAAGCCGAAGTCTCGGTGGTGCTATCAAAATTTCCCTCCATCCCAGCTGCTACTGCTCCGTGGGGTTTACAAAGGAATTCTGGGATACAGAATAAAGACAAGGCCGCCGAACCGCAACTCAGTCGCGCGCAGGTTAGATGGAATAGGCTGATCGGGGCGGGCGCAGACGTTGTCACCTGTTGTTCTGCTTTACTTTCCTACCGACCTACTAAAGCAAATCAAGGGTCTCCGTTCAAAAGAAGATGAATAACTATTTAGTTTTCGCGCCAGCACGCGATGGGCAATGCGTCGAGGTCGCAGTATTCTCGTCAGACACTTTGCCGCACCAGATTTATCAATTGATGGCTGGCGATGATTATAGCTAGCTGTAAACTAGACGAGTCTGAGTCCAGTGATTATCGCAGCGCAGGAAGCCAGTTTTCCTGGGATTTCTTTGAGTTCGAAGGATGATAAAGCGATTTATGTGTCTGAAGATCTTAAGAAGCGAGCTAGGAATTATTGCGAAGATAAACTCTCTGTTATTATTTTCGCTGAGCCTAAAGACGGCGAAGTATTACTTATCGCAGAGACCAACGCGGTGGTGAGGTATCGACCCGTAGGGTGCGCATTCATCGCGCACCATCCCCCGCCGCCCGCACCCCCGGTGCGCAATGAATGCGCACCCAACCCCACCGCGCCGTAGGGCGGGGTTTCACCCCGCCATCCGGGGCCCCCGGCGGGGTGGAACCCCTGTCTACACCGTGTGCAGGTACAGATCGTAATCCACATCCGCGATGGTCCGCGCCACGCGGGCATATTCCGCCGTCTTGATCGCTGTGAACGTCCGGTGCATGTCGGGCCCCAGGGCATCCTTCAGAAACGCCGACGCCTCCGCCGCGCGGATCGCCTCGCGCCAGTCGGTCGGGATGACCATGCCGTCCTCGGCCTCGTATCCGTTGCCCTTGGTCTCCGGCCCCGGGTCGATCCGGTTCGCCAGACCGTGGCGCAAGGCCGCCAGCACCGTCGCCCCGACCAGATAGGGGTTCGCGTCCACCCCCGCAGGCCGGTGTTCGATCCGCCGCGCGCCTACCGACCCCGCCGGGATGCGCAGCGCGACGGATCGGTTGTTGACGCCCCATGTGGGCGACACCGGCGCGTAGGACTGGTTGGCGAAGCGCCGCCAGGAATTCGCGTGCGGTGCGAAGACCAGCATCGATTCCCCCATCGTCGCGCGCATGCCGCCCAACGCGTGCAGCAGTTCCGGCTTCCACTGCCCTTCGACGGGTTCCGCAAACACGTTCCGCCCCGCGCGGTCCATCAGCGAGACGTGGAAATGCATCCCCGACCCGGCATATTTCTCGATGGGCTTCGCCATGAAGCAGGCGGTCACGCCCATCATCCGCGCCTGCAGCCGCACGATGCGCTTCAGCCGCGCAAGGTCATCGGCGGCCTGCATCACGTCCGTCCGGTAGTGCAGGGTCAGTTCGTACTGGCCGGGCGCGTATTCGCTGATGACCGTCTCCGCCTTGATATCGGCGGCCTTGGCGGCGGCATAGATGCGGGCGAACAGCGGCTCCATCCCGTGCAGGTGATCGACGGAATAGACCTCGGTCTTGTCCGACCGGCGGCCGTCGAGGACCGCCTTGGCGGGGCGGACATAGCCGTCCTCGGTCCGGCCTTCGTCCAGCAGGAAGAATTCCAGCTCGAACGCGCCTGCCGGGGTCAGCCCGTCCGCCGCAAGTGCCGCGATCTGGCGCTCCAGCGCGTGGCGCGGGTCCGAGGTCATGGGCGCGCCGTCGAGATGGTAGAGCGACAGGAACACCTCGCCCCGCGCCGGGTTCGTGCCCGTGAGCGGCTTCAAGGTGCCGGGCACCGGCCAGGCCCGCATGTCGCCGTCGCCCTGGTCCCAGATCAGCCCGGTCTCGTGCACATCCTCGCCGGTGATGTCGAGCCCGAGGATCGACACCGGCATATGCCGCCCGCCCTGATAGAGGGGCAGAAGTTCGTGCCGCCGGATGATCTTGCCCCGCGCGATGCCGTTCGCGTCGAACAGGACAAGGTCGAAGGCCTCGATCTCGGGATGGGCGGCGAGGAAGGCTTCGGCTTCTTCGAGGAGGGAGCCGGACGGGGAATGGGGGGGCTGGTCTTTCATCGGTCTTCTCTGGCGGGTTTGCCGGGCTTCTAGCAGAGGACGACCCCTGGGGGTAGCCCGCCGACACAGGCGCTGCGCCGGGCCCGCCGGGAGACCGAAATGAGCCTTTGGGCCGCGTGTCCACACGTGGACAAACCTGTAACTATATGATAAGTATATATAGTTTTGTTCTTGTTAACCGCTTTTTTACCGAGTTGACCGGCGTCGCGCCCATGGCGGAGACCGAACACAAGCCGGGCGCGCGCCTGCCCGTGGGGTGGCGCTGCGCGGGTTGAACGGTGCGCTTAATGGTGCCGAGTGCCTCTCCCTCAAGCATCGGCGCCCCGCCGCAAAAGCGCCAGCCCGCCGGAACGGGCAGGCGCTCGCCCGGCGCCTTCGGCTTGTTCCGGGCGGGAAGGGACGGCGCTTTGTGCTCGGGACTGGCTGACCGAGCCGGTTTGATCCCATGGCGGTCGCTCGGCTTGTGCGGCTTCCTTGCTCGCAGAACAGCGATCACCTCCTTGGAATCAGGCTTCGTATGCCCGTGGTCTCGCTAACCGTGTCAAGGTCGGGGTGCACGCTAGGGATGCACGACCATAGCATCGATACAATCCCATAGGAGGTGGTTGCATGCCGAACTGATTTAGGTTCAGTGATGCCTTGTCAGAAATTTCAGTGAGAACGCCGTGCTTCAAGCTATGAACGCGAGGGCTATTCCACTGCCCATCAGGCACAGCGATCTATTGCCGCTCGAAGTAAGGAAATTCACTGCATGGAGCATCTAATTCACGCTTCGAGCGGTGGCGAAGTGACGACATTCCTTGCAGGAGATGCAACGGCGTCGTTTGGTCGGAGGCAAACGAGATGGCTTCGGACTGGATTGAGCTTGTGAGAGCAGCATACCTTTGCATATTGACGCCAAAGAAGCAGCGCGCTGATGGCGGCGAACGTCGAAAGCTTAATGGCACGCTCAAGATTGCAGAAGATGGGGCAATGGAGCTTTTACACTGACAAAAGGAGATCAAACCCAGTTGATGTTTGAGGCACATTGACCGGGCCAAAATCACCCGAGATTTCTATCACAACACAGTGCCAGTTTTCAACAATGAGAACTCACTAAGGGCAGGCTTCCTGACCGCACCTATGGGCTCGGTTAAAGCATTGTGGCTATTATAATTATCCTGCAATATCACTCATCGATCGAGCAGCGAAAGAAGTCTCCGCTGTCGGAGCAGATGAGGGTATTGCAGGCCTTCAACGCGCAGCACTGGCGTCATTCTGGGTTCATACCTGCAAATCGACCGCTCCATGCGCTCGGGCCGCTGCATCGGTGCGCGGGCTTCGACGGATCTTCGCCTTCTCCAAAGCGACCCCATCCGTCCGGCATCTTCTCGAAAAGTCTGCAATTTTGAACTTTGCCGGTGAGGTCGCCTTCACGGTATCAGCATCGTTGTCGACCTTGTCGTGCCGAGCTGCGACGGTCAAGCGTCATCCTGAGCAGACCCAACGACCGTCCGCTCCTAGTACAGCAGGGTTGATCGTTGGGACTAACTCACTCCGAATACCGCCTCAACGTGCTGTCTGCAGTTCGCGGATGTCAGGGATTCGAAAGCCCGACGCCGATGATACTGGTTGCACCAATCGCACGGGGCGGCGCGGCAATACCAGTTGTCACATACCGCAGACAGGATCGGCGAAACTCAATGCCGCTTCGTCCGAAACCGGTCACTTTCCTCCCCCAAACCAGACTATTCCTTAACATTCCCTAAAATCTCCTGCAACCCCTTGATTTCATTCATCCCGAAAACGGTCCCGACTCGGGACCGCCCTTACCCCGCCAACTCCCCCACCACGTCCCCGAACGCCGCCACCAGCCGGTCCACCTGCTCCGTCCCCGTCACCGGGACTGACCAGCATCATGTTGTGGAACGGCGCGATCAGGACGCCCCGGTTCACCAGCCCCTGATGGATCGCGGCCTCCAGATCGGGGGCGTGGGCGAGGTCCGCCTCGGTCCCGTTCCGCAGCGGCACCGGCCAGCAGATCAGCTCGACCCGCGCGCCGACGCGGGCGATGTGCCAGGGCAGGGCATGTGCGTGTCGATCACCGCCGACAGACCCGCCGCCAGCCGCTCCGCCCCCGCCTCCATATGGGCGTAGGCGGCAGGGGTCATAGCGTGGGCCAGCGTGGCCTTCAGGCAGGCGAACTGCATGGGGTTCGCGGACAGGGTCGTGCCCATGCCGACTGCGGCCCGGCGGGCGGGCGCGTTCACGGCGTCGAGACGGGTGGCGATGGCGTCGGTCATGCCCCAGACGGCAGTCGGCATCCCCCCCGCGACGGCCTTGCCCGCGACGAAGATATCGGGAGTCAGGGAGTGGACGCGGGTATAGCCGCCGAGGCCGGAGGAGAGGGTGTGTGTTTCGTCGATGATGAGGAGTGTGCCGTATTTCGTGGCCAGCGCGCGGAGGCCTGCGTGGAAGCCGGGATCGGGCAGGACCATGCAGGAATTGGTCATCACGGGTTCGGTCAGGATCGCCGCGATGTCTCCGGAGGCCAGCGCGGCCTCGACGGAGGCGAGGTCGTTGAACTCTGCCGCGACGGCGGCGGTCGCGGCGTCGAAGGGCGGGCCGAGAAGGGCGGGCTGGGCGGCGGTGATCCCGTTCGACGAGCGTCACCATCGTTTCGTCCACCGACCCGTGATAGGCGGCGTTGAAGACCAGCACCTTCGCCCGGCCCGTGATTGCGCGGGCGACCCGCAGGGCGGCGCGGTTGGCGTCGGTGGCGGTGGTGGCGATCTGCCAGCGGAAGGGGCCGAAGGTTTGGGTCAGCAGCGCGCCCGACCTCGAACGCCGTCACGGTCGGCAGCATGTAGGTCAGGCCGCGCGACGCCTGCGCGGCGATGGCTTCGGCAACGGCGGGCGGGGAGTGGCCGAACATCGAGCCGGTGTCGCCGAGGCAGAAGTCGTCGAGCGTATGGCCGTCGATGTCGGTGATCGCCGCGCCCTCGGCCCGGTCGATCAGCATCGGGAAGGGCTGCGGCCAGTCGGTCATCCAGTGGAACGGCACCCCGCCGTGAAAGGCCCCGGCCCCGGCGGCTAGGGCGGCGCGGGTCTTCGGGCGGGCGTCGGAATAGGCTGCGGCCTCGGCAGCGGCAAAGGCGGCGATGCGGGCGAGGGGGACGCCGGCCTGGGATGGGGGAAGAGGTCATGATCGGGGCAGGATTACAGGGGCGCGGGGCGGGGCGTCAACCGAGGCGTTTCGGTCGGTCCCGAGTTCGGGACCGAAATCTGGCACAGGAATTTCAATGGCTTACAAGATGAAATTAAGTCCGTTTTAACGAATGGCCGATTCCAGCCGGCTTCGGACCGACCCGGAAACGACCTGTCCGATGCCGCTTGCGCGCGCGACAGCGCGGTGTCCGGCGGGCCGGGATGAAGGCCGGAGGACCTGCCTGATGAAGACCGTCACTGACTTCCCCCATGATGTGACCGAAGATCCTGACATGGGCATCGTCCTGCCCGACGGATGCCGCCTGTCGGCGCGGGTCTGGATGCCTGCGGATGCTGCGACGAACCCGGTTCCGGCGATCCTCGAATACATCCCTTACCGCAAGCGTGACGGCACGACTCCCGCGCGACGAGATCATGCACCCCTATGTCGCCGGGCATGGCTATGCGGCGGTGCGGGTGGACATGCGGGGAAACGGCGATTCAGACGGGCTGATGGACGGACGAGTACACCGCGCAGGAATTGCAGGATGCCTGTGACGTGATCGCCTGGCTGGCCGCGCAGCCGTGGTGTTCGGGCCGCGTGGGGATGATGGGCAAGTAGCTGGGGCGGCTTCAACTGCCTGCAGACGGCCGCGCTGCGCCCGCCGGCGCTGGGCGCGGTCATCACGGTCTGTTCGACCACGGACCGCTTTGCGGACGACATCCATTTCAAGGGCGGCTGCCTTCTGGGCGAGAATATCGGCTGGGGGTCGGTGATGCTGTCCTATTCCTCGCGCCCGCCGGACCCGATGCTGCGGCCGGACTGGCGCGAGGACTGGATGAAGCGGCTGGAGGGCGAGCCGTTCCTGTCGCCCGCGCTGGGCGTCGCATCAGGCGCGGGACGCCTACTGGCGGCACGGGTCGATCTGCGAGGACTGGGCTGCGGTGCAGGTGCCGGTGCTGGCCTTCGGCGGCTGGGCCGACAACTACATGAACACCGTGGCGCATCTGGTTGAGAACCTGACGGTTCCGGTGAAAGGGATCGTCGGGCCCTGGGTCCACCAGTATCCGCATCAGGCGGTGCCGGGACCGGCGATCGGGTTCCTGCAACTGGCGATCCGCTGGTGGGACCGCTGGCTGAAGGACGTGCCGAACGGGGCCGGGGATGATCCGGCGATGCGGGCCTACATGCTGCATTCCGCGCCGCCGGATGCGTCGTGCCGCGCACCGGGACGGGCATTGGGTGGCGGAACCGGTCTGGCCGTCGCCCGCGGTCGCGCGGGCGGTGCTGGCCCTGTCGCCAGGGGGAGTGCTGGGCGGGGCGGGGGTGCGCTGGCGTGCCGGTCAGGACGCCGCAGCATCTGGGGCTGCATGCGGGCGAGTTCTTTCCGATGGGGCTGAATGCCGAGATGCCGGGGGATCAGCGCGGCGGATGACGCGCTGTCGGTCTGTTTTGACGGGGCCGTCCTGGCGCAGCCGCTGGACCTGCTGGGCGCGGCGGCGCTGCGGCTGCGGGTGACTTCGGACAGGCCGCTGGCGTTCCTTGTCGCGCGGCTCTGCGATGTGGCCCCGGACGGGGCGTCGGTCCGGATCGCGCACGGCATGCTGAACCTGTGCCATCGCGCGTCCCGCGAACACCCCGAACCGATGGTGCCGGGGCGGGCCGAAGAGGTGGAGATCGTGCTCGATCAGATGGCCTACCGGCTGGCACCGGGGCACCACCTGCGGCTGGCGCTGTCGACAACCTACTGGCCCTTCGTCTGGCCCTCTCCGCAAGCGGCGACGGTGACGGTGCTGGAGGGGGCGCTGGACCTGCCCGTGCATGAGGGGGCGGGCGAGGAATGGGTGCCGCCGCCGCCCGAGGGGGCAGCGCCCTGGAAGCACCGGGTGCTGCGGAAGGCGAGGGCCGAGCGGCGGGTCGAGACGGACCTTATCGGCGGCGCGGTCACACTGATCGTCGCGGACGATCTGGGCGAGGTGGAGAACCTGACGCATGGGCTGACGGTCGCGGAAGGCGATGAGCGAGCGCTGGTCGGTGCATCCGGACGACCCGTTGTCGGCGGAGGTGGCGATCCGATGGGATCAGCGGCATTCGCGGGGCGGCTGGTCGGTGCGGACCGAGGCGGAGACGCGGATGACCTGCACCGCGACGGGACTTCGGATGCGGGCGTCGCTGCGGGCGTGGGAGGGCGACGCGCGGGTCTTCGAACGGGTCTGGGATGAGGAGGTGGCGCGACAGTTCGTCTGATGCCTCAGCGACCGTGCAAGCGGTTTCATCCGATCACGGTAAAAATCGTTGCCCGATTTCGGGAATGCGGGTTATTGATTCGCTAATCAAGAAAAGAACCGGGCGAAACCGCCCGCACGACCAACGGGGAGATATGGTCACATGACAGACGAGCTTCGTTCACTGGCCCTGCGCGCTGCGCGGGGCGGCATCAGCCGCCGCGCCTTCATGGGCCGCCTGACGGCGATGGGCGTCAGCGCCGCTCTGGCCAACGCGATCTTCGCCAAGGCCGCGCGGGCGCAGGAGCCCGGTCAAGGGCGGAATGATCCGCGTCGGCATGTCGGGCGGAGAATCGACCAACTCGCTCGACCCCGCGTTGGCGGCCTCTGAAGTGCCGTTCCAGGTGAACATGACCTGGGGCGAGATGCTGGTGGACGTGACGCCGGACGGCCAGATCGACCACCGCGTCGCCGAGGATCATTCATCGAACGCCGATGCGACGGAATGGAAGTTCAAGATCCGCGCCGGCGTCGAATTCCATGATGGCAAGACGCTGACGGCGGACGACGTGATCGCCACGCTGAAGCGGCATACGGACGAGAAGTCGCAGTCCGGCGCGCTGGGCATCGTGCAGGGCATCAGCGAGATGTCCGCCGAGGGCGACATGGTGACGCTGAAGCTGGCGGCGGGCAACGCGGACCTGCCCTACCTGATGGGCGACTACCACCTGGTGATCCAGCCGGGCGGCGGGGTCGACAACCCTGCGGCGGCGATCGGTGCCGGACCTTACAAGGTGGTGGTGAACGAGCCCGGCGTGCGCCACGGCTTCGAGAAGCACGCGAACTATTTCGACAGCAGCATCGGGCATGCCGATCAGGTCGAGCTTCTGGTCATCAACGACAATACGGCGCGCACGGCGGCGCTGCAGTCGGGCCAGGTGCAGATGATCAACCGGGTCGATCCGAAGATCGTGGAGCTTCTGAAGAACGTCCCCGGCATCACGATCAAGCCGGTGGCCGGACGCGGGCACTATGTCTTCATCATGCATGTGGACAAGCCGCCGTTCGACAACAACGACCTGCGCATGGCCCTGAAGCTGGCGATCAACCGGCAGGAGATGGTCGACAAGATCCTCGGCGGGCTCGGCAGCATCGGCAACGATTTCCCGATCAACAAAGCCTATCCGCTGTTCGACGACACGATCCCGCAGCGCGAATACGACGCGGCGGCGGCGGCGGAATATCTACAAGAAGTCGGGCCATGACGGGTCGCCCATCGTGCTGCGCACAGCGCCGGGCGCGTTCCCGGGCGCGGTCGAGGCGTCGGAACTGTTCCAGCAGTCGGCGGCGGCTGCGGGCATCCCGCTGGAGATCAAGCGAGAGCCTGATGACGGCTACTGGTCGGATGTCTGGAACGTGCAGCCGTTCTGCGCGTCCTACTGGGGCGGGCGTCCGGTGCAGGACCAGATGTATTCGACGGCCTATATCTCGACCGCGGAATGGAACGACACCAAGTTCAAGAACGCGCATTTCGACGAACTGCTGCTGGCGGCGCGGGGCGAGATCGACGCGGCCAAGCGCAAGGGCATGTATTCGGAAATGGCGAACATCGTGCGCGACGAGGGCGGGCTGATCCTGCCGATGTTCAACGACTTCGTGTCGGCCATCGGGGCCAATGTCCAGGGCTGGGTGGACGACCCGAACGGCGAGCTGATGAACGGGCGGGCGCAGGTGAAGTGCTGGCTGGCCTGAGGCGGGCCCGGTGCATCCTGTCCTGAAACTGACGGTCCAGCGCGTCGCGCTGGGCCTGCTGCTGCTGCTGGCGGTCTCGGCGCTGATCTTTCTTGGCACCGAGGCGCTGCCGGGGGATGTCGCGCAGGCGATCATGGGTCAGGGCGCGACGCAGCAGGCGCTGGACAATTTCCGGGCGGAACACGGGCTGGATCAGCCGGCGCTGACGCGGTATTTCGGCTGGCTGGCGGGGGCGCTGCACGGCGACTTCGGCACGGCGCTGTCGAACGGCGAGGATATCGGGGCGGCGATCGCGCAGCGGCTGGGCAACACGCTGTTCCTTGCGTTCTGGGCGGCGGTGATCGCGGTGCCGCTGGCGATCCTGCTGGGTCTGGTGGCGGCGCGCTATGCGCGGGCGCTGGCCGGACAAGCTGATCTCCGGCGCGACGCTGACGACGATCAGCCTGCCGGAATTCGTCGCGGGCTACCTCGCCCTCTATTTCCTCGGCGTGAAGTGGGGGCTGGCCCCGCCGCTGGCGATGGTCTTTCCGGGCATGTCGCTGGGCGAGAAGCTGCACGCCATCGCGCTGCCGGTGCTGGTTCTGGTGCTGGTCGTTCTGGCGCACATGATGCGGATGACTCGGGCGGCGATCCTGAACGTGATGCAGTCGGCCTATATCGAGACGGCGGAGCTGAAGGGCCTGACGCCGATGTCGGTGATCTGGAAGCACGCCTTTCCGAATGCCATCGCGCCGGTGGTGAACGTCGTCATGCTGAACCTCGCCTATCTGGTGGTGGGCGTCGTGGTGGTCGAGGTGGTGTTTGTCTATCCCGGGATGGGTCAGTATCTGGTGGACCATGTGACCAAGCGTGACCTGCCCGTGGTGCAGGCGGTGGGGCTGATCTTTGCCGCCGTCTATATCGGGCTGAACATCGTGGCCGACGTCGTGTCGATCCTGGCCAACCCGCGGCTGAGGCATCCGAAGTGATGGGGCACCCGAAATGAGGCGTATTCCCATCTCGGCGATGATCGGGCTGTTCGTCACCGGGCTGTTCTTCCTGACCGCGGTCTTTGCAAGCTGGCTTGCGCCCCACGGCTTTGACGAGGTGCTGAGCGATCAGGTCTGGGCCCCCCGATCGCCCGAATTCCTGCTGGGCACCGACAGCATCGGGCGCGACCTGCTGTCGCGGATGATCTTCGGCTGTCAGGTCACGATCTTTGTGGCGACGGCCGCGACCATCCTGTCCTTCACGGTCGGATCGGTGCTGGGCTTTGTGGCGGCGGTTCTGGGCGGCTGGACCGACCAGGTCCTGTCGCGGGTGAACGACCTGATCATGGCGGTGCCGTCGCTGATCCTTGCCCTTGTCATTCTGTCGGTCCTGCCGCCGTCGCTGATCACCCTGATCGTTGTGATCGGCCTTCTGGACGCGACGCGGGTGTTCCGGCTGGCGCGGGCGGTCGCCGTCGACATCGAAGTGATGGACTATGTCGAGGCCGCGCGGCTGCGTGGCGAGGGCTGGGCCTGGATCGTGTTCCGCGAGATACTGCCGAACGCGCTGTCGCCGCTGGTCGCGGAACTCGGGCTGCGCTTCATCTTCGCGGTCCTGTTCATCTCGACCCTGTCCTTCCTCGGCCTCGGCGTGCAGCCGCCGCTGGCGGACTGGGGCGGGATCGTCAAGGAGAACTCGGCGGGCCTCGTCTACGGCATCCCGGCGGCACTTGTGCCCGCGGTGGCCATCGCCGTGCTGGCCATTGCGGTGAACCTTGTCGCGGACTGGGTGCTGGCGCGCACGACCAGCCTGAAAGGCGGGCGCGGTGGCTGACGGAGCTGACCTTCTGACGATCACAGGACCTGCGGATCGAGGCGACGGTGCATCCGCCGGGCGAGCCGTCGCGCGACGTTGTGCTGGTGGACGGCGTGTCGCTGAGCCTGCCCAAGGGCCGCGTGCTGGGGCTGATCGGGGAATCCGGCGCGGGCAAATCGACCATCGGCCTGTCGGCGATGGCCTTCGGCCGCGGCGGCGTGCGGATCACCGGGGGCGAGATATTCCTGAACGGCGCGCGACATCCGCAAGGCGGGGACCGGTGGCCTGCGGGCGCTGCGCGGGCGGGAGGTAACTTACGTCGCGCAGTCGGCGGCGGCGGCCTTCAACCCGGCGCGGCGGCTGATGGAGCAGGTGACCGAGACGACGCTGCTGCATGGCTTGGCCAGCCGGGCCGAGGCCGAGGCGCGGGCGGTGACGCTGTTCCGCAAGCTGGGCCTGCCGAAGCCCGAGACATTCGGCAGCGCTATCCGCATCAGGTGTCGGGCGGGCAGCTGCAGCGGGCGATGACGGCGATGGCGCTGTGCCCGCAGCCCGACCTTGTCGTCTTCGACGAGCCGACGACGGCGCTGGACGTGACGACGCAGATCGACGTGCTGGCGGCGATCAAGGAGGCGATCCGCGATACCGGCGTCGCCGCGCTCTACATCACGCACGATCTGGCCGTGGTGGCGCAGATCGCGGACGAGATCATGGTGCTGCGCCACGGCAAGATGGTCGAACATGGCGAGACGGGGCAGATCATCCACCGCCCGGTGCAGGACTATACCAGCGCGCTGGTGTCGGTGCGGTCGAAGGACCATCCGGAAAAACCCGCAGGCGGCCCGCCGGTTCTGAGCATCGAGGGCGTGACGGCGCGTTATCCCGGCGTGCCGATGGACGTGCTGAAGAACGTCAGCGTGGCGCTGGAGCCGGGGCATACGCTGGCCGTCGTGGGGGAAAGCGGGTCGGGCAAATCGACGCTGGCGCGCGCGATCACCGGGCTGCTGCCGCCATTGCGCGGGGCAATCCGGTTCGCCGGGCGGGAATTGTCGGCGGCGCTGGCGGGGCGGACCAAGGACGACCTGCGCGAATTGCAGATGATCTACCAGATGGCCGACGTGGCGATGAACCCGCGCCAGACGGTGGGCACGATCATCGGGCGGCCGCTGGAGTTCTATTTCGGCATGCGCGGGGGCGAGCGCGACCGGCGGGTTCAGGACCTGCTGGACGAGATCGAGATGGGCAAGGGCTTTGCCGACCGCTATCCGGCGGAACTGTCGGGCGGGCAGAAGCAGCGCGTCTGCATCGCGCGGGCGCTGGCGGCGAAACCGAAGCTCATCATCTGCGACGAGGTGACATCGGCGCTGGACCCGCTGGTGGCGGAAGGCATCCTGAAGCTGCTGCTGGACCTGCAGGCGCGCGAAGGGGTGGCGTATCTGTTCATCACGCATGATCTGGCGACGGTGAAGTCGATCGCGGATTCGATCGCGGTGATGTACCGGGGCGAGGTGGTGCGCTACGGCCCGAAGTCAGAGGTGCTGGCCCCGCCCTTCGACGACTACACGGACCTGCTGCTGTCATCCGTGCCCGAGATGCGGCAGGGCTGGCTGGAAGAGGTGATCGCGCACCGGAAGATGGAGAGCGCGGGGAACTGAGGGGCAGCTGCCTGGCAGGCTGCGACTTCCGTCGCGCAATATCCCGCGTTACGGTTCCGCGTGACACCAGCCACGGGACGTTGATGGACCTTCTCGACGACGACGAAAGCCCGCCTGCCCCGCGCGGCAATGCGCATGAATTCACCGTCTCGGAAATCTCCGGCGCGGTGAAGCGCGTGATCGAGGGGGAATTCGGATCGGTCCGCGTGCGGGGCGAAGTGTCCCGCGTGTCGCGGCCATCGTCGGGGCACCTCTACTTCGACCTCAAGGACGACCGGTCGGTCATCGCCGCCGTCAGCTGGAAGGGGCAGGCGGCGCGGCTGGCGGTGAAGCCGGAAGAGGGGATGGAGGTCATCGCCACGGGGAAGCTGACAACCTTCCCCGGCCAGTCGAAATACCAGCTGATCGTGGACAACCTGGAACCGGCGGGTGCGGGCGCACTGATGCTGATGCTGGAGAAGCGTCGGCTGGCGCTGGCGGCCGAGGGGCTGTTCGATGCGGGGCGGAAGAAGGTGATCCCTTATCTGCCGGAGGTGATCGGCGTCGTGACCTCGCCGTCGGGCGCGGTGATCCGGGACATCCTGCACCGCCTGCGGGACCGGTTTCCGAGGCGGGTGCTGATCTGGCCGGTGGCGGTGCAGGGAGCGGCTTGCGCGCCCGAGGTGGCGGCGGCAATCCGGGGGTTCAACGCGCTGGAACCCGGCGGCGCGATCCCGCGCCCGGACCTCATCATCGTCGCGCGGGGCGGCGGGTCGATCGAGGACCTCTGGGGGTTCAACGAGGAAATTGTTGTGCGCGCGGCGGCGGAGAGCACTATCCCGCTGATCTCGGCGGTCGGGCCACGAGACGGACACGACGCTGATCGACTTCGCCGCCGATTTGCGCGCGCCGACGCCGACGGCGGCGGCGGAACTGGCGGTGCCGGTGCGGGCGGACCTGATCGCCTGGGCGGCGGAGCAGGGCGCGCGGCTGGTCCGCGCGACGGGGCAGGCGGCGGACCGGCGGCGCGAAAGGCTGGCCGATCTGGCCCGCGGCGCTCGGGCGGCCCGAGGCGCTGACCGGACCGTCGCGGCAAAGGCTTGACCTCTGGGCGGACCGGCTGCCGCTGGCGCTGACGACGGCCAGCGTGCGCAAGCGGTCGGCGCTGGCGGCGCTGGCGCTGCGCCCGGCGGTGCTGGCGCGCTTCGTGACGGGTGAGAGGCGGGCGTTCCAGGACCGGTCGGGGCGGCTGGTCCCGGCGCTGCTGCGTCTGCCTTCGCTCCGCGACCGGCTGGCAGCGCTGGACCGGATGCGCCTGACGCTTGGCCACGCCGAGACGCTGCGACGCGGCTTCGCTGTGGTGCGGGCGGGCGGGCGCGTGGTGACGACCGCCGGGGCGGCGAGGGCGCAGGCGGCGCTGGAGATCGAGTTTCAGGACGGGCGGCATCGGCGTTGCGCCGGTCGGGTCGGGTGTTGCAAGACCTGCGCCGGACGCGCCGCGAAAAACGGTCAAGGGCAAGCCAACTGATCAGGGCAGCCTGTTCTGACGCGCCTCTCTTGCGCCGGGGCGGGGTCCGTTCCAGTCTGGCGAAAAACGGAGGCATCCCATGCCGAAAGACAGCCGCGACCCGCGCTATGACATCCTGTTCGAGCCTGTGCGCATCGGGCCGAAGGTCGCCAAGAACCGTTTCTTTCAGGTCCCGCACTGCAACGGCGGCGGCTACCGCGACCCGTCCGCCGTGGTCGAGATGCGGCGGACCAAGGCCGAGGGCGGCTGGGGCGTGATCTTCACCGAGCAGACCGAGATTCACCACACGTCCGAAATCACCCCCTTCATCGAACAGCGCCTCTGGGACGACCGCGACATCCCCGCGCTGGCGCGGATGGCCGAGGCGATGAAAAGCCACGGGGCGCTCGCAGGCATCCAGATGGCATATTCCGGGATCAACGGGCCGAACTTCTACAGCCGCGAGGTGCCGCTGGCGGTGTCGGGCGGGCCGATCCTGACCTTCACGCCCGACCCGGTGCAGGCCCGCACGATGGACCTGTCCGACATCGCCGACCTGCGCCGCTGGTTCCGCAACGCCTTCCGCCGCGCGCAGGCCGCAGGGTTCGATATCGTCTGCCTCTACGGCGCGCATGGGTTCGGCATCCTGCAGCATTTCCTGTCCCGCGCGACGAACCTGCGGACGGACGAGTACGGCGGGAGTCTGGAGAACCGGTCGCGGTTTCTGCGCGAGGTGGTCGCGGAGTTCCGGGAGGAGACGAAGGGCGAGATGGCGGTGTCGCTGCGCCTATCGCTGCACGAAGAGGGGCCGCTCGGCTTTTCCAACGCCGAACTGCGCGACTTCGTGGAGATGCACGGCGACCTGCCGGACCTGTGGGATTTCGCGCAAGGGTCCTGGCACGCCTGTTCCGGCACGTCCCGGTTCAAGGACGAGGGCGCGCAGGAGGACCTTGTGCGCGGCATGAAGGCGCTGACATCGAAGCCCGTCGTCGGCGTCGGCCGCTTCACCAGCCCCGACGCGATGGTGCGTCAGGTGCGGCAGGGCATATTGGATTTCATCGGCGCGGCGCGGCCCAGCATCGCCGACCCGTTCCTGCCGCAGAAGATCGAAGAGGGGCGGGTGGAGGACATCCGCGAATGCATCGGCTGCAACATCTGTGTGTCTGGTGACAAGACCGGCGCGATCAGCCGCTGCACCCAGAACACGGCCTTCATGGAGGAATGGCGCAAGGGTTGGCACCCCGAAACCATCCGCCCGAAAGGTGCGTCGGAGAGTGTCCTGATCGTCGGCGCGGGTCCGGCGGGGCTGGAGGCCGCGATGCAGCTGGGGCGGCGCGGCTACCGCGTGACGCTGGCCGAGGCGGGACGGGCGCTTGGCGGGCGGGTGGCGAAGGAACGCCTGCTGCCGGGCCTGTCGGCGTGGGGGCGCGTCGCTGATTACCGCGCGGGGCAGATCGCGCCGATGCCGAATGTCGAGGTGTATTTCGAGAGCCGACTTTCGGCAGAGGATGTGCTGGGCATGGGCGTGGACCATGTCGCCGTCGCCACGGGGCTATATGGCGGCGCGATGCGGTGGCGCGGTATCATCTGGCGGATGTGCCGAATGCGGGCCTGCCGGTCCTCACGCCCGACGACCTGATGGCGGGCGACGGGCCGCAGGGCGGGACGGTGATCCTGTATGACGACGATCATTTCTACATGGGGTCGGTGCTGGCCGAACTGCTGGTCGCGCGCGGCTGCCGGGTGGAGTTCGTAACCCCGTCGGCGGTCGTGGCGGAATGGTCGGACAACACGCTGGAGCAGGGATATATCCAGACGCCGGCTGATGGAGGCTGGGCGTGCATCTGCACCTGAGCCATGCGCCGGCTTCGTTCGGCCCCGGCGGGGCGCGGCTGGCCTGCACCTATACCGGGCGGGAACGCGATCTGGCGGGGGATGCGGTTGTGGTGGTCACGTCGCGGATGCCGGACGATGCCCTTTGGCAGGACCTGAAGGCGCGGCGCGCGGACTGGGGCGACGTCCGGAGTGTCCGCGTTCTGGGCGATGCAGAGGCACCGGGGCCGATCGCCTGGGCGACCTATGCCGGACGGCGCTATGCCGAGGAACTGGACGCGGACCCTGTCGGTGACGCGCTGCCCTTCCGGCGCGAGATTGCCGAGTTGGCGGACGCTGAGTGATCTGCGGCAACTGCCCGGATGGATGCAGGAAGAAAGGTCAAGCCGCGTTCGCCCATTCCGGCCGGGCAAGGCTCCGGCGGACAGACTGCCGTCCGAACAGCCAGATGCCGAGGAACAGCAGCGCCGGGATGCTGCGGATCAGCGCGATGGTCACTACTTCCCACTGCTGGTCGTATCCGGTGAGGTTCTCGATCTGCCGGACCACGATCAGATTCTGGAACACGGCCAGAACCACAGCGGTGCTGAGAGCCGCCCGGACACCGGGACTGAGCGCGTCGCGGCCCGCAATCAGATAGGCGAGCGGGATGAACAGGATCGTCAGGTAGTGCGCCCAGATGACCGGCGACAGGGTGACGATCAGCAGAAGGCCAGCGGTAAAGATCGCGTGCCGCCGCGCCGCAGGGGCAAGGGGCCGGGCGATCTGCCATCGCAAGGTCCAGAGCAGCGCCACGGCAACGACGACGCGGAGCGCGAGCAGACCACGCGCCAGCGAAGCGGGCATCGCGCCGCCGGCGGCGAAGGCTTCGGGCGTGACGAACACGGCTTCGATCCAGGAGAACGGGCTGCTGTTCTTCCATGGCACGAGGAGGCTGCCGGTCTCGGACGCGATCCGGGACAGAAAAGCGGCGTGCAGGTCCCAGCCGAACAGGGCGAGGGATACGGCTGCGACGACGATGCCCGTCACCAGCGCCGTAACGCGGAAACGGTTGTCGGCGAGCGCAAAGACGAGGACCGCGAGCGGCGCGAAGGCAGGCTTGATAAGAACGGCCGCCGCCATAAGGAGCGCGGCCGGATCGCTGCGCCCTTTGATGAACGCGACGTGGGCCAGAGCCAGCAGCAGGAAGACGACCGGGCTGGTCTGTCCGCCGACGCGGTAGATCGTCCAGAACGGCTGGAAGAGCAGGGCGGCGACCGCGAATAAACCGAACCGGCCGATATCTCCCCGCGACGCGACAGCGCCGGAGTGCCGGTAGAGCAGCAGCAGCCCGGACGTCATCGCCGCAGTCGCGACCAGTTTGAACAGCAAAAGCGCGACCTGCGGCGGAAGGGCGGCCATCGGGGCATAGAGATAGCTGGTGATCGGGGCGCTGAAGAAGGCCATGTTGCTGAGCGGAGGCTGACCGCCGATCAGGGCCTGAGAGTCGATAAAGACCCGCAAATTCGCCCAAAGCGGCCTTGTGTCCTGCGTCGTAGAAGTTGGCGAAGTCAAGGCCGATCCCCCAGGGTCGGATCAGCCCGAGCACCACGATGCCCGCGATCAGTGCGCAGGCTGCCCAACCTGCCGCCGGACTTTTCACAACGTGCACCGAAATCCGCCCACTTCACTGGAACTGTTCCCGGATAGTGGCGGTCGGGGGCGTCCGGAGGCAAGCGGCATTTGACTTGGGCGGCGCTGTTCAGGGATAGTCCGCATGTTCTGTTGGCAACGCGTCCGGGCCGGATGCCTGAAACAGGCACCGCGTCAAGTGGGGCGTGCGGGAATTGCGGTTGAAGGGTTATTTCCGTCCGATGCCGATGGTCAGGACGGCATGATGATTGGGGTGGTTCGGTGGATGTGTCGCGGGCCGGAAATCGGAGGACGCTGAGATGCTGAAATCCGCAGAGACCGTGCGGCCCGGCGCGTCGGTGGCCGACTATGTGGCCATCGCCCGGCCGGACCACTGGCTGAAGAACGTCTTCATGCTGCCCGGCGCGGCCATCGCGCTGATCGTCGATCACGAAACTGGATGGGGCAACCTTGGCGCGCTGGTTGTCGGCATCGCCGCTACCTGTCTTGTCGCGTCGGCCAATTACACGATCAATGAATATCTTGACGGCCAGTTCGACCGGCACCACCCGACGAAATCGGCGCGCCCGACGGCGCAGGGGCGCATCCGTGCGGACCTTGTGCTGGTTCAGTATGCGGCGCTGTCCGCAGCTGGTCTGGGAATCGCGAGTCGTCTGAACCCGGTGTTCTTCTATGCAAGCGTCATGCTGCTGGTGATGGGCATCCTGTACAATGTCCGGCCCTTCCGCACCAAGGACCGCGCGTATCTGGACGTGCTGTCGGAGTCGGTAAACAACCCGATCCGGCTGGTGCTGGGCTGGGCGGCAGTCTCGACGATCATCCTGCCGCCGTCGTCGATGCTGCTGAGCTACTGGATGGGCGGGGCCTATCTGATGGCGATCAAGCGCTATGCGGAATACCGGATGATCGGTGATCCGGCCCGCGCAGCGCTGTACCGGCGCTCATTCGGGGTCTACACCGAAACGACGCTCCAGCTGTCGGCGTTCTTCTATGCGCTGACGTCGGTTTTTTTCCTTGGCATTTTCCTGATCAAGTACAAGATCGAGTTCATCATCTCGTTCCCGTTCTTCGCGCTGCTGTTCGTCTGGTATCAGAGCATTGCCATCCGTCCCAAATCGACGGCAATGAACCCCGAAAAAATCTATCTGGAACCGAAGCTTCTGGCCTATGTCGGGTTTGTCGTGGCGCTGGTGATCGGGCTGTTTCTGGTGGAGATACCCGGCATCCAGTATCTGACCGACCATACGGTCGTGCGCGATATCCGCCTGAAATGATCCGCCGCAACCCGCAACACGAGTGACTGAATGTCCAAGTATTTCATTTTCATCATCATCACGGTCATGCTGAATGCGGCATCGCAGATCCTGATGAAATCGGGGATGTCCCAGGTCGGTCAGGCGGAAATGTCGGCGTCGCGGATCGGGGGGCTGCTGCTGGCTGCTGCGACGAACCCGCTGATCATCCTCGGGCTGACGACGATGACGATCAGCATGGGCACACATCTGATGTCGCTGTCGCGCTTTGACGTGAGCTTCGCGTTCCCGTTCCTGTCCGTCGCCTATGTGATCGTGGCGCTCTACGGACATTATTTCATGGGCGAGGCGGTCAGCCCGACCCGGGTTCTGGGGATCGGGACAATCATGCTGGGCACCGTCATTCTGGCGCGGAGCTAAGGCGGCGCGATGAAGCACATCCTGATCGGTGGTCGGGGCTTTCTGGGCCGCGAGACATGCCGCCAGCTGATCGAGCGGGGCGGGGCGGACGTGGTGGTGGTCGATCTGCCGGAGGCGTTCGCGCGCTTCCCGAAGGCGGCCATCGTCGGAGTCAGTCACGTCGAGGCGGATATCTCAAAGCCGGGCGCGCTGGATGCTATCCGGCTGGACCCGGATGACACGGTGCACCATCTGGCGACCAAACTGATCACGCCCAACGAACCGCGCTTCGGGCGCGACGCCTATTTCAACATCTGCGCGGTGGACGGCACGGGCGAGGTTCTTGCCTGGATGAAGCGGCAGGGCAACCGGCGGCTGGTGTTCTGGAGCACGGACATGGTGTACGGGCCTTCGGTGATCGTGCCGCGGCCGGAAAGCCATCCGCGCCGACCGTTCGGACCATACGGACGGTCAAAGGTCAGAGCCGAGGATATTGTGGCGGCGTCGGTGGCGGCGGGGGATGTGACCTGCACGGTGTTCCGCCCGCGGCTTATACTCGGGCCGGGTCGGCTTGGGATCCTGCAGGTGCTGTTCCGGCTGATCGAGAAGAACCGCCCCGTGCCGCTTATCGGGCCGGGGCTGAACCGGTTCCAGTTCGTGTCGGTGGCTGATTGCGCCCGGGCGACGATCCGGGCGGCCGATCTGGGCTGCCCGAACGGCATCTACAACCTCGGGTCAGAGAATTCGCCGACGGAATACGAACTGATGTCCACGTTCATCGCGCGGGTCGGGTCGCGGTCACGGATCGTCCGTACGCCGGGGACGCTGGTGAAGATGGTTCTGCGCGCGCTGAACATGTTGAAGATCGCGCCGATGGACCCCGAGCAGTTCGAGATCGCGGACCTTGAGGTGCAGCTCGATATTTCCGCCGCGAAGCGCGACCTCGGTTGGCAGCCGCTGCATTCGGACACTGACCTGCTGACGGCGGCCTACCGCGCCTACCGGGGGGAAGCGGCCGTCGTGGTGGGCGCGGACTGACGGCGGCTGCCGCGCGCTTGCTCTTGCATTCCTGCGGCCGCGCGCGGAAGCATTCCGGTGTCGGTCCGGCCAGCCGGACAGAAAACGTCACGGGGGAATGCAGGGATGTCCGTCGAAAAGACCGAAGTTCTGGTCGTGGGGGCAGGTCAGGCAGGCGTCGCGATGAGCGAGCATCTGGGTGCGGCAAGAATCCCGCATCTGGTGCTCGAACGCCACCGGATCGCGGAACGCTGGCGGACGGAGCGCTGGGACGGGCTGGTAGCGAACGGCCCGGCCTGGCATGACCGGTTTCCGGGGATGACCTATCCCGGCACGGCCCCGGAGGACTTTCCGGGCAAGGAAAGCGTGGCGGATTATTTCGCGGCCTATGCGGAGAAAATCGCTGCCCCGATCCGCTGCGGTGTCGAGGTGAAGCGCGTGACGAAGAACACGGGGCGTTCAGGGTTCCGCGCCGAGACCTCGGACGGGGTGATCGAGGCGCAGTATGTCGTAGCTGCCACCGGGCCGTTCCAGCGGCCGGTCATGCCCGCTGTCGTGCCAGACAGCGCGGGAGTGGTGCAGATGCATTCCAACGCCTACCGCAATCCCGGCCAGCTGCCGGAGGGGGCGGTGCTGGTGGTGGGCGCAGGGTCATCGGGGGCGCAGATCGCGGATGAACTGCTGCGCGCAGGGCGACGGGTCTATCTGTCGGTCGGGCCGCATGGCCGCCCGCCGCGCAGCTACCGCGGGCGGGATTTCTGCTGGTGGCTGGGGGTTCTGGGCAAATGGGAGGCGGTCGAGCCGCCGACGACGGACCATGTGACCATCGCGGTCAGCGGGGCTTATGGCGGGCGCACTGTGGACTTCCGCCGGATGGCCGCGCGCGGGATGACGCTGGTGGGCCGGACGCAAGGGTTCAGCGACGGTGTGCTGACATTCTCGCCGGACATCGCGCGCAATCTGGCGCGGGGCGACGCGGACTATCTGGCGGTACTGGACGAAGCCGACGCCTATGCGGCGAAGAACGGGCTGGACTTTCCGCCCGAGCCGTCGGCGCGGGATCTCGGGCCGGTGCCGGATTGCGTGACCGACCCGATCCCGTCGCTGGATCTGGGCAAGGCCGGGATCACGTCGATCATCTGGGCGACGGGCTATGCGCTGGATTTCACCTGGCTGCAGGTCGATGCGTTCGACGATCAGGGCCGCCCGAAGCATCAGCGCGGCGTGTCGGCCGAACCGGGCGTGTATTTCCTGGGGCTGCCCTGGCAGGCGCGGCGGGGATCGGCCTTCATCTGGGGCGTGTGGCACGACGCCAAGTACTTGGCGGACCACATCGTCCAGCAGAAGGGCTACATGGCCCATATCGCAATGACCCACCGCGTGACCGAGGACGCCTGAGAATGACCCATACCCGCATCCGCCCGTTCAACACACGCGCGACCTACCCGGAGCAGAAGCTGGACAATGACCTGTGTCAGGCGGTGCTGACGCGGGGCGGGGCGACACTGTGGATGCGGGGGCAGTGCCCGCAGGACCTCGACACGGCGAAAAGCATCGCCAGCCACGATCCGGCCGAGCAGACGCACAAGGTGATGCAGAATATCCGGCAGCTGATCGAGGAAGCGGGCGGGAAGATGGAACATCTGGTCAAGGTCGTCGTCTATCTGACCGACGTGCGGCACCGCGAGGCGGTGTACCGGACGATGGGCGAATACATCAAGGGCGTGCATCCGGTGTCGACAGGGGTGGTGGTGACGGCGCTGGCGCGACCCGAATGGCTGGTCGAGATCGACGCGACCGCCGTGATCCCGGATTGACCCCGTGACGCTGTCCATCGCCGCGCGCTGCGTCCGGACGGGCATGTTCGGAGTGGCCATCGCGTCGTCCTCGCCCGCCGTTGCGGCGCGCTGTTCCTTCGTGCGGGCAGGGGTGGGGGCGGCCTGCAGCCAGAACCTCACCGATCCGGACCTCGGGCCGATTCTGCTGGACGCGATGGCGGCAGGGGCCGGGGCAGAGGAGGCGATCAGGTCAGTGAAGGCGGGGCGGGCGTTCATCACGCACCGGCAGTTGTTGGCGGTAGACGCGGCGGGCGGGGCGGCGGCGTATTCGGGGGGCGACGCGCTGGGGATTTTCGGGCACCTGACGGCCGAGAACGCGGCGGCCGGGGGCAACCTGCTGGCGGATGCTGGGGTGCCACGGGCAATGCTGGCGGGCTTTGCCGCAGCAGTGGGGCATCTGGGCGAACGGTTGCTGCGGGCGCTGGAGGCGGGGCTGGCAGCGGGCGGCGAGGCGGGGCCGCTGCATTCGGCGGGGCTGAAGGTGGCGGACCGGCTGGCCTGGCCCATTGTCGACCTGCGCTGCGACTGGGACGACGCGCCGGTTGAGCGGCTGCGCGCGGCGTGGGAGGTCTACCACCCGCAGATCGCAGCCTATGTCCAGCGCGCGGCCGATCCGACGCAGGCGCCTTCATTCGGGGTGCCGGGGGACGAGGCGCGGTCAGGGCGTGCGGAAAAACAAAGGTGAGCGCACCGCTCACACCACCGGGCAGGTAAGCTACGCCCGGTTCTTTCACCCGGGGAACGGACCGTCCGCAGCGTTCAGGATTAACGGTAGGTTCACGGGGTGGCACGACAACAGCTGCGTTCACGTTACCTGCCGCATTTTCAAAGTTATCCGACCCGCCCAGCTTTTTTGGTCCGCAGATCAGATGTACGCACAGCTTATTGGTCCGTTCCGGCTTCTGGATGATCAGGATGTCATCCGCACTCCTCATGGGGCCAAGGCACGTGCGCTTGTCGCAGCACTGGCGCTGTCGCCAGCCAATCGGCGGCCGCGCCGGTGGATCGAGGCGCTGCTCTGGTCCGACCGCGCGCCTGAACAGGCGAGCGGCAGTCTGCGGCAGGCCCTGATGGATATCCGCTTGGCACTCGGGCCGTCTGCGGGCGCACTGCATGCCGACCGCGAAACCGTCGGACTGCTGTCATTGCGCACCGATGTGGGCGAGAATCCCGATGCGGCACGCCGCGCGCTCGAGGCCGGACGGGAGCCTCTGGAAGGGGTGTCGGTCCGCGACCCGGCCTTCCTGCGCTGGCTGGCCGAGCAGCGCGAAAGACTGCAGGGTCGCCCGTTGCTGCCCGCTGTCACGGCCGAACACGCGCAACGGGCGATTCCGCTGCTGGTGCACCGAGAGGACGCAGGCACCGGTGCCGCGCGCTTTGCAGCGACTGTTCTGGCCGAGGGAATTGGCAAACTGGTGTCCGATTGTGCCCTGGTCGAAGCTTTTTCAGGTGGTCTCGCAGCATCGCGGCTCGGACCGAAAGACCAGGGTCTGAGCCTGAAAGTGTGCTCGGCGCAGCGCGAAGGGCGCATCCATCTGTCCGCCAGCCTGGAATCGCTCCGGTCCGGACAGATTTTCTGGTCTCGTCAGACCGGTGCAGCAGGCGGGGCGCTGGACGAGGTTATGGAGCATGTCATTCCCGGAATGATTTATGATGCGGCAGATGCGGTCATGGCGGCGATGCCGAAGCTTGTCGTCAATGACCCGACGCCGATCCGGGCCGAAGGTCTGATCGCCCGGGCGGTGAGGGCACTGTTCACCTTCGAGGCGGCACAGCTGCGGCTTGCGGATGACCTGCTGCGAGAGGCGGCCGCAATCGCACCGTCGGCACGTTGCCTTGCGTGGCGCGGCATCGCACGACAGTTCATGGTGACCGAGCGGACCGAAAGCGACCGAGCACGGTTGCGGGATGAGGCCGGGATGTTCAGCCGCCGCGCGATCGAAGGTGCGCCGACAAATTCGCTGGTCCTCTCCCTGATGTCGACGCTGGCGATCATGCTGCAAGACGACGTGCCAGCCGGCATCGCCTTGGCAACGCACGCCATCAGCCTCAACCCGCAGAACGCCTTCGCCTATGTGGCGCAGGCAGGCAGCCTGATGCGGCAGGGACGCCCGGATGAGGCGTATTCTGCGGCGGACAAAGGTGCGAAACTGGCGGCCCGGTCTGGCTTTCTGCATTGGTGGGACATGCACAAGGGTCTGGCGGCGACCCAGATGGGCGAGTACGCAACCGCGATCAGCTGTTTTGAGGCGGCGCGGGCGCGCGCGCCGAGTTTCCGTGCGCCGCTGCGGCAACTGGTCGTTCTGTACCGGCAGAGCGGCGAACCCGATCAGGCGCATCGGGTCATGGCCCACCTCAAGCGGCTTGAGCCGGGCTTTTCGCCGCAGCTGGTCCACGAGGACGCGGACTATCCGATGGCAATGCTGGGCGGCGCAGAGCGTCGAGCATTGTCGCACGCGATCTGAGGCCATCGCGCGCGTAGCCACCTGCCGCGATAAGAATTCCAGCCAGGATCAGTCCCGCCCCGGCCAGGCCGGCGGAACCGGTCCGTTCGCCCAGAACAATCCACGCGCCGATCGCGCCGAACACGCTTTCAGACGAGACGACAACGGCGGCGCTGGACGGGGGCACATGTTTTTGGGCGATGGTTTGCAGGACGAACGCGCCAGCAGTTGCAACGATGCCGAGATAGGCGAGTTCCGGCCATGCGGCGCGGAGCGCGCCGGGCGCGGGTCTTTCGGTCAGGCAGGCGATGAAGATCAAAACGGCGGCAGCGACAGAGAACTGCAGAAGGCAGGTCAAATACGGGCGTCCAGCCGTTGTCGCATGGTGGCCGAGGGCGACCATCCACGCGGCATAGAAGGCAGCGGACAGCAAGCAGAGCGCATCGCCGGCCGCAAATGGGGCTGATGATGACCCGTCCGACATGAGGAAAGCGCCCGCGATAGTTGTAACCACAGCGGACAGAATCCACCCTGCAGGGCGGTGCCCCAGAGCGATCCAGGCAAATATCGGCGTCAGGATGGTGCATGTATTCACCAGAAAGCTGGCATTCGTGACGGACGTCATCTGAAATGCGACCTGCTGGACTGACGCCGCACCGGCAAAGCACAGACAGACGGGCAGGGCGCTTCTGATCCAGCGTGGATCTGTCGGTTGCTGCGACCGGACGGTTTCGCGCAGCGCGAGCGGCATAACGACAAGCGCCGCAATCAGGCAGCGCAGCCCAACGGCGGTGAGCGGACCGATGTGGTCAAGGACGGTCTTGTTGGCGACATTGCCGGTGCCCCAGAACAGACCGGCGGTCAGCAGCATGATCAGCCAGACGCATGTCCGGGCCCGGGTCGGCCTTGGGGCCGGAACGCAGCGCTGCGGGATCGGCCTTGAATCGGTCATGCTCAATACTCGCTAAGGTTACGCGCCCGGCGTCTGTCTGGTGGGCTCTGGAAGATGGATACGGATCGGCACAGGTGAGGTCGCGCGGAAGCCGGATGAATGCTGCGGCCTGATGCCTGAACCGGCTTGGGGGGCACGGACACATGGCCCCGGGTCAGGAGAACCATGTGCCCGGCCGGAGCCGCGGAGGGGCGCGGATACGGGCAGGAAAAGTGTCAGGTCAGAAAATACAGGGACTCCAAATAGATGCCGGCAGACGCCGGGTGCTGAGAAAAATCTGCCTCGCGTGAGGTTCCCCGCCCGTCGTCCCGCCGGGCTGTGGAGGGGCATTGATTTGACGCTACGGCATTCGACCGCGCAGGTCGCGTTAATAGACCGTCAATCGACCGGTAAAACGGCGCGGAGGAAGATAGGAGATGACCCGATGGCGTCGGTCGGGCGGAGGCCGGGCCGATGATTGGTCGCCCACCCCCGAGGAATCAGGGGGACAGCGGAACCCATTCCTGCGGCGCGGCGTCGCGGGCCGCGATATAGAAGGCGTTCGCCTTGACCGCCTGCCAGTCGCCTTCAGTGCCGTCGGGCCAGATGATACGGATGTCGGCTGTCGGCGCATTGCCGATCCCGGCATGCCACCAGCCGAGATGGCCGCCAACATGGCCGCCGCCGACCGTGATCTCGCGCCGCTGGATCCGGTCGCCGACGCGCAGTTCGAGCCAGGCCCCGATGGCGTCGCCGTTGGGGGCGTGCTGCGACAGGCGCACCTCGATCCAGTTGCCCGCATTCTCGGTCGTGTTGCGCCAGACCTGCGCGGACTGCCAGCGGTTGGTGACGATCAGGTCGACGCTGTCCGTCGAGGTTGAAGTCCGCGACGGCCGCGCCACGGGATATGGCCATGCTGGCGACGCCTGCCTTGTCGCCCATCTCGACGAAGCCGCCATCGGCTTTCTGAACCAGAAGGTTGTTCGGGTCTTTCTGCGCGAAGTCCGGCATCTCGGCGACATTGCCCTTGGCGACGAACAGGTCGGCCAGGCCGTCGTTGTTCATATCCTCGAACTGCGCGTGCCACCCGGTCGAAGGTCGCAGGTCGCCGCCGGTATAGGGCCGCTGGGCGATGGCACCCCGCTTGAAGGCGACATCGGCGTAGCCCGGTTTCGGTGCGGTGCCGTCGGCGGGCAGTTCGGCAAGCGTCTGCAGCTTGCTGTCGGCCATGCTGGTCAGGAAGTAGTCCGGAAAGCCGTCGCCCGTCACGTCGCGGCTGGCGATGCCCATCCCCCAGATGCGCAGATAGCGCCAGCCGTCATCGGCTGTGTAGAGCGCAGGGTCCGCACCGGGATCGACGCGCCACATCTGTTCCTGGCCGCCCTTGTAGTATTCGCGGTCGTTCGAGACGCGGAGCGAAGGGGTGCCCGACCGGTTCCAGTCGGTGAACAGCATCGAGAGCGGGCAGAAGCTGGGTTTCAGGGCGAGGGGGGCGGCAAAGCCCGCCGCATCGGCTGCGGCGGGGCGGTGCAGCCAGTTGTCGGTGCAGGAGCCCCAGGGGAACGCCTCTTCCGCGCGGTCGATGTAGTTGCCGACGGCAACCGTCGGCCAGGCGCTGCCCTTTTCCCAGGTCGCGGCAAAGGCGGTTGACCAGCCATCGCCGCCGTCAAAGCCCCAGGCTTCGTTGGCGCGTTCGAACCGGCATCCGCCAAGGCCGCGCATCGCGACGTTCTCCCCGACGCGCAGCAGGAAGACATCCTTGATGCCGTCGCTGTCGGCGTCGAGCGCATAGGCCCCGGTGACGGCGTCAAGCTCCAGCCCGCTGGTCTCGGCCGCGAAGGTCAGCGGGCCACCGACGGCGCTGGTGTTGCGGTAGAAGGTTGCGGACGTCGAGCCGCCGGCAAGCAGCAGGTCGGGGAAGCCGTCGCCGGAGCAGTCGAAGGACGCGGCCCCGCCGCCGACCATGTACTGCCATTCGCCGGTGTAGGCGGACGTGATCCCGGCGGTTGCGGTTTCTTCGGTGAACGCGGGGGTGAGCGGCAGGTCCTCGGCCGCGTCAGCGGGCAGCGCTGGGATGACGGCGCAGAGCGCCAGCCGGAGGAGGTTGGAACGGGTCATCGGGTCAGCCCCTTGTCTTCAGTGCGGCGGCATAGGCCCCGATGCAGCGGCCCTGGTCGAGTCCCGCGGACGGTCGCCTCGCGGAAGTGGATGCCGCCGTAGAGGCGCGAGAGGGCGGCTTCTTCAGCCGCCGCGGCGAAGCTGGGAAAGTCGCGCGGGGCGATGCCGTCGTCTTCATGCGTGCGGTCGGTGAAGGCGAAGTCGGCACCGAACAGGCGTTCCAGCACGACAATCGCCGCGCCCGACTGCGTGCTGTGGCCGCTGGGATATTCGGGGAAGGGCGGCGTGATCAGCAAGGGTTCCCATTTCGGATCGATCACGCGCTTGATGTAGCTGACCGGACGGATCCAGTCATAGACGAACTTGGCGTTCCAGCAGCCGATGAAGCCGTCGGCGACGGCGATGCCAAGCAGGGCCAGAACCTCGGCGCTGCGCGCGGCGTCGGCGTTTTCCTGCTCCAGAAGGTCAAGCGCGATATAGATCCAGTGGCCGGGCGGGGTCGGCGAGAGCATCGGGTCATCGGACCAGAACCGCGCGATCGTGCGCTGCTCCGGGGTCAGATTCTTCTTGACTTCGACCACCTCGACCGCCTGCTTGTAGAACTCCGAGTCCGGCTCCTCGCTGTAGGCGATGGGCGCTGGCAGGCCGCAGGTCCCCCGTCCGGCATGGCGAAGGGACGGTTCGACCCCCAACCCGGCAGAAGCGGCATCTGCTGCTGCACGATCACGCTGGTCGGCACCCACTTCTCGGGGCCTTCCGCCAAGGTCGTACGCCATCGGAAAGCCCATATTCTCGATCACCGCGCCGCCGTCGGTCAGCGACCAGTCGATGACTGCCTGGGCGACAGCGATGCCGTAGGCTGTGCTGCGCGCGGCGACATCGGCAGGCACGTCGCCTACGATGGTCTCGCCCAGTTTCCGCTCCATCGCGTCCATCGCGCGCTGGCCCGTGGGACCGGTGTTGAAGAAGAACGTGCGGACCGCGAAAGTCATCGCGCCATGCATCACATGGGCTTCGTCATAGGCGGCAGCGGTTTCGCGGGCGGGGACGTTGGCGAAGCCGTTCAGCTGGCCGGTCAGTGAAGCGAGGCCGGTACCGGACGATGCAACCGCCTCATAGGCGGTGACGCCGAGGTATCCGAACGACCGGCTGGCAACGGGGGGCGTGTAGGTCGGGGTGTGGCGGACCAATTCGAGGACCAGCTTGTACCAGGTCCGGAGCACCTTCTCGGGTCCTGCCACTCCGCTTTCAGCGCGGGCCGCGCCTGAAAGCCCTGCCGCCGCTATCGCGGACGCGGCCAGAGACAACACCTGACGACGGGTCTTCATGTCCACGACACTCCCTGACGAACGTCACTTTTCGCCGGATCGACCCAACCATTTCTGCAACTCATCCGCAAGAAACGGATCGTGTTGTGCGCAGTGCACGGAGGGATTTCGACCGGGGCGCGCAATTGTTTCCGTCGGCCATAGCTTTGGTGACGCGAACCGGGATTTCGGCCATTTGCCTCGGAGCCGATCTGTGGCTAGCCTCGTTTCATGGGGACGGGCAGCGCGGCATTCGAAACACTGACGGCCAAGGGCGTTTCGATCCGCGTCGAGCCTTTGGGCGGCATCGTTGCGCACATGACCGTCAGCGATGCCGGGCGCGACGTTGCGGTGCTGCACAGGGCCCCGTGGGTTGCGGACGGGTCAGTACTGCCCGACGGCGCCCCGCCGCATCAGGCGCGGCTGGCCGGAGACTTCTTCTGTGCGCCGTTCGGGGATGCTTCAGCGGACGCGGCACCGCTGCATGGCTGGCCCGCGAACGGTGACTGGCGCAGGATCGGGACCGAACGCGGGCGGGGGCAAGCCGCAGGCCGGTGGATCCTGAACCGCGCTGTGCACGGAGCGGCTGTCATCAAGGAACTGTCGCTGCACGACGGACACCCGTTTCTGTATCAGCGGCATATCTTCATCGGCGGGTCGGGGCTGATCCCTGTGGCCAATCACGCGATGGTCAGCCTTCCCGGCGGCGGGCATCTGCGGTTCTCGCCGAAGCGGTTCTTCGAAACACCGGGCCAGGCGCTGGAAACCGATCCGGCAATGGGGCGGTCGCGGCTGGTCTATCCGGCGCGGGCGTCGGACCCGACGGTGTTTCCGGCAGCGGACGGGGGGACGGTCGATCTGACGCGCTATCCCTTCGGGCCGGCACATGAGGATTTTGTGGCGGGGATCGAGCAGCCGGGGCCGCATCTCGGCTGGACGGCGGTGACGCGGATCGGGCAGGGCGATCTGTTCCTGTCGCTGCGCAACCCGCAGGTGACGCCGATGACGATGCTGTGGCATTCCAACGGCGGGCGCGACTATGCGCCGTGGTCATCGCGCCACAAGGGCTGTCTGGGCGTGGAGGAGGGCGCGGCGCTGGCGATGCTGGCGATCTCGGGTGCCGAAGCGCCGGACCCGTTCGCGGCGGCGGGGCAGGCGGCGGGGCTGCTGCTGAAGCCCGACGAGAAGTCGGAAGTGCGCCACATGATCGGGATGATCGCCTGGCCTTCGGGCGAGCCGGTCAGGGAAGTCGCGATCTCGGACGAACATCTGGTCGTGACGGGCGAGGATGGGGCGACGCGGCGGCTTCCCGTCCGGGGCCGTTTCCTGCGGCTGAAGGACTGAACGGCGGGCCTCGGCGTTCCGCCGGGCGTCAGGACTTGGCCTGGGCCCGCAGGATCGTCACGGCGAAGATGCCGAAGACACCGGCGAACAGCCAGTCGACGATGCGCAGGAAACGCGGGTTACGGCGCAGGGCGTCAAGGAACCGGTCGGCGAAGGCAATAAGGACGGCTGACAGCGCGATGTTCACGACGACGAAATAGAGTCCGAGGAACAGCAGCTTGCCCCCGACGTTCGGGTCGGCAGCGCTGACGAAGCCGGGCAGGAAGGTGATGAAGAACAGCACCACCTTGGGGTTGGTCAGGTTGACCATTACCCCGGTCAGGAATGTCGGCAGCAGCGGCATAGCGCGGGTCGCCCCGCCGTTCGCCTGCACATTCAGGACGGTGCCCTTGCGGATCATCTGGACGGCGAGGAACAGCAGATAGAGCGCGCCCACGACCTTCATCGTGTTGAAGGCGACGGGCGAGGCATTGATCAGCACCGATATGCCGAACGCGGCCAGAACGGAATGCACGCAGCATCCGGCGCTGGTGCCGAGCATGGCGGCAAAGCCGACGCGCCGGCCCCCCGCCACAGTGCGGGCCAGCCACAGGCTCATGTCCGGGCCGGGAGTGATGAACAGGATGAAGCCCGCCACAGTGAAGGCCAGGAGGACAGGCACGTCTGGGATGAAGGGCATGTTGCGGGTCCGTTGCGATCACCGGAGGAATAGAATGCGGGCAGCCTGCCCGCAAGCCTGGACCCTCGCAACTTCGTGCGCGCAAATCAGGAATCTCCGTGCTAGGCTTGCCCTTACGGTGGAGTACGGGCCTGCGGCCTGATGATCCTTTCAGGCCGATGCGCGCCTTGATGCCACCCCGGCAGACGGCAAGCGGAGGGAACCTGCATGACAAGCACGATCGGCAATCCCCTGTCCTGGGGGGCCAGGATCATCGGGGCGCGCAGCCGCGACGCCGCGGCGGCGTCGCGCGCGCTGGGCGGCGATGGCGATACGGGCGCAAGGCCGGTCATCAGCACCCTGACCTTCGGCGACATCCGGGGCGCGATCCGCGCGGGCCTTGATGATTTCGGCGCGCTGCGGACGGATGTCGCGGTGATGTGCCTGCTCTATCCGATCATCGGGGCGATCCTGGTCTATGCGGCGTTCAACCAGAATCTGCTACCGCTGATCTTCCCCCTGGCCTCGGGCTTTGCGCTGATCGGGCCTGCGGCTGCGGTTGGTCTGTACGAGATGTCGAAGCGGCGCGAGGCGGGCCAGCCGACAGGGTGGCTCGATGGCTTCGCCGTGCTGCAATCGCCGTCGTTCGGGGCGATCTTTGTGCTGGGCGTCTTCCTGATCGGGATATTCACGCTGTGGATCCTGACCGCCTGGGGAATTTCGCGGGCGACGATGGGCGCACTCCCGCCCGAGAGCACGACGGCCTTCATCCGCGATGTGCTGACGACACCGGGTGGCTGGGGGATGATCCTGATCGGGATTCCGGTCGGGTTCTGCTTCGCGGCGCTGGTGCTGGCGATTTCCGCGTTTTCCTTCCCCATGCTGATCGACCGGCCCGTCGGCCTGCCGGTCGCAGTGGTGACATCCGTGCGGATCGCGCGCGCGAACCCGGTGCCGGTCGCGGCCTGGGGGTTTGTCGTGGCGGCGGCGCTGGTGGCGGGGTCGATCCCGCTGCTGCTGGGTCTGGCCATCGTGCTGCCGGTGCTGGGCCACGCGACCTGGCATTTCTACCGCCGCGCCGTGCGGTTCGAATAGGCGGCCTTGCGCAGGGCCTTCGCTGAGACCCTTGCATCGGCAGGCGAGCCGCGTGACGATCATTGCGCAACGGCAGGCACAGACCTGCGGCGACAGAGGATGGGCAGATGGTGGCTTTGTATCGCTGGCTCGGAAGTGCCGCACTGGCCGCTGCACTGGTTGCGGGCTGCACGCAGGACCCGGGCTTTGTGCCGGTCAGGGGCGTTGATGAGATCACGGCCGCGCAGGCGGCGTCCTGCGCCTATCTATTGGATATAAGGATGAAGCCAGGGGTTTACGGGCCGTTGGCGGATCAGGGCGTGAAATACGCGCGCAACAGGGTCCTGGCGGATGCGAAGGCTGCGGGCGGCAACGCCGTGGTGTTCAAGGCGGTCTCGCCGGGGACCGACCTGACGGTCATCGAGGCGACAGCCTATCGCTGCCCGGCCTGAGCACCAGGCGGCGCGCGGACGCAGACATTGACAATGCCGTCGGACGCCGCACCATGACCGGACGGTTCAAGCCAGCGGGGATGCGATGCCGGAGCCACTTGTCGTTGTACGGTCGGTCCTGAAAGCGGGCACATGGTCGGGTGAGGCCGACCTTCTGGAACTGAGCTATGAGGGGCGGTTCCTGCGGCGCAAGCGCGTGACGACCGCGGCGGGACGTGAGGTGCTGGTCGATCTGCCCGACACGGTCAGCCTGAACGACGGCGATGCGCTGGTTCTGGATGACGGCACCCGGCTGCGCATCGCGGCGATGGGCGAGCCGATGGTCGAGGTGCGGGGCGGTGATCTGGCGCGGCTGGCCTGGCATATCGGCAACCGCCATACGCCCTGCGAAATCCGCGCGGACCGCCTGATGATCCTGCGTGACCCGGTTCTGGAAGGGATGCTGACGGGCCTCGGCGCGGCGCTGACGCCGGTGATCGGCCCGTTCCGGCCCGAGGGCGGGGCCTATGGGCACGGGCGGACGCTGGGGCACGACCACGGCGGCGGGCAAGGCAGCGGCGGGCATGTCGGGGCGGCGGTGCATCACCACGGGTCGCATAGCGGCGGGCACTTATCGCCAGCGGATGACGAGGACCCGGCCCGCGAATGACGAGTCGAGGCACGACTGACGCTGGCCCGCTGGCTGTCGCCCGCCTTTCCCTTGGGCAGCTTTGCCTATTCGCACGGGCTCGAGGCGGCGATGGCCGAGGGCCGCGTGGCCACGGCGGTGCAGGTCGGCGACTGGGTGTCGGACGTGCTGCGGTCCGGATCGGGCTGGGTCGATGCGGTTCTGCTGGCATCCGCCTTGCGTCCGGGGGCGGACCATGCGGCGCTTGCGGATACGGCGCGGGCGATGGCGGCGTCGCGCGAGCGCTGGCAGGAGACATCCGATCAGGGCGCGGCCTTTGTGCGGACCGTCAATGCCGTGACAGGTCAATCGCTGCCTTCCGCACCGCTGCCCGTCGCAGTGGGCCGGGCTGCGGCGGGCCTCGGGCTGCCGCCGGACGAGGTTGTGGCCCTGTATCTGAACGCATTTGCAACCGCGCTGGTGCAGGCGGCGGTGCGGTTCATCCCGCTGGGCCAGACCGAGGGGCAGGCGGTGCTGGCGCGTCTGGCACCCGGGATCGCCGGGATTGCGGGGCGGGCGGCCGTGGCGGAAATCGCGGACGTGCTGTCTGCAGGCTTTGGCGCGGACCTGTCTGCGATGGAACATGAAACCCTGCAACCAAGGATTTTTGTCACATGAGCCCATGGCGATCACCTGCGGGCGTTTCGGTGAGCGGCCCGAACGGCCCCTTGCGCGTCGGCATCGGCGGCCCGGTCGGGGCGGGCAAGACGACGCTGACCGAGGCGCTTTGCCGGGCGATGCGCGACCGCTGGTCGGTGGCGGTCATCACAAACGACATCTACACGCAGGAGGACGCGGAGTTCCTGATGCGCGCGCAGGCACTGCCCGCCGAGCGCATAAGGGGGGTCGAGACGGGGGGCTGCCCGCACACCGCAATCCGCGAGGATGCCTCGATCAATCTGGCTGCGGTGGCGGACCTGCGAATGAGGCTGCCCGACCTCGACGTGATCTTCATCGAAAGCGGCGGTGACAATCTGGCGGCGACCTTCAGCCCCGAACTGGCCGATCTGACGATCTATGTCATCGACACGGCGGCGGGGCAGGACATCCCGCGCAAGAAGGGGCCGGGCGTCACGCGGTCGGATCTGCTGGTCGTCAACAAGACCGATCTGGCACCCTATGTCGGCGTCGATCCGTTGCTATTGGAAAGCGACGCAAAGGCGGCGCGGGGGGCGCGTCCGTTCGTGATGGCGTCGCTGAGGGCAGGGCGCGGGGTGGCCGAGGTCGTCGCGTTCATCGAACGGCAGGGAGGTCTGGGCGTCTAGGGCGCGATGCGCGGGCCAGGGATCGTCACGCCAGCGCGGACAAGCTGTTCGGTCAGTTCGTTCAGGCGCGCGCGGAACTTCGGCGCGTTCATCCGCTGCGCCACGTTTCGGCAGAGCAGCGCATTCAGAAGCGGCCGGCCGTCGGTGTCGAGCTTGGCCATCAGGCCGCGCAGATAAGGCGAATAGTTGCGGCGCATCCGGTAGAACGTGCGGAACATCCTCGCATCAAAGGCCCCGCTGCCCGCCGCCGCGATGACCGACGGCAGAACCCGCATCCCCTCGAGCGCGCCTGCGACGTCACGGCCCAGATGCGGGCAGGGCAGAAGCGTTGTCCAGGGCCGGTGGAACAGGGCCGCGTGCATCGCGTCAAGGCTCTGGTCCGGGTCGTAGATCACATAGACCTCGCCCGCCCCTTCGGTCATGTCGGGGGCGTAGCCATAGCGGTCGGTGAAATTGATCCGGCGGTCATCGCTGAAGCGCGGGTCCCAGGATGTAAGGTAGGGGTCCAGTGTCGCCTGCGGCTGGCAGAGGATCACGGTCGCGCCGGGTGCGGTGACCGAGAACGCTCCGGCGGCGTAACCGGCCATGCCCGCCCCGTAAAAGACGACCCGGTCGAAATCCTCGAAGAAGGCATCATCGACGAGCTGGTCGAAATACACGAAGACATCGGGGTCGCGGAACCAGGTGTTGCCATCCGCGATCAGGCTGAGCGACGACCAGCCGCGTTCCTCGGCCAGGCGGTAGGCAATGGGAAGCTGACCGGGGACGTGCCTGCGTGCGGTGGCGATGCTTTCGAACGAGACCAGAAGCGTTTCGCTGCGCAGGGTGAGCATGGCAAAATGGTCGTCGCCAAGAGGAACAAATGACCCCGCCGCCGCCGCGATCTGAGCGATCCGCGCGCGCCAGTCGTCATCGGACAGCGACCTGAGGTCGTCCGCGCCTTCTACGCTTCCCCGCATAGCCCCCCGAAACCCATCACTGGCAACAACCCAACACCCGCAATCTGCCCGCGCGGATGCCTTTTCCGCAAGCTATCCAATGGGCGCATCGTCGCTTTTGTGCAAATTTGCAGGGACAGTGTTTCCTGCCGTGCCGGAATCGTCAGGTCGCGCCGTCTTCTGTTTCGCCGCTGACCAGGCCGGGCTGGCTGCGGGCCGCAGCGGCAACGAGGAATCGCGCCGCCTCGGGCGTCAGGGGGCGGCTCGGGGGGGTCAGAAGCAGGCGTCCGAACAGCGCCCGGAAGGGTTCCTGCAGCAGAAGTGATTCGAATCGCTCCTGCCGCCACCCCACAGCTTTGGTGTGCAAGGGGCCGAGAACAGGGTCTTTTTTCAGCCCTTCCGCAATTGACGAAGCGTGAGGTGCGGCGGTCAGGATTGTCTGATCCTCTTCGGTCGAGAAGTTGCGCTCGACCCAGTAGGACAGGTCGAACGCATCGGCATCGCGGTTGGCACGTCCGCGGTCGCATTTCAGGACATAACTTTCCATTGCGCCGAGGGCGTAGTGGTTCAGCTGGACAAGATCGTGGTTGTTCCGGCCCAGCGCCGAGAAGAGCCGGGTCGTGAGGAACGGACCGGAGAGCGGCCGGCCCGAACCGTCGAACCAGCGGGCATCGGCCAGGCGGGCAGGGTCGGGCTGGCGGGGGCGGTGGACGCCGAGGCGGCGGTAGGTGCCGTCATTTCGGAACAGCGTCTTGAACAGCGATGCGCGCCAGGGCCAGAGCATGTCGCGGGGTGCGGCGCGGGTGAAGACCCGCGTGACCGGGCGGTCCTCGAAACGTGCGACGCCCGCATTGCCGAACAGCCGCCAGGTCAGCGGGATCGCCGTCGCGTCGGGCAGGGCGGCCAGCAGTGCGGGGATCGTCCGGTCGCCGACATGCACGTTCACGTATTCGTCGATGTCGAGCGTGACGATCCAGTCGGCGGCGGCGCGCAGCGGATGCGCATCGGCGCGTTTCAGGGCGTCCCATTGCGGCCCGTTGCGGTGCGGGCCGTGGATTGGGCAGATGCGTCAGCCAGCCCGTCGCCTGCAGCCGGTCAAGCATCGTGTCGGTGCCGTCATCGCAGTCGTTCGACAGCACGAGGAAGTCGGTGAAACCGACGGCGCGGTGATGCGCCAGCCAGTCGATCAGGAACGCGCCCTCGTTCCGGACGGTCAGGATGGCGAGGATGCGGGGGGTGGTCATTCGACGTCTGCCGTTGCGTCCGCCGCTGCATCGGCAGCCGCATCCGCCTCGCCGCCGACAGTGAAGTAGTATCCCTCGGGCAGGGCGCGTTCGTGGAGGTCGGGCGGAACAACCTGCGGGCCAGCGTCAAAGACCGACGACCCGAAGACATGCAGGATGCGGCTGAGGCTCTGCATCCGCAGGCCGGTCAGTTCGGCATAGAAGGCCGCCTGATCGGGCCTTGCGCGCAGCTCGGCGATCTTCGCCCGATGCGCGGCGACGGCGGTGTGGTGCATCGCCGCGATTTCGGGGTCGCCCAGCAGGCGGTCGTATTCGGCGCGGGCCAGCGGGACCATCCTCTGGATCGACCGGTCCTCGACCATGTTGAAATTCATCCGGAACCAGTAGTTCAGCCCCTGATCGCGGTCGATATGGTTCACCCGGCCCCGGTCGCGCTTGACCAGAAAGCTTTCCGCGGACCGCACCGCGTAGTGGTTCAACTGCACCCAGTCATAGCCATAGGTCTCGGTGGTCGACCGCCAGCCGTTGCGGAACATCTCGCGCGGCATCGGCGTGCCCGATCCGTTCAGCCAGCGCACCTGATCCCAGAGGTCCGGGCGCAGGCCCTTGGGGCGGTGCACGCCCAGCTTCTTGTAGATGTCGATGTTGCGGAACAGCGTCTTGAAACCCCAGGCCTGATGCGGCTTGCGCACGATTTCCGGCGCGGCAAGGGTGAACTGGTCGATGAGGAAACGGTCGTCATAGGCGTGGATGTCCGCATTGCCGAACAGCCGCCAGGTCAGCGCGATCATGTTGGCGCCCGGCGCTGCCGCCTCCATCGCCGCGAACAAGGCGGGCAGGGTGCCGTTGCCGATCTTGATGTTGATGAATTCGTCCACGTCCATGCAGATCGCCCAGTCCGCATCCTGCGATCAGCGGCTCGGTCTCGGCCGCCTGAAGGGCGGCGTGCTGGGGTTTCAGGCCGGTCTCGCGGAACGGGTTCTGGCGGTGCTGCACCAGCCCTTTCGCCTGCAACAGGTCCAGCATCGTGTCGGTGCCGTCGGTGCAGTCGTTGGTGTAGATCAGGAAATCCTGCACGCCGATGGCACGGTGATAGGCCAGCCATTCCAGGATGAAGGGGCCTTCGTTCTTCATCGTGGTGACGATGCAGGTGCGTGCGGTCTCCGGTGCGGGGACCGGATCGTCATAGTCGCGACACGCGGGCATAGACGGGCTTGTGCGCGAAGTGGCGGACCGGCGAGGTCGATCAGGGCGGGGTCCTCGACCAGCGAGGTCTTGGGCACCAGTTCGGACGTCTTGCGCCCGGGGATGCGCACGGCCATGGCGCGCAAGAACGGCACGACCACGCCGTCATCGGGCCGGGCAAAGGCGACGCGCACGCCGCGCCAGGTGTTCTCCAGCCCCGCGATATCGGGCGCGACACCCCAGCGGGCGATGCCCCGGCGGCTGTCGAACTGGCGGCAGATATGGTCGCCGAAACGCTCGGGCTGGCCCTTGCGGACGCGCCAGGGATAGATACGGCGTCCGGCCAGAAGGATGACGCCGTTGCGGGCGGTGCGGCAGAGGTCAAAGGCTGTACGGCCCGGATCGGCGGGCCGGCGCGAGCAGATCGGACACATCGAGGGTCAGGACGGCGCGGGCGCGGGCAAGAAAGCGCCACTTGGCGATCTCATAGATCAGGCCCTGACCGAGGGGCGCGTGCCAGGCATCCGGCTCCGGCCGCTCCATCCGGTCCTTGCCGGGCGCGTCGGGGGCAAGGAAGGGATGCGCCTCGGGGCCGGTGTCCGGGCGGCCGAGGGGCAGGGGGCTTGCGACTATGATGACGCGGAGGTCGGGCAAGTCGGCGATGGCGGCGGTGACCTGCGCGGCAAGGTCGGCCTGCCCATCCTGCGCGCGGTCGATGATGACAGCCCCCGTCATGCCGTGACGGCGTCGCGTGATAGCGGAGCCATTCGGCGACCGTGTCGGCGCTCTTCGGCATTGCGCAGGGCCAGGCAGACGTTGCGGCCCGCCATCAGGTCCCATTCGGCCGGGGCCACGTCGGCCGTCAACGACCCTGCGGTTCCCGAAAGCGCAATGCGCACGGGACAGATCGCTTGCGCGAGCCGACATCATCACGCCCCCGGACACCTCGCGCAGTTCGCTGACAGCGGCGCATCCGGCCTGTGGCGTCGTCACGAACGCATCGGGGCGCGTTCCGGCTGCGAAGAACAGGCGCATGTCGCGTGCGCCCCTGTCCGCCCAGGCGACGGCATCCAGCAGGGTCAGGCCGGATGCGGCATCGGCAAAGCCCAGAAGGCTTCTGCACAGAACCTGTCCGCTGTCCTCTGGCGCCGCCTGCATTCCCCGCCGCCTGCCTGCTCTTCTTCTTGGGGCAGAGCTAGCACAGGACTGCGGCGCGGGAAACACGGGGCGGCGGCCACGACTGCGTTCGGGGCACGACGGTGTTGGCAAGACACGCATCGCTGGGGCATCCTTCGCCCGCCACGCCGAAGAACAACCGGGCGGGCGCAAGGGCAGGGCAGACATGGCAGCGCATGAATACCGGATCGCGGCGCTCTGGATCGGGGGCGCGCTCAGCTATCTGGAGCAGCTGTGCCTGAAGTCCTTTCTGGACGCCGGGCATCATATGACGCTCTATTCCTACGAGCCGATCCCGAACGCGCCGGAGGGGACCGAAGTGGCGGATGCGAACGCGATCCTGCCGCAGGCGCAAGTTCCTGCGGCACGAACGCACGAACAGCCCGGCGCTGCATTCGGACCTGTTCCGCTATCACCTGCTGGCCAAGACCGACCGGACGATCTGGGCCGATACGGATGCCTATTGCGTGAAGCCCTTCACGACGCCGAACGGGCATTTCCACGCCTGGGAATGCGACAGCGGCATCAACGGGGGCGTGCTGGGGCTGCCCAAGGACAGCGCGACGCTGGCGGGGCTGCTGGAGTTCACGTCGGACGAATTCGCGATTCCCGAATGGTACGGGCGCGCCTACCGCGAGGAACTTGAACAGAAAAAGGCCGCAGGCGCGCCGGTCCATGCGGGCGAGATGAAATGGGGCGTCTGGGGGCCGCATGCGCTGACGCATTTTCTGAAAAAGACAGGCGAGGTGAAATACACCCTGCCGCGCGTGGCGCTGTATCCGTTCCACTATGCCGACCGGCGGATGATGCTGAAGCCGGGCATCAGCATGGCGGACTATGTGACGGACGAAACCTTCTCGATCCACTTCTACGGGCGGCGGATGCGGGCGCGGGTGATGCAGGTCTACGGTGGCGTGCCGCGCCCCCGGTCGGTCGTGGGGCAGCTTCTGAAAAAGCACGGCATCGACCCGCTTGCCGCGCCGATCCGGGGGCATGTGCCGGACCCGGACGAGGATGGCGAGGCGTGAGCGGGGCACCGGACGCCGAGGATGCGGCCGACCTTCTGGACGGACTGGCGCAGGTCGAGCGGTTCGCGGATGTGGGCGGCGGGGCGTTGCCGCTGGCGCTGGCGGTGCTGGCGCGCTGGGATTGCGCGGTCGATCTGGTCGACCTGAAGCGGTCGGGGGACTTTGCCCGGCCGCAGTCTGACTGGGTCGCAGCCTATGTCGCCGCCCTGATCGCGGCCGGCGCGGACGCGGCGCGCATCCGCGTGGTGTCGCGCACGGATGATCTGAAACCGGCGGACCTGATCGCCAACCTGCACGGCTTCGGCGATGCGCATAAGGTCCGTCATCTGGAACCGGTCCTGCGGCGCTGCCTGCATGCGGACAGCCGGATGGTCATGGACATCCGCAGGGGGTCAGGGTCGTTTCCGTTCCTCAAGGACTTCGGCACGACATCGGTCCTGTCGGAACGTGACGAGGATGGCCAGCGCGTGACCCGCGTCCGCTTTGCGCCGAAACCGCCCGAGGCCGCGGGGGACGACAGCTGGGCCGAAATCGCGAAGGGGCTGGCGGGAAGCGACGGGTTCTTCCGCGACAACGGGATGCATTCGTTCCTGTTCATGCCGCGCGGCGGCACGCTGGTCGTGACCTTCGACAACCTCGATCTCGCGATGGACAAGCGCGATGACCGGCGGCCATGGGGGTTTGCGTTCATCGAAAAGCAGGGCTGGTCGATGCTGGGCGTGATGGCGAACGGCTGGACCTGGTACCGTGATCCCTGGGTGTCGGCGCAGTTCGACGCTCTGGCGGCCGAGGGGTTCTTCGCGCGGTTCGACCGCGTTGTGTTCTACGGCGCGTCGATGGGCGGCTATGCGGCCTGCGCCTTCGTTCCGGCCTGTCCGGGGGCGGATGTGGTGGCGATCAGCCCGCAATCGACTTTGGACAGAACCGTCGTGCCGTGGGAGACACGCTATTCGACGGCATGGGACAGCGATTTCACCGGCAGGTACGGCGATGCAGCAGGCGGCAATCGCCGCCGCAGGGCGTGCGAGCATCCTCTATGATCCCTATGAGCCGCTGGATGCGGGCCATGCGGACCGCCTGACGGGGGCGAACGTGATGAAGCTGCGCACGCCGCTGCTGGGCCACCGGCTGGGATCGTCGCTGGGCCAGATGGGCATCCTGTCGCCGATCATCCTTGCGGCGCTGGACGGATCGCTGACCGACACGCAGTTCTACCGCCTGCTGCGCGCGCGCCGGGATTTTCCGCGCTATCAGCGCGAACTGTTCCAGAGGGCGCTGGCCAGGGGCCGCACCGGGCTGGCGCGGCGCGTGGGGCGCTGGGTCCTGGCGCGGAACGACAACCGGTTCATCCGGCTGGCGATGAAGGGCCTCTAGCTGCCCCTTGACCCGTCTGTCCCCGCCCACCAGCATACCCGGCAACAATAAAGGTGCCCCGGTGATCCCAGTTCCCCCGTCAATTGATGCGACCGAGGCGATGCTTTCGGCGCAGTCCTATGTCTGCGGCCGCGCGCTGGCGACCGTGACGTTCCTTGCGCTGAAACTCGGGCGGCCGCTGTTTCTGGAGGGCGAGGCGGGGACGGCAAAGACCGAGATCGCCAAGGCCATCGCGGCAGGTCTCGGCCGCCGCCTGATCCGCCTGCAATGCTACGAGGGTCTCGATGCGGCGTCAGCGCTGTCGCCGACTGGAACTTCGCCGCCCAGATGATCGCGATCCGCACGGCCGAGGCGGCGGGCGGGGCGGACCGCGATGCGCTGAAGACCGAGCTGTTCACCGAGGACTACCTGATCGAGCGCCCGCTGCTGGCCGCCATGCGCCCGCAGGCCGGGCGGTGCGCCGGTGCTGCTGATCGACGAGATCGACCGCACGGACGAGCCGTTCGAGGCGTTCCTGCTGGAGGCGCTGTCGGACTTTCAGGTGACGATCCCGGAACTGGGCACGATCCGCGCGCCGGAGCCGCCCATCGTCATCCTGACGTCGAACCGCACGCGCGAGGTGCATGACGCGCTGAAACGCCGGTGCCTGTATCACTGGGTCGATTACCCGGGATTCGCGCGCGAAATGGAGATTCTGCGGGCCCGCGCGCCCGAGGCGACCGAGACCGCTGAGCCGCGAGGTGGTGGCCTTTGTCCAGCGGCTGCGCGGCGAGGATCTGTTCAAGAAGCCGGGCGTGGCCGAAACGATCGACTGGGCGAAATGCCTGCTGGCGCTGGATGTGGTGGCGCTGTCAGCCCCGAGGTGATCGCCGACACGCTGGGGGCGATCCTGAAGTATCAGGATGACATCCGGAAGATCGAAGGATCGGCGGCGAAGAAGCTGCTGGATGAGGCGCGGGCTGCGCTGGCGGCGGCGTGAGCGGCGGGCTTCCCCATCTGCGGCTGCTGGAACCCGCGCCGGGCATCCTTGCCTGGTATGACGGGCGGGTGCCGGGCTACCGCTTCGATCCGGAGCCGAACTGGGTGGATGAGGGGGCGCTGTCGGTCGGCATCGCGTCTTATGCCATGGTGGAGGGCGATCAGGCGCTGGTCTACGACACCCATGTTTCGGTCCCCCACGGGCGGCGCATCCGCGCAGACCTTGAGGCGCGGGGCGTGCGCGACATCACGGTCGTGCTGAGCCACTGGCATCTCGACCATGTGGCGGGGACCGAGGCCTTCGCGGATTGCGTTGTGATCGCCAATATCCGCACGGCGGCGCATCTGGAGGGGCGGCGCGCGGGGATCGAGGCAGGCACGGACAAGGGGCCGCCCGCGATCCGGCCGCTGATCCTGCCGTCGCAGGTGTTTGACAGCCACATGGCGCTGACGGTCGGCAACCGCGTGGTCGAGCTGATCGAGCGCGAACATCCATTCGGACGATGCGACGGTGATCTGGCTGCCGGACGCCGGGATGCTGCTGGCCGGCGACACGCTGGAGGACCCGCTGACCTATGTCTGCGAACCGCAGGACTTCGCCGCGCATCTGGCCGACCTCGACCGGCTGGCGGCGCTGAGGCCGCGCGCGATCCTGCCCAATCACGGCGATCCGGGCCGGATCGCGGCGGGGGGATACGGGCCGGGACTGATCGCGGCGACGCAGCGCTATGTCCGCTGGCTGACGGGTCTGCGCGACGATCCGGGGCGGGCGGACATACCGGTGCAGCAGGTGATCCGGGATGACCTTAAGGCCGGTCATCTGATCTGGTTCGACGGCTATGACGAGGTGCACGCCGAGAACGTCGCGCGGACGCTGGCCGAGCACGGGCGTGGTTGACCTGCCTGACCTGACGATACCGGAGGACGGCAAGCTGTCCGACAACATCGCGCATTTTGCGCGGGCGCTGCGGAAAGCGGGGCTGCGTCTGGGGCCGGGCCGGGTGATCGACGCGGTGCGGGCGGTCGAGGCGGCGGGGTTTACCGACCGGCGCGATTTCTACTGGGTGCTGCATGCCTGCTTTGTCAGCCGCCCGACCGAACGGGCGGTCTTCGACCAGGTGTTCCGCCTGTTCTGGCGCGATCCGGCCTATCTCGAGCACATGATGTCGATGCTGCTGCCGCAGGTCCGGGGCGCGCATGACGAGCGCGTTGCAGCCCCGGCGGAGAAGCGGGCGGCCGAGGCGCTGCTGGACGGCGTCGAGCGACCCTGCGGCACCGCTGCAGGACGGCCCCGACGACGAGATCGAGATCGACGCGCGGATGACGGTCTCGGGCCAGGAACGGCTGCGGACGCTCGACTTCGAGCAGATGTCGGCGGACGAGGCCGCCGAGGCGCGGATGATGGTCGCGCGGCTGTCGCTGCCGGTGCGGCCCATCGCATCGCGCAGGACGAGGGCGGGCAAGGCGGGCGCGGGCCCTGACGGGCGCGCGACGCTGCGGGCGGCGATGCGGCGGGGTGGCGAGATCGGGGTGCTGGTGACGCGGGCAAGGGCCGAGAGCGATGGCCGAACCTGGTCGTCCTTTGCGACATATCGGGGTCGATGTCGTCCTACAGCCGGATGGTGCTGCATTTCCTGCATGCCGTGGCGAACGAAAAGGGCGCGGGCTGGGCGCAGGTTCACGCCTTCACCTTCGGCACGCGGCTGACGAACATCACCCGCCATCTGGCGACGCGCGACGTTGACCGCGCACTGGCGGCGGCAGGGGCCGAGGCGCAGGACTGGCAGGGCGGTACGCGGATCGCGACCTGCCTGCATGCCTTCAACCGCGACTGGTCGCGGCGCGTGATGGGGCAGGGGGCGGTGGTGCTGCTGATCACCGACGGGCTGGACAGGGATGACGGCGACGCGGGCGCGCCCGACCTGTCGCGCGAGATGGAGCGGCTGCACCTGTCGGCGCGGCGGCTGATCTGGATCAACCCGCTGCTGCGCTGGGACGGGTTCGCGCCGAAGGCGCGCGGGATCGCGGCGATGCTGCCGCATGTCGACAGCTTCCGCGCAGGACATTCCGTCGCCTCGCTGGCGGATCTGGGACGCGCGGTCAGCGACGCGCGCGACATGGGCGAAAAGGCGCGTCTGCTGGCGGCGATGCGCGGCTGATTGCCGAGCGGGACGCGGCATGCGCGCGAAAGTGACCGGAATTCCCCCCAAGGAACCGTTGCGGGGCTGAGGCGTTCGCATTAGCCAGTAATAAAACAAGGGCTGGTTCTGAAGAAGTTTAGGGGAGTAAGGCCGATGCGCCGCATGTTCCATACTACGACCGCCCTGCTGGCAAGCCTGTCGCTTGCCGTGCCCGGCCCTGTCTTTTCGCAGGAAGCGGCGCTGAAATGCCTGGATGGCACAGACGTGCCGTGCCTGCCGGGGCAAGAGCCGCTTGATGCCGCAGGTCTGCCGGTCGAAGGCACGACGATGACCGAGGATCAGGCAGCCGCGCGCGCGGCGGCGCTGGCGGCAGAGGCCGAGGCGAGGGCAGCCGAAGAAGCCGCAGCCGCAGAAGCGGCGAAGGCAGCCGAGGACGCGGCGGCGGCGGAAGCTGCGGCGCAGGCCGAGGCTGATGCGAAAGCGGCGGAAGAGGCGGCTGCGGCAGAAGCAGCAGCTGCAAAGGCAGCCGAGGATGCGGCGGCGGCGGAAGCGGCGGCCCAAGCCGAAGCGGATGCCAAGGCGGCAGAAGAAGCGGCTGCGGCAGAAGCGGCGGCGGCTGAGGCGGCGAAAGCCACTGAGGATGCAGCAGCGGCAGAGGCTGCGGCGCAGGCCGAGGCGGATGCCAAGGCCGCCGACGAGGCGGCAGCAGCTGCTGCGGCCAAGGCGACCGAGGACGCTGCGGCTGCGGACGCTGCGGCGCAGACCGACGCGGATGCGAAGGCGGCAGAAGAGGCGGCTGCGGCGGAAGCTGCGAAGGTGGCGGAAGAAGCCGCTGCGGCGGAGGCCGCCAAAGCGGCCGAGCCGGAACCGGCCGCGGCAGAAGAAACGGTCGCCGCGCCGGACGCCGAAGCAACCCCGGTCGTGGAACCGACCGAGGAAGAACTGGCCAAGGCGCTCACCGAACAGCTGGGCGTCAGCGAGACCGGCGAGGTCACAGCCGAACCCGTACCGGTTCCGGAACTTCCGGTGCAGCCCGATGCAGCAACGGGCGAGGCCCCCGTTGCCTCGGCGGCAGCCCTGCCGGTCGAAGAGACCGCGACGGACGGTGCAGCCGACGCCACAGCGGCAGATGTGACCGTCACGGAAGAGACGGTGACAGAGGAAAGCGTGCGGTCGTCGGACGAGGATTTCGCCAACAAAGTCAACGTGACGGCCGCCGACGCGGTGGCCGAGACGCTGGCGGCCCCGACCGCCACGGCTGCGGCAGCCCCTGCGGCCAAAAAGAAGGACCGCCTCAGCGATCTTGAAAAGGCGCTGCTGATCGGCCTCGGCGCGGTTGCCGTGGGTGCGATCATCTCGAACAACCGCAAGGTCGCGCTGAACTCGGGCGACCGGGTCGTCGTGACGCGGGACGATGGCAGCTATCAGGTCATCAAGGACGACGACACGCTGCTGCGCCAGCCGGGCGCACGCGTCCGGACGGAACGTTTCAACGACGGCTCTACGCGCACCACAGTCCTGCGCGATGACGGCACGCGCGTCGTCACGATCCGCGATGCGGAATACCGGGTGCTGCGGCGCGTGCATATCGACCGCGCGGGCCGCCAGACGGTGCTGATCGACGATACCGTCGAATTCGAGCCGGTGGACATCACCACGCTTCCGCCGCCCGCGCGTCAGCCGGTCATCCGCGACACGTCGGACGAACTGGCCCTGCGGCTTGCCCTGGAGCGCGAGGCGCGGATCGGACGGCGGTTCAGCCTGGCGCAGGTGCGCGGCATTTCGGAAGTGCGGGCACTGGTGCCGGTGATCGACCTTGACGCGATCACCTTCGACAGCGGGTCGGCGGCGATCAGCCCGGATCAGGCGCGGGCACTGTCCTCGCTCGGGTCGCTGATCCAGTCCTATATCGACGAGAACCCGCGCGAGGTGTTCCTGGTCGAGGGGCATACCGACGCGACGGGCGGCGCGGCCTATAACCTTGCCCTGTCCGACAGGCGTGCGGAGTCGGTCGCGCTGGCGCTGACCGAGTATTTCAGCGTGCCGCCCGAGAACCTGGTCGTGCAGGGCTATGGCGAGGCGTTCCTGAAGATCGACACGCAGGCCGACGAGCGCGGGAACCGGCGGGCGAGCGTGCGGCGGATCACCGATCTGCTGCGGCAGGCGGCGGCGGAGTAGCCCTAAGCGCCAATGCGCAAGCTTCGGGTCGCGCGGATTGCTCCGCGCGGCCTATTTTCTGTCGGACGGACAGAAAGGAAGCAGTGCGATGACGATCCGGTATGAAGCGATGGACAGCGAAACGGTGCGCGCGATCCGTGCGGGCGGGCCGGACGCCTATGGCCAGCCGGCGCAGCGCGGGGCGGTTTCGGACGGTAAAGGGGTGCCTTGCCGTCATTGCCTGAAGGATGTCCCCACCGGGCGCGAATACCTGATCCTGGCGCACCGGCCGTTCCCGGAACCCCAGCCCTATGCCGAAACCGGGCCGATCTTCCTCTGCGCGGACGACTGCGAACGGGGCGGCGGGGCGGACGTGCCCGCGATCCTGACAACGTCGCCCGACTATCTGCTGAAAGGCTACCGCAGCGACGACCGCATCTTCTACGGAACCGGCAGGGTCGTCCCCGCAGAAGGCATCCCCGACTATGCTGCGGGTCTTCTGGATGATCCGGAGGTCGCCTATGTCGATGTCCGGTCGGCGCGCAACAACTGCTTCCAGCTGCGCATCCGCCGTCCTGGCTGAGAGGCCGGGTGCCGCCGGCGGGAGTGTTTTCGTATTGGCGATGGGACGGGGTTGGGTCTGGCCACCGGGCCGGGGCGGCGCTAGGCTTGCGGCATGACACAAGCGGACCTTGATCGCATCCCGGAAACCGCGCTCGCCTGGCACCGGGCCGGGCGCGGTGCCGTTCTGGCGACGGTGGTCGAAACCTGGGGGTCGGCCCCGCGCCGGACCGGCAGCCAGCTGGCCATCGCGGGCGACGGCGAGATGGCGGGGTCCGTATCGGGCGGCTGCGTCGAGGGCGCGGTGGTCGCGGAAGCGACCGAGGCGCTGCGGACAGGCGAGAGCAAGGTGCTGACCTACGGCGTCAGCGACGACGACGCCTTTGCAGTCGGCCTCGCCTGCGGCGGCACGATCCGGGTACTGGTCGAGCCGGTCGGCAAGGGCTTTCCAGAGTCCATTCTTGAGGATCTGGTGGAGGCGCGGGAACAGCGCGCGGCGGTGGCCTATGTGGTGAACCTGGCGACATGGGAGCGCAACCTTGCCCCGCGTGGCGGCACGCTGGAGGCGCGGTTCCGGGCGGATCAGTCCGGCATTCAGGAGGGTGATCACGGCGAGGAATTCGTCGCCGTCCATAACCCGCCGCTGCGGATGGTGATCGTCGGCGCGGTGCATATCGCGCAGGCGCTGACCGGCATGGCGCGGGCCTGCGGCTATGACGTCTGGGTCATCGACCCGCGCGATGCCTTCGGGTCGCAGGCGCGGTTCCCGGGCGAGCGGGTGCTGAACGACTGGCCCGATGCGGCGATGGCCGAGGTGGGCATCGATGCGCGCACCGCCGTGGTGACCCTGACCCATGACAGCAAGCTGGACGACCCGGCGATCATGGCGGCGCTGGCGTCGGACTGCTTCTATCTCGGCTGCCTTGGGTCGAAGCGGACCCATGAAAAGCGGCTGGAACGCCTGCGCGCCGCAGGGATCGGCGATGACGGCATCGCGCGCATCCATGCGCCGGTCGGGCTGAACATCGGCGCAGCCTCGCCCGCCGAGATCGCGGTCAGCGTCATGGCGCAGGTGACGCAGGTTCTGAGGCGCGGCTGATGCGGTTCGGCCGTGTGCCCCTTGCGGCGGCGGAAGGCGCGGTGCTGGCGCATTCGGTGATGGCCGGGGGGCGCAAGCTGCCCAAGGGGCGGGCGCTGAGCTGTGCGGACCTGTCGGTCCTGCGGAGCGACGGGATAGTCGAAGTGACGGTCGCGCGACTCGACCCCGGGGACGTGGGCGAGGCCGAGGCGGCGGTGCGACTGGCCCGCGCGCTGGTGCCGGACGAGGGGGCTGCGGGGCTGCGCCTGACGCCGCCGGTCAACGGGCGGGTGAACCTGCATGCGACCGGTCCGGGGGTGCTGTCTGTCGATGCGGACAGGGTTCTGGCGCTGAACCGCGTTCATCCGTCCCTGACGCTGGCGACCCTGGCCCCGCTGACGCGGGTCAGCGCCGGGACGCTGGCCGGGACGGTCAAGATCATCACCTACGCGGCCCCCGGCGCAGCCCTGGCGGCGGCCGAGGCGGCAGCGGACGGTGCCGTCCGGGTGCTCCCGGTGCGGCTTGCGGATGCGGGCCTGATCCTGACCGATGCGCCGGGGCAGGACGAAAAGCTGATCGCCAAGGGGCGGACCGCAGTCGCCCGGCGGCTGGCGGCGTTGGGGATGCGTCTGGCCGAAGTTCGGCGCGTGCCGCATGAGACCGGGGCGATTGCTGCAGCTGTCGCGGGGATCGGCGGCGCGATGATCCTGATCCTGACCGGGGCCGCGACGTCGGACATCGACGATGACGCACCTTCGGGACTGCGGATGGCGGGCGGTGTCGTGACGCGCTTCGGGATGCCGGTCGACCCCGGGAACCTCCTGTTTCTTGGCACGCTCGGGTCGCGCCCCGTGATCGGCCTGCCCGGCTGCGCGCGGTCCCCTGCGCTGAACGGGGCGGACTGGGTGCTGGAGCGGCTCGCCTGCGGGATCGCGGTGACGGACGACGACATCGCCGCGATGGGGGTCGGCGGGCTGCTGAAGGAAATCCCGGTGCGCGGGCAGCCGACGGGAGGGGCAGGGCGCGAGTCTGACGCGGGGTTCCAGCCGAGGATCGCGCTGTCGACTGGCCGGAGGCCAGAGACGAAGTCTGCACTTCGGCAAGGCGTACTTCCGGCGTGCGCAACAGAATATTCGCGGGCGTCCACGGCCGACGGATCAGGCCACCTGAGAGCCTGACACCGGAGCAGCGGGCGATGCTCTGCGCGGCAGAGCGCGCGCTTCTGTCGGCGATGTCCGGACGGACTGGAGGGCAGGCAGGGCTGGACAAGGGTGAACCACTGTGGCGCGGATGACGGCGCTTCTGCAAAGCCTGCTGCTGACGGTCTGGCTCAAGGGCAGCGCCGAAAGCGTTGCAAAAGCTATGCCGATCCCGCTCAGAACACCCCCTGCGCGACGATCATCAGCACGCCCATCGCCAGCACATAGCCCCCGTCGATCAGCGCGGCTCGGTCGATTTCTGGCTGAGGAGCCTGCCCGCAAGCTGAAGCGCGCGATGGCCAGGATCACAAGGATCGCCGTCAGTAGGTGGTTCGCGACGGCGGTGATGCCGATGATCAGGCCATCAGGAACGTCCCTGCCAGTTGCAGGGCAGCGCGCGCAGGGCGGCGAGGCGCGCGCCGTGATGCCGTGGCTGCCCGCGGCCCTGCCCTTGCCGAACATGCGCGGGCTGAACCAGAGCATGCCGAGCGCAAAGGCCGCCACGGGTCCGGCGATGATGGCGGTCCAGTTGACGCCTGCGGTCTGTTGGTGACATCCGTTTATGTCCCTTCGGTCAGTTGATATTCGGCCCCGCGGACCGGCCTGAACTCGTCCCGCTACATCGGCGGCATGCCCGGAAAGGCCGTCAGCGTCGTGTCGATCATGTCCCAGGGCTGTGCCGAGACATGAAAGAACACCATGCCGGGGGTGATGCCGGACCGGCCGTCGATCGTGGTCAGGTTCACCGCCGTCACGCCGGGCATGCCGGACGTGCCCGACGTCACCTGCGCGCCGCAGACCGTGCAGCGGTTGCGGTGGGCGGTATGGCCGCTGTCGGCGGTATAGGTCCAGGTCTGCATGTCGCCCGTGACCCGCACCGCCGGTGCGGGGAAGCCCGCGAAGGTCGAATGCCCCGCGCCGGACAGCGTCTGGCATTTGCCGCACTGGCAGTGCCCCGCCATGACCGGGTCCGCGTCAATCTCGAACCGGACCGCGCCGCAGGCGCATCCGCCACTGAATTTGGCCGTCATCATCTCGTCCTTTCCTGCGTTGGCTGAGCCGGGCGGATGCCCGGTCAGGTGTCATAGACGTCATTCCGGCGGACCCAGGCCATCGGCCAGGGCAAGGCAGCCTCGTCCCGCCCCTTCGGGGTGAGGTCGAGGAAGTGGTAGGCTCCGTTCATCATGTCGAGGCCGCGCGCATAGGCGGAGTAGGTGTGGAACACCTGATCCCCCTCTCGCGCAAAGACGCTGATCCCCGGCAACTCCGAATGGCCGCCGGTGCGCGGGGCATAGTTGTAGCTGCCGCCCTCGCCGGCAAACGACACGCCATAGTCCTCGTTGAATCCGCTGTCGCCCGCCGAGACCCATGGGAACGTCCAGCCCATCCGCGCACGGTAGGCGCGCAGTTTCTCCAGCGGGGCCTTCGATACCGCAACCAGCGCGGTGTCGCGGTGGGCAAGGTGGATGCCGATGCCGTCGAAATTGTCGGCCCAGAACGAACAGGACGGGCAACCCTGATCCCAGTCGGCCCCGAACATGAAGTGATAGACGATCAGCTGGCCATTCCCGCCGAACAGGTCCGTCAGCGTGGCTGGCCCCGTGTCCGTGTCAAACCGGTAGGGCCTGTCCACCCGGACCCAGGGCAGGTCCCGGCGGCGCGCCGACAGGGCGTCGCGCTGCCGGGTGAAGTCCTTTTCAGCGGCCAGCAGTGCCCGCCGTTCGGCCAGCCAGTCGTCGCGGGTTGCGATGCGGCGCTCCATCTCAGGCCATCGCCGCGTCGAGGTTGCCGAGGATCGCGGTCCAGCCCTTGAAATGCCCGTCGCGGCTGTCTTCGGATTTGAACTTGACGTGGTGCAGCGTCACGTCCGTCCCGCCCGGAACTTCGGCAAAGGTGATGGCGACGGTGCTGCCTTCGGTCGAATAGGGCGATTCCCAGGTGAAGGCGATGCGCGAATGCCGCGTGATGTCCAGATAGGTGCCGCTGTGGGGCGCGTCCGTCTCGGACATCTTCACCAGAAAACTGAAGCGTCCGCCGATGCGGGGGTCGATCATGGCATCGGCAATCGCCATATCCGGTGCGATCTTCATGATCCGGGCAAACATCGCCGGGTCGAGCCAGGCGTTGAACACGCGTTCTGGCGGGGCCTTGATGGTCCGGCGGGCAGTCAGGGTGAGGTCAGTCATTGGTCGTCTCCTTGGTGAGCAGCGTGTCCAGAGCCTCCAGCCGCATGTCCCAGATCAGGCGGAGGTCGCGGAACCAGCGGTCGATCTCGCCGATGGGACCAAGCTCTGCCTCGATCAGGTGTTCGCGCCAGGCGGTGCGTCGGCTGACAAGCCCTGCGCCTTCCAGAACCTTGATGTGCTTGGACACCGCGTTGAGGCTGATGTCGAAGCGGGCGGCGAGGTCGGTCACGCGGGTCGGGCCATGCTGGACAAGCAGCGTCAGGATGGCCCGGCGGGTGGGATCGGCGGCAGCCTTCAGGATTTCGGACAGATGCGACTCGGGGTCTCGTTCAACCATATGGTGGAATTATAGCATCATCCGAGATCAGTCAACCAGATAGATGAATGATACCTGAATGTACCCGCCCGACACCCTGTCCCGAACCGGGCCGCCTGTGGCTACTGCGAGGAGATGCCGTCCTTCGGGACGTGCGCGCTGCGGGAGTTAGGCTAGCGGCGCGTCGCAGGGCCGATGCCCCCTTCACACGTCCTGCCGGCTCAGCCAGTCCATAACTGCAGGGCGGAGGTTCACCGCGCCCCGGTCCCGTTCCGCATCGATCAGCGTCGCGCAGCTCCACCAGGCTGACCCGCCGGATCAGGTGCTTGACCGGCCCGATGGAGGCTGGCCGCATCGACAGCACACGCAGCCCCATCGCCGCCAGGCACAGCGCCTCGACCGGGCGCCCCGCATCCTCGCCGCAGAAGGACAGCGACGTGCCCGTCTCGGCGCAGCGCGCGGCGATATGCTCGATGAAGGACAGGAACGACGTGTTCAGCGTGTCGTACCGGCGGCGGACCTGTTCGTTCTCGCGGTCGGCGGCAAAGAAGAACTGCTTCAGGTCATTGCCCCCGATCGACACGAAATCCGTCATCTCGAAGAACCCGCGCGGCGCATAGGCAAGGCTCGGCGTCTCCAGCATCGCGCCGATTTCCAGCGTCGCGGGCATCTGGTGCCCGCGCGATTTCTCGCGCTCCCACTCCTCCAGCACATGGGCGCGCGCCTGGCGGAACTCGTCGAACTCTGCGACGAAGGGGAACATCACGGTCAGGGGCCGCCCCCGCGCCGCCCGCATCAGCGCCTGCACCTGCATCTTCAGCACGCCGGGCTTGTCGAGGCCGACGCGGATCGCCCGCCAGCCCATCGCCGGGTTCGGCTCGTCGGGGCGCTTCATGTAGGGCAGCACCTTGTCCGATCCGATGTCGAGTGTGCGGAACGCGACGCGCCGCCCGCCCGCCGCGTCCATCACGCGCGCGTACAGGCCTGCCAGCTCGCCGCGCTTCGGCACATGGCTGCGGACCAGGAACTGCAACTCGGTGCGGAACAGGCCGACGCCCTCGGCCCCAGACCCGACCAGGCTCGGCAGGTCCGCCATCAGTCCGGCATTCATGTGCAGCGCGATGGTTGTGCCGCAGAGCGCCGTCGCGGGCAGGTCGCGCAGGCTGGTGTAGCGCTGCATCGCCTGCGCCTGCATCGCGATCTTTTCGCGGAAGGCGTTGGCGACGGTGTTTTCGGGGCGCAGATGAACGATGCCCTGATCGCCATCGACCAGAATGCGGTCGCCGTTCAGCGCCTCGGTTGTGATGCGTTCGGCGTGGATCACCAGCGGGATCGCCAGCGCGCGGGCCACCACGGCGGCATGGCTGCCGACCGACCCTTCCTCCAGCACCACGCCGCGCAGTTTGCGGCCGTATTCCAGCAACTCGCCCGGCCCGATGTTGCGTGCGACCAGAACCGGGTTGTCCGGCATCGCGGCCCCGGTGTCCGACCCCTGGCCGGTCAGGATGCGCAGAAGCCGGTTCGACAGATCGTCAAGGTCGTGCAGGCGGTCGCGCAGATAGGGGTCGGGCACCTGTTCCAGCCGCGCGCGGGTCGTCGACTGTTCCTTTTCGACGGCGGCCTCGGCCGACAGGCCGCGCTGGATATCTTCCTCGATCCGCGCGATCCAGCCGCGCGAATTGGCGAACATCCGGTAGGCTTCCATCACCTGCAGCTGGTCCTTGTCCTCGCCCTCGGCGGTCGAGACCAGATCGTCGACTGACTTGCGGAGTTCGATCACCGCCGTTTTCAGCCGCTTGATCTCGGCCTTCGGGTCGTCGGCCACCGGGTTCGTGATGACGACGCGGGGTTCGTGCAGAAAGACCCGGCCCTCGGCCGACGCCTTCCTGACCCGTGCTGCCCGCGGAACATGACCGGCCCGGTGTGCCGCGCCGACAGGGCCTCGCCTTCGCCGACAAATGCGCCAAGCTCGGTCATCTCGGCCAGAACCATCGCCACGACTTCGATGGCGTAAAGCTCATCGTCCGAGAACTGGCGCTTCTTCTTCGACTGGACGACCAGCACGCCCAGCTTGCCGCCCAGCCGCTGGATCGGCACGCCGAGGAAAGAGGAAAAGATTTCCTCGCCCGTCTCGGGCATATAGCGGAAGCCCTTTTCCGCCGGGGCATTGGCGGTGTTGATCGGGGCCAGCGTCTTCGCGACACGCCCGACCAGACCTTCGCCCAGGCGCATCCGGGTCTTGTGTACGGATTCCTGTTTCAGGCCCTCGGTCGCGCACAGTTCCAGCGTGTCGTCGTCGCGGAACAGATAGATCGAGCACACCTCGCAGCGCATCGAAATCCGCGATCAGATGCGTGATCCGGTCAAGCCGTTCCTGCCCCGCGCCCGGTTCGCGCAGGGTGTCGCGCAGGCGGCGGAGCAGCTTGCGGCTGTCGGTTTCGGCGCGGTCTGCCATGTCACCCCGGGCTGCGGACGCTCTCAGGGGGTTTAAGCATGGGCGCGCTGACCGAGGAAAGCGAATAGTGGCAGGCCCGGGCGCCGGGAGTTGTCCGCTGCCGATCAGATCCGTTCGATGATCGTCGCTGCGCCCATTCCGCTGGCGATGCAGAGCGTCGCAAGGCCCACACCCTTGCCCGACCGTTCCAGTTCGTCCAGGAGCGTGCCGATGATGATGGCACCGGTGGCACCCAGCGGATGCCCCATCGCAATCGACCCGCCGTTCACGTTGACCCGGTCCGGCATCCACGTCGAACGCCTGCATGAAGCGCAGGACGACCGACGCGAAGGCCTCGTTGACCTCGAACAGGTCGATGTCGGAAATCGCCATGCCGCTGTCGCGCAGGATCTTCTCGGTCGCGGGCACCGGGCCGGTCAGCATGATCGTGGGATCGGTCCCGATCTTGGCGGTCGCGCGGATGCGCGCGCGGGGTTTCAGCCCGTATTTTTCGCCGAATGCCTTCGACCCCACCAGCACCGCCGCCGCGCCATCGACAATCCCGGATGAGTTGCCCGCATGGTGGATATGGTTGATCCGCTCCAGATGCGGGTATTTCATGATCGCGATCTTGTCGAAGCCCGGCATCACCTCGCCCATGTCCTTGAAGGCAGGCTTCAAGGCACCCAGCGCCTGCATGTCGGTGCCGGGGCGCATGTATTCGTCGTGGGACAGGATCGGCAGGCCGTTCTGGTCGCGGATCGTGATGACGGAACGGTCGAAACGTTTGTCTTCCCAAGCCTTTGCGGCCCGTTTCTGCAACTCCACTGCAAGCAGGTCGGCGTCATCGCGGGTGAACCCGTATTCCGTGGCGATGATGTCCGCCGAAATTCCCTGCGGCACGAAATAGGTCTTCATGGCGAGGCTCGGGTCGACGGCAATCGCCGCCCCGTCCGACCCCATCGCGACGCGGCCCATCATCTCGACCCCGCCCGCGATATAGGCCTCGCCCGCGCCGCCCCGGACCTGATTGGCGGCCAGGTTCACCGCCTCCATCCCGGACGCGCAGAACCGGTTGATCGCAAGGCCGGGGATGCGTTCGTCCAGATCGCTCGCCAGCACCGCCGACCGCGCAAGGCAGCCGCCCTGTTCGCCCACCTGCGTGACGTTGCCCCAGATCACATCCTCGACCGCGTGGCCGGTCAGATTGTTCCGCTCCTTGACCGCGTTCAGGATTTTCGCCGACAGCGCGACCGACGTGACCTCGTGCAGCGACCCATCGGGGCGGCCCTTGCCCCGGGGCGAGCGGACAGCGTCATAGATGTAGGCGTCGGTCATCGCGGGGTCCTTTCAGGCGCGATCCGACGGGTTGCCCGGCATCAGATCGTAGGGGTGCTTCCAGCCGGGCAGGGCGGAAATCCGGTCCAGCCAGCGGTCGATATGGGGCCAGTCGGCTCGTGCGAACCCGAACGGCTCCGGGTAATAGAGATAGCCGCAGCAGGACATGTCGGCGACCGTTACCTCACGTCCCGCGACCCAGGGTCGGGTCTCCAGATGCGTGTTCAGAACGCGGTAGGCCGATTTCAGCCGCGCCTGCAGGAAGGCGATGACTTCCAAAGGGCGCTTTTCCGGCGGCAGGAAGTGCATCTGGAACCGCGTCGTGCCGATGGGGCCGGACAGCTTGTGGTTGTCCCAGAACATCCAGCGCAGAATCTCGCGCCGGTCGGCCGCGTTTTTCGCCGTCAGGCGGCTGGTCTTCGATGCCACATAGTCCAGGATCACCGCCGACTGCGTCAGCGTCAGCGGCCCGTCCACCAGAACCGGCACCTCGCCCATTTCGTTCAGGGCCAGGAATTCCGGCGTCCGCGCGCCGCCGTGGAAGAAATCCACATAGACCGGCTCCCACTCCATCTCGGCCAGCGTCATCGCCAGCGCGCATTTGTAGGCGTTGCCGCTTTCGCCGAAGCAGTGAAGCTGTGCTGTCATGGGTCGCTCCCGGTTGCGGGGCAGGGCGGGGGTTTCACACCCCCGCACCCCCGTGGAGTATTTCCGCCAAGATGAATGCGCAGGGTAACGGATTGTAAAGGAACTTCGGGAGAGCATGCCTGTGCGGTACAGGCCGGAGGGCCGATGACCGCCCAAGGTGAAGCCCTGTCCCGCCGTATTGCATGGTTGCGGCCCGGGCGGGGCAGGGTGCGCTTACGCCTTGCGCGCTTCGATCTCGGCCTTGAACAGGCGCAGGCGGTGGCCGAGGTTTTCGGCATCCGTCACCGATGCGAAATGCTCGAACAGGAATGTCAGCGCCTCGTCCGTCGTCAGCCCGGCTTCTTCGGCGAATTTCAGCAGCCTGCGGTAGGCTTCGTTCGACAGCGCAACGGGAAAGCGGCGGGTCAGGCGCAGGCGCTTCGGCATCGGGTCACTCGGATGACTGGAAGGACCGGACGACATAGCCCGCTGGTGTGTGGATTTCCGGCAGCCCTGGCAGGTCGGCCAGCCAGTCGCGCCGCGACTCCACCGCGATGGATTCGAACGGGCGGAACGCGAAGCCGGGCGCGATGGTGCCCGCCATGATCTCGGTCGTATCCTCGCTGCGGTAGTACAGCGGCGTCCCGCAGGTCGCGCAGAAGCCGCGCCTGGCCACGTCCGAAGACGCCCATTCGGCGGGCGTCCCGGTCCAGACGATGCGGGTGGAGGGCACCTCCAGCAGCGGCGCGAAGGCGTTCCCCGTGGCGCGCTGGCACATGCGGCAGTGGCAGATGACGGACTTTCCCGGACCCGCAGCGACCGCATAGCGCACCGCACCGCACTGGCAGCCGCCGGAAAAACCGTGCTTCTTCGCGCCAGCCGCGCTGCATGGGCGTGCTCCTTGACCCTGACTCCAAAGGCCAGACTAGCGGGTCTGCCCGGGTGATGCCATGCGCTGCTCCCCAAGAACAGAAAGGCCCCGCGCATCCCCGCGCGGGGCCTTTCAACCCGTGAGTGGTGTCCCGCGGATAACCTCTGTCTCTCAGAACGCCTCTGCCGCCAGCGCCATGACCGGCTCCGCCCCGGTCTGGATGCGCGCCAGATGCAGCGCCGTCGCGGGCAATTGGCGCGCCATGTAGTAGCGGCCCGGTCGCCAGCTTGGTTTCATGGAAGGCGGGGTCGTCCGTCCCTGCCGCCAGCGCTGCTGCCGACGCGCGTCGCCATCCGCGCCCACATCAGGCCAAGGCAGACATGCCCGAACAGATGCAGGAAGTCGGTCGACCCGGCCAAAGCCGCATTCGGCGTCTTCATCCCGTTCTGCATGAAATACATCGCCGCCGTCTGCAGGTCCTTCGACGCGGCCTTCAGCGGGTCGAGGAAACCCGCCTTCAGCGCCTCGTCGCCCTCGTTCTCCTTGATGAACGTCTTCACCATCTCGAAGAACGCCATCATCGGCTTGCCGCCATCGGCGGCCAGCTTGCGCCCCACAAGGTCCAGCGCCTGCACGCCGTTGGCGCCTTCGTAGATCATCGCGATCCGGGCATCGCGCGCGAACTGCGACATGCCCCATTCCTCGATATAGCCGTGCCCGCCATAGACCTGCTGCGCCGCGACGGCCACATCGAAGCCCTTGTCGGTCAGGAAGCCCTTGATGACTGGCGTCAGCAGCGAAATCAGCCCCTCGGCGGTCGCATCCCCCGACCGGTGCGACGCATCGATCAGCGACGCGCCCCACATCGTGAAGGCACGGGCACCCTCGACGAACGACTTCTGGTCCATCAGGCTGCGCCGGATGTCGGGATGCACGATCAGCGGATCGGCGGGGCCGGCTGGGTTCGCGGCCCCGGTGACGGCGCGGCCCTGCAACCGGTCCTTCGCATAGGCTACTGCGTTCTGATACGCCGCCTCGGCCACCGCATAGCCCTGCAGGCCCACGCCCAGCCGCGCCTCGTTCATCATCGTGAACATCGCGCGCATGCCCTTGTGCAGTTCGCCGATCAGATAGCCGGTCGCCCCGTCATAGTTCATCACGCAGGTCGCGTTGCCGTGGATGCCCATCTTGTGCTCGATCTTGCCGACCGACACCGGATTGCGCGCGCCGAGGGTGCCGTCCTCGTTCACGAGGAACTTCGGCACGATGAACAGGCTGATGCCGCGCGTCCCCTCGCCGCCGCCCGGGACCTTGGCCAGCACCAGATGGATGATGTTCTCGGCCATGTCATGGTCGCCGGCCGAGATGAATATCTTCTGACCCGGTGATCGCATAGGCACCGTCTGCCTGCGGTTCGGCCCTGGTCCGGATCAGGCCCAGATCGGTGCCGCAATGCGGCTCGGTCAGGTTCATCGTGCCGGTCCAGTCAAGGCTGGTCATCTTCGGCACATAGGTCTGTTTCTGCGCATCCGATCCATGCGCCAGGATCGCCGCGATCGCCCCATGCGTCAGGCCCTGGTACATGTTGAACGCCATGTTCGCGGCTGACGAAAATCTCGCCGACGGCGGAATTGACCAGATAGGGCAGGCCCTGTCCGCCATAGGCTTCGGGCAGGTCCAATCCGTTCCAGCCGCCCTCGACGCATGGCCTGCGAAGGCCTCCTTGAAGCCTTTCGGCGTATAGACGACGCCATTTTCCAGACGGCAGCCTTCGGCATCGCCGCAGGCATTCAGGGGTGCGAGCACGTCGCGGGCTATCTTGCCCGCTTCGTCAAGGATCGCGGCTGTGAAATCGGGGTCGAGGTCAGCATAGCCCGGAATGCTGCTGGCACCGATACCCAGCACCTCGTGCAGGACGAACTGCAGGTCCTTTACGGGGGCAGTGTAGACGGGCATCCGGGCTCTCCTTCGGAACGGTTTTCGGGTCAGGCGACCTGCGCGCGGGTCTTCTGTTCCAGCAGGCGGCCCATCGAACCGATCTGTTCGGCAAGCTCTGTGATGGTCCGCGTCAGCCCATCGCGCTGGTCGGTCAGTTCCGACAGCTTGACGCGGGCCACGTCGATGGTGCGGCTGATCTGGCTCACCTGCTGGTCGCCCGCATCGTAGAGGTCGAGCAGCTGGCGCAGGTCTTCCAGGCTGAAGCCGTATTTCTTGCCGCGCAGGATCAGCGTCAGGCGGGCGCGGTCGCGTTTGGTGAACCAGCGCTTCTGTCCTTCACGGATCGGAAACAGCAGTTCCTTGGCCTCGTAAAAGCGAAGCGTGCGGGCGGTCACGTCGAACGCCTCGCACATTTCGCGGATGGTCATCTGGGTCTCGCTCATCTCTCTGGCCCTCTCACGACGCGACAACCGCGTCTACGGCAGGCCAGATGGGGTATCGGAAGGCCACCCTACAAGCAAAGTTGACGTGCACGTAAATGTAACGTGGCGTCACGAGCGAGGTGGAGAAATTCCGTAACGTCAACCGACCCGTCGGGCGCAACAATAGCAATGCTCAAAGCGCTTTAACTTGGGAAAAACTGCGGGTTTTCCCCCTAAGACGGCATCGATTCGAGCGCCTTGGCGGTGTTGTCGCGCAGGGTGCGGAGGTCGTCTATCGTCGCGTCAAGCTCGGCCCGCTGCCGTCCCAGCTCGGCCAGCTGCCGGTCGGCGAGGTCGAGCCAGACAAGGTTCTGCTCGCGCGTCCCCTTCTGGTCGTAGATCATCAGGAACTTCCGGATCTCCTCCAGGCTGAATCCGAACCGACGGCCGCGCAGGATCAGCGTCATGCGCGCGATCTCGCGCGGGCCGTAATAGCGCGCGCGCCCGTCTTTGCGCGGCGACAGAAGCTCGATGTATTCGTAGTAGCGGAGCGTCCGCGGGGTGGCGTCGAAACGCGCGCACATCTCCTTGAAGGTGAGCTCTGGTTCCGGCATGGCCCGCCCTGTCCCGGCCGGCCAGGGTCGGCCAACCTGTCTGCCGCGCCAGACTAGCGCCGGTCAGCCCTGCGGGCAACGCGCTTCGACAGGCCGATACAAGACAGCCAGGGGTCATGCGGGCGCGCGACCGCCCGACCCCGCCGAGTTTGGACTTGCGGCCAGCGCGGCGAGGGCGAATAACGCCCGAGCGTCCCAAGCGGTTGTCCCGATGTCCGAAGACAAAGTCCTGCGCGCTGCCCGCCAGTTCCTGTCCGCCCTGCCGCATTCCCGCGCGCTGGGCATGACGGTGGACAGCATCGGCGCGGGTCATGCCACGATGTCGATGCCCTATGACACGCGCTTTGTCGGCGACCCCGCGACCGGCGTCATACATGGCGGCGCTGTCTCGGCCCTGATGGACAGCTGCTCGGGTGCGGCGGTGATGAGCCATCCGGATGCGCCGATTTCGACCGCGACCATCGATCTGCGGATCGACTACATGCGGGCCGCGACGCCGGGCGAACGGATCACCGCGCGCGCCGAATGCTATCATGTGACCCGCAGCGTCGCTTTCATCCGCGCCGTCGCCTTCGACGCGGATCAGGATCGCCCGGTGGCGACCGCTGCCGGGGCCTTCACCTTCGAACGCACCGCTGCCCGGACGGGCACCACATGAAGGGCGGCGCGGGGCGGGGCAGGCCGGAACCGGTGCAGGTCATCAAGAGCCGGCGCGACGGCGCGCTGAAGGCACTGGTCGAAGGCGTGCCCTATATCGGTTTCCTCGGCATCCGCTTTGACCGAAGGGGCGATGAACTGACGGCGGTGCTGCCCTATGACGACCGGCTGATCGGCAACCCGGCCCTTCCAGCGCTGCACGGCGGGGCCATCGCGGCGTTCCTCGAGGTGGCGGCGATCATCGAACTCAGCTGGTCGATGCTGTGGGAAGGGATGGAGACGGCAGGAGGCGAGGCGGGCGAGACACCGGCCACGCTGCCGCGCCTGCCCAAGACGATCGACATCACGGTCGACTACCTCCGCTCCGGCCTGCCGCGCGACGCCTATGCGCGGGCGCGGGTCAACCGGTCGGGCCGGCGCTTTGCCTCCGTGCATGTCGAGGCCTGGCAGGACAACCGCGCACGTCCCTTCGCGCAGGCCACGGGGCATTTCCTGATGCCTGATCCAGTATCACCCCGCGCATGACGACGTCTGCGGCTGAGGCGGGCAGGTCTGCCGACCCCGTCACCCATGGCCGCATCCTGCGCATCGCAGGACCCATCGTTCTGTCGAACGCAACCGTGCCTCTGCTCGGGGCTGTCGATGTCGCGGTTGTCGGGCAGATGGGCCTTGCCGCGCCCATCGGCGCGGTCGGCGTCGGTGCGGTCATCCTCGCCACGCTCTACTGGGTCTTCGGCTTCCTGCGCATGGGCACCAGCGGTCTTGCCGCGCAGGCGCATGGCGCGGGCGACGGGCCTGAGACCGGTGCCGTCCTGATCCGCGCGCCTGATTGTCGGCGCGGCCGCCGGGCTGGTCTTCATCCTGTTCCATCGCCCGCTGTTCGCAGGGGCCTTCGCCGTCGCGCCGGCCTCGGATGCTGTCGAAACCCTTGCCCAGTCCTACCTTGCGATCCGCATCTGGGGCGCACCCGCCACGATCATGATCTATGCCGTCGAGGGCTGGCTGATCGCCACCGAGCGCACGCGCGGCGTCTTCGCGGTGCAGGTCTGGAAGAACGGCCTGAACGTGCTTCTCAGCATCTGGTTCGTGCTCGGCCTCGGCTGGGGCGTGCCGGGAGTTGCGGTTGCCACGCTGATCGCCGAATGGACGGGCCTTGCGTTCGGCCTCTGGCTCTGCCGCGGTGCTTTCGCCGGGGGCATCCTCAGCGACACAGCGCGCATATTCGACCGCGCGCGGCTGATCCGCATGGCACTGGTGAACCGGGACATCATGATCCGGTCCGTCATCCTGCAGCTGTCCTTCACCAGCTTCATCTTTCTGGGCGCGCGGATGGGCGATGTGACGCTGGCCGCCAATCAGGTGCTGATGCAGTTCCTCGAGATCACCGCCTACGCACTCGACGGCTTCGCCTTTTCGGCCGAGGCGCTGGTCGGACAGGCGGTCGGCGCGCGCACTCCGCGCCGGAGTGCGGCGCGCGTCAGTGATGACCAGCCAGTGGGGCGTCATCGGCGCGCTGATCCTCGGCCTCGCCTTCTGGCTCGCCGGACCTGCGATCATCGACCTGATGGCCAAGGAACCCGGCGTGCAGGCGACGGCGCGCGATTACCTGCCCTGGGTCGCGGCGGCCCCGGTGATCGGCATCGCGGCCTGGATGTTCGACGGCATCTTCATCGGCGCGACCCTGACGCGCGAGATGAGGAACGCGATGGTCGTTTCGGTCACGGTCTATGCGGCTGCCCTGTGGCTGCTGGTTCCGGCGTTCGGGAACCACGGCCTCTGGGCCGCGCTGATGGTCCTGAACGCAGTGCGGGGCGGGACGATGGCGCTGTACTATCGCAGGGCCGAGCGCGTGGCGACCTAGGTGACCTCGATCAGGCCTGGCGACGGCGCCCCGCGCGGCCCAGCATCGCGAGTGATGCGGCCAGCAGCAAGCCGCCGGCAGGCAGCGGCACAGGGACCAGCGGGTCAGGCTCGGGGCCGACGGTGATCGTTCCTTCGTCATTCACCGGCGCCGCGTTGGACGGCAGCCCGATTGTATAGGCAAGGTTGCTGCCATAGGTGAAGTTCAGCGCCAGCCACAGCGACCCGCCGAAACCGGGACCAAGATCGAGGTCCACGCTGCGCGACCGCGTGTAGAAATCGGTGTGGATGGATGCGAGCATCGTGCCGTCCCAGCCCCAGCGGAACGGCGTCGTGCTGTACAGGATGCTGCCGCCCGCCGCATAGGACCAGCCGATCCCCTGCGGTGCGGTGAAGGTCAGACTGATCGTCTGCGCGCCCGAAGGCAGCCCGAACATGAAGGTGTCATAGCGGTTCTGGCTGCCGGTGCCGGTGATCGCCGTCACGCCGGGATCGACGGCCGTCGGCGTGTTCCAGGCCGCGCCGAAGGCACCGCCCGGCATGTCGGCCTCGTTCAGGGTGCTGGCAGCAGTCTGTGTGCCGGACAGCGCAAAGACACATGCGACTGCAAGAAACGACCGACCACTGACACGAAAACGCACGACCCAAACTCCCGTCCACTAGGCAAGCGGCGCGCAATCCTGCGGCCCCCTTGGCGTCCTTGTGGCCGGGCAGTTGGGCGAATCCGGGGCGGAGACGGTCACATTCCGGGGCAGTTCGGGGTCAACAAGGATATGACGCCGCGTCACGTGGTCCAGAGCGCCGCGATCATAACCAGCGGTCGCGGCCGGTCCCGACCGCCTCCGCCACGGTCGCAAATCCGTCCCGGGCGAGCAACGCGTCGAGGCCCGTGACGATGCGGGGCACCAGGCTCAGACCCTGATAGACCAGCGCCGTGTACAGCTGCACCGCCGCGGCCCCGGCACGTATCTTCACATAGGCATCCTCCGCCGAGGCGATCCCTCCGACACCGATCAAGGGGACGCGGCCATCGGTCAGCGACGACAGACGCGCCAGCACCCGGGTCGAGCGGTCGAACAGCGGCACACCCGACAGGCCCCCCGCCTCGCCCGCGTGGCGCGATGTCAGCCCGCTGCGGTCCAGCGTCGTGTTCGTGGCGATGATCCCGTCGATGCCTGTTTCCAGCGCGACTCCGGCGACATCCGCGAGCTCCGCCTCCGTCAGGTCCGGCGCGATCTTCAGGAACAGCGGGATGCGCCGGGCCAGCGCATCGCGGGCGGCCAGAGTCTGCGTCAGAAGCGCCGTCAATGCGTTCTTGCCCTGAAGGTCGCGCAGTTTCTCGGTATTGGGGGAGGAGACGTTGACGGTGGCGAAGGCGACATGCGGGCCGCACAGGCGCAGCACGGTCGAGAAATCGGCGGCCCTGTCGGGACTGGTCTTGTTCGCCCCGAGATTGAGCCCCACCGGCACCGTCGCGCGCGTCGCGGCCAGCCGCGTTGCAATCGCTTCGGCCCCGTCATTGTTGAAGCCGAAGCGGTTGATCGCCGCACCGTCTTCCGTCAGCCGGAACAGGCGCGGGCGCGGGTTGCCGGGCTGGGGCAGGGGCGTCGCCGCCCCCACCTCGACAAAGCCGAAGCCCGCGCGCGACAGCGCCCCCGCAACCTCGGCGTTCTTGTCGTATCCCGCCGCCAGCCCCACCGGGTTCGGCAGGTCCAGCCCCGCCAGCGTTCGTCGTGCAGCCGCGCCGACGTCACCGGCCCCGGCAACGGAACCAGACCCAGTTTCAGCGCCCGGATCGACAGGCCATGCGCGCGTTCGGGGTCGATCCGGTGCAGAAGGGCCAGGCCGATCCGCTCAGCTGGCGTCACAGCATCCCCTCGGGGAAGATATGCCCCGTCGCGCCCAAGGGCAGCGACTTGTCCCAGACCACCTCGGAAATCAGCAGCCTGCGGTACAGATGCGGGAACAGCACGCCGCCGCGCGCGGGTTCCCATTTCAACCCGGACCCCAGCGCATCGGCATCGAACGCCACCAGCACCAGATCGCTTTCCGTGGCGAAGTACTTGGCCGCCGTTCCAGCCACCTGCGTCGGGGTCGAGAAGTGGATGTAGCCGTCGGCCAGATCGACCGGCGCGCCTGCGGTTTCGCCCGCCGCGCGGAACGCGTCCCATTCGGCTCGGCGGAAGATTTTCAGGATCAGCATGGCGCGCTTCCTGCCCGCTGGAGGTGCTGCGGTCAATCGAAATGGCGGCTCATCCGGCGCCCGCACCATTCGCGCCCGCCGCCACACCGGTGTCATCCCGCCCGGGCAAAGAAGATGGCAGGGTTTGACAGGCGCGTCGAACGGTCGGACACTTGTCGCGCATTTCAACCCACAGGAGTTTTCGCCATGACACGCCCCCGCGTCGCCCTTGCCTCCGCGTCCTTTCTCGCTCTCGCCGCCGCCATGCCAGCATGGGGCGAAACAGTGAAGATCACGCTTCTGGGCGTCGGTGACATCTACAATTTTCAGGAAGAGGACGGGCGCGGCGGCTTTGCGCGCCTTAACGCCGTCGCCCGCGCCGAACGCGCGGCCAATCCGAACACGCTCTACCTCTTCGACGGCGACATGCTGTCGCCGTCCATCCTGTCGGGATTCGACAAGGGCCAGAACACCATCGACCTGACCAACCTCGTGCCCTTCGACCTCGCCGTCCCCGGCAACCACGAGTTTGACTTCGGACCCGAGAATTTCTTCGAGAAGGTGAAGGGTTCGAAATATCCTTGGGCTGCCATCAACATCACCGCCGCCGACGGCACCGTCCCCGAAGGCCTCGGCGGCGTGACCGTCAAGGATGTCGGCGGCGTCAAGATCGCGCTGATCCCGGTCGCGCAGGATACTTCGCCCGATGTCTCTTCGACCGGCGATCTGAAATTCCTGCCAACCGTCGATAGCGGTATCGCGGCCGCCGAAAAGGCCCGCGAGGATGGGGCCGACATCGTGGTCGGTGTCGTCCAGACCGACATGGCGAATGACCGCGCGCTGATCGCCAGCGGCGCGTTCGACGTCATCCTGTCGGGCGACGACCATTCCTACGGCACCTCCTATGACGGGCGCACCGCCTATGTGGAAACCTCGATCGACGGGCGGTTCCTGTCGCCGCTGGATATCACGGTCGAGATCGGCGCGACCGACGACGGCACCCGCACCATCGACTGGGTGCCGATGTTCCGCTTCATCGACACCGCCGCCGTCACACCCGATCCTGAAAGCCAGGCCCTGGTCGATCAGTTCCAGGCGAAGCTCGATGCCGAGCTGAATGTCGAGATCGGCACGACCGAGGTGCCGATGGACAGCCGCCGCAATGTCATCCGGGGCGAGGAATCGGCGATGGGCAACCTGATCGCCGATGCGATCCGCGCGGCGACCGGGGCGGATATCGGATTCGCGAACGGCGGCGGCATCCGGGCCGACCGGACCTATGACGCAGGAACCGTGCTGACCCGAAAGGACATCCTGACCGAGCTCCCGTTCGGCAACAAGACGGTGCTGACCGAACTGCCGGGGTCGCAGATCCTCGCGGCGCTGGAAAACGGCGTCAGCCAGCACGAGAAAGGTGCCGGGCGGTTCCTGCAGGTGTCGGGGATGTCCTATGCCTTCGACCCCACGGCCCCAGCCGGGTCGCGGGTGTCCGAGGTGATGGTGGGTGGCGCGGCGCTTGACGCGGACAAGGTCTACAAGCTGGCCACGAACGACTTCATCCTCGGCGGCGGCGACGGGTTTGCGGCCCTTGGCGGCGGCAAAGTCATCATCGACGGCGGCAACGGCAACCTCATGGCCAATGACGTGATCGACTATGTCGCCCAGTCCGGCAAGGTGACCGTCGGGGTCGAGGGGCGGATCGTGAAGCTCGGGCAGTAGGAAGGCCGCGCGCCGGTGCCCGCGAAGGCCCCGGCGCGCAGCGTTGCGCGCTACTTCGCGCCCGTGAAGCCGACCAGCGACGCGGTCAGCTTCGGATTGAGATATGCCGCGTCGACGCCTTCGTCCGCGCGCACCAGGCCGACGCCCGGCGCGTAGTATTTCACCTCCTGCAGTTTCGGGTCGAGACTGCTTGTCTCATAGATCATCAGCACATCCTTGTAGGTCCCGGCGGGCACCGTCAGCGTGTCCATGACGCCCAGCACCATCGCCTGATCCAGCGCGCCGTCGGCTTCCGCGAATTCCTGGAAATAGGCGGCGTCCGCGGCAGGGTCCGCCAACATCTGATAGCCCGGCAGCGCGCCATTGGTGCCCGCGCGCCATGAGCTTTTGCTGTTGGTCTCGGTCAGGTTCCCGGCGTCGTCATAGACATAGTTGATGACGTCCTCGCCCATGTACCAGACATTGCCCGCGTCATCCTGCGCGTAGTAGTCGAGCGTGCGTTCCACCAGAACGCCGTCCTCATAGGCCAGATCGGTCATGATACTGGTGGCGACGCCCGCCAGCGTCGGGCCCGGTCCGGTTCCTGTCGAGCTGCCGGTTTCCACAAAGCTGCTGCCCGCCTCGTCCTTTCCGTCGGCGCGGAACGTCGCCTCCATCCCGGCTGCCACCGGAAAGTAGGGGTTGGTGATCGCAGCACCAGGGGTGAACTGCGCCGGGTCAAAGACCGGCAGGGTCGGCTCGGCCGCCGCAGTGACCGGACCGACCGCAAAGACCGCCAGCACGGCGAGCAGGGGGATCAGGGCAGGGTTGCGGTCGGGGGCCGTGTTCGGGGTCAGATGTCGCGGTATCATTGCGTTGCTCCTTGCTGAACCCCGATTGTCCGGGGCAGGGCCATTGCCGCAGCAAACCCGGGCTTCGGCCATCCGACAAAACCGGTATCGCGGCATCCGGCCGGGCAAACACGCCGGTCCGTCAAAAAGCGGATGGCCCGCAGAGCCGTTTTTCGGCAGACTGCCGCAGGGTCCGACGCTCCGGGCCTGCCGTGGGAAGGTCTGCGCATGGGCAACCGGAATCTGATCGTTCTGAGTGTCGGCGGGGTCGTCGCGCTGTCGGTCGCGCTGACCGGCCTCGATGCGGCGGTCGATGCGGGAACCACGGTCCTGCCCGGCGTCGTGACCGACTTCATCGACCGGGTGGCGATGATCGGCACGATGGTCGCCGCCGCCGTCATCGCCGTCCGCATCGCCCGGCTGAATGACCGCACCGGCGATCTGGAAAGCGCTGTTGCCCACGCCTCGGACGAAGGCCGCGCCTGGCGCGCGCAGAGCCGCCGGTTCCTTGACGGGCTGTCGCGCGCGGTCGAGGCGCAGTTCGAGATCTGGGCCCTGACCCCGGCCGAGGCCGATGTGGCAGGGCTGCTTCTGAAAGGCGCGTCGCTGCGCGAAATCGCCCTGCTGCGGCGCACGGCCGAGGCGACGATCCGCCAGCAGGCGCAGAACATCTACCGCAAGTCGGGCCTGTCGAACCGGTCCGAGCTGTCGGCCTATTTCCTGGAAGATCTGTTCAGCTACAGCGAAACCGCTACCGCGCCTGAGGTGGCGGGCGACAAGCGGATGCAGTTCGACGCCTGAGGCCGGGGCGGGCCGCACCGCCTGCGCTTCGGCAAACTCTGACACCGCTGGCGCAGAATCGGGTGCGGGCGTAGACTGCCGCCTTATTGGTCATGGGTGGGGAGGGTGCCATGCAACTCAATGCCAATCAGGTGACGGTGATGCTGCCGGTCCGCGATCTTGCGCGGGCGCGTGGTTTTTACGAAAAGGCGCTTGCGCTGCCGGCGGGCGAGGAAAAGCCCGACGGCAAGGTGGTCTACCGCTGCGGCGGCACCGAAATCGCGTTGTTCCCGAAGCCTGAAGGGACCAAGGCCGAGCATACCGCGCTGAGCTTCCGGGTCGATGACATCCGCGCCTCGATCGCCGACCTCAAAAGCCGTGGCGTGGTGTTCTCCGACTACGACCTGCCCGGCTTCAAGACGGACGGGCATGTCTGCGTCCTGGGCTCGGAAAAGGCTGCGTGGTTCAACGATCCCGAGGGCAACATCCTCTGCCTGCACGAGGATATCCCTGCGACTGCCGCCTGAGGCGTGGCAAGGGGTTCTGCCTGAAGACGTCCCGGTCGTGACGGCGAGCCGGTGTCTCATCCCTTGCTGTGCCGGGGTTGCCATTGGTTCAAGCGACCAATGGCGACGCCCTCCCTCCCCCCGGGGAGGGCGCTCTGCACCGGTTCAACCCGCTCGGCGTCGGGAGGTCGCGGCACCATAAAGCGCTTCCTTCAACCGTAGGACGCCCACCCGGGGCGTGGTTACGTGTCGGGCGGGGCGATCGCGGCGCCATAAAGCGCTTCCCTCAGCCGTAGGACGCACCGGAGGGAGGGCGCGGCCCTCTGTTGCGCGTGTGAATTGGGCTTGGTTCGCGACGGGAATGGCGTGAGACGTCGGAAATAGCCGGGTGAGACACCCCCCACCTTGCACGCCACCGCCCCAGACGCTATCTACCCCGCCAGCGCGGGCGTTGTGTAATGGTAAGACCTTAGCCTTCCAAGCTAAAGACGCGGGTTCGATTCCCGCCGCCCGCTCCAGCCCTTTCCCGCCCCGCTCCGCGCATCGGCAGCATCGTGCCGCATGCCCCTTCAATCCGGGTGCCAAGCCGCGCCGACTGTCCTACACTCCGGTGCATGCCGCCCCGCCAGCCGGAGGTTCCCCGATGTCCGACCGCCATCACCCCGACACCCCCGACACCGACCTGCACGACCGCGGCCTTGCCTATGACCTCGCACACCTCACCGCCCGCCGCCGCGTCCTTGCCGGTCTCGGTGCAGGCATGATCCTGTCGGGGGGCAGTTTCGGCGGCCCGTCGGGCGAGGGCGAGGCCAACACCCTTGCCACCAGCGCGGACGGGGCGACCTGCATCAAGGACCCCGGCGAGACCGCAGGCCCCTATCCCGGCGACGGCACGAACGAGGCGAACGGCCAGACCGCGAATGTCCTGACCGAAAGCGGCGTCATGCGGACCGACATCCGCAGCAGCTTCGCAGGCCTCACGCCCGTTGCCGAGGGAGTGCAGCTCGACATCGTGCTGGCGCTGGTGAATGCGGGCGTGGCCTGTCAACCGCTGGCGGGGCATGCCGTCTATCTCTGGCACTGCGACGCGGCGGGGCAGTATTCCGTCTATGACCGGCCCGACTGCAATTATCTGCGCGGCGTCGGGGTCAGCGACGACGGCGGCAAGCTGCGCTTCACCACGGTCTTTCCTGGCTGCTATGCCGGGCGCTGGCCGCACATGCATTTCGAGGTGTTTGCCTCGGCCGACGCGGCCGTGTCCGGCAAGGCGGCGATCCTGACCTCGCAGCTTCTGATGCCCGAGCAGGTCTGCCTGGCGGTCTACGGGTCGAACCCGGTCTATCCGACCAGTCTGGCGGCGATGGGCGGGGTGACGGTCCTCACGGACAATGTATTCAGGGACAACACGGCCGAGCAGCTTCAGGGACAGACGCCGATGTTCTCGGGCGATGTCGCCTCGGGCCTGCTGGCCTTCGCCCAGATCGGGCTGACTGTCTGACCCGACAGTCCGGACAGCGCGACCGCCGGGCGGGAGGGGCCCGGCGGTCGGCTCTGATCCTGCATCAGGATCAGTTCAGGCCGAGGATGACCTTGATCGCGCCGGCTTTTTCCAACTCGTCGTACTGGTTCGTCGACAGAACGGTTTCGATCCGGCTGACCTGAGCGGAGGTCAGGTTCGCCGTGTCGGCACCCGGAACCAGCGTGCTGACGTCGTAGACATAGGTCTGCGCCAGCTCGTCCGGAGCATAGGCAAAGGCCGACCCGACGGCGACGGTGGAAAGCACTGCAGCAAGGATGAGTTTCTTCATAACGTGTTCCTTTCAGAGGATTGTTTGAGCCGGAGAATTTGTCCGGTGAACACGATCTGGGGTCTGGAACGGGAATTGTGAAATCACTGATCGCTCACAACCCTTCACGCGGAAGTTGTGTTTCAGTCCCTTGACATGACGCTGCGTCAGGCCGGTCGCCGGGGCCGGTCAGGAAAACTTGGGCACCGCCGGCTGCAACGATCCTCACGTTGTGTGTGAGCCGGGGATCGGGGTGCCCGAAAACGTGAAGTGCACGCCCCTCTGTGTGATGGCGCACATACATCGCCAGAAAAACCGGCGTCTTCCGGAGCATCGCCCGCGCCCGGCGGTCTCTTGCCCAGCCGCGCCGTTGCGCCTAAGTGGTCCGCACCCACCCCAAACGGCCCGGACGGGACATCCCATGGCGCGCGCTCCCCAGATGATCCCCGAGGACCGCCCGACATCGCGGCGCGTCGGCGCGCTGATGTCGCTCTGGCCGTTTCTCGCCCCCTACAGCGGAATGATGGCCCTGGCCGCCGCGGCCCTTGTCGTCACCGCAGGGGTCAGCCTGGTCCTGCCGATCGCCGTCCGCCGCGTCGTCGACGGCTTCAATGATGGTGCAGCCCTGCTCGACAGCTATTTCGCCGCCGCCATCGGCATCGCCGCCCTGCTCGCCGTCGGCACCGGCCTGCGCTATTACCTGGTCACCCGGCTGGGAGAGCGGGTGGTCGCCGACATCCGCCGGGCCGTCTTCGACCGTGTCATCGGCCTGTCGCCTGCCTTTTTCGAAAAGGTGATGACCGGCGAGGTGCTGAGCCGCATCACCACCGACACCACCCTGATCCTGTCGGTGATCGGATCGTCGGTGTCCGTCGCGCTGCGCAACATCCTGATCCTTGTCGGCGGGCTTGCCCTGCTTCTGCTCACCTCGGCCAAGCTGACCAGCCTTGTCCTTCTGATCGTGCCGCTCATCATCGTGCCCATCGTCGTGCTCGGCCGCCGCCTGCGGGGCCTCAGCCGCGAAAACCAGGACCTGATCGCGTCGTCTTCCGCCAATGCCTCCGAAGCGCTGGGCGCGGTCCAGACCGTGCAGTCCTTCACGCATGAGGCCATCAGCCGCGCGACCTTCGGCGACGTGACCGAGAAATCCTATCTGTCCGCGCGCACCCGCATCGGCACGCGGTCGCTGATGACCATCATCGTCATCTTCCTCGTCTTCGCGGGCATCATCGGCGTGCTCTGGATCGGCGCGCGGGACGTGCGCGCGGGCACCATGAGCCCCGGCGAACTGGTGCAGTTCGTCATCTACGCCGTCATGGTCGCGGGTGCGGTCGGCGCGCTGAGCGAGATCTGGGGCGAGGTGCAGCGCGCGGCGGGGGCCACCGAACGGCTGGCCGACCTGCTGGCGGCCGAAGATACGGTGCGCGACCCGGGCATCCCGCTGCCGCTGCCGCGTCCGGCGAAAGGGGCCATCGGGTTCGAAGGCGTCACCTTCCGCTATCCGGCGCGCCCCGGCGTGTCGGCGCTGGACGGCGTGACACTGACGATCCGCCCGGGTGAGACGGTGGCGCTGGTCGGGCCGTCGGGCGCGGGCAAGACGACGGTGATCCAGCTGATCCAGCGGTTCTACGACCCTGATCAGGGGCGCGTCACGCTCGACGGCATCGATCTGTGCGCGATGGCGCGGGCGGATTTCCGGCAGGCCATCGCGCTGGTCCCGCAGGACCCGGTGATCTTTGCGACGAGCGCACGTGAGAACATCCGCTTCGGACGGCCCGAGGCCAGCGACGCCGAGGTCGAAGGCGGCGGCACGCGCGGCGGCGGCGCACGACTTCCTGACCGCGCTGCCGGACGGCTATGACAGCTATGTCGGCGAGCGCGGCGTGATGCTGTCGGGCGGCCAGAAACAGCGCATCGCCATCGCCCGCGCGATCCTGCGCGACGCGCCGGTGCTTCTGCTGGACGAGGCGACATCGGCGCTGGACGCGGAAAGCGAACGGGCGGTCAGTCAGGCCGTCGAACGCCTGTCGAAGGGGCGCACAACCGTTGTCGTGGCACACCGATTGGCGACGGTGAAGCGCGCCGACCGGATCGTGGTGCTGGATGCGGGCCGGATCGTGGCCGAGGGCACGCATGACGCGCTGGTGGCTGAAGGGGGCCTCTACGCGCGTCTGGCACGGCTGCAGTTCACCGAAGGGATCGCGGCGGAGTAAGGGGGCGCCGCCCCCGCTCATTGGCTTAGCGCCCCCACCCTCTCCCCCCACGAAGGGGAGGGAAGCGCCAGACTTTCCCAGGCCCACTGCACGAATCACACCCTAGCGCCCCGAATCATTCCGGGTTACAGTCGGCGCAGACCCGGAAAACGGGCGGACGTGAGGCAGCGAAGGCAGTTCCCGATGACTGAGATGGTCTTTGGCACCGTTCCAATTCGCTCGGGCGATCCCATCCTTCCGCGCTGGTGGCGCACCATCGACAAGCTGTCGCTGGCCTGCGTCTTCGCCCTCTTCGGCACCGGTCTCCTCCTCGGCCTCGCCGCGTCCGTCCCCCTGGCCGAAAAGAACGGCCTTGACCCCTTCTACTACGTCACCCGGCAGGCGTTCTTCGGGTCGCTGGCCCTGGTCGTCATGCTGCTCGTCTCGATGATGTCGCCCGCCCTTGTCCGCCGCATCGGGGTGATGGGCTTCTTCGCGGCTTTTGTGGCGCTCGCCTTCCTGCCCATCCTCGGCACTGACTTCGGCAAGGGGGCCGTGCGCTGGTATTCGCTCGGCTTTGCGTCCATCCAGCCGTCCGAATTCCTCAAACCCGCCTTTGTCATCCTCTGCGCCTGGATGATGGCCGCTGGGGGCGAGATCAACGGCCCGCCCGGACGCCTCTATTCCTTTGGCCTGGCCGTTGTCATCGCGCTCCTTCTAGCCCTTCAGCCCGATTTCGGTCAGGCCTGCCTGATCCTCTTCGCCTGGGGGGTGATGTATTTCATCTCGGGCGCGCCGTTCCTGCTGATCTCTGCTGCCATCTCCATCGCCGCCATCGGCGGCTTCACCGCCTACAATGCCTCGGAACACTTCGCCCGCCGTATCGACGGCTATCTGGCCGCCGATGTCGATCCGCGCACCCAGATCGGCTATGCCACCAACGCCATCCAGGAGGGCGGGTTCTTCGGCGTCGGCATCGGCGAGGGCCAGGTCAAATGGTCGCTGCCCGACGCCCATACCGACTTCATCATCGCGGTGGCGGCCGAGGAATACGGCGTCATCCTCGTCGCCGTCATCATCGCGCTCTACACCACCATCGTCATGCGCTCGCTTCTGCGCCTGATGCGCGAACGCGATCCCTTCGTGCGGCTTGCGGGAACCGGGCTCGCCTGCGCCTTCGGCGTCCAGGCCTTCATCAACATGGGCGTGGCCGTGCGCCTTCTGCCCGCCAAAGGCATGACGCTGCCCTTCGTCAGCTATGGGGGATCGTCGGTCATCGCCTCCGGCATCGTTGTGGGCATGCTGCTGGCCATGACCCGGACGCGCCCGCAGGGCCAGATCGGCGATATCCTTCTGAAGCGGCGGGGCTGATGACCGCGCCCTACCTTCTGATCGCCGCAGGCGGCACCGGTGGGCACATGTTTCCGGCGCAGGCGCTGGCGGAGGCGATGCTGGCGCGGGGTTGGCGCGTCCGGCTGTCCACCGACGACCGGGGTGCGCGCTATGCGGGCGGCTTCCCGACGGAGGTTCGCGTGGCCACCGTCACCGCAGCGACCTTCGCACGCGGCGGTATCGCGGCAAAACTGACCGTGCCCTTCCGGATCGCCGCAGGCATCCTTGCCGCGACGCTCGCCCTGTGGCGCGACCGTCCCGCCGCCGTCGTCGGCTTCGGCGGCTATCCCACCATCCCCGCCCTTGCCGCCGCCTGGATCACCCGCACACCTGCGATGATCCACGAACAGAACGGCGTGCTCGGCCGCGTCAACAGCCTCTTCGCCCGCCGCGTTCAGGCCGTCGCCTGCGGGACCTGGCCCACGGTTCTGCCGGAGGGCGTCACCGCCGCCCATACCGGCAATCCCGTCCGTCAAGCCGTGCTTGACCGCGCCGCAGCGCCCTACATCCCGCCCGGCGACTACCCCATGTCCGTCCTTGTCATTGGCGGCAGTCAGGGCGCGCGGATACTGTCCGACACTGTCCCCGCCGCGCTGGGCCAGTTGCCGGACTCCCTGCGCCGCAACCTTCGTGTCGCCCATCAGGCGCGGGATGAGGATGCCGCCCGTGCCACCGCGGCCTATGAACAGGCCGGGGTCGCTGCCGAAATCGCCCCCTTCTTCGCCGACATTCCCCGCCGCCTGTCCGAAGCGCAGCTTGTCATCTCCCGCGCCGGGGCGTCCTCGGTCGCCGACATCGCGATCATCGGTCGCCCCGCCATCCTGATCCCCTTCGCCGCCGCCACCGCCGACCACCAGACCGCCAATGCGCGCGGTCTTGTTGCCGCCGGGGCAGCCATCCTGATCCCGGAATCGCGTCTTGACAGCACAACCTTGGCGGGTGAAGTCGCGCGCGTCCTGACCAACCCCGCCGCCGCCCTTCATATGGCCAATGCCGCCCTGACCTATGCCCGCCCCGATGCCACCGACGCCCTGGCCGCGATGGTGACGGGCCTTGCCGGACCAAAGACATGAACGCCGCCGCGACCAAACTGCCGCTTGAACTCGGTCCCATCCACTTCGTCGGCATCGGCGGCATCGGCATGTCTGGCATCGCCGAGGTGCTGATGACGCTGGGCTACACCGTGCAGGGATCGGACGCGAAGGCATCGAAGATCACCGACCGGCTGGTTGGGCTGGGGGCCACGTTCCACGAAGGCCAGCGCGCCGCCAATATCGGCGAGGCTGCCGTTGTGGTGATCTCCAGCGCGATCAAGAAGGGAAATCCCGAACTCGAGGAGGCGCGCCGCCGCAAGCTGCCCGTGGTCCGCCGGGCCGAGATGCTGGCGGAACTCATGCGCCTCAGGTCGAACATCGCCGTCGCCGGAACCCACGGCAAGACCACGACCACGACAATGGTGGCGACCCTTCTGGACAGGGGCGGCTTCGACCCCACCGTCATCAATGGCGGCGTCATCCACGCCTACGGGTCCAACGCCCGCGCCGGTGCGGGCGAGTGGATGGTGGTCGAAGCGGATGAGAGCGACGGCAGCTTCAACAAGCTGCCCGCGACAATCGCCATCGTGACCAACATCGATCCTGAACATATGGAGCACTGGGGCAGCTTCGACGCGCTGCGGAAAGGCTTCTACGATTTCGTCACCAACGTCCCCTTCTACGGCCTTGCCGTCTGCTGCACCGATCACCCCGAGGTTCAGGCGCTGGTTGGCCGCGTCACCGACCGTCGCATCGTCACGTTCGGCTTCAACGCTCAGGCCGATGTGCGCGCGGTGAACCTGAGGTTCGATAACGGCAAGGCGCGCTTTGATATCCTGCTTCAGAGCGAACCGGATGGTTCGAAAATCGACAACTGCATGCTGCCGATGCCCGGGGATCACAACGTGTCAAACGCGCTGGCCGCCGTCGCGGTCGCCCGCCATCTGGGCATGAAGCGCGACGAAATCCGCGCGGCGCTGGGCGGCTTCGCGGGCGTCAACCGCCGCTTCACCAAGGTCGGCGAAGTGCTGGGCGGCGTCACCATCATCGACGATTACGGCCACCACCCGGTCGAGATCGCCGCCGTCCTGCGCGCCGCGCGCCAGTCGACGAAAGGCCGCGTCATCGCCGTGCACCAGCCGCACCGCTATTCCCGCCTGTCCCACCTGTTCGAAGATTTCTGCACCTGCTTCAACGAGGCGGATGTCGTGGCCATCGCCGATGTCTATGCCGCCGGCGAAGACCCCATCCCGGGTGCCAGCCGCGATGACCTCGTCGCGGGTCTGGTCGCCCACGGGCACCGTCATGCCCTTGCGCTGAATGGCGAGGATGACCTCGCGCGCCTCGTCCGGGCGCATGCGAAGCCCGGCGACATGGTCGTCTGCCTCGGCGCGGGCACCATATCCGCCTGGGCCAACGCACTGCCCGCGCGGCTGGGGGCCTGAAATGGATTTCTCGTCCCTGCCGCTCACCGACATCATCTCGCCCCCGGTCATCGCCGCCTGCCTCTGGGTGCTGGCCGCGACGATCACCGCCTTTCTGCCCTATCGCCGCCAGTTCCCGCCGGGCATCACCCTGCTGGTCGCGGCGCCCCTGATCCTGATCTGGCTCGGTGTCCATCACGGGTTCTGGGTCGCGGCCATATCGACGGCGGGCTTCCTCAGCATGTTCCGCAACCCGCTGATCTATTTCACGCGCCGCGCGATGGGCCTGCCGGTCAGCCTGCCGGACGACCCGGCCCCGTCCGCGCCGGCCCCTTCTGGGCCGGACGGAGGGCCGAAGCCATGATGCACAGCCTTCTGCCCGCCGCCGTCGCCTGCCTCTGGGCCGTTGTGGCGACCCTCATCGCGCTTCTGCCCTCGCGCGACCATCACTGGCGCGCGGCCTACGCCCTGATCGCCATCGGCATTCCGATCCTCGGCTGGCTGACCTATGCGAACGGCCCGTGGGTCGGGTTGGTGGCGCTTGCGGCGGGTGCCAGCATCCTGCGCTGGCCGGTGATCTACCTTTGGCGTTGGGCCCGGCGCGGCGGGAAGAAGGTCGGTCCGGCGGAGTAGGCCGGGGCTTACCCCGGCAAGCCCGGCAACTGAACCAAAGCAGCCATTCCTTCTCTTGCCTGATTTGGCCCGTGACAAATCAGGCCGCGCCTGCCTGCCCCTCGGGAGGCGCGAAGTCGCGCCAGCCGCAGGCACGCGCGTCCTGATTGTTCTCGTCCGCTCTGCTGCATCAGACCCGTCGACCTTCGCCTTGCGGCTCGGGGCCGAGAGGACCGCCGAGGCTCCACCGGAGCCTCGCAATGGCGGTCCTCAAAGACGCGTTTGAAAAGTTGTGCGCTGTCCCGAGTAGCTTGCGTCCGACTGAACGCCGCGTGAGACTGCTGGAATGATCGATCCGGAATTCATCACTGACCAAACGGAGCTTGCTGACTGGTTGACCGGCAGATCGAGGGAAGACCATCTCGCCCTTCTCAATCGCGCCTGCCAGCGTTTGGCGTTGGCCTACTGCTCGCCAGACGATCCGGAACGGGCGCTTGTTGTCTTGCGCGGGTGCATGATCGTCAGCGCGGCCACGCTTAACCCAAGTATCAATTTCTCTCAAGTCGCGCACAGCGCGGGACGCCGCGCGCGGTATTGGGACATTGATGGTATGGCCGCTGCCCTTGATGCGCTTGAGTGGGAGTTCGCGGGGTCGTTGGACCGGCGCGTGGCGGGAGTCGAGTCCGTCGCGCAGCATGAACTGGCGAGCCGTATTGCCCATCAAGATCGGAACGGATCGCTGCATTGGAAGAATGTGTCAATCGACTGCCAGCGCGTTAAATCGCACGACGACGTCTTTCGACATCCTCTTTGGACTGTCGTCCATGACGAGATACCCGATCACTGGCACAAGATAAGGTCCAATTGGCAGACTCTTGGCTCTGGTTGGGTGTTCTGGATCAATTGGTATCAGAGTCTCATCGACGGGAAGCCCGCGCTGGACGCGGGACTAATTCGCGATATCGCCATGATTCCGGCGGACGACTGGGAAAGAGGCGACGCTCACGTGAATGGCGTCATCGCTGTCCTTCAGCGAAAGCACGCTCTCGCAGCCACCTTCAACGGCGAAGACATCGCGCTCAACCCTGAAACTGGCAAGCTCCGCCTTGTCCCCGTCACGGACCTGCCCGCCGACATTGCCGACTATGCCCGGCGCAAGATCGGCAAGGCGATCAGGCTTTTCGGCGACCGTCCCGCGAACCAGTACACCTCGCTTGCGCCCGTCATAGCGGACCTGAACGATGCGCTGACAGACGCCGCCAATCTGCCCGTGGAACTGTTCGACGCCTGTGCCAGCGCCTCTCGTCGGATCGAGGCGCATGCGCGTCTGGGGGACTGCCCGCCGCCGGACAAAGACGCGACGGTGGCGGACTTCCTCGCCCGCATACGCGAGGCGGGGGCAGACATCGTGGGTAGCGATCCGAAGACGCAGGATGTGCTGGAGCGCCGGAACGCCGTGCTGGGTAATGACGCGCTGATCGAGGGTCGAGCCATTATCCTCGCCGTTGCGGCGCAACTCGCCGAGGTCTCAGAGGGGCACCTCGCCGTCGCGATGCCCCGTGACGCGGACGCCGCCACTGACCCGGCGGCGGACGCAGAGAGCCGTGCCATCAGTGCCTTCAAAGTCTCAGGACGTCTTCTCCGCTATGGAGCTTTGGGTGCGGCAGGCATCGGAGGGGCCATCGTCGGCACCAAGGAAGTTCTCGAAGCGATCCCGTCCATTCTAGCGTCACCCTACTACCAGCAAACCATCGAGTTCGTCCTCCGTCACCTCAACTTCTGACCTCTCCCCCCACCATACCCCCCGATTCGCACCAACCCGTTAACGCCCGCCGCGCGCATACCGACGTATGCACGTAATAAGCACGTAAGGTGCACACGAAGTGCATGCACCTTTTCCCATGATTCCAGCCCCTTAACTCTCCATCCGCAGCCCTCGCTTGCTGCCCTCCGCCCGCGCCGCTACCAACGCCCCATGACCACCTATCCCCCCGTCCGTGGCGCCCTGACACCCCGCCGCGCCCTTGCCGACCTCACCTGGCTCCGCGTCGGCGGGCCTGCGGATGCGCTTTTCCAGCCAGCCGACCCGGATGACCTTTCCGCCTTCCTGCAAGCCCTTGATCCGGCGATAAAAATCTTCCCCATCGGTGTCGGCTCCAACCTGATCATCCGCGACGGCGGCATCCGCGCCGTCGTCATCCGCCTCGGGCGCGGCTTCAACGCGATCACGGTCGATGGGAACAAAGTCACCGCCGGGGCCGCCGCCCTTGACGCCCATGTCGCGCGAACCGCTGCCGAACACGGCCTCGACCTGACCTACCTGCGCACCATCCCCGGCACCGTGGGCGGCGCGGTGCGCATGAACGCCGGGTGCTACGGCCATTACACCGCTGATTTCCTTGACGAAATCACCGCCGTAACCCGCACTGGCGAACAGGTCACGATCCCTGCTGCCGACCTCAACCTGCGCTACCGCCAGTCCGACCTGCCCGAGGGCTGGGTGATCACCGGGGCCACCTTCACCGCGCCCCGGGGCGACCCCGACACCCTCGCGGCCCGCATGGTGGACCAGCTCGCCAGACGCGACGCCTCTCAGCCGACGAAGGACCGCTCCGCCGGGTCCACCTTCCGCAACCCGGCCGGGTTCTCCTCGACCGGACGGGCGGACGACACCCACGAGCTGAAGGCCTGGAAACTGATCGACGACGCCGGAATGCGCGGCGCCGAACGCGGGGCCGCCCAGATGTCGCCGATGCATGCCAATTTTCTGGTCAACCGCGGGGGGGCATCCGCCGATGATCTTGAATCCCTGGGGGAAGAGGTCAGAAAAAGGGTTTTCCAACAGTCCGGCATTCAGCTAGAGTGGGAAATCATGCGGGTCGGCGAACCGGCCCCGGCAAAAAACGACAAAGACGAATAATACCAAGGGCCTGACCCGAGACAGGGAACAGGCCCGGAACAGGCGGACGTGGCGGGCAGGTCGAGCAGGACAGCCCCCGAAGTGGCAGTGTTGATGGGTGGCCCCTCGGCTGAACGCGAGGTGTCGCTGGTCTCGGGGCGCGAATGCGCTGCTGCCCTGCGGGAGGCGGGATACGAGGTGGTCGAGGTCGATGCAGGCCCCGACCTTGCCGCGCGTCTGACCGATCTCAAGCCCGATCTCTGCTTCAACGCGCTCCACGGCCGCTGGGGCGAGGATGGCTGCGTGCAGGGCCTTCTGGAATGGCTGCGCATTCCCTACACGCATTCCGGCGTGCTGGCCTCGGCGCTCGCCATGGACAAGACCCGTGCGAAAGATGCCTTCCGCGCGGCGGGCCTGCCGGTGGCGGCAAGCGTCATCGCCCCCACCGAAGATGTCCGCGCGCGCCATGTGATGGCTCCGCCCTATGTGGTGAAGCCCAACGCCGAGGGGTCGTCCGTCGGCATCTACATCGTGCCCGCAGGCACCAACGGCCCGCCGCAGCTTGGCCCCGACCTGCCCGCCACGATGATGGTCGAGGCCTATGTGGCGGGGCGCGAGCTGACGGTCTCTGTGCTGGGCGACCGGGCGCTGGGCGTGACCGAGATACTCACCGACGGCTGGTACGACTATCACGCGAAATACGCCCCCGGCGGATCGCGTCATGTCATTCCTGCCGACATCCCCGCCGCCATCACCGCCGCCTGCCTCGACTTCGCTCTGCGCGCCCATGCCGCGCTCGGCTGCCGGGGTCTGTCGCGCACCGATTTCCGCTGGGACGATACGCAGGGCATGGCGGGGCTGTTCCTTCTGGAAACCAACACCCAGCCCGGCATGACGCCGACCTCGCTGTCCCCCGAACAGGCGCGCGCCGAAGGCATGTCCTTTCCGGACCTCTGCCGCTGGATCGCCGAGGATGCCTCATGCGACCGCTGACAGCATCCCGGCACCCCCCCGCGCCCCGCCGCGATCCCTCGCCCTCGCGCCTTGCCTACCGGATGGAACGTCTGTGGTTGACCCCGGCTTTCCGGCAGGCGCTGCGTGTCGGTCTTCCCGTCTTCGCGGTCGCCCTCACCGCCATCGTCTATTTCGGCGACGCCGACCGGCGCGCAGCACTCGCGGGGCGCTTCGCCGACCTGCGCCAGAGCCTCGAACAGCGCCCCGAATTCATGGTCACGATCATGGCCATCGACGGTGCCACGCCCGCCGTCGCCGAGGCGGTGCGCAAGATGATCCCGGTCACGCTGCCCGCATCTTCCTTCCAGCTTGACCTTGAAGCCCTGCGCGCGACCGTCGCCCAGATCGATGCTGTCGCTGCCGTCGACATGCGCGTGCGCGCGGGCGGCATCTTGCAGGTCGACATCCGCGAACGGGTGCCGGTCGCCCTCTGGCGGACCGGATCGCCGGGCGCGACCCGGATCGAGATGCTGGATGCGACCGGACACAGGGTGGCGACGCTACTGGACCGTGCCGCGCGGCCCGACCTGCCGGTGATCGCGGGGCAGGGGGCCGACCGCGGCGTGGCCGAGGCGCTGGCGGTGATCGCGGCAGCCGGACCCGTCAGGCCGCGCATCCGGGGCGTGGTCAGGATCGGCGAACGCCGCTGGGACGTCGTGCTCGACCGCGACCAGCGCATCCTGCTGCCCGCCGAGGATCCGATCGGCGCCGTCGAGCGCGTTGTGGCGCTCGATCAGGCGCAGGACCTTCTGAACCGCGATGTCGTCGCTGTGGACATGCGCGCGAAGGACCGCCCGACGGTGCGGATGGCGGCGGGCGCCGTGGAAGAGATGCGCCGGATCAAGGCGACAGAGACAGGGGTGACGACAGAATGACCGACCTTTACCAGTCGCAGCGGGCGATGCGGAACATGCGGCGCGCAGCGATGCAGCGCGGCGTCATCGCCATTCTGGATGTCGGCACGTCAAAGATCGCCTGCCTGGTCCTGCGCTTCGACGGGCCGGAGAGCCCGCGCGAAGATGGCCTCGGCGCGCTGGCGGGCCAAAGCCAGATCCGCGTGATCGGGGCCGCCACCACGCGGTCGCGCGGCGTGCGCTTCGGCGAGGTCGACGCGATGCAGGAAACCGAACGCGCCGTCCGCACGGCGGTTCAGGCCGCGCAGAAGATGGCGCAGACCCGCGTCGATCACGTCATCGCCTGCTTTTCGGGGGCCGGCCCACGCAGCTACGGCCTTGCGGGCGAGATTCACCTGTCCGACGAACAGGTCAGCGAATCCGACGTGGCGCGCGTCCTGGCGGCCTGCGACGTGCCCGACTATGGGCAGGGGCGCGAGGTGCTGCACGCCCATCCCGTCAACTTCGCGCTGGACCATCGCAGCGGCCTCGGCGACCCGCGCGGCCATGTCGGCAACCGTCTCGCCGCCGACATGCACCTGCTGACGGTGGATACGCGGGTCGTGCAGAACCTGCTCTACTGCATCAAGCGCTGCGATCTTGAACTCGCGGGTTTGGCATCGTCGGCCTATGTCTCGGGCCTGTCGAGCCTTGTCGAGGATGAACAGGAACTGGGCGCTGCCTGCATCGACATGGGCGGCGGCTCGACCGGCGTCTCGATCTTCATGAAAAAGCACATGATCTTTGCCGATGCGGTGCGCATGGGCGGCGACCATGTCACGGGCGACATCGCCAAGGGCCTCCAGGTGCCGCTGGCCGTGGCCGAAAAGATCAAGACGCTGCATGGCGGGGTGATCGCCACCGGCATGGACGACCGCGAGATGATCTCGACAGGCGGCGACAGCGGCGACTGGGAGAAAGACCGCCGCACCGTCAGCCGGACCGAACTGATCGGCATCATGCGGCCGCGCGTCGAGGAGATTCTGGAAGAGGTCCGCGCGCTGCTCGATGCCGCCGGGTTCGACCATCTGCCCAGCCAGCAGGTCGTGCTGACCGGCGGGGCCAGCCAGATACCGGGGCTGGACGGCCTCGCCGCGCGAATCCTCGGCCAGAATGTCGCGACTCGGGCGGCCTTTGCGCGTGCAGGGATTGCCACAGGCAGCCACTGGCGCGGCCTTTGCCTCATCCGTCGGGTTGTGCCTGTTCGCGGCGCACCCGCAGGACGAGTGGTGGGATTTCGAGATTCCGGCCGAACGCTACCCGGCGCGGTCGCTGCGGCGGGCCATGAAATGGTTTAAGGACAACTGGTAACGGCAAGATGTTGAGGTATCGGCGAAATGCCGCTGAACACGTAGGCCACTTACCCCATATTTTGTGGGGAGCGGGCGTTTTTCTAGTGACCTTCGCGGCGTCAACCGGTAAATTCGCGCAGGATGTGGGGACATTCGGCCGTAGCGGGCCGACAAAAACGACAGGCGGAGACCGATGGCACTGAATTTGATGATGGCGGATCACGAGGACCTGAAGCCCAGGATCACCGTGTTCGGGGTGGGCGGTGCCGGCGGCAACGCGGTCAACAACATGATCGACAAGCGGCTCGAAGGGGTCGAGTTCGTGGTGGCGAACACCGACGCGCAGGCGCTTCAGCAAAGCCGCGCGATGGCGCGGGTGCAGATGGGCGTGCGCGTGACGGAAGGTCTGGGTGCAGGCGCACGGCCGGCGGTCGGCGCGGCGGCGGCCGAGGAAACGATCGAAGAGATCGTGAACCATCTTGCGGGCGCGCATATGTGCTTCATCACCGCTGGCATGGGCGGCGGCACCGGCACCGGCGCTGCCCCGATCATCGCGCAGGCCGCGCGTGAACTGGGCGTGCTGACGGTCGGCGTGGTCACCAAACCCTTCCAGTTCGAGGGCGCGAAACGCATGCGCCAGGCCGATGAGGGGATCGAGGCCCTGCAGAAGGTCGTCGATACGCTCATCATCATCCCGAACCAGAACCTGTTCCGGCTGGCCAACGAAAAGACCACCTTCACCGAGGCCTTCGCGCTGGCCGACGACGTGCTCTATCAGGGCGTCAAGGGCGTGACCGACCTGATGGTCCGCCCCGGCCTCATCAACCTCGACTTCGCCGATGTCCGTGCCGTGATGGACGAGATGGGCAAGGCGATGATGGGCACCGGCGAGGCATCGGGCGAAGATCGCGCGATCCAGGCCGCCGAAAAGGCCATCGCCAACCCGCTGCTGGACGAGATCAGCCTGCGCGGCGCGAAGGGCGTTCTCATCAACATCACCGGCGGCAGCGACCTCACGCTGTTCGAGCTGGACGAGGCGGCGAACCGCATCCGCGAGGAAGTGGACCCGGACGCGAACATCATCGTCGGCTCGACGCTGGACGACAGCATGGAAGGCATGATGCGCGTGTCGGTTGTGGCGACCGGCATCGACGCCGCGGTCGTGGTCGCCGAGACCCCGGTGACACGCCGCCGCATGGCCGAACCGCTGCCTGCCGCGCACGCAGCGCCGCAGCAGACCTATGAGGAACCCGAACAGCAGCCGCTTGCGGCCCAGCAGCCGGTCTTTGTGCGCTCGGGTCACCTGGCCCCGGCGCGCCTGACCGATCCGGTCGTGACCGAACCTGCGGCACGTGCCGAACCGTCGCTGTTCGACGGTGGCCGGGCGCAGGCCGACGATGACCTGCCGCAGCCGGTCTACCGCCCGCAGCAGCCCGCACAGGCGGCCCAGTCCGCGCATGTCGATGACGACCCGGGCGCTTTCGTCGCACCGCGTCCGCGCGCGCCCGGCACGCCCTCACCCGAGGCGATGGCGCGGCTTCAGGCCGCCGTCAACCGCGCCCCGGTCGATCGCCGCAATCTGGTGGCACCCCAGCCGATGCCGTCCATGCGCCCCGCCGCCGACCCGCTGCGCAGCGCCATGACCGACAAGCCGCGCTTCGGGATCAACTCGCTCATCAACCGGATGACGGGTCAGGCGGCCGATCCGCAACCGGCCCGCGCAGTGCCCCCGATGCGCCCGCAACCGCAGGTGACGCAGGCGTTCGAGGACGAACCCGAGGTCGATGCCGATCAGGAGCGTATCGAAATCCCGGCATTCCTGCGCCGCCAGGCCAACTGACGCCACGTTCACTTCACAAGAATAAAGCCGGGCAGCGCCCGGCTTTATTCATTTCTGCCAACGGCTTGCGCTGGAATGCTGCACCTGCGCCCCAACGATGCTGCAATTGCAACATTTATGTTTCAAGCCGTTGCAAAGAGTGAGTTGAGCGCCACCCCCCGCATAGTTACTTCAATGCTGCGGCAAGCCGGTCCGATCCGAAACCGGCAGCCAGGTGTCATAAGGACGACGTTCGTGCAGACGACGATCAAGGGCCCGGTCACATTCAGCGGCGTCGGATTGCATTCCGGTGCCCGCGTCAGCATGACCGTGCGTCCCGCGTCAGCCAATCACGGCATCTGGTTCAACCGGTCGGATGTCGCCGGGCGCGACGCCTTGGTGCCCGCGCACTACCTGTCGGTATCGGCATCCAAGCTCTGCACCGTTGTCCAGAACGCGGCCGGTGTTCAGGTCTCGACCATCGAGCATATCATGGCCGCGCTGGCAGGCTGCGGCATCCACAACGCGTTGATCGAGATCGACGGGCCGGAAGTGCCGATCCTCGACGGCTCGGCGCTCGCCTTCGTCTCGGCGATCCTGTCGAAAGGCGTGCGCCAGCTCGACGAGCCGCTGCGCTGCTTCGAGGTTCTGCGCACCGTCGAAATCCGCGACGGCGCGGCCTTCGCGCGGCTGGAGCCTGCCGAGACGCTGGAAATCGACTTCCGCATCGACTTCACCGCCCCGGCCATCGGTCGGCAGGCGAAGTCGCTGGCACTCGCCAACGGCGCTTTCGTGCGCGAACTGTCCGACAGCCGCACCTTCTGTCTGCAGTCCGATGTCGATGCCATGCGCTCGAACGGGCTGGCGCTTGGCGGCAGCTATGACAATGCCGTTGTGGTCGAAGACGACCGCGTCCTGACCCCCGGCGGCTTCCGTCACGCGGACGAGGCGGTGCGCCACAAGATGCTCGACGCGATGGGCGATCTGGCGCTGGCCGGCGCGCCGATCATGGGCCGCTACACCGGCAACCGGGCAGGCCACGCGATGACGAACCGCCTGCTGCGCGCGCTGTTTGCGCGCCCCGACGCCTTCCGCCTGATCGAAGTGGATCATGCCGACCACCTGCGTCTTCCCGGTGTCGGCGTCCTGCGCGCGGACATTCCCGCGCTGGCCTGACGGCCCCTCCCGCTGCTTCGCCCCGGATCGGTGAAAGGCGTTTTGCGCCCCGGAAATTCTTGTGCTAGGGAAGTCGCACAAGCCCGACGGTGGGCAGATTGTCCAAGACAGTTCAGGCAGAGACAGGGGCAGACGGGGCATGGTGCGGGGCAGAAGAACGGTCCGGGTCGCGGCCAGCCTTGCGCTTGTGCTGGCGCTCGCAGCCTGCGGCGGCCTGAACCGCAAGGAAGAAAAACCCATCGACAGCTTCACTGCCGAGGAAATCTTCCGGCGCGGTGAATTCGAGCTGGAGAACGGCAAGAAATCCGCCGAAGCCGCGCGGCTGTTCGGCGAGGTGGAGCGGCTCTATCCCTATTCCGAATGGGCCAAGCGCGCGCTCATCATGCAGGCCTTCGCCTTCCACAAGGACCGCAAGTTCGATGAAAGCCGCGCCGCCGCGCAGCGCTACATCGACACCTATCCGGCGGAAGAGGATGCAGCCTATGCCAAGTATCTGCTGGCCCTGTCCTACTATGACCAGATCGACGATGTCGGCCGCGATCAGGGCCTGACCTTCCAGGCGCTGCAGGGGCTGCGCGCGGTGATCGAGGAATATCCCGACAGCGAATATGCGCGGTCGGCGATCCTGAAGTTCGATCTCGCCTTCGACCATCTCGCGGCCAAGGAAATGGAGATCGGGCGCTATTACCTGCGCGGCAAGCACTATACCGCCGCGATCAACCGCTTCCGCGTCGTCGTCGAACAGTTCCAGACCACGACCCACACACCCGAGGCGCTGTACCGGCTGATCGAGTGCTACCTGTCGCTCGGCCTGACGGACGAGGCGCAGACGGCGGGCGCGATCCTCGGCTACAACTTCCAGTCGACGCCCTGGTACCAGGACGGCTTCGACCAGCTGACCGGCAAGGGGCTGAAGCCCGAGGCGCGCGGCAACAACTGGTTGGCCAAGGTGTACCGGCAGGTCATCAAGGGCGCATGGTTGTAAAGGCGCGTGGACTTGCGCACCCTACATCCCGTAGGGTGCGTGCTGGCACGCACCACCCCTAGCCAACCCAAGCCATGCTCCGCAGCCTCGACATCCGCGACATGCTTCTGATCGACCGGCTGGAGCTTGCCTTCCAGCCCGGCCTGAACGTGCTGACCGGCGAGACCGGGGCGGGCAAGTCCATCCTGCTCGACTGTCTCGGGTTCGTGCTGGGCTGGAAGGGCCGGTCCGATCTGGTCCGTCAGGGAGCCGCGCAGGGCGAGGTCACGGCGGTCTTCGACCTGTCCCCCGACCATCCCGTCCGCACGGCTCTTGCTGATGCCGGGATCGCCGCCGAAGACGACTTGATCCTGCGCCGCGTCACCACCGCCGATGGCCGCAGGACGTCCTTTGTCAACGACCGCAGGGCCGGGGCCGAGGTGCTGCGGGCGCTGTCCGACACATTGGTCGAACTGCACGGCCAGCATGACGACAGCGGGCTGCTGAACCCCCGTGCGCATCGCCGCCTGCTGGACGATTTCGCCGGGGCCGGACCTGGCCTGACCGACGCTCGCGCCGCTTGGTCGGCCCTGTCAGCCGCCCGGCGCGCGCTGGCCGAGGCCGAAACGCGCCTTGCGGCCCTGCAGGCTGAAGAGGAATACCTGCGCTTTGCCGTCGCCGAACTGACCAAGCTGTCCCCCGAACCCGGCGAGGAAGCGACGCTCGACGCCCGCCGCCGCCTGATGCAGGGCGCGGCCCGCATCCGCGACGACATCGCGCGCGCGGCGCAGGCGCTTGGCACCGAGGGTGCCGAAGGTGCGATGCTCGACGCGCGGCGCTGGCTCGACGGGGCGGCGGACAGGGCCGAAGGTACGTTGGACGATCCGCTGGCCGCGCTCGACCGCGCGCTGACCGAGCTCGGCGAGGCGGCACAGGGGGTAGAGCGCGCTCTGGACGCGCTGACCTTCGATCCGTCAGAGCTTGAGGCGACCGAAGAACGCCTGTTCGCGATCCGTGCGCTGGCCCGCAAGCATACAGTCGCCCCCGATGACCTTGCCGCCCACACGGCCACCCTGTCCGACCGCCTGGCAGCCATCGACGGCGGGGCAGGGCAGATCAAGGCGCTGCAGGCCGCTGTCACGCAGGCGGGATCGGGCTACGACCGCGCCGCCGCCGCTCTGACCGCCCTGCGCAGCACCGCCGCCAAGCGCCTCGACCGAGCGATGAAGTCCGAACTCCCGCCATTGAAGCTGGACCGGGCGGTTTTCCGCACCGACGTCAGCCCCGGCGATCCCGGCCCCGAAGGCCGCGACGCCGTGTCCTTCGCCGCCGCCACGAACCCCGGCGCGCCCGAAGGCCCCATCGACCGCATCGCTTCAGGGGGCGAGCTGTCGCGGTTCCTCCTTGCGCTCAAGGTCTGTCTCACCGCCGGTCAGGATGGCCTCACTTTGATCTTCGACGAGATCGACCGCGGCGTCGGCGGTGCTACCGCCGATGCAGTGGGCCGCCGCCTCGCCAGCCTGTCGGAGTCCGCGCAGGTGCTGGTCGTCACCCACTCCCCCCAGGTCGCCGCCCGCGGCGCGCATCACTGGCGCGTGGAAAAGCGGGTGAAGGGGCAGATGACCACATCCACCGTCGTGCCGCTCGACCCCGCCGCCCGCGTGGACGAGGTCGCGCGTATGCTGGCGGGCGATCAGGTGACGGACGCCGCACGGGCGGCGGCAAGGGTGCTTCTGGCGGGGTAGGGCGCCCACCTTCCCGCTGGCACCCGCCCGGCCTTGCGCTATCATCGCCGCCGGACCGCTACAGGAGGACGCATATGCCCGCGCTGCTGCCCTACGTGGACCCCGACGGGTTGCAGGAGTTCTCGGTCGTCTTCACCGACCGCTCGCTCAACCACATGAGCCAGTCGTTCCAGGGCGTCATGCGCGACATCTCCGCCATGCTGCGCGACGTCTACAATGCTGACGCGGTGGCTCTGGTCCCCGGCGGCGGCACTTACGCGATGGAGGCGGTGGCGCGGCAGTTCGGCGCGGGCGCGCACGCGCTGATCGTCCGGAACGGCTGGTTCAGCTACCGCTGGACCCAGATTTTCGATGCGGGTGGCTTTGCGGCCGAGACCACGGTGGCGATGGCGCGGCAGACCGGCAACGGCCCGCAATCCCCCTTCGCCCCCGCGCCCATCGCCGAAGTGACCGCCCTGATCCGCGACAAACGCCCCGATGCGGTCTTTGCGCCGCATGTCGAGACCTCGGCGGGCATGATCCTGCCCGATAACTACCTCAAGGCGCTGGCCGATGCGGCGCATGAGGTCGGTGCGCTGTTTGTGCTCGACTGCATCGCGTCAGGCTGCATCTGGGTCGATATGAAGGCGCTGGGCGTCGATGTCCTGATCTCGGCCCCGCAGAAGGGCTGGTCCGCCTCGCCCTCTGCCGGGCTTGTCATGCTGTCCGCGCGGGCCGCCGAACGCCTTGCCACGACCCGGTCGGACAGCTTCGCCATCGACCTGAAGAAATGGCGCGCGATCATGGAGGCCTATGAAAACGGTGGCCATGCCTATCACGCGACCATGCCGACGGATGCCCTGAAAGCCTTCCGCGACACGATGGCCGAGACCAGGGACTACGGGTTCCAGCGCCTGAAGGAAGCGCAATGGCGTCTCGGGTCGGCGGTGCGCGACAGTCTTGCCGCGCGCGGCGTGCCCTCGGTTGCGGCGGATGGGTTTCAGGCACCGGGTGTGGTCGTCAGCTACACCACCGACCCCGACATCCAGAACGGAAAGAAGTTCCTGGCGAAAGGCCTGCAGATCGCCGCAGGCGTGCCGTTGCAGGTCGGCGAGCCCGAAGGCTTCCGCACCTTCCGCCTCGGCCTGTTTGGCCTCGACAAGCTCTATGACGTCGATGGTACGGTCGGTCGGCTGACAGCGGTTCTGGACGAGGTTCTGTAAGTCTAGGGATTTACGACCGGTGCCCCAAGTTTCGGCGCCCCCAGCACTGGTGCCCCCCCGATCCCGCCCGCCGCAGCCCCCGGCTGCTTCAAGGTCGGCAGGGTCGGCAGCGTGATCTGAACCGTCGACGCATCCACCGGCGCGCCCTTGTAGTGCATCACCATCTGCGGAAACGCGATGACCAGCCCGACCATCACCACCTGGATGATGACGAAGGGCACCGCCCCCCAGTAGATCTGGCCGGTTGTGACAGGGTCCGTCCGCTTGCCCGTGACCTTGTCGATGTAGGGCACCTTGGGTGCCACCGACCGCAGGTAGAACAGCGCGAACCCGAACGGCGGGTGCATGAAGCTTGTCTGCATGTTCACGCCCAGGATGATCCCGAACCAGATCAGGTCGATGCCCAGCTTTTCGGCGGCGGGGGCCAGCAGGGGCACAACGATGAAGGCAAGCTCGAAGAAGTCGAGGAAGAAGGCCAGCAGGAACACCAGGATCGACACGCCGATCAGGAACCCGGTCTGGCCGCCGGGCAACGCGGCCAGCAGATGCTCGACCCAGACATGGCCGTTGACGCCGTAGAAGGTCAGCGAGAACACGCGCGCGCCGATCAGGATGAACATGACGAAGGCCGAGAGCCGCGTGGTCGATGCCAGCGCCTGCCGGATCACGTCCATCGACAGACGGCGCTTGGCCGCCGCCAGCACCAGCGCGCCGACCGCGCCCATGGCACCACCTTCGGTCGGTGTGGCGACGCCGAGAAAGATGGTGCCGAGCACAAGAAAGATCAGCGCCAGAGGCGGGATCAGGACGATGATGAACTGCTGCGCCAGGCGCGACATGAGGTTCAGGCGAAGCGTCTTGTCCAGCAGCGCCAGCACATAGATCACGGTCACGCCGACGGTCGCGCCGAGGATATCGGCGTTCTTGCCATGCGTTTCGTACAGCAGAAGATGCGCGCCATAGGCGATGGCCACGGCCAGCACGATCGCCACAAACAGCGACGTGACGCCCGATCCGAGCGTCCGCGCCTCGACGGGCAGGGCGGGCACCCAGGACGGCCGAAGGATCGAGACGAGCAGGATGTAGAGGACATAGAGGCTGGTCAGAACCAGCCCCGGAATGATCGCGCCCGCATACATGTCGCCGACCGACCGGCCCAGCTGGTCGGCCAGAACGATCAGCACCAGCGACGGCGGGATGATCTGGGCAAGGGTTCCGGATGCCGCGATGACGCCGGATGCAACGCGGCGGTCATAGCCGTATCGCAGCATGATCGGCAGGCTTATCAGCCCCATCGCGATGACCGACGCGGCAACCACGCCGGTGGTGGCGGCCAGGAGTGCGCCGACAAAGATCACCGCATAGGCAAGTCCGCCGCGGATCGGCCCGAACAGCTGACCCACCGTGTCAAGCAGGTCTTCGGCCATGCCGGATCGTTCAAGAACGATCCCCATGAAGGTGAAGAACGGAATCGCCAGCAGCGTCTCGTTCGACATGACGCCCGCAAGGCGCGACGGCATCGTGCCCAGCAGGCTCCAGTCCAGCGTGATAGAATTGTTGGAATAGGGCGCAAGCTCGACCCCGATGATGAAGAAGAACAGCCCGTTGGCCGCCAGCGAAAACGCGACCGGATAGCCGAGCAGCAGGAAGATCACGAGCGATGCGAACATGATCGGGGCCATGTTCGTGGCGATCATCTCGATCATTTGCGCAGCTCCTCGACCAGCGACTCGCCTTCCAGCGCAGCCGCCTCATGCGCCGAGATGAAGGGCGTCGGGTCGGGAATGATCCCGCGCATCACCGCGATTTTCTTGATGATCTCGGACAAGCCCTGGGCGATCAGCAGGACAAATCCCGCCAGCAGGATCGCTCGGGCGGGCCAGACGATCAGTCCGCCGGAATTGGTGGAAATCGTGCCGCGACGGATGGCGTCCATCATATAGGGATAGATCAGCCAGGCCATCAGCAGGACGAACGGCATCAGGAAGAAGACATGCCCGATCAGGTCGATCCAGTGCTGGGTCCGGCGGCTGCGGGTGCCGTAGAAGATGTCGATGCGGATATGTTCGTTCTGCTTCAGCGTATAGGCGGCGGCCAGCATGAACGCCCCGCCATAGAGATACCACTGCAGCTCCAGCCAGGCGTTCGACGACATGTTGAAGGCCTTGCGCATGATGGCGTTGCCTGCGCTGACGATGATCGCCACGAAGATCAGCCAGCCGACGGATTTGCCTATGATCTCGCTGATGCGGTCGATCAGACCGGACAGGCCGAGCAAGCCACGCATGGACGGAAACCTCCCTGCTGCCGGTGCCGCCCGTCTAGGTCGCGGGAGCTGCCGGTCAACGCCAAAGGTTGTCGGGCTGCAGGTCGGCAATCCGTCAAGGGAAGTGCGCTGGATCGGCGGGAACGGGCTGCGGCGCGGTCGGACCAGGCCGCCCATCGGGCCGATCCGGCAGTGGCTGGTTGTGCCAGCAGTTAACGGAACGTTACCGCGAACAGAAATATTAATTTGTTTCAAATACTTAGACAAAATGTCCACATGTGGACATACCAAAAAGTGAAAAACTGACCCGGAACCCGATTGAGTCTCCCTCTCCAATTCAGGCGGTCCGGGCCGTCCCCGGACCCTCAGCCGGGCGTGCCGGTCCCTCGCTCCGTTCGTTCGATCAGGTCCCAGCGGTTGCCGAACGGATCGCGCCAGACGGCGACGGTACCGTAGGAACTCGTGTCGCGGCGCTTCCTCGAACATCACCCCCGCCGCCAGCATCGCCACGTGGTCGCGGGCGAAGTCGTCGGTCTCAAGGAACAGAAAGACGCGCCCGCCGGTCTGATTGCCGATGGCGGCGGTCTGGTCAGGGCTGTCCGCGCGGGCCAGCAGCAGCGCGGTTCCGGCCGATCCCGGCGGCGCGACCGTGACCCAGCGCTTGGTGGGGGACTGGGCGATGTCAGAGACCAGCGTGAAGCCCAGACGACCGACATAGAAGTCGATGGCCGCGTCATAGTCGGGCACGACAAGTGCAACGGACGCAATGGTCTGGGGCATTCCGGCGCGATCAGGCCCGAACGGGCCGAGTCTCTGGCAGCGCGATCCGCGCGACCTGTTCGGCGATAGGATCGACGGACAGGGGGTGGGTTTCAGAACTGTGCTCATCGGGGTCGCCGATGTCCTGCCAGCGCCCGTTCTTGTAGATTTCCAGCGCGCCGAAATTCGCCTTGTAGCCCATCTTGCGGCTGCCGGGCACCCAGTAGCCCAGATAGACATACGGCAGGCCCGACCGGCGGGCGATGGCGACGTGGTCGAGGATGATGTAGGTCCCGAGGCTGTCGGGGGTCCGGTCGGGGTCGTAAAAGCTGTAGACCATGCTGAGACCGTCATCGAGCACATCGGTCAGGCAGACGGCGGTCAGCTTGCGGCGTCCGCCCGGCGCATCGGGCGGCGCGGAATATTCGACCACGCGGCTTTTGACCGGCGTCTCCTCGATCATCGCGGCGAACTCGAAAATATCCATGTCGGCCATGCCGCCGTCGGAATGGCGGCTGTCGAGATAGCGGCGGAACAGGCCGTACTGGTCTTCGGTCGCCCAGGGGACTGGTCGCCTCGCGCCGCAGGTCGGCATTGCGCTTCAGCGTCCGCCGCTGGGACTTCGACGGCTGGAAATCGGCGACGCGGATGCGGGCAGACAGGCAGGCCATGCATTCCGCGCAGGACGGGCGGTAGAGCACGTTCTGGCTGCGGCGGAAGCCCTGCTTGGACAGGGCGTCATTCAGCTTTTCCGCATTTTCGCCCTGCAGCGCCGTGAACAGCTTTCGTTCCGACCTGCCCTCCAGATAGGGGCAAGGCTGCGGAGCCGTCACATAGAATTGCGGCGCTATGGGAAGCGAGTGGCGCATGTGCAGGGGCTAGCGGGGTGTTGACCAATGGGGGTTTCGGGGCCGGGTAACGGGACGGTGACAGGGATAAGCCTAGCAACACCCGGCATTTCCGCCAAGCACAGAGTTTGTGCAAACTTGTGCTTTCTCTGCCGCCGATCTGTGCCCCCTTGCAGCGCTGCCGAAATACGGATCGAACTGCCGGGCAACGGGCGCGTCGAAGCGCGAAATCGGTCGTTCACCCGAATATCCGCCGCCCGGCGGGGGAGAGCCGGGCGGCGGTGGCGGTCGTCAGCCAGCTCAGTAGCGGCCGCGACCGGTCTCGCCCTTCGTCGTCGCCGTCCTTGGCGTCGGGGGCTTCGTCGGCCGCGCGGGCGGCTTTGGCGCGGTCGTCCAGATACTGGTCGAACTCTGCCTTGTCCTTGCTGTCGCGCAGACGCTTCAGGAAGGATTCGAATTCGCCCTGTTCGCGTTCCAGCCGGTCAAGCGTGTCGGCCTTGTAGGCGTCGAAAGCGGAGTTGCCGGAGGTGCGGAAACCGTGCTGCCGGGCCATCCAGGCCTTGCGCATGGCGTGATGGTCGTGATGGCGCCCGACGGCGCCGCAGGAACGGCTGAACATGCGTTTGCTCCAGATCATGTAGGCAAGGAGGGCAAGGCCCACCGGCCAGAAGACGATGAACCCCAGGACCATGGCTGCGATCCAGGCGGGCTTGCCGCGGTCATCGAGCCAGTCTTCGGCCCTGCCGAGCCAGCTGCGGCCGGGATGGGCATAGACGGTGGACATGTAGCTACCTCCAGTTCGGTTGATGTGAATGCTTTTCACATGAGGGTAGATCGGGACCCGGCGGGGCTGCGTCAAGGTGCATGTGAAGGTATTTTACATGGACCGCTGACATCAGATACGGATGCGCTGATTTCCGCCGAGGCCGATTGCGGTCGCCGTCGGGTGGAACCGCCCTAACTTGTGCATTCGGTGTGCATGTCCGCACCGGCAGAAGGAAGGTGGAAGATGCAATTGGTGGTGTTGCTGGCCGTGCAGGGTCTGTGCTTTGCGGTTCTCGATGCAGTGATGCTGACGCGTGTGATGCAACCGCTGTTCCGTCAGCATATCGGTTCACTGATGCTGGACGGGTTGCGGATCGGCCCGGCGGTGGGATTCTACGCGCTGTATATCGCGGGCCTGACGATGCTTGTCAGTCTGCCTGCGCTGCGTGCGGGGTCGCTGCTGCAGGCAGCGATGGGCGGGGCTGTCCTGGGGGCGGTTGCCTATGGCACCTACGAACTGACGAGCCATACCATCATGAAGGACTGGGACATCCGGATGGTCGTGACCGACATGGCTTGGGGCACGTTCCTGTCGGCTTTCACCGCGACGGTCGGCGTTATGGCGGCGCGCGCGGTCAGCCCGGGCTGAGCAGGGTAGGCACAGGACCGCGCCCGGATCGGCTCAGGCGGCGATCAGGGTTTCCCTGACGCGGCGACGCAGGGACTTCCGGCGCATCGACACCGAGACGACAAAGGCACCCTTGCCGACGCGATCCACCAGATCGCCGAGCGTCGGCGGGCGCGCAAAGACCTCTTCCCAGGTTGTGTGGCCGTCTTCCGTCACCGTCACCCAGCATTCCGTGATCGCCTCGAGCGCCCTGCGCCGCCGCAGCCGGGCGCGCCAGGTCAGACGCTGTCCGGCATCGGTTGTTGCGGGCACATCGTTCGCAGAAAGAAGCCGGGAGCCTGTTTCGGTAGCCAGCCTGTCAATCAGGTCTTCAGATATTGTCATCTCACCCCCCCACGGGTTGATCGCTGCTTGTGATGAATTGTGTTGCAGCGTGACCTCTGTGCTATTTTCGTATGGTCGGGCGGTCAACTCGCCACAATCATGCCCCAATTGCACAGTCGGGGAATCCGCCGACCGGCATGCCCCAGCAAGATGTGGGAATTCCGCCGAACGCACCGGTAGCAGCGCTTGCCGTAGCGTCAATCCGCCCAGACCGGCATTGCATCGGCAGAACTTTGCCTGCGCCCAAGGGGCGGCGCGAATCCCGATCGAGTCCGCGTCGGCGCGCTCTGCACGAAAAACACGCGGAAAAGCGGGCTGCCGCTTCATCCGGGCAACCGGGGCGTCGACCGCCGCCGCCAGGCCTCGTCGCAATCGGTAAGAATTCGTTTACGATGCATGGCCGATGCTGTGCGCAGGAATCACCAGCCGGACCATTGCCGTGCCCCCTGCCGCACCGACGAAAATCGGCACCATCCCGGATGACCTGACGCCTGCCGAGCTTGCCGACCTGATCCGGCTGGCGCGGCGTGCAATCTGGGCACCGGCGGCGACGCGGGCTGCGCTGCAAGCCGCGCGGGTCAACATCACGCCCGCGAACTTCTATGCGACGATCCCATCGGTGGCCGAGGTCGAGGCGTCATTCGAATACGGCGCGCCGTTTCAGGAACACTACAACGGCGGGCTGTTCCACCCGGAACGGATGCGGGCGGAGATCGACGCGATGGTCGGCTTCACGGCAGAGTTCGATCCGCCTGTTAAGGGCGACAGAGAGGCTCCGGCCGGGTTCTTCTGGGACAATCCTGCGTTCTCCTACAGCGATGCCATGGCCTATTATGCGATGATCCGTCGTCTGAAGCCTGCGGGCATTGTGGAAATCGGATCGGGTTTTTCGACGCTGGTCGCCGACGCGGCGCTGCGGGCGAACGGGCATGGCACGCTGACGTTGATCGAACCCTATCCAAAGCCCTTCCTGCAGGGGCTGCGCACCGTGACACGACCTGATCGAGGCACCCGTGCAGAGCATTCCGGTGGACGACCTGACCCGGATGATCGAAGCAGCGGGGCTGTGGTTCATCGATTCGACCCATACCGTCAAGACCGGCAGCGACTGCCTGTGGATATACCTGAAAGTCATTCCGCAGTTGGCCCGCGAGGTTGTCGTTCATGCGCATGACATCTTCCTGCCCTACGGCTTTCCGATGCGGCAGATCCTGGACAAGCACATCTACTGGACCGAGCAGTATCTGCTCTACGCCTATCTGCTGGACAATCCACGGGTGGAGGTTCTGTTTTCGTCTGCCTACGCGGCCCGGACACTGCCCGAAGCAACGCGAGAGCTGATGCACGGGCGCTGGGGTGGCGGGGGCGGGTCGCTGTGGTTCCGGTTGAAGCCGGCGGGCGGGGCAAGCCATTCCGGATCGGCGATCCCGGCGTGACAAACCATTCCAGCGGAGTGCGCCGACCCGCGAAATCCGACGGGCAGTCGGAGCGGTGTCAGAGAAGCTTCAGTTCCGATGCCGACGACCGACCGTCGCGCCCATCCTGCAGGTCGAAGCTGACTTTCTGATTGTCGTTCAACGACTTGAGGCCCGCCCGTTCGACCGCCGAGATATGCACGAAGATGTCCTTGCCGCCGTCATCGGGCGCGATGAAGCCGTAGCCCTTGGTGGTGTTGAACCATTTCACTGTGCCGGTTGCCATCCCGTTTCTCTCCTCTCAGTGAACCCCCGGCGCGATTGCCAGGGGCCGTGCGGCCAGGTCTTTCCTTGCAGTCCGGCTGACACTGAAGTGAGCAGGCGGGTAGAAAGTCTGCGGTCACGCAGGGGAAAGATGATGGATTCCGTCCGAAAATCAAGAATTTTGGGGAAGCGGCGGCAGGCTCAGACGGCATCTGCCCTCTGGAAGAGCAGCCGGTCGAGCGACAGTGGACCTGCGCCTTTCAAGACAAGGATCGCCAGAAGCACAAGCCAGAGCGCGCGCTGATCGGCGATCAGAGCGCCTGAAGCGCTGTCGAACCAGCGGCCGAGATCGTCACCGCCGATGCCGTGCCCGAAGACGTCCGTCAGACTTTGGACGATGATGAAGCCCGCCATGCCGAGTGCGGAAAGGCGGGTCAGCAGACCAAGGACGATCAGCAGGGGCAGAAGGAATTCAGCCCAGAGACCGGCGGTAGCGACTGCCCAGTGAAATACGCCGAGCTGGGCGGAATCGAACTGAACGGCATCGAAGGCGCGGGGGAAGATCTGGCCGTAGGCCCCGTCGGACGGGTGCAGGAAGCCGAAGATCCCGTCGCCCAGCTTGGTGCGGGCGGAGGTCCAGAAATACCGAAGCAGCACGCCCGCGAAGACGATCCGCGCAAGGGTGGGAAGCAGCGCTGCGGACAGGCGGTCCGTCGCGGCGGAAAGCCGCGCGGCGGCAGGGGGAAGGATCAAGGACTTACTCCGGGTCAAGGCCGGTGATCGCGCCACCGGAAAGAAGGATGCCAAGCGTCGCGCCGAGGCCGAAGTCCTCGGGCACGTGCTGAAGCGCTTCGGCAAAGGATTTGCGGGCAAGGAGCGCGGCGACGAAGTCAGCGGCCCCCGGCGGCAGGAGGGTGACGGTCGGATCGAAACCGGGGCGCAGGACCAGCGCGTCTTCGGCGTGTTTGCCGTTTGGCGGCGGTGTGTCTTCGGTATTTGCGCGCCAGATCGAGACCACGGGCCAGTCGGACCGGATCAGGCGGAGTGCGGGCGACAGGCGGGGACGAAGGGCAAGCAGGGCGTCGGGCGACAGGCTGCCAATTGCATCGGGTCCGACGGGGGGCGCATCGGCGGCGTGATAGGATTGCCGTATGGCCAGTTCCAGCCGCGCGACGTCAGGCAGGTAGCCCAGATGCGCGACGGGCGGAAAGGCGGCAAGGAAACCGGGCATCGCGTCGCCGTAGAACATCATCAGCGGCGATGCGGGCGGGTGATCGCGCAGAAAGACCCCGGACATCGCCCCGAAGAAGTCGTCACCGAGCAGCTTGCGCAGAACCGGAAACGACGCGGCGAGCGCATCCTTCAGCCCGACCGCGACGTTGTTGCGGTAGACGGAAAAGCGGCGGCCTGCAGGCGCGCCCTGCGGATCGGTCAGGCCGGTCGGGGCGGGCAGGTCGGGGTCAAGAAGGGCAGCGGCGAAGGCTGGGCCGTTCATGCCACGGCCTTTTCAAGGATCGCCGATGCAAGCGCCGCCTCGGCGGCCAGAACGGACCAGCCGGGCACGTCATTGTCCCATTCGATCAGGGTCGGCTTCGGGCCGCCGCGCACGATAGTATGGGCGTAGAGGTTCCAGACCGGATCAACGACCGCTTTGCCGTGGCTGTCGATCAGCAGCGGGGCGCCGGTGTCGTCGGTGTCCGCATCGTGGCCACCGAGATGAATCTCGCCGACGAGGTGCAGCGGAAAGCGGTCGATGTAGGCATAAGGGTCCGTCTGCTGATTGGTGGCCGAGACGAAGACGTTGTTCACGTCGAGCAGAAGGCCGCAACCCGTGCGGCGGGCGAGTTCGCCCAGAAACGCGACCTCGTCCATCTCGGTTTCGGCGAAGGCGAGATAGATTGATGGATTTTCCAGCAGCATGCGGCGGCCGAGCGTGTCCTGCACCTGACTGATATGGGCGGCAACGCGGGTAAGCGTGGCGGCTGTGTAGGGCAGGGGAAGCAGGTCGTTCAGGAATGCGCCGTCATGTGTGGACCAGGCGAGGTGTTCGGAAAAGCTGGCGGGGTTCAGCCAGCCGACAAGGTGTTTCAGCCGGCCGAGGTGGTCGCGGTCCAGCGGGTCTTCGCCACCGATGGACAGCCCTACGCCATGGACGGAGATCGGAAAGCGTTCGGCCAGATGGCGGAGCTGCGCGATGGGGCGGCCGCCGTCACCCATGTAGTTCTCGGCGTGGATTTCCAGCCAGCCGACCGGGGCGGGGTTGTCGAGTATGTCGACAAAATGCTGCGGCTTGTAGCCGACGCCCGGCAGGGCGGGCAGCCGGGGAAGCGGATTCGCATCAAGCATTTCGGGCCTCGGGCTGTTGGTCCGGCAAAATCCGTCCCCGGACCATCAAGGCCCGGGGACGGGATATCAGGTCGGGATCACGACTTCGGCAGGTCGCGGTCAAGCGCCTCGAGCGAGCCCATGCGGCCGTCCGGCAGGTCCATCGTGGCGCAGCTTCCGGCGGGGACGTATTTCCAGGAATTGCCCTGGTAGTCGACCTTGGAGGTGCCTGCACAGGTCGTGCCCGCACCAGCGGCGCAGTCGTTGGCCCCTGCCATGGCGACACCGAAGCACTTTTCCTTGGCACCTTCGGCCAGCGAGGGGGTTGCGAAATGGGCGGTCAGCGCGGCGGCGAGTGTCCCGGCGGCGGCGAGCGTTTTCATGGTGGACATCGGAGTTTCCCTTTGTTTTGCGGTAAATGGTCGTCACGGTTCGTCGACAGAACCCAAGCTAGGGCATGCTTGGCGCATCCCGCTACTCACGAGGTTGTGGGCCACACGGGCGTGACCATGTGAAACAAAGACAACCTTTGCGTGACTGCAAGCGTATCTGTGAGCGAGACGCAAGAACGGTCGTCCGACCGGAGTCATCCCGGGCGGAAAACCGTATGTACGACAAGGTGTTAGCGCAGGTCCGGGGGGGTCGCCTCGGCCACCATCGTGGCAACTGCCATATCAAGCCCGACGCTGGCAGTCTGTGTGTCACCCAGACGCCGGATTGAAACACTGCGCGCCTCGACCTCCTGCATGCCGATGGCGAGTATTACAGGAACCTTGCCGACCGAATGCTCGCGGACCTTGTAGTTGATCTTTTCGTTCCGCGTATCGGCCTCGGCGCGGATGCCCGCCGCGCGCAGCTTGTCCACGACTTCAGTCACATAGGCATCGGCATCCGACACGATGGAAGCCACGACAACCTGACGCGGCGCGAGCCACAGGGGCAGTCTGCCCGCATAGTTCTCGATCAGGATGCCGATGAAGCGTTCGAAGCTGCCCAGGATCGCGCGGTGCAGCATGTAGGGCATGTGGCGTGCGCCGTCCTCGCCGACATATTCGGCACCGAGGCGGTCAGGCAGCTGTGCATCGACCTGGAATGTGCCGCACTGCCATTCGCGGCCGATGGCGTCGGTCAGCTTGAAATCGAGCTTGGGCCCGTAAAATGCCCCATCGCCGGGATTGATCTGATAGGGCAACCCAAGCTTTTCGATGGCGTTGGTCAGCGCGCCTTCGACCTTGTCCCATTGCGCATCGGTGCCGATGCGAACCTCGGGCCGGGTGGACAGCTTGATGTCGAACTTCTCAAACCCAAGGTCGCGGTAGACGGAGGACAGAAGCGAGATGAAGTCCGCGCATTCGCCTTCGATCTGATCTTCGGTGCAGAAGATGTGCGCGTCGTCCTGCGTGAAGCCGCGCACGCGCATCAGGCCGTGCATCGATCCCGAGATTTCATAGCGATGGCAGGACCCGAATTCGGCAAGCCGCAGCGGCAGGTCGCGGTAGGATTTGAGGCCTTGATTGTAGACCTGCACATGGCAGGGACAGTTCATCGGTTTCAGCGCGTTGATGCGCTTTTCCTTCGCACCCTCTTCGTCCACCTCGACGATGAACATGTTCTCGCGGTAGGCCTCCCAGTGCCCGGAGCGTTCCCAGAGCACCCGATCCACGACCTGCGGTGTCTTGATTTCCCTGTAGCCCGCGACGCGCAGGCGGCGGCGCATGTAGTCTTCCAGCGCGCGGTAGATCGTCCAGCCATTCGGGTGCCAGAAGACCATGCCTGGGGCCTCTTCCTGCAGGTGGAACAGTTCCATCTCGCGGCCGAGCTTGCGGTGGTCGCGTTTCGCGGCCTCTTCCAGCATCGTCAGATGCGCCTTCAGGTCATCGCGGGTCTTGAAGGCGATGCCGTAGATGCGCTGCAACTGCTTGTTGCGGTGGTCGCCGCGCCAGTAGGCCCCGGCGACCGACATCAGCTTGAATGCGTCGGCGGGCAGCTGGCCCGTGTGCTGCAGGTGCGGACCGCGGCAGAGGTCCTGCCAGTGGCCGTGCCAGTACATCCGGAGCGGCTCGTCGCCGGGGATGCCCTCGATCAACTCGACCTTGAAGGGTTCATTCTTGGCGACGTAATGCGCAATGGCGCGCGACCGGTCCCAGACCTCGGTCCGGACGGGATCGCGGGCGTTGATGATCGCCTTCATTTCCTTTTCGATGGCACCGAGGTCTTCCGGCGTGAAAGGCTCATCCCGGTCGAAGTCGTAGTACCAGCCGTTCTCGATCACCGGGCCGATGGTGACTTTGACCTCGGGCCAGAGTTTCTGGACCGCGCGGGCCATGACATGGGCAAGATCGTGGCGGATCAGTTCCAGCGCCGGGGCGTCGTCCTTCATCGTGTGGATGGCGATTTTGCGCATCCGCCTCGATGGGCCATTGCAGGTCGAAGTGGCGGCCATCGACGCTTGCAGAGATCGCGGCCTTGCCGAGGCTGGGCGCGATGGCCGTGGCAACGTCGCCGGGTGTCACGCCGCGCGGGAAATCGCGTTTGTTGCCGTCGGGAAATGTCAGGGAAATCTGGGCCATATGGGCAGATCCTCGTCGGTTCGGCGCCTACGGGTGCGCCCGGTTGCGGGTTATGTGTGGGGGTTTTAGCGGGAAGCTGCGCGCGGCGTCAACCGGGCAGGGGGCGCCGCCCCCGCCCGTCTGTGAAGCGCGCCCCCGAGTATTTTGCCAAGATGAAAGCTGAAGGGTAGAGAGTGGCCATGACCGACCGCACAATCACCCCCGCCGGACGCCGCGTCACCTTTTGCCGGACAGAAGGGCGCAGGCCTGGCGTCGTGTTCCTTGGCGGCTTCCGGTCGGACATGACGGGGACGAAGGCGCTGGCACTTGAGACCTGGGCGAAGCCGAGGGGCGGGCGTTCCTGCGGTTCGATTATTCGGGGCACGGCGCGTCGGGCGGCGCGTTCGAGGATGGCTGCATCGGCGACTGGCTGGCGGATGCGCAGGCGGTTCTGGCCATGACGGAGGGGCCGCAGGTGCTGGTCGGGTCCTCGATGGGCGGCTGGATCAGCCTGCTGATCGCGCGCGACATGCCCGACAGGGTGGCGGGCCTCGTGACGGTCGCAGCGGCCCCGGACTTCACCGATGCGATCGAGGCGGAGATGACTGGTGACGAGCGTACCGAGATGGGGCGCTCGGGCCGGATCGTGCAGCCGTCCGAGTATGGCGAACCCTATGTGATCACGCGACGGCTGATCGAGGATGGTCGAAACCGTCGCATCTTTGACCGCCCGCTGGACCTGCCGATGCCGGTTCGGTTCCTGCAGGGCACGGCAGATGCCGATGTGCCGGTAACCACGGCGCTGCGGCTGCTGGACCATGCGACCGGGCCGGACATCCGGCTGACGCTGGTCAAGGGTTCCGATCACCGGTTTTCGACGCCGGACTGTTTGCGTATGATCGAGACGGCGGTGGCGAAGGTCAGCGCAAGAGGATCAGCGGGATAGGTCACACGGCCCGGATCGCGGCCTTGGTGCGCCCGTCGCCCGTATTGCGGTCGATGAAGCCCAGCACCAGCGGGCGGATGTTGTGGCGCCAGGACTTGCCCGCGAAGATGCCGTAATGGCCAGCGCCGTCTTCCAGATGGCTGGCCTTGCGGTCGTCGGGCAGCCCGGTGAGCATGTCCAGCGCCGCGACACACTGCCCCGGGGCGGAAATGTCGTCCTTCGAGCCTTCGACCGTCATCACGCCGACGCTGGTGATCTTGCCCAGATCGACCTGCACGTCGCCAACAGTGAAGACATTCCGCGCGATGACGCGGCGCTTGAAGATGCGCTCGACGGTTGAGAGGTAGAATTCAGCCGACATGTCCATCACGGCCAGGTATTCGTCATAGAAGCGGTTGTGGTGGTCGTGGTCGCCCGCCTCGCCCTTGGCGACTTTCACGACCTGCTCGAAGAACGCCTTGCCGTGGCGGTCGGCATTCATCGACATGAAGGACGCAAGCTGCAAGAGGCCCGGATAGACCATACGCCCTGCGCCCGCGTATTTGAAGCCGACACGCTGGATCAGGCTTTCCTCGAGCTGGCCCATGCTGACGCGGCGGCCGAAATCGGTTACGTCGGTTGCCGCAGCGTCGGGGTCGACCGGCCCGCCGATCAGGATCAGCGAGCGCGGCTGGGCCGCGGGTTCCTCCGCCGCCAGATAGGCCGTGGCGGCCAAAGCGAGCGGCGCTGGCTGGCATACGGCGATCACATGCGTGTCCGGCCCCAGATGCCGCATGAAATCAACGAGGTAGAGCGTGTAGTCCTCGATATCGAACTTGCCCGCAGAAACCGGAATGTCCCGCGCATTGTGCCAGTCGGTCACATAGACCTCGCAGTCGGGCAGAAGGCTGGCCACAGTTGATCGCAGCAGGGTCGCATAGTGGCCCGACATCGGTGCGACCAGCAGAACCCGACGGTCCTTGGGGCGGCCCGAGACCTTGAAATGGATCAGGTTGCCGAAGGGTTTTGTCACAACCGTTTCGACCCGGACTGTATGGTCGCGCCCGTCGGCCCCGACGATGGACTGGATGCCCCAGTCAGGCTTGGCGACCATGCGGGAAAAGCTGCGCTCGGTGACTTCGCCCCAGGCGGCCATGATCTTGAACGCAGGGTGCGGGACCAGCCCGAAGACCGGGTAGGACGCGAAAGCGCGGGCCGTGGCCCCCAACCATTCATTGGTGTTACGCGCGGTTTCCATCCAGTCGTACGTGACCATGCGTTTCATCGACCCGCTCCTTCGGTCCCGCCAAGCGCGGGCGCAACTCGCTGCTTTCCCGAAGGACGCGACGCGACTATGCTGGCAACAAATGCTGCACATGCAAACATTAGGCACGAAACGTTAAAATGACAACCGACCAGAAGGACGTCGTTCCGCAAGGTCACGAACTGGCGACAAATCTTGAGAAAATCGAGGTTTTGTCGCAACGTCTGATCAAAGCCATGGGCCAGAAGCGCGCGCCGAACCCGGCCCTGGAGGGGCCGAGCGCCGAACTGTATGCCAAGGCAATGGCGGCCTACTGGGCCGATCTGGCGTCGAACCCGGCGAAAATCCTGGAACAGCAGATCAGCTTCTGGGGCAAGTCGGTCAAGCATTACGTCGAGGCGGGGCAGGTTCTGGCCAAAGGCAAGCTGGAGGCACCGCCCGACCCGACCCCGAAAGACCGCCGTTTTTCCAACCCGCTCTGGGAAAGCCACCCGTATTTCAACTTCATCAAGCAGCAGTACCTGATGAACGTCGAGGCGACCGAGCAGGCGATCCGGGGCATGGATCACCTTCCCGAGGGCGAGAAAAAGCGGCTGGAATACTTTTCGCGCCAGATCCTCGACATGATGGCACCCACGAATTTTCTGGGCACGAACCCGGACGCTTTGGAAAAGGCGGTCGAGACAAACGGTGAAAGCCTGGTCAAGGGGCTGGAGAACCTGGTTCGGGACATCGAGGCGAACAAGGGCGATTTGCTGGTCACGCTGGCCGACAAGGATGCCTTCAAGGTCGGCCAGAATATCGGCACGACCGAAGGCACTGTTGTGTTCCGCAACCGTCTGATCGAGCTGATCCAGTACGCGCCGAAGACCGACAAGGTGCATGCGACGCCGCTGGTCATCTTCCCGCCGTGGATCAACAAGTTCTACATCCTCGACATGAAGCCCGCGAACAGCCTGATCCGCTGGATTGTCGAACAGGGCTTCACGCTGTTTGTCGTCAGCTGGAAGAACCCGGACGCCACCTACCGCGAGGTGGGCATGGACGACTATGTTCAGGACGGGTTCCTGACGGCCGTCAGTCAGGTCAAGGCCATCACCGGCGAGGACAAGGTCAACGTCGTCGGCTACTGCATCGCGGGGACGACGCTGGCGCTGACGCTTGGCCTGATGAAACATCGGGGCGACAAGTCGGTGAATGCGGCGACGTTCTTCACGACAATGACCGATTTTTCCGACTCGGGCGAGGTCGGCGTCTTTCTGGACGATGACTTCGTCGACGGGATCGAGGAACAGGTCAACCGCGACGGCGTGCTCGACAAATACTTCATGTCCCGGACCTTCAGCTATCTCAGGTCGAACGACCTGATCTATCAGCCAGCGATCCGCAGCTACATGCTGGGCGAAGCGCCGCCTGCCTTCGATCTGCTGTTCTGGAACGGCGACGGGACGAATTTGCCCGCGAAGATGGCAGTGGAATACCTGCGCGGGCTTTGCCAGAGAGACGAACTGGCGAAGGGCACCTTCGTGATATGCGGGCAGCAGGTGGGTCTGAAGGATGTCAAAGTCCCGCTCTGCGCAATCGCCTGCGAGACGGATCACATCGCTGCGTGGGGATCATCCCTGAACGGCGTGCGGCAGATGGGGTCGAAGGAAAAGACCTTCATCCTGTCGGAGTCGGGCCACATCGCGGGGATCGTCAATCCGCCGACGAAAGACAAGTACGGCCACTATACGAATGGGGCGATGGACCTTTCCCCGGCCGACTGGAAGGCCGGGGCGGACTTTCACCGGGGCAGCTGGTGGCCGCGCTGGGGCGAATGGCTGTCGGCGCGGTCCGGCAAGAAGGTCGCTGCCCGCGAGCCGGGGCAGGGCGGAACGGCGATGGGACCGGCACCCGGCACATATGTGACGGAAACGCCCGGCAGTTGATGCGCAAAAATCTGCTGCACCGCAGCGAAGCCTCTTGAAATGCTGCACTGCAGCATGTATGTGTCTGTCCATGAAACGCGGGCTGGCCCAACGCCATCCCACCACGATGGAGAGAGCAAATGGCAAAGACCCAGGATTTCACGAAAGTGATGCAGGACATGATGGCTTCGTTCCCGGTTGACACGAATTCCGTGAAGGACGCGTTCAAGACCCAAGCTGCGCTTGGCGAGAAGATGGCGAAAGTCGCCCTCGAAGCTGCCGAGAAGTCGAACGAGATTTCGTCCAAGTGGACGCGCGAAACCATCGCCAAAGTCGGCGTTCTGGCACGCGTCAAGGACGAGCCGACCGACTACACGAAGGCCTTCTCGGACTTCGCGTCGGCCGCTGCTGAAATGGCTGCCGAAAACATGGCCGCTTTCGCCGAAATCGCCAAGAAAGTGCAGATGGAAACGGTCGAGCTGATGCTGGCTGCCGGGAAAGACTTCTCGGAAGACGCCACCGCCGCCGTCAAGAAAGCGACCAACGAAGTGACGACCGCCGCCAAGAAAGCGGCTGCCGCAGCGAAGTGATCGCTGACGTCTGATGTTCGGTTAACGAGTTTACCGCCAACCACTCCTCCCTGTCGGCTTGGCGTTACCTGGGGCGGATACCGTAAGGTGTCCGCCCTTTCTTTTTGTTGTGTTCTTCCCGCGCTGCGGCGTAGTCTTTCTGCACTGCGGGAATGACCGTCGCGGAGGGCAGCATGGCCGATGATCCGAAGTCGCTGTTGATCAAGCGCTATGCCAGCAGGCGTCTCTACAACACCGAGACCAGCGACTACGTGACGCTGGAGGACATCGCGCTGTTCATCCGCTCGGGCCGCGAAGTGCAGATCGTCGATCTCAAGTCCGGCGACGACCTGACGCGGCAGTATCTGCTTCAGATCATCGCGGAACACGAAAGCCGGGGCGAGAATGTGCTGCCGGTTGACGTTCTGACGGACCTCGTACGCAGCTATACGACCCAGGCGCAGAGCGTCGTGCCGCAGTTCCTGGCGGCCAGCTTCGAGATGCTGCGCGACGGCCAGTCGAAGCTGATGGAAAACCTGACGGCGATCCCGAATCCGCTGGCATCAATGCCAGGATTCGATGCGCTGCAGCGTCAGCAGCAGGCGTTCCTGAAGGCGATCCTGGGCGGGTGGTCGACGACGGGCAGCGGGCCGGCCCCTGAAGCGGACGCACCTCACGGCGACGACAAAGCCGACGAGATTGCGAAAATGAAAAAGCAGCTGGCGGAGCTGAACACCAAACTGTCGAAGATGTAGGCTTCGGGCGCGGTCAGCCGCGCCCGAAGGCCTCATCGGCCGAAGCGATCAGCGTGTCGGCAATGAAATCCAGTTCGGAGTGCGTCAGCCGCGCGGGCAGCCGCAGGTCGCCCGCGCGCATCAGCATGGCGCGGGTCTTGGGCATGTCGGGCATCGGCCCCAGGAATTCCCAGTTCCAGAACGCCCGGGCGTTGTCCTTTGAAAGCCCGAAGACATTCGCGCCGACGCCGCGCGCCTTGCAGATGTCCTGGAACTTCAGCGCGGCCTCGTCCGTCTCGACCCCGATCAGGTTGAACTGAAGGCTGTCGGGCGCGCGGTCTTCCTTCGGCAGCGACAACGGCACACGGAACCACGGCGAGGCGTTCAGGCGATCCGGCGACGCGGTCATGGTTCGCGCGGCCATCCCGCACGCGGCGGTCAACCTCGGGCAGTTGCGGGCGTATGACGGCGGCAGAAAGGTTCTGCATCCGCAGGTTATAAAGCGGCAGCTTGTTCTGCCAGTGATGGAAGCTGTTCTGAAGGCCGGGATGCTTCTTCCAGTTATGCTCGTACGCCCCTGACATGATGATCGCTCGGGCAGCGATTTCGGGGTCGTCGGTGACCAGCATCCCGCCTTCGCCCGCATTCACCAGTTTGTAGGATTGAAAGCTGAAGCACCCGACCTTGCCGATGGTCCCGATCCGCCTGCCGTCCCACAGGGTGCCCAGCGAATGCGCGGCATCCTCGATTACTGGAACGCCCGCGGCATCGCAGGCGGCCATGATCTGGTCCATGTCGGACGTGTGTCCGCGCATGTGGCTGATCATCACCGCCCCGGCCCCCTCGGCCAGCTTCATCCGGAAGTCGGTCATGTCGATGCGGAAGTCGTGTCCGACCTCGACCAGAACCGGCACACAATCGCCGTGCAGAACGGCGGAGGGGACGGCGGCGAAGGTGAAAGCGGGGATCAGGACGCGGCTGCCACGCGGCAGGTCGAGCGCCTTCAGCGCCAGAAACATCGCGGCGGAACAGGACGAGACGGCCAGCGCGTAACGTGTGCCCATCAGGGCCGCGAACTCGGCCTCGAGCAGCGCAACCGGGGCCTTTTCGGACGTATAGCGGAACAGGTCGCCCGATTGCAGCAGGCGGTCAATCTCGGCGCGGGCTGCTTCAGGAATCGGTTCGGCATCGTACACGTTCGGGGCAGGTGCCCCGACGCGGCCCAGTCCGTCATGCGACATGGTTTACCTGCCTTGTTTGTCTTGCCTCATCCCGACGACAGATTTAGCCGCGAATTGTGACAGAAGCCACATCCGCCCGGTAGTTCGGCGGCTAAAGGCCGAGCCGGTCGCGCATCGAATACCAGGTCATCGCAAGGACAAGCAGCGGCCAGCGCGCGGCCACGCCGCCGGGGAAGCGCGGCTGGGGCAGGGACGCCATCAGGTCGAAGCGTTCAGACTGACCGGCGACGGCCTCGGCGAGGATTTTCCCCGCCAAGGTCGCCATCGCCACGCCATGGCCGGAATAGCCCGAGGCGGACAGGACGTTCGGCGCGGGCCGGATGAAACAGGGCATCCGGTTGACGGTGATCGCAACGGTGCCGCCCCAGGCATGGGTGATCTTCACGTCGGCCAGATGCGGGTAGATCTTCAGCATGTGCGGACGCACGGCGCGGGTGATGTCGGGAAAGCGGTAGCCATAGCTTTCCGCGCCGCCGAACAGCAGGCGGCGGTCCTTCGACAACCGCCAGTAGTTGACGACAAATTTGGTGTCGGCGACGGCCACGTCCTGCCGCAGGACGGATTCGGCGCGCTCGCCGAGCGGTTCCGTCGCGATGATGAAGTTGTTGATCGGCATCACCCGCGCGGCGACCTTTCGGTCCAGATGTCCGAGATAGGCGTTGCAGGCCAGGATCACATGGTCGCATTCGACGCGGCCCGCATTGGTCTGCACAACGGGCTTTGCGCCGCGCTTGATGTGATGCACCTCGGCGTTTTCGTGGATGCGAACGCCTGCCTTTGCCGCCGCTGCGGCCAGTCCCTTGGCATAGGTCAGCGGGTGCAGGTGCCCGGCACCCCGGTCGATATCGCCGCCCCGGTAGACCGGCGCGGGCAGAATCGCCTGAAGCGCGTCACGGTCGAGCGGCGTGACCTGATCGTAACCGTACTCGCGCGCCAGCTTTTCGGCATAGGCATGGGCGTGCCGCACCTCGCCGTCCCGCCAGCAGGCATGAACGATGCCCGGGCGGTAGTCCGCCGCGATGCCGTGCCGGTCGATCAGGGACAGCGCCAGCGCCTTCGCTTCCTGTGACAGGTCCCACAGCTTCCGCGCGGCCTCGCGCCCGGCCATTCTCTCCAACGCATCCTGATCGAGCCACTGGCCCGACCCGAGTTGCCCGCCGTTGCGTCCTGAAGCGCCGAAGCCCACGCGGTGCGCCTCGAGCAGCACGACGTCATAGCCGCGTTCGCGCAGATGCAGCGCGGCCGACAGGCCTGTATACCCACCGCCGACAATGCAGACATCGGCGCGGGTCGCCCCTTTCAGCAGGGGAAAGGGCGCCAGATCGGGCGCGGTTTCGGCATACCAGCTAGGCGGATACCGGCCCTGCCGGTCGTTCGCATGCAGCAGGTTCATCAGACTTGCATCAGAAGGTGCTCACGCTCCCACGGGCTGATGACCTGCAGAAACTCCTTGAATTCGTTGCGCTTGACGGATTCGTAGACCGAACAGAATTCCGGTCCCAGCACCTGCTGCATGGCTGCGCTTTCGTTCAGCAGATCCAGCGCGTCGCCCATGTTCAGCGGCAGTTCGTCATCGCCGCTGTAGGCGTCCCCTACACATTCCGCGCGCGGCATGCGGCCCTCCTTCAGCCCGAGATACCCGCAGGCCAGCGATGCGGCGAGGCCGAGATAGGGGTTGCAGTCCATCCCAGCCAGACGGTTCTCCACCCGCCGGGCAGAAGGGTCGCTGATCGGCACGCGCAGGCCCGTGGTTCGGTTGTCTCGGCCCCATTCCAGATTGATCGGGGCCGAGAAGTCGGGGACGTAGCGGCGATAGCTGTTCACATACGGGGCCAGCAGGGCAATCCCCGCGGGCAGGTGGTTCTGCATTCCGGCGATGAAATGCATGAAGGCATCGCTGGTGCCGCCCTTCTTGTCCGAGAAGATGTTCTTGCCGGTCTTGCTGTCGAGAACCGAGTGATGGATGTGCATCGCCGATCCCGGCTCGCCTTCGATTGGCTTGGCCATGAAGGTCGCAAAACAGTCATGACGCAAAGCCGCCTCGCGGATCAGGCGTTTGAAGAAAAACACCTCGTCGGCCAGCCGGATCGGGTCGCCATGGGCCAGATTGATCTCGATCTGACCCGCGCCGCCCTCCTGCAGGATGCCGTCGATCTCCAGTCCCTGGGCTTCGGCGAAGTCGTAGATGTCGTCGATCACCTTGCCGTATTCGTCGATGGCCGACAGCGAATAGGCCTGTTTGGCCACCGCGCGACGGCCCGACCTGCCCATCGGCGGGATGACGGGCATGTTGGGGTCGGTGTTGCGGGCGACCAGGAAGAATTCCATCTCGGGGGCGACGATCGGCGTCCAGCCTTCGGCGTTGTAGAGTTCCACGACGCGGCGCAAGAACGTTGCGCGGGGCGACGGGAACCGGGTTGCCCTGCTGATCCTGCGCGTCATGGATGACCTGGATCGTCACATCCGCCGTCCACGGCGCGGCGGCGGCCGTCGTGAAGTCGGGAACCAGGATCATGTCGGGTTCGGTGAAGGCCCCCGACGGGTTGTCTGCCCATTCGCCGGTTATGGTCTGCAGGAAGATCGAATTCGGCAGATAGAAGCTCTGCTGATTGCGGAACTTCGACGCGGGCATGGCCTTGCCCCGCGCGACGCCCGCGATGTCGGGGACGATGCACTCCACCTCGTCAAGACGGCGCGCGGCGATGTAGTCCCGCGCGGCTTCGGGAAGTTTGTGGGTCCAGTCGGACATGGGGCACACGATGTTTGGCCGGGGCGCTGCGTCCCGGGCTGGGTTGTCCGGGCGGTCAGGCCCGGCGGGCGAGCCCCTGAGTTTGGCGGGGCTGAAGGAAGAAATCCGCGATCCTGTCCGCCATCGCGGATGATGAATTGGGCGGCCCCATCCGGGCGCGCGCAGCCTCCATCAGCGCGTCAGGCACGCGGCCCTTGCCGCGCGTGTCCATCAGGCCGGTGACGAAGTCGTCGCGGAATTCGGGATGCGCCTGCACGGTCAGCGCGCGGTCGTCGTACACCAGCGCGGGAAAGGCGCAGAAATCGTTCGACGCGATGACCGTGGCACCGGCGGGTTTCTCGACCACCTGATCCTGATGCCAGGCGTTCAGCGTCAGATGCTCGCCGCCGAAATCGTAGTCCTGCGGGCCGACCGCCCAGCCGCCCTTGTACTTCTCGACACGGCCGCCCAGCGCCTGCGCGATGATCTGGTGGCCGAAGCAGATGCCGACCATGGGCACGCGCGCCGCATAGGCATCGCGGATGAACATCTCCAGCGGCGGAATGAAAGGGTGATCCTCATAGGCCCCGTGGCGCGAGCCGGTGATCAGCCAGCCCTCGGCGTCATGGATGGAGGCCGGGAATTCCATGGCCTCCACATGCCAGGTGCGGAACGTCAGCCCACGCCCCTCAAGAAGCCTCTGGAAGAGGTCGGGATAGTCGCCCTTCTCGTCGCGGAGGGCATCGGGCGACTGCCCGGTCTGAAGGATACCGATCTGCATGGTCTTCACTGAATGATGGTGCAGGGTAGCCGGGCACCCCCATCGCTGGCAAGAGGGCCGGTGACCCGTGTGCCGGCATCACACCGTATCGAGGTAGATCTCGGTCTGCTCGCCGGGGCTGAGTTCGGCCATGTAGTGGATTTCCTGCCGCTTGGTCATCACCAGATTGCGGATCAGGTCCCTGGCAAAAATATGAGGCATGACAGTGCTTTGCTCAAAGGCATCAACCGCGCCCGACCAAGTGTCGGGAATAAGCGGCAGGTCCAGAGCATAGGCGTTGCCAGTGATCGGCGGGGGCGGGACCATCGCCTGTTCCATGCCGATCAGGGCAGCCCCGAGGATGCCGGTCAGCATCAGATAGGGGTTCACGTCGCCCCCCGCGACGCGGTGTTCGATCCGCCGCGCGGCAGCGTTGCCCGAGGGCACGCGGATCGCGGCGGTGCGGTTCTCGTAAGCCCAGCAGACGGCATTCGGGGCGTGGGCGTCCGGCACCAGCCGTTCGAAGCTGTTGTAGTGCGGTGCGAACAGGATCGTGGAATCGTGCATCGCATGCAGGCATCCGGCAATCGCCTGCATCAGCACGCCCGACCCTTCGGCCCCGCCATTCGAAAAGACGTTGTTGCCGTTCTTGTCGATGACGCTGAAATGCGTGTGCAGCCCGTTGCCGGAATATTCCGGATAGGGCTTGGCCATGAAGCTGGCGGCAAAGCCGTGCCGCCGCGCCAGACCCTTGACCAGCATCTTGAACAGCCAGGCATCGTCGGCTGCGCGCAGCGCATCGTCCTGATGCATCAGGTTGATCTCGAACTGCCCCAGACCCGCCTCGGAAATGGCCGTGTCGGCCGGAATGTCCATTGCCTCGCAGGCGTCGTAGAGGTCGGTGAAGAAGGTGTCGAAGGCGTCGAGCGCGCGGATCGACAGAATCTCCGCGGCCTTGCGCCGCTTGCCGGACCGGGGGCTGGGCGGCACCTGGAGCGTTTTGCCGGAATCGTCGATCAGGAAGAATTCCAGCTCCATCGCCACGACGGGGGTCAGACCCCGGTCCTTGTAGCGTTTCACGACGGCGGCCAGTGCCTGACGCGGGTCGCCCTCGTAAGGTCGCCCGTCCTCATGGAACATCCAGATCGGCAGCAGGGCCGTCGGCGCCTCGAGCCAGGGCATCGGCATGAAGCCGCGTTCGGTAGGGCGCAGGATTCCGTCGGCGTCGCCGCTGTCGAAGACCAGCGGACTGTCTTCGATATCCTCACCCCAGATGTCGAGGCTGAGCACCGAGAACGGGAACCGAGTGCCTTCGGTCGACATTTTTTCGGCAAAGCGCGTCGGAATGCGCTTGCCGCGTGCCTGACCGTTCAGGTCAGCCGCCGCCACGCGGATCGTGCGCACCTGCGGGTGCTTGCGCAGCCAGTCCTTCATGTCGGATCACCGTACGAGTTGGGGTCGGAACTTGAGCTTCGACCTGAGGTTTTGCGGCAGGTGCCGGTTGAGCCGCCGGTTCACCCATCCGAACACCGCAGTGACCGTCAGGGTAAGACAGATGAAATAGAAGGCCAGGATCGGGTAGGCGACGAACGGATTGAACGTCTTGCCTGCAAAATAGCTTGCGTAATAGAGCGCGTCGCCCTGTTGGCGGATTGCGGGAAAGCCCGAAAAGAACACCAGCGTCGTCGCGTGGAACAGGAATATCGCCTCGTTCGTATAGGCGGGCCAGCCGAGGCGCAGCATGGTCGGCCAGATGACCCGGCGGAAACGGCTCCACCCCGACATGCCATAGGCGTCCGCCGCCTCGATATCGCCCTTCGGCACCGACCGCAGCGCGCCATAGAATATCTCGCCCGAATAGGCGGCGGTGTTCAGGATCAGGACCAGAAGCGCGCCGAGCCACGCCTTGGACAGCCACGAGGTTTCGGCGGTGATCGTTGCGAACCCCAACGGGATGTCGATGCCAACGCGCGGCAGCAGGACAAAACTTTCGTAGGCCAGGAAGAACTGTATGAACAGCGGCGATCCCCGGAAGACAAAGATGAACCACTCGGCAGGTTTGCGCAGCCAGGGGTTATGGCTTGCCTTGGCGAGAGCCAGCCCATTGGCCAGGAAGAACCCGAAGAACAGTGCCAGGATGCCGAAGTAGAGGTTCCAGAACAGTCCGGACCCGATCAGGCTGAAATGCTCGCACAGCGTCATCTCGCCTTTCGGCAGAAGCTTTTCGCCAAGCCCCAGCGACCGCAGCCAGTAGCCCGAGATCGCCTCGCTGCAGGTCATGCCGCCGCCTTCCGCTGGCGTTCGCCTGCCATCGTCGCCTGTCCCTTGCTGAGGCGGTCGGACAGCCGCGTCAGCACAAGTTCGGACAGCTTGGTCATCACCAGGTAGAAGACCAGCAGCACAAGGAAGTAGTAAAGCCGCCAGTCGGGATGCGGGTAGTCGTATTGCTGGGTCTTCGCGCCGCCCAGTTCCTTGGCCCAGTAGACGATGTCGCGCACGCCAAGCAGGAACAGAAGCGGCGTCGCCTTGATCAGGATCATCCACAGGTTCGACAGGCCGGGCAGGGCATAGACCCACATCTGCGGGATCAGGATGCGCCGGAATATCTGGCCCTGCGACATGCCGTAGGCTTCGCCGGTCTCCAGCTGCGCGCGCGGCACGGCCTGCATCGCGCCATAGATGACATTGGCGGCGAACGCCCCGAAGACGATGCCGAAGGTGACGACGGCAAGCGTGAAGTTGTAGAATTCATGGATGGACTGCGGTGCCGACGACAAAGGCAGCTTGGCGGCCGGGCAGACGATGAAGTCATTGCCCTGAAAGACGGCGTCGGTCCATTCGGGGCACTTTATGCGATGCCGGATGTATTCGAGCATCTGGTCGAGGGCGATCACGAAGAACAGGAAAAAGACGATGTCGGGAATGCCGCGCACCATCGACGACATAGGCCTTGCCGAGCCAGCGCAGCGGAAGAAAGCCTGACCGCGCTGCGGTCGCGCCGCCGAAACCGAAGGCAAGGGCGACGGGTGCGGTGACGGCAAGCAGCGTCAGGACGACAAGAAAGGACCAATAGAACAGCAGATGCTTGCCCGATGTCAGGTAGCAGAACAGCCATTGCAGGCCTTCGATAGACTTCGGGTCGGCGCAGTAGCTGAGCATGATGATCCCGTCTGCCCCCATAGCCGCACGGATCGGCAGATACGGCAACCCCCTCTGCGCGGCCAGGGCGCAGAGGGGGTGTTGTCAGTGCAGGATCAGAACAGTTTGGTTTCTGCGCCGAAGTACTTGGTGATCAGCGCGTTCAGCGATCCGTCATCCTTCATCGACTGGATGCCGGCGTTCAGCTTGTCGCGCAGTTCGGTGTCGCTTTCGCGCAGGCCGAGGCCGACGCCGCCGCCCAGTTGCACTTCATCGCCGACAAACATCAGCTCGCCGTTCAATTCCGCCACGACAGGTGCAAGGAAGTCCTTGTCCGCAAAGACCGCCACCGCCTCGCCGTTGCGGACAGCCGCGATGGTTTCGTCCGGCGTGGCGAATTCGGCCAGCGTGGCCCCCGATTCTGCGATGTAGCCCGCCTGGATGGTCGATACCTGCGCGGACACGGTGCCGCCCTTGATGTCGGCATCCGCCGACAGCGCGACATAGGCCGACGAGGCCGGCGGGAAGTAGTTCTGGGTGAAATCGATCACCTTGTCGCGTTCCTCGGTGATGCTCATCCCGGCGATGATCACATCGTAGTTGCCCGAGACAAGGTTCGGGATGATCGAATCCCATTCGTTCGTGACCCATTCGCAGGTCAGGGACGCGCGCTTGCAAAGCTCGTCGCCGACCTCGCGCTCGAACCCGGCGACCTCGCCACTGTCGTCGATCATGTTGAAGGGCGGATACGCCCCTTCCGTGCCAAGGCGCACGGTCTGCGCCATACCGATGCCGGCCGTCATCGCAAGTGCTGCGACCGTAAGAACCAGTTTCTTCATCTTTAGTCTCCCAAGTCGGTAACGAGCAGCTTGTTGTTCAAGCCGGGACAGTCGCGCTCAGAAACTGCCGCAGGCGGTCGGTCTTCGGATGGCCGAAGACCTGGTCGGGAGGGCCCTGTTCTTCAATCAGGCCCTTGTGCAGAAAGACAACATGGTCCGACAGATCGGCTGCCAGACGCATGTCGTGCGTCACCAGAAGCATCGTGCGCCCCTCGTCGGCCAGCGCCTTGATGACACGCACGACCTCTTGCTCCAGTTCGGGGTCGAGCGCCGACGTCGGCTCGTCGAACAGAAGCGCCTTGGGCTCCATGCAGAGCGCCCGCGCGATGGCGGCACGTTGCTGCTGGCCTCCCGAAAGCTGCGCGGGGAAGACATCGCATTTCTCGCCGATGCCGACCTTGTCGAGGTATTTTCGCGCCGACGCCTCGACGTCTGCGCGGTCGCGTTTCAGGACGGTCAGCGGCGCTTCCATGACGTTCTGGAGGATCGTCATGTGCGACCACAGGTTGAACTGCTGGAACACCATAGACAGGTTGGTGCGGATACGGATCACCTGCGCCTTGTCCGCCGGGTGCCGGTGGTGCCCGGTGCCGCGCCAGGTGACGGGTTCGCCGCAGAACAGAACCTCGCCCTGCTGGCTTTCCTCGAGGAGGTTGCAACAGCGCAGCAAGGTTGACTTGCCTGACCCGGAGGACCCGATCAGCGACACGACCTTGCCCTTGCGGGCCGAGATCGACACACCTTTCAGAACCTCCAGCTGGCCATAGGCCTTATGCAGGTCGCGGATTTCGATGACTGGCGCTTCGTCTGACACGGGTTGTCCCGGTTCTTTCCCCACAAGGAAATAGGTGCGATTATCAGACCTATTGCAACGCACTTTCTGCCCGGACGTGGCGTAAATCCGCCAAACCGGTCAGCGATCGCGCACAAATTGGTCAGCGAAGGGCGGGGTCGGGACGGCCAGATAAGCGGGTTCAGGAATATTCGCGATCCCGGTCAGCATCAGCGCGCTCCGGTCTGTTGCGGTCAGCGCGATGACTGCATCGGTCAGGGCCGTGCGGATCGGCGCAGGGTCGCGCCCGAGCGCAGTGATATAGGGCAGTCCGGGCGTCGGCTCGGTTCTGGCGACCGTGCGCAGGTGCGCGACCGCTGCCGGACGGTGGCGTTCCAGCAACGAAAAGGTCACGGCATCACAGAAGGCATAGTCGGCGCGACCGAACGCCACGGCTTCGAGCGACCCGATATGCCCGCCGGTTTCGGCCAGATCGCGGGGCGACAGACCGGCGGCAGACAGATGTGTGACGGCAGCGCTCCACCCGGACTGACTGTCGGTGTTGTTGTAGGCCATGGTTCCGGCAACCAGATCGGTCAGGCTGCGCGGGTCGTTCGCGCGCGCGACGAGGCGCGAATAATAATGACCCGGCGGCACATCGGGCAGGCCAAAGTCGGGCGTCGCGACAAGCGTGACACGGCCCTTGAGGCTGGTTCGGAACGGCATCCCGCAGGTCTGCGACAGGATCAGGTCCGGGTCCGTCCACGGCGCATGAAACGGCCGCTCCCGGTCCAGTGTTTCGGGCGCAGCGATGCCCCTGTCACGCAGGGCGTCGCGGATCAGCGCCCAGTAGCGGTCTGTGGCCGGAACGATCTCCGGCAGATCATACATGGGCAGGCTCGCGATCATGTCCCGCGTTCCACCCGTTGCCGGGCGAGAGCCGAGTCGCGGTCATTGACCCCCAGCAGCGACGCCGCGAGGCGGATCAGCGCATCTTCATCCGCATCGCGTGTGCCGTCGGACAATGCGACGGACCACAGCGCTTCCATCAGCCCCGCGCGTTCTTCGTAGGGCACCGCGTCCTTCAGGGCACGAGTGAAACGCACAGTATCCGACGCCTCTGCCTCCATCGCCTCGCCCGCCCGCCTTGCCTCCTTCGCCTCGTCTGCAGACATGCCGTAGCGCGCAGCGATCAGCCGCTCGATACCTGCCGCCTCGGTCGGGGAATAGTCGCCGTCGGCGCGGGCCAGGCGTACCAGCAGCGCCGCAAGGGCGCGGGATGCATCCGGGACGCGTTGCGGTGACGGTTGCGAGAGCGAGGACAGAATTCTGCTGAACATGCTCCGGGTATAATGGCCGGACCATGGAACGGAAAGGCCGGTTCGGCGGTTTTGAGACCGGGGAGGATCGCACGCCAGATGCGAAACGGCGTTGAATCCCGGCTACCGTGCGACTAGTCAGGCCGAAACAGGCAATACTGCGGCGGGGATAGGCACAGGACTATGGAAATGTTCAGTCCGGAAGCGATGACGGCGTTCTTTCAGGTCATCGCCATCGACATCGCGCTGGCGGGCGACAATGCCATCGTGATCGGGCTTGCCGCCGCAGGTCTTCCGAAGGAACAGCGCGGGCGCGCGATTCTGGTCGGGATCATTGCCGCCACGGTTCTGCGGATATTCTTCGCGCTGATCACGACAACGCTGCTGGCGATCACCGGCCTCCTCCTCGCGGGCGGCATCCTTCTGCTGTGGGTCTGCTGGAAGATGTGGCGCGAACTGCGCGAAGGCCATGCCCACGATCCGGCGGCGGAAGAGGCGCTGGCGGGGTCGGACCTGAACGCGGACGGTACGATTGCGGGCGGCGCGCCGCGCAAGACCTTTGCCCAGGCCGCCACTCAGATCGTGGTCGCGGACGTCTCGATGAGCCTCGACAACGTGCTGGCCGTGGCGGGTGCCGCGCGCGAACATCCGACGGTTCTGGTGTTCGGGCTTGGCCTGTCCATCGCCCTGATGGGTCTGGCGGCCAGCTTCATCGCGCGGCTTCTGGGGCGCTACCGCTGGATTGCCTATGTGGGTCTGGCGATCATCTTCTATGTCGCGCTGAAGATGATGTGGGAAGGCTGGCACGAAGTCGCGCCCGCCGTGGAAGCGCGGCTGCTTGGGTAAGCGGGGCGCTAACGGCTGTCACGCTCCAGATTGAGCCAGTCCCGCTCGGCGTCGGTCAGCCGGACCGATAGGGCCGGAAGGGTCGATACGATCTCGCCAGGGCTGCGCGGACCGATCAGCGCAAGCGAGGGGAACGACTGCGCCAGAACCCAGGCAGCGGCGACGGCATGGGCGGTTACACCGCGTTCCGCCGCAAGGGTTTCGGCGCGTCGGCGGCGTTCGGCATTGGCGGAACCCCCGAAGCAGGTCTCGGGCGCTGTATCGGCGGGCAGGCGGTTGCGGAGGACCTCGGGCAGGAAATAGCCGCGCGCCTGCGACGACCACGACAGATGCACAGTGCCTGACCGCCGGAGAAAGGCGAGCGTGTCGGGGTTGTTCGATGTGACGCAGCCGGGCCAGACCGGGCGTTCCATCACGGCCAGCGACAGGTTGTTGTTCAGGATGCGCATCGGTTCCAGCCCATGCTTCATCGCGTAGTCATTCGCCTCGGCAAACCGTTCGACGGACCAGTTCGACCCGCCGAAAATCCCGATTCTGCCCTTGGCTTTCAACCGGTTCAGCGCATCGACAAATTCGCCGACCGGCACGTCCGGGTTGTCGCGATGCATGATGTAGATCGGAACGGCTGGCAGGCACAGGCGTTCCAGGCTGATCTCCAGTTGCGCCCCGATGGCGCGAGGCGTGCAGTAGGGGCTGTGCGCGCCCTTGCCGATGACGATCACATCTTTTTCGACGCCCCGCGCCGCGATCCATTCGCCCAGCACCTTTTCATGCAGGCCATTGCCGTAGACAAACCCGGTGTCAAAGGCATTGCCCCCAGCCTCGATCCATGTGTCCCAGACCAGTGCGCCCTCGGCGACCGTGTTCCGGTTGTCGCAGCCGACGATCAGTTGCGATACGTCGCGGTCCAGGCCCGCAAGCTGCAGGCGCGGCACCTGCGGCAGACCGGGCGGCAGCAGCCCGGTCAGTCTGCGGTTCGTCGCGGGGTCCTCAGCGAAGGTCACATAGCCCAGTTCCGCGCGCCAGCGGTCCTGAAGGTGCGCGGTGCCGATGCTGTCGGCCCAGGACGACGCCGGATGCGGCATCTCTGTCAAACCCGCCGCGATGGCCCGGCTTGCCGCCTCGGCCTCGAATGCGAACAGCATTTCAGGGTGGCGCAGCGTTTCTGTCCGGGTCTTGCCGTCGACGGTGATATGGATCGTCGCATCTGACGGACCCTTGTTGCGTCCCGGCACCCATGGGTCGTCGATCACGATCCGTCCCTTGGTCCCGTCGATCACCGCCCTGTTGTCCATCTGACGCGCCACGGCGCAGGCGATCTCGGCCGTCACGTCGCCTGGAAAGTCATCACGGCCTGCGCCACCGCATCGACTCCGGTTTCGGCCAGAACGCCTGTCGCGCGGAATGTCAGCGGCTCTGCAAAGGGCAGCCCCTGCGCCGCGCCTGCGATCAGCCGGACGAGTGAAACCGGATAGCCCCCGACATCCAGAATCCCGCCGCCGCCGAGGTCCTTTGCATAGAGACGCGATGCCGTCGTCGAACCCCGCGTGAAAGCCGAAGCGGGAGGCGATGTGCGTGATCTGCCCGATCTCGCCCGCGCCGATCACCTCCAGCACCCGGGCGATCTGCGGATGGCAGCGGTACATGAAGCCTTCCGCAAAGAACCGCCCCGTCTGTGCCGCCACTTCCGTCACGGCGATAGCCTCGGCTGCGTTCAGCCCGGCGGGCTTTTCGCACAGCACCGCCTTGCCTGCGCGAAGTGCCATGACCGACAGCTGCGCGTGGGCCGGATGCGGCGTGGCAATATAGATCGCATCGACCGCATCGCTGGCGGCAAGCGCCGCCGCGTCTGGAAAGCGCATCGCCGGATCAAGGGCATAGCGGTCGCCGAAGGCATCGCGCCGCGTGGCATCCCGGCCTGCGACGGCGACGAGCCGCCCCGATGCGGATTCCGCCAGACCGTCCGCGAAATTGTGCGCGATGGCACCCGGACCGATGATGCCCCAGCGAATGACCGTCATCTGCACCCCCATTCTGCTGCCCCGCCATTCCTAGGTCGCGCGCCCTTCCGGCACAAGGCGCGGGCGCCGGATCATGTTGCCCTGTGCAGGCTCGCCATGTAGCCCTGACGGCGACGCGGCAACATAAGGGGGACGGCGATCATGTTTCCGAACCGGCTGAAGGCACTCTGGGCTGGGGGCAAGCCCGCTCTCAATGCCTGGTGTTCGATCGGCAGTCCCTTCAGCGCCGAAATCATCGCCGCGCAGGGCTTCAATTCCGTGACCGTCGACATGCAGCACGGCGCGCTCGACTATGCTGCCCTTCTGCCGATGTTCCAGGCGATGCGGGCGTCGGGCGCGGTGCTGATGGCGCGTGTGCCGTGGCTCGAGCCGGGGATCGTGATGAAGGCGCTCGACGCGGGCGCGCAGGGCATCATCTGCCCGATGGTCGACACGGCAGAGGATGCCGCGCGGCTGGTCAGCTACATGCGCTATCCACCGGATGGGCAGCGCAGCTTCGGTCCGACCCGCGCAGCTTATGCTGCGGGGCCGGATTATGTCCGGCAGGCAAACAGCGGCATCCTTGCGTTTGCGATGGTCGAAACGGCCAGGGCGTTCGGCAGCCTTGAGGCAATCGCGGCCACGCCCGGACTGGACGGCATCTATGTCGGCCCGGCCGACCTGACCTTTTCGATGTCGGCCGGGCGTCTGCTGCCCGGCACGGACAGGGAAGAGCCCGAGATGATCGCTGCGATCCGGCGCATCGCCGATGTCTGCCGGAAGAACGGAATCCGGGCCGGCCTGCATTGCGGAACGCCGGAATATGCCGCCAAGGCGGTGAGCTGGGGGTTCGATCTGGTCACCGTCGGCGGCGATGTCGGGTTTCTCGCCGGTGGCGCGGCAACAGCGGTCAGCGGCTTCCGCCACCTCACGGGGGGAAGCGCGCCGGGCATCGCGAAAAGCATGTACTGACCCATCTCAGACGCCGATATCTGGTCCCAGGCAGGCCATCGGTTCGGGGCTCTCCTCGACCGCGATCAGGGGCTCGCCCGCCGGATCATCCCGGAACTGAGCGGTCAGTCCGCCCGTGCTGCGAAAGAACGTCCAGCACTGCGGGTCGCTGTCATCCTCGTACACAAAGCAGATGTACTGCCCCTCGGGGTACCAGGTGCCTTTGCGGCAGTCATCGCCGGTGAAGGCCCAGATGACACGGCGTCCGGGCAGATACTGTTCCGCGCCATAGGCTGTCCCCGCGGAATTGTAGAAGAACGTCCGCCCGACCGACAGTGCCTCGAACTGTTCGGCCGACAGCGGCTGCTCTGCCGCCACGGCGGGCAAGGTCGCGGCAAGGCAGAGGGCAGCAAGGGCGACGGCATGTCCGCGCATCGGCAAATCCTTATGCGGTGGCTGGTGGCAAGCCTGCCAGATGCGGGGCTGAACGGACAGGCGCTATCCCGACCGGGCGCGGGACTTCGCCTGCACAAGGCCGTGAGCGAACTCCGCCGTCGTCGCACCCGAGACGGCAAGTCTGCGCCGTGTCTCGGCCGCCACGCGGGGGTCCATCATCCGACGCCAGAGCGACGGGACAAGCGCCGCCGTCGCCATCACCGGCAGCGAATGCGGCAGCATCGGCGCGCCGGGGTCAAGCGTCAGCTGCGCGTAGGGGCGGCCGGGCCGCTGGTGATGGTCGGAATGGCGCGGGGCGTTCAGCATCGCCAGTCCGGAAAACACATGCGGCGCGTTCCAGGCGTGGCGCGGGCCGACGGGTTCGGTACGCCCGCCGGGCATCTTGCCGCGCACCAGCCCGTAATGCTGAACATAGTCGGACAGCAGCAGCTGCACCTGCGCGTGGGCGCAGAGCATCAGCCAGACGAAGATGCCCGGAACGCCGAGCACCAGCCCGATCAGGACAAGCATCAGCACCGATGTGCCGATCTGCAGCGTATAAGGATGAAGCCGCCGGGCCTTTCGTCCGAAGCGCGGGCGCATCAGCGCGCGCTCCATCTCATACCCGGCGATGAACGACCCGGCCCAGGCCCGGGGCAGGAAAGCCCAGAAGCTTTCACCCGCGTCGGCGCTGTTCGGATCGTCGGGTGTGGCGACAAAGCGGTGATGCACCAGCCGGTGGGCCGAGATGTGATGCCCGAACAGCAGCGAACAGAAAATTGCCCCGCCTGTGGCGCGCAGGCGAGCATCGCCGGAATGGATCAGCTCATGCGCGTTTGAATTCGAGACCTGGCCGAGCCAGAGGCCCAGCGACAGGAACGCCAGCCACCAGCCGAAAAATCCAAGGCTGATGCCGCCCGACAGCGCAAAAAGACCAAGCGCCAGCAGCACCCCATGGGTCGCTGCAAGGATGACCGACAGGCGCGGCGTCACGGGAAACTCCTGGCCCTTCGCAGGCGTACCGGTCCGGGCCCTGTCGCTGAGTTCATCGAGCGCGAAGGTCAGCGCCGTGATGGCCGCAAAGGCCAGCAGCGCGACCCAGCCGCCGAAGATCAGGGCGGCGGCGATCAGGGGGACGGGCGCCAGCGTCGTGATCAGGAAGGGGTCGGTCCGGGACAGGCGGTCGCGCAGATGCCGGGCATTCCCTGCGATCTGGCGCAGGCGCAATCGGAGCGGCATGCCGGACCGCCGTTTCGGGAGCGGCGATTCCGGGGCGGCCCCAGAGAGAGTGGCGGCAATTGCGTCGGTGACCGGGTCTTTCTCGGCGGGGGCTGGGACAGCGGCGACGATTGCGGAAACCTCGGCTTGCTCCAAGACGGAGGGAACCGGCGATGCGGGCTCGGGCGGCATCGCCGGTGGCGCGGGAGCCTCCATGTCAGGGATGTCATTGACGGAAGGCTCGGGCATTGCTGCTTCGGCGACCGGCGCGTCGGGGGTTTCGTCGGCGGCAATCTCGGGCATCGCCGCTGCTGCAATCGGCGCGGATGCTGGTTCGTCGGAAACCGCATGCAGTGCTGCGAAGACGGCGGACAGCGTTTCGGCATCGTCTGGCGACGGATCGGGATCAATGACTGGCTGGGCAAGGACATCGGACGCAATGCCACTGTCGGCCACCGAAACGGACGGCGGGATAGGGGCCGACTTGCGGCGCGAAATCAACGACACGATGCTCATCGCGCGCGACCTTGGCGCAGAATTCCGGCGGAATATAGGCGTTGCGGAAAAATGGGCACCTCTGCGACGGAAGCCGGACCGTCGCACGTTCATGGAACCGGGGCAGGAGAGGCATGATGAGGATTTCAACGGGGTTGCGCTGCGGTCTGGCGGCAATGGCAAGTGTTCTTGCGTCCCTCGGGTCGGCGCAGGCTGAAACCCCGGACTATCAGATTTTCGACGGCACCGACGGTCATGCTGCCGGGGCACCCATCGTCATGGTGCTGCACGGTGCAATGGGATCGGGGTCGCAGGTGCGGCGGTCGTCGGGGTTTGATGCTTGGGCCAGGGCGGCGGGCGTGGTGGCGGTCTATCCATCGGGCGGCGGGCGGCTGTGGAACGACGGGCGGTTCGCGGAAAACGCGCGCAAGCAGGAACTGGCAGCGCGGGACGATGTCGGCGGGCTGATCGGGCTGGCGCAGGCGCTGGATGCGCAGGGGTTGGGCGACGCGGACCGGCTTTATGTGATCGGGCATTCGAATGGCGGCGGCATGGCGATCAGGCTGGCTTGCGACCGGCCGGATGCGATCCGGGGCATCGCCGTGGTGGCAACCAAGGTTCTCCGGGATGTTCCGTGCGCGCATGCCTCGGTGCCGGTTCCTGCGGTGTTCTTCTACGGCACGGCGGATGAGCTGAACCCGCATGCGGGGCGGTCGGACGCGACGAACCGGCGGGACCGGAACCTCGGCTACAGCTGGTCGGCCGAGGAAAGCCTTGCGATCTGGGCGCGGCGGAACGGCTGCGGCGCGCGCGGGGAGGGTCAGGGGATGGACGGCACCGATGACGGGGTCAGCGTGACGCGGTGGGATTGGACCGGATGCGCGGCCCCTCTGCGGTATTTCGAGACGGCAGGCGGCGGACATGTCTGGCCGGGGGTGCCGCTCCGGCGGTTCACGCTGCTGGACCGCGATGTGCCGGAAGTGGCGGTGACCGACATAAATGCGGGGCAGGAGGCGGTTCGGTTCTTCTTTGGGGGCTGACAGAACCGCCACGGACGCGCCCTTTTCCTTGCCACCTGAATTGACTAGGTGAAAGGGGCAACGGATCGGGGTGTCCATGTCCTTCTTCAAGAAACTCAAGGACCGGCTGTTCAAATCGTCGTCGAAGTTGGACGCGGGTCTGGAGGCCATCGTCGCCGAAGGCGGCGAGGTCGAGCCCGAGATCGGAGTCGAGACCGAGGCCGCGCCGCGCGTGCCGCCGCAGCCAGCACCTGTCGAAATTCCGAAACGCGAGCCGGACGCGCCCGAGCCGGAGCCGTGGTCGGACCCGGAGCCGGACGCCATTCCGGGCGACAGCCCTGTAGAACTGCCGGAGATGGTTGCGGCGGTCGCCGAGCCTGCGGCGATGGAACCAGAGCCGGTGGCCGAAGCGGTCGGCACGATGGAGGTGGCACGGCCTGAGCCATCACCGACCGCCCCTGCCGCCGCGCGACCGGTGGCGCCCGTGGTCGAGGTCAGACCGAAGCCAGTCCCGATACTGGAGCCCGAACCCGAACCCGTGGCGAAGCCCGGTCTGCTGGGGCGGCTGTTCGGACGGACCGAGGCAGCGCCCGTCGCGCGCCGGGTTCTGGACGACGCGATGCTGGAAAGCCTGGAGGACCTGCTGATCCAGGCCGACATGGGCGTCGATACGGCGCTGCGGGTGACCGCGAACATCGCCGAGGGGCGGATGGGGCGGAAGCTGTCGGTGCCCGAGATCAAGGGCCTGCTGGCGGACGAGATCACGCGGATCATGGACCCAGTGGCGAAGGCGATGCCGATCTATCCCAAGCGCCCGCAGGTGGTGCTGGTCGTCGGCGTCAACGGATCGGGCAAGACGACGACCATCGGCAAGCTGGCCAGCCAGTTCCGCGCCGCCGGAAAGACCGTGGTAATCGCGGCGGGCGACACGTTCCGAGCGGCGGCGGTCGAGCAGCTGCAGATCTGGGGCCAGCGGGCAGGCGTGCCGGTGCTGACGGCACCCGAGGGGTCGGACCCGGCGAGCCTGGCCTTTGATGCGATGACGAAGGCTGAGGCGGACGGGGCGGACCTTTTGCTGATCGACACGGCGGGGCGGCTGCAGAACCGGGCCGACCTGATGGAGGAGCTGTCCAAGATCGTCCGCGTGATCCGCAAGAAGGACCCGAGCGCGCCGCACAACACACTTTTGGTCCTTGATGCAACAACAGGCCAGAACGCATTGAATCAGGTGGATATTTTCCGAAAGCTGGCGGATGTTTCCGGGCTGATAATGACCAAGCTGGACGGGACGGCCAAGGGCGGCGTGCTGGTGGCGCTGGCCGACAGGTTCGGGCTGCCGATCCATGCCATCGGGGTGGGCGAGCAGATCGACGATCTGTCGCCGTTCGACCCGGAGGAGTTCGCCCGGGCGCTGGTCGGGCTGGAGGCAGCCTGATGCGATCTGCGCTGGCCCTTGCGGTGCTGCTGGCCGCATCCGGCGCAGCGCGGGCCGAATTTCTGTCGTCGGACACCTGCCGCGCGTCGTGGGAGCGGCTGCAGGCAGTCGTCCTTGCCACGACCGGCAGCCTCAATTCGGCATCGCAGGTCTGGCTGCGGGCAGGGTTCTGCAGCGTGGACGGGGTGGAGATCGCCCCGGAAGGACAGTATCAGCCGGGGTTCCGGATCGCCAAGGTTTCCTGGCGTGCCAACGGGTTGAAGGCGTTTCTTGATGACGGAACACCGCCGCAGTCGCTGGACCTGAAGATCGAGGACCTGCGGATCTCCATCAAGACCGGCAACGGGGTGATGGACTATCTGATGCGGGCGCAGAACGACCGCAACGGGATCGACGCGGACCTGAGCGTGCACTGGTCGGCGCAGGACAAGCGGCTGGCGCTGGACCGGCTGGACGTGGATTTTCCGGGCGCGAACGCGATCCGGGCGACGGCGTCGGTGGACAGGGTGGACCTGTCATCACAGAGCGCCGCGCAGGTCAGCCTGGGGGCGATGGGGCTGACCGATCTTTCGGTCGAAGTGACGTCGAACGGGTTGTTCGAAAGTTATGTGCTGATGCCGTTGGGAACCGTCATTCTGGGCGATGCCGCTGATCCCGAAGTGGCGCTGCAAGGGTTTCTGGACGAAGCGGGGGCATTTGTCGGAACGCTGCCGGATGCCAGTTTCCCGGACCCGACGAAACAGGCGATGGTCGCCCTGCTGGACGACCTGCCGAACCCTGCGGGTACATTGACGCTGACTGCGCAGGCACCCGGCGGGTTCGGGTTTGCCCGGCTGGCGCGGTATTTCGTCGGGGCGCTGCCGGAGTCGAGAGCCGACGTGGCGGCGCTGTTCGACGGCGTGACTGTCACGGCGACCTATCTGCCCACGCCCGAGGACGCCGAGTGACCGCTGGCGGGACGACGTGAGCGTCTGGCTGCGGTCGCTGGAGGGGACGGCGGAGGGGCACAGCCTTGCGCTGGCCCTTGCCCTGTTCGCGGCGGTTCTGCACGCGCTGTTCGGGGCGTTGCAGAAAGGGCGGCATGACCCTTGGGTCAGCCGCGCGGCCATCGACGGGTCGTATGCGGTGATCGCGGCCCCTTTCGCGCTGTTCGTGGTGCCCTGGCCCGAGCCGCATATGTGGCCGATCTTTGCGGGCGCGTTCGGGATTCACGTGATCTACAAGCTGCTGCAGGCGATGACCTATGACCGGGGTGCCTATACCGTGGTCTATCCGGTGGTGCGCGGGACCGGGCCGCTGTTTGCGGTGCTGGGCGCCGGGATCGTCTTCGGCGAGCATTTCACCGGCGGGCAGTGGGCGGGTCTGGCGCTGCTGCTGTCGGGGATATTCGGGCTTGCCGCCTTTAATCTGCGCTTCTTGACCGAAGACCGCGAGACGCTGGTGCCCGCGCTGATGTTTGCGGTGATGACGGGGGCGACGGTCGCAGCATACACGACCTATGACGCCTACGGCATCCGCGCGACGGCGGACCCGTTCACGTTTCTCGCGTGGTTCTTCTTCATCGACGGCCTCTTCATGCCGGTCTATATGTCCGCCAGCCTGCGGCTTGTTTCGGCGTCGCAAGCGCTTCCGCTGCTGCGGCGCGGTTTCACGGGCGCGATGGTCGCGTTCCTCAGCTTCGGATCGATCATGCTGGCGACGCGGCTGGACAAGGTGGGCGAGGCTGCGGTGCTGCGCGAAACATCGACCGCCTTCGCCGCGCTGATCGGCTGGCTGGTCTTGGGCGAACGGGTCGGTCGGGTCCAGATCGCCCTGATGATACTGATCGCGTCGGGTGCCGCGATCGTGAAAATGGCGGGATAGAGAGATGGCGGGACGGAAGATCAACCCTTGGCTGAAACTGGGGCTGGAACTGGGACCGGTCATCGCGTTCTTCGCGGCCTTCACACGGCTCAAGGGCCAGACGGTGACGGTCGCGGGGACCGAGTATCAGGGCTTCATTCTTGCGACAGCGATCTTTGTGCCTCTGATGCTGATCTCGACGCTGATCCTCTGGCGGCTGACCGGACGCCTGTCGCCGATGCAGATCGTGACGCTGGTGCTGGTGATCGTCTTCGGCGGGCTGTCGGTCTGGTTCAACGACGAGCGGTTCTTCAAGATGAAGCCGACGATCATCTATCTGATTTTCGCCGGAATTCTGGGTTTCGGCCTGCTGCGGGGCAGATCCTACCTAGCGTTGGCGATGGAAGAGGTGATGCCCCTTCGGCATGAAGGCTGGATGATCCTGACGCGCCGGGTCACGGCGTTCTTCGGACTGCTGGCCGTGGTGAACGAGCTTGTCTGGCGGACGATGTCGGACCAGGCCTGGGTGAACTTCAAGACCTTCGGGCTGACGCTGGCGGTCTTTGCGTTCTTCATGACGCAAGGCAGGCTGATCGAGCGCTATGGCGTCGGCGATGGATCGGACGACGACAGCAAGGGACCGCGCCGAGGCGCCTGACGTTTCAGTTCCGGGGCAAAGACCCAGGCAAAAAGCGTGAATGGCAGCAGGAATGCCAGAGCTATCCGTTGGTCAGTCACCTCGGCGAGGGCACCGAAACCGACCGGGGCCGCAAAGGCCAGCACGTTCTGCAAGACGATGAAGGCGGCGACGCCCTCGGCCGCAGGCCGGTCCCCCCGCCGGGCGACCGCGCTGACGACAACGGGATAGCTGGCCGAGACGCCAAGCCCGATGATCGCGCAGGCTGCAAGAGCGACCGCGACGGTGGGCGCAAGCACAAGCAAAGCGATGCCGATTGCGGTGACAACGGCCATGCCGCGCGCGAGCGCGACATCACCGGTGCGCACGGCGACGCTGTCCGATAGCAGTCGGCCGATCGTCAGGGTCGCGACCAGGGCGGGCAGAGCGAGAGCGGAAAGCCAGTCGGGCGCGTCAAAACGGTCGCGGACCAGAATGATCGCCCAGTTGCGAACGACGATTTCCACAACGACCGACAGCATCCCGAATCCCATCAGCAGAAAGGTGGATCGGCCGGGCAACACCAGTCCGCGCTGCGGCGCGTTCACCGGCGCGTCGGGCCGGATCGGGCGGACAATCAGCCACGTTCCAGCGGCCATGGCCGCGCTGACCGCCAGGAATTGCTGCATCGGCGAAACACCCGCACGGATCGCAAGTGCCGCCAGCGCAGAGGTCAGCAGGAAGGCAAGGCTCCACGCCCCGTGGCTGCGCGACATAAGCGGCCGACCGGTGTCCAGCGCGATGCGGTCCGCCTCGACGTTCATCGCCACTCCGGCCAGAGAAGTGACAAAACCGTAGATGGTCATGGCGACGAAAAGCGCAGCGAATCCGGACTCGGGCGCAACTGCGGGGATCAGGCCAAAGACTGGTGGCGCTATGGCCGAGACCGAAAAACTGACCAGCAAAAGGCCGCGCATGCCAAGCCGGGCCGTCGCGGCAGGGGCAACCTGCATGGCCAGAAGCACGCCAAGCGACAGGGCGGACAGAACCCAGCCGAACTGACGGTCCGAAAGCGACAGGGCGCGCTGAATCTCGGGCAGGCGCGACAGCAGCCCGGCGTTCAGGACAGCATTCAGCGCAAACAACGCAATGATGCTCTGGCGTTCGGAAAGAGTCACACTGCGGTCTGCTTCCCGAACAGAACTTCCTGGGCCCTGGGGTCCTTCGACAGATCCTTGCGACGCTCCGCCCCGACGGCACGGCCGCGCTGCACAGCCGGTCGCGCTGCCATTGTATCGAGCCAGCGCGCGAAATGCGGCTTGTCGTCCAGCGACTGCTCCTGGCCCTTCCAGTTCTGCGCCCAGGGCCAGATCGCAAAATCGGCGATGGACAGGAAGTCGCCCGCGACCCACTCGCCCTTGGCCAGCTGCCCGTCAAGCACGCCATAGAGCCGCGCAACTTCGTTCCGGTAGCGGTTCTGTGCATAGGGCAGGACCTGCGGAGGATCGAGGGCTGGCGCGTATTTCAGGAAGTGGTGCGCCTGTCCGGCCATCGGGCCGACCCCGCCCATCTGCCACATCAGCCACTGTTCGACGGCGATGCGGTCACGTTCGGTCGCGCCGTAGAACTTCCCTGTCTTCCGGGCGAGGTACTGCAGGATCGCGCCGGATTCAAAGACCGACACCGGCTTGCCGTCCGGTCCGTCCGGATCGGTGATCGCCGGCATCCGGTTGTTTGGGCTGATCGCCAGAAACTCCGGCGCGAACTGGTCCCCCGCGCCGATGTCCACATAGCGGACATGATAGGGCAGACCCATCTCTTCCAGCGCGATGGTGATTTTCCAGCCATTGGGCGTCGGCCAGTAGAAGACGTCAATCGGCGATGTCACGCGGTCTCTCCATGCGGCTGTCAGGATGACGCGCCGGGCGGGAAGGGCAAGGGGGCAAACGGCAGGACCGGTGCAATTCCTGGCAACGTGCGTGACGGCCTTGATCCTGTGCCCGGATCAGGGTATCGGACTGATCCGTGGCGATTTGTAAACCGGATTGCGGGCCACGTTAAACAAGCCGCTAAAGAGGTCAGTGGGTCGGCGCGACCCCCTGCCTTTTGGCCGGGGGTTTTTCTTTGCCCGGACGGCGGGCGGGGGGCAGGCGATGGACGACTGGAAAACAGCCACGAAACTGGTGCATGCGGGCGCCCGGCGCAGCCAGTATGGCGAGATGTCCGAGGCGATCTTCCTGACGCAGGGCTTTGTCTACGACAGCGCCGAACAGGCCGAGGCGCGGTTCCAGAAGGCGGGCGACGATGAATTCATCTACGCCCGCTACGGCAACCCGACCGTGCGGATGTTCGAGGAGCGCATCGCGGCGATCGAGGGCACCGAAGATGCCTTTGCAACAGCTTCCGGCATGGCCGCGGTCAACGCCGCACTGACGGCGATGCTGAAGGCAGGGGATCACGTCGTTTCGGCCCGCGCGCTCTTCGGGTCCTGCCTCTATGTCCTCGAAATCCTCGGGCGCTTCGGGGTCGAGGTGACGCTGGTCGACGGCACCGACCTTCACGCGTGGCGCAAGGCCGTTCGCACCGACACCAAGGCGCTGTTCCTGGAAACCGTCAGCAACCCCACGCTCGAGGTCATCGACCTGCGCGCGGTCGCCGAAATCGGCCATGCTGTCGGCGCGACCGTGATCGTGGACAACGTCTTTGCGACGCCGACCTTCTCGCAGGCGGTGGCGCTGGGCGCGGATGTCGTCGTCTATTCCGCGACCAAGCACATCGACGGATCGGGCCGCTGCCTCGGCGGGGTCGTCTGCGGGACGAAGGACTATATCCGCAAGGTGCTCGAACCCTATCTCAAGCATACCGGTGCCGCGATGTCGCCGTTCAACGCCTGGGTGATGCTGAAGGGAATGGAGACGCTGGACCTGCGGGTGCGCCAGCAGGCCGCCAGTACGCAGGCCGTGGCCGAGGCGCTGGAGACGCATCCGAAACTCGACCGCGTGATGTTTCCGGGTCTTAAGGCGCATCCGCAGCATGCCATCGCCATGGACCAGATCGGATCGGGCGGCACGGTTGTGTCCTTCGAGGTCAGGGGCGGACAGGCTGCGGCCTTCCGGTTCCTGAACGCGCTGCGGCTTATCAAGATTTCCAACAACCTCGGCGATGCCAAGTCAATCGTCACGCATCCCGCGACGACGACGCATCAGCGGCTTCCGGCGGACCAGAAAGCTCTGCTCGGGATCACGCCGGGGCTGGTGCGTCTGTCGCTGGGGATCGAGGATGCCGGGGACATTCTGGGTGATCTGATGCAGGCTCTGGACGCGGTCTGAGACGGAGCCGCAGGCGGATACCCGCAAGCGGTGCAATCCGGTTTGGACATCGGGTGCTTGGACCTTACATAAGGTCGGACTTGCCGAAGGGGCCGACCGATGACCATCCAGACGACCATCACGCCGGAGCCGGATCGCCTCGACGCTGCATACGCGCTGGACGTGCTGCGCCGCTGGGCTGCGGGCGTCACGCCGACCGAAATCGCGCAGCTGGACCCGGCGATTGCCCGACTGTTGCCCGGTCGCGCTGTGGCGAACTATCCCGACCTCAGCCGGCTCTATGACGCAGGTTTCCGTCCCGACGCGGCCTATCGCGCGACGCTGCCCGATCTGCAGAACGGCCCGTCCAGCCTGATCGTCGGGCGGGACACGCAGATTCAGCATGTCGGCATCTCGAACTTCCGCCTGCCGATCCGCTATCAGACCCGCGACGGCGGTGAGGTGACGCTTCAGACAAGCGTGACGGGAACGGTTAGTCTGGATGCCGGAAAGAAGGGCATCAACATGAGCCGCATCATGCGGTCGTTTTATGCCCATGCGGACCGCGCCTTCAGCTTCGAGGTGATCGAGGCTGCGCTGGACGACTACAAGGCCGATCTCGGCAGCTTCGATGCCCGCATCCAGATGCGGTTTTCCTTTCCGGTGCGCATGCAGTCGCTGCGGTCGGGCCTTGCGGGCTGGCAGTACTACGACATCGCGCTGGAACTCGTCGATCGCGCCGGCGTGCGGACAAAGATCATCCATCTCGACTATGTCTATTCATCGACCTGTCCCTGTTCGCTGGAGCTGAGCGAACATGCGCGCCAGTTCCGCGGGCAGCTTGCCACGCCGCATTCGCAGCGGTCCGTCGCGCGGATATCGGTCGCTCTGCAGGGCGATGACTGCCTGTGGTTCGAGGATATGATCGATCTGGCGCGCGCGGGCGTTCCGACCGAGACGCAGGTGATGGTCAAGCGCGAGGATGAACAGGCCTTCGCGGAACTGAACGCCGCGAACCCGATCTTTGTCGAGGATGCGGTGCGCAGCTTTGCCGGGCAGCTGATCGCGGATGCGCGGATCGGCGACTTCCAGGTGCTGGCCAGCCACCAGGAAAGTCTGCACAGCCATGACGCGGTCAGTGTCCTGACCGAGGGCGCGACATTTGCGCAGGTCAGCTTCGACCCGCATCTGTTTGCGACCCTGCATCACCGGGGCTGAGCGCGGTCATCCCAGAACGGCCACCAGATGGTCGAACACCGCCCTGACGGGGCGACTGCCGCGCAGGTCTTCGTGCACGACGGCCCAGAGCGGCAGGGTGATATCGGTCTGGGGGAAAAGCTGGATCAGGCCGTCGCGCCGGGCGATTCCGGTCTGACAGAACCCGGCCCCGATCCCGGCGCGGATCGCGGCAAGCAGGGCCAGTTCATCGTCGGTGCGCAGGACGATATTGCCGGGATATGGCAGCGAAAGGGCACTGAGCCCGTCCGCCAAGGCGCGGGCGCGATCCTCGGTGACCATCGGGTAGGCACCGAGCGTGTCTGCCAGCGTTGCGGGTGTAGGCATTCGGGCGACAAGATCGGGATGCGCGAAAAGTCCGATCCCGATCGGACGAAGGCGCTTGGCCACAAGTGCAGCCTGCGCGGGCTGAACAACGCGCAGAGCGATGTCGGCATCCTGCCGCGACAGGTCTTCGATCCGGTTGGTCGCCGCAAGCTCGATCCTCAGACCGGGTGCGCGCGCGATCAGAGGCGCGAGGACCCTCGGCAGGGTTTCGACCGAGATGACCCGCGGCGCGGTGATTCGCACGACGCCTTGGGTTGCGGTCTGACCGGATGAGGCCGCGCGCAGAAAGGCCGCGCCGGACGCGGCGACGGTTTCGGCCAGCGGAAGCAGGTTTCGCGCGGCATCGGTGGGCATCAGTCCGGCCGTCGTGCGGGTGAACAGGGGCTGCGCAACCCCGCCCTCCAGCGCCTCGATCTGTCGGCGAACGGTGGGTTGGGTCAGGCCGAGGGCGCGTGCAGCGGCAGATAGAGACCCGGCCCGCATGACGGCGAGAAACGCGGCGATCTGATCGAACGGAGGTCCAGGGTTCATGTATTTTTTCTATACCGTATGGCAAAGAAAGGCAATTTTTAATGAAGTGCATCGCATGTACCACCGTCGCATCCGAAACGCACACTGACGGAGATGACGATGACAACGACGACACCCACGACACCCAAGACTGCGCATCCCGGGACCGCGATGCCTGGCGGCGTCAGCCTGATCCTGCATGCAGAGGGCGCGGCGCTGCTGGCGGCGGCCGCAGCGGGGTATGGATGGGCGGGCGCGGGATGGGGGATGTTCGCTCTGCTGTTCCTGGCGCCGGACGTCTTCATGCTGGGCTATCTGCGCGGGCCGCGGGTCGGCGCGGCGGTGTACAACATGGGACACACAACGGTTGTGCCAGGCGCGCTGCTGCTGGGCGGTCTGGCGGCCGCGATGCCGCTGGCAACCGCCGTCGCGCTGATCTGGCTGGCGCATATCGGGTTCGACCGGATGCTGGGCTACGGGCTGAAGCGCGCGACGGGGTTCCGTGACACGCATCTTGGATGAAGGGACTGGAATACCGGGCGCGGCCTGTGCTTTGCTGTTCCAAACGGAGGATGCGATGGCCGACCGGCCGCTTGGCGCACAGATATCGCATATGCTGAAGGCGCGCGGGGTCGATGTGATCTTCGGCATCCCCGGCGTCCACAATGTCGAGCTGTACCGCGGTATCGAAGAGGCCGGCATCCGCCACATCCTGCCCCGCCATGAACAGGGCGCGGGCTTCATGGCCGACGGTTATGCACGCGCCACAGGGCGGCCCGGCATCGCCTATGTGATCACCGGACCGGGCCTTACGAACATCCTGACGCCCCTAGGCCAAGCCTATTCCGATTCCGTGCCGGTGCTGGCGATCTCCTCCTGCCTCGATCCGCAGGATGCCGGCATGGCCAAGGGCAAGCTGCACGAGATGCGCGATCAGGCAGGGGCTGCGGCAACCGTCTGCGACTGGTCGCTGCAGGCCAGCGATGCGGCGGCGGCCTATCACCTGATTGATCGGGCGCTGACGGAATTCCGAACGATGCGCCCGCGCTCCAAGCATATCCAAGTGCCGATTGCCGCGCTGGGGCAGGCATCGAAGGCGCAGTGGTCGACGTCCGTCCACACCGCCGTCCTGCACGCAGCCTCGGCGGACGATATCGCGCGCCTCGCTGGTCTGGTCGCCGCCGCGCGCAGGCCGCTCTTCATCTTCGGCGGCGGCGCTGTCCGCGCCAGCGATGCGGCGCGGCAGGTGTTGGCCCTGACGCGCGCCGCCAGCTTCGTGACCGCCGCCGGGCGCGGGATCGCCGCACCGGGCGATCCGCTGGCGTTCGGCAGCTACCTCGGGCGTCCCGGCAGCGCCGCCGAGATCGCCAAAGCCGATCTGGTCGTCGCGGTCGGCACCGAACTGGCCGAAACAGACATCTGGCGGGAAGACCTCGGTCACAGATGCCCCATGGTGCGCATCGACATTGACCCGGCCTCGCTGTCTGACCGCCAGAACGCCGCCATTCGCCTGCAGGCAGACGCAGGGTTTGTGCTGGCTGCGTTGTCCGAACGTCTGTCCAGCCACCCCGCGCGGACCGATTGGAGCGCTGCCGAGGTGGCCTCAGCGCGGACACGGTGGCGGGCCGAGGTCGATGCGGAACGCCCCGGCATCCTGCCCGTTCTCGACGTCCTGCGCGCGGCCCTGCCGAAGGGTACCACGGTCTATGCCGACTCGACGCAGTTCGCCTATGTCGCGCTGGAGACCTGGGATATGGAATCCCCCGGCCTATGGCATTACCCCGTAGGTTTCGGTACGCTGGGCTACGCGCTTCCTGCGGCGATCGGTGGCAAGGTCGGACTGCCGGACAGGCCAGTCGTCGCCATGGCCGGGGACTACGGCCTCCAGTACACGCTGCCGGAACTCGGGACGGCGGTCGAACTGGGCCTGCCCCTGCCGATCATCCTGTGGGACAACGGAAAACTGAAGGAAATCGAGGACGCGATGCTGCGGTCGCAGATCGCCCCGAATGCCGTTGTCGCGCGCAACCCCGATTTTCTGGCGCTGGCAAGGGCATATGGCGCTGCCGCCGTGGAACCCGCAACTCTGGACGACGTGCCCGGTGTCCTGAACGCGGCGCTGGAGCGTGATGGCCCGACGCTGATCCGCCTGACCCCCGACCTCACGCGCTGACGCACGCTCGCTATTCCCAGCAGGACACCAGCACCGTTATTCCCGAGGCGAGGCGCGACAGGTCTTCCGCAGGCATCGCACCCGTCTGCGCGACTGATTCCGCCGGAATGCCCTGCGCTGCAAGCGTCTGCGAAATCGCAGCCACATCCAGTGCGTATTGCACGTCCCCCGGCAGCACGCGGTTGCCCTTTGGGCGCGCAAGCAGCATGCCGATCAGCGCGCCCGACGAATCCAGCACCGGCCCGCCCTCGTCCCCCGCACGAGTGTTCAGCGCGAGCCGCGTCAGATCGCCCTCGCCGTCGAGTCCGGTCAGGGCCTCGAGCGTTCCGAAAGTCGTCACCGGCGCGTCGAGCGCGTCTTCATAGGGATAGCCGCCGATGGCAACCTCGGCCTTCAGGCGCGGTGCCGCCGTCTGGAACGCGACCGTTGCGCGCGGGGCCAGCGGCTGCCGGGGGCGCAGAATGGCAAGCCCTCGCGCGGCGTCCGTCGTCAGGATGTCGGCATCGTAGCGCCCGTCGATGGTGACGCGCCCGCAGCCCGCGACGGTCTGCGCCGTGGTGGCGATCAGCCCGGTTCCGTCGAGGAAAAAGCCCGACCGCGACAGGGTCGGCCGACGCACCTGAAGGCCCGCAAGCAGCGTCGCCTTGTCCTCGGCCAAAGGCGCGCCAAGGCTGTCATCCATCGCGCGGTCGCCGACCGGTTTGAACGTCGATTTCATCGCTTCCAGCACACGTACGGCGCGGTCGCCGTCTTCCGGCGGCCAGACCAGGGTGAACCCTTTGATCAGCCCGCCACGCAGTTGCGCCTGCGTATAGGACTGCACCTTGGCGTTCTTGCCGGTCAGCACGAACGCCCCCGCTTTCCGTTCGCGCTCACCCTCCAGCGGCACGATTTCCAGCGTCTGCATGATGTCATAGAGGCCGAACAGCGTCGCCTCGTCACCCTGCTGCGAGATCAGCAGTACCTGATAGCCCGACCCATCCTTTGCATCGTACTGCACGAAGGGCGGCTGAAATCGGGAGAATTCGACAAGCGCGGTCGGCAGCGTGATCTCGATTCCCGCCTCGCTGTTCGTGACCGTCTCCAGCCCGATCGACGCCACCTCGCCCCGGTAGTCGTCGGTCAGTTCGGCCCGCTGCGCGGTCGTCAGGATCCCGGTCTCCTCGTACCCCTTCGACGCTTGCCAGGCCCCCATGGACTTGCGCGTGCCAGCCCCGAACGCCCCGTCGATCTTGCCTGTGTAGAACCCCATCCATTGCATCGCTGACTGGATCGTCTGCCGTTCCTCGGGCAGCAGCGCCGCCTCGGACGCCCGCGCCTCGCGGGGGGTCTCATCCGGCAGGGCGGGGGTGGGGGCCACGACCGCAGGCGCCGCAGCGTCGATCCCGTCCTCTGGGTCCGCCGCCTCTGCCTCCGCCGCCGGGGCGGTCACGATGGCACCCGCGCCCACCGGCCAGAACCGCTGACGCAGGCGGTCATTCTCGGGGATGTAGCTGTCGCGCGGGATCAGGCGCTCGCCTTTCAGAAGATCGATCTGCCGGGCGGCCTCGTTTGGTGCGAAGGGGCCGATCATGATCCCGTACCAGCCTGACGACAGCTCGAACCCCGCGACATTCGGGAACACCCCCGCATAGGCGCGCGCCCGGCTCTCCGCCTCGGACAGCGACGGCAGCGCCTCGATCTGCACCCATGTGTCCTGCGCGAAAGCGGCTGCGGCGGACAGAACAGTCCAGACCAGGGCCAGCGGCCAGAATACCCGTTTCATCCGAAAAACCCTTCCCAGGCACGCGACAGCACGGGTCCGGGACGCAACCGCCCGAATCCGACCGGCACCCCAACCGGCATGCCGACCGCCTCATGTCACATTTGCCCGGATCGGGCAATTGACCCTGCCCCCCCTGTTGCCTAGAGAGAACGCGCTTTCAACCGGTGTCAGGTCCCCTCCGCAATGCAGCCGCGTTCCTTCCAGGAAATCATCCTGCGCCTGCAGGCCTACTGGGCCGCGAAGGGCTGCGCGGTGCTGCAGCCCTATGACATGGAGGTCGGCGCGGGCACGTTTCACCCGGCGACGACGCTGCGCGCGCTGGGGCACGCGGCCCTGGGCGGCGGCCTATGTCCAGCCCTCGCGCCGCCCGACCGACGGGCGCTACGGCGAGAACCCGAACCGCTGGCAGCACTACTACCAGTATCAGGTCATCATCAAACCCTCGCCCGCCCGACCTGCAGGACATCTATCTCGGGTCGCTGGCGGCCATCGGCATCGACACCGATCTGCACGACATCCGCTTTGTCGAGGATGACTGGGAAAGCCCGACGCTGGGCGCCTGGGGTCTGGGCTGGGAGGTCTGGTGCGACGGGATGGAGGTCAGCCAGTTCACCTATTTCCAGCAGGTCGGCGGGCATGACTGCCACCCGGTCTCGGGCGAGCTGACCTATGGGCTGGAGCGGCTGGCGATGTATGTGCTGGGCTGTCGACGACGGCAATCTGATGCCGTTCAACGACCCCGATGCGCCGATCCCGCTGACCTATGGCGACATCTTCCGCCAGACCGAGGCGGAGTATGCGCGCTGGAACTTCGACGTGGCCGACACCGGCGATGCTGATGCGGCATTTCGAGGATGCCGAGGCCGAATGCGCCCGCATTCTGGCGCAGCCCGCGGCGGACCCCAAGACCGGGCGCACCATCGTCATGGCGCAGCCTGCCTATGACCAGTGCATCAAGGCGATCCATCTGTTCAACCTGCTCGACGCGCGCGGGGTCATCTCGGTCACCGAACGGCAGGCCTATATCGGGCGGGTGCGGGCGCTGGCCAAGGCCTGCGCGGATGCGTTCGTGACGACCGAAGCGGGCGGGCGGGGTCGCCGCGTGAATGGCAAGATCGTTGCGGGGTTTCTGGTGGTGAGCGGGCTTGTCGCGGGCGCGGCCATCTACTGGCTGCAGATCTACGCCTTCTATGAACCGGTCGCCGTGTCCTCGCCGCAGGCCGCGATCAGCCTGACCACCGTCACCGGCGTGACCGAACCGCTGCTGACCGCAGGTTTCACCGGGATCGACGCGGACTCCTCGCCGCTGCAGGTTCCGGGGCTGCTTCACGACGCCGACCTCGCTGGCGACCCTGACCGAGACCTACGCGACCTATGACGCGCCGACGCCGCTGATCGCGCCGCGCTGGTTCGAGTGCTTCGATGCAGGTGCCCTGACCGACGATCTGGCGACCGGCACCGCCATCGCCTTTCTGGGGCAGGCGGACATCCATCCGGGCGTGGACCGGGTCGTTGCGGTCTATCCTGACGGGCGGGCATTCGCCTGGAACCAGCTGAGCAAAGCGCAGGACAACTGACCATGCCGGACCTGCTGATCGAGCTGTTCTCCGAGGAAATCCCCGCGCGGATGCAGGGCATGGCGCGGGACGCGCTGCGCAAGGCCGTGACCGACGGCCTGGTCGAGGCGGGGCTGACCTATCGGTGCCGCCGCCTTTTCGACGCCGCGCCGCCTGGCGCTGACCGTGCAGGGGCTGGATGCGGCGTCGAAGCCGGTCGCGCGAGGAACGCAAGGGGCCGAGGGCCGACGCGCCGGATGCGGCGCTGGAGGGGTTCCTGCGCTCGACCGGCCTGACCCGCGACCAGCTGGAACGCCGCGACACCGGAAGGGCGAGGTGTTCTTCGCGGTGATCGAAAAGCCGGGGCGCAAGGCGGCGGAGATCGTGGCCGAGGTGCTGGAGGCGGCGATCCGCAGCTTTCCCTGGCCGAAGTCGATGCGCTGGGGGTCGGGGTCGCTGCGCTGGGTGCGGCCGCTGCATTCGATCCTGTGCATCCTGACGGACGAGGCGGGGGCGAGGTCGTGCCGCTGACCGTCGAGGGGATCGCGGCGGGCAACACCACCGGCGGGCACCGCTTCATGGCCCCGGCGCGGTTTTCGGTGACGTCGTTCGATGACTATCAGGCGAAGCTCAAGCGCGCCTTCGTCGTGCTGGACCCCGACGAACGCGCGGACGCATATCTGGGCCGACGCCACCAACGCGGCCTTCGCCAGCGGGCTGGAGGTGGTCGAGGACAAGGGCCTGCTGACCGAAGTCGCGGGGCTGGTCGAATGGCCCGTGGTCCTGATGGGCCGGATCGGCGAGGACTTTCTGGGCCTGCCCGCCGAGGTTCTGCAGACCTCGATGCGCGAGCATCAGAAGTTCTTCTCGGTCCGCAACCCGAAGACGGGCCGGATCGAGCGGTTCATCACCGTCGCCAACCGCGAGACGGCGGATCAGGGGGCGACGATCCTTGCGGGCAACCGGCAAGGTGCTGGCCGCGCGGCTGTCGCGACGCGAAGTTCTTCTGGGAGAATGACCTGCGGATGGTCAAGGCCGGCGGGATGGAGGCGATGGCGGCGGGGCTGGCATCCGTCACCTTCCACAACAAGCTCGGCAGCCAGCTGGAGCGGGTGCAGCGCATCGCGGCCCTGGCGCGCGAGATTGCGCCGCTGGTCGGGCGCGGACCCGGACATGGCCGAACAGGCGGCGAAGGTCGCCAAGGCCGACCTGCAATCGGCGATGGTCGGCGAGTTCCCCGAACTGCAGGGCGTGATGGGCCGCTACTACGCGCTGGCCGCCGGTCTGCCGCAGGCGGTGGCCGACGCCGCGCGGGACCACTATTCGCCGCTGGGGCCGTCGGACGATGTGCCGACGGAGCCGGTTTGCGTGGCGGTGGCGCTGGCGGACAAGATCGACACGCTGACCGGGTTCTGGGCGATCGACGAGAAGCCGACCGGGAGCAAGGACCCGTTTGCGCTGCGGCGGGCGGCGCTGGGGGTGATTAGGTTGGTGCTGGGGAATGGGGTGAGGGCACTCACTCGCTCGATGCGCAGTTGCGATATCACGAATGTTGGTCGTGGCTGATCGCTCGGATGCTTGACGACACGAACAGCGCATGCTGGGTATGTCAGCGATCGCTCAAGACGCTGCTAGAAGACTGAAGGACCTGGAATCGGGAAGCGTTATCGGACAGGCTGGCGATCGTTGTTAGCTGGAACGTTGGTAGCCTAGCACGAGGGCATCCAAGCTGACGTCTCGCTACAGCGTCGATCACGCAATGACCTCCTCGCCTTCCTCCACGACCGCCTCAAGGTCTTCCTCCGCGATCAGGGCATCCCGCATGACGTCATCGACGCCTGCCTCGCCATGCCCGGCAACGACGACCTGACCCTGCTCGTCAACCGCGCCACCGCGCTTGCCGCCTTCCTGAAAACCCCCGACGGCCCGAACCTGATCCAGGGCTTCAAGCGCGCGAATACGATCCTGACCCAGGCCGAGGAGAAGGACGGCGTCGAATATTCCTACGGCGCCGACGTCAAGTTCGCCGAAGCGCCCGAGGAACACGCCCTGTTCGCCGCCCTCGACACCGCCGAGGCCGCCATCGCCCCCGCGATGGCCGCCGAAGATTTCGCCACAGCCATGTCCGCGATGGCCGCCCTGCGCGCGCCCATCGACGCCTTCTTCACCGCCGTGCAGGTGAACGCCGACAGCCCGATGATCCGCCGCAACCGGCTGAACCTGCTGTCGCCGCATCCGCACGATCTGCCTGTCGGTGGCGGATCTGACGAAGATCGAAGGGTAGGGCGGGGTTCACCCCGCCAAATGGTGGAAAATGGCGGGGTGAACCCGCCCTACGGTTTCAATGTGTCCGAGTATCCGGGGAGCGCGACGGGCAAGGCCCCCCGCCCTACCTTTTTCTTGCCTAAACCTTGTGCAAAGCTATGCTGCACTGCGAAAGGATTGCCGCAGTGCAGAAAGCGACGGATTTCACCGAGTTCACGCTGATCGACGCGACCGCGCGCATCGACACGCCGCGCCACGGCTGGCGCGCGAAATGCCTGCAGCGGCTGATCCGCCTTGACCTGCCGGTCCCCGCCACCGTGGCGCTGTCCTGCGATACGGTGCGTGCGATCGCCGCAGGCACGATGCCCGATGTCGCGCGCCTGGCCGCGCATTTCGGCGATGCGCCGCTCGTCTCGGTCCGCTCCAGCCCCGAAAACCCCGCCTGGGGCGGCCCGGGCACGATCCTGAATGTCGGCATGAACGCCGACCGTCACCGCGACCTGACCAGAACCCACGGGGCCGAGGCGGCGGATGCGCTGTATCTGAAATTCGTGCAGTCCTACGCCACCCATGTCGCCCGGCTTGACCCCGACATGTTCATGGCCGCCCCCTCTGCCGACGCGCTGACCGCGGCGCTTGCGGCATATGAGGACGAAACCGACGATGAATTCCCGCAATCGGTCACGAAACAGCTGACCGAGGTCCTGCGGTCGATGGCCCGCGCTTGGGAAGGCACCACCGCGCGGCTGCTGCGCGAAGCCAAGGGCGCGCCCGCCGAGGCGCCGCTGGGCCTGATCGTGCAGCGCATGGCGCAGGCCATCGGCCCCGGCCTGTCCGGGTCGGGCACGATCCAGTTCATCGAACCCGTCACCGGCGCGCCGCAGGTGACGGGCCGTTTCCGGGGCCAGACCCAGCGCGCCAAGGAAGACCGCGCGGAGGACACGCTGTTCCTGACCCGCGATCCGCGCGGCACCTCGCTGGAAGAGGTGGCCCCCGGCGTGTTCGCCGACCTTGTCCGGCACGGCGCGGTCTGCCGGATTAAGCTGCGCGAGGAGATGCAGATCGAATTCACGCTCGAGGATGGCCAGCTGGCGATCATCGACGCGGTCAAGGTCGCGCGGTCCAGCCGCGCCTCGGTGCGCACGGCGGTGAAGCTGGCGCAGGACGGCGTCATCAGCCGCGACGACGCGCTTCTGCGGATCGAGCCGCGGGCATTGTCGGAACTGCTGCACCACCAGGTCGATCCGCGCGCGCCGCGCGACCCGGTCGGGCGCGGCATCGCGGCCAGCCCCGGTGGCGCGACGGGGCGCATCGTCTTTACCGCGACCGATGCGCAGGCCAGTGCCGCGCGCGGCGAACCCTGCATCCTGATCCGCCGCGAAACCTCGCCCGAGGATATCCGGGGCATGCACGCGGCGGTCGCGGTGCTGACCGAACGCGGCGGCATGACCAGCCATGCGGCGGTGATCGCGCGCGGGCTGGGCCTGCCCTGCATCGTCGGCGCGTCCGATCTGCGCATCAACGGCAAGGACCGGACGCTGACAGCACCCGACGGCCGCGTGTTCTCGGAAGGTGACGTGCTGACGCTCGACGGGACCACCGGAGAGGTGCTGGTCGGCACCGCCGAGATGCTCGCCCCGGCACTCGACGAATGGTTCACGACGCTGCTGCACTGGGCCGACAACGTGCGCGACATCGGCATCCGCGCCAATGCCGACACGCCCGACGACGCCCGCACGGCGCGGATGTTCGAGGCCGAAGGCATCGGCCTCTGCCGGACCGAGCACATGTTCTTCGACGAAGACCGCCTGACCGTGATGCGCGAGATGATCTTTGCGGATACGGGGCGGGACCGGAAGGTGGCGCTCGACCGGCTGCTGCCGATGCAGCGCGCGGATTTCATCGCGCTCTTCGACATCATGGCGGGGCTGCCGGTCTGTATCCGGCTGTTCGACCCGCCGCTGCACGAATTCCTGCCGCATGACCGCGACGGCATCCGCGAACTGGCCGGCGCGCTCGACAAGCCCCTGTCCGACGTGACGCGGCGGGTCGAGGCCTTGCGCGAATTCAACCCGATGCTGGGGATGCGGGGCGTGCGCCTGGGCATCACGGTGCCGGAAATCTACGAGATGCAGGCGCGCGCGATCTTCGAGGCGACGGTCGAGGCATCGAAGCGCGGCGCGGCCCCGGTGGTGCCCGAAATCATGATCCCGCTGGTCAGCGCGCGGCGCGAGGTGGAACTGGTCAAGACCCGGGTCGACGCGGTGGCGGCGGCGGTCCGGACCGAGACGGGGTCGGACTTCACCTACCGCTACGGCGTCATGGTCGAAACGCCGCGCGCGGCGCTGCGCGCGGGCGAGATCGCGCAGTCGGCGTCGTTTCTGTCCTTCGGCACGAATGACCTGACGCAGATGACCTATGGCCTGTCGCGAGACGATGCGGGGCGCTTCATGGGGTCCTATGTGGCCCAGGGCGTCTTCCCCGAGGACCCGTTTCACACCCTGGATGTCGAGGGCGTCGGCGAACTTCTGCTCATCGGCAGCGCGCGCGGGCGTCAGACACGACAGAATCTGACGCTTTCGATCTGCGGCGAGCATGGCGGCAACCCTGAATCCATCGCATTTTGTCGCAGGTCGGGCTTCGATTATGTCTCCTGCTCGCCTTATCGGGTGCCGGTCGCGCGGCTTGCGGCTGCGCATTTTGCACTGCTCGATCCGCTCAAGACGGATTTGTCTGATACAGATCAATAGGATAACGTCGCCTTCGTGTCAGGTGTTGCCGCTGATGATTGTTTCCACACCTGCGTCAATTTCAGGCTTTCCCTACCTGTGCGCGCTTTGTTCCCCCCGCCGTAGACGCATGGCCGCATTTCGGCTACATCACCCGACGGTTGCCGCCTGGGGGCTGTGACCCGGCGAACCAACCGGGGGATATCCATGTCCGTTCTGTCGCGTCTGGCCGCAGGCCTGTGCCTGTCGTTTTGCCTCGCCGTCCCGGCTGCTGCCGACATGACCGTCAGCCAGTCGAACGATCCGGCGGCCGAGCTTGGCCAGAGCCTGACTGCACTTTTCGGGCAGGAGCGCACCGGCCTGACAGCTGCGGGCGGCGCGCGGCTGACGGCGATCACGGCGAAACCCGCAGCGGTCGTCAAGGTGGTGAAGAAAGCCAGGGGCAAGAAAGGGGTGCCGACCTACGACCTGGCTTGGCTCCGGGCCCAGACCATCCCGGAACGCACCGCCGGTTTCACCTGCCTGGCGACGGCCATCTACCACGAGGCGCGCGGCGAAGGCATCAAGGGTCAGGCCGCCGTGGCCGAGGTGATCCTGAACCGGGCCGAGAGCGGCCTTTATCCCGCATCCGTCTGCGGCGTGGTCAACCAGCGTGGCAACGGCGGGTGCCAGTTCTCCTACGTCTGCGACGGACGCTCGGACGCGATCGCCGACCGTGCGGCCTATGACGTATCCGAACGGATCGCCGCGGCGATGCTCGGCGGTGCGCCGCGCGTTCTGACTGATGGGGCCACGCATTTCCATACCCTCGCCGTCAGCCCCGACTGGTCGCGCCGCTTCGCCCGGACTGCCGCCATCGGCTATCACCTGTTCTACCGCCAGCCGATCCGCACAGCGATGAACTGAGGTCGCCCGCGCCACGTTTCACGGCGCTTTTCGTGCTGGACCCTGCGCCGCGCCGCACTAGGGTGCGCGTCGATAATCCGAGCGGACTGAGAAATGACCAGCGACATCCGCCTTGCGTTCGCGCATCCCGAGGAACGCGCCGAAGCCTCGGCCAATGCTGATCCGCGTGACCGGATCAGCCTGCGCGATCATATCGTCTCGGCCGATATCGGGGCCTTTCAGCAGGAACGGGGGCGGACGCAGCGGCTGCGCTTCAACGTCGTCGTCGAACTCCGCCCGCATCCCGCGCCCTTGGACGATGACGTCGACCGCATCCTGTCCTACGACCGGATCACCGAGGCCATCGCGACGGAGCTGCGCGGCGGAACGTCTGAACCTGCTTGAAACCCTCGCCGAACGTGTCGCCGAGCGCATCCTGGCCGAACCGCAGGCGATGCGGGCCTTCGTGCGGATCGAAAAGCTCGATCTGGGCCCCGGCGCTCTCGGCGTCGAGATCGTCCGCAGCCGTGCCGAGCTGCCCTTGCAAGCCGTCGGGCAGGACAGCGCGGATACAGCCCTGCACCCCGTTTTGGCCTTCCTCGGCAACGCGGCCATCGCCACGCCGTCGCTTGGTGCGTATCTCGACACGCTTGCCGCGCGCGGTCGTCCGGTCATCCTGACCGTCGGCCTGCCCGACCTGCCGCGGCCAGAGACCGGCCACCGCCCGACGCAGCGGCGCATCGACCTTCTGGCCATTGAACAGAACGCCTGGTCCCTTGCCGCCCGCGATCCCCGCTGTGTCGTCGTCTCGACCCGGACCGAAATCGACTGGGCAATGAAGCAGGGCCGCATGATCGTCTGGGCACCGTCCAAGATCGTGCTGGATGCCGTGGACGGCCCCAAGGCTGCGGCAAGTGACGGCGTGGCCCTGGCACTCTGGCTGGCCGAGCACCTGTCGGCGGATTGTCTGGTCGTTCACGCGCAGGTTTCGGTCCCGGCGGGAAGCCGCGTGCGCATCGAACGGTCAGGAATCTGAGACTTGCGGGGCCCGCACGGGCCTGAGACAGATCGCGGATGATCTACTTCCGGCCGATCGTGATGACCGACGCCGCGCGCCCGAAAGGTGCGCTTCGGCTGGCGGGCGGCTGGACCTGGTTCGCCGAATGCGAGGTTCTGACCCGCGGCGGCAGCATCGGTCGCATTGCCGCTTCGGATGTCCCGCCCGAGGCGCGGGCGCGCCTGACCGCGCCGCGTGCGGCCTTCTGCGGCCTCGCGCTCGACCGCCCCCGCCTGATGGGCATCCTCAACGTCACCCCCGACAGCTTTTCCGACGGTGGTCGTTTCCTTGACCTGGATGCGGCCGTGGCACAGGGCTTGGCGCTTGCCGAAAGCGGGGCCGAGATTGTCGACATCGGCGGCGAAAGCACGCGGCCGGGTGCCGCCGAGGTGCCCGAGGCCGAGGAAATCCGCAGGACGGCACCCGTGATCGCTGCGCTGCGGAAGGCCGGACTGCGCGTGCCCCTTTCCATCGACACCCGGAAGGCACCGGTTGCGCGCGCCGCGTTGAGTGCCGGGGCCGATGCCGTCAACGATGTCTCCGCCCTCGCCTTCGACGCGGGCTTGGCCGGGGTCACTTCGGAAACAAAGGTCCCCCTGATCCTGATGCACGCGCAGGGTGCGCCCGCGACCATGCAATCCGACCCGCGCTACGACAATGTCCTGCTGGATGTCTGGGATTTCCTGTCGGACAGGATCGCGGTGGCCGAGGCCGCAGGCATTCCGCGCGCCCGCATCGTCGTCGATCCCGGCATCGGCTTCGGAAAGACTGTCGCGCACAACCTGACGCTTCTGCGCGGCATCAGCCTGTTCCACGGCCTTGGCTGCCCCGTCCTGCTTGGCGCGTCGCGCAAGCGCTTCATCGGAACCGTCGCCGATGTGCCCGACACCGATGACCGGGGGCCCGGCACGATCGCCGTCACCCTTGCCGCCGTCGCGCAGGGTGTGCAGGTGCACCGCGTCCATGATACAAGCGCCGTCAGACAGGCGATGCGGCTCTGGCAGGCATCGACGGGTATTCTGACCGGACAGGCGGCCGGGGAAACGGATCGGGCATGACGCGCAGGTTTTTCGGCACCGACGGCGTGCGCGGCACCGCCAACACCCATCCCATGACCGCCGAAATCGCCCTGCGGCTCGGTGCAGCAGCTGGCCGCTATTTCCGCAGCGACGGGCGCAACGGCCACCGGGTTGTCATCGGCAAGGACACGCGCCTGTCGGGCTACATGCTGGAAAACGCTCTGACCGCCGGGCTGACCAGCACGGGCATGAATGTCCTCCTGCTCGGCCCCGTGCCGACCCCTGGCGTCGGTTTCCTGACCCGGTCGATGCGTGCCGATCTGGGCATCATGATTTCGGCCAGCCACAACCCTGCGCATGACAACGGCATCAAGTTCTTCGGCCCCGACGGCTTCAAGCTCGACGACAATGCGGAACTGGCGATCGAGGCCATGCTCGAGGGCGACATCCCCCTGGTCAGTCCGGGCGAGATCGGGCGCGCCAAGCGCATCGACGACGGCCTCGGGCGCTATATCGAATACGCCAAGACGACCTTCCCCGGGCGCGGCCAGCTCGCGGGCCTCAAGGTTGTCATCGATTGCGCCAACGGGGCCGCCTACAAGGCCGCCCCGCAGGTGCTGTGGGAACTTGGCGCCGATGTCGTGCCCGTAGGCGTCGCCCCGAATGGCCTGAACATCAACGACAAATGTGGATCGACCTATACCCAGACCGCAGCCGAGGCCGTCGTCGCGCACGGGGCCGATCTCGGCATCAGCCTCGACGGTGACGCCGACCGCGTGATGCTGATCGATGAGACGGGCCGGGTTGCCGACGGCGACCAGATCATGGCGCTGTTCGCCGCGCGCTGGGGGGCCGAGGGGCGCCTGCGCGGCAACACTCTTGTGGCATCCGTCATGTCCAACCTTGGCCTAGAACGTTTCCTGACTGCGCGCGGGCTGCATCTTGAACGCGCGCCTGTGGGCGACCGCTATGTGGTGGAGAAGATGCGTGCGGGCGGCTTCAACCTCGGCGGCGAACAGTCGGGCCATATCGTGATGACCGACTATGCGACGACCGGCGACGGGCTGATCGCGGGCCTGCAGTTCCTCGCTGCCATGGCCGACACGGGGGCCCGCGCCAGCACGCTGGTGCATCAGTTCGACCCGATCCCGCAGATGCTGAAGAACGTCCGCTACGCCGCTGGGCAGGAACCGCTGAAGGCGGCCTCGGTGCAGAAGGTCATCGCAGACGCCGAAGTCCGCCTGAACGGCTCGGGTCGCCTGCTGATCCGCAAGTCCGGCACCGAACCCCTGATCCGCGTCATGGCGGAATGCGAGGACGAGGCGCTTTTGGCCGAGGTCGTGGACGGGATCGTCGGCGCGGTGCAGGCTGCGGTCTGACCGCCCTGCGTTCAGGTCTTGCGCAGGAACAGGCTTCCGCCGCTGGCATCGCGCCACAGTGGAAAGCCCGGGCATATCGCCCGCAGTTCCGCAGCCATGTCCCGCAGCACGAAATGCGATGCGAATTCGGGCTCTAGCGCGCCGCAGATGATCCACGGCATAAGCGCGCACTGTTCGTTGAAGCGCAGATCGCGCCAGTGGGCCGGATAACCGTAGGGCAGGAAAATGTCGTGGAAATGGACGAACACACCCGGCCTCAGCACGGGCAGCACCCGGTTCAGGATGATGTCGACGTCAAAGCCCTGCTGCAGGATGTGGCTGGAATCGACAAACACCAGATCGCCCGGCTCCAGCCCCGCGAACACCCCCACATCCTCTGCCGACAGTACGCGCTGTTCGAACCGGACCGGCAATCCGTCGATCGGCACACGCGGGGCGGGGTCGATGCAGGTGATCCGGGTGTCCAGTCCATGGTCCTGAACCGCGCGCGCCATGAACAGGGTCGAGTTGCCGCACCCGACCTCGATCACCTGCGGCGGACGGAAGGCGGTGATGAAGGTGTAGATCGCGGCGGCATCGAGCCGTGACAGAAACCGCGATGTCCAGGACGGCGCCGACGGATCATCGTCGCGCATTGCCGTAAAACTCGGCTCATTCGCGTCGATCCGGGTCAGGAAGTCGCGAAATCGATCCTCGGCAGCCGTGAAACACGGCCGCACGCCGGAATAGTCCTCGGTGTCCCATTCGACGGCATCGAGATAGTCATAGGGGGTATAGAAACCCTTTTCCCGCACGCCCACGGCGCTCAGAAGTTGGTTGGTGCGCATGCGGAGGCTGGACATATCGGGGCGGTTCCTGCGGTCGGTTCGTTTGATCGGTCATAACGGCGCGCATCGACCACCCCGGTGCGATCCGCCCCCAACCCTTAACCGCAGCCGTCCGCATCGCGCAACCTTCGGGCGACCTCGGTGCGGCCACTGCGCGGAAACACGCCCTTTCGCGCGGCCCGTTCCGGCGGACATCCGCAGGGAACTCGGCGCGGCCGCTCGGTGCCCGGCCCGCAGACGCCGCCCGACTACCCTGTCATCACAGCGCCGCGCGACCCGCTGCCGCCCCGCCGCAGCCCTTGCTGCCGCCTGTCACGACGCGGGCGTACCGAGAGTCTGTCTGACGGAAGGGCCCGCCCTCTCAGGGCCGGACGGGCGCGCAGCGTTTGCGCAGCCAGATGCTGCCGCCCCGGCTCTGCGAAATCGGAGGGAAGGAGGGGCAAAGCGCACGGACGCGGTCGGCCATGTCCACCGCGCAGTAATTGCTGGCAAAAACCAGATCGAATCCGCCGCCATAGATCAGGCCTGCGATGGCGTTCTGTTCGTTGTAGCGGCGGCGCTCCCAGGTTTCGGGATAGCTGTAGGGCAGGAACACATCGTGGAAATGCACAAGCACACCTTCGGCCAGCCGCGGCAGCAAACGGTTCAGGGCGATGTCGACATCGAAGCCCGGCTGCAGGAAATGACTTGAGTCGATGAACAGCACATCGCCCGGCCGCCAGGGCGTCCGTCAGGGCAGCATCCGCCGCCGACAGGATCCGACGCTCGATCTGCACGGGCAGCGCCTCGATCGCGCGGCGGGGCTGTGGATCGATACAGGTGATCCGCGTGCCCGTGGCATGATCGCGCAATGCCCGCGCCATCAGATGCGTCGAAATCCCGGACCCGACCTCGATGACCTGTGCAGGCTTCAGGCCGGCCACAACCGCATAGATCGCGGCCCCGTCCAGCGGCGGGATCCAGTGGTTCTTCCACTCCAGCGCATCCGGACCGCTGGCCGAGGCCGCGAAGCTGGCATCAAAGGTCTGGATCAGATCAAGAAAGCTGTGAAGATCGGCCTCGAACCCTTTGAAGACAAGTCCGATCTCGTCGTATCGGTCCACCAGCCACGGGGCCGAATCCACGTACTTGTAGCGGGTGTAGAACCCCCGACGGGGCGGCCCGTACTTGCGCGCGATCCCTCGCGCCGACGCTTTGATCGACCGCCACATACGCCCCTCCGCCCCGGTCTTTGCCGGTTACCCCCGCGCGGCACTCTAACCGCGCAGGGTCTTCGCGCCAAGCCGCTGCCGATCAGTTCCGCGCCCTGTCCACCATCTTGCCCTTGGAAATCCACGGCATCATAGCGCGCAGCTTCTCGCCGACCTGTTCGATCTGGTGTTCGTCGTTGATCCGGCGCGTCGCCTTGAAGAACGGTTGCCCGACGGCGTTTTCCTGCATGAAGTCGCGCACGAACTTGCCGGACTGGATGTCGCGTCAGGACCGCCTTCATCCGCGCCTTGGTCTCGTCATAGGGCAGGATGCGCGGGCCGCTGACATATTCGCCGTATTCGGCGGTATTGCTGATCGAATAGTTCATGTTGGCGATGCCGCCTTCATAGATCAGGTCGACGATCAGCTTCACTTCGTGCAGGCATTCGAAATAGGCCATCTCGGGCTCATACCCCGCCTCGACCAGCGTCTCGAACCCCATGCGGATCAGTTCGACCAGTCCGCCGCACAGCACGGCCTGCTCGCCGAACAGGTCCGTCTCGCATTCCTGGCGGAAATTCGTCTCGATGATCCCAGACCGTCCGCCGCCGATGGCGGAACAGTAGGACAGGCCGATTTCCATCGCCTTGCCGCTGGCGTCATTGTGCACCGCCACAAGGCAGGGCACGCCGCCGCCCTTTACGTATTCGCCGCGCACCGTGTGGCCGGGGCCCTTCGGGGCCATCATGATGACATCGACGCCCTTCTTCGGCTCGATCAGACCGAAGTGGATGTTCAGGCCGTGCGCGAACGCAATGGCGGACCCTTCGCGCAGGTTGTCATGGACGTACTTGCGATAGGTGTCGGCCTGCAGCTCGTCGGGCATCGTGAACATGATCAGGTCAGCCCATTTCGCCGCCTCTGCGATGTCCATCACCTTCAGCCCCTCGCCTTCGGCTTTCTTTGCTGACGGCGAGCCGGGGCGCAGGGCCACGACAAGGTTCTTCGCACCCGAGTCGCGCAGGTTCAGGGCGTGGGCGTGGCCCTGCGACCCATAGCCGAGAATTGCGACCTTGCGGTCCTTGATCAGGTTCACATCGCAGTCGCGGTCATAGTAAACGCGCATCGGTCTGTCCTTTCAACGCAGCGGGGATTTACGCAGACCATACCGGTACGTGGCATAAATGGTGTGCATAATTTGCGCACGAACTCATAATGCGGTAACTGTCATTCTCAAAGTTATCGAACTGTGAAGGTTTCATGCAGATCGAAGATACCGACCGGCGCATCCTGCGTCAGCTTCTGGCCGACCCCGACGCGCCCCTTGCCGTGCTCGCCGACCGTGCCGGCGTGACCGCCGTCGACGGCAGGCCGGCGCATCGCCAGGATGACAGATGCAGGCGTGATCCGGAGGCAGGGCGCACGGATCAGCTGGCGCGCGCTCGGCTGGGCGGTCGAGGTCAGCTTGCGTTTCACGCTCGACAAGACCAACCCGCGTGCCTTCGACGAATTCCTCGCCGCCGCCCGGTCCGTGCCCGAAGTGACCGAGATTCAGACCTTCCTCGGGCGCGTCGATGTGCGCCTGAACGTCATTGCGCGCGACATGGGCCATTACCAGCAGGTTTACCGCGACCGCATTCTGACCCTGCCGCATATCGCGGATATCGAGGCGCTGATGCTGGTCGCCACGATCAAGGATGCAGGGGTGCTGCCGCTGTGAGTGACCTTGATCACACCGACCGCGCCATCCTGCGGGAGCTGGTCGCCGATGCGACGCTTGGGGCAGGGGCCATGGGGCGGCGGCTGGGGATGAGCCAGCCTGCCGTGTGGCGTCGCGTGAAGCGGCTGACCGATGCAGGCGTCATTGTGGGTCGCCATGTGGACCTCGACCTCGCGGCGCTTGGCTTCGGGGTCACGGTCTTTCTGGGGGTGAAGCTGGCTGCGAAGGGCCGCGTCAGCCTCGAGGAATTCGAGCGCGCCGTGGCCGCGATCCCCGAGGTTCAGGTCGTGCAGCATGTGCTCGGCCTTTACGACTACCGTCTTCGCGTTACGGCCCGTGACCTGTCGGATTTCGAACGTGTCCTGCGCCGCCGGATCATGACGCTGCCGGGGGTGGGCGAGGTCGAGGCGAATGTGCTGCTGAGCGAGGAACGGCGGCCGGGTCCGATCTGACGGACCGGACCGCGACGATGGCTACACCCGCTCCACCACCACCTTGTCGGGGTAGAAGGCGAGGTGCCCGGCGATCACCGCCATCTCCGGGATCGGGGTCTCGTAGCTCCAGACCGCGTTCGTCAGCGGCCCGTCCGGCGTCGTGATCGAAAAATAGCTCGCATCGCCCTTCCATGGGCAGGTCGTCACCCGGTCGGTCTTTTCAAGCAGCGCCATCGCCATGTCTTCGCGCGGGACATAGATGCGGGGCGGATAGCTGCCCTCGCGCAGTTCCAGCGCACGGCTCGTCTCACCCAGAACCGCACCCCCGGCCCGCACGACATAGGTTCCGGCGGCGGTGGCGATCTTGATGTGGTCGGCCATGCGGTGCGCTCCTCTTTGTCCATAGGTGACGCGCCATCCGGCGAAGTCAAACCGGTGCAGTCGCCCGGTCCAGCCAGCCCCGTGCAGCATCCGACACGCGCGGCCCGATCAGGGCGCGGACCTCGGCATGGTAGGCGTTCAGCCAGCCCTTTTCGGCCGACGTCAGGATGCCTGCGTCGATCAGGCTTTGATCCACAGGCACATAGGTCAGCGTCCGGAACCGCAGCATCCTGCGGTGATCGTCGCCGCCCGGTACCGGCGGAGCATGCTCGACGGCGATCAGGTTCTCGATCCGGATCCCGAACGCGCCCTCGCGGTAGTACCCCGGCTCGTTCGACAGGATCATGCCGGGTTCAAGCGGCACGTCCGAGATGCGCGACAGCCGCTGCGGCCCTTCATGCACGGACAGATAGACACCGACCCCGTGGCCCGTCCCGTGGTCATAGTCCTGTCCCGCCAGCCACAGATTGTAGCGCGCGATGCTGTCCAGATGCGCCCCCGCGACGCCGGTTGGCCAGCGCAGGCGGCTGACCGCGATCATCCCCTGCAAGACGCGCGTGAAGCAGGTCCGCGCCTCATTCGACGGCGCGCCGATGGCCACCGTCCGGGTGATGTCGGTCGTGCCGTCGATATACTGACCGCCGGAATCGATCACCACGATCTCGCCCTGCGAAATCTCGCGGTTCGTCTCTTCCGTCACCCGGTAGTGCATGATCGCGCCGTTCGGGCCGGACCCCGCGATGGTCTCGAAGCTGATCTCCTTCAGCGCATTTGTCGCGCGGCGGAACCCTTCCAGCCGCTGCACCAGCTCGATCTCGGTCAGCCCGCCTTCGGGCGCGCGGGCGTCGAGCCAGGCGAGATATTCAACCATCGCCGCCCCGTCGCGCAGATGCGCCTCGGCCGTGCCTGCGATCTCGGCCGCGTTCTTGCGCGCCTTCGGCAGCAGGCAGGGGTCCTGACCCCAGGCGACGGCAATTCCCGCCTCGGTCAGGGCCTGCGACACTGCAAGGGGCGCGGTCGCCTTGTCGACCCGTATAGTCCCGCGAAGCCCCGTCAGCGCGCGGGCGAATTCGTCGGGCCGGTGCAGGCGGACCTTTGGCCCCAGATGTCCGATCACATCGGCCGTCAGCTTTTCAGGCGCAATGAACAGGTCGAGAGTTGCGTCCGCATGGAGGATGCCGAGCGCATGGACGACCGGGTTCCGCGCGACATCCGACCCCCGGATGTTGAGCAGCCAGGCGATTGAGTCCGGCAGGGTCAGCACTGCTGCCGATTGTTCGTTTTCTGCAAGCTCCGCCGCCAAGTGTCGCAGTTTATCCGCCGCCGCCTCACCCGCGAATTCCAACGGTTGAACGGCAACGGCGCCGGCCGGAGGCGCGGGCTGATCCGGCCAGATCGCATCGACAAAATTCTTTGAGGCGGAAAGGGTTATGTTGGTCCCGGTCAGGGCCGCCCTGATCTCCTCGATCTCCTTGGCGGTATGGAGCCACGGGTCGAAGGCGACCTGTCCGCCATTTGGAAGCTGGTCGCGCAGCCATGCCCCGGGTTTCACCTCCGGCCAGGCCACAGGTGTGAAATGTGCAAGATCGACCTGCGCCTTGACCTGCGTGCGGTAGCGTCCGTCGATGAAGACGCCAGCGATGTGCGGCAGGACGATGCAGAACCCCGCGGACCCGGTGAACCCGGCCAGCCATTGCAGACGTTCGTCATGCGGGGCGACGTACTCGCCCTGATGGATGTCCGCACGGGGGATGATGAAGCCGGTCAGACCCGCCTCGGCCAGCCTCATGCGCAGTGATGCCAGTCGCGGCGGACCTTGATCGGGGCGGGCGGTGGACGTGAAGGTCTGGAACATCACGCGGCCCGCCGTCCTCCCTGCGCCTTCGACCGCTTCCTCGGATCGCTCTCGAACAGCCCGGCCAGTTGCTCCGTCATCGCACCCGCCAGCTGCTCCACGTCGGTGATCGTCACCGCGCGCTGGTAATACCGCGTCACGTCGTGGCCGATGCCGATGGCGATCAGTTCAACCGCCCGGCGCTTTTCCACCATCGCGATCACGTCGCGCAGGTGCTTTTCCAGATAGTTCGCGGGGTTGACCGACAGCGTGCTGTCATCCACCGGCGCGCCGTCCGAGATCACCATCAGGATCTTGCGCACCTCGGGCCGGTGCGTGATCCGGCGATGCGCCCATTCCAGCGCCTCGCCGTCGATGTTCTCCTTCAGCAGGCCTTCCTTCATCATCAGGCCCAGGTTTGCCCGCGCCCGCCGCCACGGCGAATCCGCGCCCTTGTAGATGATGTGGCGCAGGTCGTTCAGGCGGCCCGGCTGCTGCGGACGGCCTTCGGCCAGCCAGCGTTCGCGGTTCTGCCCGCCTTTCCACGCGCGCGTGGTGAAGCCCAGAATCTCGACTTTGACCTGACAGCGCTCCAGCGTCCGGGCCAAGACATCGGCGCAGATCGCGGCGATGCTGATCGGGCGGCCACGCATTGATCCGGAGTTGTCCAGAAGCAGCGTCACCACCGTGTCGCGGAATTCGGTGTCCTTTTCGACCTTGAACGACAGGGGCGTGGTCGGGTTCGCCACCACCCGCGCCAGACGCCCCGCATCGAGCGTGCCCTCCTCCAGATCGAACTCCCAGCTGCGGTTCTGCTGCGCCTGCAGCCGCCGCTGCAGCTTGTTCGCCAGCCGCGACACGGCGCCCTTCAGGGGTTCCAGCTGCTGGTCCAGATAGGCCCGCAGACGCTCCAGTTCAGCCGGTTCGGCCAGGTCCTCCGCCTTGATTTCCTCATCGAAATCAGTGGAATAGACAACATAGTTGGGGTCCGCGTCGGAATGGGGGGCAGGGGGCGGCGGCTCCAGCGGGGCCTCACCCTCGGGCATCTCGGCCTCGTCGCCCATCTCGACATCGGCCATATCATCGATGCTGACCTTGGCCTGGCGCTCGTCGTCCTGCTCGTCCTGCGACTGCTCAGGCGAAGCCTCGCTTTCGCCCTCGTCGTCCTGGCTCTCGTCGCCTGCGCTGTCCTGATCCTCCTCGGCCTGCTCGCTGTCGCCGCCGTCCTCGTCGTCCTGTCCGTCCGGGTCCTCGCCCAGCTGGTCGGCATAGCCGAGGTCCCTGATGATCTGGCGCGCCAAACGCGCGAAGGCAACCGGGTCGGCCAGCGTTTCGTCTATCTTTTCAAGCGCTTCACCCGCCTGCTGTTCGATGAACGGCCGCCAGAGTTCCATGACGTTGGCTGCACCGCCGGGCATCGGGCGGCCGGTGGCGAGGTGGCGCACCATATAGCCTGCGGCCTGTGCAAGGGGGGCGTCCTGGGTGGACCGGATCTGGGAATACCCTTTGCGGTCCGCGTCGTTGGATATCTTCGCGTCGATGTTGCCCAGCGTCCCGGGCATGTCACGCGCGCCCACCGCTTCGCAGCGGGCGTTTTCCATCGCCTCGTACAGATCGCGCGCCATCTGGCCCGTGGGCGAATATTTCGCATAGATTTCAGTGTTGTGGTGCTTGCGGCGCAGCGCGAATGCATCCGCCGTGCCGCGCGCGATCAGCACCTCGTCCCGCGTCAAGCGGCGCGAAATCTGCGGCAGGCGCATCGTGTCCGCCGTCATGCCCGGCGGATCGACCGAAAAGCTGACGGTCAGGTCGGGATCGTCCGCCATGACCTTCGTCGCCTCGGCGAGGGCCTTCTTGAAGGGGTCGGCAGGGTTATCGGGCTTGTTCATCGGAGGTCGTCAGGTCCATCCGCTGGGGAAGGTAATTGAGATGACGTTCTGCCGGTCGCAGCGGCCAAGTTCAACGGGAATCGGGCCGCCCTATTCTGCGGCGATCCGCTGATCGTAGGCTGTGCGGGCCGCATCGATCCGCTGTGCATTTTCCCACGTCCACTGTGCAAGCGCCGAGACCGGCTGGCCGAGGTCGTGGCCCAGCAAGGTCAGCGCGTATTCGACCTGTGGCGGTGTGGCAGGCGTGACCGTCCGGGTGACGAACCCGTCGCGTTCCAGGTTGCGCAGCGTAAGTGTCAGCATTTTCTGGGAAATTCCGCTGATCTGCCGCCGGACGGCATTAAAGCGCAGCGGGCCGCCGGACAGCGTCCGGACCACCAGAAGGGTCCATTTGTCGCCGATCCGGGCCAGCAGCTCGCTGATCTTCTGGCAGGTTCCGGTATCCGTCGTGTCACATGGTTTCATGAAAGTGCCTTCTTGCGGTTGTGCGATCAGTCTCTGATATAGCGCAGGTATCCATCAGAAACCAGATACCAGACGGAGACTTCATCATGGCCAAACCGAAAATCGCCCTCATCATCGGATCGACTCGTCCGACACGCTTCGCCGACAAGCCCGCGCAGTGGATGCTGAAGCAGGCACAGGCCCGCACCGACATGACGGTCGAGCTGGTTGATCTGCGCGACTATCCGCTGCCGTTCTTCGATGAAATGGCCTCGAACCTCTGGATGCCGTCGGCCGGTGCCGAAGCCCAGAAGTGGCAAAAGAAGCTGGCCGAATTCGACGGCTTCATCTTCGTGGTGGCCGAATACAACCGCTCGATCACCGGCGTGCTGAAGAACGCGCTGGACCAAGCCTATGTCGAATGGAATCACAAGCCGATGGGCGCATTCGCCTACGGCGCGATGGGTGGCACCCGTGCACTGGAGCACCTGCGCAACATCGCCGTCGAACTGCAGATGGTCCCGGTGCGCAACGCGGCGCATCTTGGCGGCAGCGACTTCTTTGCTGTGCATCCAATGGGCGGCAACGGCGCGATCGAGACGGTCGAAGCGAACATCCTGCCGAACGCCAAGGCAATGCTGGACGATATCGTCTGGTGGGCGCAGGCGACGATGGCCGCACGCGCGGCCACGGCCGCCAAGGCCGCCTGAACGGGCAAGACCAAGCGCCGCGCGGGCAATTCCTTCCCGCGCGGCAGTTCGACCGACTTAGGTCGGTGTTGTCCCCCGCGTTGTTCGGATAGCGTCGGGCCGATAATCGCGTCGGGCCGGAAGGGGACAGGCAATACCGCAGGAAGCTCAGGCAGAGGGCAACTGGTCGCTGGCGCGCCAGTTCGCCGTGGTCGGCGGCGTTGTTCTGACGCTCGCCGCCTTGACGTTTGCCTATTGGATCGCCAACCGCATCGAACAGGGTGTCGTGCGCAACACTGCCCTGTCCACAGCGCTCTACATCGAAAGTTTCCTCTCGACCGAGCTGCAGAGCCTTGGCGACCAGCCCGATCTTTCCGACCCCGCCCGCGCCCGCCTTGCCGCGCGTTTCGCCGACACCGTCTTGGGTGAGCGGGTACGGACGTACAAAATCTGGGCGGAAGGAGGCCGTGTCGTCGCCTCCAGCGACACCGCCCTGATCGGCCGGACCTTTACCCCGACCGAAAGCCTGGCCGGGGCATGGGAAGGAGAGGTCCGGGCCGAGTATCAGGACCTCGAAGACCTGGAGGATCAGGCCGAAAAGGCACTCGGCGTGCCGCTTCTGGAAATCTACAGTCCGGTCCGCGATGTGGTGACGGGCCGGATCATCGCCGTCGCCGAATTCTACGAAGCTGTGCCCCAGCTTGAAGAGGAACTCGTCGCGGCATGGCGCAGCAGCTATCTGGTCGTCTTCGCGGGTACGCTTGCGCTTGGGTCGGCGCTGTTCGGCATCGTCCTGCGCGGCAGCCGCACGATCGACCGGCAGAAGCTGGTGCTTCAGCGCCAGCTGTCCGATCTGACCGACCTGGCCCTCGGCAACACCAGCTTGCGCAAGCGTATCCAGCAGGCCGCGGCGCGGTCCTCGGCACTGCACGAACAGATCCTCCGACGGATCGGTGCGGACCTGCATGACGGCCCGACCCAGCTTCTGGCCTTTGCCGCGCTGCGGCTTGAAACCCTGCGCGGCAAGGGGGCCGGACCGGCAAGTGATGCCGAATTCGATGCGGTCGACAAGGCCGTCAAAGGTGCCGTCGACGAAATCCGCAGCCTGTCGCGCGGGCTGACGCTGCCCGATATCGAAAACCGCCTGCCCGCCGACGTCGTGCGCACGGCGACCGAGTCGCACCGTGCCCGCACTGGCATGGACGTGGCTCTTGACTGCCGGGGCAACCTGATGACGGACCTGCCCGATCCGATCAAGATATGCCTCTACCGCTTCGTGCAGGAAGGCCTGACCAACGTCTGGCGGCATGGCGGCCGCACCGGGGCAGAGGTGCGCCTCGACGTCGCACCTGCCTTGATAACGCTCGCCGTGGCCGACCGGGGCCCGGGCTATGACGCCCAGAAGGTCGATGCCGCGCTCAAGGACCGCCGCCGGATCGGGCTTGCCGCCATGCGCGACCGGGTGGAAAGTCTGGGCGGGCAGTTCACCTTCGGCAACCGCGACGGGGGCGGTGCCGAGGTCAGCATGGAGATCGAGTACTGACCATGACGGAAACGCCAGCCATCCGCATCTGCATCGCCGACGATCACCCCCTGTTCCGGGAAGGCGTCGTGCGCACCCTGTCGGAAAGCGAAGCGCTGGTGGTCGTGGGCGAGGCGGGCGACGCAGAGGGTGCCGTGCGCATTGCGGCGGCCGAGCGGCCGGATCTGATCCTGCTGGATGTGTCGATGCCGGGGGGCGGTCTGACAGCCCTGACGCAGATCATGAAGATGGACGCGCCCCCGAAGGTGGTGATGCTGACGGTCGCAGAAGATGACGACGTGGTGCTGGGCGCATTGAAGGCGGGCGCGGTCGGCTACATCCTGAAAGGCGTGGGGTCGCGCGAACTGGTGGCGATCGTCCGCGACATCGCTGACGGCGCAGAGCTATCTGTCGCCGTCGCTGGCGATGAAGCTACTGCACCAGATGCAGTCCACGGGCGGCAACCGGCGCAACGCCGACCCGATCAATGATCTCAGCAAGCGCGAGGAAGACATCCTCAAGCTTGTGGCCCGCGGTCTGAGCAACCGCGAAGTGGGCGAGGCGCTGGACCTTCAGGAGAAGACGGTGAAGCACTACATGACGTCGATCCTGCAGAAGCTGCATGTGCGCAACCGGACCGAGGCTGCGCTGATGGCCCGGCAGAAGTGGACGGAATAGACCACCTCTCCCGCATCCTGTCATCCGGATTTCGGATCCTTGTCGGTGTTCAGCCGCTGACTTGGCCGTCTCACCCTTTGCCGTGATCGATCACTTAGGACCTTGGTCTGGCAAGCCGTCAGACCTCGGGCCGGACATTTCGCCGGACCTGTGTCGGTTCCGCAGAACGGTGGAAAACGGTCAGATGCTTTCACTGACCACACACACATCAGTGAGGATACCCCAATGAAGACCCTGATTATCACGACCGCTGCCGCGCTGTTCCTGTCCGCGATCTCGGCCCCAGTTATGGCCGGAACCTCCTCGGACGGCATCTACAGCGCGTCGAAGATCATGGCCGACACCAATGTCGACCGTCGTCGGCCGCGCGTTCCCGGCGGGTCGGGCTGCGACGATCCGCGTGACCTGATCGAGCATCCCGAGTGCCGCGGCTGACGTTCCGCGTGACACTCTGACCACGCCCCATCACCCCGGGGCGCGGGCACCCCGTCGGCCGAAGGGTCGGCGGGGTTTTTCGTTTCTGCGCGTAGCCAGGTGCCCCCTAGGTTCCGACGATCATCCGGTCACAGGTCCCGACGACGCGCGTGGCAGCGGCCGTCGCCCGCGCGCGTTGACCGGCGTCAGCTGCAAAAATCGACAGGTCCAGCACCGCCCGCTGCGCCGCCCTGGCCGCGACACGCCATTCCATGATCCGCGCCGTATCCTGCGGTGCCAGGTCGGGGGCGATGGCCTCCAGCAGGGCCGCGAACTGATCGCGCTTGCGCGCTGTCGCCTCGGATGCAGGGCCATCGAACATCCACTGATGTTCGGTCAGGGCCGCATACCGCCCCGCGCAGTCAGCGAAGACGCGGGCCTGTTCCGTCAGGGTCAGCGGCGCGGCGGTGGCGGGCAGGGCCAGAGCCAAGGCTGCCCACAGGGTCGAACAGAAGGGTCCGATACCGCGCATGACGCCCAGTCTGGCGCGCAGATGTTGCCAATAGATGGACCGGATTGTGGAAGATTATAGCGCTTGGTCGCTTGTGGCACGGCTTTTCATGCGGTCAGGGCAGGGCAAGCTCCACCGTATCGTGCTCCATGAAGGCCGCCACTTCCGGCAGCCAGCGGCCCTGCACGAACGCAACATGCAGCGGATGGTCGTTGTAGGCGCTGTACGCTGCGTGATCGGCAAAGGTCATCGACACGGCAAAGGAAAAGTCGTTCTTCGGGCTGATCTCCTGCGCAATCGCGAAATCGCCGACGCCCGGAATCGACCCCAAGGCCGCGACAGCGGTCAGAAAGTCCGCTTCTGCCGCAGAACCGGGTGCATGCTTCAGACGGAACAGTGCCGCGTGCCGGATCATTTCATCGCGGTGCTCGCGGCACTCTCCGGCAGTTCCTCGTCGAAGCAGCGCTGATAGAACTCTGCCACCGTCTGCCGCTCCAGTTCGTCGCACTTGTTCAGGAACGTCAGCCGGAACGCATAGCCGATGCTGCGGAAAATCTCGGCGTTCTGGGCCCAGTTCAGCACCGTCCGGGGCGTCATCACCGTCGACAGATCGCCGTTCATGAAGGCTGTCCGCGTCAGGTCGGCCACCGTCACCATCTGGCTGATCTGCTTGCGGCCCTTGTCGGTGTTGTAATGCGGCGACTTCGCCAGCACGATCGCGGTTTCAGCGTCGTGGCTCAGGTAGTTCAGCGTCGCCACCAGGCTCCAGCGGTCCATCTGCGCCTGGTTGATCTGCTGCACGCCGTGGTACAGGCCGGTCGTGTCGCCCAGGCCCACGGTGTTCGACGTGGCGAACAGGCGGAAGGACGGGTGCGGGGTGATGATCTCGTTCTGGTCCAGAAGCGTCAGCTTGCCGTCATGTTCCAGCACGCGCTGGATCACGAACATCACGTCCGCGCGCCCCGCGTCGTATTCGTCGAAGACGATGGCGACCGGGTTGCGCAGTGCCCAGGGCAGAATGCCCTCGTGAAACTCCGTCACCTGCTTGCCGTCGCGCAGCTTGATCGCGTCCTTGCCGATCAGGTCGATCCGGCTGATGTGGCTGTCGAGGTTCACGCGCACGCAGGGCCAGTTCAGATGCGCCGCGACCTGTTCGATATGGGTCGATTTCCCCGTGCCGTGATAGCCTTGGATCATCACGCGGCGGTTGTAGGCGAACCCGGCGAGGATGGCCAAGGTCGTGTCGGGGTCGAACTTGTAGGTCGGGTCGATGTCGGGCACGCGGTCGGCGCGGTCGGCGAAACCCTTGACCTTCATTTCGGTGTCGATGCCGAAGACATCGTGGACCGAGATTTCCTCAGTGGGTTTCGCCTGCTGATCCAACATACCATCCGCCATGTCTAAGGGCCCGCGGGGTCAGACCGCAGGCGGGGTGCTTCGGGCTTCTTGGATCATATTGCGCTGGGTCGCAAGGGGAAGGGCCGCCCGCGAAGCCTTGCGGCCGGACAGCGACAGGCCGGTTGCAGGTGCCGCAACTTTTACCGCGTGAAACCGTAACTTCGGGCATAGTCTGGGGCGGAACACGGGCAAATCGGCCCGCAAGCGAGGCAGAGATGATGACACGGCGCGGGGTTCTGGCTTTGGGTGCGACGGCGCTCGCGCTGGTCGCGGTCGGACGCAGGTTCGGGCCGGGCGAAGCCATGGCGGCCGAAACCTTCGAGGTGACAAAATCGCCCGAGGAGTGGCACGCGATCCTGTCGCCCGCGGCCTATGCCGTGCTGCGCGAAGAGGATACGGAACCGGCGGGATCATCCCCACTGGACCGCGAAAAGCGGGCCGGCACGTTCCACTGCGCGGGCTGCGACCTGCCGCTTTATTCGTCAACCGCGAAGTACGACAGCGGAACAGGCTGGCCGTCCTTCTTCCAGCCCCTGCCGAATGCGGTCGGCACGAAAGCCGACTGGGGCATCCTCGGCAAACGCACCGAAGTCCACTGCCGCCGCTGCGGCGGGCATCTGGGGCACGTCTTCAATGACGGGCCGGAGCCGACGGGCAAGCGCTACTGCATGAACGGGGTCGCGATGGTGTTTCGGGCGGGGTGAGGGGCGATCTGTCGCGTTGCGGGCGGAGCCGGAAGTCCTAGTATCAGCGCATGGACGCAACGCTGCCAGACAATGCCGATCTGATCGTCTTTGACGGCAAGTGCATCTTCTGTTCCGGATTCGCGCGGTTCATGGCGCGATGGGATGGCGCGGGGCGGTTCCGGTTTGTCACCGCGCATTCGCCGCTCGGGCGGTCCTTGTATCTGTTGCATGGTCTGGACCCGGACCTGATGGAAACGAATATTGTCATCACCGGGGGGCGGGCCCATGTGAAGATGGCGGCCTTTGCGGCAGCGGTGGCCGTATTGGGCTGGCCGTGGCGAGGTCTGGCCGTGCTGGGCCGGTTGCCGCGCCCGGTGGCGGATCCGGTCTACGACTGGATCGCGCGGAATCGCTACCGTTTCGGGCGGCAGGTCTGCGTGATTCCAACGGGCGATCTGAAGGCACGTCTGATTGAGTGACCGGGTGATTGTAATCGGCGGGGCAGGGGTGTTCGGGTCCCGGCTCTGCATGGCGCTGGCGGGGGAGTCGGGGGTGGATTTGGTCGTCGCCGGGCGCGATCTTGCGCGGGCCGAAGAACTGGCGGCGCGGATCGGGGCTCGGGCGATGCGGCTTGGCAGGGGTGATCCGGGGCTGGCCCGGCTGCTGCTGGCCGATGCGCCCTTTGTGGTCATCGATGCAGCGGGGCCGTTTCAGCCGGACGCGGACAAGGGGTATCCGGTCGCGCGGGCGGCGCTGACCGCCGGGGCGCATTATCTGGACCTGTCGGACGACGCAGGGTTCACGGCAGGAATTTCCGCGCTGGACGACGAGGCGCAGGGGCGGGGCCTGGTCTGCCTGTCGGGGGTGTCGAGCGTGCCAGCCCTCTCGGCGGCCGCGGTGCGCGGCCTCAGCGACGGGATGGCGGACATTCATCTGATCGACACGGTGATCCTGCCCGGGAACCGCGCGCCCCGCGGGCTGTCGGTCATCGCGGCGATTCTCGCTCAGGCGGGCCGACCGGTGCCGGTCTGGCAGGGTGGACAGACGGTCACGGAGCCGGGCTGGGGCTGGCCAGCCCGGATCGACATCGGCTTCGGGCGGCGCCGGGCGAGCGTGATCGGCGCTCCGGATGCGATGTTGTTTCCGAAGGCCTTTGCCGCGCGGTCCGTGCGGTTTCGCGCGGGCCTTGAACTGTCGGTCATGCACCTGGGGCTATGGGCGCTTTCGCTGCCGGTTCGGGTGGGCCTGCTCCGGTCGCTGGTGCCGCTGGCGCGCCCGCTGCGCTGGGTGGCGGATCGTCTGAAGCCGTTCGGGACGGATCGGGGCGGGATGCGCGTCCGGGTGGCGGGGATCACCGACGGGGGCCGGGCCGAATGCCGTAACTGGGTGCTGGAGGCCGGGGCGGGGGACGGGCCCGAGGTTCCGGCGATTCCGGCGCGCGCGCTGGTTGCGGCACTGCGCGCGGGCACCGTCGCGCCGGGTGCGCGGGCCTGCCTGACGGAGCTGGACCTGGCTGAGGCAGAGGCGTTGATGGCGCGGCATCGCATCACCGTGCGGCGCGAGGCGGCAAGGTTTCCCCTGCTGTTCGACGCGGCGGTCGAAATGGGCATGTTGCCAGCAGAATTGCAGGACCTGCACCGGGTGATTGATGTCCGCCGCTGGTCGGGTCGGGCGTCGATTGACCGGGGCGAAGGCGTTCTGTCACGGCTGGCGGGCAGGTTCACGCGCTTTCCGCCTGCGGGACGGGATGTCCCGGTGACAGTGACGATGGAGCGGCAGGGCGAAACCGAACTATGGACACGGGCGTTCGGGCCGCGCCGCTTCCGGTCCCGCCTCAGCCGCCCGCGTCGGGGGACGGGGCTGATCGAGCGGTTCGGAGTGCTCGCGTTCAGGATTGCGCTGCGGGCCGAGGGCGGCAGGCTTCACTATCCGGTGGTGCAGGGCTGGTGGTTCGGGGTGCCGCTGCCTCGCTGGGCACTACCGGTCAGCCGGACGGCGGAGGCAGTGGACGAAAAGGGGAGGGTGACGTTCGACGTGGAGCTGTCGCATCCCCTGACCGGACTGATCGTCCTTTACCGGGGGTGGCTGCAGGACGCCTCAATCCCTGAAATTCCGGCTGTCCTTGATCTGGTCCCAGGCCCAGACGACCTCCTGCAGCCGGTCCTCGTCGGCCCGGTCGCCGCCGTTCATGTCGGGGTGCAAGTCCTTCACCAGGCTCTTGTACTGCTTGCGGATTTCGGGCCGCGTCCAGGTGTCGCGCGCGTCGAGGATTTCCAGAGCCTTGCGTTCGGTCGGCGGCAGCTTGCGCCCCGCCTGACCGCCCGCATTCCCCTTGTTCTGCGTCGCGTTCGCGCCCAGAACCTCCATCGGGTCGTCAATGCCCAAGCGCGCCCAGGCCCGGTCCTCGGCCCCCTGCTTGCCGAAGGGCTTCGTCTCTCGCCCCCAGACGCGGTCGGCATCGGTCAGCTTGCGGAATTCCTCTTCCGTGGCACCATTGAAGAAGTTCCATTTCAGATTGTACTCGCGCACATGGTCTTTGCAGAACCACAGATATTCATCCAGATGGTCCGGCGACCGCGGTGCGCGGTACTGCCCCGACAGCGTGCAGCCCGTGTGGTCGCATTGCCGCGACGAGGTCTCGAACGCGCCGGACATGCCACGCTTGCCCTTCGTCGTCTTCTTCTTGGCCGAGGCTGCGGAAATGTCGAAGCCGAAAGGATCGTTTCTGGTCATGAGGGCCTGGGGTCCGGACGGTTGCATTTCGACTCAGGGTCCGGGAGTGTAGGCAATTCTTCAGGGCTTTGAAGGGGGAACAGGGCGAAAAATGTCGATGACAGAAACCCTGCACGCGCGACTGACCGAGGTGTTTTCCCCTGATCGCCTTGAAATCATTGACGAAAGTGAAAGCCACCGGGGCCATGCGGGGTATCAGGACGGCGGCGAAAGCCACTTCCGCGTGACAATCCGCGCTGCGGCCTTTGCCTCGATGGGCCGGGTAGAGCGTCACCGGGCCGTGCATGCGGCCCTGGGGCCCGCGGTCATCGGGCGCATCCATGCGCTGGCGCTGGATGTCGCGGCCTGAGCAAATCGTGTTGCCGAAGGTCGAGGACTATTCGGCCACGACAGCGGCAGATGTGATCATCGGTGCGCCGAGAAGGTAAGCGTCCGGCACCGGACTGGTTGCCGACTGCGGGCGTATTCGGCGTTTGCCGGCTTTGACCTCGGCAACCAGGTCGGACCGGCGTGTTTCCCTCGGGCCCGACTGAACCACGGTCACACTTTCTTCAACGGCGCGGGCATGGCTGGCAGGAACCGGGATGCGTGCGCTGACCAGACGCCTGTAGACAAGAAACTGCCGGGGCCTTCGACCAAGCAACGCAAGGAGGCCGCGCCGTTTTTCGGCCACGACCTCAGTCCCCACGTATTCCCACCCCATGATCGCGCGAAGGTTCATCTCGCGCGTCAGGTCGTCCGCGTTGCCGTCCTTCCTCCGCATATCTTCGCGCAGGATCATCCGATACTCGTACGTCACCATCTGGTTTCCCCCCGGACCCATGGTCGAAGGGTAGTCTGATGAAGTGACCGGGCGGCAAGCAAAAAGTGTCGAAACTGTGTCATCGCCGGATCTGGCATGCTGCGCAGTCGACGCGCTTCCACTTCAATCAATTGATTCTATTACTTTTTATCCTGTGCGCCGGGCGCGTCGACTGGACGCGGCCGCATGCCCGGCAGTCGGGAACAATCCACCCGGGCGGGCTGTCACTGTTAACTTGCGTGAAAGGATGCCGTGCGCGGCATGTCTGCTTGGCCACCGGATTCGGACGTTTCGCCCGCAGGAATGGCGGGCCCAAGCCGCGGCGCAGCACCGCCATCCGCGACCGCGATCCGTAGCGGCGCGATCTGCGGTGCCGCCGCATCGGCCGACAGTGAGAGGCTGGCGGCGTCTGCCTCGCCGGGCAGCGGGCGACGGAAGACCAGCATGTTGTGATAGACCGTCGTCCGTCCGGTAAAGCCGGTGCGCTCCTCGGACGGCAGCGTGTCGGCGCGGACATAGTCCCAGCCGTCCCGCCCGAGCGCATTCATCACCTGGGCCAGCGCATGGGCGAAACGGTCTGCGCCCGTCTTTGCAGTCCGGACCTTCTCTCCGCGCGTCGGTGCCGGAACGACCTTGTATTCGAAACGCTGCATCACCCAGACCTACCCCTGACCGCCGCCCATCTAGACCAGGATGCAACCTATCGTATGCCGGCCCGGAAAGTCACGGGGGGTGAGACAGATTTTCGGCGGACTATGGCTCGCTGCGGCCTTGCGTACGACAGGATGCGGGGGCGCGGTCGCGCATCGGCACGTCCATCGTCCGGGCTGCAAACCGGGCGGGAAACGGAGGTTTGCGAATCGGATTGCGTCGTCTGAATGCGAATCACATTTTCCACGCTTTTTCAGCGTCTTGCGGCATCCGGGCAGCTTTGTGCCCGAAATGTGTCCGATTGTTCGGGATTCGCCCGCCGAATGCTGCGCGCGGCCCTTCTGACGCCACAATCGGAAACAATAAAATTCACTGGGTCTCTATGCCTCCGGTTGTGGCCTGTGATAAATAATCTTCGGGGGCGAAAGGCGGTTGATACGATGTCAGTCTGGAAGAACAGCATTGCTGCTGCATCTCTGGCTGCCGCGTCCTTCATCGGGGCGGCGGCATCTGCATCACCAGTCGTGGTCAATGGCAGCTTCGAGACAGGCGTGCCAGGGAACACAGCCGGCCTGCTTAACGGTGCTACATTCGGGAATATGCCCACCTCTGGTCCGAACTCGGACGTCTGGGGCGCATTGAACGGATGGAAGCAGTCTAAGCCGGGCGGCATCGAGGTGCAGACCAACCCGACCCTGTCGTCAATCGACGCGCAGAACGGGAACTACTATGTCGAACTGGACACCACGGGTAACTCCGCGATGTACCAGGACGTGGCGCTCCATATCGGGCGTTACGTGATGAGCTTCTGGTACAGCCCGCGCACCGGGGACGTCCGCTCGAACGGTATGAACTACCGTCTGAGCGGCCTTTTCTCGGGCAAAGCTGACAACTTCACGCCGGGTGCCGTGGTCGGCGACTGGACGCAGATTTCGGTCGCGTTCTTCGTCTCGACGGCCAAGAACTACCGGCTGACGTTTGCAGCCTCCGGGCGCAGTGACGGTCTTGGCGGCCTGCTCGACAATGTCGAGATACAGGGCGTCCCGGTTCCGGCTTCCGGGCTGGCGCTGATCGGCGCGCTGGGCGGCCTCGCCGCACTGCGCCGTCGCAAAGCGGCTGCCTGATACAGAAGTCTACGACCCAAGCGGAAGACAAAGAAGGCGGCGCGACAGCGCCGCCTTCTTTATTTCCCACTACCGGGGCCGCGTCGCAGTTTCCCCGAAAGCCATCCCGTCCGGTACGGGCACGGATGCGCTCAGCCCTGCGCGGGGATCGGCGGCAGAGCGGGCGCCTCGATCCCGCGAAATGGGTCAGCCCAGGCGGGCATCGTGCAAAGCAGTCGGTTCCAGGCCGCAATTGCGGGGAAATCCTCGACCGGCAGGCCAGCGACGTCATTGTAGGGCAGAAAGGCGGCCATCCGGAAATCGGCATAACTCACGCCGCTGTCCAGCAGCCAGTCGCGGCCTGCAAGATGCGCGTCAAGAATCGCGGCGCTGGTGGCAAACATATCCAGACCCTCGGCCAGTTTGGCCGGATCAACGGGGCCGCGCCCATAGCGCTGCTTGGTCCCGCGTTCGAAATGCACCATGTCGCAGGCCTGCATGAAATTGGCTTTGCCCCAGCTGATCCAGCGGATCATGTCGGGCATCCCGGCCCCGCCGCGCCAGAAATCGCTGCCGACCATCTGTGACAGACGGCAGGCGATGGCATCGGTTTCCCACAAAGCCCGACCGTCCTCGACAAGGATCGGGATGCTCTGGCTCGGGTTCAGCCTACGGAACCGCGCCGCCTGATCGGGCGAAAACGGCGCGGCCCATTCGAAAGTGACGGGGGCCTCCAGGTGGCGCGCTACAGCGACCGCAAGCCGCGGATTGGGATTGCGCGAGAAATAGAGGACGGGTGTTTCGCCCATGGCTTGCCCTTACAGCCCCAGCTTCCGCGCCACCATTGCGTTCACCGTCGCCGGGTTCGCCTTGCCGCCTGTTGCCTTCAGCACCTGCCCCGTGAACCAGCCCGCGAGCTTGGCATTCACCTTGGCCTTTTCAACCTGATCCGGGTTCGCCGCGATCAGCGCATCAAGCGCAGCTTCGATTTCACCGGTATCCGTGACCTGCTGCATCCCTTCGCGCGCGGCGACCACGGTCGGGTCTGCGCCCTGATCGGACGTCCAGAGCAGTTCGAACAGGTCCTTGGCCATCTTGCCGGAAATCTGGCCCGACCCGATCAGGTCCAGTACTCCGCCCAGCTGGCCCGCCGATACCGGGCTGTCGGCGATGGTGAGGCCCTGCTTGTTCAGCCGCCCGAACAACTCGTTGATGACCCAGTTCGCCGCCTGCTTGCCGTCGCGACCCTTCGCCACCTCCTCGAAGAAGGCGGCATCCGTCACCTCGGCGGTCAGCACACCCGCATCATAGTCGGTCATGCCGTAATCGGCGATGAAGCGTGCCTTCCGCGCGTCCGGCAGTTCGGGCATCGACGCGGCGATGTCGTCGACCCAGGCCTGCTCGATCTCGAGCGGCAGCAGGTCGGGGTCGGGGAAGTAGCGGTAGTCATGCGCCTCTTCCTTGGACCGCATCGACCGCGTTTCGCCCTTGTCGGGATCGTAGAGGCGGGTTTCCTGCGTGACCTTGCCGCCGTCCTCGACGATCGCGATCTGACGCCGCGCCTCGTACTCGATGGCGGCCTGGATGAACCGCATGGAGTTCATGTTCTTGATCTCGCAGCGCGTGCCCAGGACCGAATGGTCGCCCGTCGCCTGATAGCGTTCATAGTCGCCGGGGCGGCAGATGCTGACGTTCACATCCGCCCGCAGGTTGCCGTTCTGCATGTTGCCGTCGCAGGTGCCCAGATAACGGAGGATCTGGCGCAATTTGCCGACATAGGCGGCGGCTTCCTCCGGCCCCCTGATGTCGGGGCGGCTGACGATTTCCATCAGCGCGACGCCGGTGCGGTTCAGGTCGACAAAGGACATCGTGGGATCGAGGTCGTGGATGCTTTTCCCCGCGTCCTGCTCAAGGTGGATGCGCTCGATCCGGACGCGGCGGGCAATGCCCGGCCCCATGTCCACGATCACCTCGCCCTCGCCGACGATGGGATGGTAAAGCTGCGAAATCTGATAGCCCTGCGGCAGGTCGGGGTAGAAATAGTTCTTCCGGTCGAAGGCGCTGCGCAGGTTGATCGCCGCCTTCAGCCCCAGCCCGGTGCGCACCGCCTGTGCGACGCAGAATTCGTTGATGACCGGCAGCATCCCCGGCATCGCCGCATCGACGAAGGCGACGTTGGAATTGGGCTCGGCGCCGAATGGCGTGGATGCACCCGAGAACAGCTTGGCGTTCGACGCGACCTGGGCGTGCACTTCCAGCCCGATGACCAGTTCCCAGTCGCCCTTGGCGCCTGCGATGACCTTGGGCTTCGGCGAGGTGAAGGTAAGGTCGAGCATCGCGGGCATCCTGTTCTGATCGCCGCGTTCTAGGTCAGGGCAGGAATTCGGGCAAGGGGCGCGCACATGGTGGATTCCGAACGGCGTCGCATTGCAATAGAGCGACCGCGATCGCGGCAATAATCGTCGGCACGCCCAAAAGTAATTCAAAATCCATGGGCGAAGGCCCGCCGCCGGTGCCGATCAGAAATGGCGGGAATCCGCCGAAAATCGAATGCTGCGGTGCAGCATATTGCCCTGAAGGGTCGTTCTGGTGTGTCTGGACAGGCCGGACATGGGGGTCCGGTGCCACCTTGAGTGATGAATGCGACTTTCCCGGACACTTCGCCCGCTTCTGCTGGGCGCGCTTCTGCCGCTTGCCGGCTGCATGGATATGACCGCCGGTGCCTCTGGCCAGCCCGCTGGGGCCTTGCCTGTGATGCGCTGGGATCACCGTCCTGAAGCCACGCAATGGACCGAAGCGACGCTTGACGCGCTGAAATCCGAAGGGGCCGTGCTGGCCTCGACCGTTCCGATGGATGTCGAGCATTACTGCCCCGACTATGCGACGGCGTCCGTCGCGGAACGCGATGCGTTCTGGGCGGGGCTGTTCTCGGCCATCGCCAAATATGAAAGCACCTGGAACCCGACCGCCAAGGGTGGCGGTGGCAAGTATCTGGGACTGCTGCAGATTTCGCCCGCGACGGCGAGATATGTCGGCTGTGACCTGTCCGAGGGCGGGCTGACCGACGGCGCGTCGAACCTTGCCTGCGCTGTCAGGATCGCCGCGAACCGCGTTCCGGACGAAGTCGACGGCGGCGGATCAGGAAGCGATTGCGGCGATCGTCACCGACTGGGGTCCGATGCACGACAAGTCGAAGCGCGCCGAAGTGGCGGCCTGGACGCGGACGCAGAGCTACTGCAGCTGATCCAGTCGGCGAAGCGCCGTCACGCGATGACGGCGACGCCGCGTGCGCGGAATTCCCGCGCCAGATCCGCCGGACCGAACCTGTGTCCGCCCGGCAGAAGCAACGCCTCGCCCGAGGTCAGGGTCAGATCGCAGCTGGTGCCCGACCGCGCAGCCGCGATCCGGACCAGGTCAATGCGCGGCAGCGCGATCACCCGGTGCTCGCCCGGCGCGTAGATTTCCAGCCGGTCCGCGTCCATGCGGAAGCCGCGGCGCGGATTGAGCGCCAGCCGCACGGCCATGGGGATCAGATAGGCAACCGCGATGACGCCCGTCAGGACAGGCACATTGCCGATCCACGCGGCAGTGGCAGCAGCGACCCCGCCGCCGAACACGGCATAGTTCAGCAGGTTGCGCGCCTCTGCACGGTATTCGAACGGTCCACTCATCACTGCATTCCACACTGGTAATCTTTACAACACGTTACGACGTATGGCCGGGAAACCCGGCGCGACTAAGGCGCGCTCGGGCCGTTCGTGCGGATGATCGGCCTTCAGATGCGCGCTGCTGCAACAGTCGGGTCAGGCCATGCGGATTGCCGTGCACCGGCGCGCTAACCCAGCATGCGGCGCACCATTTCGCCCGTGTTGCGCGACAGGCCGGGGCTGTCGCGGAGCCGCGTCAGTTCGGCCCGCATCAGCGCCTGCCGGGCCGCGTCGTAGCGCGCCCAGCCTTCAAAGGCCGCCGACATGCGCGCGGCGATCTGCGGGTTCAGGGGGTCAAGGCGGATCAGCCAGTCCGCGACAAACCGATATCCCGCGCCGGACGCCTGATGGAACCCCGCGTGGTTTGCGGACAGTCCGCCGATCAGCGACCGGAAGCGGTTCGGGTTCTTCCAGTCGAAATCCGGCCGCAGGGCCAGCCGCGCGGCATTGGCGGGGGCGTTTGCCGGATCGCCATGCATCACCTGCAGCGTGAACCACTTGTCGATGACCAGCCGGTTCGCAGCCCAGCGGTCGTGGAACGCCGCAATCTCTGCCTGACCGGCACCGGCATCCAGAAGGCATGCCAGCGCGCCGATGCTTTCGGTCATGTTGTCCGCAGCACCGAACAGCCGCTGCGCGCGTGCCCCCTTGTCCGTCTGCGACAGCAGTGACAGGCAGGCAAGCCGCAACGCGCGGCGACCCGATCCTTCGGCATCGGGCCGGTAGGCGCCCGTCGGTGCCATCGCGTCATAAGCCGCCGTCAGGTCGCGCCCCAGACGTCTGGCAACGGCAGCCATGGCTGCCTTCAGCGTCGCATGCAGCTGGTCCGGGTCGGGCACATGGCCCGCCTCTGACAGGCTCTGGGCCAGATCATCCTCGGACGGCAGCCGCAGGCACAGCGCGCGGAATGCCGGGTCGGCCGAGTTGTCGCGCAGCACCGCGTCAAGCGCATCGATCCAGTCCGTGGCCGGGTCGGCCCCGGTCAGAACCATATCGGTCAGCACATCCTTGGACAGCGCGCGGCCTGCCTCCCACCGGCTGAACGCATCGGTGTCATGGGCCAGCAGAAACGCGCGTTCCGTGCGCGACTGCGCGCGGTTCAGCACCACGGGTGCCGAAAACCCCCGCAGGATCGAGGCTATGGGGCGTGCGGCCAGACCGGGAAACGCAAAGCTTTGCCGCGCCTCGGTCATCTCCAGCATCGTCGTGGGCATCACCTCGTCCCCGTTCGGGTTCAGAAGGCCGACTGCGACCGGGATCACGCGTGGCGGCTTGTCCGGCTGGCCGGGCGTCGGCGGTGTCATCTGGTCGAAGGTCAGGGTGAATGTACCGCCTTGGCCGCCCGGTTCCCAGGCCTCGGTCACCGACAGGCGCGGCGTTCCCGCATCGGTGTACCAGCGCTTGAACTGGGTCAGGTCGCGGCCCGTCGCATCCTCGAAAACCTTCAGCCAGTCCTCGATGGTCGCGGCATCGCCGTCATGGCGGTCGAAATAGAGGTCGAGCGACTTGCGGTAGCCGTCTGTCCCGACCAGCCGCTGCAGCATCCCGATGACCTCGGCCCCTTTTTCGTAGACGGTCGCGGTGTAGAAGTTGTTGATCTCGACAAAGCTGTCGGGGCGGACCGGATGGGCGAGCGGTCCCTGATCCTCGCGGAACTGGCGCGCCCGCAGCGTCAGCACATCGTCGATGCGCTTGACCGGGGCCGAGCGCATGTCGGCGGTGAATTCCTGGTCGCGGAAGACCGTCAGCCCCTCTTTCAGGCAGAGCTGGAACCAGTCGCGGCAGGTGATGCGGTTGCCGGTCCAGTTGTGGAAATATTCGTGCGCGATCACGCCTTCGATGCGCTCATAGTCGAGGTCGGTCGCGGTCTCGGGACTGGCGAGGACAAGGCGCGAGTTGAAGATGTTCAGCCCCTTGTTCTCCATCGCGCCCATGTTGAAGTCATCGACCGCGACGAGGTTGAAGACATCCAGATCGTATTCGCGGCCATAGCGCTCCTCGTCCCAGGTCATCGACCGTTTCAGCGCCCCCATCGCATAGTCGCAGCGGTCCAGATCGCCCCTGCGCACCCAGATGTTCAGGTCAACCTTTCGGCCGGAGGCGGTCGTGAACGTGTCGGGCAGGTTCACCAGATCGCCCGCGACCAGCGCGAACAGATAGGCGGGCTTGGGCCAGGGGTCGGACCATTCGGCGAAACCGGGGCCGGCCGCACCTGGGTTGCCGTTCGACAGCAGCACCGGCAGGTCCGATTCGATGCGGACGTGGAAGGTTGTCATCACGTCGGGACGGTCGGGATAGTAGGTGATGTGGCGGAACCCTTCGGCCTCGCACTGGGTGCAGTACATCCCGTTCGACATGTAGAGGCCTTCCAGCGACGTGTTCGCTGCGGGGGCGATCTCGACCTCGGCTTCCCAAGTGAAGGGACCGTTGGGCACGTGTGCGGCAGGGATGGTAACGCCCAGGTCCGTCAGGATGGCAACGGAGAGGACGTCCCGCCCGTCGATCTGCAGGGAAAGGGTCTTCAGTCCTTCGCCATGCAGGAACAGGTCGTGCCGTCCGGGCCGGTCGGGGTTGGGGGCAAAGCCGATGCGTGAGACGACGCGCGTCGCATCGGGCGACAGGCGGAAAGTCAGCCGCACGCCGGTCAGCGTGAAGGGAAAGGCCGCATAGTCGGCCAGATGGATCGTCCGGGGCGTGTCGTCTTTCACGGAGGCTTCCCTTGCAAGGCAGGCCAAGGTTAGGGTCCAGACCGGGCATGCGCAACCGGGCGTGGCGTGGTGACGGGTAGGGGGCGGAATGCCGAAGGGCGTCAGAAAATCCGACCTTCCGTCGAAGGTCTGCGCGACCTGCGGGCGGTCGTTTGTCTGGCGGAAGAAATGGGCAAAGGTCTGGGACGAGGTGCGGTTCTGTTCGGACCGGTGCCGGGGCAGCCGGAAGAAAGCCGCAGTCCCCTGAACGCCCCTTGCATCCCTGAGCGTGATGCGTTGACGTCGCTGCGGATGCGACGGGGTGCTTGAATGACAGATCGGGTGACACGCGCGGGGCTTCGGGTCGATGCGCTGCTTGCGGATTTCATCGAAACCTCGGCCCTTCCGGGGACGGGGATCGCGCCCGGTGACTTCTGGCAGGGCTTTGCCGGGCTGATCGCCGATCTCGGGCCTGTGAACCGCAGGCTTCTGGCGGTCCGGGAGGAGATGCAGTCGGCCATCGACGCCTGGCACATTGTGCAGCGGGACATGGCATTTGATCCCGCAGCTTACGGGGCTTTCCTGCGGGAAATCGGCTACATCCTGCCCGAGGGGCCGGACTTCCAGATCGAAACAACCGACTGCGACGCGGAGATCGCCGCCATCGCCGGACCGCAGCTGGTCGTGCCGGTGATGAATGCGCGCTACGCGCTGAATGCGGCGAATGCCCGCTGGGGGTCCCTGTACGACGCGCTCTACGGGACCGATGCGCTGGGCGATGCGCCCTGGGGCAAGGGGTTTGACCCGGCGCGCGGTGCGCGGGTCGTGGATTGGGCCAAGCGGTTTCTGGACGATGCCGTGCCGCTGGCTGGCGCGCACTGGGCCGACGTCACGGCGTTTTCAGTCTCGGGCGGGGCGCTGCATCTGTCGGCAGGGCGGCTGACGGACCCCGCGCAGTTCGCGGGCTACGTGGGGCCTGACGAAGCGCCCACCTATCTGATCTTCCGGAACAACGGACTGCTGCTGGAGGTCGCCGTGGACCGTTCGACCCCCGTCGGCGCGACCGACCCCGCCGGTATCAGCGATGTGTATCCTGGAGTCGGCTCTGACCGCGATCATGGACTGCGAGGATTCCGTTGCCGCTGTGGACGGGGCGGACAAGGTCGTCGCCTATGCCAACTGGCTCGGCCTGATGAAGGGCGATCTGACCGAACAGGTCGCGAAGGGTGGCAAGACGATCTCGCGCACCTTGCAGGGCGACTACGAGGTGAAAGACCCCACCGGCGCGCCGCTGGTCCTGAAGGGCCGGGCGCTGATGCTGGTGCGCAATGTCGGGCATCTGATGACGACGCCCGCCGTGCTGGACGCGGACGGGCGCGAGATCGGCGAGGGGCTGCTGGATGCCGCCGTGACCGTGCTCTGCGCGATGCACGACCTGAGAAAGACCGCCGGGCCGCGCAACTCGGCGACCGGGTCGGTCTATGTGGTGAAGCCCAAGATGCACGGACCCGAGGAGGTGGCCTTTGCCTGCGACATCTTCACCCGCGTCGAGGCGATGCTGGGGCTGCCCGCGAACACGGTGAAGCTGGGCATCATGGATGAGGAGCGGCGGACATCCGCGAACCTCAAGGAATGTATCCGCGCGGCGAAATCGCGCGTGTGTTTCATCAACACCGGTTTCCTTGACCGGACGGGGGACGAGATACACACCAGCATGGAAGCCGGGCCGATGGTGCCGAAGGGCGAGATGAAGGCGCAGCCCTGGATCGGCGCTTACGAGGACCGCAACGTCGATATCGGTCTGCGCGCCGGTTTCGCGGGGCGGGCGCAGATCGGCAAGGGGATGTGGGCGGCACCGGAGCGGATGGCGGCGATGCTGCGCGACAAGATCGCGCATCCGATGGCCGGGGCGAACTGCGCCTGGGTGCCCTCGCCGACGGCGGCCACGCTGCATGCGACGCATTATCACCGGGTTGATGTGAAGGCCCGGCAGGCGGAGATCGCGGCGATGGGGCGGCCACCGCGGCTGGGCGACCTTCTGACGATCCCGGTGGCCGCAGGGCGGAACTGGTCCGAGGCGGAACTGGATGCGGAGGTCGAGAACAACGCGCAGGGGATCCTCGGGTATGTGGTGCGCTGGGTCGATCAGGGGGTGGGTTGTTCCAAGGTGCCCGACATCCATGACGTGGCGCTGATGGAGGACCGGGCGACCTGCCGGATTTCCAGTCAGGCGCTGGCGAACTGGCTGCATCACGGGGTGGTGGACGAGCGCCGGGTCCGGGCGGCGTTCCGCAAGATGGCGGCCAGGGTGGACGCGCAGAACGCGGACGATCCGGTCTACCGGCCCATGTCACCGGGGTTCGACGGGGTGGCGTTCCGGACGGCCCTGGACCTGGTGCTGAAGGGGCGGGTGCAGCCCTCGGGCTATACCGAACCGATCCTGCATGTGGCACGGGCGGAACGGAAGCGGCTGGACGGGCAAGCGAGGTGAGGCGGGCGGTCCCGAGTCGGGACCGAGAATCGATGCAGTAAAATCAATGGGTTGCGAGACGATTTTAGGGATTTGTTAAGTTTCGGGCCGTGGCGGTGGCCCATCAATGTGCGATGTTGTGCCGACCGCTGTCCTGCACGAAAGTCACGGTGACGCCGATCCGGCGTGGCAGGGACGTTCGGGGATTCGCGCTGATGCTTCAGGTGATCCATGTCCGGGAGGAGACCGACGCGGCCGATGTCCGCGTGCTGGTGGGGGAATACATCGACTGGCTCCACGAGCGCTACCCGGATTACCGCGATGTGACCGACAACTATCTGCGTGTCCAAGACATTGACGGTCAGATGCGTGAGCTTCTGACCCGGTTCGCGCCGCCGACGGCGGACTGCCTGCTGGCGCGGCTCGACGGGGTTCCGGTCGGCGTCGTGATGACCAAGCGGCATTCCGAGGGCATCTGCGAGATGAACCGGATGTATGTGCGCGATGCGGCGCGCGGGCATGGCGTCGGGCGGACGCTGGTGGCGGAACTTCTGGCGACGGCGAAGGCGCTTGGCTACCGCCGGATGATGCTGGCGGCCAGCCCGCGCCACACCGAGGCGCTGGCGCTGTACCGCAGTTTCGGATTTGCCGACGATATGAGCATTGCCGAAACGGGCTCGGGCGACGCGGAAGTGCGGATGGTCCGGGATCTGTGACCACGGGTTAAAGGAGCCGAGCCAGTCCGCGGAAGGGCTTTCACGAAAGCCCTTCAAGGGCGGAAGATCGTTCGTGAACGATCTTCCTCTGTCAGCGCAGTCGCGCCAGCGCCGCCGACAGTTCCCGCGCCAGCGCCACACGCTCGTCCTCGGACAGGAAGCGCCCGATCTCGACCTCGCGGTCACCGCCCTTGAGCGTCAGGTAGTTCGGCACCGGGCCGCCGGTTTCGTGCAGATGCACAGAAACCCAGTAGGGGTTGGCCTCCCACCGCTGTTCGGTGCCGTCAGCGGCGCGGTGCCGCAGGACGGCGCGGTCAGGCCCCAGGCTCAGGTCCTCGGCGATGTCCCCTGCCTGCCAGCTGCGGTTCAGCGCAACCCAGATGCCGCCCACGGCCAGCGCCATGAAAGGAAGCAGCCCCCACATCGCCTTTGATCCGAGCAGCCCGGCAAGAGGGATCGCCAGCATGCCGCAGGTGATCGCGATGAAGGTCACAAACCCGCGCGGGGTCAGCGAGCGGTAGGGCCAGAGATGCAGGCGGTTTTCGCCGTCGGACTTGGGAAGCCATTCGTAGGGCATTGGGGTAAGGTGGCGCAGGGCAAGGGCTGCGGCAAGGGGCGGATGGCATGTTCAAGGTCGATGTAGGAAGTATCGGGGCGTATCTCGAATTCGATCCGGCACGGCGCAATGATCTGGAGGCGCTGGATGCCCTGATCCGGACTGCAGCGCCGCATCTTGAGCGATACTTCCATGCCGGAACGCCTGCCGGGACGCCCGGCATGCGGTTCAGGATGATCGGCTACGGACTGACAAAGTCCGAAAACGGTGTCGAATGGCCAAGGGTCGGGGTGGCGCTGCAGAAGAATTACATCAGCGTCTATGTGCAGGCAGCCGAGGTGCTGGAGCGGTATCGCGGCCGGCTGGGAGAGCTGCGGATGGGGCAGGGGAACTTCAGCTTCGTGCGGTTTGCCGATCTGAAGGCCGACGTCGCCGGGCAGATGCTGCGCGAGGTGGCGAACCAGGACAGTCGCGGCACCGTCCCTGATTAGGGCGGAAGGCCCCGGATCGCTCCGGGGCCCTGTCGGTTTCAGCCGCCTCAGTGCGCGTGGCTGTGGTCCCAGTCCTCGCGCTTGGGCAGCTGCTCGAACGTGTGCTCCGGCGGCGGGCAGGGCAGGGTCCATTCCAGCGTGTCGGCGTATTCGTTCCAGTAGTTGTTCTGCGTGATCCGCTGGCCGAAGCGCAGCGTGTAGAACACGATGCCGATGAACAGCACGAAGGACGAGAACGCCAGGAACGCGCCCATCGAGGACCACCAGTTCCAGTAGGCGAAGGCCTCGGGGTAGTCGATGTAGCGGCGCGGCATGCCCTGACGTCCGAGGAAGTGCTGCGGGAAGAAGGTGAGGTTCGACCCGATGAACATCATCCAGAAATGCAGCTTGCCCGCCCATTCGGGATACTGGCGGCCCGACATCTTGCCGATCCAGTAATAGACGCCCGCGAAGATCGTGAAGACCGCGCCGAGGGACATCACGTAGTGGAAGTGCGCCACGACGTAGTAGGTGTCGTGATAGACGCGGTCGACGGCAGCCTGGCTCAGCACGATCCCGGTGACGCCGCCGACGGTGAACAGGAACAGGAACCCGAAGGCCCAGAGCATCGGCGTCTTGAACTCGATCGAGCCGCCCCACATCGTGGCGATCCAGGAGAACACCTTGATCCCCGTCGGGACCGCGATGACCATCGTCGCCAGCATGAAATAAGACTGCTGGGTCAGCGACATGCCGACGGTGTACATGTGGTGCGCCCAGACGACGAAGCCAAGCGCGCCGATGGCGACCATCGCATAGACCATCGGCAGATAGCCGAAGATCGGCTTTTTAGAGAACGTCGCGATGACGTGGCTGATGATGCCGAAGCCGGGGACGATGATGATGTAGACTTCGGGGTGGCCGAAGAACCACAGGATGTGCTGATAGAGGATCGGGTCGCCGCCGCCTGCCGCGTCGAAGAACGTGGTGCCGAAGTTGCGGTCGGTGAGCAGCATCGTGATCGCACCGGCCAGCACGGGAAGCGACAGAAGGATCAGCCACGAAGTGACAAAGATCGCCCATGCGAACAGCGGCACCTTGTGCATCGTCATGCCGGGCGCGCGCATGTTCAGAAACGTGGTTATCATGTTGATCGCGCCGAGGATCGAGGATGCGCCCGACAGGTGGACCGCGAAGATCGCAAGGTCCATCGAATAGCCGTCCTCGCCGCTTGACAGCGGCGGATAGAGCACCCAGCCGACGCCCGCGCCCTGCAGGCCTTCACCGCCGGGCGCGAAGACCGACATGACGGCCAGCGAGGTGCCCGCGACATACATCCAGTAGGACAGGTTGTTCATGCGCGGGAACGCCATGTCGGGCGCGCCGATCTGCAAGGGCATGAAATAGTTCCCGAATCCGCCGAAGAGCGCGGGGATCACGACGAAGAACATCATCAGGATGCCGTGGCCGGTGATCAGCACGTTCCACAGATGCCCGTTCGGCGTGCATTCGGCGAGCGTGGCGGCCGCAGTGAGGCGCGCACCCTCCATGCACATGTACTGGACGCCGGGATGCATCAGTTCCATGCGCATGTAGACGGTGAACAAGACCGACACGAAGCCGACGGCACCGGCAGTGAAGAGATAGAGGATGCCGATGTCCTTGTGGTTCGTGGACATGAACCAGCGCGTGAAGAACGTGCGGTCGTCATGGTGGTCGTGACCGTGCAGGGCGGCGTCGGCGGCCATGGTATGCTCCCGTTGGCATTGCAGGCGGCCCTCACGCAGGAGGACCGCTGCCTTTGCGTCGGGAATACCGCCCCGGCGGGGCTTGGGCAATCGCTTATGCTGCGCCCGGGTGGGAAAAAGTGACGCGCCCCCCGGCGTGCCGTGCAAGGGGCAGCGGGTCAGGATGACCGGCCGTCAGAACCAGTCCGGCGGATAGGCAGAGGTGCGGCGGCCGCCTGCGGGCCAGGCGACGTCCGTGCCGGGGAAGACGACGCGGACAGTACCTGCGGCGATGCGGCTGCGCAGCACGGCTTCATCGACCAGAGTGGGGCGCCCGTCGATCACGACGGAATGCCGCAGACCGCGGCGCGGAAAGGACCACGGACCGCTCTGGGCGCCGGGAACAGAGACCAGCGTCAGCGGCCGGGCGTCGGCCCCGACGGATGCAGGGGCGACGGTTGTGGCGAAGACAAAGGATGTGGCGGCTGCCGCGACAGCGGCCAGGATGCCCGCGGATATGGTGTAAACGACGTTGCTCATGGCGAATTCCTTCGATGCAATGATCCGGTTCAATGACTTCAAACTAAGTGCCGGTCCCGCGATTGTGCCGTGAAACCTGCGTCAATCCGCTGCCGACCTGGACACCCGCAGGGCGGGCCGGACGTTTCAGTGAAGCACGTCCGCGTGCGTTCACGCGGACGGGAAACGGATGTGATCGGGGCGCGGCTATCAGAGCATCAGGGACCGCAGCCACGCGGTCCTGACAAACAAGGGATGGACCACGATGAAACTTGCATTTGCGGCACTGATGACGATTGCGGCCCTGGCCGCGCCCGCCATGGCCGAAGACATGGCCGACGCCTCGAAAATGACCTGCGGCGACTTCGCGGCGATGGACAAGGACGGCATGATGAAGGCGACGATGGCGATCAAGGAAGGTGCCATGAAGGACGAGATGGCCGACAAGATGAAGCTGGAAATGTCGGACGAGGAAGTCATGGGTTCGATCATGAAATCCTGCGACGGCAAGCCGGACATGATGGCGATGGACGCGATGCACGAAGGCATGTGACGCGCGCGGGTCGCAGACCGGCCACGGCCTGCGACCCGATTCCTTCTAGTCCTCAGGGCGGCGCGCGGTCATCATCCCGATGGTCGAATGCGCCGGTCCGTCCATCAGGCGGGCGTCGGCAAGGCCACTGGCGGACATAAGGCCCGCGACCGCGTCGGGGCCCAGCAGGCTGCCGCCCCAGAACGCGGTGCGGAAACGCGCCAGCGCATTGGCGGCGCTGTCGCTGCCCTGTCGGACAATCGCATAGATCATCCAGCCGCCGGGCTTCAGCGCCCGCGCGGCGCGCGCGATGACCTCGGGGATCGCCGTTTCCGGGATGAAGGCGCTGGGTATCCAGACGAGGTCATGTGCTGCGACATCCTCCAGCGCCTCGCCCCTGGTCGGATGCAGCACGACGCGCGCGTCGAGGTCGGCGGCAGCCACGTTTCCGCGCGCCAGCGCAAGGGCGGGCGGATGGGGCTCAAGTGCGGTGATCCGAAGCCCGGGCCAGTCGCGCGCCATGGCGATGGTCAGGGCGGCGACGCCGGTGCCGATGTCGAGGAAGCGTGCACCCGGCGCGGCGAGCCGTTCGGAAAGGCCGGGCATTGCGGGAAGAAGGCTGCGCGCGGAACAGGCGCGGGAAACCGGCAGACACCTCGCCGAAGGTCTGGAGGAGGTCATCTTCGGTGTGCGCCCAGCCGGGGGCGGTCGCGCTGTTTCCCGCGGCCAGCTTCGGTCCGATCAGCAGATCGGCCCGGATCGCAGCGAGCACAGGCGGGATGTCGTGCGGCGGAATGGCGTCGACGGCAGCGCGCCAGCCCTGACTGTCGATCACGTCGTCGATCGCGGATCGCAGGCCGGGATCGGGCTGCCTTGACATGTCGCGGGACTGGAGCGCCAGACCAAGGGCGGCAAGCGCGTGGAAGGATTGGCTGAGACGGGACGCAATGTCCCGGACGGAATCTGCGGTCATCAAAATCACCTTGGAGAATGTCGTATCGGTCAAACCGGCAGAATGCGCCGGTGCGGCGAGATAGCGGAAACGCGGCGGCATCTGCAACGGTCCGTGGCCTGACCGCACGGCAAGGTGAAGGGCGCGTGAGCGGGGTGTCAGTCGCAGCGGGGCGTGATGACGCGGTCGAAAGTTGCGGCAAGGGCCGCGTCAAGGTCGGCCATTGTGACCGGCAGGCCAAGATCGACAAGGCTGGTCACGCCATGGTCGCGGATGCCGCAGGGGACGATGCCGGTGAAATGCGTGAGATCGGGTTCGACGTTGACCGACAGGCCGTGCAGCGACACCCAGCGACGGAGGCGGATGCCGATGGCGGCGATCTTGTCCTCGGCCGGGGTGCCGTCGGCGGATGGCGGGCGGTCAGGTCGCACGACCCAGACGCCGACGCGGCCGGGCCGTATTTCGCCCTTCACCCCGAATTCGGCCAGCGTGGCGATGACCCAGTTTTCCAGATCGCGGACAAAGCAACGCACGTCGCGGCCGCGCGCGCCCACATTCAGCATGACATAGACGACGCGCTGGCCGGGGCCGTGATAGGTGTACTGCCCGCCACGCCCGGTCTTGTGGACGGGAAAACGGCCGGGATCGGTCAGGTCGGCTGGGTTGGCCGAGGTTCCGGCGGTGTAAAGCGGCGGATGTTCCAAGAGCCAGACGGCCTCGTCCGCGCGGCCCTCGGCGATGGCGGTGGCGCGGGTATCCATGAAGGCAAGCGCCTCGGCATAGGGGACAAGCCCGGGACTGTGGATCCATTCGACCATCGGCCACTGTGTAGCCGGGGCGCGGATCCGGATGCGAGGGGGCGGTCGCATGGGCGGTTGGGCAGGAAATCCGGCATTGCCAGACTCGGGACGCCGGTTCAGACTTTCCGCGCATCTTCTGGGTGGGGTTTCGAGGCTGCGGCGGCTGACGCGCGGCGCATTTGCGGGAGAGTGACATGATTTCAAGGCATTTGGCGGCGTCCGTTGTCGCGGCATCGGTGGCGCTGGGCCATGCACAGCCGGTCTTCGCGGATGGCGATGCGCTGGTCGGCGGGCTTATCGGCGGTATCATCGGAGGTGTGATCGTCAACGAGGCGAACAAGTCGAAGAAGAGGACGACCTCGACCAAGGCGCGTTCAGCGTCGTCCGGCCAGACCTCGGCGCAGCGCGCGGCGAATGTCGAGGTGCAGACCGCTCTGAACTATTTCGGCTATCCGGTCGGCACGCCCGACGGGTCGATCGGTCCGAAAAGCCGCGCGGCGATCAGCGAGTATCAGTTGACGCTGGGCTATGCGCCGACAGGGCAGCTGACCGAATACGAACGCACCCTGCTGGTCGGGTCGTATCAGCGCGGCATGGCGGGCGGGGCGCTGACGCTGCAGCAGGCGGCGGCCAACCCGATGGGCATGCGCGGGCTGCTTGTCGCGTGGCGCGACGAGGCGGCGGGCATCGTGCAGCCGCCGGTCGCGGCGGTGGCGCCGACCGACCCTGCGCAGAAGACCAATCCGTTTGCGGCCGAGAGGGTGACGGCGGACGAGAGGGGCCGCGATGGCAGCCGCTGAACGGAGGCAGAGCCTGCGGTACCGGCCGCCATCCGAGACCGTCGCGGCGCTGCCGAGCTTCCTCGGGACCGGGGGCACGCAACGCCTCGCTGGCCTCGCATTGCAACAAGGTCAGCCTGATGACCTCGACCAACGGCGGCTACACGACGGTGGCGTCGATGTCGGACCCGATGCAGGCGCTGGGCGAGCAGTTCTGCCTGGCGCGGGGCTATGCGATTTCGCTGGGCGAGGATCTGGCGGGGCAGGTGGCGGGCTTCACGCCGGAACAGATCGCGGCGCAGTGCGAAGGCTTCGGCCCCGCAATGCAGGCGCAGATCGCGTCGCTGTCGCTGAAGCCGATGGCGGATGTGGTGTCCGAAGTGCAGGCCTTTGCGCTGGGCACGGGGATGTCGCCGACGCAGTTGTCCGGGACGGCGAAAATCTGCCTGTCGGTGGGATACAGGACCGACAACATGGATGTGGCGGTGGCGTCGGCGCTGCTGCTGGCGGGTCTGGGCGAGGGGGCCTACGGCGAGTTGCTGGGGCATCATCTGAGCCAGGGTTTCGGCGCGACACAGCGGCCAGACCTGGCGCTGGCCTGGTACGAAGCGGGGGTTGAGGCGGCGGGGACGGGGAACATGGCGGTCTTTGCGCCGGGCCAGCCCGAGCGGCTGGACCTGATCCGCAAGGCGGCGCTGATTGTCGGCGGCAAGCCCGAGCAGGCGGCGCTGCCCGAGCCGGTGCCGGCTGCGCTGCCGACCTTCGAGGTGCCGGCGGCACCCGAGGCGACGGAGGAGGTTGCGGTCGCGCCCGCAGCACCCGAGGCCCCTGTGGTCGCGGTGGCGGAAACCGGCGGCGCGGCGATGACCGCAGACAAGATCGACGCGCTGCCCTTTGTTGCGCAGCTGCCGTTCCTGCTGTTCCGCAACTGAGCGTAGCGGGTGGCGAAAGGGGCTATCTTGCCCCTTTTCATCGCCGCGCGGCTTGGCTATACGCGCGGCCATCCAAGGCCCAAGCGTGCGGATGTGGCGGAATTGGTAGACGCGCAGCGTTGAGGTCGCTGTTCCTTAACCGGAGTGAAAGTTCGAGTCTTTTCATCCGCACCAGCCTTGGACCGTGACGCGGCGATGTGTTGAGTAGTCTGCCCCTTGCCAGCTTCGGAAAGCCGCCAGGCATCCGCAAGTTGCCGAACAAATGCTCACATGCCCGCGAAATATCCAGACCTGAGCCAACAAGCCTGTTGAAACCGGTCGGTCCATCCGCTTTAGTCGCGCGAAAGCCCACGGGCGGGTAACGTCCGGGGCGATACGGGGAGAACAATTTGGCTGCCACGGCCTCGACCGACGCCTTTGTCGCCTTTGAGCGCGTTCAGAAAAGCTATGACGGCGTGTCGCTGGTCGTGAAGGATTTGAACCTTTCGATGCCGAAGGGTGAGTTCCTGACGATGCTGGGGCCGTCGGGATCGGGCAAGACGACCTGCCTGATGATGCTGGCGGGTTTCGAGACCGCGACGAACGGCGAGATCAGGCTGGCAGGGCGTCCGATCAACCAGGTGCCGCCGCACAAGCGCGGCATCGGCATGGTGTTCCAGAACTACGCGCTGTTCCCGCACATGTCGGTGGGCGAGAACCTGTCGTTTCCGCTTGAAGTGCGGGGCATGTCGAAGTCGGACCGCGAGGCCAAGGTCAAGCGGGCGCTCGACATGGTGCAGATGGGGTCGTTCATCAACCGGCGTCCGGCGCAGCTGTCGGGCGGCCAGCAGCAGCGTATCGCGCTGGCGCGCGCTTTGGTGTTTGACCCGGAACTTGTGCTGATGGACGAACCCTTGGGCGCTTTGGACAAGCAGCTGCGCGAACACATGCAGTTCGAGATCAAGGCCCTGCACGAACGCCTTGGAATCACGGTGGTTTACGTCACGCACGACCAGGGCGAGGCGCTGACGATGAGCGACCGCGTGGCAGTGTTCAACGACGGCGTGATCCAGCAGCTGGACGCGCCGGATGAATTGTACGAGCGACCGCGCAACAGTTTCGTGGCGCAGTTCATCGGCGAGAACAACAAGCTGCCGGGCACGATCGAGGAGCTGGACGGGCAGAAGGCGCTGGTGCGGCTGGCAACGGGCGAGCTGATCGACGCGACGCCGGTGAACGTGCGCGAAAAGGGCCAGCAGACACTGGTGTCGATCCGGCCCGAACGGGTCGAGTTCAAGCCCGAGATGATGCCGAAGGACGCCCACACGATCGGGGCGGACGTGATGGAGGTCATCTACATGGGCGATATCCTGCGCGCGCGGCTGCGGGTGGCGGGGTCCGAGGATTTCGTGATGAAGATGCGCAACACGCTGGGCCAGACCAAGCTGACGGCGGGCGAGCGGATCAAGGTCGGCTGGCATCCGCAGGATGCCCGCGCGCTTGATCCGATGTGAGGGATCCGATGGCCGCTGCCCGCGGGCAGGGGCAGCGGACGACGGAAAAGCCGCACGGACAGGCGGCTGGACAACGAAGACAGAAGATCAACACTGGGAGCGACCCGAATGAAGAAGTCTCTGATCCTGACGACGGCGCTGTCGGGGATGGCCTTTGCCGCCTCGGCGCAGGACCTGACGGTGATGTCCTGGGGCGGCGCCTACGAGACGAGCCAGATCGAAGGTTACAACAAGCCGTTCACGGCGGCCACGGGCACCAATGTGGCGATGGTCGCCGCCGACAACCCGAACGCGCCGATCAAGGCGATGGTCGAGGCGGGCAACGTGACGGTCGATGTGGCCGACGTCGAATATGCCGACGCCGTGCGCATGTGCGACGAGGGCCTGCTGGAGACGATGGACCATGCAGCGCTGCCGGCCGGTGCCGACGGCATGGCTGCGGCGGACGACTTCCTGCCGGGCGCGCTGACCGATTGCGGCGTGGCGAACATCGTGTTCTCGACCGTCTTCGCCTATGACACGACGAAGTTCCCGGAAGGCCCGACGACGATGGCCGACTTCTTCGACACCACCAAGTTCCCCGGCAAGCGCGGCCTGCGCAAGGGCGCCAAGGCGAACCTCGAAATGGCGCTGATGGCGGATGGCGTTCCGGCGGCCGATGTCTATGCGACCCTGGAAACACCCGAAGGCGTGGACAAGGCTTTCGCCAAGCTCGACACGATCAAGGCCGACACGGTCTGGTGGGAAGCGGGCGCGCAGCCGCCGCAGCTGCTGGCGGACGGCGAAGTGGCGATGACGACGGCCTATAACGGGCGCATCTTTGCGGCGGCCGTGAACGAGGGGAAACCCTTTGCGACCGTCTGGGACGGGCAGGTCTATGAATACGACATGTTCGTGATTCCGAAGGGCGCGCCGAACCTCGAGAAGGCCAAGGAATACGTCGCTTTCGCAACCTCGTCGGCATCGCTGGCCGAACAGGCGAAGTGGATCAGCTACGGCCCGGCCCGCAAGTCATCGGGCGCGATGGTCGGAATGTTCAACGACGGCAAGACCGAGATGGGCCCCTACATGCCGACCTCGGCCGCGAACCTGACCAACGCTCTGGCCTCGTCCTATGAGTTCTGGGCGGACCGCGACGCGGAACTGAACGAGCGGTTCAACGCCTGGCTGGCCGCGAACTGATCCTGTGACCATCGGCGGCCCCCGGACTGGTCCGGGGGCCGCTTGTCCACCCGACCCAGCAAAGGCGCGACATGGCTGAGATGACCGCATCCCGGGTTCCGCCGACGGCGCTGCTGACGACGTCGGACGGCCGTCCGCTGAAGGCGGCGCTGGCGCGGGCGCAGCGGCGGTCGAAGCGGCGCGCGTTTCTGCTGGTGCTGCCGCTTCTGCTGTTCATCATGCTGACCTTCGTGATGCCGATCTTCCAGATGCTGGGACGCTCGGTGCACAACGACACCTTCTCGCGCGCGGTGCCGAACCTGGTGACATGGTTCGCGGCGAATCCGGCGGGAAGCGAAATAGATGAGGGCGCCTATGCGGCGCTGGCGGCCGACCTGAAGGTGATGAAGGTCGAGAAGTCCGGCGGCAACGCAGGCACGCGGATCAACTATGACGTGCCCGGCACACTGTCGCTGTTCAAGGCGGCCGTGCGGGGCGCAGACACCCTGACGCCACCCTACAAGGAGGCGCTGCTGGCCGAGGATGCGAAATGGGGCGACGCGACGCTCTGGGCGGTGATGCGGTCGGCGTCGCACGCCTATACGCCGGACTTCTACGTCGCGGCGGTGGACCGGCAGCGCGATGAGACGGGATCGGTCGTGCGGGTGCCCGAGGAGCGGCAGATCTATGTGAAGCTGTTCGTGCGCACCTTCATGCTGTCGGCCACGATCACGGTCATCTGCCTGCTGCTGGCATTTCCCATCGCGCATCTGCTGGCGACGCTGCCGCTGTCGAAATCCAATCTTCTGATGATCCTGGTGCTGCTGCCGTTCTGGACCTCGCTTCTGGTGCGCACGACCAGCTGGATCGTGCTTCTGCAGAGCCAGGGCGTGCTGAACGATATACTGGTCGGCCTCGGCATCATCGGCGACGACGGGCGGCTGGCGATGATCAACAACCGGCTGGGCACGATCATCGCGATGACGCATATCCTGCTGCCGTTCATGATCCTGCCGCTCTATTCCGTCATGCGGACGATCCCGCAGACCTATGTGCGCGCGGCGCGCAGCCTGGGTGCCACCAGCTGGACGGCTTTCCGGCGCATCTACCTGCCGCAGACGCTGCCGGGGATCGGCGCGGGGGCGCTGCTCGTCTTCATCCTCGCCGTGGGCTACTACATCACGCCCGCGCTGGTCGGCGGCGCGGACGGTCAGCTGATCTCGAACCTGATCGCGTTCCACATGAACAAGTCGCTGAACTGGTCGATGGCCGCGGCGCTGGCTGCGCTGCTGCTGGCGGCCGTGCTGATCCTGTACTGGCTTTATGACAAGCTGGTCGGCATCGACAACCTGAAGCTCGGGTGACGGGATGGCCCTGCCGACCTATGCCTCACCGCTCGAACGCGTCTGGCACCGCACCTATCAGGTGATCTGCGTGCTGATCTTCGTGTTCCTGATGGCGCCGATCCTGATCGTGATCCCGCTGTCCTTCAACGCGGAGCCCTATTTCACCTTCACGCAGAAGATGCTGTCCTTCGATCCGGCGGGGTATTCGCTGCGCTGGTACGACAGCCTGCTGACCTTCGGGATGAAGGCCCCGGAGGTCGCGCGCGACAGTGCCTGGTGGTCGGACTTCTGGAACAATGCGACCTGGCTGCGGGCGGCGAAGAACTCCATCGTCATCGGGTTCTGGTCGACGCTGCTTGCGACGGTTCTCGGCACGCTGGCAGCGCTGGGCTTGTCGCGGCCCGAAATGCCGTTCCGCAAGGCGATCATGGCGATCCTGATCTCGCCGATGATCGTGCCGATCATCATCGTGGCGACCGGGATGTTCTTTTTCTATTCCTCGGCCTGCCTGTCGCCGGACAGCTCGCTCGGCAGCCTGATGGCCCCGCTTCTGTCCAAGCGCGGCTGCCTTGCCAACACCTATCTCGGCGTCATCATGGCGCATGCGACGCTGGGCATACCGTTCGTCATCATCACCGTGACCGCGACCCTGGTGGGGTTCGACCAGTCGCTGTCGCGTGCTTCGGCGTCGCTGGGCGCGAACCCGCGCGTCACGTTCTTCAAGGTCATCATGCCCCTGATCCTGCCGGGGGTGATCTCGGGTGCGCTGTTCGCCTTTGTCACCAGCTTCGACGAGGTCGTCGCCGTGCTGTTCATCGCGGGGCCGGACCAGCAGACGATCCCGCGCCAGATGTGGAACGGCATCCGCGAACAGATCAGCCCGGCGATCCTGGCGGTTGCGACGCTGCTCGTCATCATCTCGATCGCGCTGCTGGCGACGGTCGAACTGCTGCGGCGGCGCTCGGAACGCCTGCGAGGTGTCACGCCGCGGTAGGCGTTCGGATTCGACCGGTAGAAGCAGCACAAATCGGAAACTGATTGTTTTCGCTGTATCGCTGGCGCGAGATTTGTTGACTCCTGTTGGGGTCCGATGATCCTGATCTGACAACCCTCGGGGGAGGGTGCTGGCAAGGGTGGCATTGTGCAGAAGTATATGGGTTTTGCGGCGTTGGCCGCATTGACGGCTTGCGGCGGCACTACAACGGGCTCTGTTCAACCGGTTAAGGTGGTCGCCGGACGCGCGCAAAGCCTCAATTTCTCTCAGCCCAGTGCCTCAACGTCAGTTGATAATGTCGTCGTCACATACGTATCGGCGACGACTCTCGATGTGGCCACCAAAAATCAAGTTAGCCGACTGAACTATGATCCCATGCTTGGCTACTATGTGTCGAGCGATGGGAGCACCCTACTGGCTATAACCAGCTCAATAGGCGGAATGGCACCATCGCAGAATGTTGAATACTACTTCATGGTTAAAAATGACCCCGTTTTCACACCCTTCATTCTCAACTTTGCTGCTGGAAACACTACGCTGGTCGCCAACATTCCGACGGCAAGTGCCACGTATCTCGGAAAGGCCGAGATGATTGATGCATTTCAGAACACTGCAATCGGTGACGTGACATTAATTGCAGATTTAAGCGGTGGGTTTGTTTTGGGATCGACAACGGGAATTCTTCCTGCGGACACCACATTGAGTTTTCAGTTCAACGGAAGTGCGAATTCAGATGGGTCGGTCAATGGGAATATGCTGGCCGGCAGCCCCAACGTCACGGTCAGCAACTCGTTCTTCTATGGCAACTTCTTTGGACCGAGTGGCGATGAGATCGCCGGAACAATTTCGCTGAACACGTCAAGCGGAAGTGCAATTGGGGTGTTTGGCACAGTCAAACAGTGACATCGATCTGAGCTTGGATGCAACAATCTGACTGTCACCTGATGCAGAACGTCGAGCCACGCCTATCTATCGGACGGGGGCGCGGTCGCATGCGCAGATGATCCCAGCACGAATTGTGCACGTACATGTGTGGGCCGGTCAGCTTGGTTAGCCTGATGTTGGTTAGCCTTGCGGTGGTGACTCCGCTCACGCGCGCTTGAAACGCCTGCGCGGTGTCACGCCGCGCTGACTGTGGTTTTCGCGTCCCAGGTGCCAAGCTGACGCGAGGGCACGCGCAGCGCGGGAAACCGCGCCGTTGACAGACTCGGTGACCTTTGCGCATTGGTCGTTGGGCTTCCGCTGGAGGGGAGCCCGTGTCGGGGAGAGTTCGCCATGAGACGAGTGATCGCGGTCGCGGCCTTGGCCGCATTGTCGGCCTGTGGCGGGGGCGGAACCACCACAACCACGGTGCCGGTCATGGGCGTGACGATTCCCGGCGGCGTCGTCGGCCGTAGCTTTTCGGCGACGGCTGCCCGGGTGGAGACTGACACGGCGAATCCGGGTAGCACTTCGTCGGCAGTCGCTGCCAAGAACCACGAGGCAGTGCGCTTCCTGTCCAGCACCACGGCCAGCGTGACGTTCAGCGGCGCGGCACCCGTGACTGTCACCTACGACGCCACCCTGGGTATGTTCACCGATCCGACGGGGACCGTGGTGATGGGCGTCTATGACAATCTGGGCGGCGTCACGAACGTGACGAACATGCTGTTTTTCGTGGTGGCCGATCTGCCCACGACCGGTACGCAGGTTTACGACCAGTTCGTTCAGGGCAACCTGACGCCGGCGGCGTCGATGCCAACGACCGGCGCCGCGACCTATGCCGGCGCGGTCAGCACGCGCGATGGAAGCGGCGCAACGGCGCTGGGGTCGTTCCAGTTCAACGCAACCTTCGGCGCGCCGGGGTCATCGTCGCTGACCGGCACGCTGACCGGCGCGCTGCCTGCTGACCCCACACTGGTGCTGAACCTGACGCCGGTGACGTTCAGCGGCAACAGCTTCGTGACCGGGCTGACGACGACCACGCCCGGCGTGACCACGACCGGATCGCAGGTGATCGGGCGGTTCTTCGGCCCTTCGGGGAGTGAGGTCGGCGGGTCGGTGATCCTCGATACGTCGCTCGGCACCGCGGCGGGGGTTTTCGGCGGATCGGCACCCTGATCCTGCCGAGTCACGCGGTTTGTCCCGTATGCGGAAACCGGACTGCCGGTTTCTGCGGTCGCGGTGGTGCCGTCGGCGTTGACAGGCGTGATCCGCATGACAATCTGGCGGTCAGGCTCTTCGGGGGAGGGGCGTCCGGTTTGAGCGGTGGTACGATGAGGCATTATTGCATTGCGGCGGCATTGGCCGCGCTGTCTGCCTGCGGCGGGTCGGGCGGGAGCGGTGTCGTGCCACCGGCAAATCCGAATGGCCCGGCCGTGATGGGCGTCAACATCCCCGGCGGGGTGGTAGGGCGGCAATTCACGGCGAATGCGGCGAGCGCCGAGATCGATCCGGCAACTCCGGGATCGACCGGCACAGTGTTCGAGTATCAGGCCAAGCTCAAATTCACCAGCGCGACGCAAGCGACGCTTGATCCCGGAACGGGTAGCCTGATCGCCCTGACATACGACGCGATGCTGGGCATGTTCGTCGATGCAAGCGGCGAATGGCGCGTCGGCGTGTACAACAATATCAATGGCGAAACGCCTACCACCGACATGCTCTACTTCCTTGTGCTGAACGATCCGGCATCGGGCTTTCGCTATGTCGATGGGTTCGTTCACGGCAACCGCACAGCCATTGCAGCGATGCCGATCACTGGCACCGCTACCTATTCCGGGCTGACTGCGACGGTTGCGGGCGACGGCCAGCAGGCGCTGGGATCATTCACTTTGAACGCCGACTTTGCCGGTTCGACAGTCGATGGCACGCTCAACGGCCTACTGGCTTCGGATCCGACCCTGATCTTCGCCTTTGTGGCGGTCCCGATCAATGGGAACGGCTTCATTGGTGACCTCATCAGTGTCGGGAACCTCACAACAGTCAACGCTGCGAATTCTCGTATAAACGGGCGTTTCTTCGGGCCGACGGCGGGTGAAGTGGGTGGGACAATTGTCCTGGATACGGCTGCGGGCAACGCAGCTGGCATCTTCGGCGGCTCCACGCCGTAAACCTGCCACCCCTCACGGCAGCACACCCAGCCAGACCCACGCGGTCAGGATTGACACCGCCGTGCCGACGAGCACGCCCGACGCGGCGACGCGCTTGGCCGTGCCGTACATGTTGGCGAAGACATAGGCGTTGACGCCGGGGGCCATCGCGGCGGTGACGGTGACGGAGCGGAGCGCGTCGGTGCCAAGGCCGAAGCCGAAGCGGGCGAGCCCGTAGGCGATTGCGGGGTGCAGGACCAGCGAACAGAAGACGACCATGCCGATGGTCATCCGGTCGCCCTCGGGGCGGTAGCGGACAAGAACACCGCCGAGGGCGAACAGCGCGGTCGGAAGCGCGGTGGCGGCGAGCATCCCGGTCATGTCCCAGACCGGGCCGGGCAAGGGGTTGCCCGCAAAATTCACGGCAAAGCCGCAGAGGATGCCGATGACCAGCGGCTGCGTCAGGATGCCGGTGGCGACCTGCCGCGCGACCCGGGCGACGGGCAGGCCCTGGCCGCGGGACCGCACAATCTCCATCAACGTGATCCCGAAGGCGTAGAAGACAGGGGCGTGGACCGAGATGATGGCGAAGTTCCCCGCCAAGCGCGGCGGTGCCGTAGGCGCGTTCGGTGATCGGCACGCCGAGGAGGAGCGAGTTGGAGAAGAGGCAGCAGAAGCCGATGGCGACGGCATCGGCGGCAGGGCGGGCGAACAGCAGGCGTGCGCCGAAGAACCCGGCGGCGAAGCTGGCGAACGCCCCGATGTAGAAGCTGGCCATCAGGCCGAAGGAATAGTCCTGCGCAAGATCGAGCGTGGCGATGGAGCGGAACAGAAGGCAGGGCGCGGCGAAGGTCTGGGCGAAGGTCATCACACCCTCGACGGCGCTTTCGCGGAAGATGCCCGCACGGGCGGCGGTGTAGCCGAAGGCGATCAGCAGGAAGACAGGCAGGATGACGTCGATCAGGACCTGCATGTGTGCGTCAGTCCGCCATCTCGATGACCATGCCGTCATAGGCGGCACTGATGTGGTCCGGGGTCTCGGCCTCGACCGCCGCATGGTCAAGGTCGATATGCATATTGGTCAGGACGGCGCGGGCGGGCCGGGCGCGGGCGATCCAGTCCAGCGTCAGCGACAGATGCGCATGGGTCGGATGCGGCGTGCGGCGCAGCGCATCCACGATCCAGACATCGAGGTTTTGCAGGCTGGGCCAGGTGTCGTCGGGGATCGACAGGACATCGGGCAGATAGGCGAGGGCTCCGATGCGGAAGCCCAGCGCCTCGATATCACCGTGGTCGACCTTGAATGGGGTGAACGTCACCGGGCCGCCTGCGCCGGTGATGGTGAAGGGGCCCTTGATGCGGTGCAGGTCACAGATCGGGGGATAGGACGAGCCTTCGGGCTGCACGAAGGCATAGGCGAAGCGCGACAGAAGGGCGTTCTCGGTGTCCGCATCTGCCCAGACCGGCAGGCGGGCGCGGGCGTTGAAGACGATCTGGCGCAGGTCATCGAGGCCGTGGACATGGTCCGCATGGGAATGCGTGTAGGCAACGGCGTCGAGGCGGTCCACGTTCGCAGCCAGAAGCTGCGCGCGCATGTCGGGCGAGGTGTCGATCAGGACGCGGGTGACGCCGGTGCCGTCCAGCCGTTCGACCAGCAGCGAACAGCGCAGGCGGCGGTTCTTCGGGTTCGCAGGGTCGCAGGCGCCCCAGTGGCCGCCGATGCGGGGCACACCACCGGACGATCCGCAGCCAAGGATGGTGAAGCGCAAGCTGGCCATCAGGCGGCAGCCTTGGCGCGGGCGGCCTTGGAGAAGAGGCGGTCGAAGTTGGCCTCGGTCGCGGCGGCGAAGTCGGGGTAGCTCAGGTCGAACAGGGCTGCTCCGGCGCGGGCGGTATGCGCGGCATAGGCGGGTTCATTGCGGCGCCCACGATGCGGCGGGGGGGCAAGGTAGGGTGCGTCGGTTTCGACGAGGATGCGGTCGAGGGGCGCGGCGCGGAAAATCGCGCGCAGGTCGTCGGATTTCGGGAAGGCCGCGATGCCCGACATCGAGAGGTAGAAGCCGAGGTCGAGCGCGGCTTTCGCAAGCCCCGGACCCGACGAAAAGCAATGCATGACGCACGGATAGGGACCGTTCCTGAACTCCTCCGTCAGGATGCGCGCCATGTCGTCATCGGCGGCGCGGGCGTGGATGATCAGCGGCAGGCCGGTCTGCCGGGAGGCGGCGATGTGGATGCGCAGGGATTCCTGCTGAACGGCCGCGGTGTCGGCGGTGTAGTGGTAGTCGAGCCCGGTCTCGCCGATGGCGACCATCTTCGGGTGGCGCGCAAGGGCGATCAGGTCATCGACCGCCGCCATCGGCTCTTCGGCGGCGCTCATCGGGTGGGTGCCTGCGGCGTAGAAGACGCCCGCATTGGCCTCGGCAATCGCGCGGACGCGGGATTCGTGGCGCAGCCGCGTGCAGATGGTGACGATGCGGGTGACGCCAGCGGCGCGGGCGCGAGACAGGATGTCGGGCAGTTCGCCGTCGAAATCGGGGAAGTCGAGATGACAGTGGCTGTCGGTGATCTCGGGCGGTGCTTCGGATGTCTGCGACATCGGGTCTATCCCCGGGCGAGCCGACCCGCCGTGTCTTCGGTTTGCAGGACCATATCAAGGAAGAGCGTGGCAGGGTCAAGGTTGACGGCCCGGCCATGACGGATGCGGGGGGCGAGGGTGTCGTGCAGGTTGGCCCAGGCGCGGCCTGCATCCGGATTGGGCGCGAGGCGGGCGAGCATGGCGGCCTCGCCGGGGGCGGCTTCCGGCGGGGGCGCGCCGGTGGCGCCGGTGCGGGCGAGGCGGGCGATCAGGGCCAGCGCGAGGCTGAAGATGAGATCGGTCTGCGCATCCGCCCCCCGCTGCGCCGCGCGGTCGGCGAGGGCCAGCGCCTTCGGGCGGTCGAGCCGGGGCAGGGTGGCAAACAGGTCGGCGATACGGGCGTAGAACGCCAGCCCCTCGGCGGCCTGAAGGCGGATGGCGGTGCCGACCGAGCCGCCAGCGAGCGTGGCGAGGGCAGGCCCGGCAGGGTCGGCGAACCCGGCCCCGGCCAGCGCAGCGTCGAGGTCGGGGGCGGAAAGCGGGGAAAGGCGCAGGTCACGGCAGCGGGACCGGATGGTCGGCAGAAGGCCCGAGGGGCGGTGGGCGACGATCAGGAAGGTCGCCTGGGGCGGCGGTTCCTCGAGCAGTTTCAGAAGCGCGTTGGCCCCGCTGGGATTGAGGTCGTCGGCGGCATCGATCAGGGCGACGCGGGGTCCGCCCTCGGCGGCGGTCAGCTGGAAGAAGCTCTTCATCCGGCGGACTTCATCGACCGGGATGTCCTGCTTCAGCCTCTCCGTCTTGTCGTCCCACGGGCGGCGCAAAAGGAACAGGCGCGGTTCCGACAGGGCGGCGACGCGGCGGGCGACCGGGTGGTCGGGGTCGGTGTTCAGGCTGGTCGCGGGGTCGGGCGCGCCGAACAGGCCGCCGTCGTGGTCGGGCGCGGTCAGCAGAAAGCGCGCGATGCGCCAGGCAAGGGTCGCCTTGCCGATGCCTTCAGGGCCGGAGATCAGCCATGCATGGTGCAGACGGCCCGCATTGAACGCATCAAGAATGCGCGCCTCGGCCGCGTCATGGCCGAAGACCTGCGCCGTGACGCGGGGATGCGGCGCGCCGGGGATGCGGTCGGATTCCGGGATGTCGTCGGTCATCGCGCTGCAAGTGCGGCGCGGGCCTGCGCGGCGATGACGGCGGCGATGGCGTCAGCTGCGCCCGACCCGTCGATGACGCGGAAACGGTCGGGCGCGGCCTGTGCCAGCGACAGGAACCCGGCACGGGCGCGGGTCTGCAGATCCTCGCCAAAATCCTCGAACCGTTCCTCGTGCCCCTTGCGGCCCTTGGCGCGGGACAGGCCCGCCGCCGGGTCGATGTCGATCAGGAAGGTCAGGTCGGGATCGCGCCCGATCATCAGGTCGTGCAGCGCATCGACCCGCGCGCGCAGATCGCCGCGCGTCAGGCCCTGATAGACGCGCGTGGAATTGGCAAAGCGGTCGGTGATGACGATGCGGCCCGCGGCAAGGGCAGGCGCGATCACACGCTCCAGATGATCGCGGCGGGCGGCGGTGAACAGCAGGATCTCGGTTTCCGCCGACCAGCGGTCGGGGTCGCCCTCCAGCACCAGACGGCGGATGTCCTCGGCCCCCGGACTGCCGCCGGGTTCGCGGGTCAGGACCACGTCATGGCCAAGCCCGCGCAGGGTTTCCGCCAGCATCCGTGCCTGCGTGGACTTGCCTGACCCGTCGATGCCTTCGAAACTGATGAACATCGCGCGGGGGTCAGCTGCCCGCGAGGGCCATCGCCCTTTGGCTGAGACGCCCGAAGGCCGTTGTCATCCGCGTCGCAAAGCCGCCCTTGGCCACCGCCGTTTCTGCCACCAGCGGCAGCGTGACAGGTGCGCCGCCCGGGATCGTGACCACCAGATCGGCCAGCTTCTGCCCCTCTTCGATGGGTGCCGACAGCGGCCCGGAGTAGACGACCTCGGCGGCCAGCGTATCCTGCACGACGGACGGCAGCAGCAGCTTTGCATCCTCGGCCACGACCAGCCCGACCGTGTCCGCGCCGCCCATCCAGACCGGTGCCTCGGCAATCCGCGTGCCCTTCTTGGCAATCGTCTTCATGGCGAATTCGCGGAAGGCCCAGGTCGCGATCTTTTCCGCCTCTTCCGCGCGCGCCTGGGCATCGGCGGTGCCGCCCATGGAAAAGACGATGCGGCGACCATTCTGGACGGCCGAGCCGACCAGACCGAAGCCCGCCTCGGACGTGTGCCCGGTCTTCAGCCCGTCGGCCCCGATGCCAAGGCTCAACAGCGGATTGCGGTTGAAGCGGTTGTCGGGCGAACGGCCGTCGAATTCGAACTCGGTCAGGGCGAAATAGCCGTAATAGTCGGGAAACTCGGTCATCAGGCGGATCGCCACGCGACCGAGGTCATGCATGCTCATCACATGCCCTTCGGCGGGCCAGCCGGTCGAGTTGACGAAATGCGACTGCGTCAGGCCGATCGCCTTGGCGCGTTCGTTCATCTTCTGCGCGAACGCCTCCTCGGACCCGGCCAGGCCTTCGGCGACCACGACGCAGGCATCGTTGCCCGACAGCACGATGATGCCCTTGATAAGCTCCTCCGCCGTCGGGCGGTCGGTTTCGTTCAGGAACATCGTCGACCCGCCCATCGAGCGCGCGCGTTCGGACACGGCAAAGCGTTCGTCGAGCTGCACGCGCCCGTCCTTCAGCGCCTCGAACAGCATGTTCAGCGTCATCAGCTTGGACATCGATGCAGGGGGAACGGGTGTGTCGGCGTTCTTTTCGAACAGCACAACATCCGAGGTCACGTCATAGACCCAAGCCTCGCGCGCGAGGGTTTCGAAGGCCTGGGCCGCGCTGGCGGCAAATGTCAGGACAGCGGCGAGGGCCGCGAGTTGTCTCAGCATGGGCGCAGCCCTTTCCGGTTTGCCGCGCGGTCGCGGCGGTTACTTCGACACGGGATAGGCATCAGGATAGCCGATCCCCTTCACACGGGACGCCAGCGCATCGCGTTCGGCGACGCTGGCCGCCGGTCCGACGATGACGCGCCAGAAGGTCTTGCCCTGCGACTGGTCGGATTTGACCGTCGCGGTCATGCCTGCGGCCTTCATCTGGTCTGCAGCGCGCTGGGCGTTCTCCTCGACGCTGAAAATGCCGATCTGGACGTAGGCCCGGGTCAGCGTGCCTGCCGCGATGGGCGTTGCGGCGATGACATCGGACTGCGGATCGGCTGCGGCGACGGCCGTGCCGCTTTCGGCCGGCTCCCCGGTTGCGGTTTCGTCCGTGGTCGTGCCTGCCATCGCGGCAGCGGCGCGTTCAGCCTCGCACTTCTTCTTCCGCCAGAACGGGCATTTCTTTTCGGCAACGGCCCCGGCCACCGCAACGTCGGTGGCGCTGGCATCCGCAAGGCCGTCAGCGCCCGTTTCGGCGGCAGCATCTGCCGTTGGCGCAATTCCTTCGGCCTCGTCAATGGCCGCCGCAGCCGTCGCCGCGACCGCATCGACACCTGCCGCTGCCGCCTCGCCGCTCTCCGCGATCACGGGCTCGGTCGGCGCGGCGGGGAATTCCGTCTCGTCCGCCGGTGTCGCCTCGGGCAGGCCCTGGCGGCGCAGTGCGACCACCTCCAGCGATGCTGGCGCCCCCGCCAGCATCCCCAGCGCGTCGGCCGCGTCCGAGGAGACCTGCAGCGACGGCCCGGGATTGGCGGCCTCGCGCCGGAACAGCGCGCCGACGACCGACTTGCCGTTCGCGGGGTTGCGGATGATGACGCGCTCGGGGTCCGTTACGCTGGAATGCGCCACCCAGACCCCGCCGAGCGAGGGGCGGCCATCCCAGAGGCCCTCGTCGGTCAGATCAAAGACATTCGGGGCCTCGACATCCTTCTCGACAACCGTCAGGGCGGGCTCCGATGCCGCCGGGGCAGCGCCGTCAGCCGAGGAACTCGCCGCAGGTCCGAACAGGGCGGCAGGTCCCTTGCCGTCCTCGCAGCCCGCCAGGACAAGCCCGAGTGACAAGATCAGACCCAGACGCCCGATTGCCGATACCACCATTCCTGCCCCCTTGTGCCCGCACGGACCACCGCCGCGCGGGACTTTGCCCTGCCACGGGGTCGCGCCGGAAAAAGCGGCTGCCCCGACTGTTGTCTGCCTCGCCCCGCGCATTCCAGCGCGTTCGGTCAGCAATCTACCTGCTTCGGTGCGCGCTGAAAAGGCCGGGTGTCCCCAGGCCGCGGTTTTCAGCCCGCAAGGTTCTTTCAGAATCGCGTGAGGCAGGCTAAGCGCGCGCGGTCGGAGGAGTGGCAGAGCGGTTTAATGCACCGGTCTTGAAAACCGACGTGGGTGAAAGTCCACCGTGGGTTCGAATCCCACCTCCTCCGCCACCCCAGTCCCGTCCGATCCCGCCAAAGGCGATCTTCATGCCATGCCGCTCGCCTTGCAGCGCGCAGGGCCTTGCCACGAGTTCGGTGTCCTATGCCGGAAACCGCGGGGCCGGGCGAATGGTGCCGGTGCAGTGGCCGAAGCCGATCTGATATCCGTCGCCGACCGCCCGGCCACCCAGCGTCAGCGTGTCGCCGTCTTCGATGAAGGTGCGCGGCTCACCGGTGTCGAGCGTGATGGGTTCCTTGCCGCCCCAGCCAAGCTCTAGAAGCGAACCGCGCTGCGATTTTTGGGGGCCGGAGATCGTGCCGGACCCTAACAGGTCGCCCACATTCATCGCGCAGCCGGACGAGGCGTGATGGGTCAGTTGCTGGGCGGCGGAGTAGTACAACTGGTTGCAGTTCGTCCGTGCAATCGTGGTCGCCTGTTTGCCCTGCGGGGCCATGGTGACGGTGAGGTCGATGTCGTAGAGCATCGGGCCGGGTTCGGTCAGGTAGGGTAGCAGCGGTTTTTCGCGGGGGGGCGTGGCGGTTCGGAACGGCTCCAGCGCGGCCCTCGTCACGATCCACGGGCTGATGGTGGTGGCGAACGCCTTGGCCTGGAACGGGCCGAGGGGCTGGTACTCCCATGCCTGGATGTCGCGTGCGGACCAGTCGTTCAGAAGGACATAGCCGAAGATCATCGCGTCCGCTTCGGCCACCGTCACGGGCTGCCCCATGCGCGAGGCTTTGCCGACGATCGCGCCGATCTCGAGCTCAAAGTCGAGCCGCTCCGACGGCCCGAACCTTGGCATGTCGGCATCGGCTGCCTTCGTCTGGCCGTTGGGGCGGGTGATGTCGGTGCCGCTGACCACAACGGTCGAGGCGCGGCCGTTGTAGCCGACGGGCATGTGCAGCCAGTTCGGTGGCAGGGCATTTTCCGCTCCACGGAACATGGTGCCGACGTTGGTCGCATGGTGGCGGCCCGCATAGAAATCGGTGAACTCAGCCACAAGGAAGGGCATGTGGAGGACCGCGCCGGCCATCGGCACCAGATGCGGCCGGACGGCGGCCTGTTCCGCCGACCCCTCGGCCAAAAGGTCTGTCAGCCGGTCGCGCAGGGCGTCCCAGACCGGCGGACCCAGATCCATGACCTCGTTCCAGAACGGCAGGTCGAAACAGGCCGTGTCGTCCAGCATGACCAGCCCGGCCTCCTCCGCCCCCGCCATGTCCAGGATCATGTCTCCGATGGCGACGCCGCAGCGCGGGTCCTCATCGCCGACCGAAAACACCCCGCAGGGCAGGTTGTTCAGCGGAAAGGGTGTCTCGGCCGAGTTTGCCGAACTGACCCAGCTTCTCAGAAGTGGCATCACGTATCCTTGGCGAGGCGCCTATTTCCGGCCCGGAGTGCCGTCGAATTTCTTCTCCAGATCGCCCCAGCAGTCGATGTAGTCGTCCTGCAGTGGTGCCTCCTGCGCTGCAAACCGCGTCAGGTGCTGCGGGAAGCGGGTCTCGAACATGAAGGACATGGTGTTGTCCAGTTTTTCCGCCTTCAGGTCGGCATTGGACGCCCTTTCAAAGGCGGTCCGGTCCGGCCCGTGCGGCAGCATCATGTTGTGCAGCGACATGCCGCCCGGGCACGAAGCCTTTCGGCTTTGCGTCATAAATCCCGTAGATGTTGCCCATCAGCTCGGACATGACATTCTTGTGGTACCAGGGCGGGCGGAAGGTGTTCTCGGCCACCATCCAGCGTTCGCGGAAGAGGACGAAGTCGATGTTCGCCGTGCCCTCGACGCCCGAAGGTGCTGTCAGCACGGTGAAGATCGACGGATCGGGGTGGTCGAACAGGACCGCGCCGACCGGACAGTAGGTGGACAGGTCGTATTTCACCGGCGCGTAGTTGCCGTGCCAGGCGACGACATCGAGCGGGCTGTGGCCGATCCGCGTTTCGTGGAACTGGCCGCACCATTTGACGGTGACGGTGCTCGGCACCTCGCGGTCCTCATACGCCGCGACGGGCGTCTTGAAGTCGCGCCGGTTCGCCATGCAGTTCGCCCCGATCGGCCCGCGCCCGGGCAGATCGAACTTCTGCCCGTAGTTCTCGCACACAAAGCCGCGCGCGGGCCCTTCGATGACCTCGACCCGGTAGACCAGCCCGCGCGGCAGGATCGCGATTTCCTGCGGTGCGAGGTCGATCACGCCGAGTTCCGTGCAGAACCGCAGCCGCCCTTCCTGCGGCACGACCAGCAGTTCGGAATCCGCCGAATAGAAGTAGCTGTCGACCATGCTTCGGGTCGCAAGGTAGATATGGCTCGCCATGCCCACTTGCGTGTTCACATCCCCCGCTGTGGTCATCGTGCGCATGCCCGTCAGCCACGTCATATCCGCATCGGAATGCGGCACCGGGTCCCAGCGGTACTGCCCCAGGCTAACGACGCCGGGGTCAATATGGGGGGCGGACTTCCAGTAGGGCAGGTCGATCCCGGTGAAGCGGTGCGTGTGTTTCACCGAGGGGCGGATGCGGTAGCACCAGGTCCGCTCATTCCGGTGGCTGGGCGCGGTGAACGCGGTTCCGGACAGCTGTTCGCCATAAAGTCCGTAGTCGCACTTCTGGGGGCTGTTCATGCCCTGAGGCAGCGCGCCGGGCAGAGCCTCGGTCTCGAAATCATTGCCGAAGCCGGGCATATAGCCAGCGGTTGTGCCAACGGGGCTGGCCGCAGAGCGGAGCGGGGCGGCAGCTGATTGCGTGTTCATCGTGAACCCTCCATCCGTGGCGCTTCCGGGATATTAGTTGATTTTGTAACTAACAAGCGCTTTGGATGCGCCATGGACAACGACAGCCCTTTCGACCTGCGCGATTTCCTGCCCTACCTGCTGAACATGGCAGCTGAAGACTCCGGCCTCCGGTTTCAGGCCGCCTACAAGGACCGCTACGGGATGCTGCGAACCGATTGGCGGGTGCTGTTCCATCTCGGCCGCTACGGCGACATGACGGCGAAGGATATCTGCGACCTCGCCCGCATCCACAAGACCAAGGTCAGCCGCGCCGTGGCCAGACTCGAGGAACGGCGGTTCCTGAAACGGACCGAAGTCGAGGCGGACCGCCGACATGCCATGCTGAGGTTAACGTCTGCGGGTCAGTTGGCCTACAAGGACCTTTCGGAAACGGCGCGTGTGTTCGACCAGGTTCTGTCGGCAGACTTCACCGAGGAAGAACAAGCGGTCTTCCGCAAATGCCTGCGCCATGTCGCAAGGCTGCCATTCCAGCCATGGGAAGCGACTGGGCTGTGACGATCCGTTCAGGGTCAGAACCCGCAAGAGGCGAGGCCGCCGACATTTCATGTCCGTCCCGGTAGAAATTTGGCAACAATCGAATCAAAATTCGATGTAGTGTGTTCGAATTGAAAAGAATTGAGGTTTCACATGACTGTGCGGCCAAGAGGAAGGGGGCCGATTTCTGGTGACCCCCGCATCGCTGCGCCGGCTGTCCATGATCTGACCGACCAAGGCATTCTGGTGATCCCCGGCGACGGAACCGCGTTCTTTCCGAAGCCGGTCGATTTTGTCGGCAACATCTTTGACCCGGCACGGCCGGGCGACCCGGTGGTGCGGCCCGACGATCTGGTTGCGCTTCGCGTGCAGCTGTCCAACCTGAAGATCGCCCCCGGCACGCCGCCGATGCTGGTCAGGGATGCGGCAGGGCCCGCCTTTCTGGTCCTGCACTTTCCGCCGCAGTCGATCACCGAGCAGACCTTCTTCGAAAAGACCCCGCCCGGGATGACAAAGCCCGAACCGGACCCGTCGATATTGCATCAGAAGCCGGAAATCGACGCTGAGGGCAAAGGCAGCGATGCGCTGCCGTCCGCGCACAGCATACGGGCACGGATCGCGGATGAATCCCGGCTGGTCTTCAAGGTGCCCGACGATGCGTCGATCCCCTACACACTGGAAGGCATCCTGAACGCGGTCCAGACCTTGGAGCCGAAGGTCGCAGCCAATGCCGGCCCGCGCACGGCGGGCGGGCAGCGGCCGCAGTTCCCGCAGGTTCTGGTCGATGCAACTGTGGCAAATGAGCTGAGCCCGCGCCGCCGCGCGGCCTTGACCAGCTTCGCCGTGAACTCGCTTCGGATCGCGGCCAGCAATACCGGCGAGGCCACGCTGCGGGCACGGCAGCTGTCGAAAAGCGCGGGCCTGCTTGATCCGGGCAATGTTCAGCTGGAGCTGATCGACCCGGGCGTTTTCCAGACGCAGCCCTCGCCGAAGAACCCCGACGGGCTGACCACGGCCATCGAGATACCCTGGCGGCTGATCCTGTCGCCGCATGGCGATACCCGCTGGCGTCACGCGGCCGCACCGGTCAGGTCGGCGGCGACGAACCACACCGAGCTGTGGCATTCGCGGCTGGTGGCCCCCGACCCCGACGGCGGGGTGATCGAGCCGCCCTACCCCGACGAGAACCGGACGGTGCGCGCGATCTGGGCGAAGACGGGCGAGGCGTCGTCGGACGAAGCCAAGGCAGCCGCGGCCTCGTCCAACCCCGATTTCACGCCGGTCGTGCCGAGCACGGCACCGTTCCGGATGCCGATGGACGACTTCGACCGGACGCAGATTTCGCACCTTTCGTCGAACTTCGCCATATCGCGCTACAACCCGGCACCGGTCGATGCCAAGCTGATGATGCTGACAGCACTTGGCGGCTGGCTTGACAGCCGGGGCGCATGGATGCCGCCCGGCGGTTTTTCGGTCGAGGAGTGGGTGCATCGCGCCAGCATGGCGCGGGACCACTATGTCAAGGTCGTCTACAAGGGGTTCCTGTTCCCCTTCGGCCATCAGGTATCGCTGGTCAAGGTGACGGAACGCAAGTTCCACAATGCCGCGAAGTCGGACACCGGCGTCCCGCTGATCTGAAAACGTCGCAGGCAACACGGCCTATCTGCGCCAGCGCATGTTCATCGTGATCCGCGAAAAGATCCGGACCTACGGCACGGCAGAGATGACAAGCACGGACGGCACGATCAACCTGCCGCTGCAGTTTCCGTTCTCGTCCGTGCAGATCCTGACCGAAACGACGCCGAACCTGGACAAACCCGAGGATTCCGATTTCAACGTCGCCGCCTCGGTCGATATCCCGGGCAGTGGCCAGCTGAACCCCCAGCAGAAGCTGTTCTGGCCGATGGTGAACGGCAGGCCGTTCCTGTTCCAGTGCGTGGGGACCGATCTGGACGAGCGCCGGATCGCCTTCGATCTGCCGATGATCTTCATGGACAACACGCTGGCCGCGCCCTTTGACGCGGTCGGGACGCAGCGCAAGCCCAGCTTTGCGCGCGCACACCATTTTGCCGCCGCTGCGGCGGCCGAGTTCCGGACCCGGGAAAGCCGCAGGACAGCCGACCTGAAGCTGCAGCGGGTTGCGCTGGCGGCCAGCGTCAAGGCGGGCGACACGTCGGTGCAGGTGGAAACGCTCGACTTCGGCGGCTTCACCGAGGCGGGTAACCGCGATCTGGAAGTGAACAGCAAAAGCCTGTCGCATCCGGTTTTCTATCCGATGGTCGAAGGATTGGACGGGCGCATCGACGCGCTGGCGCATCTGTCGGCGACGCCGAAGACCAACCGGCTGGTCTGGCACGAATTCTATCTTCAGCACGGCTTCAACCAGCCCGGCGAGGTGTTTGCCAAGGTGGTGCCGTCATCGGGCATGGCCAAGCTCGACTTCTCGACCCAAGGCGACCGGTCGGGCGGGTTTGTCCAGCCGAACCTGACCCCCAAGGCGCTGTCGCGGCTGGCGGGTCCGGTGACCGCCGATCCTGCGCAGTTCATCAGCGGCAACATCGGTCAGGGCGGCGGGTTCCTGGCGACACCGGGCGACTTGCCGCTGCCCTTGCTGTTCGGCTGCATCCCGCTGTCCGCGATCATCGACGCAGTGACGGGGCTGGCCGACAAGCCCGACAAGGCCCCCAAGTTCGCCGTCCGAGGCGTCGACCCTGGTCGACAGCTTTATCAATGCCCTGGCGCGGCTTTTCGGCTTCATCACCGACATCGCGTCGCAACCTGCCGCCATCGCCAAGGCTGCGGCCGAGGTGTTTCTGGGCACCCTGCAGGACCACATCACACAAGCCGCCGGACTGGCCGACGCGCAGGCGGCGCAGATCGAGGCGGCGATCACGGCCGTCCGCACCGCACTGACCGCGGTCGCGGGCCAGGTGGCTACGTTGACGACAGCAGCGCTGAAATCAGGCGTTGCCGCGCCCAGCACGGCCGGACTGCCCGCGACCATCGCTGCGGCGCGGGCGGCGATCACCCAGCTGACAACGGCCGCGAATGCCCAGGTCGCGGGCGTCTCGCTGCCCGCTGGCTATCGCCAGTCCCTGCTGGGCGTGGCCAAGACCGCCGACGAATTTCTGGCCGACCTGCAGAAGCTGCCGCTGCTGGTCACGCAGGGCAAGGCGCTGTTCGATGCGCTGGACGGTGTCGTCGGCCAGCCCGGTGCCATCGGTGCGCTGTTCGAGGATGCGACCGAACTGCAGAACCGGATCAATGCCGTTGGCACCGCGATCGGCAACCTGAAGGGGACGCTGTCCGGGTTCAGCTTGATGGCGGGCGCGCCGCGCCGGATCATCATCGACGCGATGACGGCGGTCGAGGACGTGATCGACATCGCCGACGATCTTGCCCCGTTGTTAGGACTGCTGACCGGCGACGAGTTGACCGTGCGCTTCGACTGGAACCCGGAAATCAGCAGCTTTCCCGCCGCCGACCCGATTTTCCGCGCCAATGACAAGAAGGGTTTCTCGGTCGCGGTCGAGGCGAAGGTCAAGAAGCACGGCAACACGGCACCGAACATCAGCGTTGTCTGCGGCCTGAAGCATTTCGACCTCGTGCTGATCGCGCCCGCGAGCTTTCTGGAGCTTAACTTCGAAAAGATCGAATTCCGCGTCGACAGCAAATCAAAGATGGATGTCGATGTGCTGTTCAACGGCATCAAGTTCGTCGGGCCGCTCAGTTTCGTCGAAACGCTGCGTGACCTGATCCCGCTGGACGGGTTCAGCGATCCGCCGTACCTCGACATCAGCCCCAAAGGCATCGACGCGGGTTTCTCGCTGGCCCTGCCGTCGATCAATATCGGGGTGCTGTCGCTGTCGAACCTCAGCCTCGGGGCCGGGTTCACGGTCCCGTTCATCGGCCAGCCGCTGTCGGTCAGGTTCAACTTCTGCACCCGCGAACAGCCGTTCCACCTGACCGTGTACATGTTCGGCGGCGGCGGGTTCTTCGGCGTCACCATCGACCCCAGCGGCGTCCAGATACTCGAGGCGTCTTTCGAATTCGGGGCCGCGATCTCGATCGACCTCGGTGTCGCGTCGGGCGGCGTGTCGGTGATGGCGGGCCTCTACTTCCGCATGGAAAAGGACGCGGCGTCGCTGACCGGTTATTTCCGGCTGGCGGGACATGTCGATGTGCTGGGCATCATCACGGCGTCTCTGGAGCTGTATCTGGAGCTGCGTTTTGAATTCGAAAGCGGCAAATGCGTCGGCAAGGCGTCGCTGACCATCGAAATCTCGGTCTTCATCTTTTCGGGGTCGGTCACGGTCAGCTGCGAACGCAAGTTCGCGGGGTCGAACGGCGACCCGAACCTGCGCCAGATGCTGGGGCTGAACCCGGACGTGCCTTTGGCGCAGGAACTGGCGGCGATCAGCGGTCCGGGCGTGGAGTATGCCTGGCGCGACCATTGTGAAGCCTTCGCGTGAACAGAAGGGTGTAAGTCATGGCAAAGCAGATACTTCTGTGGACCGTGGTGCCCTTCGGGCGGGTGCCGGACGGGCAAGAGGGCGCGGGCCGGCTGCGCGTGTCCGCGCTGGTCGCGCCGCGCCTGACACCCGAGGCGGTTGACGAGCAGGTATTGAAGGCGTTCCCGACCTTCCTCGACTGGCCCGGCGAAGTGGCCAACGCGAAGTTCGGGCTGCGGGTCGGCGGGTCGGTGCTGGACCTGCGCCCCATATCAAAGCCGGACAGCACACTGTGGCAGAAGCTGTTCGCCAAGGACACACCTGTTGCGGGGTTCCAGTACAAGGACATGAGCGGGGTCAACCTGCGGTCCTTCCCGGTCCGCAACATCCTGCGGTTCCTGCGGCGGCATTACAGCCAGCTGGCGGTGCAGGCCGCGTCGAACCACCCGACGCTGCTGCCCTGGCGCAACGCGCATCCGAACCTGAAGGATATGCTGACCGACCTCGGCACGCTGACCGGGTCCTTCGTGTTGGGCGACCGGACCGTGGACGTGGCGGCACCCGGCTTTTCGCGGTTTTTCGGGGATGGTCATGACAACCGGACCGAGGCGGGACTGCGGGGGCAGGTATTCGGCAAACGCAGCGTCTATGCCGATGACATTCCTTCGGTCGGCGCAGAGGAAGGCCAGCTGCCGTCGCGGTCAGGCCGGTTCGGCAGGCGCGCGCTTCCCCCGGACTGGTTCGATCCGCGCCCCGGCGGACCCGGCACGCCGCTGGCGAACGTGCCGGATGCGGCTGTCATGGATCACTTCCGGACCGAGACGGAGTATTCGCTGTATCAGGCGGACCGCTTCTACCGCAGGACACCCGTGACGGCTGCGCAAAGGGCGATGCGGTTCCCGACCTACAAAGATATCCCGCCGTCGCCGACGGTACCGGACTATGACTTTCACCGCATCGTCGCGTCGTTCGGCAGCTATCCCGATCTGCTGCGCACGCTGGGCCTGGTGATCGACTTCGCGGTGGAGTCCGAACAAACTGTGCCCGCCCTGAACCCCGGCGGCGGCACGAGGTTCGGCAACATGTCGCTTGCGGTCAACTGGGCCGACGGGCGCGACGACAGCAGGGACGGCTATCCCGCGACGGCCTGGCAGCTGGACAAGGAACGCTTTGTCACCCGCCCGCGCGGGCCGGATTATGACCGCGGGTTGCTGCGGCTGGAACATGCCGACGACAGCTACGGCCACAACCGCGATCTGCGCAGCGACTTTGACCTCTACCAGGTCGATCCCGACGGCGCGTCCCTGAAGACGGTGGGGTTCGCGCTGACAGCGCAGAACCTTGTCGGCAAAAGCCTCGATCTGACGCGCCGCGACGGTGCCGTGACCTATACGACGGGTGACCGGCAGGGCGTGGCAGCGCTTCGGTCCGGCGGGCTTGGCGTGTCGCAGCACGGCCGCGCGGAACGTGTCGCGCGGGACGCGGCAGGTGCAAAGGCCAAGAACGACGCGGTCGAGGCGGGCAACGCGAAGTCGGTGGTGTTCTTTGCCGAAGACCTGTTCCGGGGGCTGCGGGTCGATGTGGCACCGGTGACGGACGACATCGCTCCGGGCCGCTGGCACAATCTGAATGCGCGGATCGGCAGCTATCATCTGATCCGGCAGGCCGAGGATTTCGATTTTGGTCCGGACGAAGGCCATGTCTCGGGTCCCTCAACGACCAGCGGCACCGACGCGGCGACCGATCCCGATGACCACTATCTGCACGAATCCCTGTTCCGCTGGACGGGGTGGAGCCTGTCTGCCCCGCGCCCCGGCCGCGCGATCCGCGCGCAGAAGGTCGAGGGGACCGAACTGCAGGGCGAGGCCCCCGCCGATGTGACGGATGTGGCAAAGACGGGAAACAACCTGGCTGTCACCTACAAGGTGGCGAAGGGGTCGCTGCCGAAGCTGCGCTTCGGTCAGCTGTACCGGATCCGCGCGCGCTATGTGGATGTCGCTGGCAACAGCCTCTCCCTCGACGACAAGACGGTTGCGGACTTGGAACAGGCGAGCGAGGCGGTGGGCTACTGGCGGTTCGAGCCGGTCGATCCCCCCGCCCTTGTCGGGCGGCAAAGGGTGAGCGAGGGCGAGTTGCTGGAGCGGATGGTGATCCGGTCGAACCATGACGCATCGCCCGAGGACTATCTTCAGACGCAGGACTTCATGGCGGCGGTGGCGCGGCCCGCTTCGGTCGATTTCGACTATGCGGCGGAAAGCGAACGCCATGTCGTGCCGCCGAAGTCATCACAGCAGCAATGCGAAACGCATGGGTTGTTCGACCCGTTCTTCGGGCAGTGGGGCGACATCAAGCAGGGCTATGAGATCGCGGCGCGCGAGGACGGGACGCTGTATGACAGTACCCCCGGCTCGGACGTGCGTCTCATAACGCCCGCCGCGCTGGATGGCGTGGCCCAGACCGCCGCGCTGCCGCCTGCGATGCCTGACGCGGAAAATCCCGTCGGCGAGCGGATGGCGGGCGGACAGTATGTGATCCACGCCGAGGCAGACCTCGTCACGCCCTATCTGCCGGACGGGGCGGCGGCGGGCGTCGCGATCCGGGCGATGCCGGGCGAGATGCTGCCTGGGGTGACAGCCGAAGGCGCGATCGGACCGGGCTGCATGGTGGCCAAGGCACCGAACGGCGAACTGGTGCTGATGGTCGACTATGCGCGGGACTGGCCCGACCTGACGGGTTTCAGGATCATCCTGGCCGAACGCCCCGCCGTGCTGACCCAGATGCCCTGCCACGAGGCCTTCCCCGATGACGGTGCGCCGGAATGGGATGCGGATGCGCGGACGCTGACATTCTTCCTGTCCAAGGGCCGCATCGCGCGGCTGCGCTATTCCAGCTTTGTCGACGCGAAATTCGTCGACAGCTTCGGCATCATCCAGTGGACGACCAGGGGCATGGACAGATTGTTCGTGCGGCACATGGCGCTGCTGGGCAGCAACTGGCTGATGACGCCGTTCCGTACCCTTGTGATGGTCCATGCCACGCAGGCCCCGATATGCGTGCCGGAAATGTTCAAGACAGACGCCAAGCGGCCTGCAGGCGCACAGTTTGCGGACCTGAGCGTCGGCAACATCCGCCTGCACGGCCCCTCGACCGGCAAGATCGCGATTCAGGCGGAATGGCACGAATGGATCGACGACATCAACCAGCCCGGCGGTCCCCGCCGCGAACACCGGCGCGGGCAGCTGAACGAAGTGCCGCTTGCCGAAAACCACTCCAACTCGGTCAATCTTGCGGCCGAGGTCGCGCTTCAGGTGGTCGATCCGGCCCGCCCGCGTGCGCCCGCCGACCGGCACGAACTCGGCGACACGAAATTCCGCCTGATCCAGTACCGCGTGCTGGCGACGACACGGTTCCGCGAATACCTGCCGCCGTCGCTGTTCGCGCAGACCGACAAGGTGACGCGCCTCGGTCCGGTGTCCGAAGGGCCGGCAATGCGTGAAGCCCCCGAGGATGATCCGGGCGCGCCTGTGCTGCCCGATCCGGCCGGCCAGGTGCTGCACACCGTGGTCAAGGCCAGCGCGCCGCCCGATCCGCCGCGCGTGCTCTATACGGTTCCGACCTTCCGCTGGACCCGGACCGGCACGGCCCCCGGCGCGGACATCACGCGGCTTGGCAACGGTCTGCGTGTCTGGCTGGATCGCCCGTGGTTCTCCTCGGGTGACGGAGAACTGCTGGGCGTCATCCTGCACAAGGAAGCCGGGCGGTTCACCGATATTCCCGACAAGATGCAGACACTGGTCACGCAGTGGGGGCTGGACCCGATCTGGGAAACCACGACGCCGAAGAATGCGACGCGGTCATCGGATTTCGCCGCGCGGGTGGCCGTGCAGAACGTGAAGCTGCGGGAGTTTTCCGCGACCGGCGACCCCGAGGTCGAGGTCGTGGGCCACCGCGTCCACTGGGACCCCACGCGCGGCTTGTGGTGCTGCGACATCGAGCTGGATGCGGGCAGCACCTACATGCCGTTCGTCCGCCTGGCACTGGTCCGCTATCAGCCGAACGCCGAAACCGGCCAGGAAATCTCGAAGGTGGTGACGGCGGAATTCGCGCAGGTGCTGCCGCGTCGGCGTGCGGTCTTCGGCATTGCGGGGGGGAAGGCCACGCTCAAGGTCCACGGTGCTGTGCCGATGGGCGGGCCGTTGAACGACACCCTCGACAAGCCCACCATCGGCGCAGATTTTTCCCTTGTCGGGCGCGAAAGCGGGCGCAACCGGTTCGAACTGGTCGTGCAGACGCGGGACCCCGCGATCGACAGCGATCTGGCCTGGCGCGACCTGCGGGTCCTCAGCACAGGCGTTGTCGGCGGCGACGGGTCGGGGGGCATCAAGGTGCTGCCGGGGCTGAGCCCCAGCGGAACATTCACAGCGGCTGCGAGCGCCGCGCTCGTCGATGCCGGAGTCATAGCTGCGGATGCCGCGCCCCGCGTCGTGGCAACGCGCGCGGGCCCGAATGTGGCGTTGGAGCGCGAACTTCTGACCTCGGGGATCGACCTCGGGCCGCTGACCGGATTTCTGGACCCCGCGATCTGGGACATCAGCGCCGACATCGGCGACACCGGCGGCAAGCCTGCCCGCCTGATGCTGCGCGAGTTCGAACGGTACTACACAGATCATTCCGCGCGCGTGACCAAAGGTGGCTTCACAGTCGACAAGCGCATTGTCGAGGAACGCCTTGTCTATGCGTCGATTCTCGATCTGCTCTAGCGGCGGTCGGCGGCTGGACCAATACCGGGCTTTGGCCTGACCCGCCGCACCACATGAGCATGCCCGCCACCGACACAACCGGCAGGGCCGAGCTTGCTCTGGTATCGCGACAAAGCGGCCGCCTGATCGGCTTCGCGGCTCTGTGCAGTGTCTTTGTCAATCTGCTGGCGCTGACTGAACCGCTCTACTTGCTCCAGATCATCGGCCGCGTTCTGGTTAGCCGGTCTGGAGAAGCGCTGTCGGCACTGGCGGCGTTCTGTTCTTCGCCAAGGCAATCCTCGATCCTGTGCGCGCCAAAGCTGAGGCCACAGCCATGTCCCGTGGTCCGAACCTGCCAGTAGGGTGGCGGAGCTGTCGGATGAATGCGAACCAGCGTCCGATGCCTCTACCCCACTTGTCGATCAGGCAGCGAAAAGGCCGTGCCAGTCGGCGAGAGCGGCGGCGCGGGTTGGACTTGCCCGGCTTTTGTGGAGAGCGTTTAGCTCACTTCCCGGGCCTTTCGCTCGAAGGCGATGGGGCTTTGGAATCCGAGCGATGAATGCCGCCTGACGGGGTTATAGAACCCGTGGATGTATCTGGCGACGGCGTTTTCGGCCTGCTGGCGGGATTGCCATGCGACCGGCCAGATCAACTCCGACTTGATGGTCTTGAAGAACGTCTCGACCATGGAATTGTCGTAGCAGTTCCCCTTGCCGCTCATCAAGATCAGGATGCCCCGTTTGCGGAGCAGCGCCTGATAGTCGACCGAGCAGTATTGCGACCCGCTGTCGGAATGGTGGATCAGACCGGGCGCGGGGTTGCGAGCCACCATAGCGCGACGCAGAGCTTCGACCGCGAGATCACGGTTCTGCCGGTCACCCGTAGACCAGCCGACGACGCGCCGGGAGAAGAGGTCGAGAACGACAGCCAGGTAGAGCCAGCCCTCCGCGGTCCAGACATAGGAGATGTCCGCTCCCCATTTCCGGTCGGGGCCGTCCGCCATGAAGTCCTGTGCAACCAGATTGGGCGTGACAGGCCAGGCGTGTTCGCTGTCCGTCGTGCGCTTGAAGCGCCGTTTTTGCCGCGCGACTAACTGGTTCTCGCGCATCAGCCGCGCCGTGCGATGCCGACCGATCTCTTGGCCAACGTCCACCAGATCGCGATGCATGCGCGGGCTGGCATAGGTGCCGTTCGACAGCGCAAAAGCTGTGCGGATATGGGCCAGATAGACCATGTCCTGCTGCTGGCGACGGCAGGTCGGACGTTCCTGCCAGGCGAAGAAGCCGCTCTGGCTGACGCCCAGAACACGGCACATCCGGCTGATCGGGAAGCTGGCCTTCTCTGCATCGATGAACGCAAACTTCACCGATTTCCCTCCCTCGCGAAGAAGGCCGCAGCTTTTTTTAGGATGTCGCGCTCCTGCTTCAGAACCGCATTCTCGCGCCGCAACCGCTTCATCTCGGCATGCAGATCGACCGCTGCCTCACTCGGCTCGCTGACACCACGCACCTGACCCAGCCACCGCGTCAGCATCGACAAACCGATGCCCGGATCCTCCGCGATCTCCCGACGCGTCCTCCCGCTGGTCAGCGCCAGCCGCACCGCCTCACGCCGAAACTCCGACGTCGGTCTGTTCCCGTTTCCCATAGAACACCTCCTGGTTCCTCAGTTGGTGCTCTCCACATTTTCCGGGCAGGTCCATCTTGACGTTCGAAAGCGAAGATAAGTCCAGGTTTCGCATTCGTCCGACAGCTTGGAAGCACCTTTCAAGCAGCGCTTCGCCGACGCTCCCGGTGCTTGCTGTACTGGGTGTCGGCAAGCACGCCGATAAGGATCACTGATCCGGTCACGGCGAAGTTCAGAGAGGATGGGATGCCCAACAGGTTGACCAGGTTCTGCAGCACCTGCAACAGCACGGCCCCCAGCACGACCCCGATGATCGAGCCCTCTCCGCCGCGCAGGGAAAAGCCGCCCAGAACGGCAGCGGCAATCGCGTAGAGTTCGTAGAAGTTTCCGTGCGAGGATGGCGAGATCGACTTGGTGTACATGGCAAAGTAGACCGCCGCGATCGACGAGAGCAGCCCGCAGATCACATAGGCAATGACAATTACCCGACGCGTCGGGATGCCGGAATAGCGCGCCGCCTCTTCGTTCTTTCCCACGGCCAAGAGGTATCGCCCGAAGACCGATCGGTGCAGGACAATCCACATCACCGCAGCGATCAGCAGCATCGCCATGAACGACACCGGCACCCCGCCGATACGCCCGATGGTCAGTTGTTCCAGCCACGGAAAGCTTTGACCGAACTTGAATCCCGCCGTCGCGTCACCGGTGTAGAACCGCGCAACCCCCCGATAGATCAACAGACCGCACAGCGTCACGATGAACGGCTGCAGCCCGAGCCGCGTGATCATCAGACCGTGCATAAAGCCGATGAGCACACCGAAAGCCAGGACGAGCAAGATCGCCACGGGCCAGGAAAGTTCGAAGGTGACCAGAAAATCGACGAACAGCACGCCAAGCAGGCAGATGACGGAACCGACCGAAAGCTCGATGCCGCCGGTGATGATCACGATGGCCTGACCGATTGCGACGATACCGAACAACCCGATCAGATTTGCCGTGTTGGCAAGGTTGATGGGCGACAGGAAAAGTGGATTCTTGATCGCGACGGCGGCGCCCAAAATCAGTATCAGCAGCAGCAGGCCGGTGTCCTTCTTTGTCACGCCGCCTCTCCTGCATGGTCGCGCGAGACGGCCAGTTCCAAGATGCTGTGCTCGCTCAGATCGTTGCGCTGCAATATGCCGTTGATGCGGCCCTCGTGCATCACCGCAACCCTGTCGGACACGCCGATCACCTCTTCCATGTCCGACGAGATCATCAACACGGCGATGCCCCGGTCCGCAAGTCGGCGCAGCATTGCATAGATCTCCTGTTTTGCGCCCACGTCGATACCGCGCGTCGGCTCGTCGCAGATCAGCACGGCCGGAGAAAGTGAAAGCCATTTGGCCAGGACGACCTTCTGCTGGTTTCCTCCCGACAGGGTTCCGGCCGCCACGTCGACATCGGGTGCCCTGATGTCGAGATCCGATTTCATCCTGATGGCCGTCGCCTGAACCTGCCCGGCCCGGACCTGCCCCCAGGACGCATGCGCCTGGAGGTCAGCCAGAACGATGTTTTCCGCGATGGGCATATCCAGCAGCAGGCCCGAGCGTTTCCGGTCTTCCGGCACCAGGAAAACGCCTGCCCTGATTGCGGCCTTGGTGTCACCCGGCTGCAGCGCCGCACCATTCACCCGGATGTCGCCGCAGACGGGGCGGTCAATGCCGAAGATGGTCCGGGCCAGTTCGGTCCGACCGGACCCGATCAGGCCCGCTAGGCCCACAATCTCGCCAGCCTGGACTTTCAGGTCGATTTTTTCCTCGGGCCACGCCGCCGTGGTCAGTCCCGAAATCTCCAGCACCGGCGCACCGGCCGGTTCGGCGGGCGGCGTGTAGAGCGCCTTGAGATCCCGCCCGATCATCAGGCGGATCATCGCGGCGGGGGCAATTTCGGACGCCGACAGCCGACCGGCGGGTTTGCCGTCGCGCAACGCGACCACGCGGTCGGCGCAGGCGGTCAGTTCGTTCAGCCGGTGAGTGACGAAGATCACGCAAACCCCCCGGGTCCGCAGCGTGCGGATCACGCCAAGCAAGCGTTCTGTCTCAGCGATGGTCAGGCTTGATGTCGGTTCGTCAAGGATCAGCAGCCGGGCGTTCTGCGAAAGCGCTTTGGCTGTCTCAAGGATTTGCCTTGACGCAATAGACAGCTTCCCAACCTGCGTGTCCGGCGCGAAGTCGGCACCCAGCATATCCAGATAAGGCTGGACCATGGCCGCCATCTTCTTCCGGTTCACCAGGCGAAGCGGCCCGCCGGACAGCGGTTCGCGGCCAATGAAGACATTGGCAGCAACATCCAGATTGTCGAACAGGTTCAGTTCCTGATGAACGAAGGCAATACCGGCCGCCATCGACTGGGCCACGGTCAGGCCGCCGAATTCTGCGCCGTCGATGACGATCCGGCCCGAGCTTGGCTGGGTGACACCACCGAGGATCTTCATCAGGCTGCTTTTCCCGGCTCCGTTTTCGCCAACCAGTCCGATCACCTCATGGGAGCGGGCCTCGAAGTCGACGCCGTCCAGCGCCACCACACCGGGATAGGTCTTGCGGATGCCGGAAAGGATCAGGAACGGGTCGGCCATTGATCACCTGGGGTCGGGCCGACGCTTAGGATAAGCCACGTCGGCCCGCCTTCAAAGATTTAACCACCGATCATCGCCTTGAGGTCCGCCGAGAACTGGTCGACATTGGACTGGTCCACCACCTTGGTGGGAACGATGATCAGGCCGTCAGCCGGAACGCCCGACTTGTCGCCTTCCAGATACGCAGCCATCAGCTTCATGCCCTGATAGCCCCATTCGAAAGGCTGCTGCACCACGGTCGACGCGAAGGCGCCCTCCTTCACGGCACCCAGTGTGACCGGATCCTCGTCGAAGGCCACGACGGTGATCTGTCCCAGCTTGCCGGCCGCCTGCAGAGCTTCGTAGATCTTTGGCGGATTGTAGCTGTAGAACCCGACCATGCAGTTGATTTCGGGATTGGCGGCCAGAACGTCATCTACGTTCGACCGGGCGCGGGCGAAATCGACATCGTCGCCGCGTACGTCGACCAGTTCGATGTCGTGCCCTTCCACCGCCGTCTTGAACCCTGCGATCCGCTCCTTTGCGTTGTCGGCATCAAGGAAACCCACGAAGCCCATGCACTTGCCCGCGGCACCGTTCATGGCCTTGACCATTTCGCCGCCGGCCTGTTCGCCGGCCAGCGTGTTGGACGATCCGAGATAGGCGATGCGGTTGGACTGCGGCGCATCGGAATCGGTGGTGAACAGCGGGATCTGCGCCGCGATCTTGTTGAACGCATCGGTCGAGTTCTTCGGATCGGCCGACGAGATCATGATGGCATCGGTTCCAGCAGCCGCCAGGTCATCCATCAGGGCGTTCTGCAGGGCGGCCGTGCCCTGTGTCGGATATCGGAACTGCAGTTCATAACCATCGCCAAGCTCGCCCTGAGCCTTGCTCACACCGGCCTCGGCCAGTTTCCAGAAGTCGGATGCGGCGTTCACAATGAAGGCAAGCTGCTTCTTGTCCTGCGCCATGGCTTGGGTCGCCGATAGCGCAAGAATCGCCGCAACGGCGAAACCAGTTGTCTTGTTCATCTCTGTCCTCCCAGACATATGTGGGCGAGCATTGCTGACATACCCCCTAACGCCCGCTAATAAACGTTCACACAGTTGCTAATATTAGTCAATTGGCTACTATGCTTAAGGAACGATTGAGGACTCGGACAGGTGACAAATACACCGAAGGCGACGATGCTGGACGTTGCAGCAAGGGCCGGCGTTTCGCAGGCAACGGTTTCGCTGGTGCTGAATGACGTTCAAGGCGTCAGGCTGTCCACGACGACGCGGACCCGAGTCTTGGCGGCTGCGCACGAACTCGGGTATGAGTTGGTCAAGCGTGGCCCGCGGCGCGCGACGTCGGACAAGACGGTGATCGGCATGGTCGTCGATGAGATTTCGACCGACCCGTGGATGGCCCTCGCATTTGACGGCGTGCGGGAAAAGGCTTGGGAATATGGTCTGACGGTCACTTTGGCCGTCACGCGGGGCGATCCGGAAATGGAGAGCCAGGTGCTTGGCACGATGAGCCAGCAGCCGGTCCTCGGGTTCATTTACGGAACCATCCTGACCCGGCGGACGGACCCGGCCCAGACCCTGTTCGACTACCCCTCGGTCTTGCTGAACTGCTATGACGTCAAACGCCGTCTGCCGTCGATCGTGCCGGGTGACCTGCTTGGCGGACGTACGGCCACCGACAGGCTGTTGCGATCCGGTCACCGGCGGATCGGCCTGATCAATGGTCAGACCGGGATCGAGGCCGCCAGCGACCGTCTGCGCGGCTACCGTCTGGCGCTGGCCAGCAAGGACATCGCTTTGGATCTCGACCTGGTGATAGCCGGGAACTGGCAACCGAATTCCGGTTACGACGGCACACGCAGTCTGATGGCATTGCCGGACCCGCCCACCGCGATCTTCTGCGCCAACGACCTGATGGCGCTTGGCTGTCTCGAGGCGCTCAAGGATCTTGGCCTTACGGTGCCGCACGACGTCGCGGTCATCGGCTTTGATGACAGGGAAGTCTCGCAATATACCAGACCTCCTCTGACGACCCTGATCCTGCCGCACTATGAAATGGGTGCAGCAGCAGCAGAATACCTGATCGACCACGTGGGCGGCCTTCCTGCCCGCCCCGAGCAGATGAAGATCGAATGTCTGATGGTCGAAAGATCATCCATCGGCCCGGAGCAGAACGATACGGCAGCCTGATCCGGGCACCCCCGGCACCATCAAAGCCTCGGACAAAAGAATGACAAGGAATGGCATGAACATACTGGTGACGGGTGCGACCGGCAAAGTGGGTCAGGCATTGATCGCTACTCTGGCCCGCACGATGCCGATGACGCGCATCACCGCGCTTTGCCACAACCGGGTTCTGCCGGAGACTGCAACCCTCAAGGTTGTGCGCGGCTCCATGTCCGAACGCGAGGTTTGCAAGCGCGCAGTCGAGGGCGCCACCCACGTCGTGCATCTAGCGACCTGCAAGGAAACGCCCGACGATGTCATGGATGTCACCGTGAAAGGTCTGTTCTGGCTGCTCGAAGAGTTCCGGATATCTCCGACCGCAGAGCGGTTCGTCCTGATCGGGGGCGACGCCGGGATCGGGCATTTCTTTCACAAGCACCCCGCCCCGATCACCGAAAGCGCCCCGCATATGGCCTATCCGGGCTGTTACGCGCTCTCAAAGGTGCTGGAAGAGGTGATGGTCCAGCAGTTCGGTATACAGTATGGGCTCGACTGGTGCTGCCTGCGCGCGCCTTGGATCATGGAGAAGGACGACTTTCGCTGTACGCTTTCGTTCGGAGACGACGTCTTTGGCGGTCCGGACTGGAAAACCATGGTGCCGCCGGATGTCGCGGCCGAAGCGTGCCGCCGCAGCGCGGTTCCCCTGCTGCGCGATGGAGGCGGCAAACCGATCAAGCGCAACTTCGTGCATGTGGATGACTTGATCTCAGCAATAACTCTTGCGTTGGCTGCTCCGGAAGCGCGACAGAAATTGTACAATATTTGCATGGATGAGCCGGTGGACTATGGTGTCCTCACCGACCTGCTTCTGAAGACGCGAAATCTGCCGTCGGTTGATGTCGCAAGTGCGTTTGTTAGCAACTGGCTCGACAACAGCCGCGCAAAGGCAGACCTTGGTTGGCGACCACGCTATGATCTTGCTGCACTGGTCGAGGCCGCATGGGCCTACCAGCGTGCGGAGAGCGATCCACGAAAGGTGTGGTACCCAGGTTAAGGGAGCTTCTTGAGGAAAGCCTTGCAGCGCAACGGGCTGCCGCCGAGCCTTTCTCCATACCCAAACCCAGCCCCCTTCCGCTACTTCAAGTCGAGCCCCGAGGTCATCCGCCTGGCGGTGATGCTCTACATCCGCTTCCCGCTGTCGCTGCGGAACGTCGAGGACCTGCTGCACGAGCGGGGCATCGAGATCAGCCATGAGACCGTGCGGTTCTGGTGGAATCGGTTCGGCCCGATGTTCGCTGCCGAGATCCGAGGCAAGCGCGTCGGGGGCGATGCGTGCCCACCGGCACTGGCGGTGGCACCTGGACGAGGTCTTCGTGAAGATCAACGGGGTGACACACTACCTCTGGCGGGCCGTCGATCACGAAGGCGAGGTGCTCGAAAGCTTCGTCACCAAGACGCGCGATCGCAAGGCAGCCCTGAAATTCCTCAAGAAATCCATGAAGCGGCATGGCAGGCCCGAGACGATCGTGACCGATACGCTTGCGGTCGTATGGCGCTGCCCTGAAGGACCTCGGCCGCGGCGATGACCGCGAGATGGGCCGCTGGCTGAACAACCGGGCCGAGAACTCGCACCTGCCGTTCCGACGACGCGAGCGGGCGATGCTGCGGTTCCGGCGGATGCGAACGTTGCAGAAGTTCGCCTCCGTCCATGCCTCGGTCCACAACCACTTTCCGACGGAGCGCCACCTCCAGAACCGCGACAACTACAAGACGACCCACGCCGCCGCTCTCGCCGAGTGGCGCGGCCTTCTCGCTGCCTGATCGACAACTGGGGTAGGGGCAACGGAGACTGGTTCGCATTTGTCTGACAGCACGGCCACCTGGTCGCCCCTGAAGTACAACACTTGCTGCTCGATCTTGGTCCAGCGTCCGCGGGGCCAACATCCCCTAAGCATTGCCGGCTCGTGCCGAGGGGTGGACTTCTGTGAGGCCTCGGTGCCGTACGAGAGCAAATTCTCAACCTGGATCAGGTGGGCGGAAACTGCACGTCCGTTCTGGCATCGATTAATGCTGCCGCGCCGGAATCGAGGTTTTCAGCACGGCCCGACCGACCCCATGACAGCATCGTAAGCGATGCGCTGGCAGAGTCGGTGGGTCGCCGACCGGCCGTCACACGGAAAGGCGGTCCGGCCAGTGCCGGGCGATCCATGCGGTGATCGCCACGGCGTCGACGGGCATCGTCGTATCGACGGTCAGCACCGGTCCGCGCCCGTTCGGGGCGGCGCTTGCAGCCAGCGCCGCCAGTTCCGGCACGTATTCCAGACCCGGATGCCCGGCCAGGCGGGTTCCGACACGGGCGGCATAGCGCGCGCCGATGATGTCGGGCGGCGCGGTGCACCATATCTCCAGCGTGTCCGCGACACCTGCCTGCGCGAGGTGGCTCTCCAGCAGGTCGGGCGGCTGGAACCCGAACCAGGCGTCGACGATCACGGTGCTGCCGGGTTGCATCTCGGCGATCAGGGCGAACAGGGCGGCATAGCTCGCGCGGCCAAGCGTCCGGTTCTGCAGCCGGTCCACCGGGGCGAGTTCGGCAAGGAACGGCGTCTTGACGGTGTCGAGGGCGAGGACGGGCCAGCCGGTCGCCGCCGACAGCGCCCGCGCGACATGGGATTTACCCGAGGCGGGCACGCCGTTCACAAGCACCGCGCGCTTTCGCCGGGGCAGGGCGGCCATCGCGGCACCGACGATGCCCGCGTCGGCCCCGAGGGTTGCCGCGACCACCGGCGCATCGAACCAGGACTTGCGGGGCGGGATGCGCAGCAAGGCTGCCGTCGCCGCCGCGCCCGCGCCCCCGCCAAGCACGACCAGATCAGGCGCGCAGGTTGCAATCAGCGTGTCGATAGCCGCGCGCAGCGGCCTCGCCCAGGCAGACAGCACTTTGTCCGCCAGCGGGTCGCCGGGGCGCGCCAGCAGATCCCCGGCGCGCGTTCCGGGCGGCAGGCCCGCCTCGGCCAGATGCACGCCGAAGGCGGTGCCGGAACTTTCCGTCTCGACACAGCCCTTGCGTCCGCAGACACAGTCCCGCCCGTCCGGCACCACCGTCAGATGACCGAGCTGCCCGGCGGTCCCGCGCCCGCGCAGAAGGCCTCCGCGTTCAAGGATCGCGCCGCCGATGCCGGTGCCGATGGTCAGCATGACGACGTTGGCGAAACCTCGCGCCGCGCCATGCGCCGCCTCGCCCAGCAGCGCCATGCTGGCGTCATTCTCGACCATCACGGGCAGGCCGGTGGCCTGTTCGATCCGCTCGGCGAAAGCGATCCCGGACAGATCGACATAGCCGCCCGACAGAACCCTGCGGCTGTCCGCCAGAACCTGACCCGGAACGCCGATGCCGATGCCCGCGGCGTCCGGGCCGGTGACGCGGGCGATCAGATCGAGACAGCGCGCGACGACGGTTTCCGCATCGCGCGCGCTGTCGGCTTTGGCGACAGCAAGAATGTCACCGGCTTCGGACACCCGCGCCGCGCGCAGATGGGTGCCGCCGATGTCGATGCCGATGGCTGCCCGTGTCATGTCCGCGTCATCCCGGCACGCCGTGTCAGGACCTGGGCATATGCCGCGCGATCACCGCCTGCAATTCCCGCAGCCGCGGGACGGCGATGTCGGTCAGGCGCGCCCGCGTCACCGCGCGGTCGAGCGAGATGCAGTCCTTCCACAGCGACCGCCCGGCGATGACGCCCGATGCGCCGTTTGCCATCGCGGTTTCGACCTGGCCGAGGAACGTCGCGTGATCGACGCCTGCCGACAGGACCGCCCACGGCACGTCGCCTGCCATTGCGGTGACATTGGCGCAGGCCGCCGCTGTGCCGGGATAGGGAATTTTCAGGACCTTCGACCCCGAGATCGAGGCAGATGCGGCTGCCGCCCTCGATCAGGTCGGGGATTTTCGCGGCATAGGCGGTCTTGTCCTCGCCCGGCAGCGCATAGGTCAGGAATTCGACGACCAGCAGCAGGTTCTCCTGCGCGAAGTCAGCGATGACACGGCGCAGCGTTTCGATGTTCGCGGTGTTTGCGGCGGGCGTGTCCGACCGCAGATAGACCATGATCTTCGCCCCTGTTCCGCCGAGGTCGCGCACCTTTCGCGCGTCGATCCCCGGCACCAGAGTCGAAATCCGGTAGCCTTCGGGCGATGTCTCCCATCCAGATGCGTCCAGCCCGATCAGCAGCGCGGTGGACCGGTGCAGCACGCCCTGGTCGACGATCCCAGGCACCGCGCAGATCGGATCGACCAGCACGGCGGTCGCATGCCGCGCCAGATATGAGGCGATGTCCATCTTGGTCAGGCCGAGCGCGTCATTGGTGATCTTCGCCTGATCTTCGGGCGTGTCCGCCAGCAGGCTGCGCATCCCGCCGCGCTGGTCGCAGGCGATCACCATCATCGCGCCGTCGTCGCCGCAGATCTGCTGATACCCGCGCCGCTCTGCCGTCGTCATGGCCGCCATGTCCGCCCCCCTGAGGCCGCGCCGGAACATGGCGATTGCCAGACTGCCGCGATTGCGCAATAAGTTGTGCTGGTGACTGTAACACGTTGCTGAAAGGAATTGCAATCTGCCTGTGATGCTGAACACGCCGCCGTCCATAGAAACCAGCGAAACGCGCGCCTTGCTGCATACGGTGGCGAAGCTGCATTACGAAGGCAACCTTGCGCAAGTACAGATTGCGCGGCAGCTTGGCCTGTCGACGGCGACGATCTCGCGTTTGCTGCATCGCGCGCGGGCAGAAGGTATCGTCAGGATCGAGGTGCGCGATCCGGTTGCCCCCGACATTCTGGGCGTGCGGCTGGCGGCGGCGCTGGGCCTGCGCCGGGTTTCCGTGGTGGACGTGCCCGCAGGCAGCACGCCGGTGACGCTGGCCGCGCCCCTTGCGACAATCCTGAGGTCGGAGGGTCTGGGGTCGGGATCGGTTCTGGCGCTGGGCTGGGGCCGGGCGATCCGCGCAGTGGTCGAGGCCGGGCTGCCGCCTTTGCCAGGGGTCGAGGTGGTGCCCGCGACCGGCGGGATGCAGCAGGAAGCGCCGCATTTCCAGATCAACGAATTCGTCCGGCTGGCCGCGGCTCAGACCGGCGGCACTCCGAACTTCATCCACGCGCCCTATCTGCCCTCGTCCGACGCGCGCCCGATCTTCCTGTCCGACCCCGCGATCCGGCATTCGGTCGAACTGTGGGACAGAATCGACGTGGCGGTGGTCGGCGTCGGCCTGCCGCATGCGCTGAACCCGCCCGAGGCGAGCGTTGCGACGCCATCCGAGCAGCGCCTTGTGAACGCTGCGGGCGATGTGATCCGGCACTATTTCGATCCGTCGGGCGACCCGGTCCACTGGGAAGGCGAAGACCGCCTGATCGCGGCATCGCCCGACCAGCTGCGCCGGGCGCGCCTGACCGTCGCCGTGGCGGCGGGCGAGGCGAAGGCGGTGTCGATCATCGGTGCGGCCCGCGCGCGTCTGATCTCGGCGCTTGTGACCGATGCGCGGACCGCCGAGGCGATCGCGGACCGGCTCGGCGCGGCCTGACAGCGCGCCCCAAAGCGCATTGAAATCTATTGCTGCAAAGAATTTCCTTGACGCGGCGGCAGGCCGGGCGTGTAGTCCACCCACCGCAATCGAGACTGCCACGGCGCGGAGGAAAGCCGTGAGACGGTCCCATAGGGAGGAAGCTGCATGAATCGCCGTTCACTGTTCGGGGCTGCTGCCGCAGTCGCGTTTGCCGCGACGCTGGGCGTGTCGCCCGGGTCCGCGCAGGACAAGAAGTTCACCATCGCACTGGTGCCGGGGCTGACCACCGACGGCTTCTACATCACGATGAACCGCGGCGCGCAGGCCGCGGCGGATGCGCTGGGCGTCGAACTGGTGTTCCAGGGCGCGCCGGACTTCAACCCGGTGACTCAGGTGCCGGTTCTGGATGCCGTCATCGCACGCGCACCGGACGCGATCCTGATCGCGCCGACCGACACCACCCAGCTGGTCGAGCCGCTGCGCAAGGCCTTTGATGCCGGGATCCCGGTCATCACCGTCGATACGTTCATCGGAACCGGCAAATACCAGACCGGCGCGGGCGATGCCGATTTCCCGCTGTCCTACATCGCATCTGACAACGTTCTGGGTGGCAAGATCGCCGCACGGGCCCTTGCTGCCGCAATCGGCGGCGAAGGCAAGGTGTTCGTGTCCAACGTGAAGCCGGGCATTTCCACCACCGATCAGCGCGAAGAAGGCTTCAAGACCGCGATGGCCGAGGAATTCCCCGGCATCACCGTTCTGGAAACCCAGTTCAACGACAACGACGCCAACAAGGCCGCGTCCCAGCTGCAGGGCGTCTTTGCCCGTGAGGCTGACCTGAAAGGCGTGTTCGGCGCAAACCTGTTCTCGGCGCTCGGCGCTGCCAACGGCGTGCAGCAGGCTGGCCAGTCCGGCGTCATCAAGGTCGTGGCGTTCGATGCGCCCGTCAGCATCGTCGACAACATCAAGACAGGTCTGGTGGATGTGGCGATTGCCCAGCATCCGGCGGAAATCGGCTATTACGGTGTGGTTTCTGCCTATGCCCACCTGACCGGCAATTCGATCCCGGTCAGCATCGGCACCGGCTTTACGATCATGGACAAGAGCAACATCGATGATCCGGACGTGGCGAAGTACCTCTATTCGGAATAAGCTGACCAAGGGTCCGGCGGCGCATGCCGCCGGACCCTTCCGCCCGCGCGACGGGACCGACACGGGACAACAAGGACAGGCGCGCCCCGCATGAGCACATCCCCCCCGCCAGGTCACGAAGCCACGTATTCGCCGCCGCAGGCGGATCATGCCGACAAGGCCCGCACGGTCCTGCAACGCATCGCCGACCTGCGCGCCTGGCTGTTCCTGGCCGGGCTGATCCTCGGGTTCGAAATCTGGAGCCGCGTCGCCTTCGGCGGCACGTTCCTGTTCAACCCCTTCAACATCCAGTCCATCGCCGTCTTCGCCGTGGCCCCGCTGCTGCTGGCCACGGGGCAGACCTTCGTCATCATCTCGGGCGGGATCGACCTGTCGATGGGCTTCATCATGGGGCTGGCCGCCGTTGTCGCCGCCCATGTCATCAACTGGGCGACGCCCGGGATGGGCCTTGCCCTCGCCGTCCTCTTCGGGTCGCTGGTCGCCGTCGCCGTGGCGATGATCCCCGGCATGGTCAACGGGTTGCTGGTGTCACGCCTCAAGGTGCCGCCCTTCATCGGCACGCTCGGCATGTTCGGCGTTGCGCGGGGCGTGGCGTTCCTGCTGGCGGGCGGCACCACGGTGCCGGTCCAGAACAACGTCTTCGCGGCGCTTGGCAACGGCCGCCTGGGCCCGGTGCCCTATATCGTCATCGTCACGGCGGTGTTCGTTCTACTGATGCACTACCTGCTGGGGCAGACGCGCTTCGGCCAGCACAACTATGCCATCGGCGCGAACGAACAGGCCGCGCGGCGCGCAGGCATCGACATAAGGTCGCATATCCTGCGGCTCTACATCCTGTCGGGCATCTGCGCGGGTCTCGCGGGCGTCCTCTACGCCGCGCGCTTCTCGGCCGGGGCGGCGCAGGCGGGTGAGCCGTTGCTGCTCGATTCCGTCGCCGCGGTGGTGATCGGGGGCGCGAGCCTCTTCGGCGGGTCGGGCACCATCCTCGGCACAGTGGCGGGGGCCCTGGTGATTGCCGTGATCCAGTACGGCCTTGTCTTCATCAACGTGGCACCTTTCTGGCAGTTCATCAGCGTGGGCATCGTCATCATCATCTCGGTTCTGATCGACCAGGCGCAGCGCCGCTTCAGCGGAGGGCGCGTCAGTGAGTGATACCGCTCCCCTGCTGGAGGTCCGCAACCTGTCGAAATCCTTCGGCCCGGTGCAGGCACTGGCCGACCTGACGATGGCGGTCCACGCGGGCGAGGTCGTGGCGCTGGCGGGCGACAACGGGGCGGGCAAGACGACGCTGATCAAGGCGATTTCGGGCGTCTACCGGCCGTCGTCGGGGGATATCCTGCTGGAAGGTCAGTCGGTCCACTTCGCATCCCCGCAGGAGGCGCGCGAGAAGGGGATCGAGACGATCTATCAGGACCTGGCGCTGGCCGACAACCTGACCATCGGCGGCAACATATTCCTTGGGCGCGAACCGATGCGCCGCGCCTTCGGGTTTCTCCCGGTGCTCGACCGTGGGCGCATGGCCGAGGCTGCCAAGGCGACGATGGCGCTGCTCGACTTCCACGTCAGCCGTCTTGACGCGCCGGTGTCGAACTTCTCGGGCGGGCAGCGGCAGGCCGTGGCGATCGGGCGCGCCGTCTACTGGAACGCGCGCATCCTGATCATGGACGAACCGACCGCCGCCTTGGGCGTGCCCGAACAGCGCAAGGTCATCTCGCTGATCCGGCAGCTTAAGGCGCAAGGCAGGGGGGTGATCTTCATCAGCCACAACCTGCAGGACATTTTCGCCGTCGCGGACCGCATCGTCGTGCTGCGCCGGGGCGTGCAGGCGGGCGAGCGGCGGATTTCGGAGACCAGCCACGATGAGGTTGTCCGGCTGATGGTCGGGGGCTGATCCTGTGGCGAAGGCTCCGGTGATCGGTTCGCTGGGCGAACTGCTGGTCGAATTCATCTGCACCGAACAGGACGGGCGCAACCTGCGACCCGCCGCCTATGTCGGCCCGTTCCCCAGCGGCGCGCCGGGCATCTTCATCGACCAGGCCGCACGGGTCGGCGGGGCAGCGGTCTTTGCCGGGGCCGTGGGGTCGGACGCCTTCGGGCAGGTGCTGCGCGACCGGCTCACTGCTTCGGGCGTGTCGGGCGACCTGATCCGCACCGTGCCGGGTGTGCCGACCGGCACCGCGCATGTCAGCTACAACAGCGACGGCAGCCGCGACTTCGTGTTCAATATGGCGCATTCGGCTGCGGCGCGGTTTCCTGACGGCGAGCGAGGCGGTCGCGGGTTTCCTTGCGGCGGGCGTCGATGTCCTGCACATCTCCGGCTCCTGCCTCGGCGACCCCGGCATGCGGGCGCGGATCGCGGACGTGGCGCTACGGCTGGCGGATGCGGGCGTGGCGCTGTCCATCGACCCGAACATCCGCCCGGAAATGATGTCGGATGACGGCTATCTGACGACGGTGCGGGGCCTTATGGCGCGCGCGGAGTATGTGCTGCCCAGCGACGCGGATGCAGCACTGCTGTTCCCGGGGCAGGATTTTGCGGACTGGTCGGCGCATCTGATCGCGGCGGGCGCGAGGGTCGTGGCGCTGAAGCGCGGGGCGGCGGGGGCGGTGGCGACGGATGGCAGGATAACGGTCGATCTGCCGGGGCACCCTGTCGAGGCGGTCGATCCGACAGGTGCCGGCGACTGTTTCTGTGCCACCTTCGTCACCTGTCTGGCAGCCGGGAACAGCTTGGCCGACGCCCTGGCCCGCGCCAACGCGGCGGGGGCGCTGGCCGTGCAGCATCTGGGGCCGATGGAGGGCAATTCGACCTTGCCCGAGATCGAGGCGTTCCTGCGGGCGCGGGACACAATAAGGGCGGGGGTATAAGCGTGCCGAAAAAGGAAGACCGTCTGCTGCGGGTCGGCGTGCTGGGCTGCGGCCCCATCGCGCAGGCCGCGCATTTCGAATCCTGCAACAAGGCGCGCAACGCCACCCTGTACGCGATCTGCGACGTGGCGGACGATCTGCGGGCACGGATGGCGGCGACCCATGCGCCCGCGCGCGACTTTGCGGATTACGACGCGATGCTGGCGGACCCCGAGCTTGAGGCGGTGATCATCGCCACGTCTGACGCCTTCCATGTTCCCGCCGCGCGCCGCGCGCTCGAGGCGGGCAAGCATGTGCTGTGCGAAAAGCCGCTGGCGGTGTCGGTCGAGGAGGCGGAGTCTGCTGCGCGGGGTCGCGGCGGCGAACGGCTGTGTCCTGCAGGTCGGGCACATGAAGCGCTTCGATGCGGGGCTGCAGGCGGCGAAGGACTTCACCTCCGGTCCGATGGGCCAGATGGTCGCGCTGAAGGCCTGGTACTGCGACAGCACGCACCGCTATCCGATGACCGACGCGGTGCAGCCGCTGATGGTGACGTCCGCCCATGCGCGGAAGCCCTCCGGGAACCCGAAGGCCGACCTTGCCCGCTACTACATGCTGGCGCATGGCAGCCATCTGGTGGACACCGCCCGCTATTTCGCGGGCGAGATCGCGGCCGTCGATGCGCGCCTGTCCACGCGCGCGGGCATGCATTGCTGGTTCGTGGATGTGGAGTTCGCCAACGGCACGCTTGGCCATCTCGACCTGACCGTCGCGGTGCGGATGGACTGGCACGAAGGCTTCCAGATCTACGGCCAGAACGGCTCGGTTATCGGGAAGACCTATAATCCCTGGTACTACAAATCGTCCGAGGTGGACATCTTCCACGAGGCCGAGGGCGGCAGCCGCCGGGTGCTGGGCGCGGACGGGCATTTCTACCGCCGTCAGCTGGAAGGCTTTGCCGATGTCGTCCTGCATGGCGCACCGATGACGGGGGCGGACCTGGAGGACGGCATCGCGTCGGTCCGCGCGATGGTGGCCATTGCGCACTCGGTCCGGTCGGGCCAGCCGGTGCGGCTGGCCGATGTCTCGGGTCCGGTCTAGGGCGCGCGGCATGCGGCTGGGGATATTCGCCAAGACCTTTGCGGGCCGCGATCCGCTGACAGTGATGCGGGCGGCGCGGGCGGCGGGCTATGCATCGGTGCAGTACAACATGGCCTGTTCCGGCCTTGATCCGATGCCGGATGTCATCACGCCCGACCAGACCGCTGCGATCCGCGCGGCGTCGCTTGAGACCGGTGTCGCCATCGCGGCGGTCTCGGGCACCTACAACATGATCCATCCCGATCCGGTCGTCCGCGTAGCGGGTCTTCGGCGGCTTGGCGTGCTGATCGGGGCGACGCAGGCGATGGGCACCGGGATGGTCACGCTCTGCACCGGCACCCGCGACCCGGACGACCAGTGGCGGCACCACCCGGACAACACGACGCCCGGGGCATGGGCGGACCTGCTGACCGAAATGGCCAAGGCAGCGGCGCTGGCCGAGACGGCGGGCATCCGGCTGGGGATCGAGCCGGAACTGGCGAACGTGGTGAACGGCGCAGAGGCGGCGCGTCGACTGATCGACACGCTGCAAAGCCCGGCTTTGGGCGTCGTGCTCGACCCGGCGAACCTTTTCGAGGTCGCGTCCGACCGCGACCGGATCATCGCCGGGGCCGTCGATCTGCTGGCCGACCGGATCGTTATGGCCCACGCCAAGGACCGTGACGCGAAGGGTGGCTTCGTCGCGGCGGGGCAGGGGGTCGTGAACTTCCCCGCGTTCCTGAACCGCCTCTCGCAAGCGGGTTTCGCGGGCGATCTGGTGACGCATGGCCTGACGGCGGATCAGGCCCCGGCGGTCGCGGGCTGTCTGTCGCCGCTGATCCCGCGATGACCCCGACCGGCTTCCTTTTGCGCGACGGGCTGCGGCTGGCGGTGCATGACGCGGGCGGGCCGGGCGCACCGGTCCTGTTCCAGCACGGCCTCTGCGGTGACGCGGGCCAGACGGCCGAGGCCTTCCCGGCGCTGGCCGGTTTCCGCCGTGTGACTCTCGACTGCCGGGGTCACGGCGCATCCGGGGCAGGCGACGACCTGTCCATCGGGACCTTCGCGGGCGATGTGGCGGCGCTGGCGGAGGAACTGGGCGGCCCCCTTGTTATCGGCGGCATCTCGATGGGCGCGGCCATCGCCATCCGCCTCGCCGTGACCCGCCCCGATCTGGTTCGCGCCCTGATCCTCGTCCGGCCCGCCTGGGTCGCTGATCCCGCCCCCGCCAATATGGCCCCGAACGCCGAGGTCGGGGCGCTGCTGACGCGGCTTCCTGCACCTGACGCACGCGCTGCGTTCATGTCCGGCGGCACCCATGCCCGCCTGGCGCGCGAGGCCCCCGACAACCTCGCCTCGCTTCTGGGCTTCTTCGACCGCGCCCCCGCCGACGTCACCGCCCGTCTTCTGACCCGCATCGCTGCCGACGGCCCCGGCGTGACCGAGGGCGATCTTGCAACGCTGACCGTCCCGACGCTTGTCTGCGGCACGGATGAAGACGTGATCCATCCGTTTGCCCATGCCGAACGCCTCGCGGCGCTGATCCCGGGCGCGCGGCTTGCAAAACTGCCGCCCAAGGGGCGCGGCAAGTCCGCCCATATCGCCGCACTGCACGCCGCCATCACCCGCTTCCTGAAGGAGCTCTGAGCATGCCGAAGCCCGCCGCCGACTGGATCGCCCGCCTGCCGCGTGACCGCCTGATCGCCGAATACTCCATGTGGTCCGCTGACCTTGTTCGGCTGGCTGACGATCTGGACCGCATCGCGCCCTTTGCCGACATCCTGCATATCGACGTGGCGGACGGGCATTTCGCCCCGGCGCTGCTGTTCTTCCCCGACCTTGTCGCCCGGATGCGCGATATCTCCGCTGTCCCGATCCATGTGCACCTGATGGTCGCCGACGCGGTCCTGCCGGAGCAGATCGCCCAGTTCGCCGATGCCGGGGCCGACCTCATCAGCCTGCATGTCGAAAACGCGGCCGTCGCCGATGCGGCGCTCGACCTTCTGGCGCTGCGCGGCGTTGCGGCGGGGATGGTGCTGCGGGTCGAGACACCCGTGGCAGCAGGCCGCGCGCTGGCTGCCGCGCCTTGACATGCTGACGCTGCTCGGCACCGCAATCGGCGTGAAGGGGCAGGGCCTCGACCCCGCCGCGACTGCCCGCCTTGCCGAAGCTTCTGGCCTGATCGCCGCGACGGGGCGGCGCATCGTTCTGGCGGCCGACGGCGGCATCCGCGAAAACACCGTGCCGCTTCTGCGCAAGGCCGGGGCCGAGACCGTCGTGCTTGGCTCGCTCGCCTTCGGTGCACCCGATCTTGCCGCGCGGATGCACTGGCTGCATGGCCTTCCGAACTGACTGCCAGCGCCGCGCCGTCAGAACCGCTCAGCGCGAAGGGCCAACAGAAGCGCCGGTGTCCCGTCCCGCACCAGAGCCTCCATCGAGGCCACCCGCGCGGCCGTGTAGTGCCCCTTCCGGTCCAGCAGGTTCACCGTTGCCACGACCAGATCTCCGTCCATCACCGGAATGTTCAGCGCCGCCTCGCAGCCCAGCGCATTGATCAGCGCATGATCCGGAAACCAGACTGCGAACTCCGCCGTCGTGTTCGCCACGAAGCTTTGCCCGCCGCCGATGACTTGGCGGCTCCAGCCATCGTCCGACATCGGCTTGGTCCCGGTGACGGGATAGTCCTTCGGATGCGACGTATAGGTCCGCCGCGCCAGACCCGCCTTGCGGTCCAGCGCCGTGATCGTGAACAGACGCGCAGCGCCCGCCGCCGTCACGGCTTGGTGAAGATTGGTATAAGCCGCGTCCGTCCCCATCATCCGCCCCACAGCCCGGCACGTGGCGCTGCCTGCTTGCTGCCGCAACCGCCACGCCTTGACTCAGGAAGGCAGAAGTTGCCCATTGCTGCAAGGATGATCGCCGGGGGCAATATGCGGCCCGCGACACCGCAAAAAACCACAGGGAGCTTCGAATGATGTTCGACCGGTCTTTCCGCAATATTGGCACAGCCGCCATCGCGGCCCTGATGCTGGGCACAGCACCCGCCGCCTTGTTCGCCGAAACGCCCGCCGACACGCTGGTGATCGCGGACGCCATCGATGACATCGTGTCGCTTGACCCGCATGAGGCCTATGAATTCTCGGGCCTCGATGTCGTCAACAACACCTATGACGGCCTGGTCGAGCTTGACCCGGCCGGGGCCGGAATGGTGCCGGGCCTGGCCGAAAGCTGGTCCGTGTCGGATGACGGCCTGACCTTCAGCCTTCAAGATGAAATCCGGCGTGACCTTCGCCTCGGGCAACCCCGTCCGCGCCGAAGATGCCGCCTATTCGCTGCAGCGCGCGGTCAAGCTGAACAAGACGCCCGCCTTCATCCTGAACCAGTTCGGCTGGACGGTCGAAAACGTCGACAGCATGATCACGGCGGATGGCGACACCGTCACCGTCAAGGTCGACAAGCCCTATGCGCCGACCTTCCTGTACAACTGCCTGACGGCGGGCGTGGCGTCCATCGTCGACAAGGAGCTGATCGCCGCGAACGAGGTGAACGGCGACATGGGCTATGAATGGCTGAAAAGCAATTCGGCCGGGTCGGGCGCCTATGTCCTGAAGTCCTTCAAGCCGAACGAAGGCTATGTGCTGGAAGCCAACCCGACGCATTGGCGCGGGGCGCCGAAGCTGGCCAAGGTCTTCATGCAGCACGTGCCGGAAGCCGCGACGCAGCGCCTGCTGCTGGAGAAGGGTGACATCGACATCGCGCGTGAACTGACGCCGACCGATATCGAAGGCATGGCGGGCAATGCCGACATCCGCATCCAGTCGGACGTCGGCGGGCAGATCTTCTACCTCGCTTTCAACCAGAAGGACGAGCGCTTCAAGAACGCCAAGTTCCTCGACGCGATGCGCTGGGCGATCGACTACAAGGGCATGACCGACACCTTCCTGAAGGGTGCCATGGTCGTGCATCAGGCCTTCCTGCCCACTGGCTATCTCGGCGCACTGGAAGACACGCCCTATGCGCTCGACCTCGAAAAGGCCAAGGCCCTGCTGGCCGAATCCGGCGTCACCGACACCAAGATCGTCCTGTCGGTCCGCAATGCCGCCGACCGGATGGACATGGCGCAGTCGATCCAGAACACCTTCGGCCAGGTCGGCATCACGGTCGAGCTGAAGGTCGGCGAGGGTGCCGAACAGCTCGAGGAATACCGTGGCCGCCTGCATCAGGCGACACTCCAGAGCTGGGGTCCGGACTATCCCGACCCGAACACCAACTCCTCGACCTTCGCCGAGAACCCGGACAATTCGGACGAGGCGAAGGCGACGGGCTATCTGGCCTGGCGGAATGCCTATGATCCGGGTCCGCTGACCGCGATGAGCCAGGCGGCGGTTCTGGAGCGTGACCCGGACAAGCGCGTGGCGATGTACGCCGAGTTGCAGCAGAAGCACCGCGAAACCTCGCCCTTCGTCACGATGTTCCAGATCGGCTATCAGACCGGCCTGCGCGCCAACGTGAAGGACTTCTACACCGGAGGGGCCACCGACTCGGCGGCCTACTGGCTGATCAGCAAGTGAAGGGCCGCGCGCGCGGGCGTGGATGCCCGCGCGCGCAACCCCGATGACGGACACCGCTTCACCCGCAGAGCCGTCCCGCCTCTGGCCAGGGTCTGCGGCAGATCGCCGGGACGCTCGTGACGCTGCTTGTCACCTTCATCGGCCTGCTCGCCGTGACCTTCATCATCAGCCGCGTCGTGCCGATTGATCCCGTCACCTCGATCCTTGGTGAACGGGCGACCCAGGCGCAGATCGAGGAAGCGCGCGTGCGTCTTGGTCTTGACGAGCCGATGTGGAAGCAGTTCGGGATCTATGTTGGCAACACGCTGCAGGGCGATCTCGGCACGTCCGTGCGCACCCGCGACCCGGTGTCAGAGGACATCGCCCGCTATTTCCCCGCCACGCTGGAACTGGCGACGCTTGCCACCATCCTCGGCGTCCTCTTCGGCGTCCCCGCAGGCGTGATCGCCGCGACGAAACCCGGGTCGTTCTTCGATCAGACGGTCCGGCTCGTCGGCCTGATGGGCTACTCGATGCCGATCTTCTGGCTGGGGCTGATCGGGCTTCTGCTGTTCTACGGCCAGCTCGGCTGGGTCGCGGGGCCGGGCCGCCTTGATCCCGTCTTCCAGATGACGATGGATTTCGAGCTGACCCAGTACACCGGCATGATCCTTCTCGACACCGCGCTGAACGGGCGTTGGGACATCTTCGCCAACGCCTTCTCGCACATCATCCTGCCCGCCGGCCTGCTCGCCTATATCTCGATGGCCTATATCAGCCGGATGACCCGCAGCTTCATGATGAATGAGCTGGGGCAGGAATACATCACGACCGCCCGCGTCAAGGGCATGCCCGAACGCCGCGTGATCTGGGTCCACGCCCTGCGCAACGTCATGGTGCCGCTGATCACCGTTGTCGCGCTGTCCTACGCCTATCTGCTGGAGGGCGCGGTGCTGACCGAGACGATCTTCGCCTGGCCCGGCCTCGGCAGCTACATCACCGACGCGCTGCTGGTCGCCGACATGCCTGCCGTGCTTGGCGGCACGGTTGTCGTCGGCGTGGTCTATATCGGGCTGAACATGCTGTCTGACCTGCTCTACCGTCTTGTCGACCCGAGGGCGCGATGAGCACGCTGGCCGCCTGGCTGCGCGACCCGAACCCGGCCTCGCGCTGGCAGTCGCGGCTGGGGCAGGGCTATCTGTCCTGGCTGCGCCTGCGCCGCAATCCGCTGGCAATGATCGGCCTCGCCATCTCCGCCATCCTGATCCTGATCGCCATCTTCGCCCCCCTGATCGCGCCGCATGACCCCATCGCGCAGGACCTGTCGCGCCGCCTGCTGCCGCCCGGCACCGACGGCAACCTTCTGGGAACGGATGATTTCGGCCGCGACATTCTGAGCCGCATCCTCTACGGCAGCCGCATCACCCTCTACATCGTCCTGCTCGTCATTCTGACCGCACCCCTTGCCGGGCTGATCATCGGCACCGCTGCAGGGTATTTCGGCGGCTGGACCGATCAGGTCCTGATGCGGATCACGGATATCTTCCTCGCCTTCCCCAAGCTCATCCTCGCCCTCGCCCTTGTCGCCGTGCTGGGTCCCGGAATGGAAAACGCCGTCCTCGCCATCGCGCTGACCTCGTGGCCGCCCTATGCCCGTGTGTCGCGCGCCGAAACCCTGACCGTGCGCAATTCCGACTACATCGCCGCCGTCCGGCTGCAGGGTGCGGGGGCGGCGCGCATCATCTGGGGCCACATCATGCCGATGTGCCTGCCCTCGGTCATCATCCGCGTCACGCTGGACATGGCGGGGGTCATCCTGACTGCTGCGGGCCTCGGCTTTCTCGGCCTCGGCGTCCAGCCGCCGCTGCCCGAATGGGGCCTGATGATTTCGGCGGGCCGCAAGTTCCTGTTCGAACAGTGGTGGGTCGCCACCATGCCGGGCCTCGCGATCTTCATCGTCTCGCTGGGCTTCAACCTGCTCGGCGACGGATTGCGCGACGTCCTCGACCCCAAGGGGGCCGGGCGATGACGCTGCTCAACGTCCGCGACCTGCATGTGACCTTCGATACCGAAGCGGGGCTGGTCGAAGCCGTGCGCGGCGTGTCGTTTTCGCTTGGCCGCGAACGGCTCGGCATTGTCGGCGAAAGCGGGTCGGGCAAGACGATGACCGGCCGGTCCGTCCTGCGCCTGATCCGACCGCCCGGCCGGATCGAAGCGGCCGAGATGACGTTCGACGGCATCGACCTGATGCGCGCCTCCGAAACCCAGATGCGTGCGCTCCGCGGCCCCCGCATCGCGATGGTGATGCAGGACCCGAAATACTCGCTGAACCCGGTCATGCGCGTGGGGGCGCAGCTGACCGAAGGGCTGCGCCAGCGTGACCGCCTGTCCGCCGCCGATGCGCGCGACAAGGCCATCGCCGCGCTGGAGGCCGTGCAGATACGGTCCCCCGACCGCGTGATGGACGCCTATCCGCATGAACTGTCGGGCGGCATGGGCCAGCGCGTGATGATCGCGATGATGCTGATCCCGAACCCCGACCTGCTGATCGCCGACGAGCCGACGTCCGCGCTCGACGTCACCGTGCAGGCCGAGGTGCTGTCGATCCTCGACGGCCTTGTCCGCGACCGGGGCATGGGGCTGATCTTCATCAGCCACGACCTGCGCCTTGTCGCGCGGTTCTGCGACCGGGTGATCGTGATGTTCAAGGGCCGCATCGTCGAGGAACTGGCCGCGAAGGACCTGCTGAACGCGCGGCATCCCTATACCCAGGGCCTGCTGAACTGCCTGCCCCGCATCGGCGGCACGCGCGGCCCCTTGCCCGCGCTCGACCGGAACGCCGACTGGGCGCGGGACGCCGTGTGATGGGACTGATCGACATCGAGGGGCTGTCCGTCACTTACCGCGTCAAGGGGCATGTGGTGCAGGCGGTCGAGGGCGTCAGCCTGACGGTCGCGCAGGGCGAAAGCTATGGCCTGGTGGGCGAGAGCGGGTCGGGCAAGTCCACCATCCTGCGCGCGATCTGCGGTCTGGCCCCGGTCAGCGCGGGTGTCATCCGGCTGGCGGGCGAACCGGTGCCGACCCCGCGCGGGCGCGGCTTCAGCCGCCGCGTCCAGATGGTGTTCCAGGACCCCTATGCCAGCCTGCATCCCCGCCACACCATCGACCGCACCCTGTCGGAGCCGCTGGCGATCCACGGGATCGGCGGGGCCGAGGCGAGGGTGCTGAAGGCGCTGTCGGATGTCGGCCTGCCGTCCAGCTTCCGCTTCCGCTATCCGCACCAGCTGTCCGGCGGCCAGCGCCAGCGCGTCGCCATCGCCCGCGCGCTGATGCTGGAACCGGCGGTCCTGCTGCTGGACGAGCCGACCTCCGCCCTCGATGCGTCCGTGCAGGCCGAGACGCTGAACCTGCTGACGCGGCTGCGCGAGCCGAGCGGGGGCTGACCTTCCTGATGGTCAGCCATGATCTGGCCGTGATCGACCACATGTGCGACCGGGTGCTGGTCATGCAGCACGGCCGCGCGGTCGAGGAACTGGCGCGCGAGGACCTGGCGGCGGGGCGGCTGAAGACGGAGTATGCGCGGAGCCTGTTCGCCGCGAGCGCGGACCGGATGCTGGGGTAAATCCCGGCAATTGGGCCGGTCCCGAGTTCGGGACCGTTTCCTGACCCAATGATTTCAATGGGTTGCAGGGTCATTTTTACGGGTTGGAAAGGATTGGGGATCGGCAGGGTGGGCAATCCTGCCCACCGCGCGTCATGGTTGTTGGGCGGACCCGCCCACCCTGCGCATCCGGCATGACCGGACGACCTGCCGCTGAAATCAACCAACGGTTAACCAACCCGTCGCAGGCTGTTCCATCGTTGACACAATAGCGGATCGGATATATCTCGGATATGAGATGGAGTGTCGAGGCCGCGCGCGGCATCTTTGCTGCTTTGGCGGGACGGCGGGTTGTCGTGCTGCATGTCTTTCACAAGAAAAGCCAGAAGACGCCGAGGCGGTCGCTGGACCTGGCACGGTCAAGGATGGAGGCGCTGGAATGAAACTTGCCGAGCTTAAGGCGCGCCTGCTGGCGAACCCGGACGTTGCCAAGGCCTATGACGGGACGGAGGAGGAATTCCGTCTGCTGGAGGGGCTGCTGCGCGCGCGGGCCGAGGCGGGGCTGACGCAGGCAGAGGTCGCGCGCCGGATGGGGTCGACGCAGTCGGCGGTGGCGCGGCTGGAGGGCGGGGGCATTTCGCCCTCGGTCGACACGCTGCGGCGCTATGCGAAGGCGGTGGGGAAGAGGTTAAGGGTGGAGATGGTGTAGGCCGGGGCTTGCCCCGGCGTCGCGGCGCGAGTTGGGGCAAGCCCCGACCTACGTGCTTCGCTGACCCTCGTCCCGGCGCGGGCCGCCAACCCGCCGGACGCGCGTGACGGACCGAGGCCCCGGCCTCCGCCGGGGCGAGGGAAATGTAGGGTGCGTGATGTCACGCACCGATGCCGCGGTGGCGGACAGGGTGTTGCGTGCGAGCAGGCACCGTACGCATGCTGCGGATGATCGATCAAGGTACCCAAGCACTTAAATTGGTAGATTGGGACGTAGGCCGGTTTCCATCGAACAGTGCTTCAAGGCAAGTTTTCAATGCAATCATGTAGTCTGTACTCAAGAATCTTTTAGCTTTCGCTTGATATTCACGATGTCCCAGATAAGACCTAGCGAGTCGAAGAACAACAAATTCGGCATTGATGGCACGAAAGGTAACAAATCTCCATTCAGTTGAGAAGTCACTAGCTCGGGATGAAAACGAGCTGAGTTTAGTTTACCAGATGGATGCAAACCAGCGCCACGCAGCTTATAAATTTTATTCAGAAATGGCCGAAGGTTTTCGATTGACTTACCAGAAACTGAGAATGCAACCTTAAGGGTTTCCGCAACTTGCTTGTCGCGCGATGTTCTATTCTTCGCCCACGATTTCGATAAATCTTCAGGTATTTCTGCAATTTCTTTGACCACCGCGTAGAACGCATCCACTGAACTGACGGCAGCCACTATTGCTTGCAAAGCGTCATTGAACTCCGCTTCAAGCGTCGTGCCCTTTGCCTGCTCGTCGTCCAATTGCCAAGCATCTATCCGCGCTGAACGAGCTCTCATTGCATCTTGAAGCCTTAGAATTGCAATCTTTGCCCATGCCGCACAGGCGTCAAATCGGAGGTCCACATCAACGGTGCCCGTAGGTTCAGTGCCTTCTCCTATTGTTAGCGTGATGTTCCTTAAATGCAGACTAATACCTTCGGTTAAGAAGATTCCTGACATAATTACCCCCTCACACCAGCCTCTCCCCCTCCACCGCCGCCCGGACAAAATCCGCGAACAGCGGGTGCGGCGCGAACGGCTTCGACTTCAGCTCCGGGTGGAACTGCACGCCGATGAACCAGGGATGGTCCTTGACCTCGACGATCTCGGGCAATTTGCCGTCCGGGGACATGCCCGAGAACACCAGCCCGCAGCCTTCCAGCCTGTCCCGGTATTTCACGTCCACCTCGTACCGGTGGCGGTGGCGTTCCTCGATGGTCGTCGTCCCATAGACGCCCGCCACCTTCGACCCCGGGGCCAGAAGGGCGGTGTAGGCGCCCAGACGCATCGTGCCGCCCTTGTCGTCGTCCAGCTTGCGCGCGACGGTGTGGTTTCCTCTGCACCCATTCCTTCAGGTGATAGACGACCGGCGTGAAGCGTTTGGCACCCGCTTCCTGATCGAACTCCTCGGACCCCGCATCCGTCACGCCCGGCCAGGTTCCGCGCGGCCTCGATCACCGCCATCTGCATGCCGAGGCATATCCCCAGATAGGGCACGCCCTTTTCGCGGGCGAACTGGGCGGCCTTGATCTTGCCTTCGGTCCCGCGTTCGCCGAAGCCGCCGGGGACGAGGATCGCCTGGAACGCCTCCAGCCAGGGCGCCGGGTCTTCGCGTTCGAAAATCTCGGCGTCGATCCATTCGGCGCGGACGCGGACGCGGTTGGCCATGCCGCCATGCGTCAGCGCCTCGGCGATGGATCTTGTAGGCGTCCTCCAGCTGGGTGTATTTGCCGACCACGGCCACCCGCACCTCGCCTTCCGCGTGGGTCAGGCGGTCCATCACGTCGGTCCAGCGCGACAGGTTCGGGCGCGGCGCGGGGGTGATGCCGAAGGCGTCGAGCACGGCCTGATCGAGACCCGCGCGGTGATAGGCAAGGGGGGCCTCGTAGATCGTCTTGAGGTCATAGGCGGGGATGACGCTGTCCTTGCGGACATTGCAGAACAGCGCGATCTTTTCGCGTTCCTTGTCGGGGATCGGGTGTTCGGAGCGGCAGACGAGGACATCGGGGGCAAGGCCGATGGATTGCAGTTCCTTGACCGAATGCTGGGTGGGCTTGGTTTTCAGCTCGCCCGAGGCCGCGAGGTAGGGCAGCAGCGTCAGGTGCATCAGGATCGACTGGCCGCGCGGGCGTTCGTGGATGAACTGGCGGATCGCCTCGAAGAACGGCAGGCCCTCGATGTCGCCGACCGTGCCGCCGATTTCGCAGAGCATGAAATCGACCTCATCCTGACCGATCTTCAGGAACTCCTTGATCTCGTTCGTGACGTGGGGAATGACCTGGATCGTCTTGCCGAGATAGTCGCCCCGGCGTTCCTTTTCGAGCACGTTGGAATAGATCCGGCCCGAGGAGATGCTGTCGGACTGCCGCGCATGGACGCCGGTGAAACGTTCGTAATGGCCGAGGTCGAGGTCGGTTTCGGCCCCGTCATCGGTCACGAAGACCTCGCCATGTTCGAACGGCGACATCGTGCCGGGATCGACGTTGAGATAGGGGTCAAGCTTGCGCAGGCGGACGGTGTAGCCGCGGGCCTGGAGAAGCGCGCCGAGGGCGGCCGAGGCGAGGCCCTTGCCAAGCGAGGACACCACACCGCCGGTGATGAAAACGTAGCGTGCCATGTCGGTCGGTCCCCCGCGAGTGCCTGTCGTCTTGCGGCTGCGCGCGTCATCCGACACGCAGCATCACGGGATTTGAGAGATAACAGATTCGGGATCGGCCCGCAACCAGACCGCAACGGATTGTTGGCTGAGGTGACGCAGCGCCAACGTGTGGTGTCTAGGGCGTGGCCGGTGCGGCTGGCGGCGTGGCCGGGGCATCGGCGGCGGGCGGCGTGGCCGGCGCGCCATCGGCGGGCGGCGGCAAGCAGGTCGCCCTCGGGGATCGCGGGCGTCGTCGCATCCGCTGCGGGTTCGGTGACAGGGGTCTCGGCGCCCAGCGTGTCGACCACGGACGTCCCCGCCGATTTCGACGCGGCCACGATGGTCAGCGCGATGGAGGTGCAGAGAAACGCCCCGGCAAACACCCAGGTCAGCTTGGTCAGCGCATTGGCCGCCTGCCGCCCCGACATCACGCCGCCCCCGCCGCCGCCCATGCCGAGCCCGCCGCCTTCGGAGCGCTGCAGAAGCACGACCCCGATCAGCAGAAGGGCGAGGATCAGGTGGACGGTGAGGATGACGTTTTCCATGGGGCCTTGACTGCTTGGGGGGTTCTGACGACGCGCCTATCTAGTCGCGGGGGAACGGGCGCGCAAGGCGTTTTGGGGCGGGCGATTTGGTTGTTCCCACCGCGCGGCGCTGCCGCTATACGGGCGCGGGTTTCGCAGCCGGAGTGCGCATCGTGGCCAATGTCGTCGTCGTGGGGGCCCAGTGGGGCGATGAGGGCAAGGGCAAGATCGTCGACTGGCTGTCCGAACGCGCTGACGTGATCGCGCGGTTCCAGGGCGGGCACAATGCGGGCCATACGCTGGTGATCGACGGCAAGGTCTACAAGCTGTCGCTGCTGCCGTCGGGGATCGTGCGGGGCGGCAAGCTGTCCGTCATCGGTAACGGCGTGGTGCTGGACCCCTGGCATCTGGTGGCCGAGATCGAAAAGCTGCGCGGGCAGGGGGTGGAGATCAGCCCTGAGAACCTGATGATCGCCGAGAACGCGCCGCTGATCCTGCCGGTGCATGGCGAACTGGACCGGGCGCGGGAAAGCCAGAACTCGGTCGCCAAGATCGGGACGACGGGGCGAGGGATCGGCCCGGCGTATGAGGACAAGGTCGGCCGCCGCGCGATCCGGGTGGCGGACTTGGGCGATGACGCGACGCTGGTGACACGGGTGGACCGGCTTCTGGTGCATCACGACGCGCTGCGGCGGGGTCTGGGCCTGCCCGAGATCGACCGTGACGGCCTGCTCGCGGCCTTGCGCGCCATCGCGCCGCAGGTGCTGCCCTATGCGAAACCCGTCTGGAAGGTGCTGAACGACGCGCGGCGCGCGGGCAAGCGCATCCTGTTCGAGGGCGCGCAGGGGGCGCTTCTGGACATCGACTTCGGCACCTATCCCTTCGTGACATCCTCCAACGTCATCGCCGGTCAGGCGGCGACGGGCACCGGCCTTGGCCCCGGGGCCATCGGTTTCGTGCTGGGCATCGTCAAGGCCTACACGACCCGCGTCGGCGAGGGGCCGTTCCCGGCGGAACTGCACGACGCGGATGGCGAGCGGCTGGGCGAACGCGGGCACGAATTCGGCACCGTCACGGGCCGCAAGCGGCGCTGCGGCTGGTTCGATGCGGTGCTGGTGCGCCAGACCTGCATGACCAGCGGCGTGACGGGCATCGCGCTGACCAAGCTGGACGTGCTGGACGGGTTCAGGACGCTGAAAATCTGCACCGGCTACGATCTGGACGGCACGCATCTCGATTACCTCCCGACCGCCGCAGACGCCCAGGCGCGCTGCCGCCCGGTCTATGAGGAGATGGAGGGCTGGCAGGAAAGCACGGCTGGCGCGCGGTCCTGGGCCGATCTGCCAGGGGCGGCAGTCAAATACGTGCGGCGGATCGAGGAACTGATCCAGTGCCCGGTGGCGATGCTGTCGACCAGCCCCGAACGCGACGACACGATCCTTGTCACCGATCCGTTTGTGGACTGACGCCCGTGCTGTCCTACAAGGCCCGTCGCCGCTGGTCGCTGGCCATCCTGCTGGTCGGACTGCCCCTGTTCATCGTGGCGGCGGTCACGGCGATGAACTGGCTCGACGCACGCTTTGGCCGCCAGCCGATCTGGGTCGAGGTGCTGGTCTATGTGGCCCTTGGGCATTGTCTGGGCGCTGCCGTTCCGCGCGGTCTTCCGGGGGATCGGTCAGGCCGATCCGGACGACACGACGCCGCGCTGAACGCGCGGGCCGCAGTCAGGAAACCGGACTTCCGTCAAAGCGATGCGGGGCCTATCCTTCGACCCATGACGCTGCGCCAGAACATCCGTTTCTGCACCTCGGCCGACGGGACCCGCATCGCGGTGGCGTCCTGCGGAACCGGGCCTGTGCTGCTGCGTGCGGCGCATTGGCTCAGCCATGTGGACTACGACGTCGAAAGCCCGGTCTGGCGACCATGGCTTGAGGCGCTTTCCCGGCACTACCGGTTCGTCCGCTATGACCCGCGCGGGTCCGGCCTGTCTGACCGTCACGTCGCCGATCTGACGCTGCCGCGCTGGGACGACGATCTGGAGGCGGTCGCCGCGACGATCACCGAGAAGCGGTTTGTCCTGATGGGGGTATCGCAGGGCGGTGCGCTGGCGATCCGCTATGCGCTGCGCCACCCCGAACGGGTGTCGCATCTGATCCTGCACGGGGCCTATGCGCAGGGATGGTACAAGCGGGCGATGACGGACGCGCAGCGGCTTGAGGCCGAAACTCTGGTCAATTTCGTGCGCATCGCCTGGGGCCGCGAGAATCCGGCCTTCTGCCAGTTCTTCACCAACCTCTTCATTCCGGGCGGGACGCCCGAGCAGCACAAATGGTGGGGCGATCTGGAGCGGGTGACGGCCAGCCCGGAGGTCGCGTCCGAGACACTGCATCGCATGATGGGGATCGACGTGACCGGCCTCGCCCCCCAAGTGCGCGTCCCGACGCTGGTGCTGCACAGCCGCGGGGATATGCGCGTGCCGTTCGATCAGGGGCGGCTGCTGGCCGCGCTGATTCCCGGCGCGCGGTTCGTGCCGCTGGAAAGCCGCAACCACGTCCTGTTGCCGGATGAACCGGCCTGGGAGGTGTTTCAAACTGAAATTGCGCGGTTCCTTGGGGTGCCAGCCTCCGACCGGACCCCGGTTCCCGAGGCGGCGGGGCTGACGGGGGCCGAGGATGCGGTGTTGCAACTGGTCGCCGAAGGTCTGGACAACCGGGCGATCGCGGACCGGCTGGGCAAAAGCGAAAAGACGGTCCGCAATCAGATTTCGATGATATTCTCGAAGCTTGGCGTTCAGAGCCGCGCGCAGGCCATCGTGCGCGTGCTCGCGGATTAGCGCCGATCCGGGGCATCTGTCCCGGGAACGCGCGGTATTCCTCCGGTTCGGCGGGACATCTGCCTCATGCGCGATGCGGCGCGGACGGTCAGAACCTGACCGCGACGGCCTTTCCGCCGTCTGCGAAGGCAGGAGTATTTGAGATGGCTGATGTGGATGAAGCGAAGCTGATGGAATTCGTGGGCCGGATGCTGGGCGATATCGGCGGGGCGGTCAGCACGCCGCTGGTGCGGATCGGCGATGCGCTGGGCCTGTACAAGGCGCTGGATGCGGGCGGTCCCTGCACGGCGGACGAGCTGGCCGACGCGGCGGAGTGTGACCGCCGCTATGTCCGCGAATGGCTGTCCGCGCAGGCGGCGTCGGGCTATGTGACCTATGACGCGGCGGCCGGGCAATTCTCGCTGTCGCCGGAACAGGCGCTGGTTTTTGCGACGCCGGACAGCCCGGTGAACCTGATCGGGGCGTTCGATACGGCTGCGGCGATGCTCGACAATCAGGCGAAGGTTCAGGCCGCGTTCAAGACCGGCAAGGGCGTGGCCTGGGGCGATCAGGCGGGGTGCCTGTTCTGCGCGGTGGCACGACTGTTCCGCCCGGGATATGTCAACGCGCTGGTGCAGGACTGGCTGCCCGCGCTGAACGGTGTGGTGGACCGGCTGAAGGCGGGGGCGACGGTTGCGGATGTCGGCTGCGGGCACGGGCTGTCCACCGTTCTGATGGCGCAGGCGTTTCCGAAGTCGCAGTTCACCGGGTATGACTTTCACCCGGGGTCCATCGCGGCGGCAACGGCCCATGCGCGGGCACACGGTGTGACGAATGTGCGGTTCGAGGTGGGACGGGCGCAGGATTTCGCAGGCCGCGATCTGGATTTTGTCACGTGTTTCGATTGTCTGCACGACATGGGCGACCCGGCGGCGGCGGCGGCGCATATCCGGTCTGTCCTGAAACCCGGCGGGACGTGGATGGTGGTGGAACCGCGGGCGGGCGACAGTCTGTCGGACAACCTGAACCCTGTCGGGCGCATCTACTATGCGGCGTCGACGATGATCTGCGTCCCGACATCCCTGGCGCAGGAGACGAAGACGGCGCTGGGGGCGCAGGCGGGCGAGAAGCGGATCGCCGAAGTGATCCGATCGGGCGGCTTCGCGCAGGTGCGCCGCGCGGCCGAGACGCCGCTGAACATGGTGCTCGAGGCGACCTGACGGAAACGAAAAAGGGGCGGCCCTGCGGGACCGCCCCTTCTGTTCCGATGACCGGCCGGTCGCGTCAGTGCGCTGCGCGGCGCGCCTCGGCCATGAAGCGCGACGAATCCGCGATCACGAACTGGCCCCGGCGGACCTTCTGGATCTTGCCCTGGCGCAGCAGCATCCCGAACGACCGCAGGCCGTCCTCGCGGGTATAGTCGTCATCGTCGGCGACATTGGCGACCTTGCTCAGGATCTGCGGGCGCGAGAAATGCGTGTGGCCCTCGACCGTCGCGGTGTAGGCGGCGGCAGCCTCCAGGAGTTCGTTCAGGTTGGCGGCACCGAGTTTCTCGGCAAACTCCGCGAAGTTGCGCGCGTCCTCGGGCGAGACCTCGATGTCGTCCTCAAGGTCCGTGTCGGGGTCTTCGGACGGCACCGCCAGCGCGCTTGCGCTGATCCGGCGCGGCCGGATCACACCGGCCTCGTGCGACGAACCCTCGGACCGGTCGATCCGCTGTTCGGAGACCAGAACCAGCGGGGCCGGGCGCATCGCCATCGAGGGGCGCTGCGTGACCGTCGCGGTTTCAGACGCCGGGCGGCGCGGACGGACCGCCTTCGACAGGTCCTCGCGGTAGGCATCGGTTGCGTCGATGTTCTCGACCCGCGGCTCAGCGGGCGTGTCCTTCGACTTCATCTTGCGGTCCGCGACCGTGGCCGCGACGGCCGCCTTGAGGTGTGCGATGGCCGAGAACCGGCGGCGGCTTTCCGCGCCTTCCAGCTTTTCGTTCGCCTCGTCCATCAGGCGCGACACCGCGGCCTCGTCGTCGTTGGCCGTACCTTCCAGGATCGCGCGGCCGGTTTCACCGTCCTGCCCGTCGTCGGCTTCGGCGCGGGCCAGTTCGGCCAGCAGCGCCGCCTCTTCGTCCTCGGTCAGGCCGGACGCCGTGACGGCGTCGGGCCGGGCGACGGCTTCGTCCTGCGGGATGAAGTCATTCGCGCGCACCTTGATCACGCGGGCACGGGCCCGCTGCAGGAAGCCGGGGCGCGGCGTGTCGTCACGTGGTGCCGGCTCTGCGTCGAGGTTGGCCGGTTCGCTGTCCATCACGTCTGACAGCGCCGGGCTGGTTTCGGTCAGGTCGGCGTCCGGGGCTGCCGTGGCGTCGTCCGCCGCGATCATCTCATCTTCGTCGTCGTAGGTTTCGTCGCCGAAGGCGTCCGCCTCGAACGCTGGCCCCGGTGTCGTCCGCCACGGCATCACCGCTCATGCCGCGGATCGCATCGGCAACACGGTCGGCCTCGGTCGGGCCAGCTTCGATCGCATCGAAGGCCGACGGCGCATCCGCCGTCTCGTCTTCGGCATCGGCCATCATCGCGGCGATATCGGCGTCCGGTTCCACCTGATCGTCGGCCAGGACAGCGTCGATCCCGTCGTCATCCGCGAACACCGCAGCGAGATCGCGCGCGATCTCGGCGTCGTCCTTGTCATCGGCATCAGCCGCAGCGATGTCGTCCGGCGACGCGCCATCGAGTGCGGCGAGGTCGTCCAGGTCCGCGTCGTCCTCCATGTCGGCGTCGTCGGAACCTGCAAGGTCAGTCCCGGACAGGGTCAGGATGTCGATCACCGACGTCTCTGCAGCGCTGTCCTGTACGGCAATCGGCTCCACGTCCGCAGCATCCGCCTCGGCATCCGCGTCGTCGGCAGCCGCCGCCATGATTGCCGAGAGGTCCGCATCCATGTGATCCGGAACCGCGTCGTCCATGGTCGCGGCGTCGGCATCGGTTGCAGCAGCGACATCCGCCAGCAGTTCAAGATCCACGGCAATCTCGTCGTCTTCGGCCTCGGCGTCACCGGCAACAAACTCTGCGGCGGAAGGCTCTTCGGCGGTCACCGTCGCCTCTTCCACGGGCACGACATCCGCCCCGCCGACATCGACGTCGAAGGCAAAGCTCTGCGCCGCTGTCCCGGCTTCCGCTTCGGTGACTTCATCCTCGTAGGGCATGTCATCGGCCGGAACGGCCGCCAGATCGGACACAACCGCCGCGCTGCCTGACATGCGCGCCGCAGCAACCGCCGCACGGATGCGCGCCAGCTTGGCGGCCACACTGTCGTCTGCCGCGACCGGCGCGGCCTGCGACGGTACATCCGTCCAGTCCTCCGCGTCGGTTTCCGCACCTGCGTCCGCCGTCAGGTCTGCCATATCCGGCATCGCCGCAACGGGCTGCACGTCAGACGGGCCCGCAGCGGGCGATGCCGCAATTGCTTCCGCAGGGTCAGACTGGAGCTGCGCCGTCTGCCGCAATGTGATTCCGTTCTCGTTGATCTTCGCCTCGACCCGGCGCTGGATCTCGCGCTCGGCGATCCGCTGAAGCATCTCGGCATCCGGGGTCGGGGGTTCAGCCCCGAAGTACCGGTCGTCCGCCGCAAGGTCCCGGAAATACTCGGCAATTCCCTTCATCGTCGAGAAGGGATCGTCAAATCCCTCCAGCGTGCAGGAGAACGTTCCGTAAGAAACGGTTAGAATTTTACTCGCACCCAGCATGAGACGCTCGCTTTCTGACGTTGCCTCTTCGCACACAGTCACCCGCAACTGGTTCCTTAGCATGAACAGAAAGCGGCAAAATAATGGATTCATTCGGGCCGCGATTGTGTTTCTGTCTCTGCTTCTGCATCAATGATCCCATGCCGCGCGCCGTTGTCCGTTCCGATCACCCCGTGCTTCTGCTCGGCGCGGGCGAGGTTACGCAGGTGTTGGTTAAGGCTGCGTTGCGGCTTGCCCCCTTGATCGTGGCAGCCGATGGCGGCGCGAATATGGCGGTGGCGATGGGCCTGCGCCCCGCTGCCGTGATCGGCGATTTCGATTCCATCATGCCTGCCACCCGTGCCGCGCTGGACCCTGCGACCCTGCACCCTGTCGCCGAACAGGAAACAACCGACTTCGAAAAATGTCTGACCCGGATCGACGCGCCGCTTGTCCTGGCGCTCGGGTTCACCGGGGCGCGGTCGGATCATGCGCTGGCCGTGTGGAACACGCTGGTCCGCCATTCCGGCCGCCGCTGTCTGATCCTGTCGCGCGACGATCTTGCCTTTGTCGCCCCGCCCCGCCTGTCGCTGGACCTCGCCCCCGGCACCCGCGTCTCGCTGTTCCCGATGGCGGCCATGCGCGGCACCTCGACCGGCCTGCGCTGGCCGATCGACCGCGTCGATTTCGCCCCCGACGGGCCCATCGGCACGTCCAATCAGGCGACCGGCCCGGTCGCGCTGACCTTCACCTCTGACCGCATGATCGTGATCCTGCCGCGCGCCTGCCTGCGCAAGGCGATCAGTGCCTTCGCGAAACCGGGGATGACATGAAGGCAGCAGATGTCGCTAACGTCCGGGCTGCATCTGCCGCATTGCGCCAGGCCCCTGATGAGTGACCCGTCCCACCGACTCGGCGTCATCCTGCTGGTCGGCTCGACCGTCCCTTTCGCGCTGTCGGGCACCTTCACCAAGCTCATCAGCGCCGATCTCTGGTCCGTCCTCGCCCTGCGCGGCATCATCGGATCGGCGCTGACGCTCGCCTATATACGCTGGTTGGACGGTGGCGGCCCCCGCGCGCGCCTCGGCTGGCGCGGCTGGCTGCTGGCGAGCGTCGGGACACTTGCCAGCATCGCCTTCCTCGGGGCGTTCCGGCTGACCTTTGTCGCCAATGTCGCCCTGATCTACGCGATGACCCCCTTTGCCGCCGCAGGTCTCGGCTGGCTGATCCTGCGCGAACGGGTGCGGCGCGAGGTGCTGATCGCCGCGGCGGTTTCGGTCGCGGGGGTTGCGGTGATCGTCGCGGGCGGGCTGGGTGCGCCGCGGCTGGCCGGGGATGCGACCGCCGTGGCGATGACCGTTCTCTCGGCGCTGTATCTCGTGATGATCCGCCTGTTCCGCGACACACCCGCGATGATGGCCGGTGTCGCGTCGTCGGTGCAGCTGTTCCTGATCGGCATCGCCGTGGCCGATCCCCTGGCCATGTCCGCGCGCGATCTGGCCTGGACGGCGGTTTTCGGCGCGTCCTATGCGACAGGCTTCATCCTCTGGACCGAGGGTGCCAAGCGGCTGCCCGCAGCCCAGGCAGGTGTGCTTGCGGGTGCCGAGATTCCCTTTGCCGTCCTTTTCGCATGGATTTTTCTGGCCGAGGTGCCGCCGGTCACGACCCTGATCGGCGGCATGGTGGTGCTGGCTGCGGTTGCCTGGAGTGCGCTGTCGGACGCGCGTGTGCCCCCGGCGCGCGGTGACGGCGGGGCGTGACGTATTGCAAGCCGCGCTGGCCTGGGGTCTGATCGGGCCCGAACCGGGAAGGAAGCTGGAACTGGGCCGCATCGCCGATATCGAAGCCGGAGCCGCCAAGCTTATCACGTTGGCTCCTGCCGGCTATTTTCTGGCGATCCGGGTCCGGGGCACATCGCCGCTGCTGACCTTCTCGACCTTTCCGGAGGCCTGGGTGGAGACCTACCTGGAGCGCGGCTACATGATGCGCGACCCGGTCACGACCTGGGCGATGACGATTGGCGGATCGATCCGCTGGAGCTCGCCCTTCCTGCCCGACCCGTTCGGGATCTTCCGCGAGGCGAAAAAACACGGGCTGAACTTCGGTGCCTCGGTCGCGACCGGTCCGGTGACGGCGCTGACGCTCTGTTCGCTGGCGCGCGGGGACCGGGACGTGACCGATGCGGAACTGGCGGCGGCAAAGGCGGTTGTCATGGACCTGCATGAGATGACCGCACCGCCGACGGCGCTGGCACCCGATGACCGGGCGGTCCTGGCAGCACTGGCAGCGGGCAAGAGCGGCGGCGCATCGGCGGGGCGTCTGGACGCGCTCTGCGACCTGATGTCCGTGCGCAGCCCTGAAGCTGCGGCGCGGCGGGCCAAGGACCTCAAGCTGATCTGACTGCCGCGCGGGGTCGGCGCGGTCCGGGCCGTGGCCCTCAGCAGTTCGGCACGTTCACCGCCAGCCCGCCGAGCGACGTCTCCTTGTACTTCTCGTGCATGTCGCGGCCGGTCTGGCGCATCGTCTCGATGGCGGCGTCCAGCGGCACCAGATGCGTGCCGTCGCCCCGCATCGCCAGCGATGCCGCCGACACCGCCTTTATCGCCCCCAGACCGTTCCTTTCGATGCAGGGCACCTGGACAAGGCCGCGTACCGGATCGCAGGTCATTCCCAGATGATGCTCCAGCGCGATTTCCGCTGCGTTCTCGATCTGCTCCGCGCTGCCGCCCAGCAGCGCCGCGATCCCCGCTGCCGCCATTGCCGCCGCTGACCCCACCTCGGCCTGGCAGCCGCATTCGGCGCCGCTGATCGACGCGTTCGTCTTGACGATCCCGCCCACCGCCGCCGCCGTCAGGAAATAGTCCGTGATGCCGGATGCCGACGCCCCGGGCACATGGTCGAGCCAATAGCGCAGCACCGCCGGAACCACACCCGCCGCCCCATTCGTCGGTGCCGTCACCACGCGCCCTCCGGCGGCGTTTTCCTCGTTCACGGCCATCGCATAGACGCCCATCCAGTCGTTGATCGTATGCGGCGCGGTCAGGTTCATGCCCCGTTCCGCCATCAGCTTGTCGTGGATGTCCTTCGCGCGGCGGCGCACCTTCAGACCGCCGGGCAGGATGCCGCCCGTCGCCATGCCCCGCTCCATGCAGTCGCGCATGACCTCCCAGATCCGCGCGATACCTGCGTCGATCTCGGCGTCCGTGCGGAAGACCCGTTCATTCGCGCGCTTCATCTGGGCGATGGTCTTGCCCGAGGCCGCCGCCATGTCCAGCATCTCGGCCGCCGTGCGGAAGGGGTAGGGGACAGGCTTCTGCGCGACCTTGGGCGCATCGCCCGACTGCTCGGCTTCTGTCACCACGAACCCGCCGCCGATGGAGTAGTAGGTCTCCTGCAGGATCACGTCGCCCTGCGCGTCCGTCGCCGACAGGATCATGCCGTTCGCATGGCCGGGCAGCGGGTGGCCGAAATCGAAGACTAGGTCGCTTGCCGGATCGAAGGTCAGTTCGGGCAGGCCGGGGGGTGTCACGCGGCCCGTGGCACCGACCTGCGCCAGAGCGGCTTCGGCCTTGTCGTGGTCATAGGTGTCGGGCTGGAACCCCGCCAGCCCCAGGATCGTCGCACGGTCGGTCGCGTGACCTTTGCCGGTGAAGGCGAGCGATCCGTGAAGACTGGCCTTCAGCCCCCTGGGTTGGAACGGCGAGGCGCGCAAGGCATCCAGAAACTGCGCGCCCGCGACCATCGGCCCCATCGTGTGGCTCGACGACGGCCCGACGCCGATCTTGAACATGTCGAAGACAGAGAGGAACATGGGAAAAGCGGCCTTTCGTTGGGCCTGTGTCTAACAGAAGCCGCCGCAGGGTCACACGCGAAAGCGACCTTGCATCGCACCGATGCGCTGGGTCGCCTGCAAGGCCGGGCATAATGGCAAATGAAACGGAGAACCGCCGATGCATGACCTTACTCTCTACTCCCATCCCTTCGCATCGTTCTGCCAGAAGGTCCTGATTGCCCTCTGCGAGACGGGTATTCCGTTCGAGGACCGGATCATCGACCTGTCCAGGGCCGAAGACCGCGCGGATATCGCCGCCGTCTCGCCGATGGGGCGGTTTCCGGTGCTGGTGGACCGCGCGCGGGGTGTGACAGTCCCCGAATCGACCATCATCGTCGAGCATCTGGCGACGCATTATCCCGCCGCGCGCCGCCTGCTGCCTGCCGATCCGGATGCGGCGCGCGAGGTTCGGCTGTGGGACCGGCTGTTCGACATGAATGTGGAACTGCCGATGCAGCGGGTCGTGTTCGATCATCTGCGCCCCGCCGAGAACCGCGATCCCTTCGGCGTGACCCAGGCGCGCACGGACCTGCGGACGTTCTACGCCATCGCCGAAGCGCGGCTGGCAGGGCGCGACTGGGTCGCGGGGGACTTCAGCATGGCCGACTGCGCGGCGGCCCCGTCGCTTTACTATGCGCACTGGGTCGAGCCGTTCGGTGAGGGTCTGCCGAACCTGACGGGCTATCTGAAACGCCTCGCCGCCCGCCCGTCCTACGCCCGCGTGCTGGCCGATGCGCAGCCCTTTGCGGGGTTCTTCCCGGTCCCGATGTCGCAGCCTGTCCTCTGACCGGCGACCGCGACCGCCGCTCAGGACAGCACGAAGTCCCACAGCAGCTTCACGTTCAGCCCGATGATGACGACTGCGATCAGCACCGCGATGGCCGCCAGCCACAGGGGCGCCACCATCGCGCCCATCTTGGCCCGGTTCGTCGTGAACATCACCAGCGGCACCACCGCGAAGGACAGCTGCAGCGACAGCACGACCTGCGTCAGGATCAGAAGCTCACCCGTGCCCGCATCGCCGTACCAGATCGTGACGAAGGCCGCCGGGATGATCGCGATGCCGCGCGTGATCAGGCGGCGCGCCCAGGGCGGGATGCGCAGGTTCAGGAACCCCTCCATCACGGCCTGACCGGCCAGCGTTGCTGTCACCGTCGAATTCAGCCCGCAGCACAGAAGTGCGATGGCGAACAGGGAGGGCGCGATGGCCAGGCCGAGGATGGGGGCCAGAAGCTGATGCGCATCGCCCAGTTCGGCGACGTCCGTCCGGCCTGTCGCGTGGAAGCTGGCGGCGGCCAGGATCAGGATCGACGCATTGATGACCAGCGCGAACATCAGCGCCAGCGTGCTGTCGATGGTGGCGAATTTCAGCGCCTCGCGCTTTTCCGGCAGCGTGTTGCCGTAGGCACGGGTCTGGACGATGGCCGAATGCAGGTAGAGGTTATGCGGCATCACCGTCGCCCCGAGGATGCCGAGGGCGAGGTACAGCATGGCCGGATTGGTCACGATCTCGGTCGTCGGGGCGAAGCCCTTGATGACGTCGCCCCAGACCGGATCGGCAAGTGCTATCTGCACACCGAAGCAGACGGCGATGACGCCGAGCAGCGTGATGATGAACGCCTCGAGCCAGCGGAAGCCCTTTTTCTGCAGCCACAGGATCAGGAACACGTCGAGCGCGGTGATGATGACGCCGATTTCCAGCGGAATGCCGAACAGCAGGTTCAGCCCGATGGCCGTGCCGATGACTTCGGCGATGTCGGTGGCGATGATCGCGAGTTCGGCCAGAAACCACAGCGGCAGGTTGACCCAGCGCGGAAAGGCGTCGCGGCAGGCCTGCGCAAGGTCGCGGCCCGACGCGATGGCCAGCCGCGCGCAGAGCGATTGCAGCACGATCGCCATCAGGTTCGACACAAGGGCGACGACCAGCAGCGTGTATCCGAAGCGCGATCCGCCGGCCAGGCTGGTGGCCCAGTTGCCGGGATCCATGTAACCGACGGCGACCATGTAGCCGGGGCCGAGGAACGCGGCCATGCGCCGCCAGCTGCCGCCCGTCACCGCGACGGTGCGGTGCACATCCGTCAGGGCAGCCTCGCCCCGGTCGCGCCGCCAGCCGAATAGCGCGCCGGGATCAGCGGAGATGCCCATGGGCGATGTCGGAGTCATCGTGTCGGGGGGCATGGGCGGTCCTAGTTGCGAATTATTCTCATTCTTGATTGGTCCTGCGCGGAATGTCAACGCCGTCCGTTGGCGGCAGCCGTTCGCGTCAATTGCCCCTCGCCCCCGACTTCCGCTTTGCCTATAACGCGGACGCTGCACGTCAGAAGGTTCCCGATGCCCGCCGAATTGTCCTCGATCGACAAGGCCAAGTTCGCCGCCGCCCGCCGCGCCGTCGACTTTGTCGAAAAGGGGATGCGCGTCGGCCTCGGCACCGGGTCCACCGCCGCCTGGATGGTGCGCTGCCTCGGCGAGCGTGTCCGCGACGAAGGGCTGACGATCACGGGCGTGCCCACGTCCGACCGCACCGCAGCGCTTGCGCGCGAAGAAGGCATCCGCGTCGTCACGCTGGAAGAGGCGGGCTGGCTCGACCTCACCATCGACGGGACCGACGAATTCGACCCTGCGCTCAATCTCATCAAGGGCGGCGGCGGCGCGCATCTGATGGAAAAGATCGTGGCAACGGCATCCGACCAGATGATCGTGATCGCCGACCCCGGCAAAGAGGTAGCGCGGCTGGGGGCCTTCCCGCTGCCGGTCGAAGTCATCCCCTTCGGCTGGATGGCCACGAAATCGCTGGTCGAGGAACTGCTGGTGTCGGTCGATGTTTTGGGGCGCGACGTGACCCAGCGGATGAACGGCGCGAAACCCTTCGTCACGGACCAGGGGAACTTCATCCTCGATCTGCATCTGAACCGGATCGGCAATCCGCGCCAGCTGGCGATGGTGCTGAATCAGGTGCCGGGCGTGGTCGAGAACGGGCTGTTCATCGACATCTGCGACATCGTCGTGATCGGCCATCCGGATGGCCGGGTCGAGATCCGCGACATCAACAAGGGCACGGTCGAGCGCGACCGGGTCAACTTTGCCGAGCCTGAGAACCTGTTTGCCGATCTGGGCGACTAGGGGGCGGCGATGAGCTTTGACTATGATCTCTTCGTGATCGGCGGCGGGTCGGGGGGTGTGCGCGCGGCACGCATCGCATCCGGCGAATACGGCGCAAGGGTCGGTCTGGCCGAAGAAAGCCGCATGGGCGGCACCTGCGTCATCCGGGGCTGCGTGCCGAAAAAGCTGATGGTCTTCGCGTCCGGCTACCGCGCCGAGGTCGAGGATGCGCGTGCGTACGGCTGGACCATCGACGCCGCCACCTTCGACTGGCCCGTCTTCCGCGATCACCTGGCGGTGGAACTTGACCGTCTGGAACAGGCCTACCGTTCGACGCTGAAGACCGCAGGCGTCACCATCCATGACTGCCGCGCCTTCATCGACGACCCGCACACCATCCGCCTTGCGACCGGCGAACGCTTCCGCGTGAAACACATCCTGATCGCCGCCGGCGGCTGGCCCGCTGTTCCCGACGCCGCCGCTGCCGCCGGCGTGCTGACCTCGAACGACATGTTCGGCCTCGACCGCCTGCCTGAAACGATCCTGATCGTCGGCGGCGGCTTCATCGCCTGCGAATTCGCCTGCATCCTGACCGGCATGGGCGTGAAGGTGCGCCAGGTCTATCGCGGCGCGCAGGTGCTGCGCGGCTTCGACGATGAATCGCGCGGCCACGTCGCCGAACTGATGCGCGACCAGGGCGTCGATCTGCATTGCGGCACCGACGTGATGGAGATCCGCCGCGAAGGCCACGGCATCTGGGTCAAGACCACCGACGGGCACGAGGAAATCTACGATCAGGTCCTCTACGCCACCGGGCGCACGCCCAACACCGCGAGCCTCGGGCTGGAGAATACCGGCGTGAAACTCGGCCGCCGCGGCGAGATCATTGTCGATGACTACAGCCAGACCGCTGTCCCCTCGATCTATGCCGTCGGCGACGTGACGAACCGGCTGAACCTGACGCCTGTCGCCATCCGCGAAGGCCACGCCTTTGCCGACACCGTCTTCGGCGCGACCCCGACCAAGGCCGACCACGCCGATGTTCCGTCCGCCGTCTTCACCCAGCCGCCCTACGGCGCGATCGGCCTGACCGAGGAAGCGGCGCGCGACGCCGGACCGATCGAGGTCTATGCGACCGCCTTCCGCCCGATGAAGGGGGCCTTCGCGGGCCGCACCGGCCGGGTCCTGATGAAGCTTATCGTCTGCGCCGACACGCGCCGCGTGCTCGGCTGTCATATCGTCGCACCCGAGGCTGCCGAAATGATCCAGCTGGCGGCCGTGGCGATCCGCATGGGGGCCACGAAAGAGGATTTCGACCGCACGGTCGCGGTCCATCCGACGATGGCCGAAGAACTGGTCACGCTCCGCAAACCGGTGCGCAAGGCTTGAATTTCACAGGAAAATGCCCAGTTGGGCGGTAACGGTTCCGAAGAAGGGAAGCAATCGGATGACGGGCAGCGGTGGACCCTGGGGCGGCGGTGGCGGCCAAGGCGGGGACAAGGGCGACGGGCCGAAAAACGGCGAAGGCGGTGACGGCCAGCGTCCGGGACGCGGCCGCCGCGAAGGCCCGCAGAATCCCCGAGATCGACGAGATCGTCAAGAAGGGTACCGAACAGCTTCGCGTCCTCATGGGCGGTCGCGGCAACCGTGGCACGGGCGGCGGCCCCGCCGGGCCGACCGGCCCGGTCATCAACCGCAACACGGTCGGCCTTGCCGTTCTGGCGGCGGTCGGCCTGTGGGCCTTCCAGTCCTTCTACACCGTCAAGCCCGAGGAAAAGTCGGTCGAGCTGTTCCTCGGCAAATTCGCGTCGATCGGCGAGCCCGGCCTGAATTTCGCGCCATGGCCCGTCATCACGGCCGAGGTCATCCCGGTCACGCCCGAACGCACCGAGGATATCGGCGTCGGACGCGGCGGCGAAGGCGATGCGGGCCTGATGCTGACCGGCGACGAGAACATCGTCGATATCGACTTTCAGGTCGTCTGGAACATCTCGGACCCCGAGAAATACCTGTTCAACCTGCGCGACCCTGACCTGACCATCGCGGCGGTTTCCAACTCTGCGATGCGCGAGATCATTGCGGGGTCACAGCTGGCCCCGATCCTCAACCGTGACCGGGGAGCGATCGCGTCCAGCCTGCAGGAACTGATCCAGTCCACGCTCGACAGCTACAATTCCGGGCTGAACGTCGTCCGCGTGAACTTCGACCGCGCCGACCCCCCGCGCGAGGTGATCGACGCCTTCAAGAACGTGCAGTCCGCCGAACAGCAGCGCGACCGCCTTCAGAAAGAAGCTGACGCCTATGCCAACACCGTCGTCGCAGGCGCGCGCGGCGAGGCGGCGCAGGTCCTGGAAGAGGCCGAAGGATACCGCGCCCGCGTCGTGAACGAGGCGGAAGGTGAGGCGAGCCGCTTCTCTGCCGTTCTGACGGAATACCGCAAGGCACCCGAAGTGACGCGCAAGCGCCTGTATCTGGAAACGATGGAAGAAGTGATGGGGCGTATCGATAAGGTGATCCTGGACGAGACGGCCTCGGGTGGGCAGGGCGTCGTGCCCTTCCTGCCGCTGAATGAACTGGGCCGCGGCGCATCCGCGCCCGCCCAGGGTGCCGGATCGACGGCAGGGGGAAACAACTGATGAACCGCTCTGCCATCATTTTCCCCGCGCTGGCCATCCTTGTCGCCACCGCGCTGTCGTCGGTTTACATCGTCGATGAGCGCGAACAGGCGCTGGTCCTCCAGTTCGGCCAGATCGTGGACGTCAAAAAGGAACCCGGTCTCGGCTTCAAGATCCCGCTGGTGCAGCAGGTCGTGCGCTATGATGACCGTATCCTCGGGCGCGACGTCGATCCGTTGGAAATCACCCCGCTCGACGACCGCCGTCTGGTCGTCGACGCCTTCGCGCGCTACCGCATCGAGAATGTCGAGACGTTCCGCCGGGCCGTGGGTTCGGGCGGTATCGCCTTTGCCGAAAGCCGCATCGACACGATCCTGCGCGCCCAGATGCGCGAGGTTCTGGGGTCGGTCACATCGTCCGAAATCCTGTCGTCCGACCGCGCAGCGCTGATCGACCGCATCCGGGTCAGGGCGCGGGACGAGGCCAAGGCGCTGGGCGTCGACATCGTCGACGTGCGGCTGAAACGCACCGACCTGCCGGAACAGAACCTCGAAGCGACGTTCGCCCGGATGCGCGCCGAACGCGAACGCGAGGCGGCGGACGAAATCGCGCGCGGCAACGAGGCCGCGCAGAAGGTCAGGGCGCAGGCCGACCGGACACGGGTGGAACTGGTGTCCGACGCGAACCGGCAGTCCGAGATCATCCGCGGCGAGGCCGATGCGCGCCGGAACTCGGTCTATGCCACGGCCTATGGCGCGGACACGGAATTCTTCGACTTCTACCGCTCGCTCGAGGCCTATCGCAAAAGCCTGCTGGCGGGGAATTCCACGATGGTCATGGCCCCCGACAGCGAATTCTTCAACTATCTGAAATCCGCCGACCCGCCCGCTGCCGATCCGGCGGGCGAGGTCGGCGGCGACTGATGACGGCAAACGTGATAGGCGCGGCTGGAATGCCGCGCCCATCACATCCATTTGACAGGGCGCGAGGTGCTTTGAGTTGAGCCTTCCGCGCCAGAGGCAGATGACATGCGGCGACGCCGCGCTGCTGAACGCGCGGGCCGCCTGATCAACGAAGGGAGTTCGGAGTGATACCCCAGACCATGACCCCATCAAACCCGTCCCGTGCCCGCGGCCTGAAAGGGACGCTCGGCGCAGCCATGCTGGCGACGATGCTCGCCACCATGCCCGTCGCGCAGGCTGACGCCTTCGCGGCGCCGGAAAGCTTCGCCGAACTGGCCCAGCAGGTCAGCCCGTCGGTCGTGAACATCACCACGACGACAGTGGTTGCCGCGAATGCCGATGGCGGGCCGATGGTGCCGCCCGGTTCGCCGTTCGAGGATTTCTTCCGCGAATTCCAGAATCCGGGCGACGGCCAGGAAGGTCCGCAGCAGCGCAGCCCGCAGCGCAGCCAGGCGCTCGGCTCGGGCTTCGTGATCTCGGGCGACGGCTATATCGTCACCAACAACCACGTCATCGAAGGCGCGGACGAGATCCAGATCGAATTCTTCTCGGGCAAGAAACTCGACGCCAAGCTGGTCGGGACCGACCCCAAGACCGACATAGCGCTTCTCAAGGTCGACAGCACCGATCCGCTGCCCTTCGTCAGCTTCGGCGACAGCGACGTGATGCGTGTCGGCGACTGGGTCATGGCCATGGGCAACCCGCTCGGCCAGGGCTTTTCGGTCAGCGCGGGCATCGTGTCGGCGCGCAACCGCGAACTCAGCGGCACCTATGACGACTTCATCCAGACCGACGCCGCGATCAACCGCGGCAACTCCGGCGGCCCCCTGTTCAACATGGACGGCCAGGTCATCGGCGTGAACACCGCGATCCTGTCGCCCAATGGCGGGTCGATCGGCATCGGCTTCTCGATGGCCTCCAATGTGGTCTCCAAGGTCGTCGGCCAGCTGAAGGAATTCGGCGAAACCCGTCGCGGCTGGCTGGGCGTGCGCATCCAGGACGTGACCCCGGACGTGGCCGAGGCGATGGGACTGGCCGACGCCAAGGGTGCCCTGGTGACGGATGTGCCCGAAGGTCCTGCCATGGACGCGGGCATGAAGGCGGGCGATGTCATCACCTCGTTCAACGGGGTCGATGTCGCCGACACCCGCGAACTGGTCCGTCGTGTTGCCGACACCGATGTCGGCAAGGCGGTTCCCGTCGTCGTGCTGCGCGACGGCAAGTCCGAAAACCTGACCATCACGCTCGGCCGCCGCGAGACGGCGGAGGGCGAGCCGGTCAACGCCGCCGTCAAATCGACCGAACCGACCGAAGTCCGAACTGCTGGGCATGACCCTGACCGTTCTGACGCCCGAGGAAGTGACGGCGATGGGCCTGACCGAAGGTACCGAAGGACTGGTCGTCAAGGCGATCGACGAGGCGGGTGATGCCTATGCCAAAGGCCTGCGCGCGGGCGATGTCATCACCGAGGCGGGCCAGCAGAAGGTCGCGTCGCTGAAGGACCTGGAGACCCGCGTGACCGAGGCCAAGGATGCGGGGCGCAAGTCGCTCCTCCTCCTGATCCGCCGCGAAGGCGAGCCGCGGTTCGTGGCGGTGTCGCTGGAGTAGCCGATCACGCGCGGACAGATCGAAGGGCGCCCGATCCGGGCGCCCTTTCCGTTTCAGTACCGCGCATCTTCCAGACCGCAGAACGCATCCACCGGGCTGGCCCGGTTCCAGACGCCGTTCCCCAGCAACAGGTCGCAGACCGCCCGCTGCATCGTCTCGGTCGTCGAGTAGGCGTTCACCACCGCAGGCATCCTCGGCGCGTCATACAGCAGATAGGGATAGCCGAAGGACACCAGCAGCGTCGGCACGTCATGCCAGTGCCGCTGCATCGCCGCCCCGAAATGCCCCGTCAGCTTCAGCCAGTCGAGGAAGATGCGCCCCCGCGTCAGCAGCGTCTCTTCGCCCGACAGGATCAGGATCAGGTCGCACGCCGCCGGATCGACCGGCCCGCCCTTGTGCATCGTCACCTCGAACCCCGCCTGCCGCAGCATCTCGGGCAGCGCGAAGGGCAGGGGGGCGGGCAGGAACGGAAAGACCACGCCCGTCGACATCACCAGCACGCGGCGGTGCCTGTCCGGCGTCAGCGGCAGCAGGCCCTGCACATCCTTGACCAGCGTCGGGGCCGCCCGCGTCACCCGGTCCACCAGCGCCCGGTCCGCCGCGGCCGGCGCGAAATCGGGCATCGCCGACCACCTCGTGCAGCCCCAGCGCCGCCTTCAGCGCCAGTTGCAGCGTCACCGCCTCGTCCACCCGCGCCTCATGCTCAGCCGCCCATCCGCCAGCGCTGCCTTGAGGTATCCCAGGTCGCGGTCGGGGTCGTCCGAGAACAGGATCACGTCGCAGCCCGCGCTGACCAGTTCCGGCAGATGCTCCGCCCGCTTCGACCATGACCCAAGCCCCGCCATCGGCGTCGCGTCCGACACGATCAGCCCCCGGAACCCCAGATCGCCGCGCAGCAGGTCCTCGTTCAGGTGGCGCGAGACGGAGGCCGGACGGTACAGCTCCACCCCCTCTGCCACGCCCTTGCCCCGCAGATAGGCGGGCAGCGCGATATGCGCCGACATCACCGACATCACGCCCGCCCCGATCGCCGCGCGGTAGAGCCGCCCGAAGCTCGCCTCCCACGCCGCCATCTCCAGCGGGTTGATCGTCGTCAGCAGATGCTGGTCGCGGTCGTCATAGCCTTCGCCCGGCCAGTGCTTCGCCGTCGCCGCCACCCCTTCCGCCTGGAACCCGCGCAGGGTCGCCAGCATGTGCCGCTCGATCAGCGCCACATCCGACCCGAAGCCCCGCGTCGCCACGATGGCGACTGCGGAACGCCGCGTTGATGTCCAGCACCGGCGTGAAGGTCCAGTTGATCCCCACCGACTTCGCCTCGCGCGCCATCAGCCGCGCGATGGCTTCGGTCGCCGCCACATCGTCCACCGCCGCCAGCGCCAGCGGGTTCGGAACCTCCAGCCCGAAGGGCAGGCTCATCCGGCTGCCTTCGAGGTCCGCCGAGACGAGCAGGGGCGTCAGCGCCCCTTCGTTCAGTCCGGCGATGATCCCCCGCTCCTCATCTGCATCCGCGCCCAGATGCCGCGTGATCCCGCCCGGCCCGAAGGCCGCCGCCTGCGCCAGCGCCGCCGGATCGCTCCCCGCCAGACGCAGGTTGAAGAGCTGGCGGAGCTTCTGGTCGGGGGTGAGGCGGGCGAGGGTGGAAGCGACCCAGTCGCGGGCGGCGGGGGAGAGGTGGAAGGGGGCGGCGGAGAGGTCGGGGGTCATGGGGGGCGTCCTTTGGGGCGGGGCGGGGGGCTTTCTGCCCCCCGCGCCCCCCGAGGATATTTGAGCCAAGGTGAAAGGGCGAGAGGAAGACGGATGGAGGCTGTCGGAACGTCGAATGCTGTCCTTGCGGCGGAATTCCCCTAGCCGCGTCAGCGAACGCTCGCCATTCTGCAGCCCCATGCCGGAGCCGGAGATCAGGGATCAGGAGACGCTGAAGACGGTGGCTGGAGCGCCGCGGTCGTTTGCCCGGAAGCCGTCTGTGATCGCTGATCGGCGCGGCTGATGCGCGTGCTGCCGACGTGGTGGAGCTATCGGACGCAGACTAGAGCACCGCCTGATGGCCATTTGCGACTACTCCGTCACGCGAAGCAATTCTAGTGGCGACGAGTTTCACGGCAAATTCCGACATGTCACAGTCAGTCTGCGGAGGCGGCTGATATGCTGGACGCAGCGGCTCGTTACGCGACGAACGACTATGGTCCCGAAGGCGCTACGTCGCTGCACGCGCCGCTGACGCGGCACTGCATACAGTGCAGTGGTCGCGTAGACTACGCTATCGTTGCGCCCTCGTAGCGCGCGAACATGCCGCATGACCGCGCTAGGAACCGGCGCTTCCCCGGATATGTGGAGAGCAATCAACACTGATGCCATCCTGATCGAACGCGGCGAAGATCCCCTCTCCGCTCCCCTCTGGCACGACCGGCCCAACCTCCTCGCCGACCTCTGGGCCACCGTCCGCGTCCGGATGGATGCCGACCCCGGACCAGCATTTCTGGCGCGACTGGTATCAGCGCGCGCTCGACGGGCGGCCGCAGAATTGGCCGATGCTCCGCGACGTGGCGCTGATCCCGGATGCGGATTGGCGGAAGGGCGACGCTCATGTCGGCAAGCGTTGATTCAGGAAATCGTCGCTGCGCCACGCCAGTCGCTGCGGACGCTCGAATGCCGAGGTCTCCTGACCGCTGCAACCCCGAAACGGTGCAAGTTCCGACGTCGATGCGCGGTCTGATGGCGACGCTGCCGTCCGACGACCGCGCCGCATGTCCTCGACCGCCTGCGCGACGCGCAGGCCAACTTCGACGATGCCGTCCGGCAACGACCTCGACGGCACCGATTCGGGACGAGCTGCGCCATCATCGACGGACGCACTCACGCGGTACGGCGACGCGCCCGCGCATGATCTTCAACGCACTGTCGCCGCGCCGACCGGCGTGTGGGGCTGCATGATCGAGCACGGCGACGTTCCGCGCGACGAGCCTGAGGATCGAGGACTGGCGCGGGGAACTGAACGGTGTGCGCGCGACCCTTCTGGCGCAGGATGCGGAGGTTCGCGGAGTCTGCGTCGAAGCCGAGATGAAGGCGGGTCTGATCGCCGTGCCCGCCGAACCAGACTGCCTTTGGTGCGCGAGGGTGGCTTGGCGCTGGCGGAGGCGACGAGAAGGCGTTCTGGCCGAGGAGGCGCAGGAAGATGCGCGTGTGGCGGCTGACCCCCAGGCTGGAGTGGCGGAGCAGTCAGAGGCACGCTTCCGGCTGTTCAGCCGGGTGCTGCGGGCAGAGGATGTTGCGCGCAAGGCCAGGGCGACGTGGAAGGCGGTTGGTGGTGGAGTTGGCGCAGCAGCTAGCCTTGCTGGAGGAGCCACGGCGCTATGGGGTGCCTATGAACTGCTTGCGAGATTCCTGCAGTCCATCTTCTAGCAGTCGTAGGGTGCGCATTCATTGCGCACCACTCCCCCCATCCTGATTCGCCGATCATGGTTAACGCCTCGCCCGCCACAAAACGTATGGCAGGTTGCCATACACCTGCCATACGCCCGCTGGCACCCACCGAACGGTGAAACTTGGGCAATTAATCCAGCGTCCGCAGGGGGTTAGGCGGCAGGACCGTCTGTGTTGCGCAGAACACGCAGAACGTTGCCATCCCGCCCCCAGTCCGGCCCTTCGTCCTCCGGATTCCCCGGCCGATGCGGACCCCGCAACCTCACGCCGAAGCACTGGCAAAACCCCGCCGCTTCGCCTATGTCGGCTGCCGGAACAGATACGGGCAGGACCGGCGGCATGGCGAAGATCACTTACGTGGAATACGGCGGCAAGGAACATGTCATCGACGTGCCGAACGGCCTGACCGTCATGGAAGGCGCGCGCGACAACGGCGTGCCGGGGATCGAGGCCGACTGCGGCGGGGCCTGCGCCTGTTCGACCTGCCACGTCTATGTCGATCCCGCCTGGGTGGACCGCCTGCCTAAGCGCGAGGCGATGGAGGCGGACATGCTGGATTTCGCGTACAAGCCCGACCCGGTGCGGTCGCGCCTGACCTGCCAGCTGAAGGTCTCGGACGCGCTGGAAGGCCTGCGCGTGCAGATGCCTGAAAAGCAGATCTGACAGCAGATACAATGCGGTCGGCCATCCTTTCGCTTGCATTGCTGGCCCCGGTGCCAGCGGCGGGCGAATGGGTGGTGACGTCAGCGGAATTCACTGAACCGACAACACGTTACGATCACGGCGTTCTGGGCGATGCCGTCGAATACGGCGCGATGCGCGTCTTTGTGACGGACAGCGCGGGCAAACGCGGTCGGGCGCAGACAGATATTGTTCTGCCGCCGTCCCGTGTCTTCGAAGACCTCGCCCCGCGCCTCGCCGACCTCGACGGTGACGGAGCGAGCGAGATCATCGTGGTCGAAACCGATCTCGCAAAGGGTGCCTCGCTGGCTGTCTACAACGCCTACGGCCTTGTCGCCCGCACACCGTTTCTGGGTCAGCCCCACCGCTGGCTGGCCCCGGTCGGCGCTGCGGACCTTGACGGCGACGGGCGGGTGGAGATCGCCTATATCGAGACGCCGCACCGGGACCGCGTGCTGAAAATCGTCCGGCTGGACGATGACAGGTTGGTCGCTGTGGCACAGCTGTCCGGGCTGACCAACCACCGGATCGGTGATGCGTTCATTCAGGGCGGGATCGCCGATTGCGGCGACGGGCAGGTGATCAAAACAGCGGATGCCGGATGGGCGAATGTCATGGTCACTCGGCTCGACGGACGCTTACTGACCACGACGGCCGAGGCACCCTACAGCGGTCCGCATAGCCTGTCGGACGCCGTCGCCTGCCGCTGACCCGTCAGAGCGCCCGCCATCCGATGTCGCTGCGGCAGAAACCGTCGGGCCAGTCGATCCGGCCCACCATCGCATAGGCCCGCTCGCGCGCCTCTGCCAGCGTGTCCCCCCGCGCGGTCACGTTCAGCACCCGCCCGCCGTTCGCCACGACCAGACCGTCGCGCGCGGCGGTCCCCGCGTGGAACACCATATGCGACAAATCCTCGCCCAGCACGCCCAGGCCCCCGATCACCGACCCCTTCGCATAGGCCCCGGGATACCCCCGCGCCGCCATGACCACCGTCAGCGCATGGTCGTCGGCCCAGTTCACCTTGCAGTCCGCGAGCCGCCCTTCGGCGCAGGCCAGCATCAGGTCCAGCGCCTGCGCGCCCATCCGCATCATCAGCACCTGCGCCTCCGGGTCGCCGAAACGCGCGTTGTATTCCACCAGCCGCGCCTGACCGCCGTCGATCATCAGCCCGGCATAGAGGATGCCCTGATAGGGCGTCCCCCGCCGCGCCATTTCGCGCACCGTCGGGATCACGATCTGGTCGAGCGCCTGCTGCTGGAGGGCGTCGGTCAGGACGGGCGCGGGCGAATAGGCCCCCATCCCGCCCGTGTTCGGCCCGGTATCCCCGTCGCCCACACGCTTGTGGTCCTGCGCAGTGCCGATGGCCAGCACGTCCGTGCCGTCGGTCAGCACGAAGAACGAGGCCTCCTCGCCGCCCATGAACTCTTCGATCACCACCTCGGCCCCGGCTGCGCCCAGCGAGCCGCCGAACATGTCGTCGATGGCGGCAAGCGCCTCCTCCGGCGTCATCGCCACGACGACGCCCTTGCCCGCCGCCAGACCGTCCGCCTTGACCACGATCGGCGCGCCCCGCGCGGTGACGTAGGCGCGGGCCGCAGCCGCATCGGTGAACCGCGCCCAGGCGGCGGTCGGTGCCCCGCAGGCGTCGCAGATGTCCTTGGTGAAGGCCTTCGAGGCCTCCAGCCGCGCCGCCGCAGCCGACGGGCCGAAGGTCAGGATGCCAGCGGCGCGCAGGGCGTCGGCGACGCCTGCGGCGAGGGGGGCCTCTGGCCCGACGATGACGAAGTCCACCGCGTTCTCTTCACAGAACACCGCGACCGCCGGGCCGTCGAGAATGTCGAGTGCCGCGCATTCGGCGAGTGCCGCGATGCCCGCATTGCCGGGTGCCACGATCAGCCGGTCGCATTTCGGGTTCTGCTTGACCGCCCAGGCCAGCGCATGTTCGCGCCCGCCGCCGCCGAGGATCAGAATGTTCATGCGCTGCCGCCCGCCCTGTGATGCCGCGCTCTTCTAAGGCGCGGGCGGTCCGGTCACAACCGCTCAGGCGCGGGTGCCCAGATCGCGAATGGCAGCCGTAATCCGCGCGAAGCTGTCACGCGCCCGCGCCGACATGTGCCGCGCGCGCAGATAGCCGTGGACAAGGCCCGGCTCGACGACGGCCCGCGCCTCGCCGCCCGCCGCCGTGATCCGCGCGGCATAGACCGGGCCGTCATCGCAATGCGGATCGCATTCGGCGCTGAAACAGACGGTCGGCGGCAGGCCGGTGAAATCCGTGTCGCAAAGCGGCTCTGACGTCGGGTCGGGCGCGTCGGGGCGCAGCGCCCCGGGATAGCGGATGCCTGCGTAGAACAGGATATCCGCGCGCGTCAGCATCGGGGCATGGGCATGGGTCAGGTAGCTGCCCGCATCAAGGTCGCCGCCGAGGCCCGGGTAGATCAGGACCTGACCCGCGATCCCAAGCGCCTCACCGCGAAGCGCATGGGTGACGGCTGCAACAAGATTGGCACCTGCCGAATCCCCTGCCAGCACCAGCCGCCCGCCGAACTCGGTGGCCGCCGCGCGTGTCACGGCGCGGCAGTCTTCGAAGGCTGCGGGGTGGTGGTGTTCGGGGGCAAGGCGGTAGCCCAGAGCGACGACGCGGAACCCGGTCGCCGCGCAGATCTCGGCGCAGATCGCGTCATGGCTGTGCAGCCCGCCGACGACGAAGCCGCCGCCATGGGCATGGATCACAGTGACGTCCGAGCTCCCTGCGGCGTAAACGCGGCAGGGCACGCCGCCGAGGGGCCGGTCGGCGGATGTGACACCCGCAGGGCGCGGCGCGTCGAAGGCGGCGCACATCCGGTCATAGACGGCACGCTGTTCGGCGATGCCAAGCGTTGCGGCGTCGGGCGGATAGAATTCATTGGTGCGATCGATGAAGGCCCGGACCTCGGGGTCGAGGAGGGTCGCGTAGTCGGGGGCGGGGGGCATGGCGGGATCGGGGGGCATCGTCTGTCCTGTGGGAACGCCGTGCAATCCTGCCATCCTTGTCATCTCCGCGAAAGCGGGGACCCAACTTTCCATCGCCATGCACTGGGTCCCCGCCTGCGCGGGGACGACAAGCGCATCGTCAGTTCCCCAGTATCACCGGCAGCCGCAGCCCCTTGTCCCGCGCGCAGGCGACCGCCTCGGCATAGCCCGCATCGGCGTGACGCCAGACACCGCTGGCCGGATCGTTCCAAAGGACGCGACCGATCCGCGCCGCCGCCTCGGGTGTGCCATCCGCCACGATGACCACACCCGCATGTTGGGAGTATCCCATCCCCACGCCGCCGCCGTGGTGGATGCTGACCCATGTCGCGCCTGACGCGGTGTTGACCAGCGCGTTCAGAAGCGGCCAGTCGCTGACCGCGTCGCTGCCGTCCTTCATCGCCTCGGTCTCGCGGTTGGGGGACGCGACCGAGCCGGAGTCCAGATGGTCGCGGCCGATGACGATGGGGGCCTTGAGTTCGCCGCTTGCCACCATCTCATTGAACATCAGCCCCGCCCGGTGGCGGTCGCCCAGGCCGATCCAGCAGATGCGCGCCGGAAGGCCCTGGAACGCGATGCGGTCCCGCGCCATGTCGAGCCAGCGGTGCAGATGCGCGTTGTCCGGGAACAGCTTCTTCATCGCCGCATCCGTCTTGTAAATGTCCTCGGGATCGCCCGACAGCGCCACCCAGCGGAACGGGCCGATGCCCTTGCAGAAGAGGGGGCGGATATAGGCGGGCACAAAACCGGGGAAGGCAAAGGCATTCTCCAGCCCCTCGTCCTTGGCCACTTGTCGTATGTTGTTGCCGTAATCAAGCGTCGGCACGCCCGCGTTCCAGAACCCGACCATCGCCGCGACATGGGCGCGCATCGACGCGCGGGCGGCTTTTTCGACCGCCTTCGGGTCGCTCTCCTGCCTGGCGCGCCATTCACCGACGGTCCAGCCGAGTGGCAGGTAGCCATGCAGGGGATCGTGGGCGCTTGTCTGGTCCGTCACGATATCGGGGCGGGGGCCGCCCGCCTGCATCCGGGCGAGAAGGTCCGGGAACACCTCTGCCGCGTTGCCCAGCAGACCGACGGACTTCGCTTCGCCCTTCGCCGCCCAGTCCGCGATCAGCGCCAGCGCCTCATCCAGAGTCTTAGCCTTGGCGTCCAGGTATCTGGTGCGGATACGGAAATCGATCCGGGTCTCGTCGCATTCGACGGCCAGACAGCACGCCCCGGCCATCACGGCTGCCAGGGGCTGCGCTCCGCCCATGCCGCCGAGGCCACCGGTCAGAATCCAGCGCCCTCTCAGCGATCCTTGATAATGCTGCCGCCCGGCTTCGGCGAATGTCTCGTAGGTCCCCTGCACGATGCCTTGCGTGCCGATGTAGATCCAGGACCCCGCCGTCATCTGGCCGTACATCGCCAGACCCTTGCGGTCGAGCTCATTGAAATGCTCCCACGTCGCCCATTTCGGCACGAGGTTGCTGTTCGCGATCAGCACGCGCGGCGCGTCCCGATGCGTCCGCACCACCGCGACCGGCCGACCCGACTGCACCACCAGCGTCTCGTCGTCGTTCAGGTCACGCAGCGTGGCGACAATCGTGTCGAAGTCGCCCCATGTCCGCGCCGCCCGGCCGATGCCGCCGTAGACCACCAGTTCATGCGGGTTCTCGGCAACATCGGGATGCAGGTTGTTCATCAGCATCCGCATCGCCGCCTCGGTCTGCCAGCTTTTGCAGGACCGCTCGGTTCCGGTCGGGGGGTAGATGTCGCGGGCGTTCTTGCGGTCGAAGGTCATGGCGCAGCCTCCAGTTCTGGCAGGGAAATTCCGGACGCAATGGTGATGTCGCCGCCAGCGATCAGGCGCGTCGCGGCGGCGATGTCGGGTGCGACGGCGCGGTCGGTGGTCAGTGCCGCCACGTCCTGCCGCAGCCGTGCGACGACACGTTGCAGCGTTACGCTGGTGACCAGCGGCGCGCGGAATTCCACGCCCTGTGCCGCGCAGAGCAGCTCGACCCCCAGGATCGCGTTCAGGTTCGCCACCATCCGCTCCAGCCGCCGCGCGCCGTGGGCGGCCATGCTCACATGGTCCTCCTGATTGGCGGAGGTCGGCGTGCTGTCGGTGACGGTCGGGTTCGCCAGATGCTTGTTCTCGCTCATCAGCGCCGCCGTCGTCACCTCGGCGATCATGAAGCCCGAATTCAGGCCGGGGTCCGGGGTCAGGAAGGGCGGCAGGTCGAACGACAGCGTCGGGTCCACCATCAGCGCCACCCGGCGCTGCGCGATCGCGCCGACCTCGGCCACCGCCAGCGCGATCATATCTGCCGCGAATCCAACGGGTTCCGCATGGAAATTCCCACCGGACACGATCTGACCGTCGGTCAGGATCAGCGGGTTGTCGGTCGCCGCGTTCGCCTCCACCTCCAGCGTCCGCGCGGCCATCCGCAGCACGTCCATCGCGGCGCCCGTGACCTGCGGCTGGCAGCGGATGCAGTAGGGGTCCTGCACGCGGGTGTCGCCCGTACGGTGGCTTTCGCGGATCGCCGAGCCGTCCAGCAAGGTCCGCATCGCGGCCGCCGCGTCGATCTGCCCGGCATGGCCGCGCAGGGCGTGGATGTCGGGATGCAGCGGGGCGGTCGATCCCATGATCGCGTCGGTGGACAGGGCCGATGTGACCAGCGCGCCCCGGGCGGCGGTCCAGGCCCCGAACAGGCCCGCAAGCGCATAGGCGGTCGAGAACTGCGTCCCGTTGATCAGGGCGAGGCCTTCCTTCGGGCCAAGCGTTACGGGGGAAAGCCCTGCATCGGCAAGCGCCTGCGCGCCAGTCCTCATCTGACCGCCATATATCGCCTGACCCTCGCCGATCATCACGGCGGCCATATGGGCGAGGGGCGCGAGGTCGCCCGAGGCCCCGACCGATCCTTGTGCCGGGATCACCGGCGTGACGCCGCGTTCCAGCATGCCCTCGATCAGTGCGATGATGTCCCAGCGCACGCCCGACGCGCCGCGCCCGAGGGACAGGAGTTTCAGCGCCATCATCAGGCGGACAACGGATCGCGGCACCGGGTCGCCGACGCCGGCGCAATGCGAAAGGATCAGGTTTTTCTGCAATGTCTCGGTATCTTGCGGAGCGATCTTGACGGACGCGAGCTTGCCAAAGCCGGTGTTGACGCCGTAGACAGCCTCGGTCCCGGCCGCCGCCTGCGCGACCCGCGCCGCCGCTGCTTCGACGCCCGGACGGGCGCCGGGCGACAGCCGCACGGGCAGCTCCTCCTGCCAGATGCGCCGCAGATCGGCCAGCATGACGGCACCGGGGGTCAGGGTCAGCATCGGCGGCCTCCATGATAGCGGGCGAACAAGGATATCGCCCCGATGCGGTAGGACAGTTCGGCGGGGGTGTGTGCATCCCAGACCGCCAGATCGGCACGCATTCCGGGGGCGATGGTGCCCCGGTCGGTCAGGCCAAGGGCGCGGGCGGCATGGATTGTCGTACCCGCCAGCGCCTCTTCTGGCGTCATGCGGAACAGGGTGCAGGCCATGTTCATCGCCAGCGGCAGCGAGGTCATCGGCGACGATCCGGGGTTCATGTCGGTGGCGACGGCCATCGCCACGCCCGCCGCGCGCAGGGCGGCGACAGGCGGCTCTTGCGTTTCGCGCAAGGTGTAGAAGGCCCCGGGCAGGATGACGGCGACGGTGCCCGCCGCCTTCAGGGCGGCGATGCCCGCGGCGTCGAGGTACTCCAGGTGATCCGCCGACAGCGCGGAATATCGGGCGGCAATTGCCGCGCCGCCGAGATTCGAGAGCTGCTCGGCATGCAGTTTTACGGGCAGTCCGAGCGCCCTCGCCACATCAAAGACGCGCGCTATCTGACTGGGGTTGAAAGCTATTCCCTCGCAGAACCCGTCAACCGCATCGGCCAGCCCTTCGGCGTGAGCGGCCCGCAGCGCCGGGAGGCAGACGTCGTCGATGTAGTCATCTGCGCGGCCCTGATACTCTGGTGGTACGGCGTGCGCGCCCAGAAAACTGGTCCTCACCGTCACCGGACGCAGCTTGGCGACGGCCCGCGCGGCGCGCAGCATCCGGAGTTCGGTTTCAAGATCCAGACCGTAGCCTGACTTGATCTCGATCGTGCCGGTCCCGCCCGCCAGCATCGCGTCGATCCGGGGCAGGGCGCTGGCGACAAGATCATCCCCGGTCGCCGCGCGCGTCGCGCGGACGGTCGAGACGATGCCGCCACCGGCGCGCGCGATCTCTTCATAGCTGGCACCCAGCAGTCGCTGTTCGAATTCCGCCGCGCGGTGGCCGCCATGCACGGCATGCGTGTGGCAGTCGATCAGGGCGGGCGTGACCAGCCGCCCGCCGAGGTCGGTCTGCAGACCGTTCGGGGCATCCCGGCGCGGCCCGACCCGTTCGATGTGATCGCCGGACAGGGTGATGGCTGCGTCGGGAATCAGCGCATAGCGCCCGCCGACCATCGTCGCGGCTGTCAGATTGACAAGCGTTTCGGTCGCGTCGGTCATCGGGGTCGGGTTCCGGTGCCAGATTCTTGTGGACGGGTTGATATGTATGCGCATATCATAAATATGTCTATACATAATGAGGTCCATATGATCCACGCGCGCCGAGCGCTGCTGCCCGAAGGCTGGGTCCGCGACCTGCGGGTGACGGTTCAGGACGGGCGGATCGCCGGGCTGGCGTCAGATGTGGCCGCTGCCACAGGTGACGCGCGGGTGGATACGCTTTTGCCCGCGCTGTCGAACCTGCATTCGCACACGTTCCAGAGGGCGATGGCCGGGCTGACCGAACATCGCGTGCAGGGGCGCGAAAGCTTCTGGACCTGGCGCGAGGTGATGTACCGGTTCCTGGACCGGCTGACGCCCGACGACATTCAGGTCATCGCGGCGCAGGCCTTCGTGGAGATGCAGGAGGCTGGCTTCGCCGCAGTGGCGGAATTCCACTACCTGCACCACCAACCGGGTGGGGCAGCCTATGCCGATCCGGCGGAACTGAGTGCGCGGATCATGGCGGCGGCGCAGGACGACGGGAATCGGCCTGACGCATCTGCCGGTGCTTTACACCTATGGCGGGGCAGGCAGGCAGCCGCTGGCTGGCGGGCAGCTGCGGTTCGGGACGGATGTCGATGGTTTCACGCGGCTGGTCGGGGCGGTGCGGGGATGCGCGAAGGCGATGTCACGCGGACACCGTCGTGGGCATCGCTCCGCATTCGCTGCGGGCGACCTGCGCAGATGACCTGAGCCGCGCCCTACCACTGGCCAACGGCGGCCCGGTTCACATCCATATCGCCGAGCAACCCACTGAGGTGGAAGCGATTTCCGGCTGGCTGGGTGCCCGGCCCGTCGAATGGCTGCTGGCGAATGCGCCGGTCGGCCCGGACTGGTGCGCGATCCATGCGACGCATATGACAACGGCCGAGACGGCGGCGCTGGCCGCAACCGGAGCAGTTGCGGGGCTCTGCCCGGTGACAGAGGCGAACCTCGGCGACGGGCCCTTCGACGGTCCGGGGTGGATCGGGGCGAAAGGAGCCTTCGGCATCGGGTCTGATTCGAACGTCCGGATTTCGATGGTCGAGGAACTGCGGACGCTGGAATACTCCCAGCGGCTGCGCGACCTTGCGCGGAATGTGATGGTTCCGGGGGAAGGATCGGTCGGAGCGTTCCTTTACACGCGGACGGCGCAGGGCGGGGCGCAGGCTCTGGGCCGGGATGCAGGGTCGATTTCGGTCGGGCGGCTGGCCGATCTGGTGGCGGTGGACGGCGGCCATCCGGCGCTGGCGGGGTTGCCAGATGCACGGCTGCCTGGACGGGCTGGTGTTTGCCGCCCCGGACGGGGTCGTCACGGATGTCTGGTCTGCCGGGCGGCACTGCGTCACCGGAGGGCGGCATGTGGCGCGGGACGCCACCGCCCGCGAGTTCCGCGCCGCGATGGCGCGGCTGCGGTCAGAGCTTTAGATGCGGGCCAGCGTCACCAGCAGGCCGGCTGCGCCCGCCGCCAGCGACAGGGTGGCGAAGTCGAGCGCGACCGATCCGGCAGTGACGGGCGCGCCGTCCGCCGTGACGCTGCCCGATCGGGCCAGGAACGCCGCGTGGCCTTCCGACCAGTCCTCGGGTCCCACCAGCCGTGTCACGCGGGCGGCAATCCGCGTCGCCGTCGAAAATCACGTTCAGATCGGTCACGTCGCCCGCGATGCGCGTGCAGTCCACCGGCAGATCGCCGGAAAACCGCACCGGCTGCATCGGTTCGGCCGTCATCACGCCCAGGGGCGTGCGCAGCACCAGACCCGCGCCACGGATCACCGTCAGGATGCGGGTCAGGCCGGGGAACGCCGAGAACGGCCCGTCCGACGCGACCTCGGCCATCGAGAGCCGCCACAGGATGCGGTCGTCTTCCGAAACCCTGGCGATCTCGCGCGTGATGCCGCCGCCGTTCTTCCACAGCATGGTGACGAAGCCGTCGGGATGGATCACACGCATGGGTCCAGCATGACCGATCCGGCCCTGGTCGAAAAGCCCGGCTTCCGCGGCATCAAGGCGGCGCTGCGCGCGCGGATCGAAGGCGGTGAATGGGGGCAGGGCGGACTGATGCCGACGGAAGCGGAACTGGCCATCGCCTATGGTTCCGCGCGCGCGACGGTGAACCGGGCCCTGCGGGAACTGGCGGAGGAAGGCCTGATCGACCGCCGCCGCCGTGCCGGGACGCGGGTGCTGCTGGCACCCCGGCGGCAGGCGCGGTTCACGATTCCTGTCGTGCGGGATGAGATCGCGGCGACCGGGGCCGCGTATCGCTATGCGCTTCTGTCCCGGGCGGAGCGCGGCGCGCCGGACTGGCTGCGGTCGCGGATGGGGCTGCCGGCGGGCGCGCGGGCGGTGCATCTGCGGTGCCTGCATGCGGCCGGGTCAGCGCCATTCCAGCTGGAGGAACGCTGGATCAGCCTTGCCGCGCTGCCGGGCGCGGCAGCGGCGGACTTCGCGGCGACCGGGCCGACGGAATGGCTGGTGGCGACGGTGCCCTATTCGGAGGTGGAGGTGAGCTTCATGGCCTTCGCGGCGGACGCGCGGGCGGCCAAGGCGCTGAACTGTTCGGAAGGCGCGGCGCTGTTCGCGGCGGAACGGATGACCTGGTGGCAGGGGCAGGCGATCACCCATGTGCGGCTGACGTTCCGGCAGGGCTACCGGATGACGACCCGGTATTAGGCGGGGGTGCCATTCATCTTGACGCAAATGCTCCCGCCGCAGGCATGCTGCATCGACATCGGGAGCTTCCGGCGGGGATACTTGCGCTCATTGGAGCGGGCGGGTCGGCCCGGTTGACAGGGACGCGGGGCGGTCGGGTAGGGTCGGGCGGGAAGTGGGGGAAGCCGATGAGCATGGAGCGCATCCGGGGGCTGCCGTGCTGGCGGGGCGCGGTGACGGGCGCGCCGATGTCGGGCGGGCTGTCGAACGAAATCTGGAAGGTGACGGACGACGCGGGCGCGCATGTCGTGCGGTTCGGGGCGGATTATCCGTTCCACCACGTGTTCCGCGACCGCGAGGCAATGGTCGCGCGGGCGGCGGCGGCACTGGGTTTCGGCCCGGCGGTCGAATGGTCGGGGCCGGGGGTGATGGTCACGGTGTTCCTGGGGGCGCGGACCTGGGGTGCTGCGGATGTGGCGGCGAACCCCGAGCGTGTGGGATGGCTGTTGGCCGATTTCCACGCGCGGATGCGCGCCGAAGTCGAAGGCGCGGCGTTTCTGTTCGATGTGTTCCATGTGATCCGGGACTATGGCCGGACCCTGATGCGGGCGGGCAGCGGCTTTGCGGGGCGTGTCCCCTCGTTTCTTGACATCGCAACCGGGCTGGACGCGGTGCAGGTGCCGCTGCCGATCATCTTCGGGCACCATGACCTCTTGCCCGCGAACTTTCTGGAAGACCCGGGCCGGCTCTGGCTGATCGACTATGAATATGCGGGGTTCGGCACCGCGATGTTCGATCTGGCGGGTGCTGCGTCGAACGCGGGAATGGATCAGGGCCAGGCTGCGCGGTTGATCGCGGCCTATCTGGGGCATCCGCCGGACAAGGCGTTCCTGCGGGCCTTCGGGGCGATGCAATGCGCAAGCCTGCTGCGCGAGGCGATGTGGGCGATGGTGTCTGACCTCTACCTTGCCGCACCGGGCGTGGACTACAAAGCCTACGCGGCCGAGAACCTGACACGGCTCGACGACGCATTGGTGCGGTATCGCGCGGAAATGGACTGACCTGACATGACCCTTCCCACCCAAGCGCAGATCGTCGTCATCGGCGGCGGGATCATCGGCTGTTCGACGGCCTATCACCTGGCGCGCGACCATAAGGCGGATGTGGTGCTGCTGGAGCAGGGCAGGCTGACCAGCGGGTCCACCTGGCACGCGGCGGGGCTGGTGGGGCAGCTGCGCTCATCCGCCTCGATCACGCGGGTGCTGAAATACTCGGTCGATCTTTACAAGGGGCTGGCGGCCGAGACGGGGCTGGAGACGGGCTGGAAGATGACGGGCTGCCTGCGGCTGGCGACCACGCCCGACCGCTGGACGGAATACCGGCGGCTGGCGACAACGGCGCGCAGCTTCGGGATGGAGATGGAGCTGATCTCGCCCGTCGAGGTGAAGCGGATGTGGCCGCTGATGGAGACGGGCGACCTGATCGGGGCGAGCTGGCTGCCGACGGACGGGCAGGCGAGCCCGTCGGACATCACGCAGTCGCTGGCCAAGGGCGCGCGGATGCACGGGGCGAAGATCGTGCGAGGGCGTGCGCGTCACGGGCTTCCGGATGGATGGCGCGCGGATCACGCATGTGGAGACATCGCAAGGCGTGATCGCCTGCGAGACGGTGGTGAACTGCGCCGGCCAGTGGGCGCGGCAGGTGGGGGCGATGGCGGGGGTGGCCGTGCCGCTGCAACCGGTCAGGCACCAGTACATCGTGACGGAAAAGATCGCCGGGCTGGCCAGCGACGCGCCGACGATCCGCGACCCGGACCGGCGGACCTATTTCAAGGAAGAGGTCGGCGGCCTCGTGATGGGGGGGTATGAGCCGAACCCCCAGATATGGACGCTGGGGGACGTGCCGGACGACTGGGAGTTCCGCCTCTTCGACGACGACTACGACCATTTCGGCCAGCATCTGGAGCAGGCGATTGCGCGCATCCCGGCGCTGGAGACGGCGGGCGTCAAGCAGATGATCAACGGCCCGGAAAGCTTCACGCCGGACGGGAACTTCATTCTGGGCCGGTCGAATGAATGCGCGAACATGTATGTCGGCGCGGGCTTCAACGCCTTCGGGATTGCGATCGGGGGCGGGGCGGGCTGGGTGCTGGCCGAATGGGTCGATGCGGGGCGAGGCGCCGCTGGACCTGTGGGTCGTGGATATCCGGCGGTTCGCGGGGATGCACGGCGACCGGCAATGGGTGGCCGACCGCACGGCCGAGGCCTATGGCAAGCATTACACGGTGGCGCTTCCCGCATGAGGAATACGAAAGCGGGCGACCGCGGATCGTGTCGCCGCTTTATGACCGGCTGAAGTCGGCGGGGGCGGTCTTCGGATCGAAGCTGGGGTGGGAAAGGCCGAACTGGTTTGCGCCGTCCGGGACCGAGGCGCGGGACGTCTATTCGATGGGGCGGCAGAACTGGTTCGACGCGGTGGGGGACGAGCACGCTCATGTGCGCGAAGCGGTGGGGGTGTTCGATCAGTCGTCGTTTGCCAAGTTCGAGGTGACGGGGCGCGACGCGGTGGCGGCGCTGGACCGGATCGCGGCGGGGGATGTGACGAAGCCGTGGGGCGGCTGACCTACACCCAGATGCTGAACACGCGGGGCGGGATCGAGTGCGACCTGACCGTGGCGCGGGTGGCGGAGGACCGGTTCTACATCGTCACGGGGACGGGGTTCCGGACGCATGACCTCGGCTGGATCGCGGACCACCTGACAGGGCGATGCCACGATCCGGGACGTGACCGAGGAGTGGGGCGTGCTGTCGCTGATGGGACCGCGCGCGCGGGACGTGCTGGCGCGGGTGACGGATGGCGGATGTGTCGAACGCAGGGTTCCCGTTCGGTCATGTGCGCGTGATCGGGATCGCGGGGGCCGAGGTGCGGGCGCTGCGTGTGACCTATGTGGGCGAGCTGGGCTGGGAGCTGCATGTGCCGATCGGGGCGACGGGTGCGGTTTATGATGCGCTGATGGCGGCGGGGGCGGCGGACGGGATCAGGCCGGTGGGATACCGGGCACTGGAAATCGCTGCGGCTGGAGAAGGGATACCGCGCCTGGTCGTCGGACATCACGCCGAACGATACGCCGTTTGAGGCGGGTCTGGGCTGGGCGGTGAAGATGAAGTCGGGACGCGACTTCATCGGGCGGGCCGCGCTGGTGGCAGTGGCGGGGCAGCCGCTGAAAAAGCGCTTCGCGGGGTTTGTGCTGGAGGACGAGGCGGTTGTGCTGGTCGGTCGCGAGACGATCCTGCGGGACGGGGTTCAGGTCGGGTATCTGACCTCGGGCGGGTACGGCTACACCGTCGGTCGGCCCATCGGATACGGGTATGTGCGGAATGCCGAGGGGGTGTCGGACGGGTGGCTGGCGGAGGGGCGCTATGAACTGGTCGTGGCGGGCGAGGTCTGCGCAGCGCGGGTCGCGATGGGGGCGCTCTATGATCCGGTGGGGGTGCGGGTGAAGGCGTAAGTTGGGGTGCGACGCTGCCGAACCCGATCATCGGGTCGCGAGCCGCAGCCCCGGGTCAGATGTCGTCGAATATCCCGGTCGGATCAGCGTCGATGGTCAGCATGTTCTTCCGCCGCCAATAGTCCTTGACGCCGTCGGATCCCATCGCGGCGTAAAATGGCACCAACTCCTCCTCGCCCCTGCTCTTGCGGAACTCCATAACGGGAACACCGGTGCCGCAGGACGTCTGAACAAGGTCGATCTCCAGATCGAATATCTGGCGGCTTCCCGCAAGCGGCGGGAAAGCGGCAGATGCCGCATCCCAGCCCGCCTGCTGCGGATGGATGACCTGCGCCTTGCCATAGACGCGCAGGATCATCGCGTCGCCTTCAAAGGCGCAGAACATCAGCGTCATGCGTCCGGTCGCCCGGACATGCGCGGCAGTCTCGTTTCCGCTTCCGGTCAGGTTCAGCCAGACGATCCGGCCGTCATCAATAATGCGCAGCGTATCCATTCCCTTCGGGGACATGTTCACGCGGCCGTCCCGCCCGGCAGTTGCCACGAAGAACAGCTTCTGACGGTCGATGAACGCCCGGAATGTGCCGTTCAGTCTGGTGCCCGTCGCCATTGGTCACATCCAGTCAGATCACGGATTTGAGAACACAAAGGGAACGTCAGGTCAAGCGGCAGGATGTCTGGCGGATGTGTGCCGACCGTCGGGGCAATCGCCGGCGATGGCGGCCGACGGTGGCGGGCAGTGTAGGGCGGTCACGCAGCTGCCTCAGCTGTCGACCATCATCCCCACGACGATCAGCACCTCATAATCCTGCTTGCTGCATCCCTCGACCGCAGGCATCGAGATGCCGGGACTCATCGGGAACGCCTCGGTCGGGGTCTTGTCCGGCGTGCAGGACGCACCGTCCTTGGCCGTGTAAAGCGCCGCGCGGCAGCGCAGGTGGGTCACGTCATAGATCGTGGCTCCGTCGGCAAGGCTCCAAGCCTGCTGTCCAGCGGCATCGGGGGCCGAGACGGTCAGCACCGATGTCACCTCGCGCCCGCCGGTCACGACATACCGGCCGGGCGGGAGCGGGAAGGACGGGGCCTCCATGATGAGGCCGTGCTCTTCGAGCCACCAGGCGGCCCCGTCGAACTGCCAGCCGTCGGGGGCTTTGCCGCCATTGGCGACGAGGTCGTCGTAGTTGGTGGACCAGACGCCGCGCGGGCCGGGATCGACGGACCAGAACCCCCATGTCGCGGCGTCGTTCCCGGAGGTCGCCGTGGAGTCACCGAGGGCGGCGATATACTGGGTCGGGCCGGGGGCGAAGGTGGCGTCGGCGAGTGTTGGGACTGCCATCAGCACGACAGCGGTGCCTGCGACAAGAGCAGCGAACAGTGGATACGGCGCGCATGATGTCCTCGGTCTTGCGGGGCTGGGCCGGGCTCGGCCTGCCAAGAGACTAGGGCGAACACGGCGTCCGGCAAAATCACTAATGCCGGATGGCCCAATGCAGACATTCCGGCCAGCCGACGGAAGGTGTAGGCTGCCGCACAGCGCGGCGCTGCGACCCGGTATCAGAGGGGTGCGGCGGCCGCAGCACAGGACGGGATACCGGCGATGACCACACCCGACATCAAGGCGTTTTTCGACCTGCCCACAAACACGGTCAGCTATCTGGTGACCGACCCGCAGTCGAAGGTGGCCGCGATCATCGACCCGGTGCTCGACTACGATCCGGCCAGCGGCGAGGTGGATACGGGATCGGCGGAGGCGATTCTGGCGGATGCGGCGGCGCGGGGGCTGACGGTCAGCCATATACTGGAGACGCACGCCCACGCGGATCATCTGTCGGCGGCCCCGTTCCTGAAGGCACGGACGGGCGGGCTGATCGGCATCGGACGGGAAATCAGGGCGGTGCAGAAGATCTTCCGCCCGATGTTTCAGGCGGACGACCTGAAGACGGACGGCAGCGATTTCGACCTTCTGTTCGATGATGGCGACCGGTTCCAGATCGGGGGGCTTGAGATCGAGGCGATGCACACGCCGGGGCATACGCCCGCCGACATCAGCTACCGGATCGGCGACGCGGTGTTTGTGGGCGACACGCTGTTCATGCCGGACTACGGCACGGCGCGGGCGGATTTCCCAGGCGGCGATGCGCGCCAGCTCTACCGGTCGATCCGGCGGCTTCTGGCCTTGCCGCGCGCGACGCGGCTATTCATGTGCCACGACTACAAGGCGCCGGGGCGGGACGAGTATCGCTGGGAGACGACGGTGGGCGACCAGATCGACCGAAATGTGCATCTGAAGGATGGGCAGACCGAGGATGGTTTTGTGGGTCTGCGCGAAGCACGGGACGCGACGCTTTCCACACCAAAGCTGCTGTTGCCGTCGATCCAGGTGAACATCCGGGCGGGCCGGTTCCCCGAGGCCGAGGCGAACGGCGTGACCTATCTGCGCATTCCGGTGCGGGCGAAGGCGGGGACGCTGCCGGGGTAGAGGGTCGCATCCCGCCCCCCACCCGGCGCATTCGGCCTTGACCGTCCTGCCAATTCCGGCCCATTCAGAAGGTGCTTTGGTTCCGTCCCCTCACGGGCCGGATTAATAGGGAACCCGGTGGGCGCGTGCGCCCGGATGCCGGGGCTGCCCCCGCAACTGTACGCGGCGAGTGACGGGCGACTATGCCACTGGGGAGAGCCCCGGGAAGGCCGTCCGGAGCGTAGACCCGCAAGCCAGGAGACCTGCCAGGGCGATCACCCTTTCCCATGCGCGGGGCGCGCAAGGGAGGCGGCACTTTCCGCAGTGGTGACGACAGGCACCGTCTGCGGAGGGGCATGGTCCCGTTCCGAAGACATTCTTTGGCAATGCGGCGGCAGGGGACGAACCCTGCGCCGGAGAAGGGACATGGGACGATGAGAAGGGCAATCACTCTGGCTTTGGCGGGGGCTGCGGCGGCCGGGCAGGCGGCGGCGCAGGACGTCTTCGATCTGGACGCGATCACGATTTCGGCGAACCGCACCGCAACGGCGCTGGCGCGGACGGGGACGTCGGTGAGCGTGGTCGGCGAGGCGGAACTGGCGAAGGCAGGGGATGCGACGGTCGCGTCCTATCTGACGCGGCTGCCGGGTCTGAGCCTGGCGACCGAAGGCCCGCTCGGCAATTCGGCGTCGCTGCGCATCCGTGGCGCGGACGGGCGGTATCTGGCGGTCTATATCGACGGGATCAGGGTGTCCGACCCATCCTCGACCGAGACGAAGTTCGATTTCGGGTCGCTGCTGGCGGCGGATGTGGGGCGGATCGAGGTGCTGCGCGGGTCGCAGTCAGCACTGTACGGAGGTTCGGCGGTGGGCGGCGTCATCAACATTTCGACGCGCGCGCGGCGACCGAGGACGGGATGCAGCAGACGGTCGCGGGCGAGATCGGCAGCTATGGCACGGTCGGCCTCAGCTACGGGCTGACGCAGAAGACCGGGCCGCTGGAACTGACACTGGGGCTGGCGCACCGCCGGACGGATGGGTTTTCGGCGGCTGACGGAGGAACCGAGGCGGACGGGGCCGAGGCGACGCGGCTGTCCTTCGGCGCGCGCTATGCGGTGTCGGACGCGCTGACCGTGGGGGGGAACGTGTTCACCCAGCGGTCGCGGTTCGAGTACGACGGCTATGACGCCTTTTTCACCTTCGGGGACGAGGACAACAGTCAGGCCCGCCAGGAAACGGGCGCGCGGGTCTTTGCGGAATGGCAGGCAGGTGCCACGGCGCATGTCTTCGACGTGACGGCCTATGACATCGCGCGCGATCTGAACGAGACGGGGACACTCAGTTCGTTCAGCGGTCGGCGGCTGGGGGTCAGCTGGCAGGCGACCACGACCCTCTCGGATGCGCTGACGCTGGTCTACGGCGCAGACACGATGCAGGAGATCGGCACCTATGCGAACCTGCCGGGCGGGCAGGCCAAGACGCGGATTTCCGGGGCCTTCGCCCAGGGAATCTGGGCACCGACGGACAGCTTCGATCTGTCAGGCACGGTGCGCGTGGACGAGAATTCGTCCTTCGGCAGCTTCCCGACAGGGCGGCTGGCCGTGGCCTGGCGTCCGGCGGAAGACCTGACGCTCCGGGCATCGGTGGCAACGGGATTCCGCGCGCCGTCGCTGGACGAGCGGTTTGGGGATTACACGGCTTGCTGCTTTTTCGTCGGCAACCCGAACCTGACGCCGGAGGAAAGCGAGAGCTTTGAACTGGGCGTCGAGAAGACGTTTGGTGCGGGCGGATCGGTGTCGGCGACCCTGTTCCAGCTGAACATCGACAACCTGATTGCGTCGAATGCGACCTTCACATCGCTGGTCAACGTACCGGGAAAATCGGTGCGCAAGGGGCTGGAGCTTTCGGGGTCGGTGCCCTTGGGCGAGCGGATGACCCTGAGCGGGGCCTATACCTATACCGACGCCAAGCGGCCGAACGGTGCAAGGCTTGTGCGGGTGCCGAGGCATGAGCTGGCGCTGACTCTGGAAGGTCAGGTGGGTGAGCGGATCAAGGCTTCAGTCACGGTGAAACATGCGGCAGGCCGGATCGACAACGACGTGAACACCTTCGCGGTCGTGGCCATGCCGGACTACACCGTGGTGAACGCGCAGGTGACCTACGACATCGGGAATGAGGCGGAGGTCGTGCTGCGCGCCGAGAACCTCTTTGACGAGGATTACCAACTGGTGAACGGCTACGGCACGGCGGGGCGGTCGGTCTATGTCGGTCTTCGCAAGAGCTTCTGACATCCGCGTCCTGGCCGCTGCGGCCTGTCTGGCCGTGGCGGCGGGCGGGGCATGGGCAGAACCGCCGCAGCGGGTGGTGTCGGTCAACCTGTGCACCGATCAGCTGGCGCTGATGATGGCGGCACCCGGGCAGGTGGTGTCGGTGACATATCTGGCGGCGGACCCGTCGGTGTCGGCAATGCCGGGGGCTGCAGCGGGGATTGCGCCGAACCGGGGCCGCGCGGAAGAGGTGTTCCTGATGCGCCCGGACGTGGTGCTGGCGGACGACTGGACCGATGCCGCGACGCTGTCGATGCTGGAGCGGCTGGGGGTGCGGGTGGAACGTTTTTCAGCCCCGGCTATGCGATGGAGGATATCCGCGCGAACGTCGTGAAGATGGGCGCGGTGCTGGGGCGTGAGTCGCAAGCGGCAGGGATCGTGGCCGACTTCGACGCGCGGCTGGCGGCGTTGCAGGCCGAGGCGGGTCAGCCAAGGCGCGCGGCGAACTATGCGCCGAACGGCTTCACCTGGGGCTCGCGGACGCTGTCGGGGCAGATCATGGCGGCGGCGGGGTTTTCGAACGTGGCGGACGAAGCGGGCCTGTCGGACGGGGGCTTCTGCCGCTGGAGGTGCTGGTGATGGCGCAGCCGGACGTGGTGATCACGGGCGCGCAGGAGCCGGGGGCGTCGCAGGCAGAGGACATGGTGCGTGCACCCGGCGCTGCGGGGAATGCGGCAGGCGGGGGCAGTGACGGGGCCGGACTGGGCCTGTGCCACCCCCTTCGTTCTGGACGCGGTGGCGCGGCTGGCGGCGGTGCGGGGGGCGTTGCCGTGACGGGACGGGGCTGATTCCTAGGGCTGCGTTCTGCGGTGGCGGTGCTGTTCGCCATGTCGTTGACGGTCGGCCCGGCGGGGATCGGGTTCGGCGACGGGGCTGCGGGCGCTGGTGACGGATACCGGCACGCCCGCGACGCTGGTGATGCGCGAGATTCGCCTGCCGCGCGCGATATTGGGGGTGCTGATCGGGGCGGGGCTGGGCCTGGCGGGGGCGGCGATGCAGGGGCTGATCCGCAACCCGCTTGGCGGAGCCGGGGCTGATCGGCGTGTCGGGTGCTGCGGCCTTGGGCGCGGTGCTGGCGATCCATACCGGACTGGCCGCCGCCTTTGCGCTGGCGCTGCCGCTTCGCGGCGCTGGCGGGCGCGGGGCTGGCGGTTCTGGTGATCCTGATGCTGGCCGGGCCGCGCGGGGGCACGCTGACGCTGATCCTTGCCGGCGTCGCGATTTCGGCGCTGACGGGGGCGGCGACATCGCTGGTGCTGAACCTGTCGCCCAACCCCTATGCGGCGGCGGAGATCGTGTTCTGGATGATGGGGTCGCTCGCGGACCGGTCGATGACGCATGTCTGGCTGGCGGCGCCGTTCATCGTGGCGGGCGGTGCCGTGCTGCTGGCCTGCGGGCGGGGATTGGACGCGCTGACGCTGGGCGAGGATGCGGCGGCGACGCTGGGCGTGTCGGTCGGGCGGCTGCGGCTGGCGGTGGTGCTGGGCACGGCGGCGGTGGTGGGCGCGGCGACAGCGGTGGCGGGGGCGGTCGGGTTCGTCGGGCTGGTCGTGCCGCATCTGCTGCGCCGCGCGGTCGGCGGGTCGCCGTCGCGGCTGCTGCCGGCAAGTGCGCTGGGCGGGGCGGCGATGGTGCTGGCGGCGGATGTGGCGACGCGGGTGCTGGCCCCGGACCGCGACCTGAAGCTGGGCGTGCTGACCGCGCTGGTCGGCGCGCCGTTCTTTCTGCATCTGATCCGGCGCACTGGGGAGGGAGGCGGAATGAGCCTTCTGACCCTTGACGGCCTGACCGTGCGGCGCGGCGACTGCCCGGTGGTGGACGGCGTGTCGCTGGAGGTGCAGGCGGGGCAGTTCATCGGGCTGATCGGGCCGAACGGGGCGGGCAAGACCACGTTGCTGCGCGGTGCTCTGGGGCTGCTGCCCGCGACAGGGCCGGTCGTCGCTGATGGCGATGCCGGGTTCGGCACGGGCGAAGGCGGTGGCGTGGCTGCCGCAGGAGCGCGAGATCGCATGGCCGGTGTCGGTGGCGGCGGTCGTGGCGCTGGGCCGCGTTCCGCATGGCGGGGGCGGGCTGGGTCACGCGGCGGTCGGACGCGCACTGGCGCGCGATGGGACTGACCGGGCTTCCGCGACCGTATCGCCACCGAACTGTCGGGCGGCGAGCAGGCGCGGGTGCTGATCGCGCGGGCGCTGGCGCAGGAATCTCCGCTGATCCTGGCGGATGAGCCGATCGCGGGGCTGGACCCGGCGGCGCAGATCGCCGCGATGCAGGTCTTCGCGGGTCAGCGCGGCGAAGGGCGGGGCGGTCGTCGCGGCGCTGCACGACCTCGGCCTTGCGGCGCGGCACTGCACGCATCTGGCGGTGATGTCGCGCGGGCGGCTGGTTGCCTTCGGCGCGCCTGTCGCGGTGCTGACCGACGCGTTGATGTCGGACGTGTTCGGGATCAGGGCGCATCTGGACCAGACGGCAGAGGGGCTGGTCTTTCAGGCTGTGGGCCTGACGGAAACGGAGGGTGCCGCATGAGCTTTCCCCCGGAACGCATCGTCTGCCTGACGGAGGAGACGGTCGAGACGCTGTATCTGCTGGGGCAGGAGGCGCGGATTGTCGGCGTCACCGGCTATGCCGTGCGCCCGCCGCGCGTGCGGCGCGAGAAGCCGCGCGTGGGCGCGTTCACCAGCGCCGATGTGCCGAAGATACTCGCGCTGAACCCCGATCTGGTCCTGACATTCTCGGACCTTCAGGCGGACATCGCGGCGGATCTGATCCGCCGGGGCGTGCAGGTCCATGCGTTCAATCAGCGGGACATCGAGGGGATTCTGGGGATGATCCGCACGGTCGGCGCGCTGACCGGGTGTTCGGTGCGGGCGGCGAAGCTGGCCGATGCCTATGCGATGCGGCTGGCGCGGATCGCGGCGGCGCATGCGGGGCCGCGCCCGCGGGTGTGGTTCGAGGAATGGGACGAGCCGCTGATTTCGGGCATCCGCTGGGTCAGCGAACTGATCGAGGTGGCGGGCGGGCAGGACGTGTTCGCGGCCCTGAGCCAGGGGCAGGGCGCGCGCGAGCGGATCGTGACGCCGGATGCGGTGGCGGCGGCGATGCCGGAGGTGATCCTGGCATCGTGGTGCGGCAAGAAGGTGGTGCCGTCGCGGATCGCGGGACGCGCCGGCTGGGACGCGGTTCCGGCGGTGCGGGCGGGGCGCATCCACGAGATCAAGTCGCCGCTGATCCTGTCGCCCGGACCGGCGGCGCTGACCGCGGGGCTGGACGCGATCCGCGAGGCGATCTGGGGCCGGGCGGCCCTGGGGGTGGCGGCGTGACGGCGGCATGGGCCTCGGTCCGGCGGAGCGCGTCATGCCGGTTGCTCTGCGCAAGGCGGAGCGGCTGACGGCGCGGGCGTCGCGTGCGGACAGTTCGGTCAGGACGCAGGCGCACTTTGCCGATGGCGCTGGGACTGTCGGGCCTGTGGCATGGTGCTGCGCTGGCACTGGCGCTGGCGGCGGGCGTGTTCCAGCCGGGCGCGGAACGGGACGCGGGGCCGGTGGCGGAAGTGAGGCTGATGTCGGCTGCGGCCTTCGACGCGATGATCTCGGCGGCACCCGAGGTCGCGGCCTCGCCGCCGCCCGCGCCGCCGCCGGTGGAGGGGATGGAAGGGGTTCCGGTTGTCGTGCCGGAAGTCGCCATTGACGGCGACCGCAGGCGGATGCCGGGCGCGCTGGCGGATGCCCCTATGACGGAGACGACTCCGCAGGAGATGCCCGACCCGGCTGGGCCGGGGCCGGTGGCGGATGCGCTTTTGGCGACGGCACCGGCGCTGGCGGAGAGTGGAGTGCTGCCTGCCCCAGCAGCCCCGGCGCAGGCGGAACGCGCGGCGCGCGTGTCCTCGCCACCGGCGAAACTGGACGCCCCGGCGGCAGAAGCAGCGCCGGATGCAAAGCGCACAGCGGTACCGGCGAAGAAACCGCGGGCTGCCGTGCCGGAGGCCCCAAGCGGAAGCGGGCGGGTGGCGTCCGGGGCGGGGACGGAGAGAACCGCAAAGGCATCGCCGGGGGCCGAGAAGAGCCTGCTCGCGGACTGGGGCGGCAGCCTGCGCCGGAAGGTGGAGCGGGCGCGGCAGTCGCCTGCGGGGGCAAAGGGGCAGACGGGCAAAGTGACGCTGCGGCTGTCGGTGGCAGTGTCGGGCACGGTGCTGGGGGTCGCGGTGCTGCGGTCATCGGGGGTGGCCGCGCTGGACCGCGCGGCGGTCGATGCGGTCCGCCGCGCCGGTCGGCTGCCGAAGGCTCCGAAGGGCCTGACGGCTGCCAGTTACGATTTCAACCTGCCGGTCGTCTTCACGCGGTAGCCGTCGTCAGGTCTGGTCGCTCAGCCGCGCGTAGATCGCGGTCACAGCCAGAATGACCAGACCGAAGAAGATGCGCCGCGCGCCCTCGGGCATCTGCAGCAGCGTCAGCAGCGTGTTGAGGACCGTCAGGATCAGCGCGCCGACGATGGTGCCCGAATAGCTGCCGCGCCCGCCGAAGATCGAGGTGCCGCCGATCACGGCTGCCGCGACGGATGGCAGCAGCAGCGGCTCGGCCAGCGACAGCGACGGGGCCTTGATCAGGCCGACATACAGCAGGCCGGTGATGCCCGCGATGAGGGCCGAGAGGGTGTAGAGCGCAAGCGACAGCTGCCAGCCGCGCAGGCCGGACAGCCGCGTGGCCTTTTCGTTGGCGCCAAGCGCGTAGAGCAGGCGGCCGAAACCGCTGCGGCTCTGCGCCCAGAGGATCAGGGCGGCGAAGGGCAGGAACAGGACGAGCGCATTCGGGAAGCCGCAGCTGTCCGTCCGGTGCCGAGCCATTGCAGGACGGGCGGCACGACCGACCCGCTGGCGATGACGCTGCGCTGGTAGACCAGCAGGAAACCAGTGCCGATCAGGCCCGAGCCGAGCGTCATGATCAGGGGATGCACCCGGCAGATGCCGATGCCGAAGCCGTTCAGAAGGCCGATGGCAACGGCAGGCAGCAGGGCGATCAGGATCGCGCCGCCGGGTCCGGCGTGGGGGACCTGTGTCGCCATGACAAACGAGGCGATGGTGGCGACGACGGCGGCCGAAAGGTCGATGCCGCCGGTATACATGGTCAGCGTCTGGCAGGCTGCGAGCATGGCGAGCGGGATGGCGAATTTCACGGTGTTGCCGAGCCAGCGTTCGTTGACGATGCCGGGGCTGATGAACTGGAGGAGGCCGACAAGGGCGATCAGCAGCAGGATCAGGGTGAGGACGGGATAGGCGCGCAACGTGCGGAGTGCGCGCGTGAGGGGCGGAAGAGCGGCCTCGGCGGCGTTCATCGGCGGCTCTCCCTCAGTGCCACAAGGCCGCCGGCCATGACCACGACGGCCATGATGGTGCCTTCGACGATGGTGGTGACGTTCGGATCGACAGACAGCAGAGTAAGGTCAAGCCGGACGAGGCGGAGGATGAAAACGGCGACGATAGGGCCGAAAAGGCCGCCCTTTCCGCCTGTCAGGGCAACGCCGCCAAGGACGACTGCCGCGACGCTGACCATCAGGTAAGGGCCGGGGATCGGCTCGCCGACGCCGGTGCTCATCGCCACAGACAGGCCGCCGAGTGCCGCGAGGACGCCCGCGATGGCATAGGCCGCGACGCGGACGGGGCCGATGGCGACGCCCGAGCGGAAGGCGGCGGTCTGGTCGCTGCCGATGGCGTAGATCGAGAGGCCGAGCCGCGAGCGGCGGAGGGGAAGCCAGATAGCGGCGATCACCAGCAGCAGAACGACAAGGGCGTTCGGGATGAAGGCCGTGAGCGGCTGCGTGGCAGGAAAGGCAGGGTGAGCGAGCCGAGGATGATGTCGCGGAGGCCCGGATAGACGGTGCCGCCGGGCGCGTTGAGGATCAGGAGCGCGGTGCCCTCCCAGACGAACAGCATGGCAAGGGTGACGACGATGTCGGGGACGCGCGACAGGACGATGAGGAGGCCATTGATCGCCCCCATCGACGGCCCCGAGGAGGATGACGAACAGGACGGCAACTACGGGCGAGCCGCCGTCCCATCCCGCCATCAGGCGGGCGGCAGAGACCGAGGCGACGGCCATGACGGCGGCGACCGACAGGTCGATCCCGCCCGCGATCACGACGATGGTCATGGCGGCTGTGGCCAGCGCGAAGGGCAGGGCGGCGCGGGCGAGGGATTCAAGGCCGGAAATGCCGAAGCTGGGCTGGATCATCTTGGTGACGGCGAGCAGCACCAGGAAGAAGACGATCAGGCCGATGGTCCAGCCGTTGCGGCGCAGGCTGCGGGTCATGCGGCGGTCTCCGCCGCAGTGAGGCCGTAGGCCGCGCGCATCAGGGCGGGTTCGGTGGCGTCTGCGGCGTCGATGACATCGACGACGCGCCCGCCGAAGATGACGATGGTGCGGTCGCAGGCGGCCTGAATTTCGGACAGTTCCGAGGTGTAGAACAGGATCGCTGCACCCTGCGCGGCAAGGTCACGGACCAGCGCGTAGATCTGCCGCTTGGTGCGCACGTCGATGCCGCGCGTCGGGATCGAACAGGAGCAGCGTCTGCACGCCTGTGGCGATCCAGCGCCCGATGGTGACTTTCTGCTGGTTGCCGCCCGACAGCCTGCGCACCTCGCCCTGCGCGCGGGTGTCGATCTGAAGTCTTTCAATAGCGGCAGTGACGCGGGCGGCTTCGTCCCGCATGCGGATCGCCCCCCAGTTGCGCGGGCGCGCAAGCAACGGTAGCGCGATGTTCTCGCGCACCGACCTGACCATCAGCAGCGCGTCGGCGCGGTTGCCGGGGACAAGGGTCAGCCCGGCGGCGATGGCGTCGGCGGGGTGGCGGAAGCTCCGGGCCATGCCATCGACGGCGATGGTCCCGGAATCGGGACGGCGGAAGCCCGCGAGCGCTTCGAACATCTCGTCCTGGCCCTGGCCCTCCAGCGCCACGACGCCCAGCACCTCGCCCGCACGGAGGTCGAAGGACACATCGGTGAGCTTCGTGCCATAGGACAGACCGGACACGCGCAGACGGGGCGGGGTGGCGGTGTCTTGCTCCGCGCTGCGCGCGGCGTTGCGGCTGGCGGGCGTCAGCTTGGCGCCCAGCATCAGTTCGACAACCCGCTCCTCGACGCCCGGCTCGATGGGCAGGTCGCCGACGGTGATGCCGTCGCGCAGCACGGTGGCGCGGTCGCAGACCTCGGCGATCTCGGTGAAGCGGTGCGAGATGTAGATGATGGCGCGGCCCGCGTCAGCCTCGGCCCGGATTACGCCGAGGACGCGGGCCACCAGATCGGTCGGCAGTGCCGCAGTCATCTCGTCCAGCATCAGCACATCGGGTTTCGCGGCCAGCGCACGGGCAAGGTCCAGGATCCGGAGGGTGGCAAGCGGCAGCTGCGCGATGCGATCATCGAGGCGCAGGCCGCTGATGCCGAGCGCATCGGTCCAGCGCAGGAATTCTTCGCGCGGGGTCTGGCCGAGGCGCAGGTTGTCGGCAACGGTCAGGTCGGGGATCAGCGAGGGTTCCTGATAAACCGGCACCAGGCCGCCGCGCCGGGCAGCGGCGGGCGAGGCGAAGATGCCGTCGCGTCCGTTGATGCGGATCGTACCGCCGTTCGGTTGCAGGGCACCGGTGAGGATTTTCACCAGCGTCGGATTTGCCGGCCCCGTTGGCCCCCATCAGGGCGACGATCTCGCCCCGGCCGACGCGCAGCGACGCATCGCGCAGGGCAGCGACGGGTCCGAAGGATTTCGACACACCGGATGCGTCGAGGATGGGTGTCGCCGCGTCAGGTCGCGTCATGGTTCGGGATGCAGTTCGGATCAAGGTGGAAGGTGGCCCCCGGGCACGGTGCCGGGGGCCGGGAGGATCACTCGCCCGGGCCTTTGCAGGCGATGATCTGATCCATGGTGTAGGTCGTCCAGTCCGGGATCGACACAGACACCGGCCATTCCGGGTCGAGGTTCGGGTTGGCGGCGGCAGCCAGTTTGGCCTTTCCCGCATCCGACACGTTGTCCCAGAGGTCCGGCGTCACCAGCACGGTCTGCGCGGCGGGTTTCTCGCCGCCGAGGATTTTCAGCGCCAGCGCCACGCCCGCGCCGCCGACCGAACCGGGGTTTGTGACCGCAGCACCGACAAGCCCCTCGACGGACGACAGCTGGCCGACGAAGCCCGCGTTGTCCGCGCCGACGATGGGCACCAGCGGCACTTCGGATTCAACAAACGCATCGACGATCACGTTGTCGATGCCGCTGGTCCAGACGCCCTGGAACGGGATACCCGACGCGATGATGTCGAGGATCTGCTGCTTGCCCTGGTCCTGCTGCCAGCCGGTGAAGACCTCTTGCGCGACGGTCACGTCCGGGAATTCGGCCAGCGCCTTCTTGAAGCCGACATCGCGGTCGTTGTCGGCACCGGCACCTGCTGCACCGCGCATGTAGACGACAGCACCCTTGCCGCCCATCTGTTCGAACAGCCACTTGGCACCCAGATAGGCATAGTTGGTCTGGTCGTTCGACAGGACATAGGCCGAAGGCTCGGTCACGGCCTGATCGACGGCCACGACGACGATGCCAGCATCCGTCGCCTCTTTGATCGCCGCGTTGACCGCGTCGGCGCTGGACGGGTTGACGACGATGGCATCGACGCCCGCCTGGATCAGGTTGCGGATATCCTCAAGCTGGCCTGCCGCGTCGGTGTTGCGGTGTGCGATGTTCAGGCTTGCCACATTGCCTGCGGCCAATGCCTGCGCCTTCATCGCGCAGACCATTTCCTCGCGCCAGCCGTTGCCCTGCACGGTGTTCGAGATGCCGATGGTGTAAGGGCCGTGCGATTCAGCAGCCGCCATTCCGGCGCTGAGCGCAGCAAGGGCCACGCCTGCAAAAAGTCTCTTCATCGTCTTTCCTCCCGGGTTGATGGTCGTCTTCGTTTGCGACCGATTACTTCACAAATGGACTAAGCACATCGCGGGCCAAAAGGAACCCGCGCTTGATCTTGTCGTCGGACCCTTCAAAGGTCCGGTCTTCGTGTTCGATGATGATAGGGCCGTCATAGCCCGCGCGGTAGAGGTCAGCGAAAAAGCCGGGCCAGTTCACGTCGCCGAGGCCCGGCATGCGTGGAATCTGCCAGCCGATGCCCGCCGACAGGATGCCGCGTTCGTAAAGCCCGTCGCGGTCGATGGTCAGGTCCTTGGCATGCACATGCACCATCCGCCCACCGAATTCACTGATGAAGCGCGACTGGTCGATCATCTGCCACACGAGGTGGGAGGGATCATAGTTCATGCCTACGCCCGGCCATTCCTCGAATATCCTGCGCCAGATGCGCGGGCTGTAGGCGATGTTGTGCCCGCCGGGCCATTCGTCCATCGAGAAGATCATCGGGCAGTTCTCGAAGGCAAGCGTCACGCCGCTGTCCCGGGCATGGGCCACGATATCGGGGAAGATTGTGCGGGCGCGGTCCCAGTTCTGGTCGGGGCCAAGCGCGCGGTCGCCGCCGACGAAGGTGTTGACGACACCGACGCCCATCAGACCGGCGGCGGTGATGACCTTTTTCAGGTGGCCGATGACCTGCGTGCGGTGATCGGCATCGGGATGCAGGGGGTTCGGGTAGTAGCCGAGCGCGGAGATGGTCAGGCCAGCTGTCCCTGATCTGGCCCGCGATTTCGGATGCTTGCGCACGGCTGAGGCCGTCGACGTCGATGTGGGAGGTTCCGGCATAGCGGCGCTTTTCGCCTTCGGACCGGGGCCAGCACGCGATTTCGAGGGCGCTGAACCCGGCTCCGGCGGTCCAGTCGGCGACGGTGGCAAGGTCGCTGTCGGCGAAGGGGGCAGTGAGGAGGCCAAGCTTCAAGGTGTCGCTCCTGTGGCTGCCGGGATGTCGGTCCACGCGCCGCGCGCGGCGCTGTCAAGGACGGCATCGCAGAACTGCATCTCGTAGTGCCCGTCCTCGAAGGTGGCCCAGGTGGAGGCAGCCCCGCGCCGCCCTTTGGCGATGTCGGCATAGACCTGCCGGAACAGGGCGGCAAAGCTGTCGGCGAAGCCTTCGACATGGCCGCCGGGAAGCGAGGCCGCAGCAGCGCCGGTCGCGTTCATCAGGCCGGGATCACGCTGGAGGATCTGGTTCGGGGCGTCGCGGTGGCCGATCCAGAGATGGTCTGGGGTTTCGGAGTCCCATGCGGTGGACGCTGCCGACCCGGCGATTTCCCATGTCAGCGAATTCTTCCGGCCATGACTGACCTGACTGGTGGTGAACGCGCCGCGCGCGCCGTTCGGATAGCGCAGCAGGATGGTCGCGGCATCGTCGGTGCGGACGGTCACGGCGGTCGTGGCGGCGCTGCCTGCCTTTGCGAACGTCTCTACCGGGCCGGTGGGTTTGCGGCGGATGGGGATGAAGGTGGAGAGGTCGGCAAGGACAGAGGAAGGCTTCTGCCCGCCGATGAAACTAGTCAGGTCCAGCCAGTGCGTGCCGATATCGCCGACCGACCGCAGCGCGCCGCCCGCGTCCGGTTCCAGCCGCCAGTTCCAGTCGGTGTCCTTGGCCAGCCAGTCCTGATGGTAGTGCCCGGTGATCAGGCGGATGTCGCCGATCTCTCCGCCCGCCACCATGCCGCGAGCCTGCTGGTTCAGCGGATAGAAGCGGATGTTGTAGCAGACAGCGGCGATGCGCCCGGTGTCCCGGGCAAGTGCCACCATCTCGGCCGACTGGGCGGCGGTCATGGCGAGGGGTTTTTCGCAGATGACGTGTTTACCCGCCTTCAGGATCGCCATGACCTGCGGATAGTGCAGGTGATTGGGCGAGGTGACGTGGACGACATCGACCGCCGCGATCGGCGAGCAGGTCGTCCAGCGAAGCATAGGCGCGGTCCACGCCCAGGGCCGCCGCGCGTTCGGCCCCGCGCGCTGCCGACGACCCAAGAACGCCGGTCACTGCGCACCCCAGACGGCGCAGTGCGCCCAGATGCACCGTGCCGATGAACCCTGTGCCGATGACGGCCGCGCCCGGCATCACGCCCCCCTGCGAATGGCGGAAGCTTCACACAATCGAATAGCCCCCGTCCACCGGAATGCAGGCCCCGGTGATGAAAGCCGCATGCGGCGAGGCAAGGAACAGGACGCATCCTGCGATGTCGTCGGGCTGGCCCCAGCGGCCAAGCGGCGTGCGGTCGCTGACCCGCGCGACATGGGCGGGGTCGGTGCGGCTTCTGGCGGATTGCGCAGTCACGATGAAACCGGGCGAGACGGCGTTGACGCGGATGCCGTCGGGTGCCCAGGCAATGGCGAGCGACTTGGTCAGCTGGGCCACGGCGGCCTTGCTGGCCCCGTAGGCCGGGTTCCGGGGGCTGCCGAAGGTCGCATACATCGAGGCGATGTTGATGACCGACCCATGGCTGGCGGCAAGATGCGGCTGGAACGCCGCTGCCGCGCGGAAGGTGCCGTGCAGGTTCACATCGACGACGCGCTCGAAGAAGGACGGCTCCATCTCTTCCCCGCGCGAGGTGATTGCGGCGGCGTTGACCAGCACGTCGAGGCGGGCCGTTTCATCGGCGAAGCGGGTGATGGCGGCACCGTCGGTCACGTCCAGTTGCACATAGCGGAACCGGTCGCGGTCCTGTTCGTCGGGCTCCGCTTCGACGCCGGTGATCGTCACCGCTGGCCCCGGCGGTCTGGAAGGCACGGGCGATGGACGCGCCGATCCCGGCGCGGCTGGCCCCGATGACCAGCACCTCTGCCCCCGAGAAATCGAACCCTGCGGTCACGCGCGTCCCCCCTTTCTTCAGCTTTTCAAGCCGCGCGATTCGGGGCAAGGGATTTTTCGTTTCAGTCGTTCTGCAAATCTGTTTGCAGCCCGGGCGTGTCGAGCGCGGCCAGCCTGCGCCCCAGGCTGACGATGACCGACTGGCAGACAACAAGGGCCGGGACCTGCGAGCGGAAATGGCCAAGCCGCGCCTCGCGCACGTAAAGGCTGTGGCGGGCCAGCGCCACGACAGGGCTGAGTTCGTTGTCGGTGATGGCGATGACGGTGCGGCCCGCGTCGGCGGCGAGGCGGACGATCTGGACGGTTTCGGGGGTGTAGTCGTCGAAGGTGATGGCGATCAGCGCGTCGCGCGGTCCGATGCGGCGACCTGTTCAACCCGCATCGCGCCCAGATTGTCGATCAGATGCGCGCGCTTGCCGATATTGGCGAGGCCGTAGAACGCATAGGCCCCGATGCCGAACGCCCCGCGCGCGGCGGCGATATGGATCACGTCCGCTTCCGCGAGCGTGGTGACGACCTGATCGAGAACGGTCCGGTCAAGGCTCTGCCCGATGCGCAGAAGCGAGTTGACCCCGGCCTGGACGAAGGTGTCGAAGACGTGGCCCGGCTCCTCGAGATCGTTGAAGTCCAACTCTCGGCCGGATCGGGGCGCGCGCGGATGTCCGACATCTGCTCGGCATAGGACATGCGGGGGCCGAGCAGGCGTTCCCGGAAGACCCTTTGCAGATCGGGAAAGCCCGCGAAACCAAGCTCCTGCGCGAAGCGCGTGAGTGTCGCGGGGGGCACGCCCGCCAGCCGGGCAAGCCGGACGATGGTGTTGATCGCCACATCCTCGGGGTGGTTCAGGAAGAACTGCGCGACCTCGGCATGGCGGCGGCTCAGGGTGCCCTTGCGTGCGACGAGGGCAGCGACCAGCCCGTCATAGTCGCGGATCGGGGGCGTGCCGGGGGCCAGGGTCATGGGGGTGTGCCATAGACATGCTGTTCCAGATCGATGGCCGATCCGGTCAGCGGGATGGAGGCGTCGCTGAGGAGATAGAGCGCGAGGCGCGCGGCCTCGTCCGCCGTGACCAGACGGCCAAGGGGCAGATGCGCGGCGGCCTCGGCCTGCCAGCCGGGGCCTTTCCCGAGCGTGACGGACTGCATGTGATCCTCGGCCTCGGTCGCCACCCAGCCGAGGTTTATGCCGTTCACGCGGATACGCTCGGCAAGATGGGCGTTCGCGGCGTTCTTCGTCAGGGTCTGAAGCGCGCCTTTGGTGCCGGAATAGACGGAAAGCGCCGGGATGCCGACATGCGCGTTGACCGACAGGATGTTGACGATGGATCCCGGCGCGCCCCGGGCGCGCATGTCGCGGACGGCCCCCTGCATCAGGAAGAAGGGCGCGCGGGCGTTGACGGCGAAGAGGGTTTCCCAGAGGGCCGGGGTGGCATCGGTCAGCGCGGCGCGCGTGGTGAGGCCCGCGCAGTTGACCAGCGCGTCGATGCGCCCGAAGCGGGCGAGTGTGGCAGCGATGATGTCGCCGGGCGCGGCGGAATCGGCGAGGTCGGCGACTGCGGCGGCGACGGGCGCGGCGAGGTCACGCGCGATCCGGTCGAGGCCGGGGGCGTCGCGGTCGGTGAGCATCAGGCCGGCAGGGTGGGTTGAGGCGGCCAGACGGGCGATGGCCGCCCCGATACCGCTGGCGGCCCCGGTGACCAGAACGACCTTGCCGGTCACGCCGACGATCATTGGGCTGCCGCTTTCGGGGCCGTCAGATCGCTGCCGGGGTCTGTCGTCATTCGCGCCTCCTGCCCGGGGCGCAAGGTCGTCCGGCAGGGCGCGGTCTGTCAACGGGGCTTGTCCGGGGCACCTGACGGCGGCTAGCCTTGAAGCAGGGAAGCCCGGGGGACAATCCGATGCCAGACCCGTTCCGCGTCGTCGGGATCAACTTCGACCACATGCATATGGGCGACCTGCTGCGGCAGGCGCATGAGCATCCCGAGGCCGAGATCGTGGGCATCTGCGACGCCGACCCGGCGCGGATGGCGGCTGCGGCGGCGGCATTCGGCATTCCCACAGAGCGGGTCTTCACCGATGTGGCGGCCTGCATGGCGACGCGCCCCGACCTGGCGATCCTCTGCCCGGCGACGGCCGCGCATGCGCATTATGTCGAACTGGTCGCGCCTTATGGTGCGGCGATCCTGGTCGAGAAGCCTTTTGCGGCCAGCCTTGCCGATGCTGACCGGATGATCGCGGCCTGCAGCGGCATCAGGCGCGCGGCTGGCGATCAACTGGCCCTTGGCCTGGTACCCGCCGCATCTGACGACAAAGCGGATGATCGCGGAGGGGGTGATCGGCGATCTGCGCGAGGTGCATTTCTATGACGGCAACCGGGGGCCGCTCTATCATCTGGCGGACAAGGTCGAGGTGACGGCGGCGGAGGTCGAGCGGCAGAAGCCCGCGTCATGGTGGTACAAGGCGGCCTCGGGCGGCGGGGCATTGCTGGACTATCTGGGCTACGGGGCGACGCTCGGCACTTGGTTCATGGATGGCGCGCTGCCGGTGGACGTGACCAGCACGACCTGGGCAGCACCCGGGCTGGAGGTGGATGAGCATTCGGTGACGGTGCTGCGCTATGCGCACGGCATGTCGGTGATGGAGACGCGCTGGGGGACGTTCAGCGACCCGTGGACGCTGCAGCCGCAGCCGAAATGCGGGTTTGTCGTGGTGGGCAGCGAGGGGACGATTTCGTCCTGGGACTACGATGACCATGTGACGGTGCAGACCCGTGACGCGCCCGCAGGCGACGGCGGTGCCGAACGATCCGGTCCTGGCTCCGAACCGGGCACCGGTGGAGCACATGCTGCACGTGATCGCGACCGGTGCGCCCCTGCACGGTCCGCTCGACCCCGCCATCGCGCGGATCGGGCAGCGGATCGTCGATACGGCCTTTGCGTCGGCCAAGGCAGGGCGGACCCTGCCGCTGATGGGATAAGGGCATGGCCGGGCGGGACGATTACGGGCTGGTGGCCGGGGCGGTGGAGACTGTTGCTGCGCCTGATCTGGATTATCGGCCCCCGAAACCTGCGGGCCGTCACCGGATCGCGCTTGTGGGGGCAGGGGGAATTTCCTTCGCGCATCTCGACGCCTACCGAAGCCACGGGCTGGACGTGGCAATCATCCTGTCGCGGGACAAGGCGAAGGCCGAGGCGCGGAGTGCGGAATTCTTTCCGGACGCCGAAGTGATGACCGACTACGCGGCCCTGCTGCGGCGGGACGACATCGAGGTGCTGGACTTGACCCCGCATCCGGCGGAGCGGGTGCCGCTGATCGAGGCAGCGCTTCACGCTGGCAAGCATGTGCTGAGCCAGAAGCCCTTCGTGACGGATCTTGATGTCGGCAAGCGGCTCGCCGATCTGGCGGATGCTCACGGCGTCCGGCTGGCGGTGAACCAGAACGGGCGCTGGGCACCGCATATGGCCTGGATGCGCAAGGCGGTGCAGGCGGGCCTTGTCGGAGAGGTGACGGGCATTCACGCCAGCCTGCACTGGGATCACCGCTGGATCAAAGGCACACCTTTCGAGCGGCAGGAAGATATCGTGCTGTTCGACTTCGGGGTGCACTGGTTCGACTTTGTGACCTCGCTGACGGGCAGGCTTGCGGAGCGGGTTCAGGCGCAGGCGGTGCGTCTGCCGTCGGCGGGGGTAGCGCCGCCGATGGCTGCGTCGGTGCTGATGGATTTCGGGACCGCGCAGGCGAGCCTGATCTTCGACGCGGCCGTGCCTGCGGGGCCGCTGGACATGACCTATATCGCAGGGTCGTCGGGCAGCCTGATGTCGGTCGGCCCCGACCTCGGGCATCAGACGGTGACACTGACGACGGGGGCGGGGCGCGCGGTGCCCGATCTGACGGGCGCGTGGTTCAATGACGGCTTCGCGGGGGCGATGGGCGCGCTGCTGGTCGCTATCGAGACGGGGACGGAGCCGGAGCATTCGGCGCGGCGGAACCTGATGACGCTGGCGAACACCTTCGCGGCGCTGGAGGCGGTGAGGTCGGGTAGGGCGGTCGTGCCGGGGGACGTGCGGACAAGGGATTGAGGCAGGTCGGGAGGTTCGCGCGGAACCGTAGGATCGGCGCTTAACTCACTGAACGAGCGCGGCACTACATTTGCCGGCCCGATTGCGCGGCCAGTGCCGCGTCCCGTATCTGCGTCAGGGTCTTTCGCGGCGTCAGCGCCTCGGGCGAGATGTCGAGGTCGAGGACGGCCCCCGTCGGCGACGCCAGCGCGCGGGCGAAGGCGGAAGGGAAGTCGTCCGTCCGCTCGACCCGCTCGGCATGAAACCCGTAGGACCGCGCGAGCATCACAAAATCCGGGTTCTGCATCGTCGTGCCGGACACGCGCCCCGGATACTCGCGTTCCTGATGCGCGCGGATCGTGCCGTAGATGCCGTTGTTCAGGATCAGAATCACCGGCTGCGCCCCGGCCTGCATGGCGGTCCCCAGCTCCTGACAGGTCATCTGGAAATCGCCGTCACCCGCGAAACACACAACGGTGCGCCCCGGATGCGCGATGCGGGCAGCGATGGCGGCGGGGACACCGTAGCCCATCGCACCTGACTGGGGCGCGATCAGGCGGGCGTCGGGGCCGAAGCGGACATACTTGTTCGGCCAGACCGCGAAATTGCCGGCACCGTTGGTCAGGATGACATCGGGCGGTAGAACCTCGCGCAGATGCGCCATGACCTGCCCCATATCGACCGGCGAGGGCTGCGGGGGCACGGTTAGGCTGGCGTCGCAGGCGGCGCGGGCCAGTGCGCGCCAGTCGGCCCAATTGCCTTTCACCGGTGTCAGCGCGGCGGCGAAGGCGTTCGGACCGGACTGGATGCCAAGCGCTGGCTGGTAGATTTTCCCGATCTCGCGGTCCGAGGCGTGGACATGGATCAGGGTCTGGACGGGGACAGGGACCTTCAGAAGCGTGTAGGCATCTGTCGTCATCTCGCCGAAGCGGATGTTGATGGCGAGGATGACATCGGCGCGGGTGATCAGGTCGCGGACATGGGGCAGCATGCCCACCCCGGCCTCGCCCGCGAAGACCGGCGAGGTGTTGTCGAAGCTGTCCTGAAAGCGGAAGGCGGTCACGACGGGGATGTCCGAGGCTTCGGCGAAGACTTGGAGCGCGCGGCGTCCGGCTTCGGTCCAGCCGCCCCCGCCGGTCAGGATCAGCGGCGTGCGGGCGCGGGAGAGGATCGCGTGCATCTCGTCGAGCGCGGCGGGAAGGGGGGCAGCCTCGGCGATGGCGGCCGGGGCGGTCAGCGGCGCGGCATCGGTCAAGGTGACCAGCATGTCCTCGGGCAGGGCCACGACGACCGGTCCGGGGCGGCCGGTGACAGCGGTTATCCACGCGCGGGACAGAATCTCCGGGATGCGGTCGGCGCTGTCGATCTCGACCGTCCATTTCGCCATGGTCCCGAAAACGGCGCGGTAGTCGAGTTCCTGGAACGCCTCGCGCCCGCGCATGTCGGTGCCGACCTGCCCGACGAACAGGATCATCGGCGCGGAATCCTGCATCGCGGTATGAACACCGATGGAGGCATTGGTCGCACCGGGGCCGCGCGTGACAAAGCAGAGGCCAGGCGCGCCGGTCAGCTTGCCCCACGCGGCGGCCATGAAGGCGGCACCGCCTTCCTGCCGGCAGAGGATGAAGTCGAAGCGGCCCTGCATGTCGTGAAAGGCGTCAAGGACGGCGAGATAGCTTTCGCCGGGCACCCCGAAGCCCTTGGTCGCGCCGAGGCCGACAAGGCATTCGACCAGAAGCTGTCCGCCGCTGCGCATCGTCCGATGACCTTCCAAGTTTGTCCGTGGCTGAGGTTTCGCCCGGACGGCACGGCTTGTCACGTCAGAATATGGCGGGTCGGCGCAGTCCGTCGCTGCCGATCCGGTATGTTTGCGCCTGTTTCGTCGGCGACAAATTGATGAAACGCCGGAAAATCGGGCAGCGAGAGTTCTCGTAAGCCGCGTGCAGCGGGTGCGATCTTCACGGCCACTGCAATCGGTGCGACCTGCAGGCGGTCAACCTGTTTGAAGAAAGCCGGAATGTCAGCCGTCCTGTCGATCATCGTCGTGGAGAAGGACAAGGAGCGGGCGCTTAGGATTGTCGATGCTCTGCGCGAAACCGGCGCGCACCGGATCAGTGTTCTGGGCGACGAGACGGGTCTGGCGCGGCGGATTGCGGAAATCGGGCCGGATGTCGTGCTGATCGACGTCGCCTCGCCCTCGCGCGATGTGCTGGAGGAACTGACGACTGCCTCGGGTGCCATGGACAGGCCGGTGGCGATGTTCGTCGAGCGGTCGGACACCAGCCTGACGCGCGCGGCGATCGAGGCGGGGGTGTCGGCCTATGTGGTGGACGGGCTTAGGCCCGAGCGGATCAAGCCGGTTCTGGATGCCGCCATCGCGCGGTTTCACATGTTCAACCGGATGCGCACCGAACTCGCGGCGACCAAGGCCGCGCTCGAGGAGCGCAAGCTCCTTGACCGCGCCAAGGGCGTCATCATGCAGGCCAAGCGGATCAGCGAGGACGAAGCCTATGCGCTGATCCGGAAGGCCGCGATGGATCAGGGCAAGCGCATGGCGGATGTTGCGCAGGCGCTGGTCACGGCGGCGGAGCTCTTGAAATGAAGGCGGCCGTTTCGCTGGGCTTCGTGCCGCTGGTCGACGCGGCCCCGCTGATTCTGGCGCGCGAACTGGGCTTCGCGCGGGAAGAGGGGCTGACGGTCGATCTGCACCGCGCGGCAAGCTGGTCGATGCTGCGCGACATGCTGGATCTGGGGCAGGTCGAGGCGGCGCAGATGCTGTCGGTGGTGCCGGTCGCACGGGCGCTGGGGCTTGGCGGCGGGCGTGTGCGGCTGGAGACGCCGATGGTGCTGTCGCTGAACGGGCAGATCCTGGGCGTGTCGCGCGATCTGGCGGATCGGATGCGCGCGACGGGCAGGCAGGTGCGGTTTGGCGATGCGGCGGGCCTCGGCGCGGCCCTCTCGCTGGTGACAGGCCCGGTGCGCGTGGGCGTGCCGTTTCCGTTCTCGATGCACGCGGAGCTGCTGCACTACTGGATCGGGGGCGCGGCACCGGGGGCGGAGATCGAGGTGAGGACGGTCCCGCCACCGCGCATGGCCGAGGCGCTGCGCGCGGGCGAGATCGACGGGTTCTGCGTGGGCGAGCCCTGGGGCAGCCATGCGGTCGAAACGGCGGGGGCCGAGCTCCTGCTGCCCGGGTCGGCGATCTGGAGCCAGGCCCCGGAAAAGGTTCTGGCGATGCGGGCTGGCTGGGCCGAAACGCATCCCGATCTGGCCGGGCGCCTGATCCGGGCTTTGTGGCGGGCCTGCCGGTGGGTCGGCGATCCGGCGAACCGGGTGACGGCGTCAGAGATATTGTCGTGGCGGGATCATCTGGACCTGGCCCCCGATCTGATCGACCGGGCGCTGACCGGGCGGCTGCCGGTGACGGCAGCGGGGCCGGAGGCGAGCGTGGGGCAGTTCCTGACCTTCCATGACGGTGCGGCGAGCTTTCCCTGGCGCAGTCAGGCGGGCTGGATCGGGGCGCGGCTGGCGCGGCGGTTCGGGCTGGACGAGGCCCGCGCGCAGGCGGAGGCGCGCGCGACCTTCCGCAGCGATCTCTACCGCCGGTTCCTCGGCGATGCGGGTGCGCCGCTGCCGCGGTCGTCAGACAAGGCCGAGGGGATTCTGCAGGCGGCCGAGACGGTTCCGGCGACGCATGGAACGGTGACATTGCTGCGGAACCGTTTCTTTGACGGCCAGATTTTCGACCCGGCGGTGACCGTGTGATGAAAGTTTCAGCAGAAATGCTGCAGTGCAGCAGAAGTTCTGGCTGACAGCACTGCGGTCGGTGATTCCCGGTTGACCCTGGTGAGGCGGGGACGCAGGTTCTGATCAAGACGGAGCAATGACGTTCCGTATTCCCCGACAGTCCGGGACCCGCAGGCAAGGCCGCCTGACCCGCATTCGCCCAACTTGGCGAAGCGTGTCGACGGCCTTTTTCGCATTGCCCCCATGCCAACCGCTTCCAGAAGGATCGCCAAGATGATGACCAGCCAGATGATCTCTCGCCAGATGATCTCTCGACTGACCCGGCTTCTGCTGACCACAACGGTGCTGGCCACACCCGCGTTCGCCGAAACGCCCGGCATCGAGAAGGACGAGTTGACGCTCGGCTTCATCAAGCTGACCGACATGGCCCCGCTCGCCATCGCCAAAGAGAAGGGGTTCTTCGAGGACGAGGGGCTGTTCGTGACGCTCGAGGCGCAGTCGAACTGGAAGGTGCTGCTGGACCGGGTGATCGCGGGCGAGATTGACGGCGCGCATATGCTGGCGGGCCAGCCCATTGCAGCGACCATCGGTTACGGCACCAAGGGGGCGGTCGTCACGCCGTTTTCGATGGACCTGAACGGCAACGCGATCACCGTATCGAACGCGGTGTGGGAGGCGATGAAACCGGGACTGGCGCTGGATGCGGACGGCAGGCCCGCGCATCCGATCGGCGCTGAAGCGCTGAAGCCCGCCATCGAGGCCTATGCGGTCGAGGGACGTCCCTTCAACCTCGGCATGGTCTTCCCGGTCTCGACCCACAATTACGAACTGCGCTACTGGCTGGCGGCGGGCGGGATCAACCCCGGCTTCTACAGCGCCGACGACGTGTCGGGGCAGATTCTCGGCGACGTCCTGATCTCGGTCACGCCGCCGCCGCAGATGCCCGCGACGCTGGAGGCGGGCACCATCGACGGTTATGCGGTGGGCGAGCCCTGGAACCAGGCGGCGGTCGCCAAGGGGATCGGCGTGCCGGTCATCACCGACAATCGACATCTGGAAGAACAACCCCGAGAAAGTCTTCGGCATCACGGCGGAGTTCGCCGAAGCGAACCCCAACACCACGCTGGCCCTGACCAAGGCGCTGATCCGCGCCGCGATCTGGCTGGATGAAGGCGACAACGCCAACCGGGCCGAAGCGGTGGAGATTCTGAGCCGCCCCGAATATGTCGGCGCGGATGCGGCCGTGATCGCCAATTCGATGACAGGGACGTTTGAGTACGAAAAGGGCGACAAGCGCCCGGCCCCGGATTTCAACGTCTTCTTCCGCTACAACGCGACCTTCCCCTATTACTCGGATGCGGTCTGGTACCTGACCCAGATGCGCCGCTGGGGGCAGATCGCGGACGCGCATGACGACGCCTGGTTCGATGCGACGGCGAAGTCGGTCTACAAGCCGGAGATCTACAAGGCGGCGGCCGAGGCGGTGATCGCGGACGGTAACGCGACGGCGGAAATGTTCGACTTCGACGCCGACGGCTACCGTGACCCGACGGCGGAGTTCATCGATGGCGTCTCCTACGACGGAACCAAGCCCAACGCCTACATCGACAGCCTGTCGCTGGGCCTGAAGGGCAGCCAGACCGTCGAGGGCGGCGAAATCATCAACTGACATGACGATCCGTCGCGCCGGGGCAGAACCCGGCGCGGCCCTGATGTCGATGCCGACCGAAGGATGCACCCGATGACTGCGATTGACCCGACCCAGATGCAGGACACCGCCCGCGCCACCGCGAAGGCGCGGCGCGTCACGCGGATCATGCGGGCAGACGGCTGGTTCCGCGTGCTGGGCCTGCCCTGGGTGACCCCGATCCTGCGGCTGGCGGCGGGCGACAGCCCGAAGGCGCAGGCGCGCGACCTGTGGCGGCTGCTGGGCGTGCCGATGGTGGCGATCCTGATCTTTGGTTTGGCTTGGGCAGCCCTCGCCCCGCGTGTCCAGACGACATTGGGGGCGATCCCCGGCCCGGCGCAGGTCTGGACGCAGGCGGTGGTTCTGCACAAGGCGGCGGGCGAGGAGAAGCTGAAGGAGGCGACCTTCTACGAAAAGCAGGACGCGAAGAACGCCGAGCTGGTCGCGGCAGGCAAAGGGGGCGAGGTGAAGACCCGTGCCTATACCGGCAAGCCGACCTACTATCAGCAGATCGGCACCTCGATCCTGACCGTCTTCACCGGGTTCCTGCTGGCGACGACTGTCGCCGTGCCCCTGGGCATCGTGTCGGGCCTGTCGCCGACCGCGAACGCGGCAATCAACCCGCTGGTGCAGGTGTTCAAGCCGGTCAGCCCGCTGGCCTGGCTGCCCATCGTCACGATGGTCGTGTCGGCGCTGGTCGCGGGCGGCGACGGCGGGGTGTCGAAGTCGTTCATCATCTCGGCGATCACCGTCACGCTCTGCTCGCTCTGGCCGACGCTGATCAACACCGCCCTCGGTGTCGCATCCATCGACAAGGACCTGGTGAACGTAGGCCGGGTGCTGAAGCTGGGCACTTGGACGCGGATCACGCGGCTGGTCCTGCCCTCCGCTTTGCCGCTGATCTTCACCGGACTGCGGCTGTCGCTGGGCGTGGGCTGGATGGTGCTGATCGCCGCCGAAATGCTGTCGCAGAACCCGGGTCTGGGTAAATTCGTCTGGGACGAGTTTCAGAACGGATCGCAGGACAGTCTGGCGCGTATCATGGTGGCGGTGCTGACCATTGGGGTCATCGGCTTCATGCTCGACCGGGTGATGTTCGCGCTGCAGTCACTGTTCACCTTCAGCGCGAACCGGTGAGCGCGATGCTGGAGTTGAGGAACGTCTCCAAGGGCTACGGCGACCAGTCGGTCCTGCGGAACCTGAGCGCTTTCAGTGCGGCCGGGCGAGTTTCTGGCGGTGCTGGGGTTTTCGGGAACGGGCAAAACGACGCTGATAAACTTGCTGGCGGGTTTGACCCTGCCGGATAAGGGCGAGGTCAGCTTCAACGGTGCGCCGGTGACCGGACCGGGGCCGGAGCGCGGGCTGGTGTTCCAGTCCTATGCGCTGATGCCCTGGCTGACGGTCGCGAGGAATATCGGATTGGCCGTCGATGCGGTGCATGGGCGTCTGTCGAAGGCCGAACGCGCGGAACTGGTCACGAAATACGTGGGGATGGTCGGGCCTTACCCATGCGGCGGAACGGCGTCCGGCGGAATTGTCCGGCGGAATGCGGCAGCGGGTCGCGGTGGCGCGCGCGCTGGCGATGGAGCCGCAGGTCCTGCTGATGGACGAGCCGCTGTCGGCGCTGGACGCGCTGACGCGGGCGAATGTGGCGTCCGAGATCGAGGCGATCTGGGCGGCGGACCGCCGGACGGTCGTTCTGGTCACGAACGACGTGGACGAGGCGCTGGTGCTGGCCGACCGCATCGCCTGCCTGAACCCCGACGGGACGCTGGGCCAGGTCTTCGACGTCGATCTGCCGCGCCCGCGCGAGCGGTCGGCGATGAACACGGATGCGCATGTGAAATTGCTGCGCGCCGATGTCACCGCCTATCTGATGGATGTCGGCATCGCCGCGAAACTGCCTGAGACGAGGCTACTGCCGTCCGTCACGCCGCGCCACGCGCTCTTGCCGCGCGCCTATGCGCAAGCCGCGAAATCGGCGACTGATGAGCGGTATCTGCAGTATTCACAGCTGCACAAGGTCTACCCGACGCCGAAAGGTCCGCTGACGGTGGTCGAGGATTTCAATCTGACACTGCGCAAGGGCGAATTCGTCAGCCTGATCGGCCATTCCGGATGCGGCAAATCGACCGTTCTGACGATGACAGCAGGTCTGAACGGGATTTCCAAGGGCGCGATCAAGCTCGATGGCCATGCATGTCGAAGGCGCGGACCCCGAACGCGCGGTGGTGTTCCAGTCGCCGTCACTGTTCCCCTGGCTGACCGCCAAGCAGAACGTCGCCATCGGCGTGGACCGGGTCTATCCGAAGGCGTCTCAGTCCGAGCGGCAGGAGGTGGTGGAATACTACCTGGAGCGTGTGGGTCTGGGCGATGCGATGGACCGGATGGCGGCGGACATGTCGAACGGCATGCGCCAGCGCGTCGGCATCGCGCGGGCCTTTGCGCTGTCGCCGAAGCTTCTGCTGCTGGATGAACCCTTCGGGATGCTGGACAGCCTGACGCGGTGGGAACTGCAGGAAGTTCTGATGGAGGTGTGGAGCCGCACCAAGGTCACGGCGGTCTGCGTGACGCACGATGTGGACGAGGCGATCCTGCTGGCGGACCGCGTGGTGATGATGACGAACGGCCCGCAGGCGACGATCGGCAAGATCACCGAGGTGAAGCTGCCGCGCCCGCGCACCCGCAAAGCGCTGCTGGAGCACAAGGATTACTGGGGCTACCGCCCGGAAATCCTGGGGTTCCTGGAGGACTACGAGCATGGAGCGAGGCCGGTGAAGCCGATGCTTGCGATGGCGGCGGAGTGAAGGGCGTGGGCTATTCGGCGGCGTGCTGCGTTTTGGACAGAACTGTCCCGAGGGCAGCAGCCACCCGGTCTTCAAACCCGGGTTTGGTCAGCGCGAACTGCCAGAAGTACTCCTTCTCCAGACCGATTGCCGCACCTGCGCGGAATATCTCCAGACGTCTGTTCAGGAAGTCGTGGACCGCATGCGTGTTGCCGCCGAAGTCCACGGCGCTGACCGCCCAGCGAAAATCCTCGTCGGTCCATTCCGGGTTTTCGTCATCGGGCACCCCCGGTTCGTCATGTGGTATCAGTCTGTTCATTATGAAGCGATGGTCCCACCGGTCCGTATGAACTCCTATGCACGCACTTTTTCTGAGGAAAATCAATGAAACAGAAACTGATCGTCATCGGGGCCGGCATGGCCAGCGGCCGCGTCCTCGAACATCTGACCGAGGCCGCGCCGGATGCCTTCGACATCACGTTGTTCAACGCCGAGCCGCGCGGCAACTACAACCGGATCATGCTGTCGCCGGTTCTGTCGGGCGAAAAGACCTATGCCGAGATCGTCACGCATGACGATGCCTGGTATGCCGACCGCGGCATCGCCACTCGCTTCGGCGCGCATGTGACCCGGGTCGACCGCGAGCGGAAGGTCGTCGTCGCGGGCGACACTGAAGCCCCCTACGACAAGCTCCTGATCGCGACCGGATCTGCGCCCTTCATCATTCCGGTCGCGGGCAAGGATCTGCCCGGCGTCGTCACCTACCGCGACCTCGACGACACGAATGAGATGATCGCCGCCGCCCGTCCGGGTGCGAAGGCGGTGGTCATCGGCGGCGGCCTTCTGGGCCTTGAAGCCGCGGCGGGGCTGGCGCTCCGGGGCATGGAGGTCACGGTGATCCATCTGATGGGTCACCTGATGGAGCGCCAGCTCGACCCCGCCGCAGGCTATCTGCTGCAGAAAGACCTGGAGAAGCGCGGCATCACGGTGCACTGCAAGGGATCGACCAAGGCGATCTTAGGCACGGATCGGGTTGAAGCGGTGGCGTTGGAGGACGGGACGGTCTACGGGGCCGACATCGTTTGCATGGCCGTCGGCATCCGGCCCGAGACGCGGCTGGCGACCGACGCGCATCTGGAGGTCGGGCGCGGCATTGTCGTCAGCGACCAGATGGTCACGTCGGACCCCGACATTCTGGCGGTGGGCGAGTGCATCGAGCACAACAAGCAGCTGTTCGGCCTGGTGGCACCCCTCTACGATCAGGCCAAGGTCGTCGCGGCGACCCTGCTGGCCGATGCCGCCGCCTTCCGGCCCGTGCAGACCGCGACCAAGCTGAAGGTCACCGGCTGCGACCTGTTCTCTGCGGGCGATTTCGCCGATGCGCCGGGGCGCGAGGATATCGTCTTCCGCGATCCGGGGCGCGGGGTCTACAAGCGCCTGGTGATCGAAGGCGACCGTCTGATCGGCGCGGTGATGTACGGCGACACCGCCGACGGGAACTGGTTCTTCGGCCTCGTGAAGGACGGCACCGACATCAGCGAGATGCGCGAGACGCTGATTTTCGGGCCGGCCTATCAGGGGGGTGCCCAGACGGACCCTATGGCGGCCGTTGCAGCCTTGCCGCCTAGTGCGGAAATCTGCGGCTGCAACGGCGTCTGCAAGGGCAAGATCGTCACCGCCATCGAAGGCGGTGCCAACACGCTCGATCTGGTCCGGGCGCGGACCAAGGCCTCGTCCAGCTGCGGTACCTGCACCGGGCTTGTCGAACAGGTTCTGGCCGTCACGCTGGGCGACGCCTTTGTGCTGCCCACGAACCAGCCGATGTGCAGATGCACCGACCAAACGCATGAGGATGTGCGGCGCTTCATCAAGGCGCAGGGGCTGAAGTCGATCCCCGCCGTCATGCAGGAACTGGGCTGGAAGTCCGTCGGCGGCTGCCATTCCTGCCGCCCGGCGCTGAACTACTACCTGCTGGCGGACTGGCCGCTGGACTACCGCGACGACCGGCAGAGCCGCTTCGTCAACGAACGCAACCACGCCAACATCCAGAAGGACGGCACCTATTCCGTCGTGCCGCGCATGTGGGGCGGCGTCACCACGCCGGACGAACTGCGCGCCATTGCGGATGCCGCCGACAAGTACAGCGTGCCGATGGTCAAGGTGACGGGCGGGCAGCGCATCGACCTGCTGGGCGTCCGGAAGGAGGACCTTCCCGCGATTTGGGCCGATCTGAACGATGCAGGCATGGTCAGCGGGCACGCCTATGCCAAGGGTCTGCGCACCGTGAAAACCTGCGTCGGCAGCGAATTCTGCCGCTTCGGCACGCAGGATTCGACGGGGCTCGGCATCCGCATGGAAAAGCTGCTCTGGGGCTCGTGGTCGCCCGCGAAGATCAAGCTGGGCGTGTCGGGCTGCCCGAGGAACTGCGCCGAGGCGACCTGCAAGGATATCGGCGTCGTCTGCGTGGACAGCGGCTACGAGATCGGCGTCGCCGGTGCGGCGGGCATGGACGTGAAGGAAACCGAGCTGCTGTGCCAAGGTCGCAACCGAGGACGAGGTGCTGGAGGTCGTGGCGGCCTTCGTTCAGCTGTACCGTGAAAACGGTCGCTATCTGCACCGTATCTACAAATGGGTCGCGCGTGTCGGCCTTGACTGGTGCCGCGCGCAGGTCGTCGATGACACCGCCAACCGCCGCGCGCTGTATGATCGCTTCCTGCTCAGCCAGTCGGTCTATCAGACCGACCCCTGGGCTGAACATGCGCTGCCCGTGACACGGGGCAACTGGGCTGCTCTGGCCGATCTGTCGCTGGAGGCTGCGGAATGAACATGGCATCGGCGACGTGGATCGACATCGGCGCGGTGGAGGATATTCCGCGCGAGGGGGCGCGGGTCGTGCGGACGGCGGCGGGCTGCGTCGCGGTGTTCCGCACGGGCGATGACCAGGTCTTTGCGATTGACGACCGCTGCCCGCACAAGGGCGGGCCGTTGCGCGAAGGCATCGTGCATGGAACCAGCGTCACCTGCCCGCTTGCATAACTGGGTCTTCGATCTGGCCACAGGTCAGGCGCAGGGGGCGGATGAGGGTGTCGTCGCGACCTATACGGCGCGTGTCGAAGTCGGGCGTATCCTGCTCGACGCATCGCGGCTGGCCCGGCGGAGTGCCGCGTGAAGGATGCTGCGGCCCCTGCTTCAGTCCGCACGACCTGCCCCTATTGCGGCGTCGGCTGCGGGATCGTCGCGCGGACAGGGCGGGAGGGCGTGCAGATCAGCGGAGACCCGGAGCATCCCGCGAATTTCGGGCGGCTCTGTTCCAAGGGGTCGGCGCTGGGTGAGACCGCTGGGGCTGGACAGGCGCCTTCTGACGCCCAGGATCGGCGGGGCGGACGCAGACTGGGACACCGCGCTTGACCTTGTCGCCACCCGGTTCCGCGACACGATCAAGCGACCACGGGCCGGATTCGGTGGCCCTTTACGTCTCGGGCCAGTTCCTGACCGAAGATTACTACGTCGCCAACAAGCTGATGAAGGGCTATATCGGTAGCGCGAATATCGACACGAATTCAAGGCTCTGCATGGCATCCTCGGTCGCGGGCCACCGCCGCGCCTTCGGCAGCGACACGGTGCCGGGGCTGTACGAGGACCTCGAACTGGCCGATCTGGTCGTGCTGACCGGATCGAACCTCGCCTGGTGCCATCCCGTGCTATACCAACGTCTGGCGGCGGCCAAGGCGGCGCGGCCCTGCATGAAGGTGGTCGTCATCGACCCCCGCCGCACCGCGACCTGTGACCTCGCCGACCTGCATCTGGCCATCGCACCGGGCGCGGACGCCGTGCTGTTCAACCGCCTTCTGGCCGAGATCGATGCGCGCGGGCGCACAGACCGCGACTGGCTGCGGCATGTCGAGGGATATGCAGGCGGCCCTGGCGGCTGCGCGGGCGACCGATCCGGCGGCGACGGGCCTGCGGCCCGCCGATCTGAAGCGCTTCTTCGAGCTTTGGTGCGGCACCGAAAAGGTTGTCACGGTCTATTCGCAGGGCATCAACCAGTCGGAGACCGGCACCGACAAGGTTAACGCGATCATCAACTGCCATCTGGCCACCGGCCGCATCGGCCGCCATGGCATGGGGCCGTTCTCCGTGACGGGCCAGCCGAACGCGATGGGCGGGCGCGAGGTCGGGGGCATGGCGAACATGCTGGCCTGCCATCTGGAACTCGAGAACCCCGCGCACCGTGCGGCGGTGCAGGGCTTCTGGGGATCGCCCACGATGGCGGATCGCCCGGGGCTGAAGGCGGTCGATATGTTCCGTGCCGTGGGCGAGGGGCGGATCAAGGCGATCTGGGTGATGTGCACGAACCCGGTCGCCTCGATGCCCGATGCTGACGCGGTCAGGGCGGCGCTGGCGGGCTGCGACTTCGTCGTGGTCAGCGAAATGACGGGCGATACCGAGACGGCAAAGCTGGCGGATGTCCTGCTGCCCGCGACGGGTTGGGGCGAAAAGGACGGCACGGTCACGAATTCCGAACGCCGGATCAGCCGCCAGCGGGCCATTCTGCCCGCGCCAGGTCAGGCGCGCGACGACTGGCGCATCATCGCGGATGTGGCGCGGCGGATGGGCTACACCGGTTTCGGCTGGGCGGATGCGGCGGAGGTTTTCGCGGAACATGCGGCGCTGTCGGGTGTGGCGGGGGACGCGGGCGGCGATTTTGACATCTCGGATCATGCCGGGATCACGCGGGTGGGCTACGACGATCTTGACCCGTTCCTCTGGCCCGCGAACGCCCGCAAGCGGGGCGGGCGCTTCTTCGGCGACGGGCGGTTCAATACCGGCAGCGGGCGTGCCGCGATGGTCGCCGTCACGCCGATTCCGCCGCAGCCGACAAGCGCGGTCTTTCCGTTCCGCCTGAACACCGGGCGCGTCCGTGACCACTGGCATACGATGACGCGGACCGGCCTGTCGCCGCGCCTGTCGCAGCATGTCGGCGAGCCGTTCCTGGAGATTCACCCGGAGGATGCAAGCGCCCTTGGCCTGCAACCCGCTGCGCTGGCGCGTGTGACGAGCCCTTCGGGCACCGCCGTGCTGCGCGTCCTGATCACCGACCGGGTCGCGCGCGGGCATCCTTTCGCGCCGATCCACTGGACCGATGCCGCAGCGCCCGCTGGCCGGGTCGGCGGACTGGTCCCGCCCGTGACCGACCCCGTTTCCGGTCAGCCTGCGCTGAAGTCGGCCCCGGTCTCCATCGCTGCGTTCCAGTCCGCCTGGTACGGGTTCGCGGTGACCTCTGTCGCTGGCCTGCGGCCCGACTGCGACTACTGGGCGCGGGCGGCCACGGAAGGCGGCCATCGCTTTGAACTCGCCGGTCGGACCGTGCCTGCCGACTGGCAGGAGGCGGCCCGGCAAATGCTGGGCGTGCCCGGCGATGCCGAGGCGGTGGCCTATGAGGACAGTGCGCGGGGCCAATACCGCTGTGTGTTCAGTCGCACCGGCGTTGTCTGTGCGGCGATCTATGTCGCACGCGAGCCTGTCGCCGTCGCGCGGGGCTACGTCGCGGGCCAACTGGGCACGCCGGTCACAGCCGATCTGCTTGCGGGCCGCACGGGCGCGGGCCGCCCCGACCCTGGTGCCACCATCTGCGCCTGCTTCGGTGTCGGGCGGAACACGATCACAGCGGCTGCAGAAGGCGGGCTGACCTCGGTCGAGGCCATAGGGCACGCGCTGCGCGCGGGCACGAACTGCGGGTCGTGCCGCCCCGAAATTGCGGCGCTGATTGCCGCCTGCCGACCGCAGCTGGCGGTGGCTGCGGAATGAGCTTTCAAGGCGGGGCAGGGCTGGTCTGCGGGACGATCTGTCTGGTCGGCGCGGGTCCGGGCGCTGCGGACCTGCTGACGCTGCGCGCGGTCCGGCGGCTGGCGGCGGCGGATGTCGTGTTCCATGACCGGCTTGTGTCACCCGAGGTGCTGGCGCTGGTCCCGGGCCACGCGCGTATCGTCGATGTGGGCAAGGCGGTGGGCGCGAATGCCTGGCCGCAGGGCCGGATCAATGCGGAAATCGTGACGGCGGCGCGGATGGGGTTGGCCGTGGTGCGGCTGAAATCCGGCGACCCCTCGGTGTTCGGGCGGGCGGAGGAAGAGATCGCGGCGTCGCGCGCGGCGGGTGTTCCGGTGGAGGTGGTTCCAGGGGTGACGGCAGCGAGCGCCGTCGCAGCCTCGACGGGCGAGCCGCTGACGGTGCGGGGGCGGTTCGACCGTGTCGTCTTCGCAACCGGCACGATGCTGACGGCTGAGGCGACGCGCGATCTGGCGGCAAGCCTGGTGCCGGGCACCAAGCTCGTGCTCTACATGGCGGTGTCGCAGATCGCGGTAATCGAGGCGGACCTGCTGAGCGGCAGGTGTGCCGGGCGATATTCCTGTCACGATCACGTCCGATGCCAGCACTGCGTCCGAGCGGACGGGCCGCTATCGTCTGCATGGTGTCGCGGACGCGGTGGCACGGGACGGCTTCAGCAATCCGGCTGTGATCACCCTGCATTTCCTCAAGCAGGGCGCAAGGATGGGCACCGTCTGCCAGCAGGCGGAGCCGATCCTGAGGGATCAGACCAAGGCCGGGGCGAGCCGCGCCGAGGCGGCCACGCCGTCGATCAGCATCAGCGGTGTCCCAGCCTGAAGCCGGGCGCGCAGCGGGGCCATGCCGCTGCAGCCCAGAACGGCAGCGGTGACGCCATCGTCGCGGAACGAGAGGGCCAGTTCGTCCGACAGCCGGGCGAGGGTGGCGGGCGCGGCGGCCTCGACCTCCAGCACAGGAATCCCGCTGGCACGGATGCGGGCACACTGGCCCAGGAATCCGTAAGCCCGGATGTTTTCCTCGATCACCGGCATCGACACATCCAGTGTCGTGACAACGGAAAACCGGTGGCCGAGCAGGGCCGCCATGTGGAACGCGGCCTGTCCGATGCCGATCACAGGGCAATGCGCGGCGGCGCGGATTTCAGGCAGTCCGGTGTCATCGAAGCAGGCGATGACGATGGCGTCGGCACCGGCCTCGCGCGCCTTCGGCAGCAGCGCCGCAATACCCTCGACAGCCAGTGCGCCGTCCTCCGGCCCCTGAATCGCGGGCGGACCGTCATGGTTCGTCCAGCCGATCACCTCATGCTCTGGCGCCGCCTGCCGGGCGACAGCGACGATGCCGTCGGTCATTGCGGCGGTCGAATTCGGGTTGATGTAGATCAGCCGCATCGTATCAGACACCGCGACCGGCATCCGACCCGGCCCTCGCGCGCCGACGCGCCGCGACCGACAGGGCGATCAGGAAAGCCGCGATGATGATCAGCGAAAAGACCGTGGTCAGCGTGCCCAGCGCAAAGATCACCGGGGTCGTCACATTGGTCGTCATGCCGTAGATCTCCAGCGGCAGCGTGTTGTAGCTGCCTGCCGTCAGCAGGGTCCGCGCAAATTCGTCGTAGACTGAGCGTGAAGCCGAACAGCGCCACCCCGATCAGCGACGGCGCGATGATCGGCAGGACGACATGGCGCACGGTCTGCCAGGCGGTGGCACCCTGATCGCGGGCGGCTTCCTCATAGGCCGGGTTGAAGCGGTTGAAGACGGCGAACATGATCAGAAGGCCGAAGGGCAGCGTCCAGGTCAGCTGCGCGCCGAAGCCCGACGTGGCCCAGTGGACGCCGAGGCCGCCCTGGCTGAACATCAGCCCGACGCCGAGGCTGACGAGGATCGATGGGATCACGAGGCTGGCGATGACCAGCTGGAACAGGAGGCCCGAGCCTGTGAATTTCTTGCGAAAGGCGAGGCCACCCATGACCGAGACGACGACGGTCGTCACCATGACCATCAGTCCGAGCGCGAAGGACCGCCGGAAAGCTGCCCCAGATGTCGCCGACCGCCTGTTCCTGGAACAGGTCGCGGAACCAGTGCAAGGATGTGCCGCGCATCGGAAAGGTCAGCCCGCCCTGCGGTCCCTGAAACGACAGGATGGCGATGGTGAAGGTCGGGCCGTAGAGGAACAGCAGGAACAGCCCGAAGACGGCAGAGAGCACATAGAAAGAGGTCGGGCGCCGCTCCATCACAGCTCCTTCCTGATATCGACCACCCGCAGCAGCGCCGAGATGACGATCAGGACGGTGATCAGCAGCACGACGGCGGTGGCGGCGGCGGAGGGGTATTGCAGCAGCCCGATGTCGTTCGAGATCAGCCTGCCGACATTGGCCGACTGCGACCCGGACATGAAGCGCACGGTGATGAAGTCACCCATGACCAGCGTCACGACAAAGATCGACCCGATCATGATGCCGGGCTTGGTCAGCGGAAGGATGACGTTGACCAGCGTCTGGAAGCCGCGATGCGCCCGCGTCATTCGCGCGCCTCCAGAAGGCTGCGGTCGATGCGCATCATCGTGTTGAAGATCGGGACCACCATGAACAGCGTGTAGAGGTGCACGAAGGCAAGGATCACGGCGAAGTCGGAAAACAGCAGCCATTCCAGCGGCTGGTCGATCACGCCCCAGTTCATCAGCGCGGAATTGGCGAGGCCGTTGCGCCCGAGGAAGGGGATCCACGAAATCATCCGGATGATGTTCGAGGTCCAGAACGGGATCGTGCAGAGCAGGAACAGCGCCGTCTGCATGGTCTGGCTGCGGATGTGGAAGGCGAGGTAATAGGCGATGGTGAAGCCCAGAACCAGGGTGAATGCCCAGGTGATCGCCGCATATTTGAAGGTGTTGAGGAAGACCTGAATAGGTGACCGAGGACCCGAACAGGAACTCGTAGTTCTCGAAGGAAAAGGCAGGGACGATGGAGAATTCCGTCGCCTGCCAGAAGCTGACCGCGACGATCATCAGGATCGGCAGGATCAGGAACACCGCCAGAATGACGGCAAGGGGCGAGGCGAGAAGCCAGCCCGTGACATTCGCTGATCGCAGGATCCGTTGCACGCGCCGCCTCTGCCGGTGGGTCCGGCCGTCATTTCCGGCCTGGAAATATCCAAAGGGAGTACGGGGGCCGGAGGCCCCCGCCCGTTCGTTCAGGTCACGCCGCGATGAATTCGTTCCACTTGCGGACCATGTACTGGTTCTCGTCCATCACCGCGTTCCAGCAGGCGACACGCCCCATGCGTTCCTCGAACGACCCGCCGTCGCGCAGGTCGCCCGCACCGGCCAGCTTGTCGCCGGTCGGCGACAGGATGTCGCCCGCCGCGGGCTTGCCTTCGAACCAGTAGCCCCATTCGTCGGCGGACATGAATTCCTTCGACGTTTCGGGCACGGCGGAATAATAGCCCTGCCGCATGAGGTAGCCGCCGACCCAGCCCGACAGGTACCAGTTGATGTATTCGTAGGCTGCGTCGAGTGCCACGCCCGACAGGTTCTTCGACAGGCCGAGGCCGCCGCCCCAGCTGCGGTAGCCTTCCTTCAGGGGCTGGTAGACGCACGGGATGCCCTGCGACTTGACCGCCGTAATCGCGGGCGACCACATCGACTGGATCACGACCTCTCCGCTCGCCATCAGGTTGACGCTTTCGTCGAAGGTCTTCCAGAAGGCGCGGAACTGGCCGTTCTTCTTGGCCTCGGTGAAGATCGCCATCGTCTTGTCGATCTCCTCCGTCGTCATGTTGCCCTTGTCGCCGTATTTGATCTCGCCCATCGATTCACAGACCATCGCCGCGTCCATGATGCCGATGGAGGAGATGTCGAGGATCGACGCCTTGCCCTTGAATTCCGGGTTCAGCAGCTCGGCCCAGGTTTCGATCGGGCGACCGATCAGGTCGGGGCGGATGCCCAGCGTGTCGGCGTTGTAGATCGTGGGGATCAGCGTCATCCAGCCGGATTCGGTCGTGGCGAATGTCGTGCCTTCCGGTCCGTCCACGAAACCGACGCTGTGCGGTGCCGTGCCTTGCGCGATCACACTGTCCGGGTTCAGTTTGCCGTTCCGGAAAATGCCGACGATCTTGTCGTAGTTGGCGATTTTCGAGGTATCCATCGCCTGCAGGTTGCCGGTCGGCCAGACCTTCTTGCAGATCCAGTATTCGATGTCGGCGATGTCGAAGCTGTCGGGCTGTGTCGCCGCGCGCTGGGTCACCGCATCGCTGTCCAGCGCGGTCATTTCCAGCGTGAAGCCCAGGTCTTCCTTCACCTTGGTCGCCACATCGTTCAGGTTCGACACGCCGGTGCCGAACTGGCGCAGCGTGATGTCCTTGATCTCCTGCGCCCAGATCATCGGGGCGGGCAGGGCCGATGCGACTGCCGCAGCGGCGGTGCCTTTCAGCAGGCTGCGGCGGGTGTATCCGTTCCGTGTCATGCGTGTCTCTCCTGTCCTGTCGGGTTTTGCGGGTGGTCAGTGCGGTCTTGCGTCGTCCAGTCGGTGCAGATGCCTGTCGTCCCAGGCAAGGCAGACCGCGTCGCCCGGTGCTTTGGGGTCGGCGAAGAACGCGGCCTCGGGGATCAGGGCGAGGATTTCCTGCGCCCCGGCTGCGCGCGCTGTCATGCGCCACATGCGCGCCCTGAAACTCCACCGCCGTCACCACAGCTTCGGTCCCGGTCGTGGCCAGCCGGACGGCATCCGACCGGATCGCGAAACGGCCCTGCGGCAGGGCCAGCACGTTGTGCCCGCCCATGAAGCGCGCGACGAACTCTGTCGCGGGCGCGTTGAACACGTCACGCGCGCTGCCCGCCTGTTCGATCTTCGCGTTGTTCATCACCACGATCTCATCCGCCAGGGCCAGCGCCTCGTCCTGACCGTGGGTGACATGGATGAAACTGATCCCGAGCTCGCGCTGCAGCCGCTTCAGTTCTGCCCGCATCCGCACCCGCAGGAACGGGTCAAGCGCGGACAGCGGTTCATCCAGCAGCAGGACCTGCGGGTCGGTGATCAGCGCGCGGGCCAGCGCCACGCGCTGCTGCTGACCGCCGGACAGCTGCGCGGGAAGCCGGTCGGCATAGGCGGTCATGTCGACAAGCTCCAGCAGCGTGCCCGCCTGTTTCCGGCGGGTCGCGGCCTCGACGCCCTTCATCTTCAGGCTGAAGGCGACGTTGTCGGTGACGGACAGATGCGGGAACAGCGCATAGCTCTGGAACATCATCGCCGTTCCGCGCTGCGCGGGCGGCAGGGCTGTCACGTCCTTGGCCGACAGCAGGATCGCGCCTTCGGTTGTGCTTTCGTGCCCCGCGATCATGCGCAGCGTCGAGGTCTTGCCGCAGCCGGACGGCCCCAGCAGGCAGACATAGCTGCCCGCGCGGAACAGATGGCTGATGTCCGCCACCGCAACGGCCCCGTTGCCGTAGCGCTTGGTTACATGGACAAGTTCCAGGTCATGTCCGGTCCGCATCGGTCCCCCATCGTCCGCAGCGTCATGGAAACCCGTCTCGCAAGCAAAACGGCAGTGAAAACCGGTCCGGGCCTGCCGCCATTCTTGCGGTGCCTGAATTTCAGGCGTTTGTATGCAGGTCATATTCCACAATGAAGGCACAACTGTATACAATCATTATTCGCTTACGTGCCCGGCCTGCCGCCTTGCCCCGCCCGGCAATCCTTTGCAGAATCGGGTGCGATGAAGGAACGGCGCATGGACACCGCACGACCGACGCAGGACGCAGGCAGCGAAGGGATCGCCGCACGGCTTGCGCTGGCCGTGCACGAACACCGCCTTCCGCCCGGCACGAAGCTTGCCGAAGAGGAACTGGGCGAGATTTTCGGCGTGTCGCGGACGGTTGTCCGTGCCGCGCTTCAGCAGCTCGCGCATGAGAAACTGGTTACCCAGCGGCGCAACAAAGGGGCCTTCATCGCCCGCCCCACGATCCGCGAGGCGCGCGAGGTGTTCGAGGCGCGGGCACTTCTGGAACCGCGCACGGCGCGGTCGGCGGCGGAACGCAGGACGCCCGCCGATTTGGCCCGGCTGCAGGCGCATATGGACGAGGAACATCAGGCGCTGCATGCGGGCGATCCGGGGCGCGCGCTGCGGCTGTCGGGGTCGTTCCATACCGAAATCGCCCGGATCGCGGATCAGGACACGATCAGCGGCTTCATCGCGCAGCTGGTCGCGCGGTCGTCGCTGATCATCGCGCTCTACTGGCAGCGGCGGAACGCGCTCTGCGAAAGCCACGCGCATGATGCGCTGCTGCGCGCGATGGCCGCAGGGGACGGCGCGCTGGCGGAAGACCTGATGAAGGGGCATCTGCTCGACCTCGTCTCATCGCTCGACCTGCGCGACATGCCCGCGCCGGAACTGTCGTTGCGCGATGCTCTGGCCCTATGATCGTGAACCGGGTCGCGCGCCGGGACGAGATCGACCTGATCCTGCGCTGGGCGGCGGATGAGGGCTGGAATCCCGGTCGGGAAGATGCGGATGCTTTTTTTGCCGCGGACCCGGACGGGTTCTTTGTGGCCGAGGAGAGCGGAGCGCCGGTCGCGGCGATCTCGGTCGTCAACCACTCACCGGACTTCGCGTTTCTCGGCCTCTATCTCTGCCGCCCCGACTGGCGCGGAAAGGGGATCGGGTTCGCGCTCTGGCGGCATGCGCTGGCCCATGCGGGCGGCAGAACCGTGGGGCTGGACGGGGTGGCGGCGCAGGAGGCGAATTATGCGATGTCGGGCTTCCGGCGCTCCGGCGCGACCCGTCGGCTGGAGGGGCACATGGAGGCCGGGCGCGTCGCGGGCGTGCGCGACGCCGTGCCAGGGGATGTGCCCGCGCTGATCGCGCTCGATGCCGCAGCCAACGGCACCGCCCGGACCGCGTTCCTGCCCGGCTGGATTGCGCGCTGCGCAACAAGGCGCACCGTTGTCCTGACCGGCCCGGACGGTGCGCAGGGCTTTGCGACCGCGCGGCTCTGCGAACGCGGCTGCAAGGTGGGGCCGGTGATCGCGCCGGACGAAGCGATGGCAGTTGCGCTGATCCGGGCGGCGCTTGCGGCGGTGCGGGTCGGATACGGCCATCGTCGATGTGCCGGATTCGCGTGGCGGCCTTGTGGCGCGGCTGACCGCCATGGGGTTCGGCGAGACTTTCGCGACGGCGCGCATGTATCGCGGCCCGGCACCGTTGGCCGGACCGTCGCTGATGGCCATCGCAACGATGGAACTCGGTTAGCTGGACACCGCGTTGGTCAGACCGACACCACCCGCCGCAGGTCGTCCAGCGCCAGCCCGTCCTTGCGCCCCGCCATCGCCACCGCCCCGCGCTGCAGCACGACAAAGCTGTCGCTGCAGGCATAGGCAAAGTCGAAATACTGCTCGACCAGAACAATCGCGATGTCGCCGCGCGCCTTCAGATAGCCGATGACCGATCCGATCTGCTGGATGATGTTCGGCTGGATGCCCTCGGTCGGCTCGTCCAGCAGCAGGATGCGCGGCCGCATGATCATCGCGCGCGCAATCGCCAGCTGCTGTTGCTGGCCCCCCGAAAGGTCACCGCCCCTGCGCTGGCCCATGTCCTTGAGAACCGGGAACAGGTCGTAGATTTCGTCGGGGACGCGGTGTTCCGACTTCGGAAGAAGCGCAAAACCCGTCTGCAGGTTTTCCGTCACCGTCAGCAGCGGAAAGATCATCCGCCCCTGCGGCACCACCGCCAGCCCGCGCCGCGCCATCTCCTGCGGCGGCACGCGCCCGACCTCCTGTCCGTCGATCAGGATGCGCCCGCCGGACCGCGGATGTGTCCCCGCTATGGCCTTCAGCAGGCTCGTCTTGCCGACCCCATTGGTGCCCATGATGCAGGTCACTTCGCCCGTGCGCGCTTCGAAGTCGATCCCGTGCAGGATCTGCGACCCGCCGTAATGCAGCGTCAGCCCTTCGGTTTTCAGCATCATCCGCGCCCCAGATAGACTTCGATCACGCGCGGATTCGCGGTCACATGGTCCAGCGTCCCCTCGGCCAGCACCGCGCCCTCGTGCAGCACCGTCACCTTGCAGTTCAGGCGCCGCACGAATTCCATGTCATGCTCGACCACCACCACCGCCCGCGTCTTGGCCATCTCGACCAGCAGCCGCGTCGTGTGTTCGCGTTCGGCCAGCGTCATGCCTGCCGCCGGTTCATCGACCAGCAGCAATTGCGGCTCCTGCGCCAGGAGCATGCCGATTTCCAGCCACTGTTTTTCGCCGTGTGACAACTCGCCCGCCTTGCGCGCCAGCTTGTCGGCCAGACCCACCTCGGTCGCCAGCGCCGCCACCCGCGCGCGGTCGCCGTCGCTCGCCCGCCAGGCCAGCACCCGGAACGGGCTGCGCGCGGCCTTCAGCGCCATGGTCAGGTTTTCGGTGACGGTCTGATCCTCGAACACCGTCGGGCGCTGGAACTTGCGGCCGATCCCGGCGCGGGCGATCTGCGCCTCGGACAGCGACAGCAGCGACTGGCTTTTCTCGCCGAAGGTCACGGTGCCGCTGTCCGGCCGCGTCTTGCCGGTGACGATGTCCATGAAGGTCGTCTTGCCCGCGCCGTTCGGGCCGATGATGGCGCGCAGTTCGGCAGGCTCGATGCTGAAGGACAGGTTGTTGATCGCGCGGAAGCCGTCGAAGGCGACCGAAATGCCCGATACGACAAGAAGGCCGCTCATTCCACCGCCTCCTTCTCCTGCAGCGACCCCTGATCGGGGCCGAGCGGCGCACCCTTGCGGTCGGGGCTGCGCAGGCCTTGCCAGAGGTCGAACAGACCGCCGAGGCCCTTCGGCGCGAACAGCGTCACGGCGACAAAGGACAGGCCAAGCAGAACCAGCCACCAGTCGACCCATTTCACGGTATAGATGCCCAGCGGCAGGTCCGGCGCACGACCGCCGGTGAACCAGGACGAAAGAAGCGAGACAAAGGCCGCGCCGATGACGGCACCGTACAGCCGCCCGCGCCCGCCGATGGCGACCCAGACCGCGAGGTAGATCGACGCGATCGGGGCCAGTTCCGCGGGGTTGATGATGCCCGCCTGCGGATAGTAAAGCGCGCCCGCGATGGCCGCGATGACAGCGGTGAGGGTGAAGATGAACAGCTTGTAGCCTTCGACCGAATATCCCAGGAACCGCACCCGCTGTTCGTCATCGCGGATCGCACGGATCACCGACCCGAACTTGCCCGATACGATCCGCGCGATCAGGACGTAAGCAAGCCCGAGCGCCGCAGCCGAAGCCCAGAAGAACCAGACCGACAGGTCGGCCTGCGGGACGTCACCCAGCCCGGGAATATTCTGCAACCCCGACAGCCCGTTGTTCCCGCGCAGCCCGCTGTCGTTCTGGAACAGGTACAGCGACAGGGTCAGCGTCATCGCCTGCGTCAGGATCGACAGGTAGACGCCGGTGACGCGGCTGCGGAAGGCGAGCCAGCCGAAGATCAGCGCCAGAAGGCCCGGCACCAGCACGACCAGCCCCAGCTGGATCGGCAGCGAATGTGCGAAGGTCCAGACCGGCGGCAGGTCGGACGATCCGACGACGCCGAAAATCTGCGTGGCGATGCCCTGCTGAACCTCCTCGGGCGTTGCGGGCAGCGGGCCTGAGGACAGCGCGCCGATGACGATTTCCTCGGTCCGGGCATACATCAGCCACATGCCGATCATGTAGCCGCCAAGCGCGAAGAACGCCATGTGACCCAGCGACAGGATGCCCGCGAACCCCCAGATCAGGTCCATCGCCAAGGCGACCAGGCAGAGGCAGAGTGTCTTGCCGAGTGTTTTCACGAAGGCCGTCGGGACAAAGCCTGTCCCGTAGGCGTCCGACAGCAGGGTCACGGCCAGCGTGAACACGGCCAGAGCGGCAAGGAAGATCAGAACCGAGCGGTTGCGGGCGAGATACGTGCTGCTCATGGCCCTAGTCCCCCGCCGCGCGGCCCTTGAGGGCGATGATGCCTCGGGGCCGGAACTGGATGAACAGGATGATGAACAGGATCATGTAGGTCTGCGCCGCCAGCGTGTTCGACGGATTCAGCCACTCGATGCCCTTCTGCAATGTGCCGATCATCAATGCACCCGCCAGCGTGCCCCAGATGTTGCCCACGCCGCCGACGACCACGGTCATGAAGGACTGCACGATATAGTCCGACCCCAGTTCGGACGTGACCTTCGCGAACAATCCGATGGCCACGCCCGCGATGCCCGCGATGCCGGACCCGAGGCCGAAGGTAAGCATGTTGATGCGGTCGGGATTGATCCCCATGCTGGCCGCCATCGACGGGATTCTGGGTGACGGCGCGGACCTGCAACCCGAGCCGCGTGCGCCGCATCAACCAGAGGAAGAAGGTCAGAAAGACCATCGCCAGCACAAAGATCGCGATGCGGATATAGCTGATCGACAGCACATCGTTCACCGTCAGTGCGCCGTCCAGCCAGGCGGGCGCGGTCAGCGGGCGCGCCTGCGTGCCGAAGATGTTCTTGGCCAGCTGTTGCAGTGCAATGGAAATTCCGAAGGTCGCCAGCAGGGTTTCCAGCGGGCGCTTGTAGAGATGCCGGATCACCAGCCGTTCCATCGCCACGCCTGCAGCGAAGGTCACAGCAAAGGCCAGCGGCAGGGCGATCAGGATCGACGCCGTGTAGTTCGGCACCCACGACTGCACGACATAGCCGGTGTAGGCCCCCATCATGATGAATTCGCCATGCGCCATGTTGATGACCCGCATGACGCCGAAGGTGATAGCGAGGCCGATGGCGGCGAGGAAATAGATCGACGCGAGCGAAATCGCGTCCAGCGCCAGGTCCGCCGCCTGCATCGCGCCGACCTTGACGCCGATCCGCCGCAGCGCCGCTTCGGCGGCTGCGGTCACGTCGGGGTCGGGTTCGGCGTAGGTGTCATAGAAACGGTGCGCAGCCACGGCGGCGGTGACTTCCGCATCCGTCGCGGCTGCGGGCACCTTGCCCGCCGCCTCCAGCGCCGTATAGGCGCGGTCGCGGGCTGCCTGGCTGTCCAGCGACGCCAGCGTCTCGCCGCCGACCGTGCCGTCCGTGACGTTGGCGACCAGCGCTGCGCGGGCGGCCTCGATGGTCAGACGCGCCGGTGCCATCCCCGCCGTCACCAGCAGGTCGTAAGCTTCGGCCTCGGTGAGGTCGCGCCCCGGTCTCAGTTGCCGGGCGACATTGGTGCCGGGCGGCGGATCGTCCGGATAGGCCGCCGGCGTGGTCACGACGAGCGGGTTTAACGCGCCCCTTGCATCCACGCCAAGGTCGCCGCCGAAGCCTTCAATCGCGGTGATGCGCGCCGTCGGGTCGGTGTCGAACTGCAGGGTCAGCAGGCGTTCCAGCCGTTCCTTCTGAGCCTTCAAGACAGGATCATCCTCGCCCGCGATGGATGCGCGCAAGGGCTCGAGCGATGTTTCTGACGGATCGCGTGCGATGGATGTCAGCGCGTCGGCACGCCGCTGACGGTCAGGGTCGGACAGGGTGAACTGCACCAGCGCCGCCGCGATCAGCCCGCGCACACCGGCGTTCGGTTTCAATTCCGTGATTTCGGTCTTGGCCGCAGTGCCAGCCCCGCCGCCTGACAGGTCGGTCAGCGCATAGCCGCCCTCGGCCGGGGCAAGGATGAAGGCCGTGCCGTCCGCCTTGCGCAGGCCCAGACGCTTGTCGCCCCAGGCCTCAAGGATCGCCGCCGCCGCCGGATCACCTGATCCGGCCAGCGCCGCAATGACCGGGCCGATGCTTTGGCGCGACGGCTTTTCGATCTGCGCGCGGTTGGCGGCGACGATCTCGGCCGCCGTTTCGGCGAAGACAGGTCGGGCCGCCGTCAGCATCAGGGCGGCGATCAGGCAGGCAATCAGGCGGATCATTCTGGTTCCGTGCAGGGGGCGCGATTGGAAAGAAGGGCAGGGCCGCATCGCGCGGCCCTGCGCCCGATCAGGTCAGTAGTTCGATTTCATCTGCACGCAGGTCGCCGTTTCCTTGTTGTACATCCCGCATTTCAGATCCTTCCAGTCCGCTTCCAGCACTGCGGATTCCGGCAGGAAATCGGTCCAGGCGTCGCCCGGAACCGGTTCGGTCTGGCTGATGATGTCGAACTGGCCGTCGGCGCGGATTTCGCCGATCAGGACCGGCTTGGTCAGGTGGTGGTTCGCCAGCATCTCCGCCGTTCCGCCGGTAAGGTTCGGGAACTTCTGCCCGATCATCGCGTCAGAGACCGCATCGACTTCGGTCGTTCCCGCCGCCGTCACCGCATTCACCCACATGTTGAAGCCGATGTAATGTGCTTCCATCGGGTCGTTGGTGACGCGCTTGTCGTCCTTGATGAAGGCTTTCCAGTCGGCGATGAACTTGGCGTTCTCCGGCGTGTCGGCGGACATGAAGTAGTTCCAGGCCGCCAGGTGGCCCGCAAGGTTCGTCGTGTCGAGGCCCGAAAGCTCCTCTTCACCCACCGAGAATGCCACCACGGGAAGCGTATCGGCGGTGACGCCAGCTGCGGCCAGTTCCTTGTAGAAGCCGATATTGGCATCGCCGTTGATCGTCGAGATCACGCCGACCTTCTTGCCGTCGGCACCCAGCGCCACGACGTCGGCCACGATCTTGGACCAGTCGGAATGGCCGAAGGGCGTGTAGTTGACGAAGATGTCTTCCTTGGCGATGCCCTTGCTGCTGCAGGTAGGCTTCGAGGATGTTGTTCGTCGTGCGCGGATAGACATAGTCGGTGCCGAGCAGCGCGAATTTCTCGATGCCGAGTTCCTCAAGATAGTAGTCCACCGCCGGGATCGCCTGCTGGTTCGGCGCGGCACCGGTGTAGAAGACGTTCTTGGAGGATTCCTCGCCTTCATACTGCACCGGATAGAACAGCAGGCCGTTCAGTTCCTCGATCACCGGCAGCACGGATTTGCGCGACACGGATGTCCAGCAGCCGAACATCACATCTACCTTCGACACGGTCAGCAGTTCGCGCGCCTTTTCCGCAAACAGCGGCCAGTCTGATGCGGGATCGACCACGACCGCCTCGAGCTGCTTGCCCAGCAGGCCGCCCTTTGCGTTCTGCGCTTCGATCAGCATCAGCATCGTGTCCTTCAGCGTCGTCTCGGAAATCGCCATCGTGCCCGACAGCGAGTGCAGCACGCCCACCTTGATCGTCTCTGCCTGCGCCCAGGCCAGTTTTGGCATCGCAAGCGCCGCAGCGCTGCCCGCCAGCATCATCCGCCGTGTCAGATTCATCCCTGATCCCCTATTCAGATCGCCGATCGGGCCTTTCCATTCCGATGAAAAAGCCCACATTCAGACGGCAACTTCGGTTGCAACCCGTGCGGTGGTGATCGTGTCTGCAAAACTGGTCGCCACCGCACACCCCGTGCGTCAGAACGCCGCGCGGTCAGGCGGATAAGAGCCAGCGTTTCCGGGGGCAGCAATGTCGGTGGCGGAGGTTGCCGCAGGGGCAGACAAGCCAGCGCCAAACGCCCAAGGCTTGCACGAGTTTCCCGGACATATGCCCGTTTATCCGGCGGCCCTGGTATGCTGGATCCGCAAACCGGGCATGCCCCCGATGCGGCGACGCTTCGGAACGCCGGTTCCGCCGCCCGATCAGATCGGCGCGCCGGATGCCACGAGGTGGCCCTCGCCCGTATCCCGCAGCACGACCCGTTCGGGCGAATTGCCGATTCGGTGCACCGGGCTCGGGACGTCACCCGTCAGGCGTGGCGCCGCGCCGCGGACATGCGCGGGATCGGGAACCGGCACGGCCGCGATCAGGCGTCTTGTATAGGGATGCTGCGGGTTCCCGAAAATCTGCGCCCGCGTTCCCGTCTCGACGATCTGGCCCAGATACATCACCGCGATCCGGTCCGAGATGTTCTCGACCACCGCCATGTCATGGCTGATGAACAGATAGGCGATGCCGTAGCTCGCGCTGCAGGCGGCGCAGCAGGTCGAGGACGCGGGCCTGCACCGAGACGTCAAGCGCCGAGACGCTCTCGTCCGCGATGATGAGGTCGGGCTGCAGGGCCAGCGCGCGCGCGATGCAGATGCGCTGGCGCTGGCCGCCCGAGAATTCGTGCGGGTAGCGGTCGGCGTGATCCGGCTGCAGCCCGACGCTGCTCGCAGCAGGTCGACCGTCCGGGCGCGCCTGCTCGGCGGGCGTGCCGATGCCGTGGATGACCAGCGGCTCGGCGACCAGGTCGCCCGACGGTCATGCGCGGGTCAAGCGCGGCCATCGGGTCCTGAAACACGATCTGCACGCGCCTGCGCTGTGCCTTCAGCGCGTCGCGGCGGGATGCCGGACATCGCCTGACCCGCGATCCTGATCTGCCCCAGATGCGGCACGAGGCCGACCAGCGCCTTGGCGATCGTCGACTTGCCGCAGCCGGACTTCGCCGACCAGCGCGAAGGTCTCGCCCCGGCGGATATCGAAGCTGACATGCTCGACCGCATGAACCTGCGCCGAGACCTGCCCGAAAAAGCCATCCGCGCACCGGAAAGCGGACCGACAGGTCCGATACCGTCGCCACAGCACTGCCGGACGGGGCCCGAACGGTCGCGCTCCGCCCCCGCCGATCCGCGGCACGGCCGCCAGGAGGTCGCGCGTATAGGTCGCCTTCGGTCGCGCGAACAGGGTCGCCACGGCGGCCTCTTCGACCATCGCGCCGTCCTTCATCACGATGACGCGGTCGGCCATTTCGGCGACCACGCCCATGTCATGGGTGATCAGGATGATCGCCGTCCCCAGATCGCGCTGCAGGTCGCGCAGCAGGTCCAGCACCTCGCGCTGCACCGTGACGTCCAGCGCCGTCGTCGGTTCGTCGGCGATCAGCACCTCGGGACGCAGCGCCAGCGCCATCGCGATCATCACGCGCTGGCGCATGCCGCCCGACAGCTCGTGCGGGTACTGCCGAAGCCGCGCCGCCGGCTGCGACATGCGCACGGCCGTCAGCGCCGCCAGCGCCTCGGTCCGCGCCGCCCGGCGCGACAGTCTGCGATGCGCGCGGATCGCTTCGGTCAGCTGGCGTGCCGATGGTCAGCACCGGGTTCAGCGTGGTCATCGGTTCCTGGAAGATCATCGCGATCCGGTCGCCGCGCAGCCCACGCAGCGGCTGATTCCGGCAGCAGTGTCAGATCGTCCGGCCCCAGATGCACCGACCCTGCCGTGACCCGCACCGCAGGCTGCGGCAGAAGGCCCATGACCGCCAGCGCCGTGATCGACTTGCCCGATCCGCTTTCGCCCGCGATGGCCAGCGTCTCGCCCCGCGCCAGATCGAAGGTCAGGTTCCGCACCAGCGTCTGCGGCCCTGCATCGCCCTGCGCCTGCACGGTCAGGCCCTGCACGCGCAGAACCGGCCGGTCCGGGGCCGCCCCAGTTGCGGCCCCGGCCTCTGCTTCACCCGCAGCGGTCATTCAAAGACGCAGCGCGGAAAGTAGAAGCTGACGACCCAGTTCGGCATGTCGACGATCTCCGATATCCGCAGGTCGCCGCAGACCGAACAGAGCATGTAGGCGTCGACCGCAGGCATGCCGCGCGTCGCCGTCAGAAGGTCGATCATGCCCGACACGGCATCCCGCGCCGCCGTCATCAGGTCCGGTCCGATGCCGGTCGTCGCCTCGTAGCCCTTGGCGTCGAGATGCCGCGTCACCGGCCCCGGCGTCGTGAAGCGCGGCGTCTTCAGGTTCGCGCCCCTTCACCAGGTCGAGCGTCAGCACGACATCCATCGGCGCTCTCGATCGCCGTGCCGCAGACCTCGCCGTCGCCCTGCGCCGCATGGGTGTCGCCGACAGAGAACAGCGCGCCCGCCACCTCGACCGGCAGGTAGAGCACGGTCCCCGCCGCAAGATCGCGGATGTCGAGATTGCCGCCGACCCGCCGGGGCGGCACGACGGAATGCAGTCCCGGCTCGGCGGGCGCATTGCCGATGGTGCCCGCGAACGGCTTCAGCGGCACCGCGCGCGTCTTGCCCGCAGAGCGCCGGCGCCAGCTGGCCTGGCGTCATAGGTCCAGAGGTGCAGCGCCGGGTCGGTGAACTGGTCGGCCAGCAGCCCGAAGCCCGGGATGTTCGCCGTCCAGCCGAAGCCCTGCCGCCATGCGGTTGCGGGGCGAAGCTGTCGATCGTGACCTTCAGCGCATCGCCCGGCTCGGCCCCGTCGACGAAGATCGGGCCCGGTGACCGGGTTGATCCGTGCCGAAATCGAGCGTCGACGACGTCCTGCAACGGTGGACGACGGGCCAAGCTGGCCCGCCGAGGAATCATGGCAGTGGAACAGGATCGTCGATCCCGGGTGCGACCCGTTCGGCCGGGGCAAGTGAATTGTCCCAGCCGAAATGGTGCTGCGCGCCGTGGATGGTGTAGTCGCAGGCCTTGCACATGCGATCACTCGGTCACGTAGATGTAGTCGTAGTTGATCGGGATCTGCACCGGATCGACGTAGAGGTTCGTCTCGCCGCCCATGCGCGGCGACCGCATCGGTGAAGCGCTGCTCGTTGAAGACCGGCGCCCAGGGCGCGTCGTCCATGACCTTCTGGTAGATGTCCGACCACATCGCCAGCGCTCGGCGGCCTTGGCCGGGTCCGACATCGAGTCCGCCGCGGCGGCCTTCGCGTCGAGCTCCTCGTTGCAGTACTTGGACCAGTTCCAGCCGCCCTCGCCCGCGCCCGCGCAGCCGAGGATCGGGCCGTAGAAGTTCGACGGATCGGGGAAGTCGGCGATCCAGGCCATGCCGCCCGACCAGATCATCGGCGCGCGGTGCCCGTCGCCGCCCGCCTCGATCACGTTGGCCTGGGCCAGCGACTGGATCGTCGGCCTTGATGCCGATCTGCGGCCAGATCCTGCTGGATCGCCTGCGCGATGCGCGGGTTCGGGTCGGTGTTCATGACGAAGAGCTCGGTCTCGAACCCGTCCGGGAAGCCCGGCCTCGGCCAGCAGCGCCTTGGCCGCCTCGGGATCGTAGGCATAGCCCGCGTAGTCCTTGTGTAGCCCGGCATCGACGGCGGCAGCGGCTGGTTCGCCGGCACCGCGCGGTTGTTGATGATCTGGACGATGCGGTCCTTGTTGATCGCCATGTTGACGGCCTGGCGGACCTTCGCATTGTCGAACGGCGGGGTCGTCACGTTCATCGTGACGTAGCCGGTGTGCAGCTGGCCGCCTTCGACGACCTGCGCGGCCTATCGCCGGATCGTCCATCACCTCCTGGAACTTCGCCGGCGGAATGCCGTCGCCGGCGATGTCGACCTCGCCGTTCTGCAGGCGCAGCAGCGCCACCATCGGCTCCTGACCGACCTCGAAGGTGATCTGGTCGAGATAGGGCACGCCCGCGCGCCAGTAGTCGGGGTTGCTTCTCGAAGACCAGGCGCTGGCCCAGCGTCCATTCCGCCAGCTTGTAGGCGCCGGTGCCGACCGGATGCTTGCCGAAATCCGCGCCGAACTCCTCGACCGCCTCTTTCGGCACGACATGCGCGAAGTTGATCGCCATGACATGCAGGAAGGTCGCGTCGGGCCGCGAGAGCGTGAACTTCACGGTTAGCGGATCGACCACCTCGACCCCGGAGAGGCCCTTGCCGTCGCCCACCGCGTCAAAGCCCGCGATGGAGGCGAAGAACCCGGCACCGGGCGATTGGGTGGCCGGGTTCGTCACGCGGTCGAGCGAGTATTTCACGTCATCCGCCGTCATCTCGCGGCCGTTGTGGAACTTGACGCCTGCGCGCAGCTTGAAGGTGTAGGTCAGGCCGTCGGCGCAGATCTCGTAGCTTTCGGCAAGGCCGGGGCGCAGCGTCGTGGTGCCCGGCACATAGTCCATCAGCCCGTCGAACAGCCACTTGATCATCGACCAGTTCTGCCAGTCGTAGCCGATGGCCGGGTCGAGCGTCGACGACGTCGTCCTTGTAGGTGATGACGATGCTGCCGCCCGGTTTGGCGTGCCGGATCGGGCGTGTAGTCCTGGGCCGTCGCGGGCAGGGCCAGGGCCAGCATCAGGGCGGTGGAAGCGAGCAGTTTCTTCATCTGTCTCTCTCCTGTCGTGTTTTCGTTTCAGCGCAGTCTGATGCGCGGGTCGATAAGCGGGGCGACAAGGTCGGCCAGCAGGTTGCCGATCACGATGGCGCAGGCGGAAACCAGCGTGACGCCCATGATGATCGGGATGTCGATGCGCTGGATCGCCTGCCAGGCCAGCTGGCCGATGCCGGGCCAGCCGAAGACGCTTTCGACCACGACGATGCCGCCCATGAACACGCCGATGTCGATGCCGATCATCGCGATGACCGGCAGGATCGCGTTCGGCAGCGCATGGCGCAGCACGACGCGCGCGCGGCGCCAGGCCCTTGGCGCGGGCGGTGCGGATGAAGTCCGGCGCGCAGCACGTCGATCATCGACGACCGCATCATGCGCGCGTACCAGCCGGACGCCGAGGATGCCGAGCGTCAGCGGCAGGCAGCACCAGATGCGCAAAAGTGCCGTAGCCGCCGATCGGGAAACCAGCCGAGCTTCACGGCGAAGACATAGAGCAGCAGCAGGCTGACGACGAATTGCGGCGCCGACACGGTGACGAAGGACGTCATCATCAGCGATCTGATCGGTCAGCCGCCCGCGCGACAAGGCCGCTGCGATGCCCATCGTCAGGCCCGAGCACAAGCTCGCACAGGATCGCCCCCGCCATCAGCAGCAGCGTCGCGGGCAGGCGCGACGCGATCAGGTCCGCGACCTCGGACTTCTGCAGATAGGAGCGGCCGAGATCGCCCTGCACCAGCCCCAGCAGATAGCGCCCGTACTGCACCACGAAGGGCTGGTCGAGGCCGAGCTGGCGGCGGATGTTCTCGACCGTCTCGGGCGTGGCCGAACGTCCGGCGATCTGGCGCACCGGGTCGGCGGGCAGGACGTAGAGCAGGAAAAAGGTGATGAAGCTGACCCCGAGCAGGATCAGCAGCGACTGCACGATCCGCCGGACAAGATGCGCCGCCATCAGCCGCGCCCCCGCTGCGTCGGGTCCAGCACATCGCGCAGTGCGTCGCCGACCAGGTTGAACGCCAGCGCCGAACAGGATGATGACGGCCCCGGGAATGAACACCAGCCAGGGCGCCGACTGGAAATAGGTCTGGTTCTCGAAGATGATGTTGCCCCAGCTCGGCGTCGGCGGCTGCACGCCGATGCCCAGATACGACAGCGTCGCCTCCAGCAGCACCGTCGTCGAGATGCCCAGCGTGCCCCAGACGATGATCGTCGGCACCAGATGCGGCAGGATGTGCAGGAACAGGATGCGCCCCGTGCCTGCGCCCAGCGTGCGTTCCGCCGCGATGAAGTCGCGCGTCGGCCAGCGATGTCGTCTCGGTGTAGATCACCCGCGCGGTCTGCACCCAGTTCACCAGCGCGATGACCATGCGCGACGATCCAGAGGCGAGGGCTGGAAGATCGCCGCAAGGCAGATCGCCAGCAGCAGCGCCGGGAAGGCCATCATCAGGTCGGTGAAGCGCATCAGGACCGCCCCGGTCCAGCCCCGGAAATAGCCCGCCGTGATCCCGACCAGCGTGCCGATCAGCAGCGCCAGCGCCGTTGGCCGACAAGGCCGATGATCAGCGACGTGCGCGCCCCGTAGAGCAGGCGGCTGTAAAGGTCGCGGCCCAGCAGGTCGGTGCCCATGACAGTAGACTGCCGCCCGGCGGCAGCGGCGCGCCCTCGATCGTCAGGCCGTCGAAAATCTGCTGGTCGGGTGGAAACGGCGCCAGCCAGGGCGCAAACGCCGCCCCCGCCAGAACCAGCGCGATGATGGCCAGCCCGAACAGCGCCAGCCTGCGCCGGGCCAGACGGGCAAGCGTGCCCGGTCTGACCGGCGGCTCAACCGCGACCGCGCTTGGTCATCGCCAGCCCCCGCCCGGTAGCGCGCCACAACGCGCAGGGCCGCATCCTCGACGCTGACGCGCCAGTCCATCGCCATGCGGCGCAGCTGGGCATAGGCCGCGTCCTCGGGCAGGCCCCGTGCCGCCAGCAGCGTGACCGCCCGCACCACGGTCTGGCGTTCGTCGATCCGCCGCCGCAGGTCCGCGATTTCCGCCGACAGTCTGCGCTGCGCCTCCAGCGCGTCGCGCGCAATCAGCAGCGCGGAATAGGCGCCGTTGTCGCCCACGGGCTTCAGCAGCTGGGCATGCGCGCCCATCTGACAGCGACCATTCGATGCGCCCCGGCGCCTCCGACCCGATCAGCGCGATCATCGGCATCGGCGACGCGCCGGGCGCCCAGGGAAACTGCGCGTCATAGCCCATGTCGGCGTCGAAAAAGATGAAATCCGCCGCAAGCGCGTCTGGCCCCAGTTCGGGCCAGACCTGCGCCACCTCCAGCCCGATGGCCTGCAGCTGCCGCGTCAGCGCCTGGACCGTCGGGTGCGGGCGATGCAGCACAACCGCCTTTGCGCCGCCGAGGTTCTGGATGCGCACGCGGCCCTTCACGACACAACCCGCAGGGGCTGTGCGGCCGTCATGCGCGACCGCGTCAGATACGGGTCGCCCGCGACAAGGCCACGGTGCTGAATGACCCGGAACGCGCCCTGGCGCACCTGCGCGATGATCGAGGGCAGGGTTGTGTGATGCGTTTCGGGGTTGATCGGCCCCTGCCGTGCAGTCGGGCCTGACAGAAGCTGCGACAGGCTCTCGGCTTCCGCGCCGGGCCGGTGCGCCAGGAGGCGCGCCAGTTCGCTGACCGCAGCAAAGGCCGCCGCCTCGTGCGACGATCCGAAATTGCCCTTGCCGGGCCAGCCTGCGACGCCCCGGAAGTAAGGCCCCGCCGCGATCAGGCCTTCGGCTGCCGGACCGAGTGCAGGCAGCTCGCATTCGGTCAGGTTGCACGACAGGACCGGGCAGTGTTCTGCCGTGAACGCAGCGTCCTCGGCACCCAGTGCGCGCATTGCGGCCAGAAAGACGTAGGAGGATTCCCCGACAAGCGAATTCAGCACGAAGTCCGGCCGCGTCGCGCGGATTTCCTCGATCATCCGGCCGACATCGGGCGACCCCAGCGGCAGATAGCGTTCGCCCAGAATCTCGCCGCCCGCCGCCGCGATGCAGTCGCGGGCCAGGCGGTTGATTTCCCAGCCCCAGATATAGTTCGACCCCGTCAGATAGGCCCGCCGTCCATGGGCGGGCATCGCCCAGTCGAGCAGGGGCAGAAGATGCTGATTGGCGCAGGCATGCGTGTAGACGACGTGGTCCGATGCCTCGAACCCTTCGTAAGGCACCGTGTACCACAGCGTCCCGCCCAGCTTTTCCAGACTTGGGATCACCTCCTTGCGGCTCCACGACGTCACGCATCCCACGACATGGCGCGCATCGCTGTCGCGCAGGATTTCCTCGCAGCACGGCCCGTACAGGTCGATGTTGCCCCCGGGATCGCGTTCGACCGGGATCAGCGACAGGTCGAGCGCGGGGTCGGCATTGATGGTTGCAATGGCAGACAGCGCGCCGGTCCGGCAGGCTTCCGAGATCAGCGCATAGCTGCCCGACCGCGAGAACAGGAGGCCGATTTCGACGCGCCGCTTCATGTGCCCCCGATCCAAATGCAAAAGCCCCGATGCGATCCTTGAAAAGGGGTCGCCTGCGGGGCTTGAATGCCGATCCGGCCGATGCCGATTTCATCTCAGTCTAGGCCCGCCCCGGCCACAGTCAATGGTCTCGGCGCGCCCGCCCGTCCGTTCAACCGGTGCGCGAAGTCATCGCCGGGAATCCGGGCGGCTGCGGCTGCGGGCCGCCCGTAGTTTCGTCACCGGATGGATGGGGCAGCTATCGAATGCGGCGGGGTCAGCCGCGTTGGTTTTCCGCGCCGGACAGAACTGCCATCGCATCCTCCGCGATCCGCCGCTCTTCTTCTGCCGGAACGCGCCAGATTGTCACGCCGCTGCCGGGGGCGTGCAGGGCTGTCCGGTGGGCGTCGTTCGCGCCCGGGTCGAGTGACGCCCCCGCCCAGTCAAGCCCTGCCACAATGGTGTCCCGTGTCCGCGCATCGTGCTCGCCGATGCCGCCCGTGAAGGCCACCGCGTCGATCCCGCCCATCGCGGCGATCATCGATCCGGCGTGGCGGACAGCCCAGTAGCAGAAATGCGCGACGGCAAAGGCGGCCTCCGCGCTGTCATCGGCCCGCAGCGCGCGCATGTCGGATGCCCCGCCCAGGGCCAGCAGGCCGCTATCGCGGTTCAGGACCCGCGCCGCTGCTTCCACCCCGATCCGCTGCGCAATGGCCAGTACCGCATTGCCGTCGATCCCGCCCGCGCGCGTCCCCATGGTCAGCCCGTCCAGCGGCGAATAGCCCATCGTCGTGGCGACCGACCGCCCGTCGAGGATCGCGCAGAGCGACGCGCCATTGCCCAGATGCAGGGCCAGGAGCCGGCGGGGCAGGGGACGGCCCGACAGGGCGGGCAGGCGGGCGGCGAGGCTCGCATAGCTGATGCCGTGAAAGCCATAGCGGCGGATGCCGGTGTCATGCAGCGCTGTTGGGATAGCGTAGCGCAGGGCAACGTCGGGGTTGGTCGCGTGGAAGGCAGTGTCGAAACTCGCGGTCTGCGGCAAGTTGGGGGCAAGGCGGCGCATGGCCCGGATGGCGGCCAGGTTGTGCGGGTTGTGCAGCGGGGCAAGCGGGATGCGGGCCTCGATGGCAGCCTCGGCTTCGGGGGTGATGCGGCAGGGCCGGGTAAGAACCGTCCCACCGTGAACGACGCGGTGCGCGGCGGCGGTCAGGGTGGACGGCGAGATGCCGTGGCGGTCCAGTGCCGCGAGGCACAGGGCCAGCGCCGCGTCATGGTCAGGGGCGTTGCCGTCGGCGGTCCTGCCGTCCACCTCGATCCGCGCCACGCCGCCGATCTCGGAGACGCTGCCCCGGTGCATCTCCTTCAGCGTCGGACCGAACAGAGCGAATTTCAGCGAGGACGATCCGGCGTTCAGGACCAGAATTCCAGCCATGTCAGAGCGCCGCCTTCAGCAGCCCGAGTGCTGACAGCCCCGCCAGGAGCAGGATGGCGAAACGGCGGAAATCCTGCGGATCGGTGTTCAGGAAATGCCGCCCGCCCAGCCAGTTGCCGAGAAACGTCAGCGGAAGCGCGATCAGCGTCGCCCAGAGCGTATCCCAGCTGACCAGCCCCGCCCAGAAATACAGCGGCGCGGAATAGAGGTCGAGCAGCGGGAAATACGCGATCAGCGTCGCCCGGAACGCCGCTGCCTGCATCGGCTGTGCCGCAAAGAACGCCGCCACCGGCAGCCCGCCCATTCCCGGCGCATTTGCCATGCCTGAAATGAAACCGGCCACCGCGTTGGCCGTGCCGCGCACCTCGGCCTGCAGCCGCCACCCGGCCAGAAGCACGCCGCACATCGCCAGCACATAGGCCGAAATCACCAGCCGGGCCGTATCTTCGCTGACCCCGGTCAGCACCCACAGGCCCAGCGGCAACCCCAGCGCCGCCCCTCCCAGCAGCAGCCAGACGCGCCGCCAGTCGATGTCCGGCCCCGCCCCCCTGGCCGCCTGCAGCGACATCGCCGTCTCGAGTATCACCACGACGGCGACGAAGTTCAGCGGATTGGTCGCGATGGACGACGCTGCGATCACCATCGCAGAATAGCCGAACCCGGAGTAACCGCGCACAAAGGCCGCGACAGAAATCGCGGCCGCCATCCAGACCGTCCCCGCAAGGCCGAGGTCGAACGGCATCAGACGGTCTGCGGCCGCATGTCGCCTGCGTCGATCCCCGCCACGACGACCGGCTTTTTCATCGCGTCGCGCCGGAACGGCTCGCCCAGTTCCTGATTGAGAAGGACCTCGATGAAGGTTGTCTTCCCTGCTGCCTGATCCGCCAGCGCGCGGCGCAGCGTGTCCGTCAGCTCGGTCATCCCTGACACCTGCACGCCCTGCAGCCCGCAGGCGCGCGCGACTGCGGCATAGCTGACCTTCGTATCCAGTTCGGTCCCGACGAAATTGTCGTCGAACCACAGCGTCGTGTTCCGCTTTTCCGCGCCCCACTGATAGTTGCGGAAGATCACCATCGTGATCGCGGGCCATTCATCGCGGCCGATCGCCGACATCTCGTTCATCGAGATGCCGAACGCCCCGTCGCCCGCAAAGCCCACGACCGGCACATCCGGCTGGCCGATCTTGGCCCCCATGATCGACGGCAGGCCGTAGCCACAGGGACCGAACAGGCCGGGGGCGAGGTATTTGCGCCCCGCCTCGAAGGTCGGATAGGCATTGCCGATGGCGCAGTTGTTGCCGATGTCGGATGAGATGATCGCCTCGCGCGGCAGCGCGCCTTGGATCGCGCGCCACGCCATGCGCGGGCTCATCTTCTCCGGCTCGCGCCTGCGCGCGCGGTCGTTCCAGTCGGTGCCGGGGTCGTCATCTTCGTGGTCCATCGACGACAGCTGCTGAGCCCATGCCGATTTTGTCTGCGCAATTTTGGCCAGACGGTCCGCGCGCCCCGCATCGCCCGCCGTGTCCGACAGCCCTGCAAGAATTCCCTCGGCGACCCGCTTCGCATCGCCGACGATGCCCACCGCCACAGGCTTGGTCAGCCCGATCCGGTCGGGGTTGAGATCGACCTGGATGATCTCTGCGTCCTTCGGCCAGTAATCGATGCCATAGCCCGGCAGCGTCGAGAACGGGTTCAGCCGCGTCCCCAGCGCCAGCACCACATCCGCCTGCGCGATCAGCTCCATCGCTGCCTTCGACCCGTTGTAGCCCAGAGGCCCCGCGAACAGCGGGTGGCTGCCGGGGAAGGCGTCGTTGTGCTGGTAGCCGACGCAGACCGGCGCGCCGAGGCGTTCTGCCAGCCGCGCAGATGCCGGGATCGCACCCGCCAGCACGACGCCCGCACCGTTCAGGACCACCGGGAACTTTGCGCCCGACAGCAGCGCCGCCGCCTGCGCCACCGCCTGATCACCGCCCGCCGGGCGCTCGAATTCGACCACTGCTGGAAGGGCCACGTCGATCACCTGTGTCCAGAAATCGCGCGGCACGTTGATCTGCGCCGGCGCGCTTGCGCGTTTCGCCTTCAGGATCACCCGGTTCAGCACCTCGGCGATCCGGGACGGGTCGCGCACCTCTTCCTGATAGGCGACCATGTCCTGGAACAGCGCCATCTGTTCCACTTCCTGGAAGCCGCCCATGCCGATGGTCTTGTTCGCCGCCTGCGGTGTCACCAGCAGAAGCGGGGTGTGGTTCCAGTAGGCGGTCTTGACCGGCGTGACGAAATTCGTGATGCCGGGGCCGTTCTGCGCGACCATCATGCCCATCTTGCCGGTCGCGCGGGTATAGCCGTCGGCCATCATCCCGGCATTGCATTCATGCGCGCAGTCCCAGAACCGGATGCCCGCCTTCGGGAACAGGTCCGAAATCGGCATCATCGCCGATCCGATGATGCCGAAGGCGTGCTCTATCCCGTGCCGCTGCAGCACTTTGACGAAGGCTTCCTCGGTGGTCATTTTCATCGGTCTGGTCCCGTCCTGAACTGCTGTGCGCGACCTTATCCGCCAGCGCCGACCCGGTTTAGGGCCAGCGCGTTTGGCTGACTAGGTCCAGTTTCCCGTATCGCTTTTGCGATCAGCCCGATCCCTTCCGCGATCCGCGACGGGCCGACCGAGGAGTAGGCGAGGCGATAGAAGTTGCGCGGGGCATGGGCGGGGTCAAAGAACAGCCGCCCCGGTTCGATCAGCACGCCGTCGCCGCGCAGCCGCCGCGCCAGGTCTTCGGTATCGACCCCATCGGGTGCCCGCATCCAGAAGCTCGACCCCCCGAACCCGCCTTGCCCCGCGACGGTCAGCCCGTGGTCGCGGATCGCGTCGTCCATCAGGATGCGGCGGCGCTTGTAGGCGGCCCTCATGCGGTTGATCAGCGCGTCGTAATGCCCCAGCGACAGGAAATAGGCCGCCGTCCGCTGCACATGCCCCGGCGGGTGGCGCAGCACCAGACCGCGCAGCGCCCGCGCTTCGCGGATGAAGGTCTCGGGCGCGACGATGTAACCAAGCCGCAGGCCCGGGAACAGTGATTTCGAGAACGAGCCGACATAGATCACCCGTCCTTCGCGGTCGAGCGACTTGAGCGACGGCGAGACCGACCGGAGGAACGACATCTCGAATTCGTAGTCGTCCTCGACCACCACGAAATCCTGTTCCGAGGCCGCCTTCAGAAGTTCCGCGCGACGGGTCAGCGGCATCGTCGCATTGGTCGGGCACTGGTGGCTGGCCGAGGTGAAGACGACATCGGTATCGGCAGGCAGCTGGTCCGGCGGCAGCCCGTCGGCGTCGACATCGACGGGCGTCACGGTGGCGGGAGTCTGCCCCAGGATCTCGCGCAGGCCGGGATAGGTCGGGTTCTCGACCACCGCGCGGCTGCCCGGTTCCAGCAGCACCTGCGCCGCCAGCCACAGCGCGTTCTGCGCGCCCATCGTCATCAGCACCTCGCCCGCGCGTGCCGTGATGCCGCGCCGGGGCAGGATGTTGCGCAGGACGTATTCGATCAGCAGCGGGTCGTCGCGGTCGTAATAATCCGCTGTCAGCGCCTCGAAATCCCGCTTGCCGAGCGCGCGCACCGCGCAGAGCCGCCAGTTCTGATGATCGAACAGCGTCGGGTCCGCCTGACCGTAGATGAAGGAATAGGGATAGCGCGCCCAGTCCGACGGCTTGTCGACCCGGTCGGCGCTGGAATAGCGGCGTCCGGTGTAGGCGCCATAGTCCACGACCGTACCTTCGGGGCCGGGGGATGCGGTGAAATCAGGCTGGCGCGGGGCGGTCTCGGACACGAAGTATCCCGACCGGCTGCGCGGGGTCAGATAGTCGGACGCGACGAGTTCGATATAGGCGAGCGTCACCGTGATGCGGCTGACGCCGAGGTGATCGGCGAGGCCCCGGCTCGACGGCATTTTGTCGCCGGGGCGGAACCGGCCCGACAGGATGCCCTCGGCGACCATCTGGCGGATCGACTGCTGCAGGGTGCCGCTGCGGTCCGCAGGCACAAAGAACGCTTCGGCCGGGATCGGCATTCTGGCACCATGTGACCGGACAACTGGACATATCACGCCTAGGCGCGTGTCGGTGTCAGGTCAAGTGGGGCGGAATCCCGGGGGAGCGCCGGCTTAGCCGAACACCCGCCCCAAGGCCCCGTCAATCGCATCGGTGATCTGGTCGATGTCATCCGGTGTCGCGATCAGCGCCGGTGACAGGCAGAGCGTGTTGTTCAGCCCCGGCAGGCTGCGGTTGGTCATCCCGATGATGACCCCCTGCGCCATGCAGTCGGCCACAACCGCCGCCACCGTCTTCTCGTCCGCCGCCTCACGGGTGGTGCGGTCCGCGACCAGTTCCGCCCCGCAGAACAGACCCTTGCCGCGCACCTCGCCGATCACCACATGCTTGTCCTGCAAGGCGCGCAGGTTGCCCAGCAACCGCTCGCTCATCGCCAGTGTGTTCTCCAACAGCCCCTCATCCTCGATGATCCGCATGTTCTCCAGCGCCGCCGCAGGCCCCGAGGCGCAGCCGCCGAAGGTGCTGATGTCGCGGAAATAGCTCATCGGGTCGTCCGGATCGTCCTTGAACATCTCGAACACCGCCTCGGTCGTGACCGCGCAGGAAATCGCCGCATAGCCCGAGGCCACGCCCTTCGCCATCGTCACGAAATCGGGCTTGATGCCATAGTGCTGATAGCCGAACCACGTCCCCGTCCGGCCCACGCCGCAGACCACCTCGTCAATATGCAGAAGCACGTTGTGGCGGCGGCAGATGTCCTGCACCCGGTCCCAGTACCCCTCGGGCGGCACGATCACGCCGCCCCCCGCCGTGATCGGCTCCAGGCACAGCGCGCCGACCGTGTCCGGCCCTTCGCGCAGGATCACCTCTTCGATCGCATCCGCCGCGCGTTCGCCGTAGTTCTCCACGTCCCATTGCTTGCGGTATTCCAGGCAATGCGGCACCTCGACAAAGCCCGGCGTGAACGGCCCGTACTGCGCATTGCGCTGCGGCTGACCGCCTGCCGACAGGGCCGTGATCGTCGTGCCGTGATAATCGCGTTCGCGGTAGAGGATCTTGTACTTGCGCCCGCCGTGGTGCCGGTGCGCGATCTGGCGCACCATCTTGAACACCTTCTCGTTCGCCTCGGACCCGGAATTCGCGTAATAGACCCGCGACAGGCCCGGCATCTTTTCGATCAGCCGCTGGGCAAAGATCGCCCCCGGGATCGTCCCGGCCGACCCCGCGAAATAGCACATCTTCACCAGCTGGTCGCGCACCGCATCCGCAATGCTGACCCGGCCGTAGCCAACATTCACCGTCCAGACGCCGCCCGACACCGCGTCCAGATGTTCCTTGCCCCGCGCGTCCCAGACACGCATCCCCTTGCCCTCGACGATCACGCGGGGATCGATGGTCTCGAACGGTTTGTGTTGGATCAGATGGTGCCAGATATGCGCGCGGTCGGCCGCGATGACCTCTGACAGGTCGTTCGGTGTGTTGATGAGGTTCATGGCACGCTATCCGGTTCTGCGGCACGAAACTGGCCGGGGTTCAGGGCATGTCGCAACGCGATTTCCGCGGTGGCCCGTTCTTGCGTCATAATCGGGGATCGCGGCGCGACGCCTTAGGGCCAGAGCGTGCAGGCCTGTAGGGCCAGAGCAAGTTTGACTTTGGTCCGCGACTCCATGTGACAAATAGTTTGTCTTGACCGATAACGGGGCATTACAGCCCTAGGCGACAACAAGCCGGACCTACCGGCGCACATCAACAAGGAGAGACGAATGAACCGGACGACACTTCTGAAATCTGCGGCTGCGGCGCTGGCCCTTCTGGGCGGAACGCAGGCGGCCCAGGCGCTCGACGAGATAACCGTGGCCTACTTCCTCGAATGGCCGATGCCCTTCGAATACGCCAAGGTGATGGGCACCTACGAGAAAGAGATGGGCGTCAAGATCAACTGGCGGTCCTTCGACACCGGCACTGCGATGTCCGCCGCCATGGCCTCGGGCGATGTGCAGCTGGCCGTCAGCCAGGGCGTGCCGCCCTTTGTCGTCGCCGCGAGCGCCGGTCAGGACATTCAGGTTCTCGACGTCGCCGTCAGCTATGCCGACAATGACAACTGCGTCGTGCGGACCGATCTGGAGATCACCAAGGACAATGCCGCCGAACTGGCGGGCAAGAAGGTCGCCGTGCCGATTGGCACCGCTGCGCATTACGGCTTCCTGAAGCAGATGTCGCATTTCGGCGTCGATCCCGCGTCGATGGAAATCGTCGACATGGCACCGCCGGACGGTGCCGCCGCCTTTGCGCAGGGCGGGCTCGACATGGTCTGCGGCTGGGGCGGCGCGCTGCGCCGGATGAAGGAAAACGGCAACGTCCTGCTGACCGGGGCTGAAAAGGAAGAGCTGGGCATCCTCGTCTTCGACGTGACTTCGGCCCCCGCCGGGTTCGTGGCTGAGAATGCTGATCTGGTCGCCAAGTTCCTGAAGGTGACGGCCGACGCCAACGACATGTGGAACGAAGGCTCGAAGCAGGCCGAGATGATCCCCGTGATCGCCAAGGATGCAGGCATGGACGAGGCCGCGACGGCCGAGACGATGGCGACCTTCGTATTCCCGTCAGCCGCAGATCAGTTGTCTGCCAAATGGCTCGGCGGCGGCGCGCAGGAGTTCATGAAGGGCGTGGCCGAGGTGTTCGTCGGCGCGGGCAGTATCCCCGCCGCACTTCCCGACTATGCCGCACAGGTCAACACCGGACCGCTGACTGCCGCTTCGGCGATGTAAGCGGCCATCGGGGCGGCCCCTTACCGGGCCGCCCTTTCTTTGTCTTCAGACATCAGGGGCATGTCGATGACCGGGCTTTCCATCGAAAACCTGTCGATGCGGTTCGACCTGCCGAACGGCGGTTCGGTTCAGGCGCTGCAGGACGTGTCGATCAGCCTGAATGCGGGCGAACTGCTGTCCGTGCTCGGCCCGTCCGGCTGCGGCAAGACCACGCTGCTGAACATCCTTGCAGGCTTCCTCGCCCCCACCTCCGGCCGCGTCACCCTGAACGGCAAGCCCGTCACCGGCCCCTCGCCCGAACGCGGCATGGTGTTCCAGCAGGGCGCGCTGTTCGAATGGATGTCGGTGCGACGCAACGTCGATTTCGGCCCGCGCATGAAGGGCATGGCGGAACGCGAGCGGAACCAGATCACCGACCACCTGCTGGAAACCGTGGGCCTTGGCGGGTTCAAGGAAAAGGCGGTCTATGAACTGTCCGGCGGGATGCAGCAGCGCGTTGCACTTGCCCGCTGCCTTGCCAACGACCCCGATGTCATCCTGATGGACGAACCCCTTGGCGCGCTTGACGCGCTGACGCGGGAAAAGATGCAGGGGCTCGTGTTGAAGCTGTGGAAGGAGACCGGCAAGACCGTGATCCTGATCACCCATTCGGTGGAAGAGGCGCTGCTGCTGGGCGAACGCCTGCTGGTCATGGCCCCGCGACCCGGACGCATCTTCAAGGAATACCGCTTGCCCTTTGCCGAACTCGGCGTCGGCCAGGATCTGCGGCTGGTCAAGAAATCCGACGGCTTCGCCGAGACGCGCGAGGAAATCCTGTCGATGATCTGGGGCATGGAGGAAGAGATCATGGGCCGCACCGAGGCGGTGCCCGCATGATCGTCCTGGCCATCTACGTTGCCCTGTTCATCGGGGCGTGGGCAGCCGTGCGGGCATGGCGCAGGCGCCGCGATGCGGGGCGGCACGATTTCACCAGCCTCAAGACCGTAACCTTCGGCGACGAAAGCGCGGTCACGCCTGACCGCGCCGCGTCAGTCATCTCACTGCTGGCGGTTTTCCTGATCTGGGGCGCTTTCACCGGGTCGAAACTTGTGCCGCTCCACGTCCCCGGACCGTTTGTGGGCGACACATCCTTCACCTATACCGCGACCGACGGCACAACGACCGACGACGCGACCGTCACGATCAACGTCGTGCCAACCGGCGAGACCGTCCCCGCACCCGAGGCGGCGGCCAGCGAAGGCACAGCACAGGATGACGCGGCGGCGGTGGCCGCATGGCGGTCCGTCCTGATCAAGCCCGCCGCCAACGACACGCCCGCCGATCCCGCCGCCTGGACGATCACCGCGCATCGACGGCAAGCCGGTCACACCCGACCAGTCCATCCCGGTCGCCAACGGCAAGGTCGTGCTGACTGCCAAGGGATCGCTGAACTTCCAGCCCGCCAAGGGGTTCCAGATGGAGCCGATCTGGATGCCCTCGCCCGAGGCTGTCGCCGCGCGGTTCATGGAGATTGCGCGGAACGGCTATCAGAACACGTCGCTTTGGGAACATCTTGGATCGTCGCTGTGGCGCGTGCTGGCCGGGTTCTTCCTCGGGTGCCATCGTCGGCATTCCGCTTGGTTATGCGATGGGTCTGTCGAACTGGTTCCGGGGCTGGTTCGACCCCATCGTCGAATTCATGCGCCCGGTCCCGCCGCTTGCGCTGATCCCGCTCATCATCATCTGGTTCGGCATCTGGGAAACCGGCAAGATCATCCTGCTGTTCCTTGCAGCACTCTGGATCATGGTCATCGCGGCGCGGTCCGGCGTGTCGGGCGTCAAGCTGTCCAAGATCCACGCCGCCTATTCGCTGGGTGCCTCGAAATGGCAGATCATGCGGCATGTCATCATCCCGAACTCTCTGCCCGATCTGTTCACCGGCGCGCGCGTCGCGATGGGCGTCTGCTGGGGCACCGTCGTCGCCGCCGAACTGGTCGCGGCGGAAAAGGGCGCGGGCATGATGATCATCGCCGCGTCGAAGTTCCAGCTGACCGACATCGTGGTGATGGGCATCATCCTGATCGGCGTGATCGGCTACGGCATCGACATCCTGATGCGCATGGCGGAACGCTGGCTGGTGCCGTGGAAGGGCAGGGGATAGCGGTCAGCCCAGCAGCAGCGACGCCATCCTGCGCAGCGCCGCCAGATAGCCGTCCGTCCCGAGACCCGCGATCACCCCGTCCGCACGCAGCGAGACATAGGAATGGTGCCGGAACGCCTCGCGCCGGTGCACGTTCGACAGATGCACTTCGATCACCGGCCCGTCGAAGGCATTCAGCGCGTCGAGAATGGCAATGGACGTATGGGTGTATGCGCCCGGGATTGATGACGATCCCGGCAGAGGATTTGCGCGCAGCCTGAATCAGGTCGACCAGCGCGCCTTCATGGTTCGACTGGTGGCAGACGACCGCCAGGCCAATCTCACGCCCGAGTGCCGCGCAGGACGCTTCCACATCCGCCAGCGTCGCATGCCCATAGATTTCCGGCTGGCGTTCGCCCAGCAGGTTCAGGTTCGGGCCGTTCAGAAGGGTGATCGTCTTCATCGCTTTCTCCGGGCGGGCGCGCACCGATTGGCCGACTGCTAGCCGGTCGTGCCCGGTCCGGAAAGCAAAAGCCGGGGCGGGCCCGAACATTCCGCACCCGGCGCGGCATCGCGGACACGCGGGGGCGAGGCAGAAACTTCAAGCTTGAAATAAATCCGGGCGGGTGCGACACTGCCCTGCGAGGGCTGCGGGAGGGCATGGCGGATGAAGGTTCTGTGCCTCGGCGGCGGTCCGGCAGGTCTGTATTTCGCCATCTCGATGAAGCTGCGCGACCCGTCGCATCAGGTCACGGTGCTGGAACGCAACCGCGCGAATGACACCTTTGGCTGGGGCGTCGTCCTGTCCGACGATGCGCTGGCACGGATGCAGAAGAACGATCCCGTCTCGACAGCCGCGATCCGCGACAACTTCGTCTACTGGGACGACATCGCAGTCGTGCGGGGCACCGAGCGCACCGTGTCCGGCGGCCACGGCTTCGCCGGGATCGGGCGCCGGCACATGCTGACCCTGCTGCAGGACCGCGCCCGTGCCCTCGGCGTCGATCTGCGGTTCGAGACGGAGTTCAGGGCGGCCGCGGACTACGCGCCCGACTATGACATTGTCGTTGCGTGCGACGGCATCAACTCTGCCGTCCGCCGCGAATTCGCCGATGTGTTCCGCCCCGACATCGACATGCGACTGTGCAAGTTCGTCTGGCTCGGCACGCACGCCAAATTCGACGACGCCTTCACCTTCATCTTCGAGAAGACTGCGCACGGCTGGGTCTGGGCGCATGCCTACCAGTTCGACGCCGACACCGCGACGTTCATCGTCGAATGCAGCCAGGCCACCTGGGACGCCTGGGGTTTTGACGCGATGACCAAGGAAGACACCGTCGCCACCTGCCAGCGCATCTTCGCCGGCCATCTGGGCGGGCATGACCTTATGTCGAACGCCGCCCATCTGCGCGGATCGGCCGTCTGGATGAACTTCCCCCGCGTGATCTGTGAAACGTGGTATCACGGCAACATCGTCCTGATGGGCGATGCGGCGGCCACGGGCCACTTCTCCATCGGGTCCGGAACGCGGCTGGCCTTGGACAGCGCCATAGCGCTTGCCGACTACCTTCATTCGGAACCGACGCTGGAAGGTGCGTTCCGCCGCTATCAGGATGAACGCCGGGTCGAGGTGCTGCGGCTGCAATCGGCGGCGCGCAATTCAGCTGGAATGGTTCGAAGAGGTCGAGCGCTATCTCGACATGCCCGCCGAACAGTTCGCCTATTCCCTGCTGACCCGCAGCCAGCGCATCGCGCACGAAAACCTGCGCCTGCGCGACCCCGTCTGGCTGCGCAACGCCGAGGACTGGTTTCAGGACCGCGCGGGTGGGGTGCGCGGTCGCCGCCCGATGTTCGCGCCGTTCACGCTGCGCGACATGCGGCTGAAGAACCGCGTCGTCGTCAGCCCGATGGCGCAGTACAAGGCGGTGGACGGCTGCCCGACCGACTGGCATTTCGCGCATTACGCGGAACGCGCCAAGGGCGGCGCGGGCCTCGTCCATACCGAGATGACGTGTGTATCGCCCGAGGGGCGCATCACGCCCGGCTGTCCGGGCCTCTATGCCCCCGCGCATGAGGCGGCGTGGAAGCGGCTGGTGGACTTTGTGCATGCCGAGACCGACGCAAAGATTTGCTGCCAGATCGGGCATTCGGGGCGCAAGGGTTCGACGCGGGTGGGGTGGGAGGAAGACAACGCGCCGCTGCCGTCCGGCAACTGGCCGGTGATGTCGGCGTCCGCCGTTCCGTGGTCGGACATGAACCAGACGCCATACGCAATGGCACGCGCCGACATGGACCGGGTGCGGGACGAATTCGTGGCCGCGACGCGCATGGCGGCGCGCGCGGGATTTGACATGATCGAACTTCATGCGGCTCACGGCTATCTGGTCTCATCGTTTCTCTCGCCAAAATCGAACATTCGGAGCGATGACTATGGCGGCCACTTGACGAACCGACTGCGCTGGCCGCTGGAGGTCTTCTCTGCCATGCGCGCCGCGTGGCCGGAAGGCAAACCGATGTCTGTCCGCATCTCCGCCCATGACTGGGTCGGGTCTGACGGGATCACGCCCTCCGAAGCTGTCCGGATTGCACAGGCGTTCCACGAGGCCGGGGCCGATATCATCGACGTGTCCGCCGGGCAGACCAGCACGGATGCAAAGCCGGTTTACGGCCGCATGTTCCAGACCCCCTTCAGCGACCGGATCCGGAATGAGGCGGGGCTGGCGACGATGGCGGTCGGCAACATCACCGACGCCGATCAGGTGAACTCGATTCTGCTCGCGGGCCGCGCCGACCTTGTCTGCCTTGCCCGCCCGCATCTGGCCGACCCCTACTGGACGCTCCATGCCGCCATCGCCCAAGGGGATACCGCTACCGACTGGCCCATGCCCTATCTCGCTGGGCGCGATCAGGCGCGGCGTCTGGCCGAACGCGCAGCCGAGGCGATCCGCGCATGACACATGACCTTGCAGGAAAGCGTGTTCTCATCACCGGCGGCGGCAGCGGAACGGGTGCCGATTTGGCACGGGGTTTTGCCGAAGCGGGCGCATCGGTCGTCATTGCGGGGCGCCGCGCAGGCGCGCTGGCCAAGGTCGCCGACGCGACCGGGGCCACGCCCATCACCGCCGACGTCACCGACGAATCCAGCGTCGCCGCCATGTTCGCCGCCGCCGGTCCCTGCGACATCGTGATCGCCAATGCTGGCGCGGGCGAAAGCGCGCCCGTGACCCGGATGTCGCTCGATCACTGGAACCGCATGATCGCCGTCAATCTGACCGGCACCTTCCTGACGCTGCGCGACGGGCTGCGGCAGATGGAAGGGCGCGTCTGGGGCCGCCTGCTCTCTGTAGCGTCGGTCGCGGGCCTCAAAGGCGCGCCCTACATCGCCGCCTATTCCGCCGCCAAGCACGGCGTCATCGGCCTGACCCGGTCGCTGGCGCTGGAAGTCGCACGCAAGGGCATCACCGTCAACGCCATCTGCCCCGGCTATATCGACACCGAAATGACCGACCGTACCGTCGCCAATATCATGGAAAAGACCGGCAAATCCCGTGCCGATGCACTGGCCACCCTGACCGCGACCAGCCCGCAGAACCGCCTGATCGCGCCTGCGGAAGTCACCGCCGCAGCACTCTGGCTCTGTGGGCCGGGGTCCGAAGGGATCAACGGGCAGGCCGTCGCCATCACCGGGGGCGAGGCATGAACGCGCCGCACAAACCAGACCCTCTCTCCAAACGCCGCCTCAAGATGTGGATCCGCCTGCTCGGCGTCGCCCGCGCCGCCGAGGGCGAACTGCGCGAATTCCTGCGCGTGGACCATGACACCACGCTGCCGCGCTTCGATGTCATGTCCGCCCTCTACCGTCGCCAGGGCGGTGTGACGATGTCCGAACTGAGCCGGATGCTGCTGGTATCGAACGGCAATTCCACCGCCGTCGTGGACCGGCTGGAACAGGACGGCCTGGTCCGGCGCACCCCGTCCGCAACGGACCGCCGCACCGTATTCGTCGCTCTGACCGATGCGGGCCTTGCACGGTTCGAGGGGCTGGCCACCAACCACGAACGTGCCGTGTCCAACCATTTCGCGCATCTCGATGACAATGATCTGGACGCGCTGACCGGCATCCTGAAACGGATGCAGAAACGGGAACAAGCATGACGACCCTCGCCAGCCTTGCGCCGCAGCACTTCCTTTGGTCGGTCGCGGACCGCGTTGCGACGATCCGCCTGAACCGGCCCGAACGGAAGAACCCGCTGACCTTCGACAGCTACGCGGAACTCCGCGACACCTTCCGCGCGCTGGCCACCGCGTCGGACGTCGATGTCGTCATTCTCGGGTCGAACGGCGGCAATTTCTGTTCCGGCGGCGATGTGCACGACATCATCGGCCCGCTGGTCGGTCGCCCGATGAAGGAGCTTCTGGCCTTCACCCGCCTGACCGGCGATCTGGTCCGCGCGATGATGACCTGCGACAAGCCCGTCATTGCCGCCGTCGATGGCATCTGCGTCGGCGCGGGCGCGATCCTGGCGATGGCCGCCGATCTGCGGCTGGCCACCCCCGACGCGAAATGCGCCTTCCTGTTCACCCGCGTCGGTCTTGCGGGCTGCGACATGGGGGCCTGCGCGATCCTGCCGCGCATCATCGGACAGGGCCGCGCGGCCGAACTGCTTTTCACGGGGCGCACGATGACGGCGGAAGAGGGTGAACGCTGGGGCTTCTGGAATGCCCTGCATCCGCCCGGAACCCTGGACGCCGAAGCGATGACGCTGGCCCGGTGGCTGGCCGACGGCCCGACCTTCGCGCATTCGGTGACCAAGACGCAGCTTTGGCAGGAATGGGACATGAGCCTCGATCAGGCGATCGAGGCCGAGGCGCAGGCGCAGGCGATCTGCATGCAGACCGGGGACTTCGCGCGGGCTTACCGGGCCTTCGCGGCAAAGGAGAAACCGGTGTTCGAAGGGAACTGACGCCGGACCGGGGCGCTGCCCCGGACCCCGGGATATTTGCACTCATTGGAAACGGCATGGCGGACACAACCTACCTGACCTGGCCCTTCTTCGAGGACCGCCACCGCGATCTGGCCGCGCGGCTGGAGGCGTGGTGCGCGGCGCATCTGCCGGTGGATCACCACGACACCGATGCCGCCTGCCGGTCGCTGGTGGCGATGCTGGGTGAGGGCGGTTGGCTGCGCCATACGGGCGCGGGGCTTGGCGAAAGGCTGGATATCTGTGCGCTGTGCCTGATCCGCGAGACGCTGGCGCGGCATGACCCACTTGCCGATTTTTCCTTTGCGATGCAGGGGCTTGGCATGGGTCCGGTCAGCCTGTTCGGCACTGCGGAACAACGCACATGGCTCGACCGCACCCGCACCGGGCAGGCCATCGCCGCATTCGCCCTGACCGAACCCGGCTCTGGCTCCGACGTGGCGGCGACCGCAACAACCGCCGCGCGTGTGCCCGATCAGAAAGGGGGCGGCTGGGTGCTGAACGGCACCAAGACCTGGATTTCCAACGGCGGCATCGCCGATGTCTATACGGTCTTTGCCCGCACGGGTGACGCACCCGGGGCCAAAGGCCTCTCCGCCTTTCTGTTGCCCGCCGACACGCCCGGCCTTGCCATATCCGAACGCCTCGACACCATCGCCCCGCACCCCCTCGCCACGCTGTCGCTGACCGATGTCGAACTCCCCGACACCGCCCTGATCGGCGACACTGGCGCGGGGTTCCGCATCGCCATGACAGTCCTCGACCATTTCCGCCCCACCGTCGGGGCCGCAGCACTCGGGATGGCCCGCCGCGCGCTGGACGAGAGCATAATCCGCGTGAAAACCCGCCGCATTCAGGGCGCGGCGCTGGGCGACATGCAGATGGTGCAGGGCCATATCGCCGACATGGCGACCGGTATCGACGCCGCCGCCCTGCTGGTCTATCGCGCCGCCTGGGCCAAGGATGCCGGTGCCGACCGCATCACACGCGAGGCCGCGATGGCCAAGCTGACCGCGACCGAGACCGCGCAGCAGGTCATCGACATGGCGGTTCAGCTGCATGGCGGCGACGGTGTGCGCGCTGGGTCCGTGGTCGAGCGGCTGTACCGCGACATCCGGGCGCTCCGCATCTACGAAGGGGCCAGCGACGTGCAGCGCATCGTGATCGCCAAGGCGGTTTTGGGATGAGCCCGCACGACATCCTGCATCCTTCAGGCTGGGCCCGGGCCCGCGGCTATGCAAACGGCATCGCCGCGACCGGCCGCATGGTCTTCACCGGCGGCCTCGTCGGCTGGAACGCCGATCAGGTCTTCGAGACCGACGATTTCGCGGGCCAGACGGCACAGGCCCTTCGCAACATCGTGGCCGTGCTGGCCGAGGCGGGCGCGCGGCCTGAACATCTCGTCCGCCTCACGTGGTACGTGACCTCCAAGGCCGACTATCTCGCGGCACTGCCCGCCCTCGGGCCGATCTACCGCGATATCATCGGGCGGCATTACCCAGCGATGGCGCTGGTGCAGGTCGTGGCGCTTGTCGAGGACCGCGCCAAGGTCGAGATCGAGGCGACGGCGGTGATCCCGCAGGGGGGCTGAGAATGCTGGGACCAACCGGCCATACCGACACTTTCGCGCGCGACAACCTGCCGCCGCATGACCAATGGCCCGAATTCCTGCGCGACGGCTTCGACTATCCCGACTGGCTGAATGCAGCTGTCGAGTTGACCGACCGCATGGTCGAGCGCGGCTTCGGCGACCGCGTGGCCCTGATCGGCAACGGACGGCAGCGGACCTACAAGGAACTGACCGACTGGTCGAACCGCATCGCTCATGCATTGGTTCAGGACTACGGCGTAAACCACGGAAATCGTGTGATGATCCGATCTGCGAACAACCCCGCGATGGTCGCATGCTGGCTGGCTGCGACAAAGGCCGGCGCGGTCGTCGTCAACACCATGCCGATGCTGCGCGCGGGCGAACTGACCCAGATCGTGGACAAGGCGCAGGTCAGCCTCGCCCTTTGCGATACCCGCCTGATGGATGAGATGATCGCCTGCGCCAAGACGTCCGCGCATCTGAAATCCGTCATCGGCTTCGACGGCACCGCCAACCATGATGCCGAACTGGACCGGGCCGCCCTTCGTCATCCTGTACGCTTCGATGCCGTCCGGACGGGCCGCGACGATGTGGCGCTGCTGGGGTTCACCAGCGGCACCACTGGCGCGCCCAAGGCCACGATGCACTTCCACCGCGACATCCTGACGATTGCCGATGGCTACGCGGCAGAGGTTCTGGGCGTCACGCCCGACGACATCTTCGTCGGTTCGCCGCCGCTTGCGTTCACCTTCGGTCTCGGCGGGCTTGCCGTATTCCCCCTCCGATTTGGCGCGGCGGCGGCGCTGCTGGAAACCGCCTCGCCGCAGAACATGATCGAAATCATTCAAACCCACCGCGCCACGATCTGCTTTACCGCGCCCACCGCCTACCGAGTCATGCTGAAGGCGATGGAGGACGGCGCTGATCTATCCTCGCTCCGCATCGCCGTGTCGGCGGGCGAAACCCTACCTGCGCCGGTCTATGACGACTGGATCGCGCGGACCGGCAAGCCGATGCTCGACGGCATCGGCGCAACCGAGATGCTGCACATCTTCATCACCAACCGGCTGGACGACCACCGTCCCGGCAGCACCGGACGCCCCGTCCGGGGATACGAGGCGCGGATCGTCGGCCCTGACGGTGCGCCGCTGCCCCGGGGCGAGGTCGGGCGGCTGGCGGTGCGCGGGCCGACCGGGTGCCGCTATCTTTCCGATGACCGGCAGCGGAAGTATGTGACCGATGGCTGGAACCTGACCGGCGACAGCTTCTGGCAGGACGCCGAGGGGTATTTCCACTTTGCCGCCCGCAGCGACGACATGATCGTGAGCTCCGGCTACAACATCGCGGGACCAGAGGTGGAGGCGGCGCTGCTGTCGCATCCGGATGTGCTGGAATGCGCGGTCGTGGGCGCGCCCGACGAGGAACGCGGTGCGATCGTGGTGGCGCATGTCGTGCTGGCACCGGGGCGGGCGGGGGATGCGGGGACGGCACGCGCGCTGCAGGACCATGTGAAAGCGGCAATCGCACCCTACAAGTATCCACGCCGGGTGGTGTTCACCGACGCGCTGCCGAAAACCCAGACAGGGAAGATACAGCGGTTCCGCCTGCGGCAGGCCTAGGCGCGGCCCTTCACAGGCACATGCGCCTGCGGCGCGTCGGACGGCAGATACGACATCAGCTTCGCCCGCACATCGTCGCGCCAGGGCATCGAGGTGTTGTTGTCCAGATGGCTCGCGGCCAGCACCTGATGCCCCGACCAGCGCATCTGATCGCCGCAGCTGACCGTGTGCTCGATGGTGACGGACGACCGCCCGACCTTGGTGACGGTCAGCCGGAAGGTCAGCAGATCGCCGAAGAAGGACGGCTTCGAGAAGTTGCAGGTCAGATGCACCGTCGGCGTGCCCCAGCGTTCCTTCCAGATGATCTCGTGCCAAGGATAGCCCATGACCTTCCAGAACTCCTCGATCACGCCGTTCAGCATGTTGAGGTAGGACGGGTAATAGGCGGTGCCCGAGATGTCGCAGTCGCCGAAGTTGAGCATCCGGTCGGTGGTGAAGCTGGTCATGGGGGTCTCTCCGGGTCGGGCGTCGGGGGATGTTGTGGCATGGCGGGGCGGGGGCTGGGAAGCAGGGAACGTCCGAAGGTAGCGGGTCAGTTCGACTTCCTTCTTAGAGCCCTTCTACGACCTTCGTGTTGGGCGCAGCATCCGATACCAGGGGGAAAACCGGACTTTCGCTGCTGCCGCGAAGCTCAGGGCAACAACCGCGGAAGCGGTCCCTGGTAGCCTGGTTCGGTAAATGATGGGAAGTCTGCAGTTGTGGGCGATGAGCCTCGCTGGCGTAATAGAATTAGGAATGTAGGTCTTCGGCCTCTATCGTCGGTCCGATATCCATGTCTTGGGATTTCCGGTGATTGATCCTGTTCAGCCCAATATCGAGCTCCTGCGCGCCTTGCGCAGACTCAGGATCGACGGATCGGATCGGGTCATCGGCGCTCGCGCTTTCGACGTGCTGGCCTATCTTCATTCGAATGCAGGCCGGGTGGTGACCAAGGCGGAGCTGCTGGAAAACGTCTGGGCCGATCTGAATGTCGAGGAAAGCAACCTCACGGTCCAGATCGCAGCACTTCGCAAGCTGATCGGGGCGCGTGCCATCGCGACAGTGCCAGGTGTCGGGTATCAGTTGACCCTTTCCGCCAAAGCCCCGGCAGAGCCACCAAAGGCCTTGCCGCTGCCGGACAAGCCCTCGCTCGCGGTGCTGCCCTTCGCCAACCTGACGGGCGATGCCGGCAAGGATTATCTCGTCGATGGTATCGTCAGCGACTTGATCTCGGCGCTGTCGTGCATCCGGGCCTTCTTTGTCATCGCGGCCAGTTCCACCTTCACGCTCAAGGGAAAGGCCATCGATCTTGCCGATATCGGTCGGCAGCTTGGCGTGCGCTACATTGTCGAGGGCGGCATTCAGCAGGCGGGCGACAGTCTGCGGATCAATATCCAGTTGGTCGAGGCGGAAATCGGGCATCTGATCTGGAGCCAGCGCTTTACCGGACCGCTGGCCGGGATATTCGAGTTGCAGGACTCTGTGGTCGCAGCCACCGCTTCGGCAATCGAGCCCAGCGTGCTGACCGCCGAAGCCCTGCGCGCCGATAGAAAGCCCACGACAAGCCTGACCGCCTATGACCTGTGTCTGCGGGCAACCCCAGCGTCGATCCGCGTGCCCGACGCCGCCGCGTTTTTCAAGGCGCGGGATCAGTTGCATCAGGCGCTCGACCTTGATCCGGATTATGTTCATGCCAAGGGCTTACTCTGCGGGTTGTATATCGGCGCGCTCACGATACGCACTATCACCTTTGCCGAAGCGCGGTCCTGCCTTCCGCTGGCCGAGGAGATCCTGGCGGACGACCGGATCGTCGATCCCCAGGCTATTTGCGATGCGGGATGCGCCTTGGCCTATTTTGGCGGCCAACAGCAGCGCGGGGTCAGTGCCATGCGCCGTGCGGTGGCGCTCAACCCGAATTCCCCTCTCATCCTGATGACCTCGGGCTGGGTGCATAGCTATGTCGGCGAGAACGCCACCGCCGAGGAGCATTTTCTTCGGGCCATACGCCTGAACCCGATTGACCCCAACATCGGCGCGGCGCGGTCCGGCCTTGGCCGTCTGATGCATCTGCGTGGCGACTATGAGGCTTCGATCGAATTGCTGGAACGCGCCTTGGCAGAGCAGCCGGGCTTCATTTCAACCCTTCTCGGGCTGGTGCTCGCCTGCTGGAAGACAGGTCGCATCGTGGAGGCGCACCGCTACGGCGAAGTCTTGCGCGCGTCGGTGCCCGGCCTGTCCGTCTCGGATTTCCTGCAAGATTCGCCTGTCAGGGACACGGCATGGCGTCGGGATGTCGAAGATGCATTTCGCGGCGGTCGGGGTGCCGGAGTGACCCGCGACCCTGCACATAGGGTCGTCATCCTGCCCGCCGAGCGCGCAGTGCAGATCGACGGCGAGGTCCGGCAGATCGGCGCACGGGCCTTCGACGTGCTGGCCTATCTTGAGGCGCATTCCGGTCGGGTGGTGACCAAGGCGGAACTGCTGGAAAACGTCTGGGCCGATCTGAACGTCGAGGAAAGCAACCTGACCGTCCAGATCGCCGCACTGCGCAAGCTGATCGGGGCGCGTGCCATCGCAACGGTGCCGGGTGTTGGGTATCAGTTGACCCTTTCCGCCAAAGCCCCGGCAGAGCCGCCGAAAGCGCTGCCCCTGCCGGACAAGCCATCCCTCGCGGTGCTGCCCTTCGCCAACCTGACCGGCGATGCGGGCAAGGACTATCTGGTGGACGGGATCGTGGCCGATCTGATCGCCGCGCTGTCGCGCATCCCGGTGTTTTTCGTGATTGCCGCGTCCTCGACCTTCACCTTGAAGGGCCGCTCGGTTGATCTGGCAGAGGTCGGCCAGCAACTCGGTGTGCGCTACATCCTGGAAGGCAGCATCCAGCAGGCGGGCGACCGGCTGCGGATCAACACCCAACTGGTCGAGGCGGAAACAGGCCACATGATCTGGTCGAACCGCTTTGCCGGGACGTTGGCCGAGATTTTCGAGTTGCAGGACGCCGTTACCGAACAGGTCGCCGCCGCCATCGAGCCGAATGTGATCCTGGCCGAGTCGCGCCGCGCCAGCGCCAAGCCCACAACCGACCTCAGCGCCTACGATCTGTACCTTCAGGCGCTGCCAATGACACATCGCATGCCGGATTTCGACAGCTTTGTCGCGGCACGGGCGCTGCTGGAGCGCGCGCTGGCGCTTGACCCAGGCTATACCCATGCCAAGGCGCTGATCTGTGAGCTGACGATAACGGCGCGCTCGGAACGCTGGTTGAGCCTTGCAGAGGCTGCTCGCTGTCTGCCCTTGGCCGAAGAGGTAGTGGCCGACCACCGAAATGATGCGATGGCCCTTGCCTTTGCCGGCCTAGCTATCGCCTTTCTTGGACAGCAACAGCGGCGCGGCCTGCTTGTCATTCAGCAGGCCCATGCGTTGAACCCGAATTCCAGCTATGTGCTGAACGAATTGGGCTGGGCGCACAGCTATCTGGGCGACAATGATCAGGCCATCGACCATTTCACCCGCGCGATCCGGATCAATCCGCTGGACCCGATCATCGGGCAGGTCCGCTGTGGGCTGGGGGCCACCCTGTTGCATGCGGGGCGGCTTGACGACGGGGTCGCCGCGTTGGAGCAGGCTTTTGCCGAAGCCCCCAACTACACCGCCAGTCTTGTGGGTCTTGCCAAGGGTTACTGGGAACTGGGGCGGACCCAAGAAGCGCAGCGCCTGGGACAGTTGCTCTTGGCGCGAGAGCCGGGGATGACGATCACGGCGACACTCCGCGATTCGCCCTTCACGGCGCCCGATCACCATCGCAGGCTGGGGGCTTGCCTGCGCGGCATCGGCATACCGGAGTGATCAGCGCAACAGCAGGAGTTTATCAACAGCGCGGCGAGCCTCTTCGCGGCGGGCGTGTGCCCTCAGGATTTCGTCGGGCGCGCGGCGCACGGCCCTGCGGCGGATGTGCGCCGGGGTGGCGTGGCCCAGAGCACCGCAAGCGGACCGAAACAGGGCGATCAACCGTGCGAAAGCTGCGGCAATCTTTCCGGCGCTGTTGGATGACGGTGAACGGCTGATGGGAAAGTCTGTCATGGTCTGTTCCTCCGGTTCTGGTTGACCAGACCAGGGTGTCAGACGAGGGCCGTCGAAGTCCTGAAGCGTTCTAAAACCTTCCGAAATTTGTTCCGAAATGTTCCGAATGCAGGAATAACGGTGCCCGCGCTTCCTGCCTTCTTTGGCCCAATTGCCAAGAGCGACCGAGGACAGTTTCCCAGCACGACGTCGGCACTCTGCGAGGCCACTGGCGGCGCGCATTCAGGAATGCTGCGGCAAGCAGCAAGGTCCGGTTCACGGGAAGCTGTCTGTTGCAATCGCCGCTGGAAGTGTGAGCCGACAGCGGTGTTCAAGTCGAGATGAGCGAAGGTCAATAGAGTCCACGAAGCTGCCGTGCGCCGTTCGAAAATATGCTGCGCGACGCGTGAATGTCCGGTCTGGAGAAGCTGCATCGCAGCACCAGGCACGGCGGCGACCGGCAGGTCCGGGCCGGACGCGGCGGCTGAGGCGCCTAGGACGAAGGTCCGGAAGGTCCGCCACCGGACATTCGAGCTGACCCACCACCCGTCTGATCCTCGCAATGTCCATGGGAACGATTTTCACGAAAATCGTGCCGTGCCGGGGCATTTTCTTCGTGAAGAAAATGCTTTGCTCAAGCCCGTCTCTTGGGGCTAATCCTTTCCACTTCCTTAATTTCCCTCCACAACCCATTGAAATCATTGACGCCACATTCGGTCCCGACTCGGGACCAGCCCTTTTACCCCCAGACCTGATCCGGGTCAGGCAGCGGGATCGCCTCCAGAAGTTCCCGCGTGTAGGCCGCCTGCGGGGCCGCGAAGAGGTCCGCCGAGGCGGCCTCTTCCACGATCACCCCCCGATCCAGCACCACGATCCGGGAACAGAGCCGCCGAACGACCGACAGGTCATGGCTGATGAAGGCCAGCGTCAGGCCGAGGTCGCGGACCAGCCCCTCCAGCAGGTTCAGGACGGTCGCCTGACTGGACACATCCAGCCCCGACACGATCTCGTCGCACAGGATGAAATCGGGGGACAGCGCCACGGCCCGCGCGATCCCGACCCGCTGGCGCTGCCCGCCGGACAGCTCATGCGGGAACCGATGACGCATCGCGCGGGGCAGGCCGACCTGATCCAGCGCCGCATCCACCCGTGCATCGATTCCGTCGAACCCGTGCAGCCTCAGCGGCCCCGCGATGATTCCGCCCACCCGGCGGCGGGGGTTCAGGGACGACATCGGGTCCTGAAAGATCATCTGCATCCGCCGCCGCAGCGGGCGCAGCACCGCCTCGCTGGAATGCGTGATGTCCTGCCCGTCGAAATGCAGCGTCCCGCCCGTCGGCTCCAGAAGCCGCAGCATCGCGCGGCCCAGCGTCGATTTGCCCGACCCGGACCCCCCGACAATCCCCAGCACCTCACCGCGTGCCAGGTCGAAGCTCATCCCTTTCAGTATCTCGATCCGTGGGGCGGCCCCCAGCAGCGGCTTCCGCGTCATGTCGGGCAGCGACAGGTGCAGGTCCCGCACGCGGATCAGCGGCTCAGCCATGCGCCGCCCCCGCATCGAACGCCGCGACCTCGGCCCGCACCCCCTCGATCACCGCATCCGGCACCGGCAGCAGCGATGCCGCCGCGTCCGTGTACTTCGGCGTCGCCGCCAGCAGCGCCCGCGAATAGGGATGCGCCGGAGCGCAGAAGAAATCGCGCATGGCCCCGTCCTCGACGACCATCCCCGCATAAAGCACGCTCAGACTGCCGCAGACCTTGGACACGACGCCCAGATCATGCGTCACGAACAGGATCGCCGTGCCGTGCCGCGCCTGCATCTCGGCGATCAGGCGCAGGATCGTCTTCTGCACCGTCACGTCCAGCGCGGTCGTGGGTTCGTCCGCCACGATCAGTTTCGGTTCCGCCGCGAAGGCCGAGGCGATCAGGACACGCTGGCGCATGCCGCCGGACAACTCGTGCGGATACTGCCGCATCACGCGCGCCGGGTCGGGGATGCGCACCTCGTCCAGCACCTCCAGCGCCCGCGTCCCGGCTTTGGTGCGGGTCCAGCCCAGAATGTCGACCAGCCGGTCGGTGATCTGACCGCCAATCCGGCGCGAGGGGTTCAGCGCCGTCAGCGGGTCCTGCGGAATCAGCGCGCAGGTCGCCCCGACCAGACGGCGGCGGTCCCTGGGCGGCAGGCCCAGCAGGTCGGTCCCGCCCAGCCAAATCTCGCCGCCGGTGATCTCCACCGCGCGGGGCAGGGTGCCGAGGATCGCCTTGCCGATCATCGACTTGCCAGCGCCGCTTTCGCCCACCAGTCCCCGCACCTCACCCGCCGCGACCGACAGCGACACGTCCCGCAGGATGCGCTCGCCTGACCCTTTCAAGCGCGCCGACAGGTTGCGGACGGACAGGTAACTCATCGCAGCACCGGGTCGAACCGGTCCTTCAGCCCCTCGCCCAGCTGGCTGAAGGACAGGACCGTCAGGAACAGGGCGATCAGCGGAAAGACCAGCACCCACCAGGCCTGATAGATGTTGACGCGACCTTCGGCGATCATGCCGCCCCAGGTCGGATCGTCGGTCGAGATCGACAGGTTCACGAAGGACAGGATCGCCTCGACGATCACCGCGATGCCCATTTCCAGCGTCAGCAGGACCACGATGGTCGGCAGGACATTCGGCAGGATTTCGGCCAGCATCGTCCCGACCCGCCCGCGCCCTGCGACCTGCGCGGACGCCACATAATCCATCGCGCCCTGCGCCATCGCCTCCGCACGGACGACGCGGGCGAAGCGGGTCCAGTCGATGACGACAATGGCGACGATGATTGAAAACAGGCCGGGGCCGAGCACCGCGATCAGGAGGATCGAGAACAGGACGGGCGGGAACGCCATCCAGATGTCGATCAGCCGCGAGATGACAAGGTCGGTCCAGCCGCGCAGGAACCCGGCCAGAAGGCCAAGCGCCGCGCCGATCAGGCAGGTGATCGTGCCTGCGACCAGCGCGACGGTCAGCGCGATCCGCGCGCCCCACATCATGCGTGACAGCACGTCGCGGCCCAGCGAATCTGTGCCGAGCCAGTAGCCCGGTTCGGCACCCGCGACCCAGAATGGGGGCAGGCGGCCGAGGAACAGGTCCTGCGCCAGCGGATCATTCGGCGCGATCCAGGGGGCCAGCAGGGCGACGGCGGCCAGAAAGGCAAGCCATCCTGCGGACAGCCACAGGCGCAGCGCGATGCGCGGGCGGCGGTCAGACATGGCGCAGCCGCGGGTTCAGCGCAGCATAGGTCAGATCGACGATAAGGTTCACGCCGGTGAAGATAACCGCGAACAGGATCACGATGCCCTGGATCAGCGGCAGGTCGCGGTTGATGACGGCGTCGATGGCCATGTTGCCGAGGCCCTCGTAACTGAACAGCCGTTCGACGATGACGGTGCCGCCGATCAGGAAGGTGAACTGAACGCCGACCAGCGTCAGCGTCGGCAGGACCGCGTTGCGCAGCGCCTCGCGCAGGATCACCCGGGTCTCGCCATAGCCCTTGGTGCGCGCGAGCGTGACGTAGTCGAGGTGCATGGTTTCCTTGAGCGACTGCTTCAGAAGCTGTCCGATGATCGCGGCGAGGGGGATTGCAAGGGCAAGGGCGGGCATGAACATGTGTGCGAGGAGGTCGCGGGTCAGGTCGAAGCGGAGGCGGAGCAGACTCTCAAAAAGGTAGAAGTCTGTAACGAAGGGAAGCTGGAGGGAGGGGGTAATGCGGCCTGAAATGTTGAAAATTGGAAAAAGCACGCCGAAGGCCAGGATCAGGATCAGACCCCAGAGGAAATCCGGCACCGACAGGGCAACGCCGTTCGCCACATCCAGCGCGGCTTCCGTCCGCCCTTCGCGGAACCGCGTCCCGGCCAGCGCGGCGCAGCCCCCGATCACTACCGCGATGACAAGGGCCATGACCGACAGTTCCAGCGTTGCTGGAAGGCGGCCGAGCACCAGCGCCAGAACCGGCTGGCGCGTCGTGATCGAAGTGCCGAAATCGCCGTGCAGAACGCCCGCGCCCCAGATCAGGAACTGCTGCGGGATGGATTTGTCCAGCCCGTAGAGCGCGGTCAGCCGGGCGATGTCGTCATCCGTCGCACCCGGCGGCAGCATCATCGCAATGGGGTTGCCGGGCACGACGCGGATCACGGCGAACACGATCACCGCCACGCCGAACAGCGTGATGGCGGTCGTGACAAGGCGTATAAGAAGGGCGCGGAAGACCTGCATGGGCACCATCACCCGGGCCGCGCGTCGCCGCAACGGCCCGGGTGACGATCGGTTCAGGCCCGCTTCATCAGATGCGGCAGCAGCGCGCCCGATGCGTGCGGCGTGACGGTGACGCCGGGGGCCGACAGGATCGGCTGGACATACTGCAGAAGCGGGATCACCAGCGAATTTTCGGCGACGTATCTGTCCACCGCCTTCCAGCCTTCGATCCGCTTCGCCTCGTCCGCTTCGCCCCACAGGGGACCGATCATCGCGACCAGGTCCTCGCCGTCCCAGACGCGAATGCGGCGACGGCCCGAACATCGCGAAGCCGGTCGATGTCGTCGGATCGCCGACCGAATTGCCCCAGTTGTAGAAGGCGGCCGGGGCCAGCTGATCCGCCGCGCGCAGTTCGTAGTGCTTGGCGATCTCGTAGACCTCGATTTCCGCCTCGATCCCGACCTTGCGCCACAGGCCGACGATGGCCTGCACCATCTCGTAATCCTTGGGCTTGAAGCCCTTGGTGGTCTGGATCTTGAACTTGACCGGGTTGTCCGGGCCGTATCCCGACGCGGCCAAAGCGGCGATGGCCGCAGCCTCGTCGTAGGGCACCTTGATCGAGGCGTCATAGGCCTCGTATTCCGGGGTTTCGAGCGTGTCGATGGCCACGCCGTAACCCGACAGAAGCCGGTCGATGATCGTCTGCTTGTCGATGGCGTGCGCCGCCGCCTTGCGCACGTTGGGGTCGGTCATCACCTCGATATCGTTCAGGAAAATCATCCCGATGTCCGAAATCGGGGTCGCGGTTCCGTTCATTGAACCCTTCAGGCGGTCGTATTCCTCGTACGGCATTTCCAGCGTCACGTGGCTGTTGCCGGATTCCACTTCGGCCACCCGCGCTGCGGCATCGGTCACGAACTTGATCGTCACCGTCTCGAAGTCGGGTTTACCGCCCCAGTAGTTCGCGTTGGCTTTCAGGCGGACGAAGGCGTTGCGCTCGAACTTCTCGACCATGTAGGGGCCGGTGCCGATCGGTGCGGCCTCGAACCCCTCGGCCCCCACCTTTTCGTAGTAAGCCTTGGGCATCACATAGCCGGTCAGGAAATACATCCACTTGAAGATCGTCGGCTCGAATCGCGTGACGTCTGCCGTCACCGTGTTCCCCTCGGCCTTGATGTTGCCGAGCGTGGACCAGATGAACTGGATCGGGTTGCCGGTCTTCTCATCCGCGGCGCGGGTCAGGGACCAGGCCACATCCTCGGCGGTGAAGGGGCTGCCGTCGTGCCAGGTCACGCCCTCGCGGACGGTCATGCTGACCTTGGTCTTGTCGTCGTTCCAGCCCCATTCGGTCAGCAGGCCCGGGGCGGGTTTCAGGTCCGGCTGCTGCAGGATGAACTGGTCGAAGACCGACTGATACAGGCCCTGGATCGTCGGGTTGACCGCGCTGGGGCCGACCGTGGGGTCCCAGGACGGCAGGTTGACGTTGTAGGCGATGACCAGTTCGTCGATGGCCTGCGCGCGGGCCGGCAGGCCGGTGATCCCGAGCGCGGCGGTGGCGGCGGAGAGTTGCAGAAGACTGCGGCGGTTCAGTTCCATTATGGGTTTCCCTGTGGTTTCTTGTGGTTACGTCAGTTTCCGGCAAGCTGCCTTGCCAGCAGAAATCCCGGTCCTGCACCGGTTCCGGCACCCGGCCAGACGGCGGCCCCGGTCAGGTGCAGTTTGCGGATCGGGGTGGACCCGTCGGCATGGCCGCGGGCGGGGCGGAAGATGAAATGCTGGGACAGATGGTGCGATCCGCAAACCTGATCGCCGCCGATCAGGTTCGGGTTTTCGGCTTGCAGATCGAGCGGGGTGACGATCCGTTCGCCGATGATTTTCGCTGTTGTTCCGGGGGCATAGGCGTCGATGATGCCCAGCACCCGGTCGGCAAAAGGGCGCGCGGCGGACCCCCAGTCCGCAGCCATGATCTGACCCTTGGCATCGCCCCGGATCGTGCCGGGTGACATGCGGACCTGCACCCAGAGGGCATGCTTGCCGTCCGGCGCGCGTGTCGGGTCGATGGCCGTCGGTTGGCCGACGACGATCACAGGCTCATCCGGCAGCAGGCCCACCAGCGCCTGCTGGTAGGTGCGGGCCATCTGGTCGAGCGAGGGAGCGAGGTGGACGTAGGCGAAGCGTTGCAGGGCCGCCCCGGCGGCCCAGTCGGGCAGGGCGGACATGGCGAGGTGGATCATCATCGTGCCGGGGGCGTGGCCGTAGTCGGCCATCGCCCGGTCGAAGCGCGCGTCGCCGGTGCCGCCGGTCAGGCTGTTCAGCGCGGAGGGCGCGACACCGGCGATCACCGCCCGTTTTGCAATGATTTTCCGCCCGTCGGCCAGTTCGATCCCGATCGCGCGTCCGCCTGATTGGACAACTCGTCGGACTGCGGTTCCGCATTCCACATGCCCGCCGCGCGCGGTGATCGCCTTGACCAGAGCATGGATGATAGTATCCGCCCCGCCCTTGCCCAGCACCATCCCGAAGGCCTGATTTGCCATCCCCTCAAGATACGGGAACAGCGCGCCGCCCGCGACGTCGGGAGCGAAGTCGAGATGCATTCCCCATGCCCCGAGCATCGCGCGGATGCGGTCGCTTTCGAAAGTTTCCGTTAACCATGCGCGCGGTGAGGACAGAAGGAAACGGGTCAGGTCGGCGCTGCCGGAGAGGCCTTTCGCGCGCAGTGTTTTGAGCATGAAATATGCAAGCGCACGTTTTCCGACAGGGCTGCCCAACAGGCCGAAAAGATGCGGGGCCTCGGCCCCGAAGCCGGATACTAGCCGATCCCATGTTTCCGCATCCTTGGCTGACAGCGCGGCAATCCGCGCCTTGGTCGCGGCGAGGTCGGTGGAGACGCCGCACCAGCTGCCGTCCGGGAAGGCCGAGCAGAATGTATCGGTCACAGGCGCGAATTCAAGGCCGTGCCGGATCAGATCCGCCCCATAAATCTTGAAGAAAGGCGAGCCTGCGAACAGCGACAGGTTCATCGCGCCCCAGTCATGGCGGAAGCCGGGAAGCGTGTATTCCCCTGTCTTGACCGCGCCGCCCGGCTGACCCGCCTGTTCGAACACGCCGACGCGCCAGCCCTTGGCGGACAGGTGCAGCGCGCAGGCCAGCGCGTTGTGGCCAGCACCGATCAGGACCGCGTCGAAGGCGTCGTTCATCCACCCCCTCCTTGACGCGGGGATATTTGCAAATGCATTGAATTCTGTCTAGCATATTCAGGTGCCAGCATGCGTATGGCAGGCGTATGGCAATGCGCCATACGCGGCGCCAGCGAGGGAGAGAGAAATGACGTCGAACGCGGTTCTGGAAAGCCTTGGCAAGATGCTTCTGTCAGGCGGGATCGAGGTGGTGGATTGTTCGGGCACGCTCGGCCCCGACACGCCGCTTCTGAAGCTGCCGCCGGACTTTGCCAAGGACACGCCGAAGATCGAGATCCACAAGATCAGCGAATACGACAACGACGGTCCCTTCTGGGCCTGGAACTGGCTGAAGCTGGGCGAGCATTCGGGCACGCATTTCGACGCGCCGCATCACTGGATCACCGGCAAGGATTATGCCGACGGCTATACCGATACGATCCCGATGCAGAAACTGGTGGCCCCGGTCAATGTCATCGACGTGTCGGCAGAGGTGGCGAAGAACCCGGATTACCTGCTGGACGCGGCGGCGGTGAAGGCATGGGAAGCAAAGCACGGCGCGATCAATGCGGGCGAATGGGTCGTCCTGCGGTCTGACTGGGACAAGCGCGCGCATGACGAGAACCTGTATCTGAATGCGGATGCAACAGGTCCGCACAGCCCCGGCCCGACGGTCGATTGCATCGAATATCTGCTGGGCAAGGGCATCACCGGCTGGGGCAACCAGTGCATCGGGACGGATGCGGGGCAGGCGGGTGGGATGACCCCGCCCTATCCGGCGCACAACCTGCTGCACAAGGCGAACCGCTACGGTCTGGCGTCGCTGGCGAATCTCGACAAGCTGCCGCCCAAGGGCGCGATCCTGATCGCGGCCCCGTTGAAGATCCAGAACGGCACGGGGTCGCCGATCCGGGCGCTGGCGCTGGTTCCGAAAGGCTGACAGGTGGCCGCCGATCACGTCATCATCGGGTCCGGCATCAACGCGCTGGTCGCGGGGGCGATGCTGTCCCTGAAGGGCGATCGCGTGACGGTGCTGGAACGGGAAGACCGGATCGGCGGCTGCTTGCGGACCGAGGAGATCACGCTGCCGGGGTTCCGGCATGACGTGATGGCGGCGACCTTCGTGCTGTTCCTGACCTCGCCCGCCGGGGCGGCGCTTGGACCGCATCTGGCGCGGCACGGGATGGAGTATTGCCATACGGCGCATCCGACGGCGGTGCTGCGCCCGGACGGGTCGGCGCTGGTGCTGACGACCGACCGGGCGAAGAACGTCGCGGCGTTGAATGCGCTGGCGCCGGGCGACGGCGACGCCCATGCGCGGGATGTCGGCGGCATCGAACGCGATGCGCCGTTCCTGTTCGGCCTGCTGGGCGGTCCGCCTTGGGGCTGGCAGGCGGCAAAGCTGGTGGGCGGGCGGACCTGGAAGCAGGGCACGCGCGCGACGGCGGACTGGTTCGGGCAGGCGATGGGTCCGGCGCGGGGCTGGTTGGAGGGCACCTATGGCAGCGATCTGGTCCGGGCGCTCTGGGCACCTTGGGTGCTGCATTGCGGGCTGACGCCGGAAAGCGCCTATTCGGCGGCAATGGGAAAGGTCGTGGCCTTTGCGCTGGAGGCCGCAGGCGCGCCGGTGGTGAAGGGCGGCGCGGGCCAGGCGGCGGACGCATTCCGGCGGCTGATCGAGGAAAAGGGCGGCACGGTCCGGACGGGCGCGGAGGTGGCGCGGATCGACGTGGCCGGGGGGCGCGCAACGGGCGTGACGCTGGCCTCGGGCGAGACCATCCCGGGCGATACTGTTCTGGCCTCGGTGGCACCGGGGCAGCTTTATGACCGGCTGCTCGGTCAGCCCAGTCCCCGCGTCTGGCGGCACGGGCGGGGGAATTTCCAGCTGCACTATGCGCTCGACCGGCAGCCGGATTGGCTGACCGGTGGTCTGGACAATGTGGCGCTGATCCATCTGACGGACGGGATCGATGCGGTGTCGCGGTCGGCGAACGAGGCAGAGCGGGGGCTGCTGCCAGCTGTCCCCACGATCTGCGTCGGCCAGCCGCATCGCCTCGACCCGACGCGCTGTCCGGAGGGCAAGGCGGTGCTATGGCTGCAGATTCCCGATGCGCCGCGCGTCACTCAAGGGCGACGCGGCGGGCGAGATCACGACCGGGGCGGACTGGACCGACAGCCGCGCGGGAGGCCTTCGCGGACCGGATCGAGCGGATATTGGCGCGCCATATCAAGGAGTTCGGCAGGTCGGTTCTGGCGCGGCGGGCGTATTCGCCAGGCGATCTTGAGGCGATGAACATCAACCTTGTCGGCGGCGATCCCTATGGCGGGTCCTGCGCAGTCGATCAGTTCTTCCTGTGGCGGTCGCCGGAGCAGGCGAACCCGAAGACGGGCATCCGGGGGCTGGTGCATATCGGGGCCTCGACGCATCCCGGGCCGGGGCTTGGCGGCGGGTCGGGGTATCTTGCGGCAAAGGCGCTGGGCGCATGAACGACGAAACCCCCATCCCCGGTCCGAGGCTGGGCGAGATCGGCCTGCAGAACTTTGCGCCCTATCTGATGAACCGCATCATGGGGCGCTACAACGCCAGCCTGCGCGAAGAGATGGCGGCGATGGGCCTGACGACGCCGAAGATGCGGGCACTGGCGGTGCTGTCGGTGATCGAGGGGCCGACGATCGGCGATCTGTCGGTCTATGCGATCACGGAACAGTCGACGATGAGCCGGGCGCTGGATGCGCTGGTGGGCGAAGGGCTGGTGCGGCGCGAGGCGGACGCGACGGACAGCCGGGTGACGCGGGTCTATGCGACGGATGCGGGCCGCGCGGCATTCGAGGTGCTGTGGCCGCATATGGCGGCGGCGCATGGGCGGATGTTCCGGGGAATACCGGAGGAGGAACGGCGGGCCTTTGTCGGCACGCTGCAGAAGATGCTGGCGAACATCCGGAGGCACGAGATCTGACATGGCGGAACGCGTCGTTCAAGGCCGAGGTCGAGGACCTGCGAAAGGGCGCGGGCGAAACCTTCACGGGCGAGGGGATCCTCGCGATCACCAAGGCGCTGCTGGAGAACGGCGTGGGCTATGTCGGCGGCTATCAGGGCGCGCCGATCAGCCATCTGATGGATGTGCTGGCCGACGCGCAGGACCTGCTGGGCGAGCTTGGCGTGCGGTTCGAGGCGAATGCGAACGAGGCGGCGGCGGCAGCGATGCTGGCGGCGTCGGTGCATTACCCGATCAGGGGGGCGGTGACGTTCAAGGGGCCGGTGGGGGTGAACGTGGCGTCGGACGCGCTGGCGAACCTTGCCTCGAGCGGGGTGACGGGGGGCGCGCTGGTGATCCTGGGCGAGGATTACGGCGAAGGCAGTTCCATCATGCAGGAACGCAGCCACGCCTTCGCGATGAAGTCGCAGTTCTGGCTGCTGGACCCGCGCCCCAACCTGCCGAGCATCGTCAAGGCGGTGGGGGACGGGTTTGCGCTGTCCGAGGCGTCGAATATCGCCGGTGATGCTGACGATGCGGATACGGTCATGTCATGTCACCGGGTCGTTTGTGACGCGCGACAACGTGCGCCCGCCGCTGTCGGTGAAGGACGCGCTGTCGGCACCGCGCAGCGACTTCAACCGCGTGGTGCTGCCGCCGATGTCCTATGTGCATGAACAGGACAAGGTGAAGAACCGCTGGCCTGCGGCGGAGAAGTTCATTGTCGAACACGGGCTGAACGAACGCTTCGGGCCGGAAGGCGCGCGGGTCGGGATCGTCTGTCAGGGGGGCATGTACAACGGCGTCATCCGGGCGTTGCAGCGGCTGGGGCTGGCGGACCTGTACGGTGCGACGCAGGTGCCGGTCTATGTGCTGAACGTGACTTACCCGCTGATCGCGTCGGAGTTTCTGGACTGGGCCAAGGGCAAGGCGGATGTTCTGGTGGTCGAGGAAGGGCAGCCCGAATTCATCGAAAGCCAGCTCGGGTCATATCTGTACCGGGCCGGGGCGCAGGTGAAACTGCACGGCAAGGGCGTGTTCCCGATGGCCGGGGAATATACCGGGCAGGTGATGCTGGACGGCGTCACCGCGTTCCTGAAAGCCGGCTGCGCCCGACATGCTGCCCGCGACGGTCCGCGCGCCGAACACCGAGCGGCCGCAGATACCCGATCTGACGAAGACCGTGCCGATCCGTCCGCCGGGGTTCTGCACCGGATGCCCGGAACGCCCGATTTTTGCAGCGATGAAGCTGGTCGAGCGCGAGCTGGGCAAGCACCAGATCGCGGCCGATATCGGCTGCCACTTGTTCGGGTCGCTGCCGCCGTTCGAGATCGGCGGGGCGACGATGGGCTACGGCCTGGGGCCTGCCGCGAACGGGGCGTTCGACGGCGGGGGCGAACGCCGCCCGATCAGCATCATCGGCGATGGCGGGTTCTGGCATAACGGCTTGTCATCCTCGATCACCAACATGGTCTTCAACAAATCCGACGGCGTGGTGATGGTGGTGGACAACTACTATTCCGCAGCGACCGGCGGGCAGGACGTGATGTCCAGCCGTGCAACCAACAAGACGAAAGCCACGGGGAACCCGATCTCCAAGGCGATGCGTGGTGTCGGGGTGAACTGGGTCAGGCAGATCGACCGGACCTATGACGTGAAGAAGATGCGCGACACGCTGCGCGAGGCGCTGACGACCAAGGAACCGGGGCCGAAGGTCATCATCGCGTCATCCGAATGCATGCTGAACAAGCAGCGGCGGGAAAAGCCGCTGGCGCTGGCGGCGATCAAGGAAGGGCGGCGGGTCGAGGCCCCGCGCTTCGGTGATCGACGAGGATATCTGCACGGGCGATCATGCCTGCATCCGGCTGTCGGGCTGCCCGTCGCTGTCGCTGAAAAAGCTGGACGATCCGCTGCGCGACGATCCCGTCGCGCAGCATCGACCAGTCCTGCGTCGGCTGCGGGAACTGCGGCGAGGTCGCGGATGCTGCCGTGCTGTGCCCGTCGTTCTACCGCGCCGATGTGGTGCACAATCCGGGGGTCTGGGAACGCCGCTGGGCCGGGCTGCGGGCAGGGATCACGGGCTGGCTGCAGGCGCGGCGCGCGGCGCGGCGGCTGAGCTTCGGGCCTGTGCGATGAACGAGCTGTCGCCCCTTGCCGCGCTGACTCCGGCCAACAAGCCGGACGGGATCATCAAGCTGGCGGTCATGGCCGTCGGCGGGCAGGGCGGGGGTGTGCTGACGGACTGGATTCAAGGTCTGGCGCGGGCGAACGGTTATGTGGCGCAGGCGACCTCGGTCGCGGGGGTGTCGCAGCGGACGGGTGCCACGATCTACTACATCGAGATGGCCCCGGCGGGCGACCGGATGCCGGTCTTCGCGCTGCTGCCTGCGGCGGGCGACGTCGACATCCTGATCGCGGCCGAGATGATGGAGGCGGGGCGCGCGATCATCAGGGGGTTCGTGACACCGGACCGCACGACGCTGATCGCATCGACCCACCGGGCGCTGGCGGTCAGCGAAAAGATGGTGCCGGGCGACGGGATCGTGCAGCCGGACGAAGTGCGGGCAGCGGCGGAGGTCGCGGCGCAGCGGGTGATCTGGGGCGATTTCGACGCGCTGGCGGTTGGGGCCGGGTCGGTGATCTCGGCGGCCCTGTTCGGGGCGCTGGCGGCGTCGGGCGCGCTGCCCTTTCCGCGCGCGGCCTTCGAGGCGGCGGTGGCGGGCGGCGGCAAGGGGGTGGAGGCGAGCCTCGGTGCCTTTGCGGCGGGGTTCGAGGGGGCTGGGGCGGTGCCAGCGGAAGCCGCCCCGGCGCAGGTTCCAGTCACCACGGAACCAGCTGGACCGCCGAACCTGGTCGCGGAGTGGACCCGGCTGGCGGCGCGGGTTGCGGCCTTGCCGGAAGCGGTGGCGGAGATGGCGCTGCCGGGGCTGCGCAAGGTGGTGGGGTTCCAGGACCTGGCCTATGGCGCGGCCTATCTGGCGCGCGTCGAGGGCATTCTTGTGCGCGATGATGCGGCGCGGGGCCATGTCCTGACGCGCGAGGCCGCGAAATATATCGCCAATGCGATGGCCTATGACGATGTGATCCGGGTCGCGGACCTGAAGACGCGCGGCGACCGGATGGGCCGGATCGCGGGCGAGATGGGGGCGGGCGGCGACCGCCTGATGCAGGTGACGGAGTTCATGCATCCGGGGGCGGAGGAGATTGTCGGGCTGTTTCCCGGCGGGCCTCGGCGCGCGGGTGCGGGGCGACCCGGCCTGGATGGGCCGGATCGCGCGATGGTTCGGGCGCGGACGGCGCATCCGGACGGACGGGCTGATCGGATTCGGGATGCTCTATCTGATCGGGGGCTTGAGGCGCTGGCGTCTGCGCACGCTGCGCCATGCCGACGAGGTGGCGCATCTGGACCGCTGGCTGGCCGAAGCGATGGGATACCTGCCGGGCCACTATGACCTTGCGGTCGAAGTGCTCCGCTGCCGGAGGCTCATCAAGGGCTATTCCGACACCCATGCGCGCGGCCAGTCGAAATTCGACCGCGTTCTGGCGGGGATCGCGCAGGTCGGGGGGCGCGAGGATGCGGCGGACTGGGCGCGGCGGCTGCGCGAGGCGGCGCTGAAGGATGAGGAGGGCAAGGCGCTGGACGGGGCCTTGCAGACAATCCGGTCGTTCCTGCACTGATCGCCTGCAGGTGGGGTGCTGCCCATAAGGCGGGCACAGATCGGCGCGCGGTGTGCCTGCGGCAACGCCGCCCTTGCCTTACGTCGCGTCGCGCTGTATGGGAATGAACGTTCATTCCCTTGGCTATTTCCGACATGATGCCCGATACCACCCACCTTCCTGCCCACAGTCCAGCGCACGGGCCTGCGCACGGTACTGACAGCGCTGTCCGCAGCGCGGACCTTCTGGCGCGCGTCAAGGGCGTCTTCGCTGCGAAGGGCTTCGACGGCGCGTCGATGCAGGACCTGGCGCGTGCGGCGGGGATCAGCGCGGGCAACTTCTACCGCTATTTCCCATCCAAGAACGCGATCATCGAAGCGATGGTCGAAACCGACATGGCCCGGCTCGAGGCGGATTTTGCGGCGATCATGCGGTCGCCCGACCCCCGCGCGACGCTGATCGCGGCGATCCGCATCCATATGGACGACGACGAGAACGACGGCGCGCTGTGGGCCGAGATCGAGGCGGCTTCGCTGCGCAAGCCCGAGATCGGCGCGATCAGCGGGCGGTTCCAGGATGCGGTGATCGGGCATCTGATCAAGGTCTTCGCGCTTTTGTCGGGCGCGACGCCCGAGCAGGCGGCGCGGGACTATGCCGCCCACGCCTATCTGATCGTGCTTCTGATAAAGGGCAGCGTCATCAGCGCCTGCGGCGACAGGACGCTGCCGCTGTCGCTTGAGCGGTCGGCGCTGCGGCCTATGGTCATGAGGGTGATCGAAGGCATCGTGACCGAAATTTCCGGGGCGCACCCGGACGCAATCCTCAGGAGATCGTGATGCAGTTTCGGAACCTGATGCCGCTGGTTCTAGCGGGATCGCTGGCTTGGGCAGGTGCTGTCGCAGCCGAGACGGCGGCTGTGCCCGAACCTGCCGAGGCGGCGGCGCTGCTGCCCGCGATTTCAGTGATGAAGACGACAGCGCATGACCTGCGCGACGTGATCCGCGCATCGGGCCAGATCGGGCCGGTCGATCAGGTCTATGTCCAGCCGCAGATCGAGGGGCAGGCCATCGAGGCGATCCACGCCGATATCGGCGACTGGGTCGAGGCGGGGCAGGTTCTGGTCGAACTGTCGGGATCGGCGCTGGACCTGCAGAAGAGCCAGCTGGCGGCCAGCCGGGCGTCGGCCGAGGCGGCGATCGCGCAGGGTGCTGCGCAGCTGGTCGAGGCGCAGGCGGCCTGGGATGAGGCGGAACGGGTCTGGAACCGCACGAAGAAGCTGCAGGCGGCGGGCACGGTATCTGACGCGGCGGCGGACCAGGCGGAGGCCGCGGCGACATCGGCCAAGGCGCGGGTGACGGTGGCCGAACAGGGCATGAAAGCGGCGGGCGCGCAGGTGGCGGTGGTCGATGCGCAGATCGCGGATGTGGAACTGAATCTGGGCCGGACGTCAGTCAAGGCGCCGGTCGCCGGGCGCGTGGTGGAACGCAACGCGCAGGTCGGTGCCATCGGCAGCGCTGCGGGCGGGCCGATGTTCGTGATCGACCGCGACGGGCTCTTGGAACTGCGGGCGGACGTGGCCGAGCAGGATGTGCTGCGGCTGGCGGTCGGGCAGGCGGTGACGATCCGTGCGGTGGGCGTGGCGGCGGGGCTGACGGGCAAGGTCAGGCTGGTCGAGCCGCAGGTCGATGCGACAAGCCGTCTGGGGCGCGTCCGGATCGCGCTGGATGACGGCTCGGCTGTGGTGTCGGGCCTGTTCGCGGATGCGACGGTGCTGGTCGGCCGCGCGGACAGCGCTGGCGGTCCCGACCTCGGCCCTGTCAACGTCCGGAGGCGTGGATTCGGTGCTGGTTGTGGGCGCGGACGGGCGCGCGGCTGCGCAAACCGGTGACGACGGGCATCCGCGACGGTGGATGGATCGAGGTATCCGAAGGTTTGGCCGAGGGCGATCTGGTGGTCGCCAAGGCCGGGGCCTTTGTGCGCGATGGTGACATGATCCAGCCGGTCGAGATGACCGTCGCGGATCAGGCCGCGTCGAACTGACAGGAGCGGCGCGATGAACTTCTCTGCCTGGTCGATCCGCAACCCTGTCGGGCCGCTTCTTCTGTTCGTCATGCTGATGATCCTCGGCTGGCAGTCGTTCAACAGCCTGCCGATCACCCGGTTCCCGAACATCGACGTGCCCCTGGTGGCGGTGACGGCGACGCAGGCGGGCGCCGCCCCGGCCGAGCTTGAGACGCAGGTGACAAAGAAGATCGAGGATGCCGTGGCAGGCATCACCGGGGTCAAGAACGTGATCTCGACGCTGGCGGACGGCGTGTCGACCACGGCAGTGGAGTTCCGCATGGACGTGCCGACCGACAAGGCGGTGCAGGACGTCAAGGACGCCATCGACCAGATCGTGGGCGACCTGCCGGGCAGCATCGACACGCCCATCGTGACCCGCATCGATGTCGAGGGTCAGGCGATCATGACCTTTGCCGTCGCGTCGCCGGGCAAGACGCTGGAGGAGCTTTCGTGGTTCGTTGACGACGTGGTGACGCGCGGCCTGCAGGGCCAGACGGGCATCGGGCGCGTGGACCGCTACGGCGGGGCCGACCGCGAAATCCGCATCGAGCTTGATCCGCTGCGGCTGGACAGTTTCGGCATCTCGGCGGCTTCGGTCAGCCAGCAGCTGAACCTGACCAACACCGATCAGGGCGCGGGGCGCAGCGATATCGGCGGCGGCGAACAGGCGATCCGGACACTCGGCGATGCGTCGACCGCAGCCAAGCTGTCCGAGACGACGATTGCCTTGCCGAACGGGCGCTTTGTGCGGCTGTCCGAACTGGGCGAGGTGACGGACACCTATGAGGAGCCGCGCTCGATGTCGCGGTTCAACGGCGAACAGGTGGTAACTTTCGGCGTGTTCCGCGCCAAGGGCGCGTCCGAGGTCAGCGTTGCGGAAGTCGTGAACAAGACGCTGGACGAGATCCGCGTCAAGCATCCGGACGTGCAGATCAAGCCGGTCGATGACACGGTGTCCTATACCTACGGCAACTACGAGGCGGCGTTGCATACGCTGATCGAGGGTGCGCTGCTGGCGGTCATCGTGGTGCTGCTGTTCCTGAAGAACTGGCGCGCGACGCTGATTTCCGCCGTGGCATTGCCGCTGTCGGCGATCCCGACCTTCTATGTCATGGACCTGCTGGGGTTCTCGCTGAACCTTGTGTCCTTCCTTGCGATGACGCTGGCGACGGGCATCCTGGTCGATGATGCGATTGTCGAGATCGAGAACATCGCGCGGCATATCCGCATGGGCAAGACGCCCTACCGCGCGGCCATCGAGGCTGCGGACGAGATCGGGCTTGCGGTCATTGCGACCACGGCGACCATCGTCGCGGTGTTCGTGCCGGTGTCCTTCATGCCCGGCATTCCGGGGCAGTATTTCCGGCAGTTCGGCCTGACGGTGGCCATCGCCGTGCTGATCTCGCTTCTGGTCGCGCGCCTCATCACGCCGATGATGGCGGCGTATCTGATGCGGGCGAAGGATGCGCATGAGGAGGACCAGAAGGACGGTCCGGTCATGCGCGGCTACATCTGGTTCGTGCAGCATACGGCGACGGGGCATCTGCCGCGTCTGCCGAACCCGCTGTGGCTGCTGAAGCCGGTGCTCGGTCGGGTGCCGGGCGTGAAAGCGGTTGTCCGGCCCCGGTCGTTCCGGTTCCCGTCACGCTACATCACTTTGGTCGCCGCGTTCGGCGTTCTGGCTGTGTCGTTGTTCTACATGTCGAAGATACCGGGCAGCTTCATCCCGCCCGAGGATGTCAGCCGCATCCCGATCAGCGTCGAACTGCCGCCGGGATCGACGCTGGCCGATACCGACCGCACGACCGAGGCGATGCGGCAGGCGATCCTGGACGTGGACGGGGTGAAGGACGTGTTCGTGCTGTCGGGGTCTTCGCCCAAGGGCGAACGCGACATACGGCGCGCGAACTTCACCGTGATCCTGGACCCGCTCGACCATTCGCTGCTGCGCAAGGCCATCGACATCGCAACCGCCGTGCCGGTGATCGGGCCGATGCTGCCCGAGGTGGCGTCCGAGGGCCGTCTGCGCCCGCAGAACCAGATCGAGGCCGAGGTCTTCACCCGGATCGCGGCGATCCCGGATATCCGCGCGTTCAAGCTGAACGACCGGGGCGAGCGCGATATCTCGTTCTCGATCCTGTCGGCGAATGAAAAGGACCTGAACGACACCGTCGCGGTGCTGGAGGGCAAGCTGCGCGGCGATCCGGCGCTGGCGCAGGTCGCCGCCGAAGGCGCGCTGCCCCGGCCCGAAGTGCAGATATTCCCGAAAGCCGGACATCGCGGCGCGGCTGGGTGTGACGGCGGCAGCCATCGCGCAGACGGTGCGCGTCTCGACCATCGGCGACTATGACCCGGCGCTGGCGAAGGTGTCGGTCGATGACCGGCTGATCCCGGTGCGCGTGCAGATGAACGACACGGTCGGCAACGACGTGGCGAGCATCGGGGCGCTGCGGGTGCAGACGGGCACGGGCGGCACGGTGCCGCTGAACGCGGTGGCGGATATCCGCATCGACGAAGGTCCGGGTGCCATCAACCGGCGGAACCGCGAGCGGGTCGTCACCATCGGGGCCAGCCTGCCGGTCGGCGTGGCGCTGGACACCGCGACAGCGCGGTTCAAGGAGATCACCGAAGGCGTGGCGCTGCCGCCGTCGGTCACGGTGGCCGAGGCGGGCGACGCCGAGGTGCAGCAGGAACTGACGGCCAGCTTCGGCAATGCGATGATCATGGGCCTGATGCTGGTGCTGACGGTGCTGATCCTGCTGTTCAAGTCGGTGATCCAGCCGTTCACCATCCTGTTCTCGCTGCCGCTGGCCATCGGCGGGGTGGCGGGGGCGCTGATCCTGACGAACAATCCGGTCTCGATGCCGGTGCTGATCGGCATCCTGATGCTGATGGGGATCGTGACCAAGAACGCGATCCTGCTGGTCGATTTCGCGGTCGAGATGCGGCACCGGGGCATGAGCCGGTTCGCGGCGATCATCGAGGCGGGGCACAAGCGGGCGCGGCCCATCGTGATGACCTCGGTCGCCATGTCGGCGGGCATGCTGCCCTCGGCGCTGGGCGTCGGCGAGGGCGGGACGTTCCGCGCGCCGATGGCGATCGCAGTGATCGGCGGGATCATCGTCTCGACGATCCTGAGCCTGGTCGTGGTGCCGTCGTTCTTCCTGATCATGGACGATCTGGGGCGGGTCCTGAAATGGGCGTTCAGCTGGATCATCGGGCCGAAAGAGGCCGAGGAGCAGGCACCGGACGGGTTTGTGCTGGCCGACGGTCTGGCCGAGGCGCGGGCCGAGATCGGGGCGCTGACCGAAAAGGTCGAGGCGCTGACGGCGCAGCGCCCGCTGATCCTGAAAGGCGCGCGGCACGCGGCGGAGTGAGGCGCTCGCCCGGCGCCTTCGGCTTGATTCCGGGCGGGAATGGCGGCGCACTGCGAAAGGGGTCAGGGCGGGTAGTGGTAAGCCCGCCCTACAACCCCAGCCCCTCCAGAAACCGCTCGATCTCGCCCATCGCCACGTCCCAGGCAGGCTCGTCGCCGAGCAGGATGTGGTTGCGGCTTTCCAGCGTGACCAGCCGTGCGCCGGGGATGCCGATGGCCAGTTCGCGACCCTGGCCCAGTGAAATGCGCTGATCGTCGCGCGCATGCAGCACCAGCGTCGGCACGCGGACCTGTGGCAGCAGCGGGCGCACGTCGATGTCGCCGAAGGCATCCTGAAACCGCACGGCATTCTCCGCCGACGTCGTCAGCCGCTGGAATTCGTCGAACCAGGCCAGCTTGTCGGCAGGCGCATCGGGCATGAAGGTCTGCGAGAAGATGTGGCGGTAGGCGGGGTTCGAGGTGCCCCAGCCAAGGCGCGTCAGCGTCATCACCGCCTCGCGCCGTTCGCGTTCCTCGGGCGCGGCCCCGATGCGCCAGCCGGTCGCATAGCCGCCGATCAGGACCAGGGCCGAGACGCGGGTCGGGTTTTCGACGGCATAGCGGATCGACGTGGCGCAGCCCTGCGACATGCCGAGCAGGGGGAAGCGGTCCAGCCCCGCCGCGTCGGCGACGGCTGCCAGATCGCGCACGAAGCCATCAAGGCCGATCTCGGCCGCGTCCCAGTCGGACATGCCGTTGCCGCGGCTGTCATAGCGGATAAAGCGGCGCCGGGCGGCAAGGCGGTGGAAGGTGCCAGCCCAGATCGGGCTCTGCCAGTCGTATTCCAGATGGTTCAGCCAGTTCGCGGCCTTGAGCAGCGGGCGGCCCGTGCCGGTGCTGGCATGGGCCAGGCGCACGCCGTCGGATGCGGTGCAGAAGGCGATGGTCTGGTGCGGTTCCGGGGCATTGTCGGATGGCTGTGCCGGGATGGCCGGCCCGGGTTGCGGGTCCGCCGGACCGAGATCGCCCGGCAGCCCGGCTTCGGCGGCGATCTGGCGGTAGTTCAGTTCGATCCGTGCTGCGTCTTCGGTGCGACCGATGGCGCGGAGCGCGCGGACAAGATGGGCGTGGGCGCCGCGGTTCCAGGGATCGGCACCGACCCATTCTTCGGCCCAGCGGGCGGCCTGCGCCGGATCGGACTGCGCCGTCAGCAGGCGGAGGACATCCGTCAGCATCCGCTGAACCTCGGCCCGCATGCCGGTCAGCCAGGTCTGCCAGAGCTCGAGCTGCGGCATGTCGAGCCCGTCGAGAAGCGGCTGGCGGAGCTGGCCCGCAAACCGGGTCAGGGCATCGGCATCGGGCGGGGCAGCGGTTTCGGACAGCCGTGCGCGGATCAGGGTCAGGTCCAGATCGGCAGGGTCGAGCAACAGCTGCACGCGCTCGCGGTCGGCCGTCAGGCGTTCGCGCGGCCCGTCATTCAGAAGCGGACGCAGCTTTGTCAGCGCCCAGCGCAGCGATGCGCGGGGGTCGTCGGGGACATCCCAGAACATCTCGCACAGCCGCTCGCGCCGGTGCGCCCGCCCGGTCAGTGCCAGATAGGCCAGCAGCGCGCGTGCCTTGCGGGAGGCCGGAAAGGCCTGCGGACGGCCGCCGCGGATCAGAGCAAGTTCGCCCAGCATCCGAATCTCGATGCGGGTTCCGTTGCGGTTTACGGACGGTAAGGGGGTGATGGTCGCCAAGATGTGCCTGTTTCGAAATCGTCACCAAAAAACACCGGTCTCATGCGCTTTTCACACGCTGAATACAACGGTCGCTGCAACGCGGGCGCGCGATACCGCCGATGAATTGAACGACGGTCTTTCCGGCGAACAGGGCCCGGTCGTGCCATCCCCATTGCACGGCCCCGCAGCCGCTTTGCGCCGGGGACCGCCGTTCAATTCATCGGCTGGCGCGCCGACGGAGTGTCCGTTTCCCCGAACGGGGTCGGACCGCAGGTTTTGACCTGTGATCTGCCGGGGCCTTTAACGAAGGATGATATAGATGACCGAGTTTTCTGACCGCTTTCTGGCGGCACGCGAGCTTTCCCCTGCGTCCGGCATGCGTCGCTGGGCGGACCGTTTCCGCGACCTGGCCCTGGCCCGGCGCGCCAACCGCGACCTGATCCGGCAGCTGGCCGACCAGCATTTCACCGATGACCGGATGCTGGACGACATCGGGCTGACCGATGCCGACCGCGATGCGCTCAAGGCAGAAATGCGCCGCCGGCACGCCGCCTGATGCGATCCGCCTGATGCGATCTTTGGCGCGGGTTCCGTCACGGCGGCCCGCGCGTACCCCCCTGCATGAGAGAGTTCCGATGACACTGCTTTCGCCTGCCGTTGCGCAGCCCGTTTCCCTTGGCCGGGGGTCTGTCCCGCTGGCCTATTTCTGTTTCTCTGTCGCTGCCCTTGCGGGCCTGACCGGCATGTCGCTGGGCATCTGGATGGGCATCAACGAGGATTTCATGCTGACGCCGGTGCACGCGCATATCAACCTGCTCGGCTGGGTCACGACCTGCCTCTACGGGCTGTATCACCGGCAGGTGCCGCGCCGGTCGAACCGGCTGGCCTGGGTTCAGGTCGTCTTCGGCTCGGCCGGGTTCGTCCTGATGACGGGGGGGTTGGCGCTGAAACTGCTGGACCTGGCGCACTGGTCGCTGGGCGTCATTGTGGCCGGGTCGCTGCTGGCGTTCCTGTCGATGGCGATGTTTCTGGCGATCCTGGTGCGGGACCTGCGCTGAGGTGTCAGGTCGTGGGCACGATGACATCGGGCACGATGCCGGACCGCGCGATGTAGGGCACGGTGTCGCGGCCCGCGAACAGGCCGTGGCCGGTGACAAGCACGCTGCCGATGCCCGCCGCGCGCCCGCCCAGAACATCGGTGTGCAGCGTGTCGCCGACCATCGCGATGCGCGCGCGCGGGATGCCGGGCAGGCGGGCGAGGGCGTCGTCATAGGCGTCCGGAAAGGGCTTGCCGAAATAGGCGCAGGTTAGGCCGGTGGCGTCGGTCAGGTCATGCGCGAAGGCACCGGGCTCCACGGTCAGGCCGTCTTCGCGCGGGGCAACGATGTCTGGGTTGGCGATGATGACGGGTCGCGGGCGGGCCTGCAGCGCCTGCGTCAGGCGGGCCTGCCTGGCCGGGCGTCCAGCGGACCGAGGACAGGAACAGGATGCCATCGGCACCAGCCAGCGCGTCGGGGTCGTCGATCAGGTCGGTGACGTCGGCGGGGATGTCGGCGAAGCTGTCGCCCTGCGCCGCGATGGCGGCCCAGCGAAGGCCGGGTGGCAGCCGGCTGACGGCGGCATCGCGGCTGGAGACGACCTCATCCGCAGTGAAGTCGAAGCCCAGCGCGCGGTATTTGGCAAGGGCTTCGGCGCGGGTGTAGCTGGCGGCGTTGGTCAGGACGATCAGGCGTTTGCCCATCGCGCGGAGCTGCGCCATGCGGGCGACGGCACCCGGGATCGGCGTCGCGCCGACATTCAGGACGCCGAAGGCATCGAGGATGAAAGCGTCATAGCGGTCGGCGATGTCGGACAGGTCGCGGGCGTGGACGGACGTCTGCGGGAACTTGGCCTGCGGCAGGCGGGCGCGCACCGATTCATACCGGTCGAAGGCCCAGTCCACATCGGCCAGCGCATAGGTGTCAGGCACTGGTATAGCCGCCCTCGATCATCATGATCGCGCCGTTGACAAGACCAGACGCGGGCGAGGCGAGATAGAGCGCCATGTCCGCGATCTCGACCGTTTCGCCGAAGCGGCCTGCCGGGGTCTTGGCCAGCATCGGTCCGGACTTCTCGGGCGGGCCCCAGGTGCGGCGGCCCATCGGGGTCAGCACGACAGTCGGGCAGATCGCGTTGACCTGCACATTGTGGCGCGCCCATTCGACGCAGAGCGATTTCGTCAGCGCGTTCAGCCCGCCCTTCGAAGTGGCATAGGCCGCATGGTCGTCCAGCGCGATCACGCCGGTCTGGCTGCTGATGTTGATGATCTTGCCCCAGCGTTGCGCGATCATCGCTGGGGCAAGCGCCTGCGACAGGATGAACGGCGCGCGGATGTTGACGGCCATCGTCAGGTCCCAGTTTTCAACGGGCGCGGTCAGGGCGGGTTCGATCAGGGCGATGGCCGCGTTGTTCACAAGGATGTCGATGGTGCCCCATTCGGCGAGTGCCCGGATAGCGGCGGCGCGGGTCTGGTCGGTATCGGCGAGGTCGGCCGGAATCGTCAGGCAGCGGCGTCCCCTGGCTTCCACCGTGCGGGCGACCTCGGCCAGCCCGCCCTCATCCCGCGCGACGGCGACGATGTCGGCCCCGGCCTCGGCGAAGACGGCGCAGATTTCCGCCCCGATACCCTTGGAGGCCCCGGTAACAAGGGCGCGGCGTCCGGCGAGGGAAAAGCGGTCGGCGATGGGCATGGGGTTATTCCAGATTGGTGTGGCGGGCGCGCATGGCATCGGGGTCAGCGTCAAGGCGGTCGCGGAGGGCAAGGATGAGGAGTTCGAAGACCAGATACTGCGCGCCTTCGAACAGCGATCCCATCGGAAGGATGGAAGACGGCGCGGGTGTCCGGTCGTCGGCCATTGTCTGGGCGGGGATCGTCAGAACAAGGGTGCAGGCGCGGGGGACCGGCGCGGTTGGCTGGGCGGTGACGCAGGCAGTGGCAGCCCCGGCGTCGATCGCCACGCGGACAAGGCCCGCGATGGTGGAGAAATCGCCCGGGCCGGCAGAGACAAGCAGCAGATCGCCGGGGCCGACCGGCGGGCAGGACATGTCGCCGACAACATGCGCGGCGAGGCCGAGATGATAAAGGCGCATGGCAAGCGCGCGCATCATCAGCCCCTCGCGCCCGACGCCGTGGCAGACGATGCGGGCGGCGGCGGCGATGGCTGCGGCGAGGCGGTCGAATTCGGCACTGGGTCGACGCCAAGGGCCGCGTCGCGGAGTTCTGCGGCGGCACCGGTGGCGCGGGTGGTATAGTCGGTCATGTCTGTGCCCTATGCCTGTGCGTCGCGGGGCGATGCCGGGATCGTCGCATCGACCGCTGCTGCAAGCAGGCGGGTTTCGTCGAGAAGATCAAGCAGCGTGTAGCGGTCGCGCAGGAAGCGGGCGTTCATGACGGTGCGGCGCAGATGCGCGGCGCTGACGCCGATGGCGGCAGCGCTGGCGGGGGCACCGGCGGCGGTCAGCATCGCCCGCATGGTGGCGGCGGGGATGATCTGGTCGCGCAGGCGGGCCGACGTCCGCGACCACCCCGTGGTGACGCCAACCAGCCTTGCGCGCAGCGTGTCGGCATCGGCGTGCTTGGCGCGCGTCTCGGCGATGGCGCGGTCAGCGATGTCGCCGGGCCCGAAGGCGCGCAGGATGTCCTGTTCCTTGTCCACCATGGTCCGCGCGCCGCTCCGGGTGCCGTCGATGTCGAGGCGCGACAGGTCCTGCCGCAGAAGCCAGTCGTAGAGGGTCAGCATGGTCACGCAGCCGACCGCGACGCAGGCCCCGTGGCTGACACGCTCGCCGCTCCTGCGACAGGTCCTCCATCTCCCACAGATGAGCGACCTGATGGTCGGCCCCCGAGGCCGGGCGGGACGACCCGTGCGCCTCCATCGCCAGGCCGACGAGGGTCAGGCCCGCGAACAGCCCCTCCATCGCCCTGCGGTCGCCGCTGGCGATGGCCGCGGGATCGCCCAGCCAGCGGCGCAGGTTGCCCTGCACCATCGGCCAGGCGATGTCGTCAACGGGTTCGATCCCCAGCGCATCGGCGATGATCCAGTCCGCCCCGGCGGGCACCTTGCCCGCCAGATCGCCGTAGCCCCAGCCGGTCATGGCGGCAGGGGCGGCGGCGATGATGTCGAGATCGGCAAGGACGACCTTGGCGGGGCGGCATTGCAGGGTCTTCTTGAAGCCCTTCTCGGACAGGGGCGAGCCTGCGCTGGTGTAGCCGTCCATCGAGGCGGCGGTGGCGACGCAGAGATAGGGGCGGTTCAGATGGAAGGCCGCGTATTTCACCAGATCGTTCATCACGCCGGATCCGACGCCGACGGGCGTGGCGGCGTCGGTGGCGAGGACGGATTTGAGGGCTTCGGCCAGTTCGACTGTGGGTTTGGGGCGGGGGGTCGCAGGCAGGATATGGGTGCGGACCGCGATTCCCGCCGCCTGAAGCGAGGCCTGAACGGCAGCCCCGGCGGCGGCCCAGGTGTTGCCGTCAGCGATGATGCAGGCCGGACCGGTCGCCGAACTGCCGCCGGTACAGCGCGCCAGCCTCGCGCAGAAGCCCCGCGCCGATGGCGACTTCGGCCACGGTGGCCGACCGCGCGACGGCGGCGGTTATGGCATCGCGGTCGGTGGTCATGCCGGGGGCGCGTTCTGCGCTGTTCCGGCCTGCGCCGGATCGCCGGAAACAATGGTGCGCCCATCCGGACCGAACAGGTGCAGCCGGTGCGGCGGGAATGTCAGCCCGATCGCGTCGCCCGCATCAAGGCGCGAATCGCCGTCGGCGCGGACGACAAGGACAGCGCCCGAGAGCGTGCGCACATAAAGATAGCTGTCCCCGCCCAGCGTCTCCTTCAACGTGACCTGAACGTTGATATCGCCCGCCCCGCCAGCGCCGATCACGATATGCTCGGGCCTTATGCCCAGCTTCACCGCACCGGGGCAGGGGCCGGGCGGGGTGATGCCACGGCCTTCGCAGACCACCTGATCGCCCTTTGCGGTCACAGGCAGGAAGTTCATCGACGGCGCGCCGATGAAGCCCGCGACGAATTCGCTGTTCGGGCGGTGGTAAAGTTCCAGCGGGCTGCCGACCTGTTCCACCCTCCCTGCATTCAGCACGACGATCTTGTCAGCCATCGTCATCGCCTCGACCTGATCGTGTGTGACGTAGATCATCGTCGCTTTCAGCTCGCGGTGCAGCGCCTCGAGCTCGACCCGCATCTGCACGCGCAGTTTTGCATCAAGGTTCGACAGCGGTTCGTCGAACAGGAACACCTTCGGCTGCTTGACGATGGCGCGGCCGATGGCGACGCGCTGGCGCTGTCCGCCGGACAGATGCGCGGGCTTGCGGTCCAGGTAGTCGCCGAGTTGCAGAACGCGCGCCGCCTCGGCGATGCGCCGCTTGCGTTCATCGGGGGTGAAGTTGTTGATCTTCATCCCGAAATCCATGTTCTCGCGCACCGTCATGTGCGGGTAGAGCGCATAGGACTGGAACACCATCGCCACGTCGCGGTCTGACGGGGCCACATCGGTCACGTCCGCGCCACCGATCGAGATGCGTCCGCCGGTGATCGATTCGAGGCCCGCAATGGAGCGCAGCAGTGTCGATTTCCCGCAGCCGGACGGGCCGACGAAGACCGCGAATTCACCGTCGGCGATGTCCAGTGACACGTCGAACAACGCCTGCTGCGCCCCGTAATGCTTGGCGACCTTCGCCAGCGTGACCTCGGCCATTCAACGTCCTCCCCCCGGCGGTCGTGCAACTTTGCAGTTGACTCGCCGTCGTTCTGATACATTTATATGGAAGGCGTTACAAATGAATTCAAATGAGACGCCACACCCTTAGGGAGGACACTATGAAACTGAAGATGCACGCAAGCGCATTGGCGCTTGCCGCGACGTCTGCGCTGACGGCGGGGCAGGCGGGTGCCTGGTCGCTGGAGGAAGCGGCCAAGCCCTATGCGGGCACGGTGGTCGATGTCGTGTTCCTTGACCGGCCCGGCTACAACGCCGCGATCCAGATGCTGCCGGAGTTCGAGGCGGCGACGGGAATCAAGCTGAACATCACGACGATGCCCTACGAGAATGCTCTGGGCGAACAGGTGCGCGACTTCGTGGCGGGCGGCGACATCGACATCGCGCTGATCGACCTCGTCTGGATCGGCAACTTCGCCGAGAACGGCTGGATCGAGCCGATCGAGACCTTCACGGCCAATGCCGATCTGGCGGACCCCGATCTCGACATGGCGGACTTCTTCCCGCTGGTGCTGAACGCTTTCGGCGGCTGGAACGGCGTCGTCTATGGCCTGCCCTTCGACAACTATTCCGGCATGATGTTCTACAACAGCTGCATGCTGAAGGATGCAGGCTTTGACGGCCCGCCCGCGACCTGGGCCGACCTGAAGGACGTCTATGGCCCGGCCCTGACCAAGGACGGCAAATATGCCTATGCCCTGCAATCGAAGCGGAACGAGACGCAGTCGGCCGACAGCTTCGCGCGGATGCTCTGGCCCTTCGGCGGGTCGTTCCTGAACGCCGAATTCAAGTCGAACCTGAATTCGCCCGAAATCGCAGGCGGGCCTCCAGTTCCGGCAGGACCTGATGCAGTACATGCCCGAGGGCATCGTCGCCTATGACCATACCGAGACGGTCAATGCGCTGGCGCAAGGCGATGTGGCGATGATCACGGAATGGTCGGCCTTCTATTCGACGCTGGCGAGCCCCGAGACATCGAAGCTGGGCGATTGCCTGGCGGTGGCACCGGAACCGACAGGACCGGCGGGGCGCAAGCCCGCGCTGGGCGGGTTCAGCCTGGCCGTCGCCACGCAGGCGGATGACGCCGAAAAGGCGGCAGGCTGGCTGTTCATCCAGTGGGTGACGTCGAAGGCCAATGCCGGCAAGTATCTGGAGCTGGGCGGGGTTCCGGCGCGGCAGTCGGCCTATGCCGACCCGGCGCTGGCCGAGACCTACAAGTTCATCCCGGCGCTGGTGGAAAGCTGGAAGGACGGCGTGCCGGAATTCCGTCCGCGCTTTGCCGAATGGCCCGCGATCACCGAAATCGTGCAGGAATGGGGCACCAAGATGATGCTGGGCGAAGTCAGCATCGACGAGGGTGCCAAGACCATCGGCGAAAAGATGGAGGCGGTGCTGGCGGAAGCCGGATACTATGACGGCAAGAAGCCGCTGGCCCAGTAGGGCGCAAGGCGACAACAGGCTGGCGGGGGCGATCCCCGCCACCCCTCCCGGGGGCCCCGGCATTTCCGTGCCGGGGTCTTCCTTGTCCGAAGATGCTGCCCGCAGCGGAGCCTGCCCATGACGACCCGTGTCAGCCGCACCACGATCTTTGCCTTCCTCGGTCCGGCAGTGATGGCGCTTGCAATGGTCGGCATCCTGCCGCTGCTCTACGCGCTGTGGAAAAGCCTTTTCAATTTCAACCTGACCAAGCGCGCGCAGGAAAAGTTCATCGGGCTGTCGAACTACGGCGAGGTGCTGACGGACCCCGTATTCTGGCAGGCGATGGGGCGAACCGCGACGCTGTTCTTCATCGCCGTTCCCGTCCAGATCGCCCTCGGCCTCGGCATCGCGATCCTGCTGCACCGGCCGGGCCTGACGGTCTTCAAGACGATCACGCGGCTGTCGCTGGTGCTGCCGATGGCAACGACCTATGCCGTTGTGGGCCTGCTGGCGCAGGTCATGCTGAACCAGAAATACGGCGTCTATAACCAGATGCTGACCTGGATCGGGGTCGACCCGATCAACTTCATCGGCGACCCGTTCAACGCCTTTGTCGGCGTGATCTACTGGGACATCTGGCAATGGACGCCCTTTGTCGCCCTCATCATGCTGGCGGGCCTGTCCACCGTCCCGCCCGAGATCGAGGAGGCCGCGCGGCTGGAAACCAAGAGCAACTGGACGATCCTGCGGCATGTGCAATTGCCCTATCTGATCCCCGGTCTTGTCGCCGTCCTGATCCTGCGCACGGCCGACACACTGAAGCTGTTCGACATGGTCTTCACGATGACGCGGGGCGGGCCGGGGTCGGCGACGGAATTCATCGCGATCCTGATCGAGAGGGTGGGTAACCGGCAGTTCGACATCGGCCTTGCGTCCGCGCAGTCGATCATCCTGCTGGCGATCACGATCATCCTGGCGCGGATGTACATCCGCTTTTTCTACCGCGAGGTCTGACGATGTCCCGTCCGAATCAGAGCGTCACGCCCGGTGGTCGCAACGGGCTGTTCGTGCAGGCGATCCTTCTGACCGCGATCTGCCTGTTCTGCGTGTTTCCGTTCTACTGGATGGTCACGACCAGCCTGAAGACCCAGTCCATCGCGCTGCAATCGCCGCCTGTCTGGTGGTTCACGCCGACGCTCGCCAACTACACCGAGGTTCTGTTCGTGGACCGGGTCGGGGCCAGCCTGATCAACTCGATCATCGTTGCGGTGGTGACAACGGCCCTTGCCGTCGCGCTTGGCTGCCCCGCCGCCTATGCGCTCGCGCGGTTCGAGTTCCGCGGCAAGACCGACCTGTGGTTCTGGTTCATCACCAACCGCTTCGTCTCACCCGTCGTGCTGGCCTTTCCGGTCTTCCTGATCTCGCGCGAGCTTGGGCTGCGCGACACGCTGACAGCACTGATCCTGATGTATCTGACCTTCACCCTGCCCATCGTGATCTGGATCTGCACCGACCAGTTCCGGTCGATCCCGCGCGAGCTGGACGAGGCGGCGCTGCTGGAAGGCGCATCGCAATGGCGCATCTTCCGGTCGATCTGCCTGCCCTTGGCGATGCCGGGCGTGGCCGTCAGCGCGATCCTGTCCTTCATTTTCGCCTGGAACGAGCTTCTGTTCGCCTACATCCTGGCACCCAAGAACGCCAAGACCGCGCCCGCGATGGCCGTGACCTTCATGGAGGGCTATGACGTTCCTTACGGAAAGATCATGGCGACCTCGACCCTGATCGTGATCCCCGTCTTGATCTTCGCGCTGATCGCCTCCAAGCATCTTGTGCGCGGCCTGACGATGGGCGCGGTCAAGTAGCGCCCCCGGAGGCATCATGTCGCGTGCCCCGAAGCTGCCGCAGGTCGATACCGAAGAACGCTTTCTGGCTCAGGTCGCCTGGGCCTACTATGTCGAGGAACTGACCCAGGAGCAGGTCGCGCAGAAGCTGGGCGCGACGAGGCTGCGCGTGAACAAGGCGCTGTCCGAGGCGCGGCGCACGGGGCTGGTGCGGATCACCTTCGATACGTCATTCGCCGCCTGCGCCGGGCTGGAGGCGGCGTTGTGCGCGCGCTTCGGGCTGAAGCAGGCCTATGTGGCACCCTCGCCATCCGACGCCAAGGACATCCAGATGATCGTCGGGGCGGCGCTGGGGCATCTGCTGTCGGACGTGCTGGCCGATCCGTTGGTCAAACTGTTCGGCATGTCATGGGGCAACACGCTGAACCTCGCCACCCGCTTTGTTGCGGCATTCGCCCGGCCGGATCTGGAGATTATCTCGGTCATGGGCGGTCTGACGCGGGGGTCGGACCTGAATTCGTTCGAGATCACGCGGCGGCTGGCCGATCTGGTCGGCGCGCAGCACAGCTATTTCACGGCACCCCTCTATGCGGGGTCCGCGGAAAGCCGCGACACGATCATGCAGCTGGACGTCTTCCGCGACATCCTCGCCAAGCTTCGCCGGGTGGACGCCATGGCGATGGCGGCAGGCGACCTGTCGAAACGATCACTGCTGATGCGGGACGGGCTGTCGTCAGACACGACGATGGAGGAACTGATCGCGGCGGGCGGCGTGGGCGACGTGCTGGGCACGGTGATCGATGCACGGGGCCGCCCGGTGGACCACCCGATCAACGAACGGGTGATCGGGATCGGGATTCCTGATCTTGCTGGCATTCCGAACGTCATCCTTGCGGCCGGGGGCGCGCACAAGGTGCCGGTGATCTCGGCGCTGCTGGGGCTCGGGCTGGTCAATACGTTCGTGACGGACGAGGGCACGGCGCGGGCCGTGCTGGCCGGGGCGGATGCATGAGCCTGTTCATCGGCATCGACCTTGGCACATCCGGCATCAAGGCGGTGCTGATGGACGAGAGCGACCTGGTGAAGGCCGAAGCGGCCGTGCCGGTCGCAGTGTCGATCCCGCATATCGGGTGGAGCGAGCAGGACCCGGACCTGTGGGTCGATGCGGTGTTCACCTGTCTGGACCGGATCGCCGCCGAAGTCCCCGCGCTGATGCCGGGCGTGGCGGGGATCGGACTGTCCGGGCAGATGCTGGCCTGTCTCGTGCTGGGTGCGGATCACCGCCCGCTGCGTCCCGCGATGCTGTGGAACGACCAGCGGGCCATCGCGGAATGCGCGGAGCTGCTGGGACTTGTGCCGGATATCGGGATGCGCACGAATGGCGCGCCTGATCCGGGGATCACTGCGCCGAAGCTGATGTGGTTGGCGAAGAACGAGCCGCATGTGCTTGAAAATGCGCGGATGCTTCTGCTGACCAAGGACTATGTGCGGCTGGCCCTGACGGGGGATCTGGCCACCGAGCCGACGGACGCCGGCGGCACGGGTCTGTTCAACTGCGAACAAGGCGCATGGGCACCCGACCTCTGCGCTGCTGCAGGCTGGAACCCGGACCACCTGCCGCCGGTCGTGCAAAGCTGGGCGGCGGCGGGGCAGCTGCGCGCTGATCTGGCCCGGCGCTGGGGCATGGGCCGCGTGCCGGTGGCTGCGGGCTGTGGCGACAATATGGGATCGACGCTGGGGATCGGTGCGACCCGACCGGGGGATGCTGTCCTGACCATCGGCACCTCGGGCGTGGCCTGCGTGGTGGACGGCGCGTTCCATCCGGGGCCGCAGCACGCGATTCTGACCAGCGCACATGCCGCGCCCGGTACCTTCCTGTCGATGGGCGTGGTGATGTCGGCGACGCAATCGCTCGACTGGGTCGCGCGGATGACGGGGCTCGGCGCGGTGCCGCTGGCCGAGGCGGCGGAGGGGTTCGCTGCGACGGGCCGCTTCGCCGACGCGCCGCTGTTCCTGCCCTGCCTCACGGGTATCCGCACCCCCCTGAACCGCCCCGATGCGATGGGCCGGATCGACGGGCTGCATCCGGGCGTCACGCCCGCGATGCTGGGCTATGCGACGATGGAGGGTGTCGCGTTTCAGATGGCGCTGTGTCTCGAGGCTCAAGGTGCGGTGGGGGCAAAGGCCGACCGGCTGGCGGTTGTGGGGGGCGGATCGAAGAGCGGCCTGTGGTTGCGGCTGATCGCGTCCGCCCTCGGCAAGCCCGTCGATCTGCCGGACGGCGCGCCTGTTTCCGGCCCTGCCGGGGCGGCGCGGCTGGCGGCGGTGGCGGCGGGTGCGGATGTGGCGACGCTGGGGCGGCGCAAGCCGGTTCTGCGCACGGTCGCCCCCGATCCGGCCCTGTCGGAGGCGCTGGCGGCACGTTATGAACGGTTCCGGGCGCTGCTTCCGGCGGCGGGATAGGGGGACGGGAATGGCCGAGCGGCAGGTCTGGATCAACGGGCGGATGATGCCGGAATCGCAGGGGTTCATTTCGTTCCGCGATCTGGGGATCATCTATGGCGAGGGGGTCTTCGACACGGCGCGGACCTTCGGCGGGCGCCTGTTCCGTCTGGGCGACCATATTGACCGGCTGTACGACAGCCTCGCCTATGCGCGGATCGACCCGCGCATGACCAAGGCCGAGATGACGGCAGTGACCGAGGAGGTGCTGGCGGCGAACCTGCCCGTGCTGCGTCCGGGCGAGGATTATTGGGTGACGCAGCGGGTGACCGCGGGCATCCGCGCGCTGGACGGCGAGCCGCAGTCGGAAACCGGGCCGACGGTGATGATCGAGTGCGCGCCTTTGCCCTTGCGGGCGCGGGCGCGGTACTTCCGCGACGGGATCGACGCGGTGACGGCGACAGCGTCCCAAGATCGCGCCCGATGCGCTGTCGCCACGCGCCAAGACGACGAACTATCTGAACATGATGCTGGCGCAGGCCGAAGGGGCCGAGGCGCATCCGGGGGCATGGGTGATCCAGCCGGACCATCGGGGCAATCTGGCGGAAGGGCCGGGGAACAATGTGTTTTTTGTTGCAAGGCGGAAGGGTTTACACGCCCGTCGGACGACTACGTGCTGGCGGGTGTCAGCCGTCAGGTGGTGATCGACATCTGCGGCTCGCACCAGATTCCGCTGCTGATCGGCGATGTGACACCGGCGATGGCGGCGGCGGCGGACGAGGCGTTCTTCACGTCGACCAGCCTCTGCGCCTGCCCGGTGCGCAGCCTCGACGGGCGGGTGCTGCCGGGTGGCGCGCCGGGGCCGGTGACGAAGCGGATCATGGACGCGTTCGCCGCCGAGGCGGGGTTCGATTTCGTGGCCCAGTATCTGGCGTTCCTGTCGGATGCCCCGGCGCAGGGCGGTATATGATGTGCGACGCGGGCGCTGCTTTGACGAACCGGGGCGACCTCAACCCGACCTATGGCACCCCGGAGCCGGTGCCCGAGGCGGTTCTGCTGTCCGCCGGGGCGCTGTCGGTGCCGATTTTCGACGGCGATCCGCGTCAGATGAGGTTCCGGGGCGTCGAAGTCCTGCGCCGCCTGTCCTATCCGATCCGGGACGACCGCTGGGGCACGCTCGGGACCGTCACGCTGTCCGAGGTGCTTGACAGGGGAGAGGGCCGGAGCACCTACAGGCGTGCCTTCCGAAGCCTTGACGGACGGCTCGAGGGGACGTTCGATCTGTCGGTCGAGGAAGCGCCGGATCGCTGCGACCTGACCGCGACGCTGCGCATCGTGGCGGGCGCGGACATCTCGCTGAACCGCTGCGGTTTCACCCTGCTGCATCCCCTGTCGGGCGTGACCGGCACGTCCCTGACCCTGCGGCACCCGGACGGCAGCCGGATGGACACGCACTTTCCCGTGCTGATCCGCCCCGACCAGCCCGCGCGCAACATCGCCGCGCTGTCGCATGTGGTGCAGGGTATCCATGTCGATATCGGCATGGAGGGCGAGGTGTTCGAGATGGAGGATCAGCGCAACTGGTCCGATGCGTCGTTCAAGACCTATTGCCGCCCTCTGTCGCTGCCCTGGCCGTATTCGCTGAGGGCAGGGGAGGAGGTGCGCCAGACGATCCGCATCTCGTTGACGGGCACGCCGTCCACGCCTCCTGCGGCCAAGGCGCGGACGGATGCGACCCTGCCGCAGGTCGCGCTGGCACATGAGGCAGGGATGGGACGGCGCGCGACGATGCCGCCGGGCCTGTCCGGCCTGCCGCTGCTGCTGCGTGTCCCTGCCGAGGTGGCCGGAGAGGAGCTTGCCGCGAGCATGCCGCCGTCCGGCGACCTGACGCTGGAAATCGTGTTGCCCGACGGTGCCGACCCCGCCGCGTCTTTCGGCAAGCTGGCGCGGACCTGCGCCGGGGCTGGCGTGTCGCCCAGGCGCGTCGCGGCCCTGCCTGCGGCGTATCTTGCGTCGCATCAGCCGGACGGGGTCTGGCCGTCGGGGCTGCGCCCGGACGATCTGACGGCCCCCCTGATCCGCGCCTTTCCGCACGCGGAGGCCGGGGCAGGGGCCTTCACCAACTTCACCGAACTGAACCGCTGCCGTCCCGATATGGGGCCGTGGGCGTTTCTGACCTTCGGCAGCTCCGCCATCGTCCATGCCGCTGACGACGCATCGGTTCTGGAGACACTGGAGGCGTGGCCCGACATCCTTGCCTCGGCGCGCGTGATCGCGGGCGACAAGCCGCTGCGACTGGGTCTGGTGTCGATCGGAATGCGGTCGAACCCCTATGGCGCGGGGGTCGCGGCGAACCCCGGCAACCTGCGCACGGCGATGGCGATGGACGATCCGCGCCAAGCCGGATTGTTCGCCGCTGCCTGGGCGGTCGGCCTGCTGGCGCGGATGGCGGAAGGCGGGGTGCAAAGCGTGGCGCTGGCGATGACGGACGGGCCGCTGGGCGTCATCGGCGCGCGGGGTGGACAGGCGGAGTTCCGGCCGCTCTATCATGTCCTGCGCTGGGCTGCGGACAAGGGCGGGATCGCAGCGCATGTGGAACGCGCGGGGCCCGTCGTCGCCCTGCATAGTGCGGCAGGCATGATCGCGGCCAATCTGGGGCCGGCCGAGGCGGATGCCGACCATGCCTTCGCGGCGAACCGCTCCGCATCCTGTCGCCCGCAACCTTCGACGCGCGCGTCCCGCGATGCGGACTGGTCCGGACGCGCTGTCGGCAACGAAAGGTGTCAGCAACCCTGCCACCCTTCGCCATCGCCTTCGCCGGGGGGACACCATGACAGAGTTCAGGGGCGTCCTGATCGGCTGCGGGTTCTTCGCGCGCAATCACATGCACGCCTGGGCGGGTATTCCGGGCGTCCGCATCGTTGCCGTCTGCGACACCGACCGGGGCAAGGCCGAGGTCTTTGCCCGCGACTTCGGCGCGGCGGCCTACACGGATGCGGCGACGATGCTGGCAGAGGAGCAGCCCGATTTCGCCGACATAGCTACCACGGTCGCGTCGCACCGGGCGCTGGTGGAACTGGCCGCGCGCCATGCGCGCGTGGTGATCTGCCAGAAGCCCTTCGCTGAAACCTACGCCGATGGCCGGGCCATGGTTGCGGCCTGTGATGCCGCAGGTAGCATGCTGCTGGTGCACGAGAATTTCCGCTGGCAGGCACCGATCCGCGCGCTCAAAGCCGCTCTCGACAGGGGTGACATCGGCCCGCTGCGCCATATGCGGCTGTCGTTCCGTCACGCCTATGACATCTACGCGAACCAGCCCTATCTGGCCCAGGTGCCCGATCTGGCCCTGACCGACATCGGGCTGCATCTGTTCGACATCGCGCGGCATCTGGCGGGGGATGTGGCGACGGTCGCCTGCCTGACCCAGCGGCGCAATCCGGCGGTGTCTGGCAAGGACGCCTTCACCGCCCTGCTGAGCCATGCCGACGGGACCGCCTCGGTTGTCGACGCCAGCTTCCACAGCCACCTGTCCCCTGATCCGTTCCCGCAGACATTGGCGATGCTGGAGGGCGACGGCGGCACGCTGGAGCTGATGCAGGGCTATCGCCTGCGCCTGCACCGGGGCGGCACCGTCGCCGAGACGGACGTCGAGCCGCCGGTGCCGGTCTGGGGCGCGAAGCCGTGGCACGGGATTCAGGACTCGGTGACCGAGTTCCAGGCTCATGTCGCGGAGGTTCTGGAAGGGCGCGCCCTGCCGCAGCCTTCGGGGGCGCACAATCTCGGAACGCTGGCCGTGACGCTCGCGGCGGTCAGGGCGTCGCAGTCGGGCGAAACGGTGGATATGGGCGCTTTTCTCGCAGCGGGGTGTGTCTGATGACCAGCAGTCCGACCGACCGGATCGAGGCGGACTATCTGATCGAGACGGCTTATGACCCGCGCGCGGCGGCCGAGGCGATGGCGGGCGAGCAGTCGTCGGGCACGTTCCTGCCGGTGCCGGGCGAGACGCCGGAACTGAAGGCGCGGTCGGCGGCGCGGGTCGAGCGGCTGGAGGACATGGGGCCGGTGGCGGGACCGTCGCTGCCTGGCGCGGGCCGACCCGATCAGCCGCACCGGCGCGCGGCGGTGACGCTGAGCTGGCCGCTCGCCAATATGGGGCCGAGCCTGCCGAACCTGATGGCGACCGTCGCGGGCAACCTGTTCGAGCTGAAGCAGTTCTCGGGCCTGCGCCTGACCGACATCCGCCTGCCGCAGGCCTTTGCCGACGCCAATCCCGGACCGGCCTTCGGCATCGGCGGCACGCGCGATCTGTCGGGCGTGACAGGACGCCCGCTGATCGGGACGATCATCAAGCCGTCGGTCGGGCTGTCGCCGGAAGCGACGGCGGAGATGGTCCGCATGCTGTGCGACGCCGGCATCGACTTCATCAAGGACGACGAGTTGCAGGCGGACGGGCCGCACTGTCCGTTCGACGACCGGGTGCGGGCGGTGATGGCCGTGATCCGCGACCATGCCGACCGGACCGGGAAGAAGGTGATGTTCGCCTTCAACCTGACCGGCGAGGTGGACGAGATGCGCGCGCGCCACGATCTGGTCGAAGCCGAGGGCGGGACCTGCGTGATGGTGTCGCTGAATTCCGTCGGGCTGACCGGGCTTCTGGCGCTGCGCCGCCATGCGCGGCTGCCGATCCACGCCCACCGGAACGGCTGGGGTGCCCTGTCGCGGCATCCGGCGCTGGGGTTCTCTTACCCTGCATGGTCGAAGTTGTTCCGCCTGGCGGGGGCCGACCACATGCATGTGAACGGCATCGCCAACAAGTTCAGCGAGGACGATGCGAGCGTGATCGCATCGGCGCGGTCCTGCCTGACGCCGATGTTCGCGGACAAGCCCTGCATCGCGATGCCGGTGTTCTCGTCCGGGCAGACCGCGCTGACGGCGCATCCGACATGGGATGCGCTCGGCACGACCGACCTGATCTTCGCCGCAGGCGGTGGCATCATGGCGCATCCCCACGGTCCGGCGGGCGGCGTCCGTGCGATCCGCGCGGCCTGGGATGCGGCGATGGCGGGCGTGCCCTTGGCGCAGGCGGCGCGCGAAGATGCGGCCCTTGCAGCAGCGGTCGGGCGTTTCGGATGACCCCGCTGCCGCCCCCGGAAGGTCTGGTTGTCGCCTTCTACGGCGACGATTTCACCGGGTCGGCGGCGGTGATGGAGGTGCTGACATTCGCGGGTCTGCCGACCGTGCTGTTCCTTGCCCCGCCGACCGCCGCCGACCTGGCGCGGTTTCCCGGCGCACGGGCCATCGGCATCGCGGGCGACGCGCGGACGAGGGGGCCGGACTGGATGGACGGGCACCTGCCGCAGATTTTCGCAGCGCTGCGGGCCACAGGCGCGCCGGTGATCCATTACAAGGTCTGCTCGACGATGGATTCCGCGCCGCATGTCGGAAGTCGATCGGGCGGGCCGCCGAGATCGGACTGTCGGCTGGCGGGGTCGCGCTGATGATCCTGGCCGCGCCGATGATCGGACGCTGGCAGGCGTTCGGCAACCTGTTCGCGCGGTCGCCTGACGGGATCGCGCGGCTGGACCGGCATCCGACGATGCGGGTGCATCCGGTGACGCCGATGGACGAAGGCGACGTCCGCCTGCATCTGGCGCGGCAGACGGCGTTGCCGGTCGGTCTGGTCGATCTGGTGGCGCTGAAGGCCGGGCAGGGCGCGGCGCGGCTGGCTGACGAGGTTGCGCAGGGCGCGCGGATCGTGGCGCTGGACGTCGTGGACGACGAGACGCTGGCGGCGGCAGGCGCGGCTGGTCTGGGCAGGCGGCCTCGGATGCGCCGGTGTTCACCATCGGATCGCAGGGCGTCGAATACGCGCTGATCGCGCATTGGCGGTCGCTGGGGATGGCCGTCCCATCGGTTCCGAAGGCGGCGGCGGCCAAGGGCCCGGTCGCGGTCGTCTCGGGCAGCTGTTCGCCAGACACGGCGCGGCAGATCGCGGCGGCCGGGGCGGGCGGCTTCGCGGTGATCGACGCCGACGCGGCGCTGTCGCTGGACACGGCGCAATGGAACGCCGAACTCGGGCGCGCAGAAGGCCTTGCCCGGCAGGCGCTGTTGCGCGGGCAGTCCGTCCTGATCGCCAGCGCGCGCGGCCCCGGCGACAGGCGTGTCGCGGCCCTTGCCGCCGCGCCGGACCGGGCTGCCGTCAATGCCCGTATCGCCACCGGTCTGGGGGAAACGCTGTCACGTCTGTCCGCCACCGGCCTGCCCGCGCGGCTGGGCATAGCGGGGGGCGATACGTCCAGTTTGGCGACGGCGGCATTGGGTGCCCACGCGCTGACGGCTGAGGCCGAACTGGCCCCGTCGGCCCCGCTGCTGCATCTGCACTTCCGCGACCCTGCGCTGCCCCCTGTCGAACTGGTTCTCAAGGGCGGCCAGATGGGGCGTGACGACTTTTTCCTGAAGCTGAGGGACGGGGCATGACCCCCGCGAAAGGATGGACATGACAAAGATCGCGCTGCTGGGGGCGGGCGGCAAGATGGGCGTCCGGCTGATGAAGAACCTCGGGACGACCCGGTTCGAGGTCGCCCCGGTCGAGGTGTCCGAGGCGGGCCGCGCGCGGCTGAAGGCCGAGACGGGGCGCGACTGCGTCGACCGGCAGGTCGCGCTGACCGGGGCGGATGTCGTGCTGCTGGCGGTTCCTGACCGGCTGATCGGGCAGGTCGCGCACGAGATCGTGGGCCAGCTGTCCCCCGGCACCGCCGTCATCGTGCTGGATGCCGCCGCCCCCCATGCGGGCGAGATGCCGGTGCGGCCGGACGTGACCTATTTCGTCACGCATCCCTGCCACCCGCCGATCTTCAACGACGAGGTGACGGCGGAGGGCAAGGCGGACTACTTCGGCGGGATCGCGGCCAAGCAGCATATCGTCTGCGCGCTGATGCAGGGGCCGGAGGAGCACTACGCGATGTGCGAGGAGGTCGCGCGGGCGATCTATGCGCCGGTGATGCGGGCGCACCGGGTGACGGTGGAGCAGATGGCGATCCTGGAACCGGCGCTGTCGGAAACGGTCGGCGCGACCTTTGCGCTGACCCTGCGCGATGCGGTGGACGAGGCGGTGCGGCGCGGCGTGCCGACGCGAGGCGGCGCACGGATTTCCTGCTGGGGCACCTGACGATCGAGCTGGCCATCGCGTTCGAGCTGTCCCCCGGCGCGCGGTTCTCGGACGGCGCTCTGCATGCGATCGCGCAGGCACGCCCGGTGATCTTCCGCGACGGCTGGCTTGAGCGGGTGTTCGCGCCCGAGGCGGTGCTGCAGTCGGTCAAGGATATCTGCCACCCGGAGGGGTAGGGGCGTGTCCCACCGATGGGACCCAAGTGCAATCTATTAGGATCAATGACTTACAATCTAGAATTAACGTTCTGGTTACTTTTCGCGCAACGCTCTGCGGGGTAACGATCCGTTCGGGGAATGACGCCGGGGCCCTATCGGCGGCCCGCTAGCGTCCGGTCAGGCGATTTCCCAGCGCGGCGAGGCGTGAGGGCGGGCCGCCGGACGCTTCGGCGCGGTCGGCGGCGGCGTAGAGGGCGTACATGCCGCGCACGCCGAGCCAGCGGAACGGCTCTGGTTCCCACCGGCGGACCTGCCGGTTGACCCAGGGCAGGCGGGTCAGGTCGGTGTCGCGGTTCAGGGTGAGGTCGGCAAGCGTGCGTCCGGCCAGGTTCGAGGTCGAGACGCCGACGCCGACATAGCCACCTGCGAAGCCGATGCGGGTTTCCGGGTCGAAGCCCACTGTCGCGCACCAGTCGCGCGGCACGCCAAGGACGCCGCACCAGGCATGCGTGACGGGCACGTCGTTCGCGGCAGGGAAGTGGCGGCGCAGGATGGCGGTCAGGCGACGGATGGTTTCCGGATCGGGTTCGCCCATGCGGTCGATGGCCGAGCCGTATCGGTAAGGCAAGCCACGCGCACCGAGGGTGATGCGCCCCTCCCGCGTGCGCTGGCAGTAGCAGTAGGCGTTGGCGAAATCCTCTGTGATTTCATGGCCCTGCCAGCCTATCTTCGCCCAGACATCGGGGGGCAGGGGCGCGGTGGCGATCTGCGCGGAGTTCAGCGGCAGCCAGTCGCGGCGGTGGCCCGGAATCGTCGCCGTGAAGCCCTCTGTCGCGCGCAGGATGGTACCTGCGCGGACGGTGCCGTTGGTCGTGGTGACGAGGCCCGGGGCGATGGCGGTGACGGCGGTGCCTTCGGCGATGCGGACGCCCTTGCGCTCCACGGCGTCGGCAAGGCCGCGCACCAGCTTGGCGGGCTGGATGCGCGCGACGCCCGAGACGCGCATCGCACCCAGCGCGCCGGGAAGACGGATGCGGGCGTTGACCTCATCGCGCGAGAGGAGAGAGACACGGGTTTCGCCCTCGCCCCAGGACAGGCGGCGCGCGACCTCGGCCTTGGCGCGTTCCAGCTGGGCGGGCCGGGTGGCGATGATCAGCTCGTCGGTGGGCAGAATGTCGGCGTCGATGCCTTCGGCGTCCGCAACGCGGATCACCTCGGCCACGGTGCCGTTCATCGCCTGCACCATCGCGCGGACGCCATCCGGCACCGCCGTTCGGCAGATAGCGCGCATGGTTCCACGCGAAGCCGCCGGTCAGCCAGCCGCCGTTGCGGCCCGACGCGCCGAAACCCGCGAAATCCTTTTCGACCACCAACACATCAAGATCGGGCTGCAAGGTCTTGAGATAGAATGCAGTCCAGAGGCCAGTATAGCCTGCGCCGACGATGCAGACATCGGCGGTCGTGTCGCCGTCCAGGGACGGGCGCAGGGCGGGAAGGCCGCCGATGTCATCGAACCAGAAGGATACGCCGCCGATCTTCATGGCGCGTATCTTCGGATGCGGAAAGGGCACCCGCAAGGGTGCCCTTCATGTCCGTGCGGTGCCAGGCGTGTTCAGCCGCCGGTGGCGGGTGCCGCAGGCATAAGCGTGGTGAAATAGGCCCAGATGTTATGCGCATCGTCGGGGTTCTTGACCTTGAAGGTCATCTTGCCGCGTGCCTTCGGGTCGCCCAGGAATTCCTTTAGGAACGCCGTCGGGTCCTTCGTATACTTGATGAACTCCTCCTCGTTCCAGGCCAGACCCTTTTCGCCTGCGGCAATCATCGAGGGGCCGTATTTGAAATCAGGGTAGGTGCCCGCAGTCCGCCCGATCACGCCGAACAGGTTCGGGCCGGTCTTGCCCGCCTTGCCCGCCAGAAACGTGCCGTCAGCGGCCTGGACGACATGGCAGGTCTGGCACTGCTTGAAGGCCTTCTCGCCCGCTGCCGGGTCGCCGCCGCCGAGAGCGATCTCTGCCGCCGCAGGCAGCGCCGTCATCGCCGTCACACCAAGTACAATCAGTATCGTCTTCATACGAAAGCCTCCCGCCTTCTTTTCCTTATGCCGCGTCCCGCTCTGGGCCGGGGTCACGAGTCCGTATTCCTACGCCACGGCATGCGCGAGCGCACACTGCTGCCACAAGGATTTAAGCCCCGCGACGAGATGGTCAATATCCGTATCGCTGTGGAAGGGTGAGGGCGTGATGCGCAGCCGTTCGGTGCCTTTGGGAACGGTCGGATAGTTGATCGGCTGCACGTAGACGCCCCAGTCGCGCATCAGGATGTCGGAGATCATCTTGGTCTTGACCGGGTCCTTGATCAGGACAGGCACGATGTGGCTGTCATTGACCATATGCGGGATGCCTTCGCGGTCAAGCCGCGCGCGCAGTTTGGCGACCTGGGCGCGCTGGCGCTGGCGCTGGACCTCGCCCTCGCCGGTCTTGAGGTGCCGGATCGACGCGGTGGCGGCGGCGGCGATGGCGGGGGGGAGCGCGGTGGTGAAGATGAACCCGCTGGCAAAGCTGCGCAGCCAGTCGCACATCGCGGCCGAGCCCGAGACATAGCCGCCGACAACGCCGATGGCCTTGCCGAGCGTGCCTTCGATCAGCGTGATGCGGTCCGCGAGGCCTTCGCGTTCGCTGATGCCGCCGCCGCGCGGACCGTAGAGGCCGACGGCGTGAACCTCGTCCAGATAGGTCATGGCACCGTTGGCTTCGGCCACCTCGACGATTTCCCTCATCGGGCAGATGTCGCCGTCCATCGAATAAACGCTCTCGAAGGCCACGATCTTGGGCCGGTCGCCGACGGCCCTGAGCTTGCGGTCAAGGTCGCGCCAGTCGTTGTGCGTCCACAGCACCTTGTCGGCGCGGGAATGGCGGATGCCTTCGATCATCGATGCATGGTTGCCCGCGTCCGACAGGATGACCGCATTCGGGATGCGGCTGCCGAGCGTCGAAAGCGCGGCCCAGTTCGAGACGTAACCGGACGTGAACAGAAGTGCTGCTTCCTTGCCGTGCAGGTCGGCGAGTTCCGCCTCAAGCTCGACATGGTGGCGGTTGGTGCCCGAAATGTTGCGCGTGCCGCCCGCGCCCGCGCCGCAGTGCTGGACGGCGTCGATCATGGCACCGGTGACTTTCGGGTGCTGGCCCATGCCGAGATAGTCGTTGGAACACCAGACGGTGACTTCGCCCGGCGTGTCCGCACCATGGCTTGCCGCGCGGGGGAATTCCCCTGCTTTACGTTCCAGATTGGCGAAGACGCGGTAGTTGCCTTCGGATTTCAGCGCGCCGAGCTGATCCCGGAAAAGGGTTTCAAAGTCCATTGGCGTCCTCTCTCAGTCTGTCTTTGATCAATATCTCGGTGGACCGTGGCCGGGCATCGGGGATCATCCAGCGCCACAGCCGTTCGTCCGGCAATGGCAGCACCATGAACCAATGCTCGAGCAGAGCAAGTAGGGATAACGTGGCCAGAAGCGAGAAGCCGATTGTCGCACCGGGCGTGGGGGCGGCGGCCATCCGCTCAAGGAAACAGGCAGCGGCGAAGGTCAGCGCGGTGACGGAAACCGGGAAGACCCAGTTCATGCGGGCGATCCGGAAATGGCTGGGCAGGTGGGCCAGCGTCGTGGGCAGGAAGGCGGTGTTGATGTGCGGGACGCCGAAGAACAGGTTCAGCTTGGCCGAGATGCGGGCGAAGAACAGGACGGCGAACGTCCAGAAGGCGAAGGCATGTTCGGCCCCGCGCGACAGGTGCCAGAGGACGGCAAGCATGGCGATCAGTGCGATCTCGTGCCAGGCGATGGTGCCGACAGCGCGGACAAAGCGGTCGGGGCCGCTGGCATGGGGCGGGCAGGGCTGCAAGTTCGGCCCGGTGACGATGCCGGACAGGAACGCAAGCTCGATCCAGCCCCAGATGGCGAGCGCGGCGGCGAAGGCGACATAGGTGCCCCGCAGGGACGGGTCGTCGAGCGAGGCTTCGACGCCGAGAACACCGCCGAGCAGAAGCGGCAGGCCAAGAAGGACGGACCAGATGTGCTGGTCGCGTCCGGCATTGTCTGCCCAGCGGACGCGCCAGAGGATCAGCCCGGTGGACAGCCACCAGAGGAACAGCGCGATCAGGGCGGCGGTCCAGGGCGAGGTCATGGGGTCGCCATGAAGGGGGGCACGCCCCCCCTTCCCCTGGTGGGGGGCATCGCCCGCGAGTTGCCGGTCCGCACCATCAGTAGACAGGCTCCAGCCGGACGTTCACCGGGACGTCGTGCCTGATCGCCGGGATCGAATAGAGGCCCACGAACGCGAGTGCCGCCCTGGCCCCAGCAACGGTCTTGCCGATCCGCCCGCCGATGCCGCCCCGGCGCTGGCTCGCATCCATGTCGAGGAACGCCTTGCGCATCCGTTCCAGCGCCGGACCCCAGCGCGGGCTGTCGATGTCAAGCGTGAAGGGGAAGACCTGCTTCGAGATTTCGGATGTCTTGCGGAACACTTCCTGATCGTACCAGCCGATATCGACGCCCAGCGCCTTGTGGAATTCCGGGCGCGCATGGTCGCGGACGTACATCGTCGAATAGACGGCAGTCAGGAAGAACTTGATCCAGAGCCGGTTGGCGAGGCTGTTGGTCAGCTTCGGGTCGGTCCGCATCAGCAGGGCAAAGGCCTCGCCATGCCGGAACTCGTCGTTGCACCATTCGCGGAACCATTTGAAGATCGGGTGGAACCGCTGCTCCGGGTGCGCCTCGAGATGGCGGTAGATCGTGATGTAGCGGGCGTAGCCGATCTTTTCGGACAGATAGGTCGCGTAATAGATGAACTTGGGCCGGAAGTAGGTGTATTTCTTGGCCTTGGTCAGGAAACCCAGATTTACCGCCACGCCCGCTTCGCGCAGCGCGTCGTTGATGAAGCCCGCATGCCGCGCCTCATCGCGGGACATGTAGCTGAACAGCTCGCAGATGTCCGGGTTCGACCCGCGCCGCTTCATTTCTTTGTAGAGCACGCAGCCCGAGAATTCGGCCGTGCAGGAGGAGACGAGGAAATCGATGAATTCACGCTTCAGCTTGGGTTCCATCCCGTCCCAGTTCGCGTCCCAGTCGGTCCAGTCGACGGTCTTCTTGAAGTGCCCCTTGTTCGGGTCAGCTTTCATCTCGGCAATCAGCCCGTCCCAGTCGGCCCGCACCGGCGTCACATCGACCTTGTCCATCTCGTCGAAGTCGGTGGTGTAGAAGCGCGGGTTCAGAAGCGTGGTTTCGGTCGCCATCGCCGTGGTGTCGGTCGCCGGTTCCAGCCCGGCCGCCACTTCGGCACCGCTGTCGGGATAGAGATCTTTCGGAGTGGCGTTCATGGCGTCACCTCATCCGAGAACGAGAATTCGCACAGTTCCATGAACCCGAAGTCCCCCGTCATCCGGGTCCAGAGGCGTTCAAGGGCGCTGGCGCGCGTGATCGTCGCCTGACGGTCTTCGACGATCAGTTCGCCGTAGGCGGCCATGATCGGTTTGCCGTGCACCAGCACCTCGTCGCCCGGATGGACGACGGCGCCGTTGTTGAAGCGGACATGGGCATGCAGGCTTTCGAACCGGTGGCTGACCTCGACGGTGCAGGGCACCTGTTCAGTCTCGCGTGTCAGAAGTCCCATTTGCGGGTTCCCTTATTGCTGGCTGTCTCATTTTGTCATCAGCCGTTCAAACGCGGCCTTGTTGTCGCTTCCAAAGTCCCCGAGTTCAACGCTCCAGCCGGTTTCGGGGTCGAGAACCGTCAGGCGTCCGTTCGCATAGGCGATCAGACGCACCGGTTTAGTCTGGTCTGCCTGCGCGACTGTGCGCGCGCGCTCAAGACCGTTCTGGATCACGGTGATGAAACCGCCGTGGTCGAGATCGGCCAGCACCTTGCCTTCGGCATCACGCACGACCACGGCCTTGGCGCCGTGACCCTCAAGTATGATGGTGCGTTCTGACAGGATCGCCGCATCAGCGGGCTGTCCTTCATGTGGACGGTTGGTCAGAACGGCATAGCTGACGATGGCGAGCGACGACATCGCCAGCAGGAGCATCGCGATCAGCAGACCCTTCGGAATCTTGTCGCCTTCGGACTGCTTGCGCGTCTCGTAGCGGTCGCGCAGCAGGTCCTGGGTCGAGGCGGTCATCGGTGTTTCCCCCTTCATTCTGCGGCAACGGACGCGCCGCCCGGCAGGCCCGCCGTCACGACCGGCTGGCTGACCCGCGTCTCTGCCGCATCCGCCAGGATCTGCGCGACCCGTGCTGCATCGGGGATGCAGCGGAGGGCGGGTTCGGTCGGGTTCATGCGCCACGGCCGGATATGCGGCCACAGGATCAGGTAAGACAGGCGGGTTTCACCCAGCGTCTTCATCGCGATCGTGCCGACACCCCCCCGGTGCAGGTCGAGGTTGGCCGAGCCGACCTGCGTGAAGGGGATGTTGAAGGTCACTGGCAGCGCGGCCCCGATCCGCATCAGGACGCGCGCGGTGGTGATCGTGTACACAGTGGCACGGGCCTGGGCGCGGGCGATGCCGAGGATAATGAGGCAGGCCAGCGCCCCGAGGATGACATAGGTCAGGACAGCCTGAGCGATGACGCCCGCGCCGTTGTCTGCGGCAGCCGCCCCGCCGCGCCAGAGCGCCAGCAGGACGAAGTATCCGGCGATCCAGTGCAGGCCCATCGCGTCACGGGCCAGCGCATAGGTCAGAGGGCGTCCCTGCCACAGGATGTCCTCGCCCTTGGGCAGGGGGGCGGGAAGCCCCGGAGACGGTTCAAAGTCGAAGTCATGGTCGCCGGACATGGAAAGCCCCCCTTTTCCCGTTTTGCGCCCGGCCGGTCAGCCCAGCAGGTCGCCCAGCTGCGTGCGTCGTCCCTTCGCATACATCGTGCCGCCCGCGACGAATGCGCTGATCTTCTCTTCCTCCAGCTTGGTCACGCTGCTGGCCGACCGGGTCCGCGGAATGCCAGCGAACAGGTCAGAGGTCAGCGCCCGCACGACGACCTTGTCGGGCATGATCTTGGCCATCGGCAGCGGCACAAGGCGGGTGCTGCCGTCGGCAAGTTTGACTTCCAGATAGCGGACCAGCTGTTCGGGCGCATCGACCCACATGTCGCTGACCGTGCCGGCAATGGCAAGGTCTGCCGCCTGCACCTTCAGCCCGCGCGGATCACGCCCGGCAGAGACCGAGAAGGCGTCGAGCGTGGACATCGGCACGATCTTGTTGTGGCCATGTCCGTCGAGTTCCGGGACATCGCCGCGCGGCGCCCAGGATGCGGGGCCGACGCCGTCGGTCATCGGGTTGCCGGTCGGCACGTGCGGGAAACCGTCCGACTGCGACGACCGCCCGACGGCGATGCTGCGGCCTTCGGGGGCCTTCGTCGGCACGGTCACGCTGCCGCCTCCGTTCGGCAGAACGAAGGTCTTCGGTTTCGGCAGCGCGAAGGCCCCTTGGTTCGAGGCGACTTTGCCGTCTTCGGTTTCCAGCGGATAGCCTTCGCGCATGTTCTCGGTCTGCAGGTAGTAGACCAGAACGGCGAAGAAGCCCCAGAACAGCCAGATCGCAAGGCTCGCCAGGTCGAAGTCTCCAAAGAATGTCACGCCAACCATGTTATCTCCTCCGGTTCAGGTCGGGAAGTCGAGGATGCCGGTGGATTTGGCATCATAGGCTTCGTTCGGTTTCCAAAGATGGGTCCGCACCAGCGGCCCCAGGACGATCAGGGTCACGAAAAGCAGAACGATTTCCGTGTGGTAGACAAAAGTGTAGCCAGTCGCAGGCACGTTGAGCGCAGCCCCCAGATGGCCCGATGCGGCCCAGTGGCCGACGACGTCGCGCGCGCCGCCACCGAACAGGATGGCAAGGCCGGATGCCGTCGCCTGCGCGGCACCCCATGCACCGAGAGCAAGGCCGCGTCCGGCAAGACCTTCGGCCGGAAGGGTCATGGCGGCGGTGAGGGTGGAGACGGCGAACAGTCCGCCGCCGAAGCCGATGCCGAGCGCGCCTGCATAGAACAGGGCGTGCGAGCCGACGGGGGCGGCGAAGACGACGGCGGTGAAGGCGGCGATGCCGGTCAGCAGACCGCGTGCGGCCATCCGCATCGGGTCGCGGCCGCGCGACAGCCAGCGCGCAGCGAACGTGAAGGCCAGCAGCGCGCCGACGGCAGACATGGCGGAGAGGAGCGTGGTGGCCGAGACGGACAGGCCGAGGATTTCGCCGCCATAGGGTTCCAGCAGCACGTCCTGCATGTTGAAGGCGAGCGTGCCGATGCGTGACGACGGCCAGCAGCCGCCCGGCGGTGCCGCCGCGCATCAGGTCGGCCCAGGCGTCGGCGAACTTCGGGCGCGGCTCGTCGCGCTCGGCCTTGGACATCGGGCGGACCTTTTCCTGCTTCCACAGTGCGATCGATGTTCAGGATCAGCGTTGCCAGCCCGCAGCCCTGCACAACGCGCACAAGCCGGATCGGATCGAAGTCGCGCAGCAGCCAGCCGACGATGACCGAGGAGATCGCCATGCCTGCCAGCAGGGCGACATAGAGGAGGGCCACGACGCGCGGGCGGGTTTCATCCGTCGCCCGGTCAGATGCCAGGGCCAGACCGGCGGTCTGCGTCATGTGCATGCCGAGACCGGTCATGATGAAGGCCAGCGCGGCCAGAACCTCGCCAGCCCAGGCGGGGCCGGTGGTCTGGTCGCCGGACAGGACGATCAGCGCGAAAGGCATGACGGCAAGGCCGCCCATCTGCCAGAGCGACCCGAACCAGAGATAGGGCACGCGCTTCCAACCGATGGCGGACCGGTGCGTGTCTGACCGGAAGCCGAGCAGCGCGCGGAACGGCGCGACAAGGACGGGCAGCGCGATCATCATGGCGACGACCGAGGCGGCGACGCCCAGTTCGACGATCATCACGCGGTTGAGCGTGCCGAGCAGCAGGACCTGCGCCATGCCGACGGACACCTGGAACAGTGACAGGCGCAGCAGCTGGCCCATCGGCAGGCTGTCCGACGCGGCGTCCGCGAAGGGCAGCCAGCTGGCGGGCAGCTTTGCGATCTGTTTCCGTCCCAGGATCATCCGCGATGCTCCAGACAGTCGGAAATGTAGAAGCCGCGCGAGATGCGGGCGACATGGGCGATGCGGCCCTGCGGTGGCGCGGGTCAGCGCGCGGTGATCCTGCGGCACCATCAGGGGCGACCGGTCGCTGCGCGGGAACAGGCGGCCCATCGGTCCACATCGCGGACAGAAGCGCGGTCTTCGGCGGAACGGTGAAGACGATGCGCCCGTCGGTGCGGGCGGCGAGGCGAGAAAGGGCGGCGAGGATGTCGGTGGTGTCGTAGTAGATCAGGCTGTCCATCGCGACGACGAAGTCGAACCGCCCGAGGTCGTCGGACAGCATGTCGCCTGCGACGAAACGCACCGAGGGATGCAGCGATCCGGGCACACGGTCGCGCGCGATGGCGATCAGCGCGGGCGAGATATCGACGGCGGTGACGATGGCCCCGCGCGCGGCAAGTTCTGCGGTCATGGTGCCGGTGCCGCAGCCCGCATCGAGCACCCGCGCGCCGCCGAGATCCTCGGGCAGGCGCGACAGCATGGTGTCGCGCATCTTGTCGCGGCCTTCGCGCACGGTCTGGCGGATGCGGCTGACCGGCGCGTCGCTGGTCAGCCGGTCCCAGACAGCGGTGGCCGTCCGGTCGAAATAGGTCTCGACACGGTCGCGGGTGCCGGAATAGGTCGATCCGAAGTCGGTCATCAGTCGAACCCCAGCAGTTCGAATATGTCGCGGTCGGGCAGGGCGGCAGGGGCGAGGCCCTCGGTACCGTCCCAGAGCAACTGCGCAACGCGGATGTATTCGGCCCGGGCCATCACGATGTCTTCGTCGTCGGGCATCTCGAAGAGCGTCTTTTTCTTGAGCCGGGAGCGGCGGATGGAGTCGAGGTCGGGCATGTGGGCGATCCGGTTGAAGCCGACCTTGTCGCAGTAGCGGTCCACTTCGTTCGTCTCGCGCGAACGGTTGGCAATACAGCCTGCAAGGCGGACCTTGTAGTTCGCCGATTTCGCCTGCACGGCGGCGATGATGCGGTTCATCGCATAGATGCTGTCGAAGTCGTTGGCCGTCACGATCACCGCGCGGTCGGCGTGCTGCAGGGGTGCCGCGAAACCGCCGCAGACGACGTCGCCGAGGACGTCGAAGATAACGACATCGGTGTCTTCCAGAAGGTGATGCTGCTTCAGCAGTTTCACTGTCTGGCCGACGACATAGCCGCCGCAGCCGGTGCCTGCGGGCGGGCCGCCCGCCTCGACGCATTTCACGCCGTTGAAGCCTTCGACAACGTAGTCTTCGGGCCGCAGTTCCTCGGCGTGGAAATCGACGTCCTTGAGGATGTCGATGACGGTGGGCTGCAGGCGTCCTGTCAGGGTGAAGGTGCTGTCATGCTTGGGGTCGCAGCCGATCTGAAGGACGCGCCTGCCGAGGATGGAGAAGGCGGCGGACAGGTTCGAGGAGGTGGTCGACTTGCCGATGCCGCCCTTGCCGTAGATCGAGAAGACCTTGGCACCTTCGATCTTGGACGAGGGGTCAAGGTGGACCTGGACCGAGCCTTCGCCGTCAAGGCCGCGCAGGTCGGGGATTTCGTCGCGGGGGCTCATGGGGTGGTCCTTTTCTTGTTCATCTTCTTGTTCATCGCGCCGGCACAGGCCGGGGCCTCGACCGCGACATGCGCGGGGTCCCGGCCTTCGCCGGGACGAGTGGTGATGGGGTTCGGGGCCAGTTTCATTCCGCCGCGATCCCTTCCAGCCGGTCTTCCAATTCGTCCGCAGCGCCTTGCAGCGCGGCCAGTGTATCCGCGTCCGGCTGCCAGTAGTTGCGGTCCGACGCCTCGATCAGGCGGTTCGCCATGCGGGCCGACGCCTGCGGGTTCAGACTGGCCATCCGCCGCCGCATCGCCTCGTCCAGCACGAAGGTTTCGGACAGGCGCTGATAGACCCAAGGGTCCACCTGCGCGGTCGTCGCGGACCAGCCCATCGTGTTGGTCACATGCGCCTCGATCGCGCGGACGCCTTCGTGGCCGTGCTTGAGCATGGCTTCGTAGAATTTCGGGTTCAGGCTGCGCGATCGGGTTTCCAGCGCGATCTGGTCCCTAAGCGTCCGCACCTTGCCTTCGCCGCGGGTCTGATCGCCGATGTAGACCGACGTCTCGACCCCGCCCCGCGCGCGTTTCACGGCGCGGGCGATGCCGCCCAGCGTGTCGAAGTAGTGATCGACGGTGGTGACGCCCAGTTCGACGGATTCGAGGTTCTGGTAGGCCAGATCGACGTCCTTGAGTGTCTTCTGCAGCAGCGCCGCGTTCTGGGTGGCCTTGCCGTTGCGGCCATAGGCGAAGGATTTCCGCGCCTCATAGGCGTCGGCCAGCTCGTCATCCTCGCCGAAGGCCGACTGGTCAACCAGCGTGTTGACGTTCGATCCATAGGCCCCTTCGGCGTTCGAGAACACGCGCAGGGCCGCAGTTTCCATATCGACGCCCATCTGGTCCGCATAGGCCAGCGCATGGGCACGGACGAAATTCATCTCGACCGGTTCGTCCGCCGTTGCGGCCTTCCAGGCTGCTTCGGCCAGCATCCGGGTCTGCAGAGGCAGCAGGTCGCGGAAGATGCCGGACAGGGTCATCACGACGTCGATGCGCGGACGGCCAAGGTCGGCCAGGGGCACAAGGTCAGCGCCGCAGAGCCGCCCGTAGCCGTCAAAGCGCGGGCAGGCCCCCATCAGGGCAAGGGCCTGCGCGATGGGGCCGCCGTCGGATTTGATGTTGTCAGACCCCCAGAGAACCAGCGCCACGGTGCGCGGCAGCTTCGGGTGCGCGGCCAGCAGCCGGTCGGCCTGTTTCGCGCCGTCGCGCAGCGCGAAGGCGGTGGGCATGCGGAACGGATCGAAGGCATGGATGTTGCGGCCCGTCGGCATGATTTCGGGGCTGCGGATCAGATCGCCGCCGGGGACGGGCGCGATGAATCGCCCGCCGAGCGCGCGCAGCAGGCCGGTCAGTTCGCTGTCGCTGCGCAGGCCCGCATCGGCGCGGGCACGGGCCCCGGCGTCTGCGAATGTCATCAGGTCCAGATAGCCTTCGCGCGCCGCGTCCGACATCGGGCGGCCGACGACATGCAGCCCGTCGGTGATGAGGGCCTGTTCGGTTTCGATGCAGTTTGGTCCAGAGCGTGTCGGTTGGCGTGCCGCCCATATCCACAGCCGCCGCCTGTTCGCGGATCAGCACCTCCAGCTCGTCCCGTTCGGGCGCGTCCGGCGCGGTCCCGCGCCAGCGCGACAGCGTGTCCTTCAGTTCCGCCAGACCTTTGTACAGGCCCGCGACGGCCAGGGGCGGCGTCAGGTGGGTGACGGTGATGGCGTTCGACCGGCGCTTGGCCAGCGTCGCCTCGGACGGGTTGTTCGCGGCATAGAGGTAGATGTTGGGCAGGTTGCCGATCAGACGATCGGGCCAGCATTTGCCGGACAGTCCGGCCTGCTTGCCGGGCATGAATTCCAAGGCACCGTGCATGCCGAAGTGGAGGAGCGCGTCGGCCCCAAAATCCTCGCGCATCCAGCGGTAGAAGGTGGTGAAGGCGTGGGTCGGCGCGAAACCCTTTTCGAACAGCAGGCGCATCGGGTCGCCTTCGTAGCCGAAGACGGGTTGGATGCCGACAAAGATGTTGCCGAACTGCGCGCCCAGGACGAAGACGCCGCGCCCGTCGGTCTGATGTTTGCCCGGGGCAGGCCCCCAGGCGGCTTCGACCTCGCGCCAGCCATGGGGTCTTGGCGACGATGACGTCAGCGGGGACGTGGGCCGCGACATTCGCGGCCTGGCCGTATTTCGCGGCGTTGCCCTCAGGACAGCCTCGCGCAGGTCATCGACGGTGGCGGGGGGCGTCAGGTCGTAGCCTTCGGCCTTCATCGCGTGCAGCGTGTTGAAAAGGCTTTCGAACACGGCAAGGTATGCGGCGGTGCCGACGGCCCCGGCGTTCGGCGGGAAGCCGTAGAGGACGATCCCGACCTTGCGTTCGGCCACTTTGGACCGCCGCAGCCGCGCCAGCCGCGCGACCTTGTCCGTCAGCGCGGCGATGCGGTCTTGGCAGGGGGCCATGGCGCGGCCTTCGGTGCCCGTGCAGCGGTGCGCGCAGCCCTGGCATCCGTCGGCCCCGTGCCGTCCGGCGAACACCGTCGGGTTCGTTGCGCCGTCGATCTCGGGCAGCGCGATCAGCATCGTCGTCTCGACCGGGCCGAGGCCGCCGCCCGATGTCGCCCACTGACCCAGCGTCTGGAATTCCAGCGGATGGGCGGCGATGTAGGGCACATCCAGTGCCGTCAGCGCCGCGACGGCCGCCGGGCTGTCGTTATAGGCGGGGCCGCCGACAAGGCTGAACCCGGTCAGCGACACCAGCGCGTCGATGGTCGGCCCATGCAGGCCCTTGAAATAGGCGTCAATGGCGGGACGTCCGTCCAGACCGCCTGCGAAGGCCGGAACCACGGCGATCCCCGCGGCTTCGAACCGGGCGATGACGGCATCGTAGTGAGCAGTATCCGACGCCAGCACGTAGGACCGCAGCATCAGCAGGCCGACGGTAGCCACGGGTTTGGCCGGGCGCGGCAGAAGCGCCGCGTCCGTCACGATCCGGGTCTTGAGGGCGGGGTGATACAGACCGACATTCGGGTAGTCGACCGGGGCCTTGGATGCCGATCCGCGCCAGTCCTGCTTCGTGGCATAGCGCCCGATCAGGAAGCGCATCATCTGTTCGATGTTGTCGTCCGACCCGCCCAGCCAGTACTGCATCGACAGGAACCAGGCGCGCAGGTCCTGCGCCTTGCCGGGGATGAAGCGCAGGATCTTCGGCAGGCGGCGCAGCATCGTCATCTGCTTTTCGCCGGAATCGGAGGACGACCCCTTGGACGGCTTGAGCTTTTTCAGCATCGCCATCACGCCCGAGGCGGGCTTGGACATGTCGAGATCGCCCATGCGGGTCAGCCGGACGATCTTGGGGTCGGCGATCACGCCGACGAAGGCATCGACGCGGTCGCGCGCTTCCTCAAGGTCGGGCAGGATCGCGGTGATATGTTCCTCGATGAACAGAAGATTGGCGATGATGATGTCGGCATCGGCCACGGCCAGCTTGGCGCGGGTCAGGGCCGAGGGGTTTTCCGACCATTCGGCGGCCGCATGGACCGACACGCTGATCCCGGGAAAGTCGCGGTCGAGTTTCGCGCTGATCCGTGACGCCGGGCCCGCCGCATGGGCGTCCAGCGTGACGATCACCACCCGGTAGGTGGCCCCGGCGACGTGATGTTCATCGCGCATAATGGGCCTTTGCCTCATAGAGCGTGTCGATCCCGATCCGGGTGACGCCGCGTTCTGCCGCGTATTTCTCGGTGTTGCGGCGAGCCTTGCCGCGCACGAAGAACGGGATCTTCTTCAGTTCGTTTTCGGCGTCGGCCAGCCAGATCAGATCGCCCGCGCCGTCCTGCGCCGGGGCGGACTCTGCTTCGGCTTTCATCTTGGCCAAAATACTCCCACCGGCGGCATCCGACGTTTCCACCCGAGCAGCCGCCGCCGGTTTATGCCCGCCGTGATGGCTGGCACCGGCATCGCTGCTGAATTCGAAATCCTCGCGGAACATGTGCAGCAGGTGTTCTTCCAGCCCCATGACCAGGGGATGCACCCAGGTGTCGAAGATCACGTTCGCGCCTTCGAACCCCATCTGGGGGCTGTAGCGCGCGGGGAAGTCCTGCACGTGCACGGGGGCGGAGATGACGGCGCAGCCGATGCCCAGACGCTTGCCGATGTGGCGTTCCATCTGGGTGCCGAGGATCAGTTCGGGCTGCGCGGCCTCGATGGCGCGTTCGACTTCGAGATAATCGTCGGTAATCAGGGGCTCGACCCCGAACGACTTGGCCATCGCGCGCATCGGGCGGGCGAATTCGCGGTTGTAGCAGCCCATGCCGACGACCTCGAACCCGATCTCGTCCCGCGCGATGCGGGCGGCGGCCATCACATGGGTGGCGTCGCCGAACAGGAAGACGCGCTTGCCGGTGAGGTAGGTCGAGTCCACCGAAGCGGCCCACCAGGGCTGGCGCAGGCGGCTCTCGTCGATCTGGCCGGTGGCCCCCGACAGGGCGCGGACCTCGGCGATAAAATCGCGGGTGGCACCGACGCCGATGGGGACGACCTTGGTCCACGACTGGCCGCAGGTCTTTTCCAGATGGCGCGCGGCGCTTTCGCCGGTTTCCGGGTATAGCAGCACGTTGAAATGGGCGGCCCCCATGCGGGCGATGTCGGCGGGGGACGCACCCATCGGGGCGGCCACATTCACGGCGATGCCCATCTCGTCCAGCAGCGCGGTGATTTCGGCGACGTCATCGCGGTGGCGGAAGCCGAGCGCGGTCGGCCCGAGGATGTTGCACGACAGATGCGCGGTGCGGTCCATCGGCTTGGCAATGTGGCGGACGATCTGCAGGAACGTCTCGTCCGCGCCGAAGTTTTCCTTGCGCTGGTACGACGGCAGTTCCAGCGGAATGACCGGGATCGGCAGGCCCAGCGCCTCGGCGAGACCGCCCGGATCGTCCTGGATCAGCTCGGCGGTGCAGGAGGCGCCGACGATCATCGCCTGCGGCTGGAAGCGGTCGTAGGCGTCGCGCGCGGCGGTCTTGAACAGCGTGGCGGTATCCGACCCCAGATCGCGGGCCTGGAATGTCGTGTAGGTCACGGGCGGGCGATGGCCGCGGCGTTCGATCATCGTGAACAGCAGATCGGCATAGGTATCGCCCTGCGGCGCGTGCAGGACATAGTGCAGGCCGGTCATGCCGGTTGCCACGCGCATCGCGCCGACATGCGGCGGGCCTTCATATGTCCAGAGCGTCAGCTTCATTCCGCAGCCTCCTGCCGCAGCAGCGCGCGGCGGCGGAGTGGGCGGGCGAAGAGCGCGGCGAGGTCGCCCGCCTGTTCGTAGAAATGGACCGGCGTGAAGACCAGCTCGATGGCCCATTTGGTCGTCAGCCCGTCGCGTTCCAGCGGATTGGCGAGGCCGAGGCCGCAGACGGTCAGGTCGGCGCGCGCGGCACGGGCGCGGTCAAGCTGCAGATCGACGTCCTGACCTTCGGAGATCACCGGACCCGCAGGCAGCAGGTCAAGGTCGGGGCCGACAAGATCGCGGTGCAGGTAGGGCACGCCGACCTCGATGGCGGTCATGCCGCATTCGCGGGTCAGGAAGCGGGCGAGCGGGATTTCCAGCTGGCTGTCGGGGAAGAAGAAGACGGATTTGCCGTTCAGCGTCTCCGTCGCCGCCGCGATGGCCTTGCGGGCACGGGCACGCGGGGCGGCGGTCACGGCATCGAAGCGGTCCTGCGGAACGCCGAATTCGGCAGCGATGGCGGCCAGCCAGGCGGTGGTGCCTTCGTCGCCGAAGGGGAAGGGCGGCAGGGATATGGCGTGCGCCGCGGCGGACCAGGGCGGCGTGGGTGTCGCCGAGGAAGGGCTGGACAAGGGCGAAGACGGTGTTCGCCCCGACGCCCGGTGCCTGTCCGGCGCGGTGGGCGGGCAGGACGCGGACGGGGCCGATGCCGAGGGCGCCCAGAAGGGCCAGCATCTGGTCCTCCACCACATCGGGCAGCGCGCCGACGACGAGAAGCTCGCGGGTGTCGGTAGCGGGCAGTGTCGGGACAAGGGCCGCCAGACAGGCATCCTCACCTTGCGTGAAGGTCGTCTCGATGCCCGAACCGGAGAAGTTGATGACCTTGACGCCCGCGTGGATGCCGCCCAGGCGCTCGGCGGCGCGGGCGAGGTCCAGCTTGATGACCTCGGACGGGCAGGACCCGACAAGGAACAGCTGCTTTATGTCAGGACGGCGAGACAGAAGCTGGGCCACCTCGCGGTCAAGCTCGGTGTTGGCGTCGGCAAGACCGGCCAGATCCTTCTCTTCGAGAATCGCCGTGCCGAAGCGGGGTTCGGCGAAAATCATCACCCCTGCGGCCGACTGGAGGAGATGCGCGCAGGTGCGGGACCCGACGACCAGGAAGAACGCGTCCTGCATCTTGCGGTGCAGCCAGATGATGCCCGTCAGTCCGCAGAACACCTCGCGCTGGCCGCGCTGTTTCAGGACGGGCGTGTCGCTGCATCCGCGCGAGGGGGTCAGGTCGTTCATGCGCCCACCCCCGCATCAAGGCGCGCGGCGCGCAGTTTCAGGATGAACTGACCGGCGTTGAAGGCGTACGCGGCATAGGCCGCGAGGGCCAGGATCATCAATTCCTGGGGTGACAGGAAGCCCTTCCACAGCGCCAGAAGATACAATGAATGCAAGGCGATGACGACGAAGCTGAATGTATCTTCCCAGAAGAAGGCCGGGGCGAACAGATACTGCCCGAAGACCTTCTTTTCCCAGATCGCGCCGGTGATCATGATCGCGTAGAGAAAGCCGGTCTTGACCAGGATCGAGGCGGTCGCGGCGTCATAGCCCTGACCGGTCGAGAGATAGCGCAGCACCAGCGCCAGCGAGACCGCGAAGGCAAAGAACTGCAGCGGGGCCAGAACCCCCTGCACGGTCGTCCAGCGCGTTGCATCGCGCCTGGCCCTTTCAGCTTCGGAGTAGAGCCGACGCCGCTGTCCTGACTGCGGTCCGTTCTGGCGCATTGTTCCCACTTCCAAGCGCGCATCGCCTTCCCAAAAGGTAGACGGGCGGCTTTCAGAGTGTCAACCAAAAGTTACAGTTTCGCACCTGACGGTTTTGCGGCGCGTGCAACCCCCGGTGATACCGCTTTGGTATCGGTTTACGGGTGAAACCGCCGGTTTCGCCGTCATTGGATGCCCCGCGAGCCGTCGATTTGCGCGCGGGAGGCAGGCGTTCCGCAGAATATGTCAATTTTCTTTGACATTTTGCGCAGGGTCAGGAAAGCTGGTGCAGGGGCCGGACATTTCGGACGTCTGTCCGTGTGCCCTGTCTTATGCTGGCGGAGGCCAGAAAGATGCACGACTTCCTCTCGCACGACACGTCCCGACGCTGGTCCGGTGAGGATGCGGGGATTCAGCTGTTTGCCAAACAGGTGGTGGACGTCTTGGCGCGACGTAAGAGTGACGGTCTGGGCGACGCGGTGGAGCCTTTCCTGAGCGAGATGACGATGGCCTCGTTCAGCGTCGATCCGGCGGCGATCGATTCCGTGGTCGCCAAGATGCTTTCGGCGCGGGTGCCGCCCATCGCCATCGTCGATCACTATATCCCGGCAGTGGCGCAGACGCCTTGGCAAGGACTGGGAAGACGACACGCGCGGCTTTGTGGATGTCACCATCGGCACGGCCCGGCTTCAGGCGGTTCTTCGTCACCTGACCTCGGCGCTGCCCGCGCGGGTGTCGGGATCGGCGGTCCGCGTGCTGGTGGCGGTGCCCGAGGGTGAGGATCACACGCTGGGCGCGATGGTCGTGGCCAGCAGGCTGCGCCGCGACGGGCACAATGTCTGCCTGCGGCTGCAGACGCCGCTGCGGGAACTGACCGGGCTGGCCAGGACTTGCAAGTTCGACGCCGTCCTTGTGTCGGCCGCGAATGTCGAACGGCTGGAGCAGTTGACGGCGCTGGTCGGTTCGTTGAAGGACGCGCTTCCGGATGCGTCGCCCGTGCTACTGGGCGGCGCACTTGCAACGCGCGAGGGGGATTTCGCCGCAGAAACCGGCGCCGATGCCGTGACTGCAGATATAGACACCGTGGTTGATCGCCTGCAGGCCATCGACGCCATGAAATGCGCAAGAGAGCGCGCCTGAGCGGCACAGAGCCGATTTGCGCCAGGCGGGAAAGTACAAGTTGCTGACGTGAAAACAGACGGAAATGGCGTGAAGGACGGCGGATCGATCCCGCTTATCGCCCCGGAACTGCTGAGCGAGATCATCTCGACAGCGTCCGACATCGCATTCATCGTTGCAGGGTCCGGCCGGATCATTTCGGTGCTGGTCAATCCGCATCACCGGTCCTTCGGACAGCTGCAGCACTGGGAGGGCCAGCCGCTGAGGTCGGTCCTGACATCGGAAAGCGTGCGGAAGTTCGACGCGCGGCTGGCCGAGATGCAGAAGACCGACGGCCCGTCGCGTGCGGTCGAGCTGAACCATCTGGACCAGGCGACCTGGGAATTCCCGGTCCGCTATTCGATGCACCATGTCGATGCGACTGGCACGATCATCATGCTCGGGCGCGACATGCGGCCCATCGCCGAGATGCAGCAGCAGCTGGTCAAGGCGCAGCTGGCGCTGGAGCGCGACTACGAGGCGAGCCGCGAGAGCGATACGCGCTACCGTGTGGTGATGGATGCGACGCGCGACGCGATGCTGGTCGTGTCGATGAGTTCGGGGCGGATCACCGACGCGAACGCGGCCGCCGCCGTGTGCCTGGGGGCTTCGCGGGCCGAACTGGTCGGGGCGGCCATCGCGCAGGAATTCGAAGGCCGGCGGCGCGGCGAATTCCTCGAGGCGCTGACATCTGCGGCCGCAGCGGAATCGCTGGGACCCATCGAGTTGCAGACGCGCCGGTCGCACCGGCGGGTGGTCGTGGTGCCGACGATCTTCCGGGCGGGGGGCGAACGTGTGCTGCTGTGCCGGATCGAGCCTGGCGAGGGTCCGGAGAGCGGGCCGAACGACCTGACCGACAATCTGACGAGTTTCTACGCTGCGGCGGTCGAGGCGATTGTCTTTGCGGATGGCGAGGGCGTGATCCGGTCCGCCAACGAGGCGTTCCTCAATCTGGCCGACGCGCCGAACATCAACGCGGTGCGCGGCCGGTCGCTGACGGATTTCCTGTCTCGGGGGTCGATAGACCTGAAGGTGCTGCTGGATAACGTGCGCCGGTCGGGCCATATGCGGCTCTATTCGACGAAAATCCGCACGGCCTATGACAGCGAACTGGCGGTCGAACTGTCGGCGGTCTGGCTGGGCGACCGGCCGGTGCCGGTGATCGGCCTTGTCATCCGCGACACCAGCCGCAGCGAGCTGATGCGCCGTCAGTCGAGCCCCGGTGCCGAGGACGGCACGCGGAACGTGGCTCAACTGGTGGGCGCCGCCCCCTTGCGTGACATCGTGGCGGAAACGACCGACGTGGTGGAACGGATGTGCATCGAGACGGCGGTCGAGATGACCCGGAACAACCGCGTTGCGGCCGCCGAGATGCTGGGACTGTCGCGCCAGTCGCTGTACGTGAAGCTGCGGAAATACGGGCTTCTGAACAAGGATGACAACTGATCCGGCCGGTGCGGTCGGGCAGCCTGCGTGAGCGGTCCGAAACACGGACATGTAAACCTTGATTGACACATTGGACTGGTGTTTAGTTGACGCATGAGCGTCAGCGAAACCCTGCCCGCGCGCCGTCTGCCCGACCCGTCAGCCCTGCTGACGCTGATCAAGCCTGTGACCTGGTTTCCGCCGATGTGGGCCTATCTCTGCGGCACCGTTTCGGCGGGCGTGTCGCCGTCGGGGCACTGGCCGATGGTGATCCTGGGCGTCATTCTTGCGGGTCCCATCGTCTGCGGGATGAGCCAGGCCGCGAATGACTGGTGCGACCGGCATGTCGATGCCGTGAACGAACCGCATCGCCCGATCCCCTCGGGCCGGGTGCCGGGGCGCTGGGGGCTGTATGTGGCACTGGCGATGACGGTGCTTTCGCTGGCGGTCGGCTGGCAGCTGGGCATCTGGGGCTTCTGGGCGACCGTCGCGGGCGTCGTCGCGGCCTGGGCGTATTCGGCGGAACCGGTGCGGCTGAAACGGTCGGGCTGGTGGGGGCCGGGGCTGGTGGGCCTCTGCTATGAGGGACTGCCGTGGTTCACCGGGGCCGCCGTGCTGTCGCAAGGTCTGCCGTCATTCCAGGTGCTGACCGTGGCCACGCTCTATGCTTTGGGCGCGCACGGGATCATGACGCTGAACGATTTCAAGGCGCTGGAGGGCGACCGCCAGCATGGTGTGCGATCGCTGCCGGTGGTCATGGGGCCCGAGAATGCGGCGCGGCTGGCCTGCATCGTGATGGCGCTGCCGCAGGCGCTGGTGGTGACGATACTGTTGATCTGGGGCAGGCCGTGGCACGCGCTGGCGATAGCACTGCTGCTGTTCGCGCAATTCGCGGCGATGCGCGTGCTGCTGTCGGATCCGAAGGGCCGCGCGCCCTGGTATAACGGTGCGGGCGTCACGCTGTATGTGACGGGGATGATGGTGGCGGCATTCGCCGTCCGGACATTGGATGTGCTTTGATGACCCTCTCATGGATACAGATCGTCCGTCTGGGTCTGGTGCAGACCTGCCTTGGCGCGATTGTGGTGCTGACCACATCGACGCTGAATCGGCTGATGGTTGTCGAACTGGCGCTGCCTGCGGTGCTGCCGGGCCTGCTGGTGGCACTTCACTACGGCGTGCAGATCACCCGCCCGAACTGGGGATTCCTGTCCGATGCGGGCGGGAAGCGTACGCGGTTCATGATCGGCGGGATGGTTGCGCTGGCCGTCGGCGCGATGACCGCAACGCTGGCGCTCGTCTGGATGGAAACGGCGCTGGTGCCGGGCATCGCCGTGTCGGTGCTGGCCTATATCCTGATCGGCCTCGGCGTCGGCGCATCCGGCACGTCGCTGCTGGCGCTGCTGGCGACGGCGACCGCACCCAACCGCCGGGCGGCGGCGGCGACGATCACCTGGCTGATGATGATCTTCGGGATCGCCGTGACGGCGGGCACGGTCGGGCATTTTCTTGAACCCTATTCGCCCGCGCTTCTGCTGAAGATCGTTGCGGTGGTCTGCGGCGGTGCGGTCATCGTCACTTGCCTTGCGGTCTGGGGGATCGAGGCACGTGTCACGGCGCGGCGCGAACCGGAAGGCATGCCGTTCCGTCAGGCGCTGGCCGAGATCTGGGGTGAACCCGGCGCACGGAGGTTCACGATCTTCGTCTTTCTGGCGATGACCGCGTACTTCATGCAGGAACTGATCCTGGAACCCTATGCGGGCCTTGTCTTCGGGTTCAGCCCGGGTGAATCGACGGCGCTGGGCGGGCCGCAGCACGGCGGGGCGTTTCTGGGGATGCTGGTCGTCGGCATCGCGGTGTCGGGGCTGAAACTCGGCAGCCTTGCGCGGCTGGGTTGTGGCCGGGTGCATCGGGTCGGCGGCGGCGCTGGTCGTGCTGGCGCTGATCGGCCAGACGGGCCTGCCGATTCTGACGCCCGTGGTCGCGGCACTCGGCTTCTTCAACGGCATGTTCGCGGTCGGGGCCATCGGGTCGATGATGGCGCTGGCGGGCGAGGGGCGCGGCGCGCGCGAGGGCACGCGGATGGGTCTGTGGGGGGCCGCGCAGGCAGTCGCGGCAGGATTCGGCGGATTGTTCGGCGCGGCGGCGGTGGATGCGATGCGCCACGTTGCGCCGAATCCGCAGGCCTTCGGGTCGGTCTTTCTGCTGGAGGCGGCGCTGTTTCTGGCAAGTGCAGCGATGGCCGCGAAAATCCTGACCAGCGCGCCGCGCCGGTCCGAGTCCGATATGGTTCCGGGGGAGTGAAGGCGATGGATGTCGATGTCTTCGTTGTGGGCGGCGGGCCGTCCGGCGCGACAGCCGCCTGGGATCTGGCGCGCGCGGGACGGTCAGTGGCGATGCTGGACCGTGCCGGGCGGATCAAGCCCTGCGGCGGGGCGATCCCGCCGCGGGCGATCAGCGACTTCGACATTCCGGATCATCTGCTGGTTGCCAAGGTCGAGACGGCGCGGATGATCTCGCCCACCGGGCGGAAGGTCGACATCCATATCGAGAACGGCTTTGTCGGCATGGTGGACCGCGAGGATTTCGACGAATTTCTGCGCAAGCGCGCGGTGGACGAAGGGGCCGTGCGCCTGACCGGGACCTATCTGCGCATCGAGCGCGAGCGCGGGGCGCGCTATGTCGTCTGGCGCGACAAGGCGACGGGCGAGGAGCGCCGGACAAAGACGCGGCTGGTGATCGGGGCGGATGGTGCGCGGTCGGTCGTGGCGCGCGACCATGTGCCGGGCGGCGACAAGATCCCTTACGTGATCGCGTATCACGAGATTGTCCGCGCCCCGGCCGCCAACGAGACCTACGATCCGAAGCGCTGCGACGTGGTCTATGACGGGCGCATTTCGGGGGATTTCTACGGCTGGGTGTTCCCGCATGGCGATACTGCCTCAATCGGGATGGGCAGCGGGCTGGAGGGGGCTGACCTGAAGCAGGCAACGGCCGACCTGCGCGCGGCAAGCGGCCTGTCTGGATGCGAGACGATCCGCAAGGAAGGCGCGCCGATCCCGCTGCACCCCCTGGACCGCTGGGACAACGGGCGCGACGTGATCCTTGCGGGCGATGCGGCGGGCGTAGTGGCACCGTCGTCGGGCGAAGGCATCTATTACGCGATGTTCGGCGGGCGGGTCGCGGCCAAGGCGGCGCGGGAGTTTCTGAATTCCGGCCTGATCCGCGACTTGGGCCTGGCGCGGAAGCTGTTCATGCGCGAGCACAAGACGGTGTTCAAGGTTCTGCGGTCGATGCAGGACGCTTACTACAAGTCGGACGAACGGCGCGAGCGCTTCGTCAGCCTGTGCCATGACGAGGATGTGCAGAAGCTGACCTTCGAAGCCTACATGAACAAGAAGCTGGTCAGTGCGCGCCCGCTTGCGCATATCAAGATCGGCATCAAGAATGCGGCGCATCTGCTCCGCCTGGTATCGCCGGTCTACATATGAGCGACTTCATCCCCGCCTGGGTCGGCACGACCCTGACACCCGTCGAAAAGCTGGAGGTGCACCAGCTCGGCCTGCGGCACATGGCGGTGTCGGTGTTCGTGATGGCCGGGGATGCGGTGCTGATCCAGAAGCGGGCGGCGGGGAAGTACCATACGCCCGGCCTCTGGGCGAACACCTGCTGCACGCATCCCGAATGGGGCGAGGGCCCGCGCGACTGCTCGGTCCGGCGGCTGGATGAGGAACTGGGGATCAGGGGCGTTGACCCCGTCTGGCGCGATCAGGTGGAATACCGCGCTGACGTGGGCAACGGGCTGACCGAGCATGAGGTGGTCGAGATTTTCGTGGCCGACGCGGACCGGGGGCTGAAACTGCGCCTGAACCCGGCAGAGGTGTCGGACACGCGCTGGATCAGCCTGGCCGATCTGTCGGACGACACGCGCAAGCGGCCCGAACGCTATACCCCTTGGCTGCGGATCTATCTGGACCAGCACATGGACCGGATATTCGGGATGTCGCGGGCCGGTTAGCCCGGCGTCAGGTGAGCGGCCAGAAACGGCAGGATGATGCCTGCGACCGCGCCTGCATCCTCTTCATGCACCAGATGGCCATGGCCCGCGATCGACACGACCTGCGCATGGCGCATCCGGGCCGCTGCGCGGTCGGATGTGGCGGGGGGCACGGCGTGGTCGTTCGGGCTGGTGATGAAGAGCACGGGCACCTCCAGCGCGGGCAGCCGCGCCAGCAGCCCGGTCAGGTTCCACTGCGCCATCATCGCCAGCGTGCCATCGACATGGCCGGGATCGGTGACAAGGCGGGTGTAAAGCGCGATGCCCTCGTCATCGAGCGGTGAGCCGGTCGAGGCAAGGAGCGTGCGGACACGCGGCGCGCCGCCGGAGAAGCGCGCGAAGAGACGGGGCACGAAGGGGTTGAGGGCCAGGAGCTTGGCGAAGATCGGGAACAGCCAGCCCGCGATGCCCTCGAACGGGCCGAGGGCGGCGTTGATCCCGATGACGGCGCGGGGCTGGTCGGGCAGGATTTCCGCAAGGCGAAGCGCGATGGCGGCCCCTGCGGAATGGCCGATGATCGCCTGCGGGGACCAGCCCTCATGCGCCAGCAGGGCGGCCAGGTCCTCGGCCATCGGATCGAGGCCGCAGCGGCTGCGGCTGCCCATGCGGGTGAAGCCCTGACCGGGCAGGTCGGGGGCGATGACGGTATGGGTCTGCGCGAGGATGGGCATCAGATCGCGCCAGCTGTGTGTCGCTCCGCCCGCGCCGTGGATCAGCAGGATCTGCGGGCCGCTGCCCATGACCTGGACGTGCCAGCGGTGGGGGGCCAGATCGATCCGGCGCGACGCGGCGCGGTTCGGCCAGTCCGGGGGCATCGCGGCGAAGTCCATCCGCCTAGTCCCCGAGCGCGCCGGTCAGCACGGCGGTCAGCCGCTGCGCATCGGCACGGGGCAGGGGCAGATAGGGGGCGTCGAGCGTGTGAGCCAGCAGGGCGAGCGCTGGCGTAGGGCGGTTGCCGGTGTCGATGACAATGCCGGGGATGCCGGTCGCGCGGATCGCGCGGGCAAGGCGGGTGGCGTCGGCATCGGCTGTGGCGCGGTCGGCGGAGCCGTCGAGCGCGATGTTCGCGCGCCCGTCGGTCAGAAGGGCGATGCTGGGGGTCATGCCACGCCCGCGCGTCAGGATGGCAAGGTCGAGTACCGCCTTGAGACCGGCGGCAAGGGGCGTGCCGCCGCCGCCGGGCAGACCGGCGAGGCGGCGCTTGGTCTGCACCAGCGACCGGGTGGGGGGCAAGAGCAGGTCGGCGGACTGGCCCCGGAAGGCGATCAGCGCGACATGGTCGCGGCGCACATAGGCCTGCGCCAGCATCAGTTCGACCGCGCCCTTGGCCTCGGCAAGCCGGGCAAGGGCGGCGGAGCCCGAGGCATCGACGGTGAAGATCAGCAGGCGATCCGAGGTTTCCTGATAGCGTTTCAGCCGGATGTCGTCGGCGCGGAGTTCAAGCCCGTCGCGCCCGGTGGCGGCGCGGCGCATACGCTGCCAGGGGGCGGCGGTGCGGAGCGTGGCGACGATGTCGATGCGGGCCTGGCCGTCCAGCCGCCCGGCGCGGGCGGGCAGGGGGCGGCCGCGCCGGTTGCCTTTGCGCGCGGCCCCGGACCCCGACGCGCCCTTGGCCGCCCGCGCGGCGCGGCCTGCGGCAAGGCGGGCGAGAAGATCGGGGGGCAGGGCGGCGCGGACGGCGTCGAGCAGGATGTCGTCAGGCAGGCGGAGGTCGTCGCCGGGCTGCCGGTCGCTGTCGCCGGGGTCGGGGCTGTCGGGCGGCGGCGGGGGTGGCTCTGCGCTCTGATCCTCGTCGGCTTCGGGGGCAAAGCCGCGATGGGCGAGTGTCAGTTCGGCGGCTCGGCGCAGGTCGTCGTCGGACGTGACACGCCCATCGATGGCCGCGAGCGCGGCGGCGGCGGCGCGGGCGAGGAGGGGCGCACGGAGCGAGGCGATGCCGAGGGCGGCTGCGACGCGGGTCAGAGCATCGGTGGCCTCATGCGGGACGGCGGCCAGCGGGCCGGGATGCGTCACGTGCATCGCCCCGCAGTCCGCCAGCGCCACATCGTCAAGATCGACAAAAAGCCCCAGCCGTTCGGTCAGGGCGGAGGGCAGGGATTCGTCCGGCCCGGCCCCTTCGTCCAGCGCGATCAGACAGTGTGCGCCGTCGTCCAGCGCCGCCCCCAGCCGCGCCGCAAGGCCGGGCGGGCAGCGTTCGGCCATCGTCAGGATCAGCGCGCCGGGGCGGGTCAGGAGGCCCGCATGCCTGACCGCCTGCCCGCCCGCCAGCGTCGCGGCGAGGTCGAGGCCGCCATAGAGCGCCTCGTCGCCGGTGCCCGGATGGATGCGGGCAGTGTCGGGCATCGCCACGGCCAGGGCGGCCAGAAAGCGGTCTCGCACGGGTCCCGCGCGCGCGCGCAGCCAGAGACCGCGCAGGCCGGTCGGGTCGGCAGCCAGCACCTGAAGTGCGGTCACGGCGCGGACCCAGCCGGTCAGGGTTCCGCGGGTCGGTCACGGCAGCATCTCGGCCACGATCCGCGCGACGCGGGCGCCCGACCCGGCCTCGTCCAGCGGATCGCGGCGCAGGCGGTGGCGCAGCGCCGGGGCGGCGACGCGCCGCAGATGGTCGCGGGTCGGCGCATCGGCCCCTTCGAAGGCCGCCAGCGCCCTGGCGGCGCGCAGCAGGGTCAGTTCGCCGCGCAGGCCGTCGGACCCGAGCGCGAGGCACAGCGCCGCGCAGTCGTGCAGGACGGCATCGGGCACCGTCATTGCCGCCAGCCGGTTACGCCCCGCAAGGATCTTCTTCCGCAGGGTCGTGTCCTTCGCCCGCCATTTCTTCAGGAATGCCTCGGTATCGCCCTCATAGGCATCGCGGCGGCGGATCACCTCGATCCGCGTGGCGATGTCCTTCGGGCTGGTCACCTCGACCGACAGGCCGAAGCGGTCCAGCAGCTGCGGGCGCAGCTCGCCCTCTTCGGGGTTGCCCGACCCTACCAGCACGAACCGTGCGGCGTGGCGGATCGACATGCCTTCGCGTTCGACCACGTTCTCGCCCGACGCCGCCACATCCAGCAGCAGATCGACGATGTGATCCTCCAGCAGGTTGACCTCGTCGATATAGAGGTAGCCGCGGTTCGCCCGCGCCAGCAGGCCCGGCTGGAACGCCTTTTCCCCCCGTGTCAGCGCCCGTTCGATATCCAGCGCACCCGTCACCCGGTCCTCGGTCACGCCCAGCGGCAGGTCGATGACGGGGGTCGGCTTGCGGACCGTCTTGCCCGGCAGCGGGCCGACCCAGTCCGGGACGTCCGACGCGCGGGCGGAGTTGACCGGGCAGCCCTCGACCGCCTCGATCGGCGGCAGCAGTGCGGCGAGGCCGCGCACGGCGGTGGATTTGCCGGTGCCCCGGTCGCCGAAGACCAGAACGCCGCCGATGCCGGGGTCGATGGCGGTCAGCACCATCGCCAGCTTCATCTCTTCCTGCCCGACGATGGCGGAGAACGGGAAGGGTTGGGTCATGCAGGCACTTTCAGCTTGGCGATAGGGCTGGTTCCGCCCCAGCTGCCCGATTCCCCGAGGATATGGAAGCGGGCGTAAAGCTCTTCCTTGAACCAGCCTTCGTCGCGCACGGCCCGGATCGCGCGGCCATGCGGGCCGTCGCCGCGCGCGAAGGCGGCCATGCTGGCGGCGTCGGGCCAGATCGAGAAGGTGACCTGATGCAGCCACGGCACCTCGCCGATGCCGATCTTGAAGGCGACGTTGGGGTCGGTGCCGATGGCGGCGGAAATGTCCGGAACCCGGCCCCAGAAGCGCAGAAGGATGCGGGTGCGGATCGTCGCGCGGGTCAAAGCGGCCAATGGGCCCGCCGGACGGGCCGGACGCATCGGCACGGAAGGGTTCGACGCCCGACCACTGGCCGCGTGCGGAAAGGGGGGACAGAAACACCGTCCAGCTTTCCGCGGCTTTCGCGCGCCAGCGGCGGAAGACCGCGGCTTCGGCGACCCGGTCGCGCGCCGTCGCCTCGTCCGGCCAGACGGCCAGGATCGCCCAGACGGCCCAGTTCGGACGCGGCGTGAAGCCTTCGCCGGTGCCCGACCCGCAGAGCTTCCAGAACTCGGCCTGTGGCAGCCGTCTGAGCGACAGCCGCGCAAGCGCCATCTGGCCCAGCACCCAGAGCCGGGCGCGGGGTGTGGCAAAGCGGAAGACGGAAAGGCTGACGGACTGGATTTCGACCCTCGCTGGCGCAGGAACTGTCAACCTGATCTTACAGGGATTGCCGGGGATGGGAAGGCGCAGGATCGCCGTCTGGCGCCGCACTTCGCCGCGTCCGGCGGTGCTGCAGCAGGATTTGTCAAGCGATTCAGGGCATCTCAGGCACGAGTGTCCGAATGCGACCGCGCAAATAGGCCCCGCGCGCGGATTCCGAATATTGTAAATCTGTCCTGACAGTTTATCATTCCCTTATGGTCACGGATCCCCGCCTGTCGCAGACGCCGTTCGCCCCGTCGCATGCCATCGTGATCGGCGCGGGGCTCGGCGGTCTGGCCGCCGCGATGCGGCTGGGCGCCAAGGGCTGGCGGGTCACGGTGATCGACCGTCTGGACATGCCCGGCGGGCGCGGATCGTCCGTCACCATGGACGGCCACCGGTTCGATCTGGGGCCGACCATCGTCACCGTGCCGCAGGGGCTGCGTGATCTCTGGGCGGCCTGCGGGCGGGATTTCGACGCGGATGTCGATCTGCGGCCGATGGACCCGTTCTATGAAATCCGCTGGCCCGATGGCTCCAGGTTTCAGGCGCGCCAGTCGACCGAGGCGATGCGCGCCGAGGTGGCGCGGCTGTCGCCCGGCGACCTGGCCGGCTACGACAGGTTCCTGAAGGATGCCGAGGCGCGCTACTGGTTCGGGTTCGAAGACCTCGGGCGGCGTCCGATGCACCGCTTCGCCGATCTGCTGAAAGTGCTGCCGAAATTTGCGTTCTGCGCGCTGATCGGTCGGTGGCGGCCCATGCGGCGCGGCGCGTGAAGGACGAACGGCTGCGCATGGCCCTGTCGTTCCATCCGCTGTTCATCGGCGGCGATCCGTTCCACGTCACCTCGATGTATGCGCTGGTCAGCCATCTGGAGAAGGAATTCGGCGTCCACTACGCGATGGGCGGGGTGGCGGCGATTGCCAAGGCGATGGCGCGGGTGGTCGAGGGGCAGGGCGGCACAATCGTCCAGAACGCCGAGGCGGACGAGATTCTGGTCCGGCAGGGCCGCGCGGCAGGCGTGCGGCTGACCGATGGGCGCGTCATGGCGGCGGATGTGGTCGTGTCGAACGCCGATGCGGGCCATACCTATGACCGGCTGCTGCGGAACCAGCCGCGCAGCCGCTGGACGACCTCGGCAGCTGGCGCGCCAGCGCTGGTCGATGGGGCTGTTCGTCTGGTATTTCGGGACCAAGGGCACGCGCGGACTTTGGCCCGATGTCGGGCACCACACGATCCTGAACGGCCCGCGCTACAAGGGTCTGGTGCGCGACATCTTCATCAAGGGCAAGCTGGCCGAGGATTTCAGCCTCTATGTCCACCGCCCCAGCGTGACCGACCCCTCCGTCGCGCCGCCCGGCGATGACACCTTCTACGCCCTGTCGCCGGTGCCGCATCTGGGCCACGCCGATCCGGTCAACTGGGCGGAGATGGCAGAACCCTACCGCCTGCGCGTGCAGAAAGTGCTGGAGGAACAGCTGCTTCCGGGTCTGTCCGCGCATCTGACGACAAGTCTGGTCTACACCCCCGAAACCTTCCGCGACCGCTATCTGTCGCCTTATGGCTCCGGCTTTTCCATCGAGCCGCGCATCCTGCAATCGGCCTGGTTCCGCCCGCACAATGTATCCGAGGAACTGCCGGGCCTCTATCTGGTCGGCGCGGGCACGCATCCCGGCGCGGGTCTGCCCGGCGTGATCGCCTCGGCCGAGGTGCTGGGCAAGCTGGTGCCCGACGCGGCCCCGGCAAGCCGATCCGCGATGGAGCTTGCCGCCGAGTGACGCCGCGATGATCGCCCCCGCCGATCTGGACCATTGCCGCGCGGCGATCCGCACCGGGTCGCTGTCGTTTCACGCGGCATCGCGCCTGCTGCCCGCACGGGTCCGCGACCCGGCGCTGGCGCTTTACGCCTTTTGCCGCCTGGCCGATGACGAGGTGGACGAAAAGGACGACAAGACGCGCGCGGTGCTGCATCTGCGCGACCGGCTGGACCTTGTCTATCCGGGCCGCCCGCGGAACGCGCCCGCCGACCGGGCCTTCGCGGCCATCGTCGCGGATTACGACATGCCGCGCGCCCTGCCCGAGGCGCTGCTGGAAGGGCTGGCCTGGGATGCCACCCACCGGCGCTATGCAACCCTGTCAGGCGTCCTGGACTATTCCGCACGGGTCGCCGCAGCGGTGGGTGCGATGATGTGCGTGCTGATGCGGGTGAGCGATGCCGATGCGCTGGCGCGGGCCTGCGACCTCGGGCTGGCGATGCAGCTGACCAACATCGCGCGCGATGTGGGCGAAGATGCGCGGGCCGGGCGGCTCTATCTGCCGACCGACTGGTTCGCCGAGGCGGGGCTGGAGCCGCAGGCGTTTCTTGCCGCCCCAGCGCCGTCCCCAGCGATCCGAGGGATGACCCAGCGGCTGCTGCGGCAGGCGGATGCGCTCTATACCCGGTCCGAGGCGGGGATCGCGGCGCTGCCGCTGGATTGCCGCCCGGGCATCTGGGCGGCGCGGCTGATCTATGACGGGATCGGTGGCGCGGTGCGGCGCAACGGCGGGGATTCGGTGACGCAGCGGGCGCGCACGACCTCGCGGCAGAAGATGGGCTGGCTCGGCCGGTCGGTCTTGAACAGCACGGTGTCGCTGGCGATGCCGAAATCGGCCGTCCTGCATGCCCGCCCCGCGCCCGAGGTGGCTTTTCTGGTCGATGCCGCCGCACGGCGGAGCCGGTCTGCAGGGCGGGGCGAGGCGCTGCTCGCGGTTCTGGCCCAGCTCGAGGCGCATGATCGGTCGCGGCGCGGGCTGGACGTCGCAGGCGCGACGACCTAGGTAGTGCCTCTCACAGTAAGGGAAAGCCGATGGACTGGGGCCTGTTCCTGACGTTCCTTGCCGCCTGCGGCGCAGCAGCCGCAACCGGCGCGATGTTCAAGCCGGGCGACTGGTACGATGCGCTGTCCAAACCGGACTGGACGCCGCCGAACTGGGTGTTTCCGGTGACCTGGACGGTGCTTTACGTCCTGATGGCCTGGTCGGCGATGCGCATCGCGCAGCTGCCCGGAAGCGGGCAGGCGATGGGCTTCTGGGCCCTGCAGATCGCGTTCAATACGCTCTGGACGCCCGTGTTCTTCGGGCAGCGGCGGATGGGGGCGGGGATGGTCATCATCCTGTGCCTCTGGGCTGCTGTCGCGCTGACGCTGGTTGCGTTCTGGCGGCTCGACTGGCTGTCGGGACTGATCTTCGCGCCCTATCTGATCTGGGTCACGATCGCATCGGCGCTGAACTGGTCGGTCTGGCGGCGCAATCCCGGCGTTGCCGCTGCGGCCTAGGGGTCAGCCGTTCCCGCGCCGGACAAACAGGCCAGCGTCCTCGGCCGCACGGCGCAGCGCCTTGGATTTGTTGACGGTTTCCTGATATTCGGCCTCCGGGTCGCTGTCATGGACAACGCCGCCACCCGCCTGAATATAAAGCGTGCCGTCCTTGACCACCGCCGTGCGCAAGCGCGATGCAGAAATCCATCTCGCCGTTCGCCGCGAAGTACCCCACGCCGCCGCCGTAGATGCCGCGCTTTTCGGGTTCAAGCTCGTCAATGATCTGCATCGCACGGACCTTGGGCGCGCCTGACACGGTGCCTGCCGGAAGCCCCGCCAGCAGCGCCGACAGCGCGTCCTCGCCTTCCGCGATCTCGCCCACCACATTCGAGACGATGTGCATGACGTGGCTGTAGCGTTCGATGATGAACTGCTCGGTCGGCCGCACTGTGCCGACCTTCGCCACGCGCCCTACATCGTTGCGGCCCAGGTCCAGCAGCATCAGGTGTTCGGCGCGTTCCTTCATGTCGGCCAGCAGGTCCGCCTCATGTGCGCGGTCCGCCTCGGGCGTGTCGCCCCTTGGCCTCGTCCCCGCGATGGGGCGGATCGTGACCTGACCGTCGCGCAGGCGGACGAGGATTTCAGGGCTGGCACCGACGATCTGGAAGCCGCCCAAGTTGAAGAAGGTCAGGAACGGCGACGGGTTAGTGCGGCGGAGCGAGCGGTAGAGCGCGAAGGGCGGCAGCGCATAGTCAGCCGACCAGCGCTGCGATGGCACCACCTGAAAGATGTCGCCCGCCTTGATGTACTCTTTCGCCTTCGTCACCGCCGCCCGGTAGGCGTCGGGCGCGAAGTTCGACGTGAACGCGCCAAGATGCGCCGCATCGCCGAGGTCGCGCGAGGTGCCGGAGGGCGCGCGTTCCAGATCGCGCACCGCGTCCATCACCCGTTCCGCCGCCTGCGCATAGGCGGCGCGGGCGGACAGGCCGGAGGCGACCCAGGCGGGGGACACAACCGTCACCTCGCCCTTCACGCCGTCCAGCACGGCGACGATGGTCGGGCGCAGCAGCATCGCGTCGGGCGTCCCGATGGGGTCGGGGTTCACATGCGGCAGGTGTTCGACCAGCCGGATCATGTCATAGCCGAGATAACCGTAGAGCCCCGCAGCAATGGCGGGCAGCCCGTCGGGCATGACGATGCGGCTTTCGGCGATCAGGTCGCGCAGGGTCTGTAGCGGGTGGCCATCCAGCGGCTGGAATGCGTCGGCATCGAAGCGGGCCTGGCGGTTGATCCGGCTGACCTCACCCCGGCAGTCCCAGATCACGTCGGGCTTCAGCCCAACGACCGAATAGCGCCCGCGAACCTCGCCCCCCGTCACGCTTTCCAGCATGAAGGAATTCGTCTGCGCGTCCGCCAGCTTGAGCATCAGCGAGACGGGCGTGTCGAGATCGGCGGCCAGCCGGGTGAAGACCAGCTGGTTTTCGCCCCGGTCCCAGCCGCGCGCGAAGGTCTCGAAGTCGGGGGTCAGGGCCACGACGCGCGTCCGGTCACTGCATCTGGCTGTGGACGGCGTTCAGCGCCGCCTGATCGACCGTGATGCCCGATGTTGTCTCAAGCCCTGACAGGAACAGATCGAAGGCGTCCTGCGCCATGCCCTGCGCCGCCTGCGCGCGGACCGATGCCGCAACCGCGACGTTGTCCGCGTCCGCAGGGTCAGCCGCGATGACCTCGCGCACTGCCACGACAAAGACGCGCCCGTCGGCGTCGACCACCGATGTCTTGCCCGACTCGGTCTTGAAGGCGTTCTCGGCCACCGCAGGGGGTGCTGCGTCGATGAAGCCGCCGCGCGCGAAGCCGTCATAGCGCGTCGTGACCAGACCCTGGCTCTCCAGTCCCGCCCCGTTGTCGGCCAACGCCTGGATTTCCGCGCCAAGGGCTGTCAGTCGCCGGTGGGTTTCGGCCTTGGTCCAGTCGGCGATGACCTGATCGCGCACGGTGTCGAGCGGTTTCAGCGCAGGTGGGTCGATGCCTTCCAGACGCAGCGCAAAGACGCCGCCGTCGTCAAGCTCGGTCAGCGTCGGAAAATCGGTCTCGGTCACGGCGGCGGCCACTTTGCGGAAGGCCTCATAGCCCGCCAGACCGCCTTCGCTGTCCTTGGTGAATCCAAGGGTGCCAACCTCCATGCCGGTTTCCTTCGCCACATCTTCCAGACTGGCCCCGCTGGCCAGAAGGTCTTCGATGCTGGCGCTGTCGTCGGCGATGCGGCGGCGCGCGCGGTCCAGCTGGACTTCGCGGGCCAGATCGTCGCGGACCTCCTCGAACGGCGTCTCGTCCGCCGCTAGGATGCCGTTCATGGCATAGAGCGCCGGGCCGAGGTTGCTCGGAAGCGGGCCTGCGACACCCGGTCGAGGTCAGCGCAAAAACGCCGTCGCCCGCCGCGCCCAGATCGTCTTTCGAGACCTCGCCCAGATCAATGTCCTTGGCTTCCAGCCCGCGCTCCACCGCCAGATCGGCCAGCGTCACAGCACCCGTGTCGATCCGCGCCTTGGCCGCGCGCGCCTCGTCCTCTGTGCCGAACACCAGCCGTTCCACCAGCCGCTTCTCCGGGATCACGAATTCGCCGATCCGCGCCTGATAGGCGTCCTTGAGCGCCTGTTCATCGACCTCGATCGTATCCGCGATCATCTCGGGCGACAGCCAGACCGTCGTCAGGCGGCGTGTCTCTGCTTGTGTATAGGCGTCGGGCGTCGCCTTGTACTGGGCGTCGATCTCGGCATCCGTGGGGGCGGGGACAGCCTCGGTCAGATCGCTTGGCAGCAGTTCGGCGACGGTGAAGCTGCGCGTCTCGCCGATATAGTCGGCCAGCGTGCGCACGAAGGTCGCGGGCGCGTCGATGCCGCCCGCGACCGCGCCCTGCAGCAGCCCGCGCGCGGCCTCGTCGCGCAGCTTGTCCTCGAACTCGGCCTCGCTCATGCCTTCCTGTTTCAGGGTCAGGCTGTAGGTGTCGCGGCTGAAGGTGCCGTCCGGGCCCTGGAACGCCTGAATGGCCAGGATGCGCTTGCCGACCTCGGCATTGCCAACCGACAGGCCAAGGCGCGCGGCCTCGTTGTCCAGCGCTGCGGCGGCGAACAGCTGGCCCTGCACACGGCGGTCGATGCCCAGCGCCTGCGCCATTTCCATGTTCACCGGCACGCCCTGTTCCGCCGAAAAGGCGCGGATTTCGCGTTGCAGAGCGCGGGCATAATCGTTGATCTTGATCGCTCGGTCGCCGACCGACGCGACGGTCTGGGTGCTGCCGGAGAAGCGTGTCACGCCGAAGCCTCCGAGGCCGAGGGTCAGCAGGGCCAGCAGGCCGAACACAAGAACGCCGCCGCGCCTGCTGCGCAAAGGATTGGCCATCTGAAGAACACTCCCCGGAACCGTCGCGGGCGTGTTTAGGGCGAAGTCCGGTGGGGGGCAAGCCGGGGCTTGGTGCGGGTCAGGGGCGGAACGCGGCCAGCCGCGCGGCAAGGGTGCGAAGCCCCGTCGCGCCGACATTGGCGAAGGCGATGCGGACCGAGCGCTGGCCGAGGGCGCTGCCTTCAGGGGTGAACATCGAACCGGGGAGGAGGAGGACCGAGGATTCGGTCACAAGACGGCGGGCGAGCATGGCCGAGGGCAGGGGCAGGTCGTAGGCGGCATAGGCGAAGTAGGCCCCGCAGCCAAGCAGGGTCCAGCCCTTCAAGTCCTTGAACGCAGTGACGATTGCGGCACGGCGGGCGAGGATTTCTGCGCGTTCGCCCGCGACCCATTGCGACAGGTTCCGCATCCCCCAGAGGGCCGCGATCTGGCCGAGCTGGCCCGGACAGATGGCGACAGTGTCGAGGAATTTCTCGACCTGGGCCAGCCGTGCTGTCGAGGCGACGATGGCCCCGACGCGGTGGCCGGTCAGCCGGTAGGCCTTGGAGAAGCTGTAGAGGTGAATGAACGTGTCGGGCCAGTCAGGGTCTGCAAACAGATCATGCGGCGCGCCCGGGCGGCTGTCGAAATCGCGGTAGGTTTCATCCACGATCAGTGCGAGGCCGCGCGACCGGGCCAGATCGCGGAAGGCGGCAAGGGTTTCGGCAGGGTATTCCGCGCCGCCGGGATTGTTCGGCGAAACCAGCACGATCGCGCGCGTGCGGTCAGTGACAAGGGTCGCGGCAAGGGCCGCATCCGGAATCAGACCATCGCCGGTTTCCAGCGGAACGGCCCGGACACCCGACATATCGAGCCACATTTTATGGTTGAAGTACCAAGGGGTTGGAAGGATGACTTCATCGCCCGCGCCCGCCAGTGTGGACATGATCGCGGTGAAGGCCTGATTGCAGCCCTGGGTGATGGCGACCTGATCGTCGCGGATGATGCCGCCATAGGCGGCGGACCATTGGGTGGCGATTTCGGCCCTGAGCGCGGGCAGGCCCAGGACCGGGCCGTAGAGATGCGCCGCATCGTCGTTCAGTGCGGCCTCGGCAATCGCCTGTCGGAGCGCCAGCGGCGGCGGATCGACGGGGGCGGCCTGGCTGACGTTGAGCAGGGGTCGGTCGGCGGGGAAGGTGACGCCCGCCAGCCAGCGCCGCGCCTCCATCACCGGGGGGGCTTCGGTCGCGGCCATCGCGGGGTTCAGGGGATGGATCATGGACTGGGTCCTCGCCGGGAAACGGGGTGATCGCGACATGCACTTTACATGCTTATTGCCAGCATACGTTGTTTCGCCCGCACTGTGCCTCAGCCCGAAGCCGGCATCTCGCGCCATTCGCGCCAGACAAGCCCGATCATCACCGCGTCGAGCAGGCAGAGGGCGAGGCTGGGCAGCGAGTTGGTGATCAGAAAATCCCGGAATTCATAGATGACGAAGCCGGTCAGCACGACCATGGACGCAGGGTAAGCCCAGCGGATACGGCGGGCGAGCAGAAAGACCATGATCAGCTTCAGCGTGCCGTGGCCGATCAGGTAGAGCGCGTAGAAATGCTGGGTCTGGATCGGGAAGGATTCGGCCAGATGCCGGAACCAGAGCGCCATGTCGTCCTGCGGGTCCTGCGTCAGTTCGTTCCGCGTGAGCCAGGTGACCAGCGACAGGATGAGGTGATTGGGCGTCAGGAGAAGGCCGAGGCCCGACACCGCCTCGGACGCCGCCAGGATGCCCTTGATGACAAGCGATGCCCCGAACAGCCGGTGCAGGATGCGGCCCAGCGTCGTCCGTTCGATCAGGGGATGGCGCGGATCAGTCACGTCCACGGTAGGGTTCGACATATTGCAGCGCCATGTCCCAGGGGAAGAAGATCCAGGTGTCCTGGCTTACCTCGGTTATATAGGTGTCGACCATCGGACGGCCCTGGGGTTTCGCGTACACAGTTGCGAAATGCGCGCGTGGGATACAGCGCCCGGACAAGCTCCAGCGTCTTTCCGGTATCCACCAGATCATCCACCACCAGAATGCCGGTGCCGTCGCCCATCAGGTCGGTCTGCGGGGCCTTCGTCACCTTCGGCTGCACCTGATCCTGATGGTTGTAGGACTTCACGCTGATCGTATCGACGACGCGGATATCCAGTTCGCGGCTGACGATCATCGCGGGCACAAGGCCGCCGCGGGTGATTCCGACGACCGCCCGCCACGCGCCGCTGTCCGGTCCGTGCCCGTCCAGCCGCCAGGCCAGCGCGCGCGCGTCGCGGTGAATCTGGTCCCAGCTGACGTGGAAGCCTTTTTCGTGGGGCAGACGGTCGTTCATGGCGGGTCCTACGGGTGGCGGCAGCACCGGGGGCGAGCCCCGGTACCTTGGGGGTAGTTCAGCAGAGGCGGAAGGCGCATCTCACGTCACCGCGATCTTGATCCCGAGAAGGGCGAGCATGCCGCCGAAAGCGCGGTCGATCACGGTCTTGAGGTTTAGGTAGGTCGTGCGCGTCCGGTCCAGCGAGAAGATGCGCGCGACGATGATGTTCCAGCTGGTCTCATTCACGAAAAGCACCGCCAGCAGGGCCAGATTGACCCAGAGCGGGGTGCCGGGCGGGATCGTGCCCAGAAAGATCGCACCCAGCAGGATGACGGGTTTGGGATTGGTCAGCTGCGTCACAAGCCCCAGCCAAAGGGCGGACATGGCTGTGCGCGGCACCGGGCGCGCGTCTTCGGTCTGCAGCGGTTCCGGTGCGGACTTCCAGAGCTGCCAGCCCATCCAGACGAGATAAGCGCCGCCGACGATCTTGAGTGTTACAAGCAGTCCCGGCACCGCCTCGAACACCAGGTTCAGCCCGAACATCGCGGCGGCGGCCCAGAACACGGCACCCACCCCAATGCCGGCGGCCAGCATCGCACCGGTGCGGAAGCCTTCGGTCAGCCCGGTCCGCGCCGACATCAGCACGGCGGGGCCGGGGCTGACGGCACCAAGAAGCGTCAGAAAGGAGAACCCGAGGAAGGCTGCGAGGCTCATTCCCCGCCGTCCTTGCCGCCCCGACCCGTCACCACGTCGATGTCCGGCGCATCGACCGCCTTCATGCCCACGACATGATAGCCCGCATCGACATGGTGCACCTCGCCCGTCACGCCGGACCCCAGGTCCGACAACAGGTACAGCGCCGATTTGCCGACCTCGTCCTGATTGACGTTGCGGCGCAGCGGCGAATTCAGCTCGTTCCATTTCAGGATGTAGCGGAAATCGCCGATGCCGCTGGCGGCCAGCGTCTTGATCGGCCCGGCGGAGATCGCATTGCAGCGGATGCCGTCCTTGCCGAGGTCTTCGGCGATATAGCGCACCGACGCCTCCAGCGCCGCCTTGGCCAGACCCATGACGTTGTAATGCGGCATGACCCGTTCCGCGCCGTAATAGGTCAGCGTCAGCAGCGACCCGCCGTCGGGCATGATCGCGGCCGCGCGCCGGGCGACAGCGGTGAAGGAATAGACCGAAATGTCCATCGTCATGCGGAAGTTCGCCAGCGAGGTATCGACATAGCGACCGCGCAGTTCGTTCTTGTCCGAGAAGCCGATGGCATGGACGAGGAAGTCGAGCTTGCCCCAGACCTTTGCGATATGGGCGAACAGGGCGTCCAGCGACGCTTCGTCGCTGACATCGCATTCGAACAGCTCGGTGGCACCGATCGACGCCGCCAGCGGCTCGACGCGCTTCTTCAGCGCCTCGCCCTGATAGGAAAAAGCCATCTCGGCGCCATGGTCGGCGCAGGCCTTGGCGATGCCCCAGGCGATGGACTTGTCATTCGCAAGACCCATGATCAGGCCGCGCTTGCCGGCCATGAGTTTGGCAGTCATACCTGTCCCCCGCGCGACGCGTTCCTTGCCCGAGCATTAGGCGAAGTTCCACAGGTCAGCAAGGGCAGCCACCTTTTCGGGCATTGCGCGTTCCGGATGAGAGTCGTTCGCAAAGGAGTCGTGGCGGATGGAAGAAAGACAGGGTATATTTGCGGGCGACGACCCTTTTGCTATCGCGCGCGCCTGGTTGTCCGAAGCCGAGGCGACCGAGCCGAACGATCCGAATGCTATTGCCCTTGCCACCGTCGGTGCCGACGGTTTGCCGAATGTGCGAATGGTGCTTTTGAAGGACATCGAGCCGGATGCGTTTGTCTTCTACACCAACTACGGCTCGGCCAAGGCGCGTGAGATCGACGCTGCCGGAACGGCAGCATTCGTGATGCACTGGAAATCGCTTCGCAGGCAGGTCCGGGTGCGCGGCAGCGTGGCGCGCGAGGAGGGGCCGCAGGCCGATGCCTATTTTGCGTCCCGTTCGCTGAAAAGTCGGCTGGGGGCCTGGGCGTCGCGGCAGTCCGAGCCCTTGACGTCGCGTGCTGCCTTGATCGCGGAAGTTGCGCGTGCCACCGCAGCCCACGGCGTCGCGCCAAAGCGGCCGCCGTTCTGGGGCGGATTCCGTATCCGGCCCATGGAGATAGAGTTCTGGGCCGATGGGGAGTTCAGGCTGCACGACAGATTCCGCTGGCAGCGGACCGGGCTACGTGACGTCTGGACGGTCAGCAGATTAAACCCTTGACGTTCACGCTGCGTGAAGTGTCGGTTCCTGGCATGTCAGATTGGGCTTGAAGATTGCTGAGCGTTTGTGAAATGTCCGTAACGGGACGGTGATCGTGGGAAGCGGCCTCAAATGACGGAAGTAGACGTTGGCCACACGCGGGTCAGCGGAAAGGTCAAGTGGTTCGACCCCGCGAAGGGGTTCGGCTTCATCGTCGCGGACGATGGCGGCGCGGATATTCTGCTGCATGCCAACGTGCTGCGGAACTTCGGCCAAGGGTCCGTCGCGGACCACGCCCGCATCATCGTTCTGGTCCAGCAGACCCAGCGCGGGGCGCAGGCGGTCGAGGTGGTCGAGATTCAGCCGCCCGAGGGCGAGGCCGGGGTCCAGATCGAGGATATCAGCGAAGGCGACATGGAAATGATCGCCGGCCTGCCGATGCTGCCCGCACGGGTGAAGTGGTTCGACAAGGTGAAGGGATTCGGCTTTGCGAATGTCTTCGAGCGGCCGGACGACATCTTCATTCATGTCGAGGTGCTGCGGCGGTCGGGCTTTGCCGACCTGCAGCCGGGCGAGGCGGTCGGTCTGAAGGTGATCGACGGCAAGCGCGGGCTGATGGCGGCGCTGGTGCTGTCCTGGGAAGCGGCGCTGCGGGACCGCAGGTGAAGCGGTTCGCGTTTGCCGCACTGCTGGCCGCAGCCGGTCCGGCCGCGGCAGCCTGCAGACCTGACACAGCGGAATTCATGTGGGACAGCGGGGCCGCGCGCTTTGCGGTAGAAATCGCCGATGACGAGGCCGAGCGCGCGCTGGGTCTGATGAACCGCGACAGTCTGGGGTCGGGCAGCGGCATGCTGTTTGTCTATGATGCGCCGTCCGACGTGGCGTTCTGGATGAAGAACACGCTGATCCCGCTCGACATGATCTTCCTCGACGATGCCGGGCGCGTGACGCGGGTGCACGAGAATGCGGTGCCGGGCGATCTGACGCCGATCCCCGGCCCCAAGGAAACGTTTCTGGTGCTGGAGATCAAGGGCGGGCTGGCGGCGCGGCTGGGTCTGGGCGAGGGCGCGGTTCTGCGCCACCCGGCACTTGATCCCGCGCGGGCCGCCTGGCCCTGCGAATAGGCTTCCGTTGGGACGGGACTGGCGCTAGGAACGGCGCTGTCGGGGCGTAGCGCAGCCTGGTAGCGCATCTGCTTTGGGAGCAGAGGGCCGGAGGTTCGAATCCTCTCGCCCCGACCAATCACCGGTTTGCGCGCGGACCGTCACCTTTCTGCCATAGGCAGCGGACAGCGCATAAACGATCCACAACATTTTGCGTCCTGTGCGCAATTTCAGTTAGTCCCTCAAGGACATGCGCCAAGCCTGCCGATTGGCTTGGTTTTCCACAGGTGCCCGGCATCAAGGCGCATGTGAATGAATCGGGCGGCGCCGGGCGGACGCCGGATTCGGGGCGGGGTCAAGCGTCGGCAATGCGCCAAGCGCGAAAAAAATTCATTGACCAATACGTCAGAATTACGTCAGTTTGTGCGGGCTGGGCAGATTGCCACCACATTTAGTGGCAGCGTCAGCGGGGAGACGATCCACCAAGGGAATGGCCGGGCAGGATGCTTTCGGTCGGCGGCTGCGTGTAGGCGCGGCGTGGTGGTTCATGCCCTGTTGTCTCCGTCCGGCACGAAGGCCCGGCAAAGACCCTGGCAACGGGGCCGCTGGAAGCGACCGAAACAGCGCGAAACACGCGCAAAAAAACGACGGGGCAGAGATGAAGATCGAACGGACTTTCACGGCGGCGGGCATGGATGCCTATGCGGCGGTGGCCTTCACGACGACGGCTTCGGAAATCCGGAATCCGGACGGAACGGTCGTGTTCCGCAACGACGCGGTCGAGGTTCCGGAAGGTTGGAGCCAGGTCGCATCGGACGTGCTGGCGCAGAAATATTTCCGCAAGGCGGGCGTGCCCGCGCGGCTGAAGCGCGTGAAGGAAAAGGGTGTGCCCGAATTCCTGTGGCGGTCGGTGCCGGATGCCGAGGCACTGGTCGCGCTGCCCGCCGAACAGCGCTATGTCGGCGAGACAAGCGCCAAGCAGGTTTTCGACCGCCTGGCGGGGGCTTGGGCGTACTGGGGCTGGAAGGGCGGCTATTTCACCGCCGAGGCCGATGCGCAGGCCTACTACGACGAGATGCGCTTCATGCTGGCCCGCCAGATGGGCGCGCCGAACTCGCCCCAGTGGTTCAACACCGGCCTGCACTGGGCCTACGGCGTCGACGGCCCGGCGCAGGGCCACTTCTATGTCGATTACAAGACCGGCGTCCTGACCAAGTCCGACAGCGCCTATGAGCACCCCCAGCCGCATGCCTGCTTCATCCAGTCGGTCAGCGACGATCTGGTGAACGAGGGCGGCATCATGGACCTCTGGGTGCGCGAGGCGCGGCTGTTCAAATACGGTTCGGGCACCGGAACCAACTTCTCGTCGCTGCGCGGCGAGGGCGAAAAGCTGTCGGGCGGCGGCAAGTCGAGCGGCCTGATGGGGTTCCTCAAGATCGGCGACCGCGCGGCGGGGGCGATCAAGTCGGGCGGCACGACGCGGCGCGCGGCCAAGATGGTGATCTGCGACATGGATCACCCCGATATCGAAGCCTTCATCAACTGGAAGGTCATCGAGGAGCAGAAGGTCGCCAGCCTCGTCGCCGGGTCCAAGATGCACGAACGCCAGCTGAACGAGATCTTCGCGGCGATCCGGACCTGGGATGGCGCATCCGAGGATGCCGTCGATCCGGCCAAGAACCCGGCCCTGAAGGCCGCGATCAAGGCGTCGAAAAAGGTCTCGATCCCGGACACTTACGTCAAGCGGGTGCTGGACTATGCCAAGCAGGGCTACACCAGCATCGAATTCCCGACCTATGACACGGACTGGGATTCCGAGGCCTATGCATCCGTCTCGGGCCAGAACTCCAACAACTCCGTCCGCGTCACCGATGCCTTCCTGAAGGCGGTCAAGGACGATGCCGACTGGGCGCTGATCCGGCGCACCGACGGCAAGGTCCACAAGAAGATCAAGGCGCGCGACCTGTGGGACCAGATCGGCCACGCCGCCTGGGCCTGCGCCGACCCCGGCATCCAGTTCCACGACACCGTCAACGCCTGGCACACCTGCCCGGAGGACGGGGCGATCCGCGGGTCGAACCCCTGTTCGGAATACATGTTCCTCGACGACACCGCCTGCAACCTCGCTTCGATGAACCTTCTGACCTTCTACAAGGATGGCAGGTTCGACGCGGAAGCCTATGTTCACGCGACCAGAATCTGGACCGTGACGCTGGAGATCAGCGTGTCTGATGGCGCAGTTCCCGTCGAAGGAAATCGCGCAGCGGTCCTACGACTTCCGCACGCTGGGCCTCGGCTATGCCAATATCGGCGGCCTGCTGATGACGATGGGCCTGGGCTATGACTCGGTGCCCGGCCGCGCGCTCTGCGGCGCGCTGACGGCGATCATGACGGGCGTGTCCTATGCCACCAGCGCCGAAATGGCGGGCGAGCTGGGGGCCTTCCCGAAATACCGCGAAGAACGCGGGCCACATGCTGCGGGTGATCCGCAACCACCGCGCGGCGGCCTATGGCAAGGTCGCGGGCTATGACGAGGTGAACGTGGCACCCGTGCCGCTCGATCACGCGAACATCCCCGTGGAAGGCCTTGGCGAGCTTGCGAAATCCGCGTGGGACGAGGCGCTGGCCCTGGGCGAAAAGCACGGCTTCCGCAACGCGCAGTCCACGGTCATCGCGCCCACCGGCACCATCGGTCTGGTGATGGACTGCGACACCACGGGCATCGAGCCGGACTTCGCGCTGGTCAAGTTCAAGAAGCTGGCGGGCGGCGGGTATTTCAAGATCATCAACCGGTCGGTTCCGGCGGCGCTGGACTCGCTCGGGCTACGGGTCGGCCCAGATCGAGGAAATCGTCGCCCATGCCGTCGGCCATGCCAGCCTCGGCAACTGCCCCGGCATCAACCACACCTCGCTGATCGGCCACGGCTTCGGCCCGCGCGAGATCGAGAAGATCGAGGCGGCCCTGCCGTAGCGCCTTCGACATCAAGTTCGTCTTCAACCAGTGGACGCTGGGTGAGAGCTTCTGCCGCGAAACCCTTGGGATACCGGAAGAAAAGCTGGCCGACCCCGCCTTCGACCTGCTCCGCCACCTCGGCTTCACCAAGGCGCAGATCGACGCGGCGAACGACCATGTCTGCGGGACGATGACGCTGGAAGGCGCGCCGCACCTCTCGCCCGAAGCACTATGCGGTCTTCGACTGCGCCAACCCCTGCGGCAAGACCGGCAAGCGGTTCCTGTCGGTGGACAGCCACATCCACATGATGGCGGCGGCGCAGTCGTTCATCAGCGGCGCGATCAGCAAGACGATCAACATGCCGAACAACGCCACCATCGAAGAGACGCTCGCGGCCTACGAACTTTCCCATTCGCTGGGCATCAAGGCCAACGCGCTCTACCGCGACGGGTCCAAACTCAGCCAGCCCTTGGCATCCGCGCTGGTCGAGGATGACGAAGAGGCCGAGGAAACCCTGCTGACCGGCACGCCGATGGAAAAGGCCCAGGTGATCGCCGAAAAGATCATCGAAAAGGTGATCGTCAAGGAAATCGTCCGCAGCCACCGCGAGAAAGCTGCCGGAACGGCGCAAGGGCTATACCCAGAAGGCCATCGTCGGCGGCCACAAGGTCTATCTGCGCACCGGCGAATACCGCGACGGGCAGCTGGGCGAGATCTTCATCGACATGCACAAGGAAGGTGCGGGCTTCCGCGCGATGATGAACAACTTCGCCATCGCGGTGTCGGTCGGCCTGCAATACGGCGTGCCGCTGGAGGAATTCGTCGAGGCCTTCACCTTCACCAAGTTCGAACCGGCGGGGATGGTGCAGGGCAATGACAGCATCAAGAACGCGACCTCGATCCTCGACTACATCTTCCGCGAACTGGCGGTCAGCTATCTCGACCGCACCGACCTTGCGCATGTGAAGCCCACCGGCGCTGCCTTCGACGATCTGGGCGGCGGCGAGGGCGAGGGGCTGGCGAACGTCACCGAGGTCAGCGACCGGGGCGCCTCGAAATCGCTCGAGGTGCTGCGGCAGATTTCCTCGACCGGGTATCTGCGCAAGCGCCTGCCGCAGGAGCTGACGGTGTTCCAGGGCGGCATCGGGGCGACGGCGCTGAACAATGCCCTCGACCCGCTGATGGCGCTGAACACGCTGGTGCCCGAGACGATGGGCGCGATGGCGGCGGCTGCGGGGCAGGCCGTGGGGCAGGCGATGATGGGTGCCACCGCGCTCGCCACCGGGGGGCTGTCGCTGGACGCCCGCACCAAGGCGAAGATGCAGGGCTATGAGGGCGAGGCCTGCGGCGAATGCGGCAACTACACGCTGGTCCGCAACGGGACCTGCATGAAGTGCAACACCTGCGGCGGGACGAGCGGGTGCAGCTGAGGAGAATTGAAGATGAGACGCGAGCGCAACTCTAGACCCAATGGCCAGCCCGCGTTAGCATAGCACGCTGCTGGAAGACCAAATCGGCCCTTCCGGGTCGATGTACGCGACCACTATGGACGAACGGCTAGCGAATGCGCACGCAGAAGTTCGACAGATCTCGCTCGACGGCGGACTAACTGATTCGCGGCTGTGGATCAAGTGCAGGGGCTCTAGCAGCAAGCTCAAGAAACTTCTTGCAGGGACATCCGCGACGATTGCTTTGGCGTTCGGAAGGTGCTGGGCAATCATCAAGCAGATAAGGCCTGATGGAATAAGTTCCGGGGCGGGTCGCTCGCCCCCGACGTTGTTCAGGCCGCAGGCAAAAAACCGAGCGGTAACAAACGATGAGCTTGAACGTGCGAACCTAACGGGCGGCATGCTTGCCGTCTCTCTTAGGCGATGGCACGCGATGCCGCGGCGCGGTTCCTGTGCTGCGCTCGCCCCCGACGCATCTGTTCAGTGCCGCGGCAACTACATCCGACCCCGGTAGCGCACGTATCGTCCGCTTGAACGGCGAACACTCAACTGGGATATCAATGCGTCCACATGTGGACATGCCCCCGTCCTTCTTTTGTGCCCCCAATTGACGCCGCGTCGGGGGGAGACCGGCTCGTTTTCCCCCTTGCGCCACGGCCCCCGGCATCCCACATTCTGCGGGCGGGACAGATTGCCCCGTATAGGAGACGTAACGATGAAAAAGCTTGTCCTTGCCCTCGCCCTGGCCCTGTCGGCCGGAACCGCGATGGCGCAGACGGTCGTGACCGATACCGACGGGAACGGCGTCTATTCGAAGGAAGAGCTGAAGGCAGCCTATCCTGATCTGACCGATGCCGTGTTCACGGCGGTCGATGTGGACGGCAACGGCTCGGTTGACGCGGACGAACTTCAGGCCGCGCGCGAGGCGGGCACTTTGGCGGCGTAAGCCCGAAGGCCAAACAAGGGGAATTCACGGCAAGGCCCCGGACCGCAACGACGGTCCGGGGCCTTTCTGTCTGTGGCGCGCGCCGCCTCGAAGGCCGAATCATCGCCTTCGCCAGAAAACTGCTGCCCGCCGGTGGCGATCCGCCGGAACCGGCCTGGCCGTCGCGTCCGGTTTCCGCCGTCAACCCTGACGGTCGTGCAGGGTGCCCCTTTTCGCGCGGGAACCGGCCAAGCGTCCGTGCCGCTTTGGGCGGTCCGCCGCGCCGATCCGGCCTGTCCGGGTGCAAGGGTGGCGCTGGTTACACCGATGCGGCCAACAGGGTGCCGCAGGGTCCGGGCATCCCCCCGGATCTGCGGCGTACCTGACATAACAAGGAGACGATCCGATGAAACGACTGACAGCAGCACCTGTTCTTGGCCTGACGCTTGGCCTCGGACTGTCCGGCGCGGCCTTCGCGCAGATGGCGCTGGCCGACATGGATACGGACGCAAACGGCACGCTGTCGCTGGCCGAGCTTCAGGTGGTCTACAAGACGCTGGATGAGGCGGGCTTCACGGCCATCGACGCCAATGCCGACGGCGCGGTGGACGATGCCGAACTGAAAGCGGCGGTCGACGGCGGCAAGCTGGTCGCGGGCTAAACGCAGGCCTGCGGGCGGGGCCCCGCAAACCGACCTTCCCCGGTTGTCACCCCCGGGGCCCCGCCAATTCTATCTCGGGCTGCGCGACAGAGCGGCGACGCCGGTGCGCGCGACGTCGATCAGGCCAAGCGGGCGCATCAGATCGGCAAAGGCATCGACCTTGTCCGGCGTTCCCGTGATCTCGAAGATGAAGCTTTCCAGCGTCGTGTCGACGACCTTGGCGCGGAAGATGTCGGCCAGCCGCATCGCCTCGACCCGCTTGTCGCCCGTCCCCTGCACCTTGAACAGCGCAAGTTCCCGGCTGACCGCCGGGCCCTCGACCGTCAGGTCGTGGACATCGCGGACCTGCACCAGACGGCCGAGCTGCGCCTTGATCTGCTCGATCACCGCAGGCGTGCCGCGGGTGACGACGGTGATCCGCGACAGATGCCCCGCATGGTCCACCTCGGCCACGGTCAGGCTGTCGATGTTGTAGCCGCGCCCCGAGAAGAGGCCGATGACCCGCGCCAGGACACCGGTTTCGTTGTCGACCAGCACGGCCAGCGTATGGCTTTCGATGGCGGTCGAATTCGGGTCGCGCAGGTCATAGGCCGAGTGGCTCGACGCGCCGCGTTTGAGGTTCAGTGCTGCCACGGCAGACCCTTTCATCTTGGCTTAAATACTCTCCGGGGGTGCGGGGGTGGAAAACCCCCGCGTGCCCGGCCTACACCATCACCGCGCCCTTCGCGCCGATGGCCCCCGCCGTGTCCGCCTCGCCCAGCAGCATCTCGTTATGCGGCTTGCCGGAGGGGATCATCGGGAAGCAGTTTTCGTGTTTCTCGACCATGCAGTCGAAGATCACCGGGCCGTCATAGGCCAGCATGTCCATGATCGCGTCGTCAAGGTCGGCGGGGTCGCTGCACTTGATGCCCTTGCAGCCGAAAGCCTCGGCCAGTTTCACGAAATCGGGCAGGCTTTCGGACCAGGACTGCGAATAGCGCTCGCCATGCAGCAGCTCCTGCCACTGGCGGACCATCCCGAGGCGTTCGTTGTTCAGGATGAACTGCTTGACAGGCGCGCGGAACTGCATCGCGGTGCCCATTTCCTGCATGTTCATCAGCCACGACGCCTCGCCCGCGACGTTGATGACCAGCGACTTCGGGTGCGCGATCTGCACGCCGATATGGCGGGCAGGCCGTAGCCCATGGTGCCGAGGCCACCGGAGGTCATCCAGCGGTTCGGTTCGTCAAAGCCCAGGAACTGCGCCGCCCACATCTGGTGCTGGCCGACCTCGGTGCAGATATAGCGGTCCATGCCCTTGGTCAGCGCCTCCAGCCGTTCAAGCGCATATTGCGGTTTGATGACCTTCTCGGAGTTCTTGTAGGTCAGGCACTTCTTCGCGCGCCACTGATTGATCTGGGTCCACCAGTCGGCGAGGCCCGCGCGGTTGGTCTTGCGCCCGCGCTCGGTCCAGACGCGAAGGACCTCGGACAGGACCTGCGCGACGTCGCCGACGATGGGCACATCGACATGGATGACCTTGTTGATCGACGACGGATCGATGTCGATATGCGCTTTCCGTGACCGGGGGCTGAAATCAGCGAGCCTGCCGGTGATGCGGTCGTCAAAGCGCGCGCCGATGTTGATCATCAGGTCGCAGCCGTGCATGGCGAGGTTGGCCTCGTAAAGGCCGTGCATCCCCAGCATGCCGATCCAGTTCTTGCCCGATGCGGTGTAGGCACCCAGACCCATCAGGGTCGAGGTGACGGGAAAGTCCGTCGCGGCGGTCAGGTCGCGCAAGAGGCGGCTGGCGGCGGGGCCGGAATTGATGACGCCGCCGCCGGTGTAGAAGACCGGGCGTTCGGCAGTTTCCATCATCTCGACCAGCCGCAGGATCTGGGCGGCGTCTCCCTTGGTGCGGGGCTGATAGTGGCTGACTTTCGCCTCGGGCTTGGCGTATAGGTGCCGGTGGCGAACTGCACGTCCTTGGGGATGTCGATCAGCACCGGGCCGGGGCGGCCATGCGTGGCGATGTGGAAGGCCTGATGCAGCACCTCGGCCAGCTTGTCGGTGTCCTTGACCAGCCAGTTGTGCTTGGTGCAGGGCCGCGTGATGCCGACGGTGTCCGCCTCCTGAAACCCGTCGGTCCCGATCATGAAAGTCGGAACCTGGCCGGTCAGCACGACCAGCGGGATCGAATCCATCAGCGCGTCGGTCAGGCCGGTGACGGCGTTGGTGGCCCCGGGGCCGGAGGTGACCAGGACGACGCCAGGCTTGCCGGTGGAGCGCGCATAGCCCTCGGCCATGTGCACGGCACCCTGTTCGTGGCGCACAAGGATATGGCGGATCTCGTTCTGCTGGAAAATCTCGTCATAGATCGGAAGCACGGCCCCGCCGGGATAGCCGAAGACGACGTCCACGCCCTGATCCTTCAGGGCCTGAACCACCATCCGTGCGCCGGTCATCGTGCGTGACATCGTGTTCTCCGTCTGTCCGTCCATCGGAATTGACCCCCTTCGGCCAATAAAAAACCCCCGAGGTCATCGGGGGCGCATGGGAACCGTTATGGTCTGCCGTCACCGGCCCATGCGCGTCGTCCTGCGTACAAGAAGAATGACATGCATTCCCGCTACCCTTTCCAAGGTCGGGGGACATTAGAAAGGTCGCGCTTGGGCGTCAACCGGCAAATTCAGGAATAAAGTGTCGCAGGAGGCATTTCTGACGGAATGTTCTTGCGCGGTTGTCGTCAATCTTGAAATGAACGCAATCCCGGGACCGGCGCGGACGCTCCGGTCAGCGCAGCTTGCGCAGCCAGAGGCTCGATCCCGGGCCCTGCATGGCCAAGGGCATGCCCGCGGCCATTCGGTCCGGATAACGCTGATGCAGCCAGGATGCGAACAGGGCGATCTGATACCGGTCGTTGTGCATCAGGAATGCCCGCAGCGCATAGAGCTCGTTCCAGGCGCGGCTCTGCATGACCCAGGCCTCGGGGTATTCGAAGGGATAGAAGACATCGTGAAAGTGGATGAAGACGCCGGGCGCGAGCGCGGGGAGGATGCGGAACAGGTGATGGGCGACGTCGCTGTCGGTCTTGAGTACATGGGTTAAATCAACGAACAGGACGTCGTTCGCCTGCAGCTGCGCGAAAACTGCTGTCTCGACGGCCTGCACCGGCTGGTCGATGACCGTGATCCGGTCTGCATCCCCCGGCCGGATCAGCGACTGAAGCAGTGCTGGGTAGGGTTCTATGAAGGTCACGTCGAAGGGCGCGCCGGTCATTGCGTCCCGGGTGTCGAGCATGGCGCAGGACGAATAGCCCGACCCGACCTCGATCACCCGGGACGGGCGCAGATGCCGAAGCAGGGCCGACAGGATCAGCGCCTCGCCGTGGCGGAAATTGTCGTTCTGAAAGTGAAAGCGCCGGTCGGGGCGCGGCGTTTCGGGAAAGAAACCGGCATCATGGTGTCGGCTGAGGGCGTCGAAGAACGCCAGCTGCCCAGCCTCGTTCAGGTCGATGCCCGGAAGATCGGGCAACGCATCGAAGATGCGTGAGCGCTGCGCGGCGATGCCGGACAGGTCGGGAATGGGTGAATAGAAATGTCCCGGCGGCCAGGCAAGCGGCGTGTCGATGCGCGTCGCGTCATCCATGAAATACCCCCGCTGCCCGCACCCTACGGCAAAGCCTAGTGGCCGCCGGAAGCCCGGTCAACGGAACCGCGCGACGGCCAGCACAAGGGCACCCTTGCCACATTCCGGCGGCGTTCCATTTTGTGTTCCACTACCCCTCAGGGACCGCTAGGGTTGTCCCGCAATCAACCGGCACCGGACAGACACACGGGCCACAATCGGGAGGAAGTCCACGGATGGATCGTCGTAAATTTCTGAGTACCGGCGCACTTGGTGGCGTCACTGCAGCAGCCGCCGCCACGCTGGCCGCGCCTGCCGTGGCGCAGGCGGCAAAGGTCACCTGGCGGGTGACGTCGTCATTTCCGAAGTCGCTCGACACGATCTACGGCGCGGCCGAGACGATGGCGAAATACGTGTCCGAGGCGACCGACGGCAATTTCACCCTGCAGGTCTTCCCCGCAGGCGAACTGGTTCCCGGTCTGGAAGCTGCGGACGCGGTCAGCGCCGGAACTGTCGAGGCCTGTCATACGGCGTCCTATTACTACTGGGGCAAGGACCCGACCTATGCGCTGGGCACGACGGTGCCGTTCGGGCTGAACTATCGCCAGATGAACGCTTGGCTCTATCAGGGCGGTGGCATCGATCTGCTGAACGCGGAATTCTTCAACGCCCAGAACCTGCACTACATGCCCTGCGGGAACACGGGCGTGCAGATGGGCGGCTGGTACCGCAAGGAGATCAACAGCCTGGCCGACATGCAGGGGCTGAAGATGCGGATCGGCGGGTTTGCAGGCAAGATCATCGAGAAGCTGGGCGTGGTGCCGCAGCAGATCGCGGGCGGCGACATCTATCCGAGCCTGGAGAAGGGCACCATCGACGCGGCGGAATGGGTCGGACCCTATGACGACGAAAAGCTCGGGTTCTACAAGGTGGCACCCTTCTACTACTATCCCGGCTGGTGGGAAGGCGGGCCGACGCTGTCCACGATGGTCAACCTGGCGAAATGGGGCGAACTGCCACCCGGCTACCAGGCGATCCTGAAGACGGCCTGCGAGGCGTCGAATTCGAACATGATGGCGAATTACGACTGGAAGAACCCGACGGCGCTGAAATCGCTGGTGGCCAACGGCGCGCAGCTGCGACCCTTCCCGCAGGACGTGCTGTCGGCGGCTTTTGACGCGGCGCAGGGTGTCTATGCCGAGATCGGTGCGACCAACGCGCCGTTCAAGAAGATCAAGGACAGCCAGGATGCGTTCAAGCGCGATGCCTACCTTTGGGCGCAGATCGCGGAATACAACTACGACACGTTCATGATGGTGCAGCAGCAGGGCGGCAAGCTCTGACGCCGGACTGACATTGTCGGCAGGGCCGGATCGGCCCTGCCGGTTTCACCGCGCCCCCAGCCCCGCGCGCATCAGCGCCTTGCGGACAGGCGGCGCGCCGTGCAGCAGGCCCAGCACAGCACCGCGCAGGTCGCGGAACGGGGCGGCCCCGGCCATGGCCGCGCGGTTCAGAGCGTCGATGCCCATGACGCGGGCGGTCACTTCCGGGCGGCGCAGCCGGTCGTAGCGGTCGAGCATCGGGGTGTCGCCGATCGCTCCCGGATCGGCCACCGCAAGGTCCAGCAGGCAGGTGATGTCGGCGAGCGACGTGTTCAGCCCCTGCGCGCCGATCGGCGGCATGACATGGGCGGCCTCGGCGATCAGCGCCGTGCGCGGACCGGCAAAGCGGTCGGCAAGGCGGCTGATGATCGGCCAGAGTGACCGCCGCGTGACCAAGGAAAGTGGGCCCAGGACATGTGCGCTGCGCTCGGTCATCGCGCGGTCAAAGTCGGGGACGGGCAGGGCGGCAAGGCGTTCCGCCTCGGCCCCGTGTTCCATCCAGACGACGGCAGAGGCGGGCGACCCGTCGCGGTCGGGCAGAGGCACCAGCGTGAAGGGTCCGCCCGAACGGTGGACTTCGGTGGAGACATTGCCATGCGGGATCGGGTGGGTGACCGCGAAGGCCAGCGCCTTCTGGCCGTAGCGCAGCGTCCGCGCGCCGATGCCCAGGGCGTCGCGCGTCGGGCTCTCGCGTCCATCCGCCGCGATGACCATCCGGGTGGCGATACGGCTGCCGTCGGACAGGGTGGCGATGGCTTCGCGGTCGCGGGGCAGAAGGTCGGTCAGGGCAATGCCGGTGCGAAAGCTGACGCCGGGCATGGCGCTGACAGCGTCGGTCAGGTCGCGGCGGATCAGCCAGTTGGGGATGTTCCAGCCGAATGGCAGATCGGAAATTTCGGCGGCATCGAATTCGGCGCTGCGGCGGATGTCGGGCATCGCGCCGCCCGCATCGACGATCCGCATGACCTGAAGGGGCGTCGCATGGGGTGCGAGGCGGTGCCAGAGACCCGCGCGGTCGAGAAGGGCGCGGGCGGGCTGCAGAAATGCGGTGCTGCGCAGGTCGGCGCGGTCGTCACCGGCATCGGTGACGGGCGGGTCCGGGATCGACGCAGATCACGCGGAAGCCCGCCGTGCCGAAGGCTGCGGCTGCCGTCAGTCCGGCGACGCCCCCGCCCGCGATCAGGATGTCCGTCGTCTCACGCATGGGCAGGATATAGGCCGGATCGGTGCGGCGGCGAAGGGGTCATGCTGTCGCGGCAAGACCGGCGGTCAGGGTCGGACAGGAAGCCTGTCAGGTCGTCGGTGTGATGTCCGATATAGGGCTCGGCGATGCGTTCGGGGGCGACGAGGACCGTCGCCAGACCCATCGCATGCGGCACTTCCAGATTGCGGGCGTCATCCTCGAACATCGCGGCGCGCGCCGGGTCGAGGCCGTCCGCGCCGAACACGGCCTCATAGGCGGCGCGGTCGGGCTTAGGGTGATATCCCGCCGCCTCGATCCCGTAGACGGCGTCGAACAGGCCCGTCAGGCCCCGCGCCGCGACGACCTGCCGGGCGTAGTCGGCGCTGCCGTTGGTGTAGACGATGCGCCGTCCGGGCAGGGCGGCGATGGAGCGGGCAAGGACCGGATCGGGCGACAGGACGGAAAAGTCGATGTCGTGGACGTCGGTCAGATAGGGGCCGGGGTCTGCCCCATGTTCGCGCATCAGCCCGGACAGGGTGGTGCCGTGCCGTCGCCAGTAGAGGTCGCGGAGATGGCTCGCCTCGGCCTCGGCCAGCCCGAGAAGGCGCATGACATAGGCGGTCATCCGCACCTCGATCTGATCGAAGAGCCGCATTGCGGGCGGATAGAGCGTGTTGTCGAGGTCGAAGACCCAGGTCGTGACATGCGTGAAAGCGCGCGGGTCCGTCATACGGCCTGCTTATCGCGGCGCGCCGGGGGCGGCAACTCTGCTTGCCCTCTGGCACGGCGGACGCATAGGGTCCGGCCCAGCGCCGATGCGGCGCGGTTCAGGGTTGACGGACGCCGGATGCAGAAAGACGCCTATACGCTGATCCTCGATGCCATCGAGGGCGGGGTTTACCGCCCCGGCGACCGGCTGGTCGAATCCGACCTGGCCGACCGTTTCGGCGTGTCGCGGACGCCGGTGCGCGAGGCGCTGCAGCGGCTGGAGACGCAGCGCATGCTGACGCGCGACGGGCGCAGCCTGATCGTGGCCTCGCTCGACCATAACCAGTTGGCCGAGCTTTATGTCGTGCGGGCCGAACTGGAGGGGCTGGCGGCATGGCTGGCGGCGCGCCATGCAACGCCTGAAGAGGTCCGCGTGCTGACCGGGATGGTCGAGGAGGATCGCGCGCATCTGGGCGATCCGGCGGCGCTGGCGCGGGCGAACCGGCGGTTTCACCGGCAGATCCACCTGGCCTCGCACAACCGCTACCTGATGCAGCAACTGGACCTGGTGCACCGGTCGATGGCGCTGCTGGCCACAACCTCGCTGGCGGCCGAAGGGCGCGGGGCGGCGGCGCTGGCCGAACATCAGGCGATTGTCTCGGCCATCGCGGCAGGCGACCAGACGGCGGCGCAGCAGGCCCTGCGCGCGCATATCTCGAAGGCGTTCGAGACGCGGCTGAAACTGGACGCCGGGTCGCTGAAGCGCGGCTGATCCGTGGTGTCATTCCGACGGAACGCGGTGTCTTGCCCTGTCTTCCCGGACGGGGCTGCGGCCCGCCCGGGGCGTGCGCGTGGTGATCGCGGACCGGACCGGATGAGTCAGGATCAGCGGCGGGCGCGGTCTTCGATGGCTCTGGGGCATCCCGGCGGGACGTGACGGCATGATCCGGTTTGCGGCCAGCGCGGCCTCGGTCGCCGCCGCATAGGCGATGGCCTCTGCGGTTGCGGCATCGGTTGTGTCCGGGTCTGCGGCGCTGGCGGGCGGTTCTTCCCCGTTGGACGAAGCCAGGTCGGCATCCCGTTGCGGCACGGCATCCGGCGCCTCGGCGGCGGCGTCGAAGACGCCGTGCGTGGTCTTGTCCCAGTAGAACGGTCGGGTGACGACCTCGGCCAGCGCCTTGAAGACGGCTGCGGTGCCGAGCGGAAAATACAGGATCAGCGTCGGAACCCAGGGCATCAGGTGCCGATGGCCCGCCCGGTGCGCGGCATAGATGCCGACGATCATGCCCATCAGTTCGGACAGGACGAACAGCGCAGAGCAGCCGATCAGCACGGGACGGGACAGCAACGGCGTGGCGTCCACGCCGGGCAAAAGGGCGAAGGCCCAGAAGGCCCACAGCATCGGGGCAAGGGCAAACTGCGTCAGCGTGCCCGAGGAACAGGACCTGCACGCCGAAGAACCGCCACGACCCCAGATCGCGCCACAGCGCCGCAGGATCGCGCATATGCACGGACCAGGTCATCGCATAGCCCTTCAGCCAGCGCGACCGCTGCCGTATCCAGGGCAGGGCGCGGGCGTTCGGTTCCTCTTCCGTCACGGTCGCGATCAGTTCGGTGCGGAACCCCCGCCGCGCAAGGCGGATGCCGAGGTCCGCATCCTCGGTCACGTTATGCGCGTCCCAGGCGCCGATGGCGTCCAGCGCCGCGCGGCGGAAGAACAGCGTCGTGCCGCCCAGGGGGACGGCAAGGCCCAGCCGCGCAAGGCCCGGCAGGACGACCCGGAACCACGCGGCGTATTCGATGGCAAAGCAGCGCGACAGCCAGTTCTGCCGGGCACTGTAGAAATCGAGGATGCCCTGCAGGCAGGCGACATCGGGCGGGGCGGCGGCGAAACGCCGCGCGACCACGGTCAGCTGGTCGGGCGCGGGCGCATCCTCGGCATCCCAGACGCCGACGATGTCGCCCTTGGCGAAGTTCAGCGCATAGTTCAGCGCGCGGGGCTTCGTGCGCACGGTGCCGTCGGGCACGGTCACGATGCGCATCCAGGACGGCAGGGCCGAAGCGGCCAGCACGCTGCGGGTCTTCTGGTCGGACTGCTTCGACGACCAGCAGGATGTCGGTCAGCTCGCGCGGCCAGGTCAGGCGGGACAGCCGCGCGACCAGCCGGGCGGCGATGTCGGCCTCGTGGAACAGCGGCACCATCATGGTGATCATCGGCAGCCGCTGCGGCCTGGATGCCCCTGCCGTGTCCGGGATGCGCATCGTGGCCGTGGCGACCAGCGCCGCAAGTTTCAGCCCCGTCGTCGCCACCAGCGTCAGCGTGGCCCAGAGCATCAGGCCCGCGCCAAGGACCGCAGGCATCGTCAGCAGGAGCAGCAGGCCGGTGCAGGCGGCCAGCACCGCGATGCGCATGGCGCGGCGCGGATTGAAGCTGCGGCAGCTTTCCGACAATGCCGGGCGCGCCTCGGCCACCGCATTCAGGGCCGGGCCGAAGACCGCGGTCATCGCGTCCTGCAGCGTGGCCCGGCTGACGAAAGCGGGCAGGAACGGTCCCTCGGCTTCGGGCAGGCGCGCCTTGGCCCTCTCGAACGCCGCCGGACGCGTGGCCGCGATGATCGTCATCCCGCCGAGCTTGCGCCAGGGCAGCGCGCCTATCAGCAGTGCCTCGTCTGGCGTGAACCGGGCGGCAACGGCGGGATCAGGCGGAAACGCGGCGGGGTCGAGATGTCCGGCACTCCATTCGGCGGACAGCGCCGTCAGAAGCTGATCCTCGGTGATCCAGCCGTTGGCCAGCAGAACATCGGCCAGCGAGGTTCCGACCATGCGCAGGCGCGCGACCGCCTGGACGAGGATGTCGGGCGTCACATAGCCCTCTTCCAGAAGCAGATGGCCCAGCGGTCTGCGCCCGACCGGGTCAGCGGCCTCGGCCGTTGCGGGGATCGCCGGTTCGCGCGGGCGGTCCGAGGGCGGGACGTCAGGGCGTGCGGGACGGACCGTCAGGTCGGGATTGACGAGCTTCAGATGCGTTGCGGTAGGTGACACGACCAGACCCCGGCAGGAACCACAGGGGCCGACGATCCGGGAGCTTGGTTAACAGATTGTAAAATAGTGGTTAATCGAAGTCGTGCGGTTGCAGATTCGCTGCCCGGCGCGGTTCCGGGGGCCAAGCTTGCCTGCAGGCGATACCGTCACGCGGCGCGGCGGGCCTTCATCGCGTCGGCGAAGCGGTCGAACAGGTAATAGCTGTCCTGCGGCCCGGGCGACGCCTCGGGGTGGTACTGCACGGAAAAGACCGGGCGGTCGGCCATCCGGATGCCGCAGTTCGATCCGTCGAACAGGCTGACATGCGTCTCGATCACGCCGCGTGGCAGGGTCTGGCTGTCCACCGTGAAGCCGTGGTTCATCGAGGTGATCTCGACCTTGCCGGTCTCCATGTCCTTCACCGGATGGTTCGCCCCGTGATGGCCGTGGTTCATCTTGATCGTCTCGGCCCCCAGCGCCAGCGCCAGCATCTGGTGCCCGAGGCAGATGCCGAAGACCGGCAGGTTCCTCGTCCAGAACGCCCTTGATCATCGGCACGGCATATTTCCCTGTCGCGGCCGGGTCGCCCGGCCCGTTCGACAGGAACACGCCCTCTGGGTTCAGGGCCAGCACATCCTCGGCCGTCGCGGTGGCAGGCAGGACGGTCACTTCGCAGCCCGACGAGGCGAGGCAGCGCAGGATGTTCCGTTTCGCGCCATAGTCGATGGCGACCACGCGCAGGCCCGGACCCTGCCGTTTCCCGTGCCCGTCCGGCCAGGCCCAGCGCGTTTCATCCCAGCGGTAGGACTGCGCGCAGGTCACATCCTTGGCGAGGTCGAGGCCGACGAGGCCGGACCAGGCCCGCGCCTTGGCGACCAGCCTGCCGATGTCGAAATTGCCTGCGGGATCATGCGCCAGCGCCACATGCGGCGCGCCCTGCTGGCGGATCGCGCGGGTCAGGCGGCGGGTGTCGAGGCCACCGATGCCGATCCGGCCCTTCTTCGACAGCCAGTCCTGCAACTGCCCGGTCGCGCGCCAGTTCGACGGCTCGGTCGGGTCCCATTTCACGACCATCCCGGCGGCGACCGGGTCGGCGGTTTCGTCGTCGTCGGCATTGACGCCGGTATTGCCGATATGGGGGAAGGTGAAGGTCACGACCTGCCCGGCATAGGACGGGTCGGTCATGATTTCCTGATAGCCGGTCATCGCGGTGTTGAAGACCAGTTCCGCGACCGTCTCGCCCGTCGCCCCGAACCCGCGCCCGTAGAACAGTGTGCCGTCTGCCAGTGCAAGGCAGGCGGTGGGTTTGTCTTTCAGGCTGGCGGGCATGGCGCGACTCCCTGCGCGGATCGGGCGGAACCTAGGGGGGCCGGGGGGCAGGGTCAAGGGGTGGTGGCAGGCGCGGCTTGACCAACGAAATCAGGGGTTTGGCACGGTTGAACTGGACCGGCGTGCAGGATAGATTGGGCTGCGCGATTGAAAGGGCAGGACGATGAGCATCAGGGACCAGGTGAACGAGGCCGTCAAGGATGCGATGCGGGCGCGGGCGGCGGACCGGCTGTCGGCGCTGCGCCTGATCGCATCGGCGATCAAGGACAAGGACATCGCGATGCGCGGCGAGGGGGCGGCAGGCCCGGCGGGGGATGCCGAGGTGCTGGCGATCCTGTCGAAGATGGTCAAGCAGCGCCAGGAAAGCGCGAAGGTCTACCTGCAGGGCGGCCGCCCGGAGCTGGCAGCGAAGGAAGAGGCCGAGATCGCGGTGATCGAGGGCTATCTCCCGCGTCAGATGTCTGCGGATGAGGTGGGTGCTGCGATCGGGGCGGCGATTGACGCAACTGGCGCGTCCAGCCTGAAGGACATGGGGCGCGTGATGGCCGAGCTGAAGTCGAAATACGCAGGCCAGATGGATTTCGGCGCGAGCGGGGCCGATGGTGAAGGCGAAGCTCGGCTGATCGCTGATCGCTGATCGGTGATCTGGCTGGTTTCCAGCCTGCCGCTTAAGACGCCCGGATGAGCCTTTCGTGCAATATTCCGCAGCAAATCGTGTGCGTGGTCAGGCCAACCTGACCAGATGCAGGGTTTTCCTTAAGGCTTGATGAGCATACACTTTCCGCGAGGGGAAAGGCGGGAAGACATGCGCGCGGCACGGCGGCCGGTTGTCGGCATCATCGGGAATTCGCATCAGCTGAACGACCGCTATCCGGTGCATGCGGGTGGCACGATGAATTCCGCCGCGGTGGCCGAGGTTTCGGGCGCGATGCCGCTTCTGATCCCGACCGATCCTCGCTTTGTCTCGGTCCCCGACCTTCTGGACGTCTGCGACGGTTTCCTGCTGACCGGCGGACGTCCGAACATCCACCCGGAGGAATACGGCGAGGCGGAGACCGAGGCGCACGGCGCGTTCGACCGTGCCCGCGACGCGGTCACGCTGCCGCTGATCCGGGCCTGTGTCGAGCGTGGCCAGCCCTTCTTCGGTGTCTGCCGGGGCTTTCAGGAGGTGAACGTGGCGCTGGGCGGCACGCTCTATCCCGAAATCCGCGATCTGCCGGGGCGGATGAACCACCGGATGCCGCCGGACGGCACGCTGGAGGAGCAGTTCTGCCATCGCCACGCGGTGCGCTTCACACCGGGCGGCATCTTCGCGCGGCTGACGGGCGCGGAGGAGGTGATGACGAATACGCTGCATGGCCAGGGTATCAAATGCGCCGCGGCGCGTGTGGTGATCGACGGCCACGCGCCCGACGGCACGCCCGAGGCGATTTATATCCGCGACGCGCCGGGCTTCACGCTGTCGGTTCAGTGGCACCCGGAATGGAATGCGGCGCAGGACCCCGTCTCGCGCGCGCTGTTCGGGGCGTTCGGCGATGCGGTGCGCGACTGGGTGGGGTTGGGGGCAAAGCGCAAGCGGGCCTGAGCCGCCGGTCGCCCGGATCATCGTGACGACGCGGCTGAAACCGCTATAGTCCGCCGGGAATCCGAAAAAGGGGGACGGGGATGAAACGCTCGCGCATCAATGACATCATGGCGGCGGCGGATGACCTGATCCGCCATCACGGCTTTGTCCTGCCGCCCTTCGCGTATTGGTCGCCCGATGCCTTCAAGGCCAATGCGGCCAAGGCAGGTGGCGTGATCAAGGCCCGCTGCGGCTGGGACATCACCGACTACGGCCAGGGCGACTTCGACACGCTCGGCCTGTTCCTGTTCACGCTGCGCAACGGCAGCCTCGCCGACCTTAGGCGCGGCGGGGGCATGTGCTATGCGGAAAAGCTGCTGATTTCGCCGCAAGGACCAGCTGTCGCCCTGCCATACGCATGTCATCAAGGCCGAGGACATCATCAACCGGGGCGGCGCGCCCCTGGCGGTCAGGCTGAACGGGTCGAACCCGGACGGCACGTTCAGTGAGACGGTGGGCGGCACCGTGCGCTGCGACGGGGTGGAGCGGGCCTTCACGGGTGGCGAGGTGATCGTGCTGCATCCCGGCGAAAGCGTCACGCTGATGCCGGGCGACTGGCACGCCTTCTGGGGCGAGGGCGGCGACACGCTGATCGGCGAGGTCTCGACCGTGAATGACGACGTGACGGACAATGTGTTCGTGTCGAAGAAGATCGGCCGGTTCACGGCGATGGAGGAGGATGTGGCCCCCACGCATCTTCTGGTCAGCGACTATGACCGCTGGCTGGGCTGACGGCAGCAGCTTCGTCCCGACCGCCCGTCGGGCCCTGCGGTCGTCTTCGCTGAAACAGGCGATGAAAGCCTGCGAGGGCTTGAGGAGCGCGGCGGTCAGCCGCCCCCCGGGACGCGCCGAAGCCTCGGACCGACAATCGGCATCGTCAGCATCGTGCTCATCAGCGCCATCAGCAGCAGCGCGGTGAAGGCGGGCGCGGTGATCATCCCCCGATCCAGCAGGACACTGGAGAAGACGATCATGATCAGCGCCTTGGTCTGCAGCAGCCAGCCGATCACCCAGGCCTCGTCCCTTGGCCAGCCGTTCAGGCGGCCTGCAAGTGCCACGCCCGCCAGCTTGCCGCCGACGGCGGCGGTTAGCAGCAGGGCGGCTGCGGCAAAGACCGCCGCCCCGCCGATCTCCCAGCTGGTGCGCAGGCCGGTGGACAGGAAGAACACCGGCATCAGAAGGGCCAACACCGTGCCGCGCAGCGTCTCGGTCCGGTCGTGCCCGAACCAGCCCATGTCCAGCACCGCCCCGGCCAGGAACGCGCCGACGATGTAGTGCAGCCCCGCCCAGTCGGCCGCGAGCGAAGCCGCGATCAGCCAGATCAGCGCCACGGGCCAGCGGTCGCGGTCGGGCAGGCGTGGGATCAGGCGGCGGATGCCGATGCCCGCGAGCGCGAAGAGGATCAGGAACAGCCCCTGCCGCGCGACCCGGTCCCAGTCGAGCAGGATCAGCGCCAGCACCGCCCAGATGGCGATGTCATCAAGGCTGGCATAGCGCAGCACGCGCTGGCCGAGCGGCGCGCGCAGGATTCCGAGGTCGGACAGGAACAGCACCAAAATCGGCAGCGCGGTGACGGCGCAGGACATGCCGAAGCCGAGTGCCGCCTGCCATTCAGCGGCCTCCGCCCCCGCCCAGCCGGGCCAGCGCAGCAGGACCGCCCCGGCGGCGGTGCCGAGGGCGAGGGGGACGATCAGGGCCAGGCGCGGCGACGGTCAGCGTTTCGCCGCGTTCGGCCCAGGCGGCGCGGAGGTCAAGTTCCAGTCCGGCGAGGAAGACGAACAGGATGACGGCCCAGAGGGCGACGCCCGAGATCATGGACGTGACGCCGGTGGTGAAGACCGTTGACCAGAGGCCGGGGGCAAGCGCGCCGAGAATGCCGGGGCCGAGCAGGATGCCGGTCAGTATCTGCACGACCACCAGCGGTGCCCATGCGGCGCGTCCGGTCAGGTGCCAGAGGCCGAGGGGCAGGGCAAAGATGACGAGCAGGACAAGCAGGAACAGTTCGGACTGGGACACGGGCGGGCTCCGGCGGCGCTGCCACGGGGTTTAAGGGGCCGAAGCGAAGGCGGCAAGGGAGTGCGCGGTGTCCAGTGTGACGGTCAAAGCTGCGTCCTGACCCGCCACAGTTCGGGAAACAGCTCCACCTCGAGCATCCGCTTGAGATAGCTGGTGCCGCCGGTGCCCCCTGTCCCGCGCTTCAGGCCGATGACACGTTCGACCGTGGTGACATGGTTGAACCGCCAGCGGCGGAAGTAGTCTTCGAAATCCACCAGCTTTTCGGCCAGCTCGTAGATCGCCCAGTGCGCCTCGGGCGCGCGGTAGACGACTGCCCAGGCGGCTTCGACCGCGTCACTGATGACCCAAGGCTGCGTCACATCCCGCGTCAGAACGTCCCCTGGCACCGGCAGGCCCGCCCGCGCCGCCGCGCGCAGCGCCTCATCGTACAGCGACGGGCGCGCGAGTTCCCCCTCCAGCCGCGCCAGAATGTCCGGCCGGTGCGCGTGGGGCCGCAGCATCGCCGCGTTCCGGTTGCCAGCCGCGTATTCGATCATCCGGTACTGCCAGGACTGGAACCCCGACGACTGCCCCAGCCGGTCGCGGAAGGTCGTGTAGTCCGACGGGGTCATCGTGCGCAGCACGTCCCAGGCGTTGTTCAGCTGCTCCATGATCCGCGCCACGCGGGCCAGCATCTTGAAGGCCGGTTGCAGGCGGTCTGCGGCGATGGCGTCGCGCGCAGCGGACAACTCATGGATCATCAGGCGCATCCACAGTTCGGACGTCTGGTGCTGGATGATGAACAGCATCTCGTCCGGCGCGTCGCTGATGGGGTGCTGGGCGGTCAGCAGCGCGTCGAGGCGCAGGTAGTCGGTGTAGGACATGCGCCCGTCGAACGCCATCTGCGCGCCCTCGCGGGCGGGGTCGTAGGGGTCGGTCATGGCGTCACCGGGTCAAGGACCATGCCCCAGTTGAGCGGCCCGCCATCGGCGGAAAGGACCGGGATGCCGGGGCGGGGGACGTAAGCAGGGTCCAGCCGCCAGCCGCGCCGGGCGAAGAAGGGCCGGGCGAGGCGGCTGGCGACGACGGTCATCCGCGTGAGGCCAAGCCTGCGGGCCTCGGCCAGGATCGCCTGATAGAGACGGTCGGCCAGCCCGGTGCCCCGGTATTCGGGCAGCACAAATGCCATGTTCAGATAGCCGTCGCCCTCCATCATGAAGAACCCGGTGACGCGGGTGGCATCTTCGGAGACCACGGTGAAATGGCTGTTCAGCCACGGCCCCCAGTCGGGCGAGGGCTCGGGCGAAGGCGACCAGTCGATCAGGTCCGCCTCGGGGTAGTGCCCCGCCGCCCCGATGCGGACGGCGGCATGGAAGACGGCGCGGGTGGGTGCGGCGTCTTCGGGGCGGAAGCGGCGGATGAGGGGGGCGGACATGGGGGCAAGGTAGGGCGATGGGGTGGGGGTGCGCAACGGGGGAAGGTTGACAGGGCGCGGAGGGGGTGGAGGGCAGAGCGTCAGAATTTCAATCTACATGATGTGCGTCTTGACAAGTCTGGCACCAATGGTAGAAGTTCTCATCTTGTTCCTCATCGGAATTGACGACACATGACCAAGTATCCTGGCAGCGATGCGGTGCGAACCCAGGTCGGCGGCATCGTTTTCCGGCAGCCGCCCGTGTGCATCTACTGTGATGCGGCACCGGGGACGAGCGACGAGCACATCATTCCGAAGGCACTTCACGGGGAAGCCGTTTTTCGGAACGCAGTGTGTGAGAGTTGCCGGAAAAAGACGGGTGCGTATGAGATTTTTGTTCTCCATCAGATGCTTGGACTTCATCGTCGGGCACTGAGCTTTCCTTCGCAGAATAAGAAGGCGAAAAGGAAGAAAATTCCTGCGACCATCATTGCGACTAATCCTGACGGGTCAGAAGAGAAGCTGGACCTGAACACCTATCCAAATCACTATGTTGGCCTTCCGCTCTTTGACTACCCGGGCATGACGGCACAAATTCCGTTGGCGACACTGTATGCGGGCGAAAAACTGCATGTCATTGCCGGAAAACATGACGCGGAGGCGGCGCTTGCAGCGGCCGGTGGACATCGCCCGGTGAGGATGCCGCCCATAAAGTATGACAGGCTTAGGTTCACGCGTTTCCTCGCAAAAGTTGCGCACGCCTTCGCGGTTGCTGTGCTGGGCAGAGATGCCTTCAAACCGTTCCTGAGAGACTTCATCAGGTCGGGGACCGGTGATCCGAGGATGTTTGTCGGGGGCGAGCCAGAAATAGAGCCGTATTCGAACGAGATTTTCTCGATTGGCCTCGGCTCGATAACGCGAGTTGATGGGCGACTATTGTTGGCGGTCAGGATTCGATTCCTTGGTTACCTGCAAATGCCGACCTACTGCGTCATTGTCGGCGATGGCTTCCAAGGAAATTTCGCCGATGTGCAGAATGGGGCATACGCCAGACCCATTGAGATCAAACTTGTTGATCCAAGTGGGCGTGAGCTCGAGAATGCGTGAAGTGCCTCAAGGAGCTTCATTTTTCGTCGTGTAGGAAGGGGTGGTCGATACTGAGAGGCCCCCTTCCCCTCGCCGCCGCTCCGCCCTACCTTCCCCCCATGATCACCGAGCTTGGCCACTTCGCCCTGATCCTCGCCGCCGCGCTGGCCCTTGTGCAGGCGGTCGTCCCCCTGATCGGGGCGCAGCGGAACCATGCGGGGTGGATGGCGGTGGGCGGTCCGGCGGCCATGATGCAGCTTGTGTTCGTGGGCTTCAGCTTTGCCGCGCTGACGCGGGCCTTCGTGACCTCGGACTTCTCGCTCCGCCTCGTCACCGAGAATTCGCACACGCTGAAGCCGCTGATCTACAAGATCGCCGGGGTCTGGGGGAACCATGAGGGGTCGCTGCTGCTCTGGGTGCTGATCCTTGCGGCCTTCGGGGCCTCTGCGGCGGTGTTCGGGGGCAACCTGCCGCCACGGCTGCGGGCGCGGGTGCTGGCGGTGCAGGGGATGGTGGGGGTGGCGTTCTATGCCTTCATGCTGCTCACCTCGAACCCCTTCGTGCGGCTGGCCGAACCGCCCTTCGACGGGCGCGACCTGAACCCGCTGCTGCAGGACCCGGGATTGGCGTTCCATCCGCCGTTCCTCTACCTCGGCTATGTCGGCCTTTCGATGAGCTTTTCCTTCGCCATCGCGGCCCTGATCGAGGGGCGGGTGGATGCGGCCTGGGCGCGCTGGGTGCGGCCCTGGACGCTGGCCGCCTGGATATTCCTGACCATCGGCATCGCGCTGGGGTCGTGGTGGGCCTATTACGAACTAGGCTGGGGCGGGTTCTGGTTCTGGGACCCGGTCGAGAACGCAAGCTTCATGCCCTGGCTGATCGCGGGCGCGCTGCTGCATTCCGCCATCGTGGTGGAAAAGCGCGAGGCGCTGAAGGCCTGGACGATACTGCTGGCGATCCTGGCCTTCGGGTTCTCATTGATCGGGACGTTCATCGTGCGGTCGGGCGTGCTGACCTCGGTCCATGCCTTCGCGAACGATCCGGAGCGGGGCGTGTTCATCCTGATGATCCTCTGCGTCTTCATCGGCGGCGGGCTGACCTTGTTCGCGGCGCGGGCCGGGTCGCTGGAGGCGAAGGGGGTCTTCGCGCCGGTCAGCCGGGAATCGGCACTGGTGCTGAACAACATCCTGCTGACGGTTGCGGCGTTCGTGGTCTTTGTCGGCACGCTCTGGCCGCTGCTGGCGGAGATGGCGCTGGGGCGCACGATCTCGGTCGGCGCGCCGTTCTTCGACAAGGCGTTCACGCCGTTCATGGTGGCTTTGGCGGTGGTCTTGCCACTGGGGTCCGCCCTGCCGTGGAAGCGGGGGACGCTGGCGGCGGCGCGGCGTCCGCTTGTTGTGGCCGGCGTTCTGTCGCTGGCGCTGATGGGGCTGATCTTCGCGTTGCAGACCGGGCGGTCGGCGCTGGCCCCTGTCGGCGCGGGCCTCGGCCTGTGGCTGATCGGCGGGGCGGCGGCGGACCTGTGGCTGCGGACGGGGCGCGGGGGCGCGCGGATCGGGCGGCTGATGCGGCTGCCGCGTGCCGACTGGGGGCGGGCGGTGGCGCATGGCGGCCTTGGCGTGACCTTCATCGGCGTGGCACTGGTGACGGCCTGGACGACCGAGGATATCCGCGTGGCCCAGGTCGGCGAGCGTTTCGACGTGGCGGGCTATCAGGTGACGCTGGCGGCGGTCGAGGACGGCGAAGGCCCGAACTATGCGACGACGATGGGTACGGTGAGCGTGGAGCGGGACGGCGCGCTGGTGGCCGTGCTGCACCCCGAGAAACGCTTCTACCCCGTGGCGCGGATGCCGACGACCGAGGCGGCGATCCGCAACGGGGTCTTCGGCGACATCTATGTGGTGATCGGCGACAGGCAGGCAGGGCGGCGGCTGGGCGGTGCGGACCTACGTGAAGCCCTTCGCCAACTGGGTCTGGGCGGGGGCGATGCTGATGGCGCTGGGCGGTGCCCTGAGCCTGAGCGACCGGCGCTACCGCGTGGCGGCTGCGGCCCCGCGACGGGCGGCCGGGGCGATGGCTCCGGCGGAATGATGCGCCTGCGCGTGCTTTTGCTGGTTGTGGCGCTTGCTCTGCCGGTGCAGGCGCTGGCGGTTCAGCCCGACGAAATCCTGGCGGACCCGGTGCTGGAGGCGCGGGCACGCGGCATCTCGCAACTGCTGCGCTGCCCGGTCTGCCAGGGCGAGAATATCGACGAATCGAATGCGCCCGTGGCGCGCGACCTGCGGCTGGTGGTGCGGGAACGGCTGACGGCAGGGGACAGCGACGATCAGGTGCTGGACTTCGTCGTGGCGCGGTTCGGCGAGTTCGTGCTGTTCCAGCCGAGGGCCGAGGGGGCGAACCTGATCCTGTGGGCGGCGGGGCCGGTGATGCTGATCGCGGGGCTTGGTCTGGCGGCGGTCTATGTCCGTCGGCGAAAGGGCGGGGCGGGGCAGGACGTGGCGGCGCTGAGCACGGAAGAGCGGGCGAGGCTGGACGACCTGACGGGGGGCTGAGGCGTCGCCCGCCTATTCCGCGCGTTCCGCCGCCTTCGCGGCATCCCAGAGCGCGTCCATCTCGGCCAGATCGCTGTCCTCGGGGCGTTTCCCCATCGTCGCAAGGGCCGCCTCGACCGACCGGAAGCGCCGGATGAACTTGGCGTTCGCGGCGCGCAGGGCGGCTTCCGGGTCGACTTTCAGATGCCGCGCGAGGTTGGCCACGACAAACAGCAGGTCGCCGAATTCCTCCTCGACCTCGGCTTGCGTCAGCCTGTCCCGCGCCTCGGTCAGCTCGCCCGCTTCCTCGACGATCTTCGCCAGAACCTCGTCGGTCGAGGGCCAGTCGAACCCGACCCGCGCCGCCCGCGCCTGCAGCTTCACCGCCCGCGTGAGACCCGGCAGACCCAGCGCCACGCCGTCCAGCACTCCCTTGTCCGCCGACGCGGCTCGTTCCGCCTCCTTGATCCGTTCCCAGTCACGCGACTGCTCGGCCGCCGTCTTGTCGTGGCTTTCGTCCCCGAAGACATGCGGGTGGCGCGCCAGCATCTTGTCGCTGATCCCGCGCACCACATCGGCAAAGGTGAAATGCCCCGCCTCGGCCGCCATCTGCGCGTGATAGACCGACTGGAACAGAAGGTCCCCCAGCTCGCCCTTCAGGCCCGCCCAGTCCTGCCGTTCAATGGCATCGGCGACCTCATAGGCCTCCTCGACCGTATAGGGCGCTATGGTGGCGAAGGTCTGCTCCAGATCCCAGGGGCAGCCGCCTTGCGGGCTCGCGGAGCCGCGCCATGATCTCGACCAGGCGCGGGATCCCGCCCTCCGGGTCACGGACAAGCGCATCCGATGCGGTTCGGTCATTGGTCATCGCGGCAATCCGGGCTAGGGTCAGGGGAACCATTCCCGGAAACAGTCCCGAGAGTCCACATGCCCGTCCTGAACCGCATCGCCGATCTGGCCCCCGAAATGACCGAATGGCGGCAGTGGCTGCACCGGCATCCCGAGCTGAAATTCGATCTGCACAAGACGGCCGAATACGTGTCCACGAAGCTTTACGAATTCGGCGTGGACGAGGTGCATGAGGGGATCGCCGAAACCGGCATCGTGGCGATCATCGAAGGGCAGGGGGATGGCCCGACCATCGGCCTGCGCGCCGACATGGACGCGCTGCCGATCACCGAGGAGACGGGGGCGGACTTTGCCTCGGAAAGCCCCGGCAAGATGCATGCCTGCGGCCATGACGGGCATACCGCCATGCTGCTGGGGGCGGCGAAATACCTGGCCGAGACGCGGCGGTTCCGGGGCCGCGTGGCGCTGATCTTCCAGCCGGCGGAAGAGGATGGCGGCGGCGGCGAGGTGATGGTGCAGGAAGGCATCATGGACCGCTTCGGGATCACCCAGGTCTACGGCATCCACAACGTGCCGAACCTGCCCTTCGGCACGTTCCACACCCGCCCCGGACCGCTGATGGCCTCGGTCGATACCGCCACTGTCACCGTCACCGGCAAGGGCGGGCACGGGGCCACGCCGCATGAATGCGTCGATCCGGTGATCGCGATCGTCGGCATGGTGCAGGCGATCCAGTCCATCGTCAGCCGCAACATCTATGCGATAGACGAGGTCGTGATCTCGGTCACCCAGATCCATACCGGGTCGGCCAGCAACATCATCCCCGAACGCGGCTGGTTCACCGCGACGATCCGGTCGTTCAATCCGGACGTGCGGGCGCTCTTGAAGAAGCGGTTCCACGAGGTGGTCGAGGGCCACGCGGCGGCCTATGGCGTGACGGCGGAGGTGGACTACGACTGGGGGTATCCGGCGACCGTGAACCATCCGGAGGAAACCGAATTCGCAGCCCGCGTGGCCCGCGAGGTGGCAGGCGATGCGGCGGTCGAGGCGGCATCGACCAAGGAGATGGGGTCGGAGGATTTCGCCTATATGCTGGAGGCGCGGCCGGGGGCCTATCTGTTCCTCGGCACCGGGCCGGGGGCGGGGCTGCACCATGCCGGCCTTCAACTTCAACGACGAGGCGGCGCCGGTGGGCGCGAGTTTCCTTGCCCGGCTGGTGGAGGTGGCGCAGCCGCTGTGACGCGGGTCGGCCGCCAGAGCGTGGACTGGGCTAACGGGATCAGACCGAAGCCGATCTGACCAGCAAGCCCGGCCAGCCCTGCGGGTGTCAATATCTGCGAAAAAAAGGCCGCGAACGGCTGTCCGAAGGCGAAGACGGCCAGCGCGGGTTCGGTGACTGCGAGGCACGCGAAGGCCAGTGTGCCTACAGTCAGGCGGATATCGGGCCGGGCGGGCACGCGGAAGATGTCCATCAGGCGCGACGAGGCGATCCAGGCGACGGTCAGCACCACGGGCAGTTCCAGCAGGACCGCAGGCAGCGCGCCCAAGCGGGGCGCAAGATAGACAGTGCGAACAATGCCGACGAGGAAGGCCCAAGCGAAGGTGACGGCGAAATAGGCGAGGGCCGCGAAGGCCACATTCCGGTTCATCGGCGATCCCGCTGGAGGCTGCCCGCACCCTGCGGATCCGGTGCGCGGCTGGCAGGCGATCATCGTCGCCCGGGTCGGTGCGGATGGCAAGCCGGAAGGGCGCGCCCGCTGGCTCTTCGGAATGGGCTGGCCTTTCGGATGTCGCGGGCTAAGGTGCGCGGCACCGGAACGGCGAGGGCAGCAGCGATGGGACTGGAAGACGCGAAGACCGAGGTCGATCTGGCCTTCACGCGCCGCGATACGCGCGGGCTGGCGTTCGAGAATGCCTTCGGGGGCGCGACCAGCTTCCTGCGTCGCCGCTACACCAAGGACCTGACGGGCGTCGATGTCGCCGTCACGGGCGTGCCCTTCGATCAGGCGGTGACACACCGCCCCGGCACGCGTTTCGGCCCCAGGGCGATCCGCGAGGCGTCATGCCTGCAACCGTTCGATCCGCCCTATGGCTGGCCGATCAGCCCGCTGGAGGAACTGAGCATCGTCGACTACGGCGATCTGGCCTTTGACTATGCGAAGACGGCGGAGTTTCCGGATACGCTGACGGCGCATATAAGGGGGATACTGGCGGCGGGGGCGGGGTCGGTCACGCTGGGCGGCGACCACTACATCAGCTTTCCGATCCTGCGGGCCTATGCGGAGAAGTTCGGACCGGTGTCGCTGATCCATTTCGACGCGCATTCCGACACCTGGCCGGACGACGACATGACCCGGATCGACCATGGCACGATGTTCTACAAGGCGGTGAAGACCGGGATCATCGACCCGTCATCCTCGGTGCAGGTCGGCATCCGGACGCATAACGACGACTTTCTCGGCGTCCGGGTGATCGATGCGCGCGCGGTGCATGAGGGCGGGACGGCGGCGGTGACCGAGACGATCCGGGCCATCGTCGGGAACCGGCCGGTCTATCTGACGTTCGACATCGACTGCCTCGACCCCGCCTTCGCGCCCGGGACCGGCACGCCGGTCTGGGGCGGCTTGGCCAGCTGGCAGGCGGCGGCGATCCTGCGCGATCTGGCGGGGATCAATATCGTCGGCGGTGACGTGGTCGAGGTGTCGCCGCCCTATGACACGACCGGGGCGACGGCCATCGCGGGGGCGCATGTGGCGCATGAGATTCTGTGCCTCTACGCGTGGAACAAGAGGCAGAACAAGTAGGTGAAACGCGTGGCTTTGTATGTGGTGACGGCGCTGGTTCTGCTGGTGCTGGCGGCGGAGGTTTATGTGCGGTTCTTGCCGCTGGACCCGGCGGTCTGGCACGTCGATCCGGCGGGGGCCGTGGACAGCGGGAATTCGGCCGTGGTCAGCCCCGACCGGGTGTTCCCGATGACGACGGCGGACCTGGCGGGACGGCTGGTGGAGGTGGCACTTGCCGAGCCGGGGACGCGGGTGCTGGCGGGGGATGCGGGCGCCGGGTTCGTGACGCTGGTGCAGCGGAGCCGGGTGGTGGGGTTTCCCGATCTGGTGACGATCAGGACGCGGGATGTGTCGGGTGGTGCTGCCCTGACGATCTGGTCGCGGTCGCGGTTCGGGGGCTATGACTGGGGGGTGAACCGGGCGCGGGTGGAGCGGTGGATGAAGGGGCTGGGGGAAGCGGGGTAGGGGTGGTCCCGAGTCGGGACCGGACTTGGGGTGAATGATTTCAAGGGGTTGGGAGGGGAAATTAAGGAAGTGGAAAGGTTTGAGATAATCTGACGGGAGAAGAGGGACTGGAATAACCCAAATGTCCGCTGTGCGGACCTTTCTGCCGTTTGCCGCAGGTAATCTCTCACCTCTCGCAAACGCATCATGACCGCCCTGATGGGCCAAACACGTCAATCCTTGCATAATCCCAAGGGAGGTGAAGGCAGACACAAGACGAGCCTAAAGCTCCTCAGTTCGTGATAGAGTATGTGAAAGACATTTCGAAATGAACTCTAGGGTAAACGGGTACGGAGACTGAACATGCGGCGCGTAGGCACTCTCGTTTATCCGAACTTTGAGCTTCTCGACGTATTTGGGCCTTTGGAAATACTGGGGTGGCGGAATGATCTGTTTCACCTTTCCCTTGTCGGACTTGAGCTGGGACCCGTTGCGAGCAACATGGGTGTCGCAGTTGTAGCCGACCGGTTGTTAACAGATGTGACCGAGTATGATGTGATCTTGATACCAGGTGGCTGGGGGGAGCGAACGGTGGTTGACACGGCGCCATTGCTACCTTGGATAAAGGCTGCCGCTGAACGCGCGGAATACGTTCTGACGGTCTGTACGGGCTCAGCAATGCTGGCGACGACCGGTTTCCTTGATGGCCGGAAAGCGACAACAAACAAAGCCATCTATCACTGGGCAACGTCCCAAGGGCCAAATGTGGATTGGGTCTCGATGGCACGGTGGGTGCGTGACGGAAATATCTTCACGTCGTCCGGCGTGTCTGCAGGCATAGACATGACGTTGGCGGCGCTAGCCGCGATGGAAGGCCAGTCAGTAGCCGAAGCTATTGCCCAAGGCTGCGAATACCACTGGCAGCAGGATGCGGACGCCGATCCATTTGCGGCAATACACGGGTTGGTTTGAGGCCCCGTCTTGAGAACCATTCCTCTGGCAGTTGCAGTCTGACCAGATGATGCGTTGACCACGTGCAGTCTCACTTTCTGACGGATTGTCCCATGCTCGGCCGACAATGCCCGCAATGTGTCAGGTTGATCGCCCTACGGGCAGGGTGATCGAGGCTTCGACGCTTGAACCGAATGTCGCTGATGGGCTCGAAGCCGCCGGCGCAGTGCTCGCAACACAGGGCATCGCCTGACCGCCGGGTGGGCGCTGCAACGGTTGTTCTACGCGCTTTATGGTTCAGCCACTTCCACAGTCGTTCGGCATTGCGACGGTGCAGAAGCACCCGCCCGAGGGGGCGGTCGGGCGCTGCCCGGCGGCGCGTTCCGCGCCTTGTTCCGGGCAAGAAGGGGAGTGCGGACGTAGGTGTCCCGCCTACCGCCCGCTGCCGCTCCGCCGCCACCCTGTCCCCCTGCGCTCACTCCGCCGGGCTGGCGGCGGTCGCGGACTGCCCCGTGGCGGACCCCGCATCGTCCTCGTCGCCACCCGTCTTCGGCATGACCAGCGCCACGCCCGAGATCAGGCAGGCGATGGCGGCGAGGATCCAGCCGGTCATCTGCTCGTCCAGAAGGATGATGCTCCAGACGATGCCGCCCGCCGTGGTTGCATAGCCGACCTGGCTGGCAAAGACGGCACCGGTCGTTCGGATGGCGATAACAGAAAGCACCGAGCTGATCGAGCTTATTGCAGCAATAAGCAGGAACGCCCAGCCAACGCCGTTTATCATTTCGCTGACAGGGATGAACGTGCCGCTCAGCATTGAAACGGGCGTTACGAACAATGCAGAAGCAACGACAATGCCGGTTGTGGTGCCGATTGGCCCCGTCTTGGCATCCGGCAGTGACGAAATCATCAAGCCTTCGGCGGCATAGAATGAGGGCACCAGCATAGTCGCCAGAATCCAGATCCAGCTGGTTGTTCCCAGCGCGCCATCGCCGGGCACAATTACGAACAAGACGCAGACAAGGCCAAGACTTAGCCCGACGAACCGCTTGAAGCTGGGTGACTCCAGCCCCACGAGAGCCGCAACCGCGAACACGATGAAACTTTCGACGGCAAGAATGATCGAAATCACCATCGCCGGGACGTTTTCTGCAACCCAGAACATGGTCAGTTGCGGCAAGGTGCCACCTATCAGACCGATGAGAGCATAGCGCGCCAAGTCGGCCCGGCTTCGCCCAGGGTACTGCCCGGTCACGATCGACAGGACAGACATGATCGCCGCACTGCACCAAAGCGTCCAGAAAACTACGCCGAAGGGGCTGATGTCTTCCCGCATGATGATGCGCGACAGGGACGGGATGACGCCCCATAAAGCCCCGATCAGCAACAAGAGGAACCCACCATTGAGCAGGCTGATCGTCTTGCGCAGGCGCTGTTCCCGAAGATAGACTTCGGACGCCATGCCGACGAAGACCCGGCTGAGATTGCCCAGCGCGTCGTCGCGGCGCGAGATGTCGTCAAGGCCGAGGCGCGCAGGGTCGAACCCGCGCAATTCCACCATGCGCGAGGCCCCCGCGAGCCGGTCCACCTGATGCAGGTATTCCAGTTCCTGGTCGCGCAGGCGCTTGCGTTCAAGCCCGGCATTCAGGCGGGCGCGCAACAGAACGACATCGAAGGACTTGGTCAGGAAATCCTCGGCACCGAGTTCGATGGCCTTGACGACATCGTCCATCTCCTCCAGCGACGAGATCACGATGGCGGGGATGCCGCGCAGGGCCGGATCGGCCTTCATCGCGCGCAGCACCTCGAACCCGTCCATGCCGGGCATGACGATGTCAAGGAGCACTATGTCGATGCCGCCCTCAGCCAGCCGGGCCAGGGCGGTCGCGCCGTCAGGTGCCTCTTCGACGTCGTGGCCAAGGTTCCTGACGGCAAGCGTCATCTTCATGCGGATGGGGCCATGATCATCGACCACAAGTACTTTGCCGCGAAACGTCGTCATTTCGGTCCCCCCGGTCGTCGCTGCCCGTTCATGCTGACAGCAGGTTTCTGAGCCCCGTCTCGGCGCGCTGATATTCCTCTGCCGCCTCGGCCACCTTGCCCGCTGCCGCGTCCGTGTCCGAGGCGCGGCCCATCGCCTCGATCTCGCGGCAGAGGCGGGCGAGGGTCGGCGCGCCGAAGTCCGTGGCACTGCCCTTCAGCGTATGGGCGGCGCGGCGCAGGCCGTCCGCATCGCCCGCCTGCACCGCGCGGTGGAGGCGGTCGACCAGATCGGGACCCTCGTCAAGAAAGCTCTGGATCAGGTCCTTCAGCGCCTCGCGGTCGCCGCCGATCACCTCCAGAAGCTGTTCGAGCGCCTTGGGGTCAAGGTCGCTGGGTGGTCCGGACATCGGTTCCTCCGTCTTGTCCTTGGCGGCACCGAGGCAGGACTGCATGGCGCGCACCAGCATATCAACCTTGATCGGCTTGCTGACATAGTCGCTCATCCCCGCCGCGATGAAGCGTTCGCGGTCGCCTTCCATCGCGTTGGCGGTCACGGCGATGATCCTGGGACGCTTGTCTTCAGGGTAGGCCGCGATGATCCGGCGCGTCGCCTCGACCCCGTCCATCTCGGGCATTTCAATGTCCATCAGGATCAGGTCATAGGGCTGGCGCTCCAGCGCCTCCAGCACCTCCAGCCCGTTGGCGGCGACATCGGCGCGGTAGCCGAGGCGCTTGAGGATCGCGCGGCCGAGCTTCTGGTTGGTGGGATGGTCATCGGCCAGGAGGATGCGGGCGGGCAGGTCGGTGGCAAGGCTTTCGTCGAAGCGCGGCTTTTCCAGACGCCGGTGCGGCAGAACCCGCGTGGGCTCGCCGAGCGCGATGGTCAGCAGCGCGTTGAGCAGCCCCGAGGGCTTGATCGGCTTGGCCAGCACATCGGCAAAGCCGATGGTCTTCAGCGCCTCGGAATCGTGGTCGCCCGCATGGCCGAGGGAACTGAGCAGAATGAGGGGCATCGGCTTGGCGTCGGGCAGATCGCGGATCGCGCGGGCCAGGCCGATGCCGTCCATGTCGGGCATGTGCATGTCAAGAATGGCGGCGTCGAACCTCTGCCCTTGCCCCAGCAGCGCCAGCGCCTGCGCCGGGCCCGCCGCCGCGGTCGGGATCATCGACCATATCTCGCATTGGCGCGCGAGGATCTGGCGGTTGGTGGCGTTGTCATCGACGATCAGCAGCCGCATGCCTTCAAGATCGGGGCGGGCCTGATTGATGCGCACCGCGCGGATGGCCTCGGCCACGGGTGCCCGGACCGTGAAGGTGAATTCCGACCCCTTGCCGGGTTCGCTTTGCAGCCCGATCTCGCCGCCCATCAGCGTCACCAGCCGCTGGCTGATGGCAAGGCCGAGGCCTGTGCCGCCATAGCGCCTTGTGGTCGAGGCATCGGCCTGGGTAAAGGACTGGAACAGCTGGTCGATCCGGTCGGGCGGAATGCCGATGCCGGTATCGCGGACCGTCATGCGCAGGGTGCAGGTTTCGGCATCGCCTGTGGCACCGTCCTCGCGCGCCACCGTCAGGATGACCTCGCCCTTTTCGGTGAACTTGATCGCGTTGTTCAGCAGGTTCAGCAGTATCTGCCGCAGCCGCGTCGGGTCGGACACGATCCGCTGCGGCACGTCGGTTTCGATCACATAGGCCAGATCGAGGCCCTTCTTGCCTGCGGCCATCGCCACCAGATCAAGCGCGCCCTCGATGCATTCGCGCAGATCGAACGCGACATGTTCAAGGTCCAGCTTGCCTGCCTCGACCTTCGAGAAGTCCAGAATGTCGTTCAGGATCGTCAGCAGGCTTTCGGCGCTGTCGTTGATGGTGCGGGCATAGTCGGCCTGTTCCGGCGGAAGGTCGGTGTCCAGCAGAAGGTTGCTCATCCCGATGATGCCGTTCATCGGGGTGCGGATTTCGTGGCTCATGCTGGCGAGGAACTGGCTTTTGGCGGTGGTGGCGCGCATCGCCTCGTCGCGTGCCTCGGCCAGGCTTTTCATCAGGTCCTGCTGCTTTGCTGCCAGCGCCTCGCGTTCCAGAAGGCTGTCGCGGAAGAGGCCGATGGTCCGGCTCATCGCGCCGATCTCATCTCGCCCGGCGTCAGGGATCGGCGCACTGAGATTGCCGCCCGTGATCGCCGTCATCGCCTCCATCACACGGCGCAGGGGTTTGGTGATCGACCCGATGACCAGCAGCGTCAGGATCAGCCCGCCGATAGCCGTCAGCACGGAAATCTGTGTGGCGCGCCTGCGCGCCGAGGTTGCGGAATCCAGCGCATCCTGCCCGGTTGCGACCGCCTGCGCCTCCAAGCGGTCAACCAGTTTCGTCAGTTCGGCATCGACCGCCAGGATATGCGTCTGGCCTTGCGCGACCAGCGAATTGCCGAGCACCCGCTGATCCTGACTGTAGGCATCGACGGCGAGGAAGGCCTGTTCCCGCAGGGCCGCGACTTCTCTGCGGATCAGCGCGACGCTGTCCGGCGCGGTGGGTTCCAGCGCCTCAAGATCGGCCATCAGCGCGTCGTGCGCGGCATTGGCGTTGTTTTCCGACCGCATCAGCAGGCTGACGGCCAGATCGGACAGCCAGTATTTGAACTCGCCGAACCGCGTGACAGCCGCGTTGGCCATGCGCAACTCGCCGACCCTGGCCACCTCCTGCGCGATGGCGTCGGCATTCCGTGACAGGCGCTGCGCGAGATAGGCGTTCGATCCGATCAGGACCGCCAGCAGGACAGCCGCAAGGAACGCCAGCCGCGCGAAGATGGACACCCGTCCCAGCACTGACGCTACCCCTTATCCACCGGCGCTGCGCCCGGCCTTACCGGAACAGCATGATGCTGATGGCGCCGCCCAGATCGCCGAGGGCTCCGCCTTCCTTGGGATAGCCTGTGACATCCACCTCGCCTGCGGGCGAGCCGTGGCAGGCAAGGCAGCCCTCGCCATAGTATTCCGGCACCATCACGCGGAACGCCGGGCGGCCTGTGACCTCGGCGACGGCGGAATACACCGCACCCTTCTGCCAGTCCGGCGACAGCAGGTTTTCGGTGATGACCTGTGTTTCCCAGTCGTCCGGGCGCGACTTTCGGTTGCGCACCAGATCGGGCGGTGCCGTCACCTTGATCTGCGCCAGATCGCCGACCTTGCTGCCGAAGGATTCGGTCACAAGCCGTCCGAACACGGCCGGCACGAAGCCCTTGAAGGCGACGCCCTCGCGGTTGATCGAACCGGCATTGGCATCCATCACCTCGGTGATCGAGGCCATCATCGCCGACACCAGCTGTGCCTCGCGCGGGTCGGTCTGATCGGTCAGGGGCGGGGCGCCGATCTTGGTCAGATAGGCCTCGGTCGCACGGTCCAGAACCGCCTTGCCGGACAGGCCCTTGTCGCCGATCGCCGGATCGTTGATCCGCGCCTGTTCCGTCCCGATGACGCTGCGGGCCGATTGCAGCAGCACGGCGAGCCGCAGAGCCAGGTCAAGGTCGGCGTCATCGCTTTGCCGGGCGCAAGCGAGGGACCCCTGGAACATGCTGACGGCGACCGTCAGCGCCAGTACGGCGTTTCTCCAGACCATGTCAAAGCTCTCCCCCGCAGGCCCGATCCGGGCCAACGGCAGTCTGAACGCGGACTGCCAGTTGGGGGTGATGATGGTGTAACCTTTCCGTTGGGGCAAGCGTGATCCGTCCGCCGCGCGGATCAGGGCCGGGCTTCCCGAACCGGATCAGTCGGGCGCGCCAGTGCCGTCCGAAAGCTCATCCGTCAGGCGCGCGCGGAAGACGTCTGGCATCACCCAGTTCGGCTGCTGGCCCAGCAGCATCTGAAGGAACCCGGCGGAAAAGCTGGCGTCCTGCAACGCGTTTTCCTTGAACGACCACCACTGCCGCAGGTCGTCGAAGGCGGGGTCGATGTCGGTGCCTGACTGGAATTCCTGCGCCATCGCGGCGCTGTGGACGGACAGGCAGAACATCGTGCAGCAATAGCCTTCGGGCCAGAAGGCGGCCGCGGAATCGGGCCGGACCTGGGTCGGCGGCGACGCGGCCCGGACCGGCATGTCCGAGATCAGTTCGCGCAGCATCAGGGCAGCGGCGAACTGGAAGAAATCGCGGCGCTCGGTCTTGTCGGACGGCTTCTGCCGCTCGATCAGTTCAAGCCAGCGCACAAAGACGGATGCCAGCTTCGCCTCGTCAACCTCGAACACACAGCCGAGGTCGCGCCCGTAGGCGTCGGCATGGCGCTGGAAAGCCTGCTTGAACCAGCGCAGCCGACGGACCGCGATGCGCAGGGGCTCGTTCGTGGCCGGGATCGCCTCGGGGTGCGGGGTCAGCCTAGACATGCGCGACAAGTCTTTCATACAGCGACCCGATCCGCCCGATGTCGCGTGACGCGCAGGCTGCGGCAACCTCTGCGGCCACTGCGACGGCGAGGTCGGTCGCCGCATCAAGGGCCGCCTCGTTATCGTCCTCCGACCGGGCGGACTGGAGCCAGAGCATCACCGCGAAGATGGCCACGGGTTCGAGCGCGGCACCCGGCACATGGGCGGCCTCGCCTGCGGTCGCGCCGCGGACGACGCGCGCATCCAGAAGGTCGATCGTCAGGCGGGCCGCGTCGCCCGCGATGGCGTCATCGACCTGTTGCGCCGCATGCCGGTCGAAAGCCGCGCGGGCCGCAGCCTCGCTGACAAAGACGCCCGGGGCACCAAGGCGGCGCAGGACCCTGCGCAGGGCGACATAGACGGCGGCGGCAAACTGCGCGCTCGCGTCGTGCGTGGTGCTCAAGACGTCGAGCGTTGCGGACTGCGGCGCGTGGCCGCCCAGGATCGTCTTGGCAAGGCCCGACGCGACTTCGTCCACGTTCCGGGCCAGCCCGCCGACTTCGCGCAGAACCGCGCCCGCAAGGTCGGCCGCCGGTTTTGGCAGGGTCTCGACCGACATGGTGTCGGCCAGCGTCTCGCCGCCTCGGCGCAGCAGAAAACGAAGGCCGCGCAGCGCTTCGCGCAGCGGCATCGGATCGGGGGGAATGGGTAGCTGCGTCGGCACGGACCACACCGTCTGGTTCGGCCTCAGCCTAGCTTACCCCTGCGCGGATACCAAGCCGTCCTTGGCCGTGCGGACCGGCGTGTCGCGGATGAAGGCCAGCGTCGTGGCATAGTCGCGCACCCCGGCCTGGCTGCCCAGACCCGTGGCGTTCTGCGCGGACGAGGCCTGCGCGATCTGCACCGCGCCCCGCGCGTCCAGGCCCTTGATCAGCCCGGTGGCGAACCCGCCGTTGAAGCAGTCGCCGCAGCCGCAGGTGCACTTCACCTCGACCTGGAAGGCGGGCGTGTGGAATTCTGTCCCGTCGCGGTGGCGGTAGAACGCGCCGTCCGCCCCCAGCGTCAGGATCACGCACGCCACGCCCCGGTCGATCAGGAATTGCGCCAGATCGCGGTTGTCGGTCAGGCCCGACAGGGCCCGCGCCTCTTCTTCGGACGGCAGGAAATAGTCGGCATGCGGCAGCAGGCGCGCAACCTTCGGCAGGTCGGCGAGGGTCGAGGCAAAGACGTCGAGCGTCACCGTCACGCCGCGCCGCTTGGCTTCGCGCAGGATTTCCTCGGTCCGGCCCGCATCCATCCGGTTCATCAGGCCGACGCCGCCGACATGCAGGATGCGCGTGTCAAGGAGGTCGTCGATCTGGTCGTCGGCGATGTAGAACCCGTCCGTCGCGCCGCGCTTGTGCAGGGCAGGCCGTGCGCCGTCGGGCCGGGTGGTGACGAGGGAAGAGGAAGTGGTGAACCCCTCGCAGCGTGCCATCATCGTCGTGTCGATGCCGAACCGGGCCAGCTTCATCAGCACCCAGTCGCCCATGTCATCGTTGCCGACACCGCCCACTGCGCGGGATTTCAGCCCGTGCTTGGCCGCGACGATGACTGCCGATCCGGCGGCACCGGACACGGCCAGAGTGAGTTCCTCGACGAAATAGGTGTCGCCGCCGGGCGGGATCTGCGTCACCGGACGGCAGAGGGCGTCGAAGGTGATGAAGCCCATCGATGTATAGTCGAACCGTGGCGTCATGCGGCCCCCCGGATGCGCTGCCCCGCTTCATCGAAGAAGTAGAGCCGGGCAGGATCAAAGGAAATGCCGATGGTCCGGTCGATGTCCGACCGGAAATCGCGCGCGGCCTTGACCTCGATCTGCTTTGTGCCCGCCATGACGGTCAGATAGGTGACGTCGCCCGTCGGTTCCACCCCGTAGACCAGTCCCTGCACGTGATCGCCGCCCACGCTGCAATCCTCGGGACGGACGCCCAGTGTGACCTTGCCCGACAGATGCGCAGGGCAGGGCGCGCTGACGCCCGGCGCGGCAAACCGGCCACCCTGTGCGTTGCCGTCGATCAGGTTCATCGGTGGACCGCCGATGAAGCCCGCGACGAAGGTGTTGGCCGGGTCGGCATAAATCTCGTCCGGGGTGCCGACCTGCTGGATCGCGCCCTTGTTCATGATGACGATCCGGTCGGCCAGGGTCATCGCCTCGATCTGGTCGTGCGTCACGTAGACCGTCGTGACCTTGAGCTTGCGCTGCATGTGCTTGATCTGGACCCGCATGCTCTGGCGCAGCTTGGCGTCCAGGTTCGACAGCGGTTCGTCCATCAGGAAGACCTGTGGCTGACGAACCACGGCACGCGCCAGCGCAGCACGCTGCCGCTGGCCGCCCGACAGGGCACCCGGCTTGCGGTCCAGGAACGACCCCAGTTCCACCATGTCGGCGGCCTGCCGGATCAGGGCGTCCTGCTCGGACGCCGGGATGCCGCGCATCCGCAAAGGGAAGCGGATATTTTCGTAGACCGACATGTTGGGGTAAAGCGCATAGCCTTGGAACACCATCGCCACATCACGGTCGCGCGCGTCGATGTCGTTCACCACCTCGCCGCCGATGACGATGTTGCCGTCGCTCGGCGTCTCCAGCCCCGCGATCATCCGCATCGTCGTCGTCTTGCCGCAGCCCGAAGGCCCCAGCAGCACCAGGAATTCCTCGTCCGCGATGTCCAGCGACATGTTCTGCACGCCGACAAAGCTGCCATAGCGCTTGGCGATGTTCTGAAGGTGGATCGACGCCATGACTTATCCTTTCACCGCGCCCATCGTCAGGCCGCGCGACAGGTGCTTCTGGATCAGGATCACCAGGATCAGGATCGGCACGAAGGCGATGAACGAGACAAGGGCGATTGCGTTGTAGATGACGCCGTCCGATCCGCCGGTGAAGTTCGCAAGGGCCACCGACATGGTGTAGGCCTTGGACGTCGAGGCGATGAGCAGCGTGAACAGAAACTCGTTGATCGCGAAGATTGCGGCGATCACGGCGGCGGTGATGATGCCGGGCAGGCAGGCGGGGATGATGATTTCCCACAGGATGCGCAGGTCGCCCGCCCCGTCCGTGCGCGCCGCGTCCTCCAGCTCTTTCGGGATGTCGAGCATGTAGCTGCGGATGATCCATGTGACGAGCGACAGGTTGACCGCCGCATAGACCAGCATCAGCGCCCAGACGGAATCGAGCAGGCCCATGGTCTTGAACAGGAAGAAGATCGGCACGGCGACGATGGCCGGGGCCATCATCCGGGTGGACAGGATGTAGAACCCGATATCCTCGCGCCCCCGGAATTCGTACCGCGCCAGTGCGTAGGCCGCCGGAATGGCGAGGATCAGGTCGATGATGACCGACCCGCCCACCGCCAGCACCGAATTGCGCAGGTATTGCGCGATGGGCCAGTCGCTCACCAGCAGGTGCCAGGCATCCAGCGAAAAAGTCGGCCAGTAGATCGGATGCGGGCTGATGATTTCGGTCCGCGGGCGGAACGCGATGGTCAGGAACCACAGAATCGGCAGCAGGCAGACCAGCGCCCAGGTGCCGAGCACGACGTAGCGAAGGATCAGGCTTTCACCACGTGTCTTGCGAACTTTACGGGCTTCGGACATCACGCTTTCCCCGAATGAAACGCGCGCTTCACGACCGTCTGTGCGATCACGACCGTCAGGATCAGCATCAGCACCGACGCGGCACTGGCATAGCCGAAGTTGAACATGCGGAAGCCCTGACGGTAGATGAAATAGCTCATCGTCTCGGTCGCCCCGCCGGGCGATCCTTGGGTCATCACGAAGACATTGGTGAACATCGTGGTGATGTCGATGCCGCGCAGCGTGACCGCCACGACGATGATCGGCCGCATCATCGGCAGGGATATGTTCCAGAAGATCGCGGGCCAGCTTGCGCCGTCCAGCCGCGCGGCTTCCTCGATTTCCTGGTCCTGGCTTTGCAGGCCGGCGACGAAGATGATGAACAGGAACGGCGTCCACTGCCAGACATCGGCGACGATCAGCGTCATCCGCGCCAGCCAGATCGATCCGATCCAATCGACGTTCCCCTCGATCAGGCCGATGCGGCCCAGCAGGTCGGAAATCACCCTTCCGTCGTTGAAGGCCAGCTTCCAGATGAAGGCGACGGCCGAGGGCATGAACAGCATCGGCATCAGATACACGATGCGCCAGCCCCGGATCAGCGGGTCGCGGTAGGCGAAATAGGCGACGGTCAGCGCGATGACGGTCTGCGCCGTCAGGGAAATGCCGCCGATGATCGCGGTGTTGCCCAGTGCGGCCCAGAATTCGCGGTCGCGCAGGATCAGCGCGTAGTTGTCGAACCCGGCCCATGTCCAGTTGACGAACTTGACCACGAACAGGCTCTGATAGATCGCGAACAGCCCCGGATAGAGCGTGATCGCCATCAGGTAGAGCAGGGCGGGCGTCAACAGAAGATACGGGAAGGCCTTGCGTAGAAAGGGACTTCTGCGGCGCGAGGGCTTGGGGGCGGCTTTCGCCACCCCCTTCGCCGGAACCGTGGGAGCATCGGTTCCCATCGGATCAGAACGGCAGCGCCTTGCCTGCGCCCACGTAGAGGCCCGGCGCGACATCGGCGTAGTTGATCGGGCCTGCGCCGTCCTTGAAGCCGTTCTTCTGCATGATCGCAACCCAGGCGGCCTGGCCGTTGTCCAGCGCCTCTTTCGCCGTGATCTGGCCGGTGATCGCCCGGTTGATCTCGTTCCCCAGGGCCTGTTCCATCTCGAACATCCCCGGCAGACGCGGGCTGCACCATGCATGATCAAGGCTGTTCGCCCAGACTTCCATCGGCTGCGACACGGCGCGCAGCTTTTCGTTCGACAGGACCGACCGATAGCCGGGGGCCACGCCGTTCGCGTTCGCCTCGTTCATCGCCATGATCGAACTGGTCGTCAGGAAGGCCAGCATCAGGAAGGCGCCTTCCTTGTTCTGGCTGGTCGAGGTGACGACCGAGGTCGAACCCGCGATGTTCGGCGGCGCGAAGACGCCGCCCGCGATGCGGGGCTCGTAGATCGTGACGAAGTCATCGACGATCTGGCTCTGGTCCGGACGCATCGCCTGCGTGCCCGAATCCTGCCAGCTGATGTTCGCCGCAACCTGACCGCCCAGCCACGCCGCGCGGTTTTCGCCCCAGCCCGCGCCCGACACGCCTTCGATGGCGTTCTTGGACAGGGCCAGGATCGTTTCCATGCCCTTCATGCCCGCATCGGTGTTCAGCGTCGGGTTCCACTGGTCGTCGAACAGCATCATCCCGGCCTGCGCCGCGACATGCTCCCACGTGTAGGTCGACCAGAAGCCGCGCGCGCCGAGCATGCCGAGACCGGCCACGCCGCCGCCCAGCTTGTTCGCTTCGGCGGTGATCTTGATCAGGTCGTCATAGGTCGGAACCGAGTTCGCGCGGTCGATCGGGCCGCCCAGCACCTTTTCCATCACCGACTTGCGCAGGTGGACCATCTGGATGTCGCAGTCGAACGGGATGCCGACCAGCTGGCCGTTCACATAGCCGTAGTTCAGCCGGTAGGTGTCGTAGAAGTCATCCAGCGGCAGCGCCCACTTGGCCGCGTATTCGTCAAGCGGTGCCAGGAAGCCCGGGGCTGCGAAGTCGCCGAGCCAGGCCGAGAAGAACTGCAACGCGTCAAACGAGGCATTGCCCGAGATGAATTCCGCGATGGCCTTGTCGTAGATGCTGTCATCCGGGATCGGCACCAGTTCGACCTTGATGCCCGAGAGCAGCTCGAACGGCTTCAGCCCCTCGGCCGCCGATTCCTGGTCCGCCGCGCCGATGGCGAAGCGGACGGTGGTGCCGCCGAGTTCAGTGCGGACCTTGTCCCAGTCCACGGTGCGGATCCAGTCCTTGGCCGGGTCCCACAGCGGGTCGGAGGTCATGTTGTAGAGCTTGCGGTAATCCTCGCGCACGTAGCCCTCGACCGAAATGCCGTCGAGAACGGACTGGATGTCCGGCAGATGCGAATCGGCCAGCGCGGGCAGGCCGAGGCTGGCGGCCCCGGTGGCCGCGCCAAGCGCTGCGCCCGAACGCAGGAACGAGCGGCGGGATATGCCCCTCATACGAATGGTCATTCTGATCGTCCTCCCTTTGGCGATACCTGATCGGTTACCCGCGTGTCGTGCAAGTCATGCGACAATGCGGTTTCCTCCGGCGCATTGCTTGTTCAGACCAGCGGAGCGTGAACTTTCGTCTCGCAATGACATAATGTGTGCAGAACATTATTGTGTCAATCGCCAATTTTTCGTCGGAATGCCGCAATGCAGCATGAACTCTTAGTTGACACATGGACAAATGTTCAATTATCGTTCGACACGCGTTGCAGGAGGACCCCATGCCCACAAACGTTGCCCTGACCGGTCTGGCCCGCGATCTTGCCGCCCGCGCGGACAGCGGCAAACCGATCCGCATCGGGCTGGTCGGCGCGGGCGAGATGGGGACCGACATCGTCAGCCGGGTGTCCCAGATGCAGGGGATCGCGATCGGGGCGATCAGCGAACTGAAGCCCGGTGCCGCGCGGCGCTCGGTCGAGATCGCCTACGGCAACGATGTAAACGTGGCCGAGGTTTCGACCGCCGATGGTGCCAATGCGGCGATGGAGGCAGGGCAGATCGCGATCACCGCCAACGTCGATGCGCTGCTGGAGGCAGGGCTGATCGACGTGGTCGTGGATGCGACCGGGGTGCCCGCCGTGGGCGCGGAAATCGGCCTTGCGGCCATGGAACGCGGCAAGCATCTGGTGATGATGAACGTCGAGGCCGACGTGACCATCGGGGCCTATCTGCGCGCCGAGGCGGAACGTCTGGGCGTGATCTACAGCCTCGGGGCAGGGGACGAGCCGTCCAGCTGCATGGAACTGGTCGAGTTTGTCAGCGCGATGGGCCACCGCATCGTCAGCGCGGGCAAGGGCAAGAACAACCCCCTGAACATCGACGCGACACCGGACACCTATACCGAGGAAGCGGTGCGGCGGCACATGAACCCCCGGATGCTGGTCGAGTTCGTGGACGGGTCCAAGACGATGGTCGAAATGGCGGCCATCGCCAACGCGACCGGGCTGACACCCGACCGTCCCGGCATGCACGGCCCCGCCTGTTCGCGCGAAGACCTGAACAAGGTTCTGGTGCCCGCCAGCGCCGGGGGCGTGCTGTCATCCGGTGAGGGCAGGGTGGACTACACCATCGGCAAGGGGGTTGCCCCCGGCGTGTTTGTGGTCGCCGAGATGGACCATGCGCGCATCCGCGAACGCATGGAAGACCTGAAGATGGGCAAGGGGCCTTACTTCACTTTCTTCCGCCCCTATCACCTGACCGCGCTGGAGGTGCCGCTGACCTGCGCCCGCGTCGTGCTTTACGGCAAGGCCGACATGGTGCCGATGCCGCGCCCCGTGGCCGAGGTCTGCGCGGTGGCCAAGCGGGATCTGGCGGTGGGCGATACGCTCGACCAGATCGGCGAATACTGTTACCGCGCCTGGATCATGACGGTGCCCGAGGCGCAGGCGGCGGCAGCCATACCCTGCGGGCTGCTGACCGGGGCCAAGGTGACTGCCCCGATCCCCAAGGGCGCGCTGATAACCGCCGCCAACACCGCCGTTCCGGCAGGCAGCAAGATTGCTGCCCTGCGCGCGCGGCAGGACAAGATGCTGGGCCTCTGACGATGACCGCCGCCGCCCAGGTCGCCGCCGACAATCGGCCCTTCGCCATCCGCGCCTACGCGCCGGAGCAGCTGCGCGAGGCGCTGAAGCGGATGTATCTCATCCGCCGGTTCGAGGAAGGGGCCGAGGACAGCTACACCCGTGGACTGATCCACGGCACCATGCACCTGTCCATCGGGCAGGAGGCCAGCGCGATGGCAACCTGCATGGACCTGACAGACAGCGACAAGATCACCTCGACCCATCGCGGCCACGGGCACTGCATCGCCAAGGGCGCCGATGTGGGCCGGATGTTCGCCGAGTTCTTCGGCAAGGAAACCGGCTATTGCCATGGGCGCGGCGGGTCGATGCACATTGCCGATGTGAAGACCGGGAACCTGGGGGCCAACGGCATTGTGGGGGGCGGGCTGCCGATTGCGGTGGGCGCGGCGCTGTCGGCCAAGCGCCTCGGCAAGTCTGACGTGACGGTCTGCTTCTTCGGGGACGGGGCGAACAACGAAGGATCGTTCCACGAATCGCTGAACATGGCGTCGGTCTGGAAACTGCCCGTGGTCTTTGTCTGCGAAAACAACGGCTACGGCATGTCCACTTCGATCAAACGTTCGACCGCCGTGGGTCAGATCGCTGACCGTGCGGTGGCCTATGCGATGCCGGGCCGGACGGTGGACGGCAACGATTTCTCGGCGGTGGCCGAGGCGGTACATATTGCAGTCGCCCGCGCGCGGGCGGGCGAGGGCCCGAGCCTGATCGAGAACCTGACCTACCGCTGGCGCGGGCATTCCAAGTCGGACCGCAACCGCTACCGGTCGAAGGACGAGATCGACGAATGGGTCGCGCGCGATCCCATCGCGCGGTTCGAGGCAGAGCTGATCGCGCATGGCGTGCTGGACGCGGCGGCGGCCGAAGCCATCGCGGCGGCGGCCGTAGCCGATGTCGAAGCCGGGATTGCGTTCGCCAAGGCGAGCCCCGCCCCCGACATATCCGAAGTGACACGCTACGTTTACGCGGGAACCTGAGATGAACGTCGCATCACCCGACCCCGCGACCCGGATCCTGTCCTTTGCCGAGGCGATCCGCGAGGCGATGGCGCTGGCGATGGAGGCCGACCCGACCGTCATCCTGATGGGCGAGGACATCGGCGTCTATGGCGGCGCGTTTCAGGTGACGCTGGACCTGATCGACCGTTTCGGCCCCGACCGCGTGATGGACACGCCGATTTCCGAACTTGGCGGGGCAGGGGTTGCGGTGGGGGCGGCGCTGACCGGCCTGAAGCCGATCTTCGAGTTCCAGTTCAGCGACTTCGCCATGCTGGCCATGGAGCAGATCGTCAACCAGGCGGCCAAGCTGCGCTACATGCTGGGCGGCGAGGCGTCCGTGCCGGTCGTATTCCGCATGCCGTCCGGGTCGGGGACAGGGGCCGCGGCGCAGCACAGCCAGAGCATCGAAGCCTGGTTCGGCCATGTGCCTGGCCTGAAGGTCTTGCAACCCTCGACGCCGGAAGACGCCAAGGGCATGCTGCTTGCGGCACTTGGCTGACCCTGACCCGGTGATGATTTTCGAGCATAAGCTCCTCTACAAGATGAGCGGCCATGTTCCTGAAGGCCACTACGAGACCCCCATCGGCAAGGCGCTGGTGCGCAGAACCGGGACCGATGTGACCATTGTCGCAGGCTCGATCATGGTTCACCGCGCGCTGGAGGCAGCCGAGAAGCTGGCCGCTGAAGGGATCAGCGCCGAGGTGATCGATCTGCGCTGCATCAGGCCCATCGACCGCGAAACGATCCTGAACAGCGTGCGGAAGACCGGCAAGTTGATGGTGGTCTACGAAGGGGTCAAGGCCTTCGGGGTAGGGGCCGAGATTTCTGCGATGGTCGCCGAAAGCGATGCCTTCGACTTTCTCGACGCGCCAATCCTGCGTCTGGGCGCGGCGGATGCGCCGGTGCCCTACAATCCCGATCTGGAACGCGCCTCGGTGCCGCAGGTCGATACGATCGAGGCCGCCGCCCGCCGTCTGGCCACCCGGCAGGTGTGATCCGATGCCGGTCGAGGTGATCCTGCCCAAGGTGGACATGGACATGACCCACGGCACGCTTTCCGTCTGGCATGTGGCGGAAGGCGAGAGCGTGGCCAAGGGCGCGGCGCTGTTCGACATCGAGACCGACAAGGCAGCGATGGAGGTCGAGGCCCCGGCAGCGGGTCGCCTGCACGCCGTGACTGCGAAAGCTGGCGACAAGGTGCCGGTCGGGACCGTCGTCGCGCTGATCTATGCCGAGGGCGAGGCGGTCGCGGTTGCATCGGCCGCGCGTCCCGGCCCTGCTTCCGCCGCCCCGGAACCCACTGCGCCGGAGCCCACTCCACCGGAACGCGCAGTATCTGCTCCTGCGGCGGAGGTGCACCGCACTGCGCGTGAACCCATCCCGGCCGCTGCATCCGACGCCATCCGCGCCACCCCCGCCGCCCGGACGGCCGCGCGTCGTGCCGGTGTCCCGCTACCCGACGTTCCGGGCACCGGCCCCCTTGGCCGCGTTCAGCGCGATGACGTGGCGGCGCATCTGGACCGCGCCGCTGTCGCTCTCGCCTCCCCTGCGCATTGGTCCCCGCAACCCGGGCCCCTGCATGTCAGCCGCCGCAAGGGTGACGGCCCGCCCGTTGTCCTGATCCATGGCTTCACCTCTGACAGTCAAAGCTGGGCTCCGCTTGAAAAGGTCCTGGGCCCCGACCGCGCGCTGATCCGGATCGACCTGCCCGGTCACGGGCGGTCACCCCGCCGCCGCGTCGCCGGATTTGCAGATCTTGCCCGGATGGTCGCCGAAGCCTTTGACGACGCCACGCGCGATGAAGGCAGCGTCCACCTCCTCGGGCACTCCCTCGGTGGGGCATTGGCCCTCGCCATTGCCGATGTCCGTCCCCGCCGCGTCGCTACGCTGACTCGCTGATCGCGCCCGCCGGACTCGGCCCGGAAATCGACGCTGCCGCCTTGGGCGGCATCGTCCGCGCCACCCGCGCCGAAAGCCTTGCCCCCTGGCTCCGCCGCCTGACCGCGACGCCGGACAGCATCAGCGACGACTACGCCCGCGCCGCGATGAAGCTGCGCGCTGACCCTGCGCTGCGCGCCGTGCAGAGCGACATGGCCGACGCCCTCTTCCCCGACGGCGTTCAGGCTTTCGATCTGCGTCCCGCGCTTGATCGGCTGGACTGCCCGACCTGCATCATCTGGGGCCGCAGCGACCATATCCTGCCGGACACCCAGGCGCTTGCCGCCACCGGCGATTTCGCTATTCATCGTCTCGCGGGGGCGGGGCACATCCCGCAGATCGAATGCCCGGACCGGGTCGCGCGTATCGTCGCGCGGCATCTCCGGGCCGGGGCGTCGCCCGACAGGTAAGTTGGCGTCAAGGAACCCGCATGCAGCCCGCGCTTCAGGATACAGGCCCGCGCAGTGAAACCGACCGGCTGCGCGCACGTGCGATCTGGCTCTATCATGTCGAGGGCTGCACCCAGAACGACATCGCCACCCAGCTCGGCATCAACCGGGTGATGGTTGTCCGTCTTCTGGCCGACGCGCGTCGCCGGAACGAGGTGCGGGTAACGATCTCGGCCCCCTTGGCCGAGCTGGTGGAACTGGAACGCGCGGTCGAGACGCGCTTCGGCATCGCCCGCGTCATCGTGGCACCCTTCACCGACCCCGGCGAGGACCCGGTGCGCGTCATTGCTGCGGCGGCAGGCAACTTCATTTCCGGGCTGATGAAGTCGGGCATGACGGTGGGGGTGGGCTGGGGCCGCACGCTCTACAACACGCTGCCCTTCATCACCGGGGCCACATTGGAAGACTTCCGTGTCGTGTCGCTGCTCGGCGGTATCGCGGCCGCCCGGCGGTTCAACCCGGCGGAATTCGCCTGGCAGTTCACCGAGCTGTTCCAGGGCGAGGGCTTCCTGATTCCGGCCCCGGCGGTCGTCGACAGTCCTGAGACCAAGCACGCGCTTCTGGAACGCTGCGGTCTGGCCGCGATATTCGAGATGGCGGACAAGCTGGATGTTGCGCTGCTGTCGGTCGGCGGCATCAGCACGCTGACGACCAGCTACCGCACCGGATACATCAGCGAATCCGACCGCCGGTCACTGATCGACGCGGGCGCGGTCGGCGATCTGCTGTACAACTTCATCGACGAGGCCGGCGACGTGGTGGCGCATGAGGTGAATGACAGGGTGATTTCGGTCAACCTGTCGCGGCTGCGGCGGACACCCGAACGTGTGCTGATTTCGGGCGGGCGTGACAAGCTTGTGGCGATGCGGGCGTCGATCCGGACCATCGCGCCGACAACGATGATCACCGACGAACAGACGGCCCTGCGGCTGATGGACTGACCGCCCTACAGCAGTCCGCGACCCCCCAGATTGCGCATCAGCGCGCCGGCGCCGAAGGTCCATTCGGGGGCCTCGGTCGACAGCCGCACGGTGTTGGTCAGCGACCCCAACGCCGGGGTGGCAATGGTCACGACATCGCCCATGTGGTGCGTAAAGCCCTGACCGGGCGCGTCACGGTCCTGCACGGGGGCGAACATCGTGCCGCAGTAGAGCATGAAGCCGTCCGGATACTGATGGTGCCGCCCGCGCGCCTGTGCGGCAAGGTCGGCAGGGTCGCGGCTGATCTCGGCCATCGAGGATGTACCGGTCATCGTGAAGCCTTCGGTGCCGGTGACGGTCAGGCTCAGGTCGAGGTTTCGCACCGTATCCAGCGTGAAGCTGTCGTCGAACAGGCGGATGAACGGCCCGATGCTGGCCGCCGCGTTGTTGTCCTTGGCCTTGCCGAGCAGCAGCGCGGACCGCCCCTCGACATCGCGCAGGTTGACGTCGTTGCCGAGGGTCGCGCCGACGATTGTCCCTGCGCCGTTCACGGCCAGCACGACCTCGGGCTCGGGGTTGTTCCATTTGCTGACCGGGTGCAGACCGACGCTTGCCCCCCAGCCCACCGCCGACATCGGCTGACCCTTGGTGAACACCTCGGCATCCGGGCCGATCCCGACCTCCAGATACTGCGACCACAGGCCCTCTGCGATCAGCACACGCTTGACGTCGGCCGCCTCGGGCGAGCCGGGGCGGAGGTTGCGCAAGCTGTCGCCGATGACATCGGCGACGCGGGCGCGGATATCAGAGGCGCGGGACGCATCGCCCGCCGCGCGTTCCTCGATCACGCGTTCGATCATCGACCGCGCAAAGGTCACGCCGCAGGCTTTGATCGCTTGCAGATCGCAGGGGGCGAGCAGGCGGGTCGCTTCGGGGTCCGCCTCGATGCTGGCGGCCGCAAGATCGTTCAGTGCGCCCAGATACTCGCCGGAAACCGATGCCAGATGTCCGGCGGGGTCGGGAAGGTCCAGCAGCGCGCTGACCGTGAGGGCTGCGCGGCTGGTCACGTCGATCACGCGGCCCTTGCGGACCATGACAACGGACGGCCCGATCCCCGCCCGCCAGACACGCCCGACGAACAGGCCATCCGGCGGCAGGGCGGGGGTCATGGGCGTGCCCGCGTCAGACAAACCGGTTCCACAGGTTCTCCAGCCGCTCCTGACGCCCGGACCGCGGTTTCGGGTCAAGACCGTCTTTCAGCACGCGCGCCGAAATGCTCTCCAGCGTGCCCTTGTCCAGCATCGCCTTGGCCCCGGCGCTGTCCCAGCCTGCATAGCGTTCCGCCCGCGCCTTCTCCAGCGCGCCGTCCTCCAGCAGCGCCGCCGCTGCCTTCAACGCCCGCGCACAGACATCCATCGCGCCGACGTGCGACAGGATAAGGTCAGCCGGATCAAGGCTTTGCCGCCTGATCTTCGCGTCAAAATTCGTGCCGCCCGTGGTGAATCCGCCCGCCTTCAGCACCTCGTAATAGGCCCGCGCCATTTCCGGCACGTTGTCGGGGAACTGATCCGTGTCCCAGCCCGACTGATAGTCGTTCCGGTTCATGTCGATGGACCCGAGAATTCCCAGCGACGCAGCCAGCGCCAGTTCATGCTCGAACGAATGCCCCGCCAGAATAGCATGGCCCTGTTCGATGTTCAGCTTGACCTCGCCTTCCAGCCCGAAGTCCTTCAGGAACCCGTAGACCGTCGCTGTGTCATAGTCGTACTGGTGCTTGGACGGCTCCTGCGGCTTCGGCTCGATCAGGATCGTGCCCTTGAAGCCGATCTTGTGCTTGTACTCGACGACCATCTGCAGGAACCGCCCCGCCTGACGGCGTTCTCGGGTCAGGTCGGTGTTCAGAAGCGTCTCGTACCCCTCGCGGCCGCCCCACAGGACATAGTTCTCGCCCTTCAGGCGCAGCGTCGCGTCCAAGCAGGATTTCACCGTCGCGGCGGCGTAGGCAAAGACATCCGGGTCGGGGTTGGTGGCGGCACCCGACATCCAGCGGCGGTGGCTGAACATGTTCGCGGTGCCCCACAGGCAGCGGGTCTTCGACCGTTCCATATGCCCCGCGATGTGATCGACGACCGCATCGAGGTTCTTCAGGCTTTCGGCGAATGTTGCGCCTTCGGGGCGGATGTCGGCATCATGCCAGCAGAAGAACGGCGCGTTCAGGATGTCGAACATCTCGAAGGCCACGTCGGCCTTCATCTTGGCCAGCGCCACGGTATCGCCGAACCAGGGGCGTTCCAGTGTCGGCCCCCCGAACGGGTCGCCGCCCGGCCAGGCGAAGGAATGCCACCACGCCACGGCAAAGCGCAGATGGTCCTCCATCCGCTTGCCCAGCAGCACTTCGTCCGGGTTGTAATGGCGGAAGGCGTAATCGTTTACGCTGTCGGGGCCTTCGTAGCGGACGGGCGGTATGCCCTTGAAGAAGTCGGTCATGGCCTGGTCCTCAGGTGAGTGAACGGATGGCGTCGCGTGCTGCGACATGGCGGGCGTGGCCCGCATCGAAAGCGTCGATCAGTGCTGCGACCGGGTCGATGGTGCGTGCGATGGGCGGCATCGTGGCGATCTCGGCCCCGGCACCTGTCGCAGCCATCATGCCAAGCCGCGCAGCCCCGAAAGCCCCGCCGAAATCGCCCGCAGCAGGCAGCGCGACGGGCGTGCCGAGCGCCGTAGCGATTGCGGACAGCCAGTAGTCCGACCGCGATCCGCCGCCGACGGCGAGCAGCCGGTCGATCCGGGTGCCGGTCGCGGCCAGCGCATCGCGGCAGTCGCGGATGGCAAATGTCACGCCTTCGAGCACCGCGCGGGTGGCTGCGTCACGGTCGGTCGCGTGTTCAAGTCCGATGAAGGCCCCGCGAACGGAGGCCGAGTTCAGCGGCGTGCGCTCGCCGCCCAGATAGGGCAGAAAGCGCGTCTTGCCGGGTGACTTGAGCGCGCCGAGATTGGCGGTCATCGCGGCGGCGTCGGATCCGGCCAGATGCGCGAACCAGTTCAGCGCGTCGGTGGCGGCCAGGATCACGCCCATCTGGTGCCATGACCGGGGCAGGGCATGGCAGAAGGTGTGAACGGCGGTCGCGGGGTCCGGCTGATAGCCGTCATTGGCGGCGAACAGAACGCCCGAGGTGCCGAGGCTGACAAAGGCCTGACCGGCCTTCACCACGCCGACGCCGATCCCCGACGCGGCATTGTCGCCGCCCCCACCCGCGACGACGACGCCTTTCGGCAGGCCGAAACGGCTGCTGAGTTCAGGGCGCAGGGTTCCCGAAACCTCCGACCCCTCGACCAGGCGCGGCATGTGGCTGCGGTCCATGCCGGTCATCGCCAGCAGCGCGTCAGACCAGTCGCGTCGCCCGGTGTCCAGCCAGCCGGTCCCGGCGGCATCCGACATTTCGGCGACATGCTCGCCGGTCAGCCACAGGCGCAGGTAGTCCTTTGGCAAGAGAACCCGCGCGACCTGTGCCCGGATGGCGGGCTCGTGCGCCGCCACCCAGTTCAGCTTCGGCGCGGTGAAGCCCGGAAAGCAGATGTTCCCCGTCAGCGCGCGGAACCGCGGGTCGGCATCCAGTGCTGCCGCCTCGGCGTGACTGCGGGTGTCGTTCCACAGGATGCAGGGGCGCAGGACATTGTCGGCCTTGTCCAGCAGCGTGGCCCCGTGCTGCTGGCCTGACAGGCCGATCCCTTGCAGCCTGGCCAGCGCATCCGCTGGCAGGGCCGCAAAGACCGCGTCCGCCGCAGCGATCCAGTCCGCAGGGGCCTGTTCGCTCCAGCTGTCCTGCGGGCGGCTGACCGTCAGCGGGGCCGACGCCTCGGCCACGACACGCTGGGCATCGTCGATCAGGATGCCCTTCAGGCCGGACGTGCCGAGGTCGAGGCCGAGATACATGCCTCAGGCTGCCTTGGCGGGCTTCTTGCCGAGGATGATCATCCCGAGGATATCCTCGTCGGTCACTTCGTTGACGTTCACCGTGCCGACCAGCTGGCCGTTCTTCATCACGCGATGCCCGGTCGCAGAGCTTCATCACGTTGTGGATGTCATGTTCGATCAGGAAGATGCCCAGACCCTGCGCCTTCAGTTCCTGGATCAGTTCGGACACCATCTGCGTCTCGTGCGGGCCGAGGGCGGCGGTCGGTTCGTCCATGATCAGGATCTTGGCGTTGAAGTAGACGGCGCGCGCGATGGCGACCGACTGGCGCTGGCCGCCGGACAGGGCGCTGAACCGGGCACGTTGAACTTGCGGAAGTTCGGGTTGAGACGCTTCATGATCTTGCGCGTCTCGGATTCCATCCTGCCGTCGTCCACAAGGCCATTTGAAACCAGTTCCCGCCCGAGGAACAGGTTCGAGGCGGCATCGAGGTTGTCCGCGAGCGCAAGCGTCTGATAGATCGTTTCGATGTTCAGCGTGCGCGCGTCGCGCGGGTTGTTGATCTCGACCTTTTCGCCGTTGATCAGGATATCGCCCGAATCCTTCCGGTAGGCCCCCGACAGGCATTTGATCAGCGTCGACTTGCCGGCGCCGTTGTGGCCCAGCAGGCCGACGACCTCGCCCGGGTGAAGGTCGATCGAGACGTGATCGACCGCGCGGATGCCGCCGAAGGCGATCGAGATGTCGCGCAGTTCGACAAGCGGGGTGCCCCGGTTCGTGTTCGCGGCGTCCATCATTTCGAAAGCCCCAGGCGTTTGCGGTACAGGATGTCGACCCAGACGGCGATGACCAGCACCAGCCCCACGACGATGTTCTGGAACGGCGTGTCGACGCCGACCATCGCCATGCCCGACTGCAGCGACTGCATGATCAGCGCGCCGAGGACCGCGCCGTAGATCGTGCCGACCCCGCCCGCCAGCGCGGTGCCGCCGATGACCGCCGCCGCGATCACGCGCAGCTCCTCCAGCATGCCGATGTCATTGCCGTGGCTCTGCAGGCGGGCCTGGGCGATCAGCGCCGCCAGACCGCAGAGAAAGCCCATCAGCGCGAATATCTTCACTGTCAGCGCGCGCGTGTTGATCCCCGACAGCTCCGCCGCGTCCGGGTTGCCGCCCGTCGCGAAGATATAGCGCCCGAAGCGCATCTTGCGCGCGATCACCGTCATCACGACGACCACCGCGATCAGGATCAGGACCGAAATCGGCAGGCCGTGCATCGCTGTGTAGCCTTCGGGCATCACCTCGCCGCGCGCCTCGAACAGCCGCTTCAGCTTGGCTGCGGGGACCGGATAGCGCGACAGCCAGCCCACGAAGAACAGGATCACGCCGACGATCAGCGCCATCATCACGCCCTCGGCCCAGACCGGTTTGACGATGAAGCCATGCCGCTGCTTGTTGCGGCGCGCCGACAACGCGACAAAGACCGCGACGGCGGCGGCGATCAGCCCCAGAATCCAGCTCCAGGTCGCGCCGAGGACACCTTCGGTGCCGCCGAACATCAGAAGATTGGGGTCGGTCAGGCTGACCGACTGGCCGTTTGTCGTGAACCAGTTGACGTTGCGCCAGACGAACAGGCCGCCCAGCGTGACGATGAAGGACGGAATCGTCTGGTAGCCGACCAGCCAGCCGGTCAGGGCACCCATCGCGGTGCCTGCCGCAAGCCCGATCAGAATCGTGCAGACGAGGATGAACGGGTTGCCGTATTCCAGGCCGAACAGGGACGGCAGCCACTGCGACTGGCTCATCGCCATGACGGCGGAACACATCGCGAGCATCGAGCCGACGGATAAGTCGATGTGCCGCGCGACGATCACAAAGACCATGCCGCAGGCCATGATCGCCACCGGCACCGTCTGCACCGCGATGTTGAAGACGTTGCGCGGGCCTACGAAAGTGCCGCCGGTCCAGATCGTGAAGACCACGGCGACCGCGGCGAAGGCCGCCAGCATCCCCAGCAGCCGGGCGTCAAGTTCCAGCGTGTCGGTGAAGCTCCGGCGCGGTGCACCGTCGCCCCGACTGGCCTGGCCAGCGTCTGCCATGTCGCCCGTCCTCCCAAGCGCCGCGCGCGGCGCGCCCCCTCGGCCGTGTCGCGCGGCGTCCCGGCACGGATGCCGGAACGCCGCCTGTCTGTTCCCGGATCGGGATTATTCGCAGACTGCCACGCCCGACACGCCCGCGCAAAGCACGTCTTTGGCGATCCAGCCGGCGTCGAGCACCAGGTTCAGGTTGTCCTTGGTGATCGGCTGCGGGGCCAGAAGCATCGCGTTCACTTCCTTGCCGCCCGGCGTGGTGAACTTGGCCGCACCGGCGACCGCATCCATCGCGGTGCCGCCAGCCAGCGCCACGGCGATCTCGCCTGCCGCCTTGCCGAGGGCGCGGCTGTCTTTCCAGACCGAGACGGTCTGAGTGCCGAGCGCCACGCGGTTCAGCGCGGCCATGTCGCCGTCCTGGCCCGACACCGGGATGCCCGCCATGCCCTGCGCGGTCAGCGCAGCCACGACGCCGCCGGCAGTGCCGTCATTCGAGGCGATGACGGCATCGACGCCGTTGTCGGTCTCGGTCAGGATCTGCTCCATGTTCTTCTGCGCGTTCGCGGGCTGCCAGTCGTCGGTATAGGCCTCGCCGACGATGGTGACGTCGCCGGCATCGATCGCCGCCTGGATCACTTCCTGCTGGCCGCCGCGGAGGAAGTCGGCGTTCGGGTCGACGGGCGAGCCCTTGATCATCACGTAGCGGCCCTTCGGCATCGCCTCGAGGACGGCGCGGGCCTGCATCCGGCCGACTTCGACGTTGTCGAAGGTCAGGTAGAAGGCGCGCGGATCGTCGATCAGGCGGTCATAGCCGACGACCGGGATGCCTGCGTCGGCAGCGGCGTCCAGCGCCGGACCGATCGCGGCCGAATCCTGCGCGAGGACGATCAGCGCGGTGCAGCCCTGGGTGATCAGGCCCTCGATGTCGGCCAGCTGCTTGGAGGCCGAGGTCTGCGCGTCGGCGGAGATGTATTCGGCACCGGCCGCATCCAGCGCGGCCTTGATCGCGGCTTCGTCGGTCTTCCAGCGCTCTTCCCGGAAGTTCGACCAGCGAAACGCAGACCTTCATGCCTGGCGGCCGAAAGCGGCCGAGTGAAGGCTCGCCGCCAGAACGACGGCGAGCAAAAGTGTCTTGTGCATATATACCTCCCACAGGTCGGGCCAGCACCGGCCCCTCTCGGCGGATTCGCCGCAGTGGCGGGAAAATGCCCCCAATAATTTTAGTTGTCAAATTAAAAAGGACGCCCCACACTTGGACTGCGCAAGGAAACGGCTGAAATTGCTGCGATGCGGCAATAACTGACCGGAGACTGCACCGGAAACCATGATTTTACTTCGCGGGGCGAACGAATGTCGGCGGCAGATGCAAGTGATCCGCTGCGGATGGGGTCGGAAACAGCGGGCTGCGGCCCGCTGATCCCGCCGCTGTCGGAATCGATGCGCCCGCTGCGCCAGCAGATCTTCGAACGGGTGCGCGCCGCCGGGTTCATGCCCCGGGTCGAGGTGGCCCGTGAACTGTCGGTCAGCCCGGCCACGGTGACGACCCTGACGTCCGAACTGATCGAGCGCGGTCTGCTGATGGAAATGACGACGCCCCGCGACACCGACGGCGGGCGCGGCCGCCCGGCCGTGTCGCTCGGCGTGCGGCCCGAAGCGCATCTGGTCGCGGGCATCAAGCTGTCGGACCGCGAACATACCGCGGTGATCGTGGATTTTGCCGGAACGCTGGTGGCGGACGAGGCCATCCCGCGGCGTCCCGGCGCGCTGCATCTGCGCGACATGGTGGACGTGACCGAAACCCTGCTCGACCGCATCTGCATCCGCGCCGGGGTCGACCGGCGCGATCTGTCCGCCGTCGGACTGGCGGTTCCGGGCTTTGTCGGACGCGCAGACGCGGCGTCGTGCACTGGTCCTCGGTCATCGCGGAACGCGAGGCGCAGCTGGCCAGTGCCGTGTCGTCCCGGATCGGCATTCCGGTCTATATCGACAACGACGCCAACCTCGTCACCCTGGCCGAACTGTGGTTCGGGGCAGGGCGGATGCTGTCGGACTTTGCCGTGGTGACCATCGAACACGGTGTCGGAATGGGGTTCGTCATCAATCACCGCATCTATCGCGGTGCCCGCGGCATCGGGCTGGAGCTTGGCCATACCAAGGTGCAGCTGGATGGCGCGCTCTGCCGCTGCGGGCAGCGCGGTTGCCTCGAGGCCTATGTCGCCGACTATGCCCTGGTGCGTGAGGCGACGACCGCGATGAACTGGAGCGGGCGCGACGCAAGGTCGGTCAATTCGATGCTGGAATCGCTGTTCGAACAGGCCAAGGCGGGCAATCCGGCGGCGCGGTCGATCTTTCACCGGGCAGGGCGCTATCTGGCGCTGGGGCTGGCCAATGTGATCAACATCTTCGACCCGGCGCTGATCATCCTGTCGGGTGAGCGGATGAAATACGACTACCTCTATGCCGGGGACGCGCTGGCCGAGATTCAGACGATGTCATTGCAGACCGGGCGCGTCCCGCCCCGCATCGAGATTCACGCCTGGGGCGACCTTTTGTGGGCGCATGGCGCGGCGGCTTTGGCGTTGTCAGAGATTACCGACCGGATTTTCAGCCCGATGCGCGACGCGGCGCGGGCCTGAGGGCCCGGGCCTGGCCGCAGAAACCGAAAGGCACCCCGCAGGGTGCCTGTCAGACGGAACGCAATGGGCGGCTCAGCCGCCCCAGGTGCGCACCGGCCCGCAATCCATGTGCACGAAGTTCGACCGCGAATACTTGCCGACACCGCCCGCCGAACAGGCCGACGCCGCCTTGTACATCTGGCCCACGCTGCGCGACTTAAGCCGCAGATCGGCTGCCTGGCCCTTCATGTGAAGGGAGTTCCGCGCGACGCCGCGCGAATGTTCCCGCAGCATCGCGTTGGTCGAAGGACAGCGGTAGCCCGACAGCATCATGTAGGGTTCCGACACATCCATCAGGCGGTGCGCGGCAGCGGCGATATCGACTGTGCGGGGGTCGATCTTCTTGATCTCGTCCGTGCGCCAGTCGCGCATGAAGTAGGTGATTTCCTTCAGCGCCTCGGGGATGTAATCGCCTTCGATCCAGTAGATCGTGTCAAGGCTTTCGCCGGTGCGGCCCGAATACATCCGGATGCGGCGGACATCGCCGCCGCCGCGAAGCAGGCCGAATGCGTTGGCGAAGGTCGGTGCCGCGACCACTGCTGTTGCCGCAAAGGCAGCAATCAGCCCACGCCGCGAAATACCCGTCGGTGTCGATCCGTCCATGTCAGATGCGCCTGTCCCGTCGCTTTATTCCGCCTTTTCAGCGGCTTGATCGTCACGAAGTATCCCCAAGTGCGCCATGCTTATGCCACAGTGCGCTAGGCCCGCCAACCCGGCAATTGTCGAGATATTGGAAATGCCCCGCCGGTAGGCAGGTTTTTGCTGAACTGCGCTGCGGATGCCACGAAAACCGCCGTTTCTGCGGACCGTTGCCGGAATGCGACACCGGTGCATCCGCTGGCAGAAACGTGAGTGGACAGCCCGGATGCCTTGGCTGAAAGTCGCCGATAACGTGGCCGTGATAATGAATTTGAGGATCGGATGAGGGTTTCAGTGGTCCGCTTTGCGCCGGCGGCCTTGCGGGTGGTGTGCGCCGTTGCGGCGCTGTCGGTCTTCACGCCTGCGGTCGCAGCGGTCGACGTTACCGCCTTCCGCCAGTCGGTGGCCGAGGCGGCGTCTTCCGTCGATGCCTTGTCGGACTTTTACCGCAGCCGCGATTTCAGGCCGCTCTGGACAACCTCTGCCGACGCGGCGCGGCGCGAAGCGTTCTTCCGCGCGCTGGACCGTGTCGCCGATCACGGATTGCCGCCAGGGCGCTATGATGCCGACGGGCTGCGCGCCGAATTCGCGGCGCTTGCGTCCGAACGCCAGCGTGGCGTGCTGGAAGTGCGGATGTCGCAGACATTCCTGAACTACGCCCGCGACGTGCATACCGGGCTGCTGACACCCTCTGCCGTCGATGGCGGCATCGTCCGCACCGTCAACCTGCGCGACCCGCTGGCCAGCCTGCGCGGATTCGCCGTGTCCGACCCGACCGATTATCTGCGGGGCCTGCAGCCGCAGGCCCCTGAATACGCCGTCCTGATGAAGGCCCGGCTTGATCTGCTGTCGGCGATCACGACCGGTGGCTGGGGCGCTGCGGTACCAGTGGCGCAGCTTGATCCCGGCAGCGAAGGTCCGGGGGTTGTGGCCTTGCGCGACCGCCTGACCGCGATGGGCTATCTGCGCCCGGGCCCGACTGCCGTCTATGACGCCGAGATGGAAAAGGCCGTGCAGCTGTTTCAGCTGAACCACGGCCTCACGGCAGACGGCGTGGCGTCCGAGGCGACGCTGGAAGAGATCAATCTCGGCCCCGAGGCGCGGCTGCGGGCGGTGACGGTGGCGATGGAGCGCCTGCGCTGGATGAACGGGACCGTGCTTGGCCAGCGGCACATCTGGGTCAACCTGCCGGATTTCACCGCGAAGATCATCGACGACGGCAAGGTGACGTTCGAAACCGTGACCGTCGTGGGGATGAACCAGTCCGACCGGCGCAGCCCGGAATTCTCGGACGAGATGGAGTTCATGGTGATCAACCCGACCTGGAACGTGCCCCGGTCGATCACCGTCAAGGAATACCTGCCGATGCTGCAGAAGAACCCCAACGCGGCGGGGCATCTGCGCATCGTTGACCGGCGCGGGCGCGTCGTTGACCGCGGCGCGGTCGATTTCACGCAGTTCACCGCCGGAAACTTCCCGTTCTCGATGTCGCAGGCCCCGTCGGACGGCAACGCGCTGGGTCAGGTCAAGTTCATGTTCCCGAACAAGTGGAACATCTATCTGCATGACACGCCGTCCAAGTCGCTGTTCCAGAAAGAAGTGCGCGCCTACAGCCACGGCTGCATCCGTCTGGGGTCGCCGTTCGAGTTTGCCTATGCGCTGCTGGCGCGGCAGACGACGGACCCCGAGGGCGAGTTCGCGCGGCATCTGAAGACCCGCGCCGAGAACTCGATTCCGCTGACGGACCATGTGCCCGTGCACATCGTCTACTTCACCGCCTGGCCCGATGCGCGCGGCCACATCGAATACCGCCGTGATGTTTATGGCAGGGATGGGCGGATTTTCGACGCGCTGCAGGCCGCCGGGGTGGAACTGCCGTCGGTTCAGGGCTAATCCGGCGGGCAGTGCGCCCGTATCTCCGGCGCGGCGGAACGGGCAGCATGGGCCACAGGCTTTCAGATATTGCGGCGGCCCTGGGCGCCCGCGTCGAAGGCGACGGCGACAGGGTCGTCCAGCGTGCCGCCGAGCCGCAGTCGGCAGGGCCTGACGATCTCGCGCTGGCTATGGACCCGAAATACGCGAGCGGACTGGCGGCCGGACGGGCGCGCGCCGCGATGCTGTGGGATGGGGCCGACTGGCGCGCTCTGGGGCTGGCGGCGGCAATCTTCGTTCCCCGCCCGCGCTACGCGATGGCCGGGCTGACGCGCTACCTCGACCAGGGCCCCGGCATCGCACCCGGCATCCATCCGACCGTTGTCGCCGATCCCACCGCCCGGATCGCGCAAGGGGCCGCCATCGGCCCATTCGTCGTGATCGGTGCGGGTGCGGTTATCGGCCCGGAGGCCCGGATCGCCGCCCATGCCAGCATCGGCGCGGGCGCGCGGATCGGGGCCGATGCGCTGATCCTGGATGGCGTCCGCATCGGCGCGCGCGTTGTGATCGGCGACCGGTTCATCGCGCAGCCGGGCGCAGTTATCGGGTCGGACGGGTTTTCCTTTGTCACGCCCGAAAAATCGGGCGTCGAGGCGGTGCGCGCGTCACTGGGCACCCGCGATGATGCCGACCCGCAATCCTGGACCCGCATCCACTCCCTCGGGGCGGTCAGCATCGGCGACGATGTCGAGATCGGCGCGAATGCCTGCATCGACCGGGGCACGATCCGCGACACCGAAATCGGAACCGGCACCAAGCTCGATAACCTTGTCCATGTCGGCCACAACGTCCGCATCGGGCGCGACTGCCTGCTCTGCGGTCAGGTCGGCATCGCGGGGTCCGCCGTCATCGGCGACCGCGTCGTTCTGGGCGGGCAATGCGGCGTCAGCGACAACATCTTCGTCGGCGACGATGTGATCGCGGGCGGGGCCACCAAAATCTTCACCAATGCGCCCGCAGGCCGCGTCTTGCTGGGCTCGCCAGCGATGAAGATGGAAACCAACGTCGAGGCGTGGAAGAACATCCGCCGCCTGCCGCGTCTGTTCCGCGATGTGGCAGCACTTCGCAGAAGTGTTACAGGCGCAGGCGACACATCGGACAAGGGGGACGCCGAATGAGCGTGCAGGACCAGGTGATCCGGATCATAGCCGAACAGGCCGTGCTCGACCCCACCGACGTGCGTCCCGAGATGACGCTTTCTGAACTTGGCGTCGACAGCCTCGGCATGGTCGAGGCGATCTTCGCCATCGAGGAGACATTCGATGTGTCGGTGCCGTTCAATGCCAACGAGCCTTCGGCGTCGGATTTCGACATCTCCTCCGTCGCCTCGGTCATCGCGGGGGTCGAACGGCTGATAGCCGCGAAATGAAGCGTGTGGCGATCACCGGGTCGGGCACGGTCAACGCTCTCGGGACGGACGTGCCTTCCACGTTTGAGGCCTTTCGCGAAGGCCGCTGCGGCATCACGGCGCTCGACTTCCGCGATGTCGAACGGCTGGGCGTCCGGATCGGCGGGCAGGTGCATGGCTGGGACGCCGAGGCGCATTTCAACCGCCAGCAGATCGCGCTCTATGACCGCGTGACGCAGTTCACGATGGTCGCGGCACGGCAGGCCATCGACCAGTCCGGCATCGACACGCGCGGCAAGCTGGGCCTCGACGCGGGCGTCGTCCTGGGGACGGCAGGCGGCGGGGTGAACACCTGGGACGAGAATTACCGGGCGGTCTACGAAGAGGGCAAGAACCGCGTCCATCCCTTCGTGGTGCCGAAGCTGATGAACAACGCCGCCGCAGCGCATGTCAGCATGGAATGGGCGCTGCGCGGGCCGTCCTTCACGGTGGCCACCGCCTGCGCCAGTTCGAACCACGCGATGGGTCTGGCGTTCCAGATGGTCCGGTCGGGCATGGCCCGCGTCATGGTGACGGGCGGGGCCGAGGCGATGCTGTGCTTCGGCGGGGTGAAGGCCTGGGAAGGGCTGCGCGTGATGTCAAAGGACGCCTGCCGCCCGTTTTCTGCGAACCGCAACGGCATGGTGCAGGGCGAAGGTGCCGGCGTCTTCGTGTTCGAGGAATGGGACCATGCGAAGGCGCGCCGCGCCGACATCCTGGCCGAGGTGGTGGGCTTTGCGATGTCCTCGGACGCGGCGGACATCGTGCTGCCGTCGCAGCAGGGGGCCGAACGCGCGATTGCGGGGGCGCTGGCGGATGCGCGGCTGAACGCATCGGATGTGGGCTATATCAACGCGCATGGCACCGGCACGGCGGCGAACGACAAATCCGAATGCGCGGCGGTGGCGCATGTCTTCAGGCGCGCGGCGGACAGGCTGATGATGTCATCGACCAAGTCGATGCACGGCCATGTCATCGGCGGGACGGGTGCAGTCGAGCTGCTGGCCTGCATCATGGCCCTGCGCGAAGGTATCGTCGCGCCGACTATCGGTTATGAGGAGCCCGATCCGGAATGCGCGCTGGACGTGGTGCCGAACGTCGCGCGGCAGGCAAAGGTGACGGCGGTGCTGTCGAACGCCTTCGCCTTCGGCGGGATGAACGCGGTTCTGGCTCTGAAGAAGGCGTAAGGCGCGACTGTCGGGCGCAGGGCTTACCCCCGACGCCGTCCGCTCCGCCGCTCACGCTCCGGGCCCGGCTCGCCGGTGCCGTCCGAGGCTGAGGAGAATCCTCCCAGCAGGTCCGCGATCCGCTCCAGCGTCGGGCGATCCCCCTTCGGGCGCGACTCGAGCGCCGCCCGCATGGCCCGCAGATGGTCGGGCATCGTGCCGCAGCAGCCGCCGATGATCGTGACACCTGCGTCCCGCGCCAGCACGGCATATTCCGCCATGAGGTCGGGCGTGCCGTCGTAATGGATGTGCCCGTCATGGTATTTCGGGATGCCCGCATTGCCTTTGGCGATCAGCGGGCGCTCCGGCCCCGCCGCGACAAAGCCCAGAACCGTGCGCATAAGGTCCGATGCGCCGACGCCGCAGTTCGCCCCGAAGGCGATGGGCGGGTTCGGCAGCTTTTCCACCATCGTCACCATCGCGGCAGATGTCAGGCCCATCATCGTCCGGCCCGCCGTGTCAAAGCTCATCGTGCCGCACCAGGGCATGCCGGACAGGGCGATGCCTTCGGCGGCGGCGGCATATTCTTCCGGCGCGCTGATCGTCTCGACCCACAGCACGTCGGCCCCGCCCTCTTTCAGACCCTCGGCCTGTTCGTGGAACATCTCGACCGCGCGGGAATGCGTGAGCGTCCCCATCGGCACCATGATCTCGCCCGTCGGACCCATTGAACCGGCGACGATGACCGTCCGCCCGGCCTTGTCCGCGACCGCCCTGCCAAGCTCGGCCCCGACGCGGTTCAGTTCGCGCACCCGGCCCTGCGCCTGGTGCAGCTTCATCCGGCTGGCGTTACCGCCGAAGGTGTTCGTCAGGAACAGGTCCGACCCGGCATCGACCGCGCCCTTGTAGAGCGCGGTGATCTTCGCGGGTTCGTCGGTGTTCCACAGTTCAGGCGCTTCGCCTGCGGACAGGCCCATGTTGAACAGGTTTGTACCGGTCGCGCCGTCAGCGAGGATCCAGTCCTTGCCGGCAAGCAGCCTCGACAGGGCGTTCGGCGGGGTGTCGGCCATGGATCGTCTGCCTTTCTGGCGGCGGGGCGCTGCCGCGAAAACGTGTCACCCCGGTTTCGCATGGTCCCGCCCGGATTTCAAACCCTCTCGGATGCCGGGCGATTGGTCAGGCGACGGACGGACCGATGGGTCAAGCCGCCCGGATCACAGCCAGCGCGTGCTCCGGCGCGGCTCTCGCCTTGCCCGATGCATCGCCGGTACCCGCCAAAGGCAGTGCTGCGGGCAGCGGGCCGGGCCAGCGTACCCGCGCCGCCACGGTGATCGCCCCGATGAGGAGGTCGGACAGGCGCGGGGCGGCGACGTATTGCGGGACGAAGGCCGGGGCGAAGGCGGCCTTGAACTGATGCAGGCCCGGCCCTGACAGCCGCGACAGCCCGCGCGCGACCAGGCGCGCCGCCAACCCGCGCCGCAGGTCGGGTCGCGGCGGCAGCCCCGCCAGTGACAGGCGCGCGACGCCGAGGCGCTGCGCATCCGACAGCGCCGCCGCGACCAGCGCGTGCATCGTGCCTTCGGGCATGTCCGGCGCGTGCCGCATCAGGTCCAGCGCCCATTCGTCCTTAGTGACGTGAAAGGTCGCAAAACCCGCAAGCCTGTCCCCGGCACGCGCCAGATAAACGCGCTGACCCGCCACATAGGCCGGATCGTAGCGGCCCATGGAAAAGCCCCGTTCGGCCCCGCGCAGCCGCGTCCAGTCCGCCGCGACCGCTGTCATCTCTGCGACCGGCAGGTCGGTTCCCAGCGAAACGGCGACGCCCGCCCGCGCTGCCCGGCGCAGCTTGCGCCGCAGCTGCGCGCAGGCCGGTTGCGACAGGTCCGCCCCTGCCGGGCGCAGCACCGCCGCGCGCGCAACCGGCAGGACAAGCCAGCCCGCCCGCCGTGCGACCGCCGCCGCGCGCGGCGATATCCGGTAGAGACAGGCCGCGCGCCCCGAGTCCAGTGCAGCCCGGGCGAGGCCGTCGAAGACAGGCCGCATGTCGCCCGTTCCGGCCGCCGCAGGATCAAACAGCCCGACCAGCGCGTTGCGCGTCATGGCCGCGACCATCACCGCGCCGCCGGGAAACGACAGGGCACCGTGCGCGCCCTGACGGCAGACCAGCGCCTCGGCAGGTCCGCTCTCGGTCACCCGGCACAGGGCTGCGGACATCAGGGCACCGCCGGGCGGCACCAAGACCGCATCCGCTGCTCCGGCCTTTGCGTGCCGCGCATGCCTGACCGGGCCAAGGATCAGGATCGCCGCCGCGATGACGCCCGGCGCGACGAAATAGACAACGCGGTAGCAAAGGACCGCCGCGAGCAGCTCCTCGATTCCGACCGCAGGCAGCAGCGCGATCATCAGAAGCTCGAACGTCCCGATCCCGCCGGGGGTCGACAGGACCAGGCCTGCCAGCGTCGCGATCAGAAACGCGGCCAGAAAATCCGCAGGCGGAAGGGCCGGTCCGGTCGGCAGAAACAGCCAGAGCGCAGCCCCCGCCGCCGCCAGATCGATGCAGGCGAAGGCCAGTATCCGCAGGACGACCCCAACGCCCGGCACCATCCGCCCGAACCGCGATGCCGGATGGTCGGGCGCAACGGCGCAACAGACGATCAGCGCGGGGCACAGGGCCGCGACGGCAAGGGCCGCCGAGGTCAGCGGGCCAGGGAGCGGCAGGTCCGATATCGCAACGGACGCCGCCGCGACAACGGTCATCGCGGCGATGAACGACAGTGAAACCGCCGCCGACAGGCCCATTGCCGCGCGGGGGCCGATGCCGGGCAGCATCCGCCAGCGCGCCAGTGACCCGACCAGCGGCCCGAATCCCAGAAGCTGCCCAAGGGCGATGGCGACCCGTCCGGCGCGCAGGGCCGTTGCCGCCGCCGTTCCGGTGCGCAGGTGCCGATGCATCGCAAGGTCGTACTGCCCGATCGCCCAGTAGCTGACGGCGGTTGCGGCAAGCGCTGCGGACCATTGCCAGACGCCGAAGGCCGCCACCGCCGCACGGATGCGCGCCCAGTCGATCCCGTCCAGATGCCGCAGCAGGATCAGCGTCACGGTCAGTCCCGCCGCCATCGGCAGGGCCTGACGCAGGGCCGGGGCAGGTACAGGTCCGCCACCGGCGCAGCGGCCGCGCGGGCAACCCGAGCGATCTTATCCCGCCCGCCGATCAGGGACAGTCGGGCCTGCGCTTTTCGTTCCCTGACCACAGGTGCCCTCATCCCGCCACCCTGTTGCAGGGCACAGCTTCGGGCAGGCCTAGCAGGCAAAGGGTTCAGATGGGCTTAACCGGGCCCCGTCGCCCGGTGATTCCGAAGGCCGGTCAGGCTTCGTTCATCAGCTGGCGTTTGGCCTCGACCATCAGGGCCGCCATCTGTGTGCGGATCGCGACCGTATCGGCCTTGCCGCCCAGATCGGCGGAAATCTTGCGGAACACGTCGTCGTCGCCCGCTTCTTCGAAGTCCGCCGCCACGACCTCTTTCGCGTAAGCCGCGGCCTCGTCGCCGGATTTGCCCATCAGCCCCGCCGCCCACAGGCCGAGAAGCTTGTTGCGCCGCGCTTCGGCGCGGAACTGCATGTCGGCGTCATGCGCGAATTTATTCTCGAAGGCGTTCTCGCGGTCGTCGAAGGTGGTCATGTCTGGCCCCGTCCGGTGAAAGGATGCCGCCCATATGGCCACAGGCAGCCCGCGCTGCAAGCCCCGTCAGCGCGCTTCGGGCGCGGCAGGGCGGTTGTAGCGGGTTGCTGTCAGCCGCTCTGACACCGCGCTGGTTTTTGTGTCCATCCAGCCTGCCGCGCGGAACGCGGCGCGGACGGCGGCGTCGCCGGGATCGGCTCGCGGGCCTTTGGCATAGACACACCAGACCGGTAGGGCAGGATGCGCGGTGGCCAGCGACAGGGCGGGGTCGAGGTCGGCGCGGAACAGAAGGACAGCGACAATCAGCGCGGCGTCCGACGCGGCGCTGACGGTCGCGCCCGACAGGGCATCGGCAAGCGCCGCGTCCGAAAGATCACCCATGACGAAGGCGGGCTTTCCGGGTCCGACACCCAGCTTCGCGGCGAGGCTGGGCGGCGGTTTCGCCAGCGCCGCAGCCCAGCTTGCCGCCAGCGTCCCACCCAGTTCGGCAACAAGGCGTCCTGCCGCCGCATCGACGGTCAGATCGCCGCCGTCGGCCCGGAACGACCGGATCGAGGCACGCGGGATGCGGGCGCGGACCTCACCGCGCAGGATGATTTCGGCGGATTCCAGAAGAATATGCGCCTGTCCGCTGGTTCCCGCCCAATGGCAAAGCGCCTCAGCCTCGCGTCCCATGACCCCTCCTGCCGCAGCCACGCTGCGCCGGAGTTTACCATGATGCGCCGCGCCGCGCGACGGCCCTTTGCCTTGCGGGCGGGGGCTGTCTCGGCTAGAGCGTCGGCAGGGTGCGCGGCGGGTTGCCGCGCAGGCCTTTGGGAGCGATCATGGCACGTCGCAAGAAAGTCTACGAAGGCAAGGCGAAGATTTTGTACGAAGGCCCCGAACCGGGTACTTTCATCCAGTATTTCAAGGACGACGCGACCGCCTTCAACGCCCAGAAGAAGGCGACCATCGAAGGCAAGGGCGTGCTGAACAACCGGCTTTCGGAATACTTCATGACCGGCCTGAACCAGGTCGGCGTGCCCACCCATTTCATCCGCCGCGTGAACATGCGCGAACAGCTGATCCGCCAGGTCGAGATCATTCCGCTGGAAATCATCGTGCGGAACTTCGCGGCGGGGTCCATCGCCAAGCGGCTGGGCATGGAAGAGGGTACGCCCCTGCCGCGCCCGATCGTCGAATACAGCTACAAGAACGATGCGCTCGGCGATCCGATGGTGTCCGAGGAATATATCGTCGCCTTCGGCTGGGCCACCCAGCAGGACCTTGATGACATCGTGTCGCTGGCCCTGCGGGTGAACGACTTCCTGTCCGGCGTGTTCTACGGCGTCGGCATCAAGCTGATCGACTTCAAGATCGAGATCGGGCGTATCTGGGACGGCGATTTCATGCGCCTGATCGTGGCGGACGAGATCAGCCCGGATTCGTGCCGCCTGTGGGATGTGAAGACGGGCCAGAAGCTGGACAAGGACGTGTTCCGCCGCGATCTGGGGTCGCTGACGGACGCCTACACCGAGGTGGCGCGCCGTCTGGGCGTGCTGCCCAATGCGGGGTCGGCGACGATCACCAAGCTGGTGCATTAGGAACGGGGGGCAAAGCCATGAAAGCACGGGTTTTTGTCACCCTCAAGAACGGCGTTCTGGATCCTCAGGGGGAAGCGGTGCGCCACGCGCTCGGCACGCTGGGCTTTCAGGGTGTGACCGGCGTGCGCCAAGGCAAGGTGATCGAGCTTGATCTGGCCGCGACCGACCGCGCCAAGGCCGAGGCGGATGTGCGCGCGATGTGCGAAAAGCTGCTGGCCAACACAGTGATCGAAACCTACGCGGTCGAAATCGCCTGAACCAGGGGGCCGTCCGATGAAAGCCGCCGTCATCACCTTTCCCGGATCGAACTGTGACCGCGATCTGGCCGTTGCCTTTGAACGCGCCGGGGCAACCGTCACCCGCGTCTGGCACAAGGATACCGACCTGCCATCGGGCACCGACATCGTCGGCATTCCCGGCGGCTTCTCGTTCGGCGACTATCTGCGCTGCGGCGCGATTGCGGCGCAGTCGCCGGTCATGGCGGCGGTCCGCGCCCATGCGGGCCGGGGCGGCTATGTGATCGGCATCTGCAACGGGTTCCAGGTGCTGACCGAGACCGGGCTGCTGCCGGGTGCCCTGATGCGCAACGCGGGGTTGAAGTTCGTCTGCAAAACCATTGAAATGAAAGTGGAAACCGCGAACAGCGCGTTCACGCGCGGCTGGAACGCCGGGACCGTCCTGAGCATTCCCGTCGCGCATCACGATGGCAACTATACCATCGACGGCGACGGGCTGGCCCGCCTGCAGGCCGAGGATCGCATCGCGTTCCGCTATCTTGCCAACCCGAATGGCGCGACCGACGACATTGCGGGCGTGCTGTCGGCCAACCGGCGTGTCCTCGGCCTTATGCCGCATCCCGAACGCGCGGCGGACGCTGCGCTGGGGCTGACCGACGGCGCGGTCCTGTTCCGCAGCCTGACCGACGCCTTGGTCCAAGCCGCCGCCTAGGTCAGTCCCCGGCGCTTGAGCGGCGGTGCCTGACCGACTAGACTGCCGCGATGCAGCCTGCGGGTCCGACAGAAAAACCGGTTGAACCGGCGACCGACACGCCGACCGGCGGCAGCTGGTTTGCGCGTGCGGTTGTCGCGGTCCTGCTGGTGATGGCGGTCACGGTCGTCTGGTGGACGAACGACTATCTCAGCAGGCGGTTTTCCGAAACGGTCCGCAACCGCAGCGACATCCGGCTTGCGCTCTATTCCGGCAACGTGATGAGCGAACTGCAGCGCACCTCGATCGTGCCGCTGCTTCTTGCGGGGGATCCCGCGCTGATCAGCTCGCTGAATTCGGCCGACTATATGCCGACCTCGCAACGGCTGATCGCCACGCAGGGCGAGATCGGCGTCGCGGGGATCGAGGTCATGGACACGTCGGGCCGCGTCGTGGCCGCGACCGACCGCAAGCAGATCGGCGCGAACCGGGCCGCATCGCCTGCTTTCGTGGATGCCGAGCGGTCCTCCGAGACGACATTCACAGTGACGCCGCGGGAGATCGGGGGCTTTGCCTTCAGCTATTCCCGCGCCGTCCGGTCCGAGGGCAAGCCGATCGGCGTGGTGGTTGTCGCTGCGGATATGACCAAGCTGGAAACCGCATGGCCGTCGATTTCCGACGCGGTTGCGGTGATCGACAGCGAGGGGCAGGTGCTCTTGTCGTCTGAACCGCGCTGGCGCGGTCAGACGCTGGGCCAGGCGCTGGCCGCGCAGCAGGACACCTCGGCCATCGGGCGTGCGATCCAGGCGACGGCAGACTGGGCCAACCGCCCGCCGGACGCCTATCTGGGCGGCAAGGCGGTGATGCGGAGCGAGGCGCGCATCCCCTTCCGCGGATGGCGGATCATCAGCTTTTCGACCTACGATTCGATCCGTGAACGGGTGAACGCAGTTCTGGCGCTGGAGATCATGGGCTTTGCCATCCTGCTGGCGCTGGCCTTCTACCTGCTGTCGCGCAAGGCCAACCTGCAGTCCGCGATGTTCCGGCGCGAGTCGGCGGAGTTGCGCCAGTTGAACTTGCGCTTGCAGCGGGAAATCGCCGAACGCGAAAAGGCCCAGAAGGACCTGGCGGTGGTGGAACAGACGCTGGCGCAGTCGTCGAAACTGGCGGCACTGGGCGAGATGTCGGCAGCAGTCAGCCACGAGCTGAACCAGCCGCTGGCCGCGATGAAGACCTACCTTGCCGGCGCGCGGCTTCTGCTGCAGCGCAAGCGCCCCGAAGAGGCGCTGTCGAGCTTTCAGCGGATCGACGATCTGATCGAACGCATGGGCGCGATCACGCGGCAGTTGAAGTCGTATGCGCGCAAGGGCGGCGAGGCGTTTGAGCCTGTGGATATAAGGGCTTGCGTGTCCTCGGCCCTGTCGATGATGGAGCCGCAGCTGCGCGTCCGGTCGGTCAAGATCACCCGCGCCATGCCGCGCGGGCCGGTGATGATCCTGGCCGACCGCATCCGGCTGGAGCAGGTCATCATCAACCTTCTGCGCAATGCGCTGGACGCGACCAAGGACCGGTCCGATCCGCAGATCGACATCCTCGTGACCTCGGGCGAGACGGTGGTGATGACCGTCCGCGACAACGGCACCGGGATCACCGATCTCGAGAACCTGTTCGAGCCGTTCTATACAACAAAGGCCCCGGGCGAAGGCGTCGGTCTTGGCCTTGCCATTTCGTCGGGTATCGTGAACGACCTTGGGGGTCGCCTGACCGCGCGGAATGCGCAGAGCGGTCCGGGGGCTGTGTTTGAGATTCAGCTTCCGATCCTGTCCGAGAAGAATGAAGCAGCGGAGTAGATGTCATGGCCCGTGCGATGAAAGTGGCGATCGTCGATGACGAACAGGACATGCGGCAGTCGATCAGCCAGTGGCTGGCGCTGTCGGGCTTTGACACCGAAACCTATCCGAGCGCTGAAGACGCATTGAAGGCCATCGGGTCGGACTGGCCGGGCGTGGTGGTCAGCGACATCAAGATGCCGGGCATGGATGGCATGGCCTTCCTGAAAAAGCTGATGAGCCTCGATTCCGGTCTGCCGGTCATCATGATCACCGGGCACGGTGACGTGCCGATGGCGGTCGAGGCGATGCGCGTCGGTGCATACGACTTTCTGGAAAAGCCGTTCAACCCGGACCGGATGACCGATCTGGCCAAGCGCGCGAGCCAGTCGCGCCGCCTGACGCTGGACAACCGAGCGCTCCGCCGTGAACTGGCCGACGGCTCGACCATGATGAAGAAGCTGATCGGCGGATCGCCTGCGATGGAACGCCTGCGCGAGGATATCCTCGACCTGGGGCAGGCGGACGGCCACGTCCTGATCGACGGCGAGACCGGGACGGGCAAGACACTGGTCGCGCACGCGCTGCACGCCGTCGGCCCGCGCGCGGGCAAGAAGTTCGCCGTGCTGTCCTGTGCAGCCTTTTCGGACGATCTGCTCGGCCCCCGACTGTTCGGTCCGATGGAGGAGGGCGGTCAGATCCCGCTTCTGGAAGAGGCGCGCGGCGGGACGCTGGTGCTGGAGGATATCGAGGCGCTGAGCCAGCCGTTGCAGGCGCGGCTGCTGACCTTCATCAACGATCAGGGAACGCCTGCCGAGACGCGGATCATCGCCATCTGCAATGACCACGAACAGGGCCGCACGGTCGAGGATGCGCTGCGCCCGGACCTCTATTACCGGCTTGCCGCCCTCAAGATCACTCTGCCGCCGCTGCGGTCGCGCGGCGAAGACATCCTGACGCTGTTCACGCGCCTGGCCGAGCAGTTCTCCGACGAATACGGCTGCGACGCCCCCCAGGTCACGGCGCAGGAGGCAGCGCAGCTGCTGCAGGCGCCTTGGCCCGGCAATGTGCGCCAGCTTATCAATGTGGCGGAACGCGCGGTGCTGCAGAACCGCCGTGGCACCGGGTCGATCGCGTCGCTGCTGATGGCGGACAACGAGGAGACTGCCCAGCACATGACCACCGAGGGCAAGCCCCTGAAGGAATATGTCGAGAGCTTCGAGAAGATGCTGATCGACAACACGATGCGTCGGCACAAAGGGGCGATCACATCGGTGATGGACGAGCTGTGTCTGCCGCGCCGGACGCTGAACGAGAAGATGGCGAAATACGGGTTGCAGCGGTCGGACTATCTCTGACCGTATCGTGCCGCTGCGGCGTCGCTGCGGCCGGTCTGCACGGACCGGTCC
>CAWFWP010000014.1:0-6283 GCA_963819585.1 uncultured Alphaproteobacteria bacterium
ACTCGCCCCAGCCGCCCCCATGGGCCGCCCCCGGGGAAGCGCATGACGCCGCAGGACTTCATCGACAAATGGCGCCCGTCGAGCTGAAGGAGCGCAGCGCAGCGCAGTCCCATTTCAACGACCTCTGCCGCCTGCTCGACCTCCCCGACCCGGTCACCGCCGACCCCAAGGGCGACTGGTTCACCTTCGAAACGGTGTCGTCCAAGGCTTCCGGCGGCGAGGGCTGGGCCGATGTCTGGCGCAAGGACTGCTTCGGCTGGGAATACAAGGGCAAGCACCGGACCTGAAGGCCGCGCTCAACCAGCTGCTGAACTATTCCGGCAGCATGGGCACCCGCCGCTGCTGATCGTCTCCGACACCGACCGGATCGAGATTCACACCAACTGGAACAACACCGTCCAGAAGACCTACCGCATCGCGCTCGATGACCTGATCGACGCCGGTCAAGCGCGACATCCTCCGCGCACGCCTTCACCGACCCCGAACGCCTGAAACCCGACAAGACCCGGGCTGCCCTGACCGAAGAGGCCGCCTCGCGCTTCGTCGCCATCGCCGACCGCCTGCGCAAGCGCGGCCACGATGCGCAGGCCGTCGCGCATTTCGTCAACCGCCTGGTCTTCTGCATGTTCGCCGAAGATGTGGAGCTGCTGCCCGGCAACTATTTCTCGGCCATGATCGACCGCTGCCCGGGCCGCAACGACCGCCTGTTCGCCGAGAATGCCGCGACCCTCTTCGCCGCCATGCGCGGCGGCGGCAAGGTCGGCTTCGACCGCATCGAATGGTTCAACGGCGGCCTGTTCGACAGCGACGATGCGCTGCCGCTGACCTATCAGGACATCGACGACCTGAAACGCGCGGCGCATCTCGACTGGTCCGGCATCGACCCCTCGATCCTCGGCACCCTCTTCGAACGCGGCCTCGACCCCGACAAGCGCAGCCAGTTGGGCGCGCATTACACCGACCGCGACAAGATCATGATGATCGTCAACCCGGTCATCGTGCAGCCCCTCATGGCCGAATGGGCCGGGGTCAGGGACGCAGATCGACGGCCCTGCTGGCGAAAGCGGAAGCCAAGGGGAAAATGGGCACCGCCGACGCCGCCACGCGCAAGGCGACGGCACTCAAGGATGCCTTCAAGGAACGCCTGCGCGCCTTCCGCATCCTCGATCCGGCCTGCGGGTCCGGCAACTTCCTCTATCTCGCCCTCGCCGAACTCAAGACCATCGAAAAGACGGTCAACACCGATGCCGAGGCGATGGGCATCGGCCTGGCGCGAGAGGTTCCGCTGACCGGGCCGGAAAACGTCATGGGGATCGAACTGAACCCCTATGCCGCCGAACTGGCCCGCGTGTCGGTCTGGATCGGCGACATCCAGTGGTCGCGCCGCAACGGGTTCGAGCCTGCGAGGAACCCGATCCTGCGCACGCTGGACACGATCGAATGCCGGGATGCGGTGCTGGGGCCGGATGGCGACGCGGGCGGAGTGGCCGAGGGCGGATGTGGTGGTGGGGAACCCGCCGTTTCTGGGCAACAAGAAGATGATCGGGGGGCTGGGCGAGGATTACACCTTCGCGCTCCGGAAGGCCTATGGCGATGTGCCGGGCGGCGTAGACCTCGTGGCCTATTGGTTCGTCAGGGCTTGGGAGCAGATGCAGTCGGGCGCGCTGACTCGTGCTGGGCTGGTTGCAACTCAATCCATCCGCAGCAGCGCAAATCGCGGCGTGCTGAAGCCCATCGCGGGCCAACGCGCGGTCTTCGAGGCTTGGTCCGATGAACCTTGGACAGTGGACGGGGCCGCAGTGCGCGTGTCGATGGTCTGTTTCACCGGTGGCGCGCACCTACAGGCCATGCTGGACGGCGCGCGGGTTGACGCGATCTTTGCCGACCTGTCCGCCGCGCGCAGCGGGGCGGACCTCACTGCAACCAATCCGTTGCTTGAGAACCGTGGCGTGGCATTTCAAGGCCCGGTCAAGGTCGGCGCTTTCGATGTTACAGGCGACGAGTCCCGTGACTGGCTGCGGCTTCCGCTCAATCCCAATGGCAGGCCGAATGCAGATGTTCTGTTCCCGCTTCTGAATGGCAGTGACATCACCAAGCGCGACAGCGGTCGCTGGATCATTGATTTTGGCGACCGTGTTGAAGGGGACGCCGCGCTTTACGAGCATCCCTTTCGTCATACGCTCATTTCGGTGAAGCCGTTTCGTGACAGAAACCGGCGCGAGAAACGAAGGCTATTCTGGTGGCAGCACGGAGAAACCGCTCCCGGAATCAAGCTGGCAATGCGTGGGATCCGTCGCGCAATCTTCACGCCGCGCGTCGCCAAGCATCGGCTGTTCATCTGGGCCGCCGCGAACGTGGTGCCCGACAGCCGCGTCGTAGCCATCGCCCGTGATGACGACACCACCTTCGGTATCCTTCATTCCCGCTTCCATGAGGTCTGGTCCGTCGCCCTCGGCGGCTGGCACGGCGTGGGCAACGACCCGCAATACACGCCGTCGCTGGGCTTCGAAACCTTCCCCTTCCCCTCCGGCCTCACCCCGAACATCCCCGCCGCCGATTACGCCGCCGACCCCCGCGCGATTGCCATCGCCGCCGCCGCCGCCCGCCTGAACGACCTGCGCGAAGCCTGGCTCAACCCGCCCGACCTGGTCCGCCGCGTCCCCGAGGTCGTGCCCGGCTACCCCGACCGCATTCTGCCCGTCGATGACGCTGCCGCGAAAGTGCTGAAAACCCGCACCCTCACCAACCTCTACAACCAGCGCCCCGCCTGGCTGACCCACGCCCACGCCGCCCTCGATCAGGCGGTGGCCGATGCCTACGGCTGGGGCGATGACTGGCGCGCGGGGTATGACAGACGACGACATCCTCGCCCGTCTCTTCCGCCTCAATCAGGACCGGGCGTAGGTCGGGGCTTGCCCCAACTCTCCCGCTTTCTCTCCCCGGTCAAGTGCGCGTTCTCCCGAAAACGCAGGCCGGGGCCCCGGTCTGTCAGGCGCGTGTCCTACCGACGCCAAACATGCTTACCAAAAGATGAACAAAACCCTTGTTTCGAATTATCTAAAAGTATCAATGCCTTGACCCCCCGTCCACATGTGGACACAGAAAAACAGGCAAATCCGGTCAAAAACCGACCCGGTTTCACCCCTCTCCCCCTCACAAATTCTCCGGCGTGAAGATGTCAAAGCTCAGCAGCCGCTGCCCCGGCGGCGTCCGCCCCAGCACCGCGTCCCGCATCGCCCCCACAGCCTCCGCCGCCATGCGCTGCACCGGATGCGCGATCACCATCGTCAGGGCGCCGTCGATCAGGGCGGCCCGCGTCGGGGCCATGATCTCGTAGCCGACCGACACCAGCTGCCGCCCCCGCCCCGACGCCGCGATAGCCTCCAGCGTACCGGTGACGCCGCCGCCGGAAATGAACAGCGCCGACAGGTCCGGTTCGCGCCTCAGCAGCGTTTCCGTCACCTCGCGCGCGATGGCCTTGTCCTCGAAGGTCGAAATCGGCTCCAGCAGCGTGAAGTCCGGCGCGCATTCCCGGAAATAGCTGCGGAACCCGCTCTCATTCATTTCCTGGCACCGGTAGCGCGGATTGCCGACCAGGATGCCGATCCGCCCGGGCTTCGGGCATAGATGCGCGATGGCCCAGGCCGCCGTCCGCCCGACCTTCCAGTTGTCGAGACCGACATAGCCCGTGCCGCAGGCCGCCGTCAGGCTGGAGACGAGGCCGAAGGTGGGAACCCCCCGCGCAGCCAGCGCCTCGATCGCTTCGGTCACAAGCGGATGTTCCGCCGCGATCACCGCCAGAGCATCAACCTTCCCGCCCATCTCGATCATCCGCGCCGCGACCGCCCCGGGTGAGATGTCGTCCATGTGCGCGATCAGCGCCTCGACATCCGGTGCCAATTCGGCGGCGGAGTTCAGCGCTTCGGCGATGATCCGATACCAGGGACGGTCCGACTGCTGCAGCAGGAACCCCAGCCTGACCCGGGGCCCGGCGACCTCAAGCCGTTCGCGCAGCAGCGGCACGGCATAGAAGTCGATCTTTTCGGCCGCAGCCAGCACGCGCTCTGCGGTCGTCCGGCGGACGGGATCGCGGCCATTCAGGATGCGGTCGACGGTCGAAATGCTGACCCCCGCCGTTTCGGCAAGATCGGCGATGGTGGCGCGGCGTGCCATGGGACCTCCTGAGAGATTCTCTCATCATGCGCACAGGGTATTCTGCACGAAATGAGAGGAAACGTGTCAGTTGTAATGAAACGATTATGCTGAGGGTTCTGTCAACGGTATAGAAATTCCATTGTTCGACTCGGGAGGGGCAAGCGCCTGTCGGCATGCGCCCGATACGTCAGCGGGGGGACCATGGACGATCTGCAATTCGGAACCCGGAACAAGCGCGGCGACTACACGCCGAATGCTGCCGCCGAGGCCGCCCCGGTGTTTGTCTGGCCGCTGCGCCCGCTGAAGTTCCTCGCTTGGCTGCCGAAGTACTTCCTGCCGTGGAATGTCGTGTTCATGGCGCTGGCCCTGCTGACCTGGCAGTTCCTGACGCCCTCGCGTGAAACCCTTCAGACCCTCGACTGGCGCTGGATCGCCTACCTGCTGGTCCGCAACGCAGCCTTCGTCTTCGTCCTCTACGGAGCCTTGGAGCTGCGCCTCTACATCAAGCGCGCGCAGGGCAACCGGTTCAAGTTCAACGGAACCTTCCCGGCCGAGAAGCCGTCGGACGTGTTCATGTTCAAAAGCCAGAACATCGACAACATGATCCGCACCTTCGGCACCGGCGTGCCGATCTGGACCGCGTATGAGGTCGGCATGCTTTATGCCTGGGCGCATGGCTGGGGCCCGTGGACGACGTTTGCCGAACATCCTCTGGCGCTGATCGCCCTCGGCCTGCTGATCCCCTTGTTCCACGAGGCGCATTTCTACTGCATCCACCGGCTGATCCATGTGCCGTTCCTGTACAAGTGGGTGCATTCGGTGCACCACAATTCGGTCAACCCGTCCCCGTGGTCGTCGCTGTCGATGCACCCGGTCGAGCATCTGCTCTACTGGTCCGACGTGCTGATCCATCTGGTGCTGCCGTCGCATCCGCTCTTGATGCTCTACAGCCTGCAGGTCACCGGAACGGGGGCCGTGGTCGGCCATATCGGCTTCGAGAGGATCGAGGTCGGAGAGGACAAGGCTGTCGATAGCCACGCCTATGTCCACTACCTGCACCACAAGCATTTCGAAGTGAACTACGCCGACGGGCTGGTCCCCTTCGACCGCATCTTCGGCACCTGGCACGACGGCAGCAAAGAGGGCGATGCCCTGATGAACGCCCGCTATCAGCAGAAGAAGGCGCGCCTGAACGCCAAGGCGGCGGGCACGAACGGATAGGCCAGGGGCGATGAATACCCGCAGGGAGGAAGCGGGGAACAGGGGCCCGGATGCCGGGTCGGATCACAACGAAGAACCATAACCCCGCCGGCATGGCGGTCCACGGAGGAGAAGACAGAGATGAAGTTCACGAGAATTCTGGCCAAGGCGCTGAGCAGCGCCGCGATCATTGTGATCAGCCGCATCGGCGGCCCTGTCGGCGGATATCGCCGTCATCGGCGGATCAAACGACGACGCTTTCTGGAACAAGATCAAGAAGGGACTTGATGACGCGACGCCCGGCATCGTCGCCAATGGCGGGTCGGTGAACTACCTGCGCCTTGTGAACTACGACAACTTCGCGCCGACGTGGTGCAGCTGATCCGCACCGCGATCAGCATGGACGTCAATGGTCTGGTGATCCCGAACTGGGTGCCCGAGGCCGAAGATCCGGCGATCAAGGACGCGATGGCGGCAGGCATCAAGGTGATCCTGATGAACGCCGGTGGTGCCGACAAGGCCCGCGAGCTTGGCGCGATCAACTATGTCGGCAACGAAGAGTATCCCGCCGGTCTGGCCGGGGGCGATTACTTCGCGGCAAAAGGCATGAAGAACGTGATGTGCGTCAACACCATTCCGGGTGCCGCGAACCTCGAAGCCCGCTGCAAAGGCGTCGCGGATGCGATGGAAAAGGCTGGCTGAAGTCGTTCCAGTTGCCGCTGCCCTCGACCAGCTTCGGCGATCCGACCGCCGTCGCTGAGGCTATCAAGGCCGAACTCCTGAAGGACGAGACGATCGACGGCGTCATCACCATATCGGCAGGCGATGCCGACACGGCCGCTGACGGCATCGATCAGGCAGGCAAGACCAAGATCGTGCAGCTGGCCTCGTTCGACATGAACGAAGCCAACCTTGCGCGGATCAAGGA
>CAWFWP010000015.1:0-624452 GCA_963819585.1 uncultured Alphaproteobacteria bacterium
CCTGCCCACGATGTGATATGGGCGGTCGGGGGGCACTGCATCGATCCTGCCCCCCGGCCCCGATCTCCCGTCGTGCAACGAAGGTCTGCCGCCCGCTAGGTGTTGAACACGCGCCCCGGATGCAGTTCACCCGCCTTGTAGATGCCGACGGCGACCGCCCGGCCCTGCCAGCTCGCCCAGGCCTCGTCGCCGAACCCCGCAGCCGATGACACCACCATCCCTGGGTTGCCGTTGCGCAGCCGCACTGCCCCTTCCGCCGTCGCCGGCAATTCCGGCAAGCCTGTCAGCCCTGTCTCAAGCGGCAGCAGCAGCCCGTCGATCGCCTCCGAACCCGCCAGGGCCTCGATCCGCTCCAGCGTCACGCCCTCCGATGCAGCGAACGGCCCAGACCACTCTCGCCGCAGCCACATCACATGGCCGAGGCATCCCAGCGCCGCCCCCAAGTCCCGCGCGACCGACCGCACGTACCCGCCTTTGCCGCAGACCATCTCCAGCAGAACCGTATCCGCGTCCGGCCGCCCCGTCATCTCAAGACGCTCTACCCACAGGTCCCGGGCGGCCAGGTCCAGGACCTGCCCCTCGCGCGCCAGATCATAGGCCCGCGCGCCATCCACCTTTACCGCCGACACCTGCGGCGGCACCTGCCTTATCGCCCCCCGGAATGTGCCCAGCGCAGCCTCGATCTCCGCGTCCGACGGCCTTGACGGAGACGTCGCCACAACCTCTCCTTCCGCATCGTCCGTCGTCGTTGCAGACCCCAGCCGAACCGCGAAGCGGTAGCATTTCAGGGCATCCGTCACGTAGGGAATCGTCTTCGTCGCCTCGCCCAACGCCACCGCCAGAACACCCGTCGCCGCCGGGTCGAGCGTTCCCGAATGCCCCGCCTTCTCGGCCCCGAAGGCGCGGCGCACGATGTTCACGATCGTCGTCGACCCCACCCCTGCAGGCTTGTCGATAACGACCCAGCCGTTCACCTTGCGGCCTTTTCTTCGCGCCATCCCCGGACCTTCCCCGAAAGACCGCCGCGCTATCTCCGGCAGTTGCTCAAGTCAACCTTGCGGCGCGACCAGTCCCACGATCGGCCCCATGGGAAATCCGAAGTCGTCCCGGCCCAGATCAACCGAATACAGCCGCGAAATCGACCCGTCGAGGAACAGCGCGTCGGGCAGCCCCAGCACGTCGCGGAAGAATGTCCCGAACTCATGGAACGTCACCGGCGCATCCGAAATCGCGAACACGGCCCGCTGCCCGTCCGCCGAAACGCCCACGCCGTTGCGGATGTGACGCGAGTCGGACTTCGGCAGGAACCGCGGATGCAGATCGCCCGCTATCACCAGCATCGGCCCCGACTGCGTGGCAAAGGCGCAATCCGGCCGCACCTTGGCGAAGGCCCGCGATTCGATGACCAAGAAGCCGTTCTCGCCGCACGCAGAACACGCCGTTCGGTCGCATCCCGAAATTGCCCTTGCTCGCACCCGTAAGGATGCCCGACGCCTCCGCACCGTTCTCTATATAGAGACCCACGGGCCGCCGGTCCGGGTGATACATGCCCGCATTCATCGCAAAGACCAGCTGCCCGCCCCCGGCCGCCACCGCGTCGCGCAGCCGCTCGAACGTGCCCATCGGCTGCCCGTCGGGGCCTGTCAGCCAAAGCCGCAGATCCTGACCCGCCGTCGCCTCGCAGACCGCATAGCCTGCGCCAGTGTCGCCCAAGTGACGGCACGTCTGCGCCACCGCACCTTGCACCCCAGCGATCAGGATCACCGCAGCGAGCCTACCCCATCTGCGCATCATCATCGCGCACATCGTCGCTCTGCTGGTCCACGTCCCGCCGCACACGTTCGTCGCTGAACAGCCGCCGCGTCGCATCCATCCGGTCGAATGTCTCGTCCAGCATGAAGCGCAGTTCCGGCGCGAATTTCAGTGTCATCCCCTTGGCCACCAGCCGCCGCAGTTCATGCTTGTTGTGGTTCAGCGCCACCAGCGCATCGTCCGCATTCCGCCCGCCCAAGGGCATCACATAGGCTGTCGCGATCTTCAGGTCAGGCGAAGTGCGCACCTCGCCCACTGTGATCGAAATGCGGTTCAGGTCGGGGTCGTGCACGTCGCCCCGCGCCAGCACCTCGGACAGGGTCCGGCGGATCAGTTCGCCCACGCGCAGCTGCCGCTGAGTCGGGCCGGAATGGATCGGGGAACGGTGCTGCGCCATGTCCATCATCTAGGCCAAGCCCAAGGCGGTCGCAACGGGGCCTTTGCCAAGCATCGGCCCAACGGCTAAACGATGCCCGGCAATCGCCCGATCAGAGGAACGGACCCGACATGACCGACAGTCCCGACCTTCCCGGCATCGTCGTCACCGGTGCCTCCGGCCGCATGGGCCGTACGCTGACCGCAATGATCGCCGCCTCGGACCGGATGCGCCTTGTGGGTGCCGTCGAACGCCCCGGCCATAACTGGATCGGCCGCGATGCAGGCGAAGCTGCGGGCGGACAGCCGCTCGGCGTCATCGTCACCGACGACCCGCTCGAGGCTTTCGCCAGGGCCCAGGGGGTCCTCGATTTCACCCACCCTGACGCGACCGTCGACTTCGCCGCCCTCGCCGCGCAGGCCCGCGCCGTTCACGTCATCGGCACGACCGGGCTAGAGCCCTCGCACCTGGCGCAGATCAAGGCCGCCGCGCGCCATGCCGTCATCATCCGCGCGGGCAATATGAGCCTCGGCGTCAACATCCTGACCCGCCTGACCCGCAAGGTGGCCGAGGCGCTGGATGCAGACTGGGACATCGAGATCGTCGAGGCGCATCACCGGATGAAGGTCGACGCGCCCTCTGGCACGGCCCTGATGCTGGGGCAAGCGGCCGCCGAGGGGCGCGGCATCGACCTTGATGCCAACCGGGAATCGGGCCGCGACGGCATCACCGGCGCGCGCAGGCCCGGCGCGATCGGCTTCTCCTCGGTCCGGGGCGGGGACATTGTCGGCGAACATGACGTGATCTTCGCAGCGCCAGGCGAACGCATCGTGCTCCGCCACATCGCCACCGACCGCGCATTGTTCGCGCGCGGCGCGCTGCGCGCCGTTCTCTGGGGGCAAGACCAGAAGCCCGGGGAATACGACATGATGGACGTCCTCGGCCTCTGATCGGCGCATTGATCGGCTGATCTTGGCCGATCCTTGGGATTTTCCGCATCTGCGGTGAACCGCACACGCCTCGGGCGCGTATGATCCGGGCATTCACCGAGATCCGGACAACCCTCGATGAGAACCCTAACGCCCGCTTCCGCGCTGGTATCAGCCGCGTTTCTGGCCGCTTTGCCTGCTTTGGCCAATGATTTCAAACCCGTCCGCGACGAGACCACCTTCCTGTCGCTTGTCGAAGGCCGGGAACTCAGCCTTGGACGCTTCGGCGTAAGTCTCACTCTCTCGCCGGATGGCCAGATCGAGGGCCGCGCTCTCGGCTGGAGCCTTACGGGAAACTGGGACTGGAAGGACGGCTATTTCTGCCGCGACATGGACTGGAGCGGCTACAAGATCCCCTTCAACTGCCAGCTGGTCGAGGCGCATGGCGGCGACACGCTGCGCTTCACCGTGGACAAGGGCGCAGGAGACTCGGCGTCATTCAAGCTGCGCTGACCGGCCCGCTCACGAGGAACCACCGTAAACGGGGTAACAATTGACCCAAGGCGCTGGCTACCGAATGACCGTCAGAAATCGACCGCCAGCCCCTTCTTCTCCCAATCGCCATAGCGCACCGGCTCCGGGCCCTCACGCCCGCCCAGTTCCGGCGGAAACGCCTGCGCGGCCGCCTTCCGCCGCGCCTCCGCCTCAGCCAGCGCGCGCTTCGCCGCGCCCGGCATCGGCGACGTGGTTTCTGGGGGTTCCTTGCGGCGGGGCATGGCGCTGATATAGGGGGCGCGCCGCAACGCGGCAACCGACCAGAACCGGGGGCGCGTCAGAATATCCATGTCAGGCCAACCCGCTTCCGCCCGTGCCGCCGCCGCCGACCTCATCTGCGGCGTGCTCGAACGCGGCGTCTCGCTCTCCGACCAGATCGCCGCCGGGGCGCTGCATGCGCTCGCACCCGCCGACCGCGCCCGTGCCCAGCGCCTGGCGCTTGCCACCTTCCGCCACCTTTCCGATGCCGACACCGTCCTGAAACCCCACCTGCGCAAAGGCCCGCCCCCCTATGTCTCTGCCCTCCTCCGCCTCGCCGTCACCGAGATGCTCGCCGCTGAACGGCGACGCGCATGGCGTCGTCTCCGAAGCCGTCACACTCACCCGTGCCTCGGGCCGCCGCACCGAGGGCTTCGCCGGTCTCGTCAACGCCGTCCTGCGCAAGGCCGCCGCGACTTCCCCCGCCGACTGGACCGCCCGCCCGCCCCAGTCCCTGCCCGGCTGGCTGCGCGGGCGTCTGATGTCCGCCTACGGCAAGCCCGCCACGATCTCCATCGAAGCCGCGCACCGCCTCGGCGCGCCCCTCGACCTCACCCCCCGCGACGGCGACGCCGCTGCCCTCGCCGCCCGCCTCGGCGGCACCGCCTTACCGACCGGCTCTGTCCGCATGACCGCCAACCCGCAGGTCTCCGACCTGCCCGGCTACGCCACCGGCGACTGGTGGGTGCAGGATGCCGCCGCCGCCATCCCGGCCCGCATCCTCGCGCCCTCACGGGGCGAAACCGTCCTCGACCTCTGCGCCGCCCCCGGGGGCAAGACGCTCCAGCTTGCCGCTGCCGGGGCCGCCGTCACCGCACTCGACCTCTCGCCCGCCCGAATGGCCCGCCTCTCCGAAAACCTTGCCCGCTGCCGCCTGACCGCCACCTCCGTCATCGCCGATGCCCTCACCTTCAACTCTCCGCAGCCGTTCGACGCCGTCCTCCTCGACGCCCCCTGCTCCGCCACCGGCACCATCCGCCGCCACCCTGATCTACCTTACCTTCGCGACGCGACCGGCCTGCGCGACATCGTCACGCGCCAGACCGCGATGATCGACCGCGCGCTCACCCTTCTCCGCCCCGGCGGTCGCCTCGTCTACGCCACCTGCTCGCTCCTGCCCGAAGAGGGCGAACGCCAGATCGTGCAGGCCCTTACCCGCCATCCCGGCCTGACCGCCGACCCGGCGGCCCTTGCGCTTCCCGGCATCGACGCCGCCTGGATCGGTCCCGAGGGCGGCCTGCGTCTGCGCCCTGATTTCTGGCCCGATGCGGGCGGCATGGACGGCTTCTATGTCGCGATCCTCCGCCTGCCCGCCTGACCCGCGCCCCTTTCCCCCATGACAGCCGCCCCTCGCACCCCTAATCTCATCACCGGGCAGAAGGCCGGGAATCACGGCCAACAGGGATCGACAGGCATGTCCCGGCAAGGGAACGGATCCGCATCGTCAGTCACCGCCATGCACCGCCTTCACGCGCGGCTGGCCCGCCTTGCCCGCCCCGCCACCGGCTTTGTCAGCCAGCCCGAACCTCGCACGATCGGCACCTATGCCAAGGGCAAGCAGCTGATCGCCGGGAATTTCCTTTTCGCGGGGTTCCTCATCGAAGGCCCCAAGCGGTCGCTCTGGGACCTGCCCAGCCCCGACCCCGCCTTCACCGCCGATCTGCACGGTTTCCGCTGGCTCGACGACCTTGCCGCCGTCGGCGACGGACCCGCCCGCCAACGGGCGCAGGACTGGACCTTCGGCTGGGTCGCGGCCTTCGGCACCGGCAGCGGCCCGGGCTGGACGCCCGACCTGACCGGCCGCCGCATCATCCGCTGGATCAACCATGCGATCTTTCTTCTGAACGGTGCCGACCGCGCCCGCGCCGACGCCTTCTTCCGCTCGCTCGGCCGCCAGACCGCTTTCCTGTCGCGCCGCTGGCGTGCCGCCCGGCCCGGCCTGCCAAGGGTCGAGGCGCTGACCGGCCTGATCTATGCGGGCCTCTCGCTCACTGGGATGGAGCGCCATGTCACCCCCGCCGTGGCCGCACTCGCGCGCGAATGCCGCGACCGCATCGACAGCGGCGGCGGCATCGCCAGCCGCAACCCCGAAGACCTGCTCGAGGTCTTCACCCTTGCCTCCTGGGCAACCTCCGCTCTCCGCCAATCCGGGCGCACACCGCCCGCCGATATATCCGAGGCGATCGCCCGCATCGCCCCGACGCTCCGCGCACTCCGCCATTCCGACGGCGGCCTCGCCCGCTTCCATGGCGGCGGGCGCGGGCAGGAAGGCGCGCTCGACCGCGCCCTGGCCGAGGCGAATGTGAAGCCCGCCCACGCCACCGGCCTCGCTATGGGTTACGCCCGCATGCATGCCGGGCGCACGTCGATCATCCTCGACGCCGCCCCTCCGCCCGCAGGCCGCGTCTCGGTCGAGGCGCATGCCTCCACCCTCGCGTTCGAGCTTACGTCCGGCCGCCGCCCCGTCATCGTCAACTGCGGCTCCGGCGCGTCCTTCGGCCCCGACTGGCAGCGCGCCGGACGCGCCACGCCCTCGCACTCCACCCTCGGCATCACCGGCATCTCCTCTTCGCGCCTTGGCCCCGATGGGAAGGGCCAGGGCGACATGCTTCTAGAGGCCCCCGATCAGGTCTGGACCCAGTCTGACGCCGATATGGACGGCCTGCGCCTGTTGGCCGGGCACAACGGGTATGCCGCCACCCATGGCCTGACCCATGTCCGCCAGCTCGAGCTTTCGGTCGATGGTCGCGGCCTCTCGGGCGAGGACACGCTGGGTGCCATGACCGCCGCCGACCGCCGCCGGTTCGAGACGGCTTTCGACGCGACCGCGATGCAAGGCGTCCGCTTCGACATCCGCTTCCATCTCCACCCCGACGTAGACGCCGAGATCGACCTCGGCGGCAGTGCCGTCTCGCTCGCGCTCAAAAGCGGCGAGATATGGGTCTTCCGCCACGACGGCGTGGCCAGCCTTTCGCTCGATCCTTCCGTGTACCTACAGAAGGGCCGCCTCAAGCCCCGCCCGGCGCGGCAGATCGTCCTCTCCGCCGCCGTCATCGACTATGCCTGCCAGATCTGCTGGACCTTGGCCAAGGCGCAGGATACCCCCGCCGCGATCCGCGACACCGGGCGCGAGGATGACTTCCTGACCGCTGAAAGGGCTGACCTGCTGTGACCGACTTCCCTGCCCCGGCCGACCTCCAGCCTGTCGCCCGCGCCCTGATCTCCGTCTCCGACAAGACCGGCCTGCTCGATCTCGCCCGCGCCCTCGCCAGTCACGGGGTCGAACTTCTGTCCACCGGCGGCACGTCCGGAATGCTGCGCGATGCAGGCCTCGCTGTCCGCGACGTCGCCGACCTGACCGGCATGCCAGAGATGATGGACGGCCGCGTCAAGACGCTGCACCCGCGCGTCCACGGCGGCCTCCTCGCCCTCCGCGACAAGCCGGACCACCGCGCCGCCATGACCGAGCACGGCATCGCGCCCATCGACCTTCTGATTGTGAATCTCTATCCGTTCGAGACGACGGTCGCAGCGGGTGCCGACTACGATACCTGCATCGAGAACATCGACATCGGCGGACCCGCGATGATCCGCGCCGCCGCCAAGAACCACGCCTATGTCACCGTCCTGACCGACCCGCAGGACTATGCTGCCTGCCTCGCAGAACTTGCCGCCAACGGTGGCAGCACGACGCTCGCATTCCGCCAGCGGATGGCCCAGATCGCTTATGCCCGCACCGCCGCCTACGACGTCGCCGTCTCGACATGGATGGCCGCCGCCATCGGCGAGCCCATGCCACGCCGCCGTGCCTTTGCCGGGACACTCGTCCAGCCGCTCCGCTACGGCGAGAACCCGCATCAGTCCGCCGCCTTCTACACCGACGGCAGCACCCGCCCCGGGGTGGCGACCGCCCGCCAGTGGCAGGGCAAGGAGCTCAGCTACAACAACATCAACGACACTGACGCCGCCTTCGAACTGGTCGCGGAATTCGACCCTGCGACGCCCGCCTGCGCGATCATCAAGCACGCCAATCCCTGCGGAGCCGCCACCGGCGTGACCCTGGCCGAGGCTTACTCCCGCGCCTACGACTGCGACCGCACCTCGGCTTTCGGCGGCATCGTCGCGCTGAACCGCCCGCTTGACGGCGCCACCGCGCAAGCGATTTCGGTAATCTTCACCGAGGTCGTCATCGCCCCGGGCGCCGACGACGACGCCCGCGCCGTCTTCGCGGGAAAGAAGAACCTCCGGCTGCTGACGACCGACGCCTTGCCCGACCCCGCCGCAAGCCGCGCCTGACCTTCCGTCAGGTCTCGGGCGGCTTTCTTGTCCAGGACCGAGACAACGGCCACATCGCCGCGTCCGATCTTCGCACCGTCACCCGCCGCCCGCCGTCCGACGCCGAACTCGCCGATCTGCTCTTCGCCTGGCGCGTCGCCAAGCACGTCAAGTCCAACGCTATCGTCTTCGCCAAAGGCGGCGCGACTGTCGGTATCGGCGCGGGTCAGATGAGCCGCATCGATTCGACCCGCATCGCCATCCGGAAATCCGAAGATATGGCCGCAGCACTTGGCATTTCCGCGCCCCTGACCCACGGCTCTGTCGTCGCATCCGACGCCTTCTTCCCCTTCGCCGACGGGATCGAAGCGCTCGCCGCCGCCGGGGCCACCGCCGTCATCCAGCCCGGCGGATCGCTGAAGGATTCCGAGGTCATCGCCGCCGCCGACGCCCTTGGCCTCGCCATGGTCTTCACCGGCATGCGCCACTTCCGGCACTGAGCATGCGCATCGCCGCCCTGACCGCCTTTGCCGTGTTCCTTGCCGATCAGGCCAGCAAATACGCCGTCGTGCACAGCCTGAACCTGGACCAGAAGCTCCGCATCGACGTCCTGGCGCCATGGCTGTCCTTCCGGATGGCCTGGAATCAGGGCATCAACTTCGGCCTCTTCGCAGGCTCTGCCGACATCATGCGCTGGGTCCTGATCGGCCTTGCCGTTGTCATCTCTCTCTGGGTCTGGCGATGGGTCCGCAGGGAACCGCAGAGCCCCCGCGTCCTTGTCTCGGCGGGCCTCCTCATCGGCGGCGCGCTTGGCAACGTTGTCGACCGCATCCTCTACGGGGCCGTCGCCGACTTCCTCAACATGGGCTTTCCCGGCTTCGACAACCCCTATTCGTTCAACATCGCCGACATCGCGATCTTCTTCGGCGCGATCGGTCTGGTGCTGTTCACCGGGCAGGAGAAGACCCCGTGACCTGTCCGGGCGATTGCGCTAAGACGGTCCCGACCGGTCGCAGCGCCGGACGGAACAGGGCTGGGCGGGGGCGTCGATGAGGGTTGGCTACGGGTTGGCGGTTCTGGCCGTGCTGACAATGGCGGCCTGCGAACGCGGCGCGCCGCAGCTGATGAACATCCGCTCGCAGACCCGCTCGCCCGACGAATTCACCATCCTGCCGACCAAGCCCCTGCAGCTGCCCGAAGACCTGGCGAGCCTGCCCGACCCGACGCCCGGCGGAGCCAACATTACCGATCCGACCCCCGAGGCGGACGCCGTCGCCGCTCTCGGCGGCAATCCCGCAGCCCTGTCGCGCACCGGCATTGCCGCAGGCGATGGCGGTCTGGTCAGCTATGCCGCGCGCTTCGGCGTGTCGCGCGACATCCGCGATGTGCTGGCCGCCGAAGACCTTGAATTCCGCTCGCGCAACCGGGGCCGGCCGCTCGAGCGTCTCTTCAACGTCAACGTCTATTACCGCGCCTACAAGAAGCAGTCGCTCGACCAGCATGTCGAGCTGGAGCGCTGGCGCAAGGCGGGCGTCCACAACGTCGGCGCGCCGCCCGATCCGGTCGCGCCCTGATCCATCCGTCCGGGTCACGTCCGCGTCAGCCGCCCGCGATACCCTTGCCGGATCGCCCCCCGCGCGTCATGTCTTCCCCTGCCCGGTCAACCAAGGCGGTCTCCATGCGTCTCGTCCCAGCCCTTGCCTTCGCCGTCGCACTTGCCTCCCCAGCCTTCGCAGAAGACGTCACAACCTTCCGCCTTGCCAACGGTCTGGAAGGCGTCGTGATCGAGGATCACCGCGCCCCGGTCGTCGTCAACATGGTCTGGTACCGCGCAGGCTCCGCGGATGAACAACGCGGCAAGTCCGGCGTCGCGCATTTCCTCGAACACCTGATGTTCAAGGGCACCGACGACGTCGCCCCCGGCGACTTCTCCAAGATCGTCGCCGCCAACGGCGGGTCGGACAATGCCTTCACCTCCTACGACTACACCGCCTACCACCAGCGCGTTGCTGCCGACCGGTTGGACCTGATGATGACGATGGAGGCCGACCGGATGCGCGACCTCATCCTGTCCGAGGATGACTGGAAGACGGAACTGCAGGTCATCATCGAGGAACGCAACACCCGCACCGACAGCGACCCCGGCGCGATTTTCGGCGAACAGCGCCGCGCCGCGCAATTCCTGAACCATCCCTACGGAACCCCGATCATCGGCTGGCGGCATGAGATGGAGGGGCTGACACGCGCCGACGCGCTGGAGTGGTACCGGAAATACTACGCCCCGAACAACGCGATCCTGGTCGTCGCAGGCGATGTGAACCCTGCCGAGGTGCAGAAAATGGCCGAGACGCATTTCGGCCCGCTGAAGCCGTCCGAGGGCATCACCGAACGTGTCCGCCCCTCCGAACCACCCCAATTGTCCGAACGCCGGATGACCTATCGTGACCCCCGCGTGTCTCAGCCGTACGTCATGCGCACCTACATGGCCCCCGAACGTGACGCAGGGAACCAGAAGGACTCCGCCGCCCTGACCATGCTCGCCGAAATCCTCGGCGGCAGCAGCCAGACCTCCGTCCTTGGGCGCAAGCTGACATTTGATACCAAGACGGCGCTTTACGTCTCGGCCTTCTATGACGGCACCGCCTATGACGACACGACCTTCGGGCTGGTCATCGTCCCGGCCGAGGGTGTCATGCTTGGCGAAGCCGAGGCCGCCCTCGACGCGGCCATTGCCGAGTTTCTCGAAAAGGGCGTCGACCCCGCCCAGTTCGCCCGCATCAAGTTCCAGATCACCGCGGGGCTGATCTACGGCAAGGACAGCACCGAATCCCTCGCCCGCTCCTACGGCGAGGCGCTGACGACTGGGCTGACGGTGGATGATGTGAAAGCCTGGCCCGACGTGCTGCGATCAGTGACCGAGGCCGACGTGATCGCCGCCGCGCGCAAGGTGTTCGACCGGAACAAAGCCGTGACAGGTTACATGATGCGCGACGACGCGACCGAGGTGATGCAATGATCCGCGCGCTCATCGCTGGCCTTGCGGCCCTCTTCCTCGCGTTCCCCGCCTGGGCGGCGGTTCAGATACAGGAGATCACCTCGCCCGGCGGCATCCACGCCTGGCTGGTCGAAGAGCACGGTATCCCGTTCACTGCGCTCGAAATCCGCTTTCAGGGCGGGGCCAGCCTCGACGCACCGGGCAAGCGCGGCGCGATCAACCTGATGACCGCGACGCTCGAGGAAGGCGCCGGCGACCTCGATTCCCGGGGCTTCGCCGAAGCGCGCGAGGCGCTTGCGGCCAGCATCCGGTTCGATATGCATGACGACGCGCTGTCCGTCTCGGCGCAGTTCCTGACCGAGAACCGCGATCAGGGCGTCGCACTTCTGAAATCCGCGCTGACCCTGCCGCGCTTCGATCAGGACGCCATCGACCGCGTGAAGGGGCAGGTCCAGTCAATCATCGCATCCGACCTCAAGGACCCGGACAAGATCGCCGGGCGCGCACTGGACGAAATGTCCTACGGCGATCATCCCTATGCGACATCGCTGAACGGCACATCCGACAGCCTCGCCGCCCTGACCCGCGACGATCTGATCGCGGCGAAGGACCGTGTCATGGCCCGCGACCGCATGTTCGTGTCGGCGGTCGGCGACCTCACCGCAGCCGAACTCGGCGCGCTTCTGGACCAGCTCCTTGGCGACCTGCCCGCCACCGGCGCGCCCATGCCGCCCCGCGCGCATCTGCGCCTGACCGGCGGGGTCAGCATCATCGACTATGCCTCGCCGCAATCCGTCGTCGCCTTCAGCCAGCCCGGCATCAACCGCGACGACCCCGATTTCTTCCCGGTCTTCGTGCTGAACCAGATCCTTGGCGGTTCAGGGTTCGAAGCTCGGCTGATGGAGGAGGTGCGCGAAAAACGCGGGCTGACCTACGGCATCTCGACCTATCTGGTCACCACCGATCTTGCCGACACCTGGCAGGGCTATGTCGCGTCGGCGAATGAAAAGGTGGCCGAGGCCATCGACGTTATCCGCGCCGAATGGCGGCGGGCGGCAACCGAAGGCGTCACACAAGGTGAACTCGACGCCGCCAAGACCTATCTTACCGGCTCCTACCCCCTGCGTTTCGACGGCAACGGCCCGATCGCCGACATTCTGGTCGGCATGCAGATGCAGGGCCTGCCCGTCAGCTACCTCGCCAACCGCAACGGCTATGTCGAGGCGGTCACGCTGGCCGATGTCAAGCGAGTCGCCGCGAAATGGATGGACCCCAACGCCCTGCGCTTCGTCGTCGTCGGCAAGCCGGTAGGGCTCACGGCAACGGACTGATACGGCGCAGCCGAATCTATCGCTGACGATGTCCTGAAAAGTTCGGGAAATTGGTCGGAGCGAGAGGATTCGAACCTCCGACCCCCTGCTCCCGAAGCAGGTGCGCTACCAGGCTGCGCTACGCTCCGACCGTGGCGCGGGGGTTATCGTTTCGACGTGCGCTTTGCAAGAGGCCGGGTGGCCGCGTCAGCGCCGCATCAGCATATGCGTCAAACGCGGCATGATGCCTGCGGCCACCGCGCGCACCCGGGATTCGGACACCGGCCGGTTTTCCGAAACGCTCGGCTTGCCTTCGCGCAGCACGATATAGATGCCGCTGGCAATGATGATCGCCGTACCGACAAAGGTGTAGGTGTCCATGCCTTCGTTGAAGAACAGATAGCCGTAGATCACCGCCCACACGATCTGCGAATACTGCATCGGGGCGACGATGATCGCGGGCGCGTTGCGGTAGGCCGTGATGATGAACAGCCCGCCCGAAATCCCCAGGACCGACATCAGCCCCAGAAGCCCCAGATGCTGGACCGGCATCGGCACATAGACAAAGGGGATGATGCAGGCCATCACCACGAAATTCGCCACCATCGGATACAGCAGGATCACCGCCGCCCGTTCTTCCGACCCGATCTTGCGCAGCACGACCGACACGAAGGCCCCCGTCACTGCGGCGCCAAGGGCCGCCAACTGCCCCAGGCTGATCGGGGCCTGGCCGGGCCGCAGGACGATCAGAACGCCGATCAGCCCGACCAGAATCGCCATCCCGCGATGGATGCCGATCTTCTCGCCCAGCATCGGGATCGCCAGAAGGGTGATAAGGATCGGCATCGAGAAGAAGACGGCATAGGCCTGCGCCAGCGGCAGGACGCTGAAGGCGTAGAACCCGCAGATCACGTTCAGGACAGCGGCAAAGGTCCGTACCGCGACCCAGTACGGGTGACGCGGGCGCAGGTTGCCGTCGGTCCGGTCCCGCATCAGCATGATCGTGACCAGCGGGAAGGCGAACAGCGTGCTGTAGAAGATGATCTGGAACGGCGCGTATTGCCCGCCGAGGAACTTCACCACCGCGTCATGTGTCGCATAAAGCCCGAAAGCCGTAACCGAGGCGAGCGCGCCTCTCAGGTGCAGGGAATTGGAATTTGACATAGGGCTGACCGGGGTTTCCCTCGCCTCCTGAACCTTGCCGCAGACAGGATCAAGGGGAGTCTCCGGGAATATTGTACCCGACACGGGGAAAAGTTTGCCGCCCGTCGGTACCTGCCACTAAAGCAGGCCAATGAACCGCCTCGGCGACATCACTGCAGGCTATCTGCTCGGCCTGACGGGCGTTCTGATCTTTGCAGCGACCCTGCCGATGACGCGGATCGCGCTGGGCGGGTTCGACCCGCTCCTGATCGCCTGCGGACGCGCGGCACTTGCCAGCATTGTTGCCGGGGCAGCTCTGGCCGCGATGCGGCGGCCATTCCCGAACGGTCAGGCGGGTTGGCTGCTGCTTGCCGGTGTGATGCTGGTGTTCGGCTTTCCCGGCTTCTCCAGCCTTGCCATGATGACCGTCCCTGCCGCGCACGGCGGCGTCGTCCTCGGCATCCTGCCCCTCCTGACCGCCGCCTTCGCGGCATGGATCGGAGGCGAACGCCCCGGACCCGCCTTCTGGGGTCTCAGCCTCCTCGGCGCGGGGCTGGTCGTCGCCTTCACCCTGCTCGCCTCTGAGATCACCCCTGGCATCGGTGATCTCTGGCTGGCGCTGGCTGCGGTCTGCGCCGCCTGCGGCTACACCGTCTCGGGCCGCCTGTCCCGCGATCTGGCGGGATGGGAGGTCATCGCCTGGGCCCTCGTCCTGACCGCACCCCTGTCGGTCACGGCCACGCTGCTGGCCGCCCCGGGCGGACTGCATGATCCCACGGGGCGCGAATGGGCGGCCTTCCTCTACCTCGCACTCGGCTCCATGTTCGGCGGGTTCATCTTCTGGAATGCAGGGCTTGCGCGCGGCGGCATCGCGCGGGTCGGGCAGGTGCAGCTGATCCAGACCTTCGCCACGCTCGGCCTCTCCGCCCTCCTGCTGGGCGAACGCATCACGCCCGCCATGATCCTGTTCGCATTTGCCGTCGGTGCAGTGGTCTGGGCCGGACGCCGCGCGCGGATCGGGTAATGGCCGCGTTACTCGACCGCGCGGATCAGCAGCCGGTCGAACACCCGCAGCACCGCCGACAGATCATGCCCGCGTTTCAGGATCTGCCCGTCCATGCCGATCACGGTATACATGCCCTGCCTCTGGCGCAGCTTCGGCTGCTTTTCGATCCGGTAGAGCGGATGTTCCGCCGCGCGCCGGAAGACCGAGAACACCGCCGTCTCGCGCAGAAAGGACATCGCGTAGTCGCGCCATTCGCCCGCCGCGACCATCCGCCCGTAGATCCCGAGGATTGCCTGCAATTCGCGCCGGTCGAAGGCGACCTGTTCGGGGACGCCAGCACCGGCATGGGGAAACGGGGTCGGCGTCTGCACCGTCATGGGCGCAGTGTGGCGCGCGCGGATGCGCAAATCAAGTCCACGCCGTGGCGCAGACCAGTCCCGCCCGCCGCCAGCTTTCTGCCATGAAATGACCTTGAACTGGGCACATATGTTCCGCGCAAGCGCCCCGATTGACCCGGATATTCAACCCCATAGCGAGAGACGCTAGGTTCCGGCGGCACGGTCAACAGCCCCCACCCAGTTCGTGTCGCCGGAACACCTTCTTCAAGGACCCCGCCCGCAAGGGCGGGGTTTTTGTTTCTGGCTCACGTCTCATCCGGTCCGACCGCCCCGCGCTCGTCAAAGACGAAACACCTGCCCTGCCAGCCCGACTGTGCCTCCGGCACCGCATCGAGATACCCCAGAATCCCGCCCTTCAGGTGATAGACCTCGGCAACGCCCTGCCCGACCAGAAAGCTCGTCGCCTTCTCGCAGCGGATGCCGCCGGTGCAGAACATCGCCACCGGACGCCCCGCGAACCGCTCCGCGTTCTGCCGCCACCAGTCCGGGAACTCGCGGAACGATCCGGTAGCCGGATCGACCGCCCCCGCAAATGTGCCCTCGGCCACCTCATAGCGGTTGCGCGTGTCGATCAGCACCATCCCGGGCCGCCGGATCACGTCGTTCCAGTCCGCCGGGTCCACATGCCGTCCGACCGCGTGACGCGGGTCGATGCCGGGCAGGCCCATCGTCACGATCTCGCGCTTTACACGCACCTTCATGCGGCGGAAGGGCATGCTGTCCGCCCGGTTTTCCTTGCTGCGCAGGTCTTCGCAGCCCGGCAGCGACCGCAGTTGCGCCAGAAGCGCGGCGATGCCTTCCGCCGACCCCGCGACGGTGCCGTTGATGCCTTCGGTTGCAAGGATCAGCGTGCCGCGCAGGCCTTCGCGCTGGCAAAGATCCAGCAGCGGGCCTCGCAGGGCAGGCGGATCGGCGAACGGGGCAAAGTGATAAAGCGCGGCAACCGTGATCATCGCCGCGCTTTAGCGCGATTCCCAATGGGCTTCCAAGGGGCTGGGCTATTCCTGCGTCGCGCTGCCTGCGCTGACCTGCGGCGGCGCGGCCTTGTCCCGCAGTCCCATGATGCGGCCCAGAAGCGGGGTGATCCAGAACAGTTTCATGCGCGGCACCCGGGGTTCGATCCCCAGCCGCAGGTCGATTTCGCCCGGAAGGGCGCTGCGCCCACCCAGTCCTGCCACCGCATTCATCATCCGCACATCGCGCCGTCTGCTGTCGTCGTGCATCGCTGCCTCCTGTTCTTATGCGGCGAAGGTGCGCCGCCAGGGCCTTTGATGTCCTGATGGCGGGATCAAATCTGGCCCGGGCGACCCTCAAATCAGGATCAGGCGCGCTTGCCAGCGCGTGCCGGACAATGCGACCCTGTGACGGCCCGCCAGGGGAACACACCGATGCCCGCCGACTATAGATTCCATGGCTACACGCTCGACACTGCCGCCGGAGCGCTGTCAGGACCGGCAGGTTCCGTGCCGCTGCGCCCGAAGGCACTGACACTGCTGGAACTCTTTGTCAGTAACCCGGGCCGGGCGCTGGGCAAGGAGGAAATCCTGAACGCCGTCTGGGCAGGCGTGACAGTCAGCGACGAGACGCTCACCCAGACCGTCCATGAACTCCGCCGCGCGCTGGGTGACGATGCGCAGACGCTGATCCGCACCGTGCCGCGCCGGGGCTATCTGTTCCCTGCCGACGTTTTGGAGATCGCGCCGCAGGAGCACCGCAGGCTGGCCATCCATCCCTTCGTCAACCTGTCGTCCGACCCCGAGCAGGGGTTCTTCGCCGCAGGTCTTGTCATTGACCTGGAATCCGCGTTGGGGCTGATCGGCGGGATCGAACTCTGCCCACCGGGCGATCCGGCCACCGACGTCCGCTTGACCGGAAGTGTCCGGGCCGCGTCGGGCCAGATCCGTGTCACTGCACGCCTTGCCGAAGCGGCGGGGGACCGTCAGCTATGGAGCGGGCGCTTCGACGGGCAGGCGGACGGTATCTTCGCGCTGCAGGACGAGATCACGCGCAAGGTCGCAGTTGCGATGCAGGTCGAACTGACTACCGGCGATCATGCGCGGCTGTGGGATGGCCAGACGGCAAGCCTTGCGGCGTGGGAGAAATGCGTCCTCGCCTACGGCCACTATCTGCGCTGGTCCGAAGCGGACATGAGCCGTGCCCGCGACCTTCTGCACGAGGCGCTGCAGATCGACCCGGACTATCTTGGGGCAAAAATTCTGCTCGCAAAGACCTGGTGGTATATCGCCCGGTACTTCACGGACGGCGGCGAGCGGGAAAGCGCCATCGCCGAGGCCGAGCGGCTTGCGCGCGAGGTGCTGGCACGGACTCCGGACACAGCGAACGCGATGATGACGCTGGGTAGCGCGGCCTGGCTGCGCGACCGCCACGACGAAGCGCTCACGCTCTGCCGAAGGGCCAGCGAACTCAGCCCGAGCGATGCCTGGGTGCAGGGATTCTTCGGCCTGATCTCGGTCTTCTCAGGCGATCTGGCCGAGGCGCAGGCTGTGCTGCTGCGGGCCGCGCGCCTGTCGCCGCAGACCGTCACCTGGATCGACTTCCAGATCGGCCATGCCCGCGCCTGGGCCGGGGATCACTCCGGAGCGCTCGCAAGCCTGACCACCTATATCTCCGCGACGCCGAACGACGTCTGGGGGCATCTGATGCTGGCGATCGCGCATGGTTTCGCTGGACGACCGGACGAAGCACGCCGCGCAGTGACCGAGGCGCAGAGATGCCAGCCCGGAATCGGACTGGCGCATATCCGCCGGTCACACCGCTACCGCGATCCGGCTCGGCTGGAGCGCATCGTCGCTGTGCTGACGGCGGCGGGGCTGCCTGCCTAGGCGATCGGTTGCCGCCCGGCGGCGCTTTGCGCGCCTTGTTCCGGGCAACTGGCGAAAGACGGGTCCAAGTCAGACCCCCGGTTGACCACCCGCCGCTTTCCCCGCAAACCTTGCGGGCCAGGACCGGAGGCCCCATGCACGATCCGACCCATGCCCTGATCGTCATCGACGTGCAGAACGACTTCTGCCCCGGCGGCGCACTGGCCGTTGACGGCGGCGACGCCATCATTCCGCGCATCAACGCGCTGATGGACGACTTCCCCGTGCGGGTCCTGACGCAGGACTGGCACCCCGCCGACCATTCCTCGTTCGCGGCGAACCATCCGGGTGCTGCGCCGTTTTCACTGACCGAGATGCCTTACGGCCCGCAGGTCCTCTGGCCGGTGCATTGCGTCATCGGCAGCGCGGGGGCAGCGTTTCACCCTGCGCTGCGCACCGACCCCGCCGATCTGGTCATCCGCAAGGGGTTCCGCCCCGCCATCGACAGCTATTCCGCCTTTTTCGAGAACGACCATGTCACGCCGACCGGCCTTGACGGCTATCTGCGCAGCCGGGGCGTCACCTCGGTCACGCTGGCCGGTCTAGCCACCGACTTCTGCGTGGCCTATTCCGCCATCGACGCCGCGCGCCTCGGCTTTGCCGCAACGGTACTCGAGGGGGCCTGCCGCGCCATCGACCTGAGCGGTTCGCTGGCCGATGCGCAGGCCAAAATGCGCGCCGCAGGCGTGAGGCTGGATGCCTGAGATGGTCGATATCGCGAGCCGCGTCTACAACCACAACTGGAAGATCGACCCGATCGTCCGGTCACTGACCGACACCGACTTCTACAAGCTCCTGATGTGTCAGTCGATCTTCCGCAACAGCCCCGACACCAGCGTCACTTTCAGCCTGATCAACCGCAGCAAGGCGATCCGCCTTGCCGACCTGATCGACGAAGGCGAACTGCGCGAACAGCTCGATCATGTCCGGTCCCTTTCGCTGACGCGCGGCGAATCCACCTGGCTGCGCGGCAACACCTTCTACGGCAAGCGGCAGATGTTCCGGTCCGACTTTATGGAATGGTTTGAGGCGCTGCGCCTGCCGCCCTACCACCTGGCCAAACGCGACGGGCAGTATGAGCTGACCTTCGAGGGAAAGTGGCCCGAGGTCATGCTGTGGGAAATCCCGGCCCTCGCCGTGCTGATGGAACTGCGCTCGCGCGCCGTGACGCGGGGCATGGGAAAATTTGAGCTTCAGGTCCTCTACGCCCGCGCGATGGCCAGGCTCTGGGAAAAGATCGACCGCCTGCGCGCCATCAAGGGTCTGCGCATCGCCGATTTCGGAACCCGGCGCAGGCATTCCTATCTCTGGCAGGACTGGGCCGTGCAGGCGATGATGGAGGGGCTGCCCAGTGCCTTCATCGGCACCTCGAACTGCGCCATCGCCCGCCATCATGACATCGAAGCCATCGGCACCAACGCGCACGAGCTGCCGATGGTGTATTCCGCGCTGGCCGATACCGATGCCGACCTGCGCCAGGCCCCCTACAAGGTGCTGGCCGACTGGCACGAGGAACATGACGGCAATCTGCGCATCATCCTGCCCGACACCTACGGCACGGAAGGGTTCCTCAAGGGCGCGCCCGATTGGCTGGCGGGCTGGACCGGCATAAGGATAGACAGCGGCGACCCGGCGACCGGCGCGGAAACCGCGATCCGCTGGTGGAAGGAACGCGGCGAGGACCCGGCGCAGAAACTGGTGATCTTCTCCGACGGGCTCGACGTGGAAAAGATCGAGGAACTGCACCGGCAGTTCGTCGGCCGCGTGAAGGTGTCGTTCGGCTGGGGGACGCTGCTGACCAACGACTTCCGGGGCTTTGTCCCCGACGACGCCCTGTCCCCCGTTCAGCCTCGTCTGCAAGGCGGTAAGCGCGAACGGCCGCCCGACGGTCAAGCTGTCCGACAACCCCAACAAGGCAATGGGCCCGAAGGCCGAGGTCGAACGCTACAAGCGCGTCTTCGGCGTCGGCGCGCAGAAACCGATCGAGGTTGCGGTCTGACCGGGGCCGGCACATGACCGACGAACCCCGCCCTTCATCTACGCCCCGCCGGACGGCCCGGTTCGCATCGTGCACGCCGACGATCAGGTCGTGCTGGTCGACAAGCCCGCAGGCCTTCTGTCGGTCCCCGGCAAGGGCGAGCATCTTGCTGACTGCATGATCGCCCGCCTTCAGCGCATCCACCCCGAAGCACTGCTGGTACACCGGCTCGACCTCGACACATCCGGCATCATGGTCTTCGCGATGACCCGCCACGCCCAGCGCGTTCTCGGCCTGCAATTCGAACAGCGCCTGACAAAGAAGGTCTATCTCGCGCGCCTCTGGGGACATCTCGCCCCGCGCGAAGGTACCGTCGATCTGCCGCTGACCGTCGATTGGCCGAACCGTCCGCGCCAGCACGTGAACCACGAAACCGGACGCCCCTCGCAGACCGGCTGGCGCGTCATCCGGCACGATCCGGACGGCACCACCCGCGTGCGCCTTTATCCCCTGACCGGGCGCAGCCACCAGCTGCGTGTCCACATGCAGTCGCTCGGCCACCCGATCCTCGGCGATCCGCTCTATGCGACCGGCCCCGCTCGCGCCTTTCCCCGTCTGATGCTGCACGCCGAAAGCCTGAAGTTCCGCCACCCCGACAGCGGCAAGGGCATCGCCTTTTCCGCACCCGCCCCCTTCTGAAGCCCGGTCCCTCGCCCTCAACCTGTCCCGCTCCCCTGACTGCAAATTCACCTGAATTTTCCACAAATACCTTTCCTCAACCCGCTGCTAACCCTTGGCCCGCAACCTCTCCATCCGGGTGAAGGCCGCCGACGATGTCGCGGCAGGATGGGAGCGGGTTCAGATGCTTATGGCTTTCGCAGGTCTGATGTCGCTGCTTCTGATCGGCTCGATTGTCGATCTGACGCCCGACCATGATTCCGCCGATGATGACGACGCCGACGGGACGCCCCCCGACGGCAACGGCGAAACCCGCAGCATATCCGGCACGCCGCTTGATGACATGCTCTTCGGCGGCGATGCCGACGACGACATCGGCGGGCTTGACGGTGACGACCAGCTTGCCGGTGACGCGGGCGACGACAGCATCGGCGGCGATGACGGCGATGACCTGCTGCTTGGCGGCGCGGGCGATGACCGTCTGAACGGCGGCAGCGGCACCGACACGCTGGCGGGCGACGAAGGCCGCGACACGCTCGATGGCGGCGACGGCGGCGACTTCGCTGTCCGGCGGCGCGGGCGACGATGTCCTGACAGGCGCTGCCGGTGACGACAGCCTGACCGGCGGCGCGGGCCATGATGCGCTCGATGGTGGAGGCGGCGCAGACGTCCTCCAGGGCTGGGACGGTGACGACACCATGACGGGCGGCGAAGGGTCCGACACGCTGATGGGCGGGCGCGGCAACGACCACCTCGACGGCGGAACCGACGCCGACCCCGACTTCCTGAACGGGGGCGAAGGTTACGACACGCTCACCGGCGGTGCCGGTGACATCCTTTCCGGCGGCACCGGGGCTGACAGCTTCTCACTGTCCGACTGGCTCGACGAAAATCACCCGCCCGCCGCCCTGACCGACTTTGACGCCGGTCAGGACACGCTTTGCATTGTCTACGACCCCGCAGCCCACCCTGACCCTGAACTCACCCTCGCCGCTTCCAGCGACGATCCTGCCATCAGCCATCTGATGCTCGACGGGCACATCGTCGCCATCCTGCCGGCAGGGTCCGGCCTTGACCCGACCGCAATCCTGCTGATGCCCGCACCGCAGCAACAGGCCGCATAGCCGCACAGGCCCCCCAAAATGCACCGGACTCTCGGCACTTCCCTTCCGCCGCCATATCCCCTATACGCCCGCATCCCCGGGAAATCCGGGGACACAGACTCATGGGCCCTGCTGGACGACATCCCGGCCTGCGCCGTCACCCTGATCCCGAAAGGAGAAGCCCGATGTCGATCACTGTCGAAGAAAAGACCCGCGTGATGACCGAATTCGCCACCAAGCCCGGCGACACCGGTTCGCCCGAGGTCCAGGTCGCGATCCTGTCCTCGCGCATCGCCACCCTGACCGAGCATTTCAAGGCCCACGTCAAGGACAACCATTCCCGCCGCGGACTTCTGATGATGGTCGCCCAGCGCCGCAAGCTGCTGGACTATCTGAAGAAGAAGGACGAAGCGCGGTATAACACGCTGATCGAAAAGCTCGGCCTGCGCCGGTAAGCGCCATTCGACTCAGATAATGCGTATGGGCCGCATCAGCGGCCCATACGCATTTGAATGCCGTGGCTAGCGACAGGTACCATTGGTCGCCTGCAGTCAGTTGGTTGCCGTCAGCGGGTCGATAATCTGCGGCACTTCCGTGATCATCGTGACCGGGATGCCGCTCAGGTCTGAATGCTTGCGGATTTCTTCCTCGCTTTCGGCGAGATAGATGCAGAATGTCTTTCCGGCCGCGACGTAGGAATGCTGCCACTGGATGGCGGGCCCGATCGTTGCCAGCGCCTTGTTCGAAGCACGCGCCGCACCGCAAAGCTCGGTGATGGAAAAGTCGCCGATGCCCGGAATTTCACGTTCAATCATGAAGCGTTTCAACATCTGTTGGTCCCCTCTCATTAGCAGATTGCCATCGTGCGGATAGCGTGCGCCCCGTCAGGGAAATCGCGAAGCGCGATTTTCTTGCATGAATGAAAGGTGAGCTTTAGTAACTCTCAAGAAGGCAGCGTCCGATAAAGGTTATCTTTCACATATGACCCGTGTCACTCACCTCAAGTCGCTTCAGGCGCTGGAGATGACCGTCCGCGAAGGGTCTCTGACGGCAGCAGCGAAGCGGCTCGGGATCACCCCGGCGGCAGTCGGGCAGCGGCTTCGCACGCTGGAAAACTACCTCGGCACCGACCTGCTGATGCGCGGTCGTTCGGGCCTGATACCTGCGCCCGATCTTGACCGCGCGATGCCCGACCTTCGGGCGGCCTTCGCGGCACTTGATCGCGTGACCGAGACGCTCGATTTCCAGCGCACCGCCGAGATTCACATCGTGTCAGAGCGCGACTGGAGCGACCTCTGGATGATGCCACGTCTTCAGCGCTTTCGCGAAGCTTACCCTCATGTCCTGTTCTGCCTCGACGGCATGGGCGACGTTCCGGTGCGCCTCGGTGCGCCCGATATCCGCGTCTCGTCTGCGGGCGGGCCGGGCGAGCCCCTCTTCCGTGAGATGTTTCTTCCGGTTTCGGGACCCGACAACACCCGCCGAATCGCCGGCTACGACAAAGACAACACGATGGAGGGGATGCCGATTCTCCACGTCAAGTCGCATAGCCGCACCGATGGCCCGCCAGGATGGGTCCGTTGGTTCGAAGCCTTTGGCTTGCGCCGCGAAGGGCCCGACCGTGGCGTCCGATATGACAGCACCTCCAATGCGCTCGAGGCGGTGCGGCAGGATGTGGGGTTCCTCGTCTGTGGGCTTTCCTTCGTGCTGGACGACATTGATGCGGGCCGGATCGAGCTGCCCTTCCGGACCGACATGCACCTTGCCGCCCCGCACCCCTACTGCATGACAGTCCGCCAAGGTGCAGCGAACCACCCGCAACTCGCGCGCTTTCTGGACTTCCTTCGTGCCGAAGCTGCGGAAACCGAACGTCGGATGCGCCAGGTCGTTGCGGCTTCCAAATCCAGTTGACCGACCCGCCGGGCATTGCGGCTGTGTTGCCTGTTTCCAAAACACAGGCATTCCTATATGGGGACGCAATCTGCGACGTGAGGCCATGCCCCCGGCCACATGCGACAGGATACGGGGGGCGGCGGCAATGGGGCCGCCAGACATGAGGGACAGGGCCAGGGGGTCCGTCCCAGAGGAAACCAGATGTTCAATGTGACCAAGAAATCAATCCAGTGGGGCCTTGAAACGCTCACTCTGGAAACCGGAAAAATTGCGCGGCAGGCCGATGGGTCGGTCGTCGCCACGCTGGGCGAAACCAGCGTCATGGCCAACGTGACCTACGCGCGGCAGCCGAAGCCGGGGCAGGACTTCTTCCCGCTGACCGTGCACTACCAGGAAAAAACCTATGCTGCGGGCAAGATCCCGGGCGGCTTCTTCAAGCGCGAAGGGCGTCCTTCCGAAAAGGAAACGCTGACCTCGCGCCTGATCGACCGTCCGATCCGCCCGCTGTTCGTCGAGGGCTTCAAGAACGAAGTGCTGATCATCTGCACCGTTCTGTCGCATGACCTCGTCAACGATCCCGACATCGTCGCGATGATCGCGACATCCGCTGCGCTGACGATTTCGGGCGTGCCCTTCATGGGCCCGATCGCCGCCGCGCGTGTCGGCTTCGCGAACGGTGCCTATGTGCTGAACCCCGAAGTGGCCGACATGGACCAGCTGCGGAACAACCCGGAACAGCGTCTGGACCTGGTCGTCGCGGGCACCAAGGACGCCGTGATGATGGTGGAATCGGAAGCCTATGAACTGACCGAGGAAGAAATGCTGGGCGCGGTCGTCTTCGGCCACGAGCAGATGCAGCCGGTCATCGACCTGATCATCGACTTCGCCGAAGACGCCGCAAAGGAGCCGATGGATTTCCAGCCGGCGGACTATTCCAAGCTCTACGCCAAGGTGAAGAAGTCGGGCGAAAAGCAGATGCGCGCTGCCTTCGCGATCCGCGACAAGCAGGAGCGGACCAACGCGATTTCGGCGGCTGCCGCCACCATCGTCGCATCGCTGACCGAGGAAGAGCAGAAGGACGCGAACCTGGGTTCGTCGATCAAGAAGCTGGAATCCTCGATCCTGCGCGGCGATGTGGTCAAGTCGGGCACCCGGATTGACGGACGTGACACCAAGACGGTGCGCCCGATCGTCAGCGAAGTCGGCATTCTGCCGCGCACGCACGGATCGGCGCTGTTCACGCGTGGCGAGACCCAGGGCCTGGTCGTCACCACGCTGGGAACCGGCGAGGATGAGCAGATCATCGACGCGCTGCACGGCAATTTCCGGTCGAACTTCCTTCTGCACTACAACTTCCCGCCCTATTCGGTCGGCGAAGTCGGCCGCTTCGGCCCGCCCGGCCGCCGCGAGATCGGCCACGGCAAACTCGCATGGCGTGCGCTGCAGGCCGTCCTGCCGCGCCGCGACGGACTTCCCCTACACGATCCGTCTGGTGTCCGAGATCACGGAATCGAACGGATCGTCCTCGATGGCCACGGTCTGCGGATCGTCGCTGTCGATGATGGACGCAGGCGTGCCGCTGAAGGCCCCGGTCGCGGGCGTGGCGATGGGCCTGATCCTGGAAGATGACGGCAAGTATGCGGTCCTGACCGACATCCTGGGCGACGAGGATCACCTCGGCGACATGGACTTCAAGGTCGCGGGAACGGCGAACGGCATCACGTCGCTGCAGATGGACATCAAGATCGCAGGCATCACGCCCGCAATCATGAAGCAGGCACTGGCGCAGGCCAAGGACGGACGCCTGCACATCCTCGGCGAAATGGCCAAGGCGCTGACCGAAGGCCGTCACGAATTCTCGGCGCACGCGCCGAGGATCGAGACGATGACGATCCCGACCGACAAGATCCGCGAAGTGATCGGGTCGGGCGGCAAGGTGATCCGCGAGATCGTCGAAGTGTCCGGTGCCAAGGTCGATATCAACGACGACGGCGTCATCAAGATCGCGTCGGCCAACGCCGACTCGATCAAGAAGGCCTTCGACATGATCTATTCGATCGTGGCCGAGCCGGAAGAGGGCAAGGTCTACACCGGCAAGGTCGTCAAGCTGGTCGATTTCGGCGCCTTCGTGAACTTCTTCGGCAAGCGCGACGGTCTGGTGCATGTCAGCCAGATCGCCAACAAGCGTATCCAGCACCCGAACGAGTATCTGAAGGAAGGCCAGGAGGTGAAGGTCAAGCTTCTGGGCTTCGACGAGCGCGGCAAGGTCCGGCTCGGCATGAAGATGGTCGATCAGGAGACCGGGGCCGAGATCGTCGAGAAAAAGGAACAGGCGGACGCGTGATCGGGTTCCGCCGACCCCACTACACAGATTGCGGCCCGGGGCGAACCATCGCTCCGGGCCGTTCTCATTCCGCGTCGCCGGGAAGGGCTGCCCGCTTGTCCCCTGCCCGCCCGCCCGCTATGACGCCCCGCAGGCGCACTCCGGCGGGGCACGTGAATGGACTACATCTACATCGATCCGCCGAAACCGACGCTGGCGCGCTGGCGGCGGCTTTACCGCGACTTCCCGGGCAACTCCGATCTGCGCGCGATGGAGTACGAGACGCTGTCCGCAATGCCGCTGACCGGCCGCGTGCTGGATGTCGGTGGCGGGCGCAAGGCGCGGTACATGCCCGTATCTGCCCGAAGGGATCGACGCTCGAATTGGTGAACATCGATACCTGCCATCGACCCGACCCACATCATCGAGCCGGGCCAGCCCTTTCCGCTTCCGGACGACGGCTTCGATGCAGCGATCTGCCTGAACACGCTTGAACACGTCTATGACGGCCTTGCTGTTCTGCGAGAGATTCACCGCGTCCTGAAACCCGGCGGCACGGTCTACGTCACCGTGCCCTTCATCTTCCGCATCCACGCACACCCGGACGACTATTTCCGCGCGACCCCCAGCTGGTGGCGGGAAACGTTTGACCGCGCGGGCTTTGCCAGCCTGTCCTTGAAACCCCTGATCTGGGGCCGGCGCGCCACCGCGTTCAGCATCTCCGGCGGCATCGGACCGGCCCGGCGGCTGAATTTCCACGCGGCGCATTTCTTCGACTGGCTCTACGCGCGCCTCACGATCCGCGGTTCCACCTATTCCGGCAAACGCGGCGAACGCATCTGCGCCGTGTCTTCCGGCTGGTTCCTGACCGGTGTCAAATGATACCCTGGGCATCACCGCCGACAGTGCCGGGAACAAGCAAGTGACCCAGAAGCCAGTCTTGCGCACGTTCAATCTGGCCCTGCACCGGCTCCTCAACACCCAGGTCGCGCGGATCGGCACCGTCCGTCTGAACACTGAACCCTGACCGACATTCCACGCGCCCGCTGCGCACAGCCATCTTCAAAGGTCTTTACGAACTGCCCGAACGGCAGCTGGTCGAAGCGTCCGTGCGGCAGGGGCGACCGCGTGCTGGAAATCGGCTCCGGGCTCGGCTTCATCAGCATCCTCTGTTCGCAGCGCGCGGGCGAAGGTCTTGTCCTGTCCTACGAGGCGAACCCTGCCCTGCAAACGGCCATCGAGGGCAACTACCGTCTGAACGGCCTGACCCCGAACCTGAGGATGCGGGCCGTGACGGTGGAAGGTCAGCCGATCAGCTTTTTCCAGAATGCTAATGTCATCTCCTCCTCGCTGCTTGACCGGGAAAACGACGCCCGGAAAATCACCGTCGAAAGCGACCCGATCAACGGCGTGATCGCCGTGCACAGCCCGGATGTCATCGTCATGGATGTCGAAGGGGCAGAGGTTGATCTTCTGGAGGCCGCCGACCTGTCAGGCGTTCGCGCCATCGTGGTCGAGACGCATGAGCATATCGTCGGTGCGGACAAGATCGCCGCAATGATCACGGCGCTTGCTGCCAAGGGGCTTCGTTGTTCGGCAGACGATCCACAAGAACGTCCTTCTGATGCGTCAGGGGATATGACAGGCCATGTGGCCGGCGTTTGTCATCAATCTCGCCCGCAACACCGTCCGGATGGAGAACGCCGCGAGGTCCCTGACGGCGCAGGGCATCCCTTTCGCCCGTCTCGACGCGGTGAACGGCTTCAACCTGACGCCGGACGAGGTTGCGCGCGTTTATGACGCGGACGCCAACCGTAGGCGCGGCCGCGCGCCGCTCGTCGGGGCCGAGATCGGCTGCTACCTGTCGCACATCGAGGCCTGGCGGCAGATCGCGGCGGGCGACGCACCGGGCGGATTTCATCTTCGAAGATGACTTCGACGCGGGCCCCGATCTGGCAGAGGTGCTGCGCCTTCTGTCGGACGATGGCGGGCGCGACTGGGACATGGTCAAGCTGTTCTCCTTCGATGCCGATCCGGCCCGGCCATCGCCGACCGCGCGCTCGGGCACGGCGCACAGGATCGTCATCCCCGACCGCGTGCCGACCTGCCTGATCGGCTATGGCGTGACCCGAGCGGCGGCAGCACATCTCGCAGCGCGGGCGATCCCGTTCTTCCGCCCTGTGGACGAGGATCAGAAGTTCTTCTGGGAAACCGGGATGCGCAACGCGCTGGTGCTACCGCCCCCGGTCCGCGTCGGCGACCAGCAGACTGTGACGGGCACGATCGGCGTCGCACGCCGCACCGCCGCGAAAGCCATCCCACGCCGGCCGTTCCACACCCTGCGCTATCAGATCGGCTATCGGATGGCGCTCGCCCGCGCGAACCGCAACCGCCGGCGCGGATCATGACCGGGTCACCCGCGCCCGCCCGGCCGCCGCGCGTCCTGCACATGCATTTCGGCAAGGACGGCGGGGCGGAACGCTTCTTCGTGAACCTTGTCGCGGCCCTCGGACGGCGCGGGGTCGAGCAGCGCTTCGTCGTGCGGCCCGACCGCATCTGGAAGGGCGAGATCGAACCCTACGGAACCCTTATCGAAAACCACTATCGCCGTTTGTCACTCAGCGCGCCGATGCTGGAATGGCGGGTCCGCTGGCTCTGCAACCGCTGGAAACCCGACGCCGTGATGGCCTGGATGCCCCGCGCCGCGCGGCTGATGCCGAAAGTCGCGGGGCCCGTCCGCATCGCGCGGATGGGCGACTTCCCCCGGCACCTCGACCACTTCGGCAATTGCGACGTGCTGGTCGGCAACCTGCCCGGCATCGGCGACCGCTGCCGCGAACTGGGCTGGACGAAACCCGCGATCACCATCTCGAACTTCCCGCGCGCAGTGACACCCATCCCGGTCGCGCGCGACACGCTGGACACGCCCGCCGATGCCTTCCTGCTGGTCGCGGGCGGGCGTTTTGTGCCGCGCAAAGGGATGGACCTCGCGATCCGCGCCGCCGCCCGCATCCCCGGGGCCTGGCTCTGGCTGATCGGCGACGGCGAAAAGCGCGCCGAGCTTGAGACGCTGGCAGCCGAGACCGGGATGACCGACCGGCTGCGGTGGGTCGGCTGGGTCAAGGAACCGATCCACTATCTTGCCGCTGCGGATGTCTTCCTGATGCCTTCGCGCCATGAACCCCTCGGCAACATGCTGCTTGAAGCCTGGCAGGCAGGCGTGCCTTCGGTCTCGACCCGGTCCGAAGGCCCGGACTGGTACATGCGCGACGGGGTGGACGGGATCGTGACGCCGATTGACGACGTGGACGCGATGGTCGCCGCAGTGGAACGCCTGCGCGCCGATCCGGCACTGGGCCGGACGTTCGCCGCCAACGCGCGCGACCGTCTGGCAGCGATGTTCAGCGAAAAGGGCGTCGTCGATGCCTATCTTCGGCTCTTCTCCGGCGACCTGACCGACCCTGCCCGGCGATGAGGGCTTTCGTCATCAACCTCGACCGCGCGGCGGATCGGCTGGCGTTCCAGATGGCGCAACTCGACCGTCTTGGCATCCCATGGGACCGCTTCCCTGCGATCACGCCCGCTACACTGTCGCCTCCATCCGACCACCCGCAATGGCAGCGCTGGCAGAGACCCTTGAGCAGCGCCGAAAAAGCTGCCTCTGCCTCGCACCGTGCGGTGTGGGAGATCATCGCCCAGGGTACTGTCCCGGCATTGGTGCTGGAGGACGACGCGCTGCTTATGCCCGGCGTCCCCGCGCTCCTGCCAGGTCTTGAAGCCGCCACGGGACTCGACCATGTCACGCTGGAAACCCGCGGCCGCGCCAAGCTGATCGGCCAGCCGCATCCCGGTCTGCCGCTGGTCCGTCTCTGGCAGGATTACACCGGTGCAGCAGCCTATGTTCTCTGGCCATCCGGTGCACGCAAACTCATCGCAAGGGCAGATCGCAGCGCCGGGATCGCCGATGCGATCATCTGCGCCGCCTATGACATGGCGTCGTGGCAGGCCGACCCCGCACTCGCCATACAGATCGACCAGTGCGCGACGCATGGGATCGCCGCGCCGATACCGGTCTCCACCAGCATCGGGCGCATCGACCGCAGCATCTATGACGGCCTCACCCGCCCCGCCTACCGCGCCTTCCGCCGCCGCCGGATCGCCGCGCAGGTCCGCATGGGGGTCCGGCGGATGGCGCATCTGTTTACCGCCTCGCGCCGGGTCGTACCGTTGTCCGGCAACCGGCCCGGCTGACCCCCTACCCCGGCACCTTGGTATACCGCAGATACGGCAGCACTGTCCGGAACGCCCCGAACTTCGCCGTAGCGTCCGCGTCGTTGACGGACGCCGGAATGATCACGTCCTGCCCGACCTCCCAGTTCGCCGGTGTCGCGACTCCCTTGCTCGTCGAGGTCTGAAGCGCGTCCAGCGCGCGCAGCACTTCCGCAAAGTTCCGCCCGACCGTCATCGGATACACCATGCTCAGCTTCAGCTTCTTGTCCGGCCCGATGATATAGACCGCCCGCACCGTCGCCGTGTCGTTCGGCGTCCGGCCGTCCGGCAGCACCGCCTCGGCCGGCAGCATGTCGAAGGCCTTGGCGATCTCCAGCCCGCTGTCCGCCAGGATCGGGAACCCCGGCGCGGCACCGCCCGCTGTTTCGATGTCGGCTTTCCAGCGCTTGTGCTCGGCCACGCCGTCCACCGAAATGCCGATCACCTTCGTGCCACGCTTCTTCCACTCCGCGTCCAGCCGCGCCACCGCGCCGAATTCCGTCGTGCAGACCGGCGTGAAATCCTTCGGGTGGCTGAACAGGATCGCCCAGCTGTCGCCGATCCAGTCATGGAACCGGATCGTGCCCTGATCCGTCTCGGCCGTGAAGTCGGGAACCGTATCGTTGATGCGCAGGCTCATCACCCTGTCTCCTTTGCATAGGGAATCCTAAGGTTAAATCTAGTCGAAGCGGAACAAAGTTTCATCCCCAAAGCCCTGCAGCCCGCAAATCAGGACATGTTCTTTGCCCACGGCTCCCGAACCGGAACAATGTTCCGTCGCCCACTAATTCTGTCGCTCTGCCCGTCCGCCCGCGCCGCTCGCGGATGGTCGGTTCGTCTAACCTTACCTTTCCGGCAGAATGACGAACTGGGCGGACAGAACGTCGCGTCTATTTGCGACATTCCCGGTCGCCCTGCGCTTGCCCCCGGCAGGTCCCGATGAGACAACGGGTCAGCAGTTCCGGAGGTTCCCATGATCGACGCGCACAGATTCTACATCAACGGCCACTGGGTCGCGCCCGCGAAGCCCCGCGACTGCGAGGTCATCGACCCTTCGACGGAAGAGGTCTGCGCCGTGATCTCGCTGGGTGACGCGGCCGATACCAACGCTGCCGTCGCCGCCGCCAAGGCCGCCTTGCCCGCGTGGGCTGCCACGCCTCCTGCCGAACGTGCCCGCCTCGTCGAGGGCATCCTCGCGCAGTACGAACGCCGCAAGGATGAAATGGCCCGCGCCATCAGCCTCGAGATGGGCTCGCCCATCGACCACGCCTTGAACGAACAGGCGGCGAGCCTGCCCTGGCACCTGAGGAACTTCCTGACCGCGTTCAAGGATTTCCAGTTCATCCGCCCCCTCGGCCCGCATGCGCCCAACGACCGCATCGCGCTGGAACCCGTGGGCGTCGTCGGTCTGATCACCCCGTGGAACTGGCCGATGAACCAGGTCACTCTCAAGGCCATCCCGGCGATGCTCGCCGGCTGCACGATGGTGCTGAAGCCCTCGGAAATTGCACCCTTGTCGTCGCTTCTGTTCGCGGAGTTCGTCCATGATGCCGGTTTCCCGCCGGGCGCGTTCAACCTCGTGAACGGCGACGGGCCGGGCGTGGGCACGCAGCTCTCGTCCCACCCGGATGTCGAGATGATCTCGTTCACGGGATCGCCCCGTGCCGGCGCGCTCATCAGCAGGGCCGCCGCCGACACCTTCAAGCGCGTCACGCTGGAGCTCGGCGGCAAGGGTGCGAACCTCGTCTTCGCGGATGCGGACGAAAAGGCCGTCCGGCGCGGCGTGCTGCACCTGATGGACAACTCCGGCCAGTCCTGCAACGCGCCCAGCCGCATGCTGGTCGAACGGTCCTACTACGATACCGCCGTCGAAATCGCGAAATCGGTGGCCGAATCGCCTCCGCGTCGCTTCGGCGCATGAGGCGGGCGGGCATATCGGCCCGGTCGTCAGCCAGATGCAATACGACAAGATCCAAGGGATGATCGAGGCGGGCATCAAGGAAGGCGCGCGCCTTGTCACCGGCGGCCTCGGCCGCCCCGAGGGCCTGAACCGGGGCTATTTCGTACGGCCCACGATCTTCGCCGACGTAAAGCCCGGCATGACCATCGAGAAAGAAGAAATCTTCGGCCCAGTCCTGTCGATGATCCCCTTCGACACCGAGGAAGAGGCCGTGGCCATCGCCAACGACACGATCTACGGCCTGACGAACTACGTCCAATCCCAGGACGGCGCGCGCCGCAACCGCCTCGCCCGCCGCCTCAAATCCGGCATGGTCCAGATGAACGGCAAGTCGCGCGGTGCCGGATCGCCCTTCGGCGGGGTCAAGGCCTCCGGGCGCGCCCGCGAGGGCGGACACTGGGGCATCGAGGAATTTCTCGACGTCAAGGCGATCTCGGACTGGGACAGCACACAGGACATGGCGGCGGAATAGATGCGCCTCGCCGTCCTGTCGGACATCCACAGCAATGCGGGCGCCCTGCAGGCGGTGATCGACGATCTGGTGCGCCAGTCACCCGACCTGACGCTCAACCTCGGCGACTGCCTGTCCGGCCCGCTCGAGGCTGACCGCACCGCCGACCTACTGATGGACGCTGGCTGGCCCACCGTGCGCGGCAACCATGACCGCTGGCTGACCGACCCGCCCGATCCCGATCCGCAATGGGACGCCGATGCCCGGCCGCTGCTGTCGTCGGCGCATCTCGGCTGGCTACGCGCTCTGCCCACCACCCTGACCATCGGCGACGTCTTCCTCTGCCATGCCACCCCGCAGGATGACGTAACGCGCTGGCTGAACCAAGTCACACCGCAGGGCCATGTCGCCCCGAACCCGCTGGCCGACATCGCCGCCCGTGCCGAGGGCATCCCGCAGTCGCTCCTTCTCTGCGGCCATTCCCATGTGGCCGAGGCCATGCGTCTGCCCGATGGCCGCCTGATCGTGAACCCCGGCAGCGTCGGCGTCCCCGGCTTCAACGATCACGGCCACCGCATCGTCACCGGCGCACCCCACGCCCGATACGCGATTCTCGACCAAACGCCCCACGGCTGGTCCGTCACCTTCCGCATGGTGCCCTACGACACCGCCCCCGCCGTCGCGCTGGCCCGCGCAAGGGGCCGCGCCGACTGGGCAGAGGTGCTGGAAACCGGCTGGATCACCTGACCGCGCCGCCCCCTTGCGCCGCATCGTCCCGCAAAAGCGACATTTCCACCCCATGGAATGTCGCCCGTCAGGCTAACGGGTCCGCCCCCTCCGACCCTAGCATTCCCCATCCAGCCGTCCGGGGAGATGCCGAAATGACCATCGAGGAAGTCACCCGCACCCGCTCCGGACGCGATGCCCGCCGCAAGGACCGTGCCGCCGGGCGCACCGGCCTTCACCGCCCCTATATCACCCGCAACATCCCGACCTACGACATCCTGTCGGAACAAAACCTGATCCGCATCGAGGCCGCCGCCGACCGAATCCTCGCCGAGGTCGGCATCGAATTCCGCGATGATCCCGTCGTGCTCGACCATTGGCGGCGCGCCGGGGCCAAACTCGACGGCGTTCTCGTCAAGTTCCCCCCGGGTCTCCTGCGCGAGGTTCTGAAAACCGCCCCTGCCGCGTTCACTCAGCACGCCCGCAACCCCGCCAATTCGGTCGTCATCGGCGGCAAGTCGGTCGTCTTCTCCCCGGCCTACGGATCGCCATTCGTCATGGACCTCGACAACGGCCGCCGCTTCGGCACCATCGAGGATTTCCGCAACTTCATCAAACTCGCCCAAGGCTCGCCCTGGTTCCACCATTCCGGCGGCACGATCTGCGAACCCACCGACGTGCCGGTGAACAAGCGCCACCTCGACATGGTCTATTCGCACATCAAATACTCCGACCGGGCCTTCATGGGGTCGGTGACGGCCGAGGAGCGCAGCGAAGACAACATCGAAATGGCCCGCATCCTGTTCGGCGCGGGCTTCGTCGAGGACAACTGCGTCATCCTCGGCAACGTCAACGTGAACTCGCCGCTGGTCTGGGACGGGACGATGACGCGCAGCTTGCGCGCCTATGCCCGCGCCAACCAGTGCGCCGTCGTCGTGCCTTTCATCCTCGGCGGCGCGATGGGGCCTGTCACCAATGCCGGTGCCATCGCGCAGTCCCTTGCCGAAACCATGGCGGGCTGCGCCCTGACCCAGCTGGAACGGCCCGGCGCGCCCGTTATCTTCGGCAACTTCCTCTCCTCCACCGCGCTGCGCTCCGGCTCGCCCACCTTCGGCACGCCCGAACCCGCCATCGGCAGCATGGTCATCGGCCAGCTCGCGCGTCGCCTGAACCTGCCGCTGCGCTGCTCGGGCAACTTCACGACCTCCAAGCTTCCCGATGCCCATGCCATGACCGAAGGCACCATGTCGATGCTCGCCGCGATCCACTGCGGCGCGAACTTCATCCTGCATTCCGCAGGCTTTCTCGACGGCCTCCTGTCCATGTCCTACGAGAAATTCATGCTCGACGCCGACCTCTGCGGGGCTTTGCACACCTATCTTGACGGCGTGACGGTGGACGAGAATTCGCTTGCGATGGGCGCATTTCAGGAAGTCGGCCCGGGCAGCCACTTCTTCGGTTCCCAGCACACGCTGGCGAACTACGAGACCGCCTACTGGGACAGCGACATCGCCGACAACGAACCCTTCGAGAAATGGGAGGCGGCGGGGTCGGCGGACGCAGCCACACGGGCCAACCGGCTGTGGAAGAAGCGGCTTGCGGAATATCAGGCCCCGCCTTTGGACGTGGCCATCGACGATGCCCTGCAGGACTTCATCGCGCGGCGGAAGGCGTCGATGCCGGACGCCTGGTACTGATGACTGCCCACCCGCGCCTCCTGTCCCCCGATCCAGCTGCGCGGCCACACTCTCCGCAACCGCATCGTCTTCGGCGCGCATACCGCCAACATGTCCGATGCCGGACTGCCCGGCCCCCGCTTCGCCGCCTACCTCCTCGAACGCGCCCTCGGCGGCGCCGCGATGATCGTCGCCGAACCGATGCCGGTCCACCGCACCGGCGTGCTGACGCGCGGCAACTTCCTGCACGGCACCGACGACGTCATCCCGCATTTCCGCAAAGTGACCGAGCCGGTCAGGGAAGCGGGCGCCGTCATCCTCCAGCAACTCTACCACATCGGCGCGCACGGCGATTCCGACCTCTCCTTCGCGCCGCACTGGTCGCCCTCCGGCGGCCCCAGCTATCACGACACCGACGGCAGCCACCGGATGACCGAAGCCGAGATCGAGGAGCTGATCGACGCCCATATCGCCGCCGCCGTCCGCTGCCAAAAATCCGGCTTTCAGGGGGTGGAGGTCTGGGCCGCCTACCATTCCCTTCTCGACCAGTTCTGGACGCCGTGGTGCAACACCCGCGACGACCAGTGGGGCGGCTCCCTGGAAAACCGCACCCGCTTCTCACGCCGCATCATCGACGGCATCCGCCGCGCCTGCGGCGAGGATTTCATCATCGGCCTGGCCGTCAGCCACGTCGGATGCCTACAGCGTCACGCTCCAGAACGAAGCCCTCGCCGAAATCGCAGCCCTCCACGATGCCACCGGCCAGATCGACTATGTCACCGTCGGCTCCGGCAGCTATCTCGACTTCGAAAGCATCATCCCGCCCTTCACGATGGGCGAAAAGCTGACGACGCCGCTGACCGAAATGCTGAAACAGGCCCTGAACCACGCCAAGGTCACGTCCGAGGCGCATATCCGCACACCCGAAAACGGCGAGGCCATCATCGCCAGCGGTCAGGCCGATCTCGTCTCCATCGTGCGCGGCCAGATCGCCGACCCGCACCTCGCCCGCAAGACGACCGAAGGGCGCGCCGAAGACGTGCGCGGCTGCATTTCCTGCAACCAGATGTGCTGGGGCCGCCGGTCGCGCGACTACTGGATTTCCTGCCTCATCAACCCATCGGCAGGCCGCGAATGGGAATGGGGCGGCGACCGCTTCACCCCCGCCGTCACGCCGAAACACGTCGTCGTCGTCGGTGCCGGTCCTGCCGGGCTGGAGGCCGCCCGCGCCGCCGCCGAACGCGGCCATCGCGTCACGCTGATGGAGGCAGCACCGCAGATCGGCGGCCAGTTCCGCCTTGCCGGTCTGCAACCAAGGCGCGGCCAGATCACCGACCTGATGGGCTGGTACGAACGCCAGCTTGCACAGCTGCAGGTCCGCGTCATGCTGAACACCTATGCCGACGCCGACGACATCCGCGCCCTTGAAACCCGACGCCATCATCCTCGCCACCGGATCGCTGCCCGATCCCGACGGGTTCCAGCGCTGGATACCCCAGCATGCCCGCCTGCCGGGCATCGACCTCGGCAACGTCTATTCCCCCGAAGACATCCTGCGCCGCGACGCGCAGGATCGGCGACACCGTCATCCTCTATGACGAAGGCGGCACATGGCGCGGCGCGGGCACCGCCTGGGCGCTGGCCGAACAGGGCAAGCGCCGTCACCATCGTCACCCCCGAAGCCCATGATCGGCCGCGAGATCGCCCGCACGGCAGCCGACAGGCCCGCTCCGCCGCGCCTCGGCGCGCCTGGACGTCCGCATGCCTGACCGAATCCTGCATCGCCGAATGGCACGGCAACGCCGCCACCGTCCGCAGCTCTCCTCACCGGCCACGACCGAACGCATCCCCGCCACGGCCCTCGTCATGTCCACCACCAACCGCGCCTTCGACCCGCTTTCGGCCAGACCTCGCCGACCTGAACCCCATCCTCATCGGCGACGCCGCCGCCCCGCGTCAGGCCCCTTACGCCTTCCACGAGGGGCGCAAGGCCGCGCTGGCGATCTGAATTTCTGCCCTGCCGGGAATTATCCGCCCACCCCGCGCGTAATCCTCCCGCGAATTCCCGCCCGACGTCCTGGCCCCGCCAAATCACATGGTTGCATCTGCCCTTCTCTCCCGTGACACTCGCGCCGTTATGCCCTTCGGCGTCATTGATTTTGCATGGACGTCCCACCCGATGCCCTCTGCCGCAGCTTCGTCCGACCAGACCCTCCGCCGCGACCTTGTCGCGCTGCTGCCCCGCCTGCGCCGCTTCGCCCTTTCGCTCACCCGCAATGCCGCCGATGCCGACGACCTTGTGCAGGATGCCTGCCTGCGCGCCATGTCCCGCGCCGCTGACTGGGACGCAGCGCAGGGGCTCGACCGCTGGGTCTTCCGCATCCTCCGCAACGCCTTCATCAGCGACACCCGCCGCGCCCGGACGCGGCAAGGTCAGGGCCAGGTCGACGCGACCGAGGCCACCGAACTGCGCACCCACGCCACCGCCGAACACGACCTTGCCGCGACCCAGATCATGGGCCGCCTCGCCGCCCTGCCCGAAGGCTATGCCGCGACGCTCCTCCTCGTCGCCGTCGAAGGCTACAGCTATGCCGAGGCTGCGGCACTTCTCGACATTCCGCCCGGCACGGTGATGAGCCGCGTTTCGCGCGCCCGCCAGATGCTCGCCGAACGCCTCGCCGACCACACTGCCGACGGGGGGGTCGTATCGTGACCGTCATCAGCACAGACCAGCTCAGCGCACGCCTCGACAACGCGCTGCCCGCGCCCGAAGCGGCCGCCATCGACCGCGCGCTTGCCGCCGACCCCGCGCTGCGCGCCCGCTACGATGCGCTTGCCGCCGCCGATGCCGCCGCCCGCGCCGATTTCGCCGCCATGCTGTCGGCCCCGCTGCCGCTGTCGCTCGCCCGCGCCGTGGGCACCGCCCCCGCCGCCGGTCCGGCCCCGGCAGCACCTACGCGCCGCCCCGTCTGGACGCTTCTCGCCGCCTCGCTCGCCTGTCTCGCCATCGGCGCGGGCGGCGGCTGGCTGGCCGCGCGCCAGACCGTGCCCGCCCGCGACTGGATCGCCGATGTCGCTGATTATCACGCCGTCTATGCCGCCCAGACCCGCCACCTGGCCGAGGTTCCGGCGTCCGAGGCCGACCATATCGTCACCTGGCTGACCACCCAGGTCGGCCACGACGCCCGCATCCCCGACCTTGCCGCACAGGGCCTGACATTCGAAGGCGCGCGCCTGCTGGTCGCCGACGGCAAACCCGTCGCCCAGCTCATGTACCGCGATGCCGACGGTCAGGTCGTGGCGCTCTGCTGGATCGCCAGCGACAAGCCCCCCACAGATGCCGCCACCCCCCGCGCGCTGGGCGCTTTCGACGCCCTTGTCTGGGGCGAACCCGGCGCGCGCTACATCCTGATCGGGCCGAAGGGATATCCGGCGCTTCCAGCGATCGCCGAGACGGCACGCGCGGCCTGACGGCCCGAAGCCCGCGAAAAAAGGCGGGGCACCGGAATGCCCCGCCCGAACACATCAAATCGTCAACACCAAACTCTGCCGTTCAAATCGTCCCGTCCAGAAACGTCTTGTCTCAAATCCCGCCGTCTGCTCAGGGCCGCGCCACGCTCCAGACGCCGCCCACGCCGTCACCCGTTGTGTCGCCCGCCGCCTTGTCGTTCACCCAGAAATACAGCGGCATTCCGTTCAGCGCCCATTGATAGGTCTCGTCCTTGCGCTCGATCACGCTGAACGGGGCCTTGGCCACGTCTTCGTCCTCTTCCGTCGCCATGTAGGGCGGCCACTTCACCGCACAGTCGCCGTCGCAGTTCGACACGCCAGCGGCGTCCTTGGCGAAGGTGTACAGCGTCATGCCGTTGTCGCCTGTGAGCACGTCGCCCGAGGTTGACTTGCCCGTCATCGGTGCCGCAAAGGCCCCCGTCGCGGCCATCGACAGAACCGCAGCGATTGCAATTCTCATGATGAAACTCCCTTGTTGCGATGCAGTGATCCGGCAGCACGTTCCCCGTGCGACCCGGATGCCTTACGCATGGAAGGGGCGGGATATTCCGAGCGGTCTTGACCGGACGCACACAAACGCGTGACATCACACACGGGCGACCGCATCCACGAAAACCAGATCGGGCACCGGCCGCACATCGCCTGACCGGTTACTGTCCGCTGGCCATAGTCAGCACCTCATCGCCCCTTACCCCAAGCGACCGGTGGGCAAACGTCGCCCTGATCCGTGCATATGCCTCCTGCGGCAGCGGCAATGCCGGAACCGCGCTGGCCGTGGCGGTTCCGGCATGGGAATCCGCGTCAAACGCCGCAAGCCCCCGCGCGACCGCCGACACGCTCAATCCGCAATGCGCGAATATCCGGTTCAGGGCGCCCGTCCGGTCCGCCCCGAAATCCTCATACCGCACCGGCAGCATCGGCATGCCTGCAGCCATTGCCTGTCGGCACGCCTTGATATGCAGTGCCCAGGCAACGGCCGAAAAGCGATCAAGCGTCACTTCCGCTGCCGTCATATCCACAATGCCCTCCAGCCGTGCCGGATCCACATTGCCCGATATGATCCACCACCCGAACGCGCGCCGCTCGGGCGGCACCACCAATGGCATGCCCACGATCCTCTGCGCAAAGCCGTAAACCGAATTGCACCAGCTTTCGCCGTCCCGATACAGAAACAGGTGCGATGCCGCTGGCTCGGCATCGTGGCAGGCCGCGAAAATAGTCGTCGCCTGGCTGAAGTGTTTCACTGCCAGTCTGTCCGCATCGGCTGCACCGGGAAAGCGCCGCAGGAATGACAGCCCCGCGCGCATCAGATCCCGCAGCGCGGCCGCACTCAGATCGTGACGGCGCATCGCCAGGTCAAAGGTGAACAGTGGCTCCGAAACGCACCATGCAGCACCCGAGCGGTTGAACACATGATGCAGCAGCGTTGATCCGCAATGCCCGATATTGAACAGCTGGATCAGCGGCGCGCCTTTAGGCACCTGACGCGAAAGGCTCTCGAAAGCCGCGAACGGCAAACGCATGAGCCGCCGTGCCGCCCCGTACTGGGCCTGATAGCAGAAGGGCGCGGACACAAGGTCGGCCGTCGCGCCGACATCGACGAACACGGCTTCCGAGGTTTCGAAATCAAGACTGAAGAGCGTCCATCCCGGTTCGGTCAGAACCAGTCCGTCCGGCGCATCGGCAAAACGGCCGACAGTCAGATTGGCGACCATGTCCCCCATGAACACACGGTCGCCGCCTCGTCCGGTTACGCTGGCCAGCCGACCCATCTTATCTCCCTTGAATGAAATCATGCGGGCACGGACCCGCAGGGGCAAGGTTTTATGCCGCGATCAGTGAACCACCATATCCCGTTGCCGGTCTTGCCTTGACCGCCTGACGCGGCGGCCCACGATCGACCTGCCTGCGCCCGCAGTGATCGCGTCCGGCTAGAAGAACCCGCTCAGGAACACCGCCGTCTGATCCGATATCCCGCCGATCTTGTTCGTCGCCTGACGATAGAATTTGAAATTGAGTTCGGTCTCGGGCCGTCCGTCGGACCAATCGGTGAATTGCCTCAGGATGGCTCGCCCAAGCGGCCGCTTTGCAACCGCCACTCGCGTGATCGTCAGGTTCACACGCGGTGTCTGCCGGGCGATGCCGGGCCGTCTCGCGACGGCTTCGGCAGACGTGACCACGCCGCGCGCGATCAGTCCCTGCCCGCCCTCGGTCTCGCTTGCGAACACGAATATCGTATCGTTCGCAGCGATGTTCTTGCCGCCATACATCGTCTTCTGCCGTGCAAGCCGGAATTCCATGACCGCCGGATCAGGGACTTCGACCTTTATCACGAAAGCCATGCTGGTCTTCCTGCGCTGCGGGCCAAGGGCAACGCCGGATCATCCTACCGCGGGCCATGCACGACAAGACCAATGTTCAGGCAAGGCGGCGGCCAGATCCTGCAACGATGGCACGCTTTCGCCCGAACCGCAGGAAAGGGGGGGCCGAAGCCTCCGTCCGCCTCAAGGCAGCTTCACATCCTCGGATCGTTGCCGCCCCGACCAGCTGACCCGCTCGCCGACGATCAACCCGTCCGCTCCGGCATTCACATGCACCGCCGCGCCGTCCCTGATGTTCCCCGCCAGCAGCATCCCGGCCAGCGCGTCCTGGATCACCCGTTTCAGCAGCCACGCTCCGAAGGGTGCGTCCGGCAACCGAGATTGTCGATCCTGACCGCAAACAATGGCGCTTCGCGCTCCCGGGGCCGACCTGAGCAGCAGCATGCGGGATCAAAGGCAAACGCGACCCTCGGTTGCCGCCATCCCCCAGAATGCGATGCTCAGGCAGCGTCGGCAGGACGCCGCCGGAATGACGACGTCATGACCGTCCCGCGCCCAAGGTCACAAGAAGCGCATCCAGTTGCTCGAACTGCTCGGTCAGGCCACCTTCCATACCTTCGATGGAATGGTCGAGAGCTTCTTTCGTCGGATAGAGTTCGTGGAAGGTCAGCAGCGTCATGCTACCGGTTTCCTCGAAGGTCACCGTGGTCACGGCACCGGCATCGCTTTCGTCATTTGTCCAGACGAGGCGCGAATGCGGTGTCACCTCGATGTATCTTCCGAAGAATGCCATGGGCTTCTCGAAGGCTGCATGGCCGAACTCGACCCGGTACCCGCCTCCGACACGGACATCCATCTCGCACGACAGCAGTGACATGCCCGTAGATTTCGGTGCCCACCACCGCTTGAACAGTTCGGGCTTGGTCCACGCCTCGAACGCGATGCGCGCCGTTGCATCGAAGCTTCGCGTGACGACGAGCTCGCGCTCGGACTTCCGTTCCACCGTCGTCCGATTTTTCATATCGGAGGGCTCACTCTCTCTATTTGCGTCCATCGACTTTCTCCTTGCGTTTCAATTCCTCGACAACCTTGTCCAGCTCGTCGAAGCGTGCATCCCAGAGCTGGCGGTACCTCTCGATCCATGCCGCCTCTTCCTCCAGTCGGCGCAGGCCGAGCCTGCAGGTCCGCACGCGCCCGACCTTTTCCGTGGTGACAAGCCCCGCCTGCTCCAGGACACCGACATGCTTCTTCATGCCCGTGAGGGTCATGCGGAACGTCGAGGCAAGGTCCGAGACCGAAGCGTCTGCACGCCCGAGCTGCTCCAGAACACCGCGTCGGGTGGCATCCGAGAGCGCGGAGAACGAAGTCATCGAATCGGGTCTGGATATACTGAACCATTTGGTTCAGTTTTTATAGCTTGGATTTGCGGCATGCAAGTGGGGTCCGAACGCCCGCTGCGTTACCATCCGGCGGTCAGGTTCTGTCCTCGGTTCCACAAGGCTCGCTGACCGCTCCGACCCGCACGACGGGGCAGCCATCAACCGCTCGCCGAACGAAAAGGGGGCCACAGGCCCCCCGTCGCTCTCAGTGGATCACCGCATCCTGCGGCCGTTCCCGTCCCGACCGCGACACCCTCTCGCCGACGATCAGCCCGTCCGCTCCGGCGCTCACATGCACCGTCTCGCCGTCCTTGACGTCACCCGCCAGCAGCATCTCGGCCAGCGGGTCCTGGATCGCCCGCTGCATCACCCGCTTCAGGGGCCTCGCGCCGAAGACCGGGTCATAGCCTTCATCGGCCAGCCATTGCCGCGCCGCATCGTTCAGGTCCAGCGTGATCTTCCGCCCTGCCAGCCGCGCTTCCAGCCGCGCCAGCTGAATCGTCACGATCCCCGTCATGTCGCCCCGCGACAGCCGGTCGAAGATGATCGTGTCGTCCAGACGGTTCAGGAATTCGGGCCGGAAGTGCCCGCGCACCGCCTCCATCACCTCGCGCCGCGCGGCGGAGGAATCCGACCCCTCCGGCAGCTGGCTCAGCGCCTGCGACCCCAGGTTCGACGTCAGCACGATCAGCGTCTGCTTGAAGTCCACTCGGTGTCCCTGACCGTCGGTCAGAACCCCGTCGTCCAGCACCTGCAGCAGCACGTTGAACACGTCCGGATGCGCCTTTTCGACCTCGTCGAACAGCACCACCTGGTACGGCCTGCGCCTGACCGCCTCGGTCAGCACCCCGCCCTCGTCATAGCCGACATAGCCGGGCGGCGCGCCGATCAGACGCGACACCGCGTGCTTCTCCATGAACTCCGACATGTCGATGCGGACCATCGCGTTGTCATCGTCGAACAGATACTCCGCCAGCGCCTTGGTCAGCTCGGTCTTGCCCACGCCCGTCGGCCCCAGGAACAGGAACGACCCCAGCGGGCGGTTCTCGTCGTTCAGGCCCGCCCGCGCGCGCCGCACGGCGTTCGAAATCGCCACCACCGCCTGCCGCTGGCCGATGACGCGCTTGCCCAGCTCCTCTTCCATCTTCAGCAGCTTCTCGCGCTCGCCCTCCAGCATCCGGCTGGTCGGGATGCCCGTCCAGCGTTCGACCACTTCCGCGATCTGCTCGGGCCGCACCGCCTCTTCCACCATCAGCGCGTCATCCTGCGCCTCGGCCTCGGCCAGCTTCTTCTCCAGCCCGGGGATCACGCCGTAGGACAGCTCGCCCGCCCGCGCCAGATTGCCCTCGCGCTTGGCGTGCTCCAGCTCGCCCCGCGCCTGGTCCAGCTGTTCCTTCAGGCCCCGCGCCGTGTCCAGCTTGTCGCGTTCCGCCTGCCATTTCGCCGTCATCTCCGACGACCGCTCCTGCAGGTCCGCCAGTTCCTTCTCCAGCCGCTCCAGCCGGTCCTTCGATGCCGCGTCGTCTTCCTTGCCCAGCGCCATCGCCTCGATCTGCAACTGCAGGATCTGCCGGTCCAGCTGGTCCAGTTCCTCGGGCTTGGAATCCACCTCCATCCGCAGCCGCGCTCGCCGCCTCGTCCATCAGGTCGATCGCCTTGTCCGGCAGGAAGCGGTCGGTGATGTAGCGGTGCGACAAGGTCGCCGCCGCCACCAAGGCGCTGTCGGAAATCCGCACCCCGTGGTGCAGTTCGTACTTTTCCTTGATGCCCCGCAGGATGCTGATCGTGTCCTCGACCGTCGGCTCGGACACCATCACCGGCTGGAACCGCCGCGCCAGAGCCGCGTCCTTTTCCACATACTTGCGGTATTCATCCAGCGTCGTCGCGCCGACGCAGTGCAGTTCGCCCCGCGCCAAAGCCGGCTTGATCAGGTTCGCCGCATCCATCGCGCCCTCGGACTTGCCCGCGCCGACCAGCGTGTGCAACTCGTCGATGAAGAGGATGATCTCGCCCGCCGCGCCTTCGATCTCTTTCAGGATCGCCTTCAGACGCTCCTCGAACTCGCCCCGGTATTTCGACCCCGCGATCAGCGCGCCCATGTCCAGCGCCATCAGCTTCTTGTTCTTCAGGCTTTCCGGCACGTCGCCGTTGACGATCCGCAGCGCCAAGCCCTCGGCGATCGCCGTCTTGCCGACGCCGGGCTCGCCGATCAGCACCGGGTTGTTCTTGGTCCGGCGGCTCAGCACCTGCATCGTCCGGCGGATTTCCTCATCGCGCCCGATGATCGGGTCGATCTTGCCCTCTTCCGCCGCCTCGGTCAGGTCGCGCGCATATTTCTTCAGCGCATCGAACGTATCCTCGGCCGATGCGGTGTCCGCCGTCCGGCCCTTGCGGACATCGTTGATCGCCGTGTTCAGCGTCTGGGGCGTCACCGCCCCCGCCGTCAGCGCATCCTTGGCCTTGGTGTTCACCAGCGCCAGCGCCATCAGCATGCGTTCGACCGGCACGAAGCTGTCACCCGCCTTCTTCGCGACCTTCTCGGCCTCGTCCAGCACCCGGACCAGGCTCTGATCGACATAGATCTGCCCGTCCGACGCGCCCGACACCTTCGGCTGCTTCGACACGCTGGCATTGACCGCCTCCGTCACGCGCGCGGGCTCGCCGCCCGCCCGCCGGATCAGGTTCGCCGCCAGCCCCTGGTCGTCATCCATCAATGCTTTCAGCAGATGCTCGGGCAGCACCCTCTGGTGGCCTTCCCGCATCGCGATGGTCTGCGCCGATTGGACGAATCCGCGCGACCGCTCCGTGAACTTTTCCATGTTCATCGGTCCGTCTCCTTCCAAAAAGCCCCCGGTCCGCCTCGCCCGCCTCTGCGGCACGAACACTCCGGGTCTTGACCTTCACTTGGTTTCTCGCCGGAGCCTTTTCAAGCCATGAACGTTTCCTCAACCATGCCGCCGCATAGTCCGCCACGACCTGTCCAGAACGGAGGTTCCCATGCGCATCCTGTCCGCCCGTGTCCTGCGCGCCCGACGCGACCGCGCGATCGCCCGGGTCGAGGCCATCGTCACCCTCACCGCGCTCGCGCTTGACGCCCTATCCCCCGAAACTGTCCATATCGCCGTGTCAGCCCCCGCAACCGCCGAAGATGCACCACCCCTGCGTCAGCGCCTCATCGCCGCCGCCAAGCTGACCCACGCCGCCGCGCCCCGCGCGATGCGCGCGCGCACATGGCACCGTCACGCGGCGTAGGCCGCGGCCCTCAGCGCCCGCACCTCGTCCGCATCCGTCACGATCCGCTCCGGCACCCCGAAGCCCAGTGCCACCGCCCTCAGATCAAGCTGCACATACCCCTCGCAGGCCGAATGCACCTCGCTGACCGGCACGGCCCGCAGCAGCGCCGCCACATTCCCGGATGTGATCCCCGCCCCCGGCATGATCCCGATCCGCCCCCGCGCCATGCCCACGATCCTCGCCAGCGCCTCTACCCCCTCCGGCGCGCCCACCGCCCCGCCCGAGGTCAGGATACGATTGAACCCGAGGCGCACCGCCATCTCCACCGCCTCGCTAAAATCCGGCACGAGGTCGAACGCCCGGTGCAGCGTCACGCTCATCGGCCCCGCCGCCGCACGCAACCGCGCCAGCGCGCCCTCGTCCAGCCGCCCGTCCCGCAGCGACGCCCCGATCACCACCCCCGCCAGCCCAGCCGCCTTCGCCGCTGCAATGTCATCGACCATCGTCGCCACTTCGTCCGCACCGAAACAGAAATCCCCCGCCCGGCTCCGGATCAGCGCATGCACCGGCACACCCACCGATGCCGCCCGCCGCATCTGCCCGAAGGACGGCGTCAGCCCGCCCACCTCCAGCGCCGAACACAGCTCCACGCGGTCCGCACCCCCAGCGACCGCTGCCAGCATCCCGTCAGTCGAGTCGGTGCAGACCTCCAGAAGCACTCCCGCCATTCCGAACCCTCCCGTATCGCGTCAGGTCCTGCATAGCGCCCGGTCGCGATCCGATCTACAACGCCCTGATCCGGTTGTTGCGCGGATTGTGCTCCACTTCCGCCAGCCCCAGCACCTCAAGCACCGGTGCCACGTAGTTCCCGAACCGACCGCGATACCCTTTCCGCAGCCCGTAATAGCCACCGACCGGGTTGCCTTCGTCGCGCGCCCAGCCCTCCAGCGACCCGTCCTGCGACGGGTTTGCCCTCATCCGCGTTCCCGATCGCAACCCAGTCACCCCGTGACTTCAGCATCGCCACCGCATCCCCGATTCCACGCAGCGCATACGACAGCCGCGTCGTGCCCACCTGCACGACCAGCGCAGGCGGGTTCAGGCTCTCGTCCCGCCACGCCTGAAACTCCGACGTCTGCGGCGGTGTCTTCAGAACCCAGGGGTCCGCCGCCGTCCCGTTTCCATACGTCACCGTGTTCATCTCATGCTCCCTCCGTCAGACGTTTCAATCCATCAGCAAACTCATCGAAGCTTGGCTGCATGTCCGGCATGCTCCGCCAGATCAGCGGCAGCATCAGACCCTTGTAAACCTCCGCCATATGAAATGACGTGCCGTCCCGCCCGGGGGTCAGCGTGAAAGTCCTCGTCCCGTTGAAAATCAGCGGCGCTCCGCTTGTCCATACCATCCGGCGAGGTGCCTCGGCCTCCGTCACTTTCAGGTTGAAAACCCGTCCGGGCGCAATCCTGCTTTCCAGCTTGATCGTCTGGCCGGCCGCGATCCGCCCCTGAAGACGTACAACGCCCAGACCGCCCTCCATCAGCCGCGTCGGGTCGGTCAGAACCGCCCAGACTGCCTCTGCGCTCGCCGCAATCTGTCGGCGCACTTCGATCACCTTCATGACTATTACCTTCTGTCAGACCACAAGAACCGCTATAGACCACCAAACCAGACATCTTGTGTCATATTCAAATCGCCCCATGCGTGCCTCGCGCCTTCTCCGCATCCTTCTCCTGCTTCAGAACCGCGGCCGCATGACCTCGGCCCGGCTGGCAGCCGAATTAGAGGTCGCGCCCCGCACCATCCTGCGCGACGTCGATGCGATGACCGAGGCAGGGCTGCCCATCGTCGTCCATCAGGGCAATCAGGGCGGGATCGAGCTTGGGTTCAACTACCGCACGCGCCTGACCGGCCTTGACCGCGACGAGGCCCGCGCGCTCGGCCTGATCCTCGCGACGGCCAATCCGGTCATCGCTACGCTCGGCCTCACATCCGCCGCCGACCGCGCCCGCACCAAGCTTCTTGAAAGCCTCCCCGACACCGTTCGTGACGAGGCGACCGGCGCAGCCGCGCGTTTCCTCTATGACCCGCCCGCCGATCACTCCGATCCACGCATGTCCGCCATGGCCCGCGCTGTCCAGAACCGCCTTGCCGTCCGCCTGCGCACGGAAACCCTCGCGCCGGTCCGCATCCATCCGGCGGCTCTTGCCTTCGGTGCCAACGGCTGGACCGTCAGCGACGCGCTGTCCGGCAGCAGGATCCCTCTGACCGACTGGGGCGACATCAATATCTCCGGCGTCCCCTTTGGCGGCTTGACGCCCGGCCTCCCCGGCTCCATGAAGCCGGGCGCGCCCAAGCGGAGGAAATCCGATGCCCGCACGATTTGACGACCGCCTGATCGTCGCGCTTGACGTGCCGACAGCACTTGCGGGCCTCGAACTCGCCCGCCGCCTCGGTCCTGCCGTCCACTTCTACAAGATCGGCCTCGGCATGCTCACCGGCGGCGGCCTCGCCCTTGCCAATGAACTCAAGCAGGACTTCGGCAAGCGCATCTTCCTCGACATGAAACTCTTCGACATCGGCGCGACCGTCGAAGCTGCCGTGCGCGGCCTTGCACAGTACGAGATCGACTTTCTGACCGTCCACGGCGACCCGTATGTGGTCCGCGCCGCCAAAGAGGGGGCTGGGGGCAAGGACCTGAAAATCCTGGCCGTCACCATCCTGACCTCGCTCGACCGCGCCGACCTCGACGCCGCCTTGATCCGCCCCGGCCCGATGGAAGAGATTGTCCTCGCCCGCGCTGCCGCTGCCCTCGATGCGGGCGCGGACGGCGTCATCGCCTCGCCGCAGGAGGCCGCCGCGATCCGTGCGCTGCCGCAGGCGAAGGGCAAGCTGATCGTCACGCCCGGCGTGCGACCTCCCGGTGCCGACATGGGCGACCAGAAGCGCACCGCAACCCCGGCCGAGGCGCTGGCCGCCGGGGCTGATCACATCGTCGTCGGCCGCCCCGTCTGGTCCGCGCCGGACCCGAGGCGCGCGGTGGAGGCGATATTGGCAACAATCGCCCAATAGGCCGGGACTGATCCAAATGGAGCGAGCGTTGAACCGCTGACATCACGGCATGGTTGTGTCCGCTCCGCGAACCCGACAACATCGCCCCCACTCGCAACTGCTATGCACCACAGGGGGTCCTCGATTGCCTAAGCGCCTTTTACTTGCTGCCCTGATCGCAGCCACCGTTTCGATGTCCGGCATGACAGCGGCAAAGACACCGGAAGTCGACCCGGCCAACGACTTTGCCGGAATATCCTACGGTATCACTTCGAGCGGCAAAGCTGTCGTCTTTGCCGGGGTCAGAGAGATTGGCGGCAAGGTTGCGGTCTGCGGAATCGTCTTCTTCGAAAAAGCGACCGGCACAACAAAAAGCATCGAGCCTGACTTCACGCAGCAGATCTCATTTTCTATCAGCGGCAAGTCCCTCAGGGTCCAGACGAGTCTGTTTTCGCGCTTCCCCAGCGAAGCAGAGGCCATCAAGGGCAAGGCCCGGTGCTCGGTCACAAATCGCGCCTGGGACCCCGGTTACGCCAAAACCAAACTCAAAATGGATCTCTCGAGCATGGCCCAAGTCCGGCACTAACTCTGCCGCTTGTCCGACAAGGTATCCGGCCATGCAACGACTGGGCCAGCGATTGTGCGCCCGGTCCTAAGGGTTGGCGGGCCGAAACCTGTCGGCCCGTCCTCACACCACCAGCCACATAAACCCGCCCACGAACACCACCAATAACCCCCCGAACACGGCCCATCCGCCCAGACCGCTTTTCTTCTGTTTCCGCCTGAAATCCAGCCGCTCTTGAGAGCTGTTGGTGAACTGCATCGGCGTCTGCTGATATGTTGCCACGGTGTTTTCCTTTCCGGATCAGGGGCTTGACGCCCACTACACCTTCCCGGACCGGACCCTAGCACACAGCCCCACCCACTTTGCACCCCACCCCCGACGGGCCAGCGGTAGCCTGCCAAACGGCCACGCCGCATCGGCGGAAACCCCCAAATCACGCCCCGGAACACACGATTTCGCGGCATCTGTGCCCTTCGCGCATCACGCCGTCCGGCACCTCGCCCCGCACCAAACCAGCGCTGGGAAAAAGGGCCGCGCCCTTCCTGGACGCGGCCCCCGACACACTCTTCCGTGGCGGGCTTGAACCCGGTCAGGCGGCCTTCGACGCCGGACGCCCGGCATTGACCGTCGTCACGGCCAGCCCCGTCAGCTTCGCGTTCGCCGCCTTTTCCATGTCCAGGATCTGGCCCAGCAGATCATGCGCTTCGGTATGGCCCAAGACCTTCGCCCACTCCCGAAGCGCGCCATAACGCGCGATCTCGTAATGCTCAACCGCCTGCGCCGCCGCGATCAGCGCCGCGTCAAGCGCGACGCCCGACGCTTCCTTGATGATGCCCTCGGTCTCCTTGATCAGGCCTTCGATGGCATCGCATTTCTCGCCCTTGGCGGGCTGGCCGAGGCTGGCAAAGACCTTGTCCAGCAGTTTGATCTGCTCCCTGGTCTCGGCCAGATGCATCGTCACCGCCTCTTTCAGCGCGGCACTGCCCGCCGCAGCTGCGACCTTCGGCAGCGCCTTGGTCAGCGCCGTCTCGGCATAGTAGATGTCCTGCAGGGTATGGGTGAAGGCGTCATCAAGCGTTTTCATCATCGTCTCCTTGAATGGGTTCTGCTTCGGCGTCAGGTCCGCGTGCGGGGTCGCACGCGGACCTCCGTGCCGCCGTTTCGGCTCACAGGCTTACGGCGCGGGTGCCGGCGTCGCGGGTGCCGGGGTCGCCGGGGCGGGCGGATCGGTCCCATCCGGCGCTGCCGCCGGATCGGCCGTTGTCGCATCCGCTGCCGGGGCGGGCGCGGCGGCCGGGTCCGTCGCCGCCGGTGCCGTGGCCGCAGGTTCCGCCGCCACGGGAGCCGTCGTGTCAGTCGCCGTGCGGTCAGGCCCCAGAACGGCCCAGCCGACCAGTGCCGCGATCACGATGGCAACGATCACGCCGACCGTGGTGCCGGTCGACATGCCGCTCGGGCCGGTCTGGTTGACATAGGTGTTGCCGGGCCGTGTCGATGTGCCGTCGGCGCGATAGGCCGGATCGCCCGGAGTTGGATTGGTGCGCATATCGGTCATGGGATCAGTCCTTTCGGTTGATGCGATGCCGGTCAACGCGCGTGCTCCCGCATCGTTCCCTGACAGCACAGCACCCGGCGAAATCCCGCGTCTCAGCTCAGCGCAGCCAGAAACTCCGCCAGCCTGTCCCGCAGCGACGGCACCGCGCGTTCATGCGCCATGAAGGCCGCCACCTCCATCATCTCCCAGCGCTGCCCCTCGCTGCCGAACCGCACCGCCTCCACTTCCGCGGCCGTCACCCGCCCGCCGAAGAACACCCCCCGTCGCCCCGGCAGATGCGCCGACGGATAGTCCCGCCGCCATGTCAGCCGCTCTTCCCCCAGCCGCAGCCCGAACTCCTCCTCAAGCTCGCGCAGCACGCAATCCTCCGCCGTCTCGCCCCCCTCGCGCCCGCCCCCCGGCAGGTCCCAGAACCCCGGATACGGCAGGCCCGCGAAGTCATCCCGCAGATAGCACAGCACCCGGCTGCCCAGGATCAGCGCCAGCTTCGCCCCTGCGAACTCCATCGCCCGGCACCTCTCTTCCGCTCCTGCGGCGGCCCGCGATCAGGCCCGTCCCGCAGAATATATGTCCGCCAGCCGCAGGTCCGGGTCGGCGAACGCCCCGCAGCGCGTCAGGATATCCCGCAGCCGCGCTATGCGCTCCGCGCTCAGCCGCGCAGTCGTGACCTCGCGCGCGACATGCGTCCCTGCCTGCGAATCCGCCTCGAAGGCCGCCAGCGCGCCCTCCGCGTAAACCTCCGGCAGCCCGCAATGGCTCAGGATGCGCCGGACCGACTCCAGCCGGTCGCGGTTGAACTCATTGTAGCGCATCGCCAGAAACCGCACCCCGCCGTCCAGCTGCCGCGTGTATTCCGCCATCAGGTCGGCCCAGACCGGCGCAAGCGGCAGCTCCAGCGGAATATCCGGCGCATCGGTGCCGATCAGGTCGGCAAGTCCCGCGGGCTCCTTCGCCCCCGTGAAAATGCTCCATGCCGCTGTCCGGCCCGCGCCCGACGCCATGTCGGGATAGCCGTATTGCCGCAGCATCCCATAGACCGAATTCGCCCAGCCCAGCGCGTCGCGGTAAAGGAAGATATGCGCGGCGTCCGGCAGGGCCTCCCGGTAAAGATCAGCCTGATAGAGCGACTGGTTGCGGAACTTCACCGCGAAGACCTCCGCCCCCCGCCCCGACAGGCGGCCGGCATTGGACCTTGGTGATCGCCCGGATCAGCCGCACCACCCGGTCGCGCGGAAACGCTGCGCGCCTCAGCGAATGATAGTGCTGCATCACCAGCGTCGAATAGGCGTCCGGCTCCGACAGGCACCAGACGCCCGGCACCGCGTTCAGCGCGTGGCTCAGCAGTGTCGATCCGCAGCGCCCCGTCGAGAACACCAGAACCGTCCGCCCCGGCAGCGGCAGCCTCTCCGCCGCCGCCTCGAACTCTGCCAGCGGCAGCGCCGCCACCCGCTGCGCCAGCCGGTGCTGCGTTAGATAGGCGAACGGGCTTCCCGCCAGATCGGTCCCCGGCGGCAGGTCCGTGAAGACCGCGAGGTCCCGCGCCTCGTCCAGACCATACAGCGACCAGCCCATCACCTTCGCCGGGTCCGCCGTCACCCCCGGCCCCAGCTCAAAATCATCAAGGTTCGCCCAGCCCGCCATGTCGCGCCGCCCCAGAACCTCGTGGACCGATGCGCTCATGGTGGTCTCTCCCGCCTGACCCTCAGTCGTTCACGTCCTTCTTCCAGACCTTCACCTGGCCCTCATGCCGCCCGAACACCGCCCTTAAGCCCAGCCACGCCCCCAATGAGGCCACCGCGAACACCGCCAGCATCAGGCTCAGCGACCCGCCCAACACCCCCACCAGCACCAGCAGCCCGGTGATCGCCGCCCCGCCCGCAAATCCCAGGAACACGAACGCCGGCACCACCAGCTCCAGGATCGCCAGCAGCCCCGCCGCCACCATCCAGACCCACCATTCCTGCCACCACATCACGTCCGCCCCTTCAGCATCCTGAACGCGTCGCCGAACGCATCCAGCGCCTGCGCCGGCACGATGATCGTCTGCTTGCCCGCCCCCTGGCCCACCGCCGTCAGCGCCTCGACCTGCTTCAGCGCCACCTGATACTGCGCCGCCTCCAGCCCGTTCTCCTTGATCGCCACCGCGATCACCCCCGTCGCATAGGCCTCCGCATCCGCCAGAACCCGCCGCGCCTTCGCCCCCTGCTCCGCCGCGTAAAGCTCCGCATCCGCGTTCAGCTCCACCGCCCGCTTGCGCCCCTCGGCTTCCGTCACATTCGCCCGCCGCGCCCGCTCCGCGTTCAGCTGCTGCAGCATCGCCGCCCGCGTCGCCTCGTCCAGGTTCACGTCCAGCAGTCTCCGCCCGCGTCACCTCGATGCCCCAGTCATCCACCATCGCGCGCACCTGCTCGCGGATGTTCGCCGTCAGCGCCGTCCGGTTCGACTGCACCTGATCCAGCTCCATCTTGCCGATCTCGCTCCGCACGATCCCCGCCACCGTCGTCGCGATCGCCGCATCCACGTCGCGGATCCGGTACACCGTCTTTTCCGGCTCGGTGATCCGGTAGAACACGCTCGTCTCGACCTTCACCAGCACGTTGTCCGTCGTGATCGCGTCCTGCTGCGCCGTCGGCAGCTGCCGCTCCAGAATGCTGATCTTGTGCGCCACCCGGTCGAGGAACGGCACGATGAAGTTGATCCCCGGCCCCAGCACCGCGCGCAGCCGCCCGAAGCGTTCGACCACATGCTTCTCCGACTGCGGCACGATCCGCACGCCGAGGAAGATGCAGAGGATGAGGAAGGCGGCAAGGACAAGCCAGACGGAATTGCCGTTGAGAAGGTCGGCGGGCATGGGGGCTCCTTAAGGGGCGCTACGGTCGGCGCGGAGTATGCCGGGGGGAGGAGGCGGGGGGAAGGGGGGAGGGTGAGGATGGAAGAGGGTATCTCCCGATCCCAGAATGTATTGGGGTCCCAAGGTACTTGGCGCCACTCTACGGCTGCGAAATTCAACTTGCCGGCTTGTCAAGGATCAGTTAGCTTTGCGCCATTAAGATAGAGCAATTGGTTGCCCTCATGGTTAGAAGCACACCCCGTTCTAATCGACCCTCAGAAACTCCTGCTGGAAACTCTCTACCATCTCGTCTTTGGCAGGAATTGTCGAATAAAATCATAGTTGCGATCTGCACATTGGCTGCCGCCGGCATTGGTAGCGCACTTTATCTGAGCTGGGATTCTATAAAAATAAAGCTGGGACAATCGGTCATCAATATCGTTGGCTCTGAACTTTCAAAAAAGAGCAGCAATATGTCAATCCTAGTTGGAGAAATCGTAGCCTCTGAGCTTTCCAAGAAGGACAGCGGCATCTCAAAATTAGTGGAAGCACGCGCCAAAGCTGCAATTAACCGAACATTTGGGGCCGTAAGCGCCGGCCAAGCATCAATAAATGCACAGTATAACGACCATATACTTTATGTATATTGCCCGCCCTCCCACGAAGGTCAGTTAATTGTGTCGGTTGAGGGCATTGATACTGGTGAGCGGATAATTGTTACAATGGCAGAGCAGCCTCCAATTACCATTGATAATAACGTCGACGAATCGCCCGTTTGAAATAGTGACCCCGTCATTAATGAAGCGAGACTCAAGTGGCGCAGGCCCGCAAACCATTATGACGGTAAACGAGGGTATTATGAAGTATGCCTATCCAGTCAAATTTACATTGGCCGCAGATCCGGTAGCTGATGGGTCAATAGATGACTATCGGTCACCCGACGAATTGACCTCACGAGTTTCGGTTAAATACCTTCTCCTTATTTCTCCTCCAATAGAGAAGAGCAATGGCTAAAGCACTACAGATGCTCGGCAAACTTTTTTCAGTCCTATTTGTGGCCCTTATTGTCGGCGCGCTCGTATCCAGTTCTGTATCCGCAAACAGTTTGTTCGAGAGGGAGATCGAAATAAATGGCAGGAAAGGCCACCTTATATACGTTAATCCAACTAGTTCAATAGTAAGAGTTATCTCGCCAAGATCGACTGCCTATGTCAAGTCTGATCAGACTCCCTCAATTCGAGATGGTTTGTTTTTGCTCGACTTAGTTAAGCGGCATAGACCTTTGGCAATTCTATCTGGCGGATACCTTAGTTCTTTCTCGCCCCCGAGAGCACTGGGCTTACTTAAGGTGGCAGGAAAGAGAATTTCGGGCGGGCACCGGAGTTGGCTGACAACCGGTATGTTCTGCACGTCAGGCGACCGCTACAAAATTCTGCCTGCAACTGGGTTAGAAGTCGCTGAACTATTTCCAGATTGTGTTCAGGCGGGGCCGTATCTGGTTAGGGACGGAGTTAATCGTTATAAGTCCCTTGACATGGTTGGTTCTGGGGAGAGAGAGGTTGCGCTTGCTCAGCAGAGTCAAGTTTTTTTATGTATTACTCGCAACGACAATTTAATTCTGGGGTTTGTAGATGGGGGGAATTCTGTTGGAGTTGCATCCTTTGCTCATGCGGACTTGGGTTGCGTCGATGCACTAAGACTAAGTGGAGGTATAACAGCAGGACTGTGGAGTGTTGATGTGGGGTTTTTGGGAAATAACGAAGTTCAACTCACGGATGCGATAGCAATATTTGCACGTGACGTCCCATAGATCGGCCTCTCTGCCTATCAATGCACCGTGCTCACCTTAGCTCTGTCGCTCTGCAAACCCCCTCAAACCCCCGTAATCTCCTTCCGCGCCGAACTCCCCAGAAACGCCGACCGGCTCATCCGCCGCCCCTTCGCCGTCTCGTCGATGGCCCGTGAGCTACCCCCGGTCCAGCGAAATATTCGCCCGCAACTGCGCCCCCTCGGGGCCGATGTATGGCACAGTCAGCCGCATCGCCCCCTTCACTCATCCTTGTTCCGACTGTCGAGCAAACGTAGGGTGCGTGCTCGCACGCACCACTCCGTCCTCCACCACACCCCCTTCCCGATTTGACCCGTGACAAATCGGGACGCGCCTGCCTGCCCGTGGCAGGCGCGTTACCGCGCCCGCCCAGTCAGGCGCGCCCCGATTGCAACCCACCGCGCCCTGCGGCACCCCTCTTGGCCGTCGCGGCGTTCCGCCGCTTTGGGCCAACCGGCATGGCCGACCTGCCACTGGCAGGTCGTCTGGTCATGCCGGACGGCGCGTGACTCCAACCTGTCATCCCCGCGAAAGCGGGGACCCAGCCCTTCGTCCCGGCGCAGGCCGGGACCCCGATGAACCGGGCGCGCTGCCAGCGAGGCCCCGGCCTCCGCCGGGGCGGGCGGGAAAAGGCCAATGCCCCCCTCACTCATCCTTGTTCCGCCTGTCGAGCTGATAGATCATCTCCTCGACCTGCTGCCATGTCGGTATCCGCTCCGTCTGCCGGGGCGGGGCTGCGTCCTCGAAGCGCTCTCCCAGCAGCTCCAGCGCCTCGCCGAAGGGCGGGCGCGGGCCGTCATGCACCTCCTCGCGGTGCTTGAAATGGTTCAGCGTCTCGGCCCCGCGCACGAAACCGGCCAGCCGCGCATGCATGAAGATTTTCAGCACGTCGGCCATCCGGCCCAGATGCCCGGTTCCGGTCGCGCGGAAGAAGCGGACAACATCCTCCTCGATCCGCATCGTCACCTTGATCCGTTTGCGGTCCGGTGTCGCCTTGGCGATGTCGTGCCAGTCCCTGGGGATGAACCCGCTCCGGTCGATGGCGTTGTGCAGGTCCCATTCGATGCGTCGCCCGACATCGATCATGTAGGTCGCGTGCGCCCGCTGCTTCGCGGTCTGTCTGGAATAGTCCGTCCTGATCTCGTCGGTCATGTGGCCCCCCTCGAACAGCTCCGATTGTCGTACGGGGGCGGTTAACAGGGGCAGACCGGGGCGCGCGCCGCGTATGGCAGGGTGCTGGCACGTTGCTGGCAGGTTGCTGGCACCCTCGCTGGCGGCATTCCGGGGTGCTATCCTGCCCCCATGCCCGCCCTCTGCCGCGACTGTCTGACCGCCCTCGACCCCGCCCCGGCGGACCTGTCCCGCTGCCCGTCCTGCCGCTCCCCGCGCCTGCTGAACCACCCCGAGCTGTTCACCCTCTCCATCGCCCACATGGACTGCGACGCCTTCTACGCCAGCGTTGAAAAACGCGACAACCCGGCCCTCGCCGCCCGCCCCGTCATCGTCGGCGGCGGCCATCGCGGGGTTGTCTCAACCTGTTGTTATATCGCACGAATCAAGGGCGTGCGGTCGGCCATGCCGATGTTCCAGGCGCTGAAACTCTGCCCCGAAGCGGTGGTGATCCGCCCGCGTTTCGACGCCTACGTGACCGCCTCCCGCGCGATCCGCGCGATGATGGAGGCGCTGACCCCCCAGATCGAACCCCTGTCGCTGGACGAGGCGTTCCTCGACCTCACCGGCACCGCCCGCCTCCACCACGCGCCCCCCGCCGTCCTGCTGGCGCGTCTGATTAAGCGGATGGAAACCGAACTCGGGTTAAGCGGCTCCGTGGGCCTCTCCCACAACAAGTTCCTCGCCAAAGTCGCCTGCGATCTGGACAAACCGCGCGGCTTCTCGGTGATCGGCCAGGCCGAAACCGCTGATTTCCTTCGGGAAAAGCCGGTCCGCCTGATCTGGGGCGTGGGGGCGGCGACGCAAGCCGCGCTCGACCGCCACGGCATCCGGACCTTTAACGATCTGTTAAGATGGGACCGCAAGGACCTCGGCCACCGCTTCGGCCAGATGGGCGACCGGCTGTATTTCCTGGCACGGGGAGAGGACCGCCGCCGGGTGAACCCGCACGACCTGCCGAAGTCGATCTCCAACGAGACGACCTTCAACGAAGACACCTCCGACCGCGACCTGCTCGACGGTCATATCTGGCGGCTGGCCGAGAAAGCCTCCGACCGCGCCAAGGCGAAGAACCTTGCGGGACGGACAGTTACGCTGAAACTCCGGCGGACGGATTTCACCATCCTGACCCGCCGCCACGCCCTGCGCGAACCGACCCAGATGGCCGACACCCTCTACCGCGCCGCCGCTGACCTTCTGAACGCGGTGACCGAACCGGGCCCGTTCCGCCTGATCGGCGTCGGCCTGTCGGACATCGCGCCCGACACCGCCGCCGACCTGACCCCCGATCTTCTCGACCCCCAAGCCGCCCGCCGCGCCAAAGCCGAACGCGCGGCCGATGCGATCCGCGAAAAGTTCGGCAAGGACGCCATCGTCAAGGGCCGCGCTCTGCGCTGACTATTCCGCCGCCAGCGGCATCTCGCTGCGACCGATATCGGCGATCTCGGACAGGATGCCCGTCAGCAGCCGCTTGAAGCCACTGAAATTCCCGTTCGGGCGGATGTCGCGCTCATTCATGTAAAGCGCCCGGTCCACCTCGATCTGCACGGCATGCTGGCGGCGCGACGGGCGGCCGTAGGCCTGCGTGATATAGGCCCCCGCAAACGGCGCGTTGCGGATCACCCGCAGCCCCGCGCCCTCGAACGCCGCCTCGATCCGGTCCACCACCGCCGCGCCCGCCGCCGCGCCATAGCGGTCGCCGATGACGATTTCCGGTCGACGCGAGCCGTGACCCGGCACCTGCTCGATCGCCTCATGCGGCATCGAATGCATGTCGATCAGCACCGCCTCGCCGAACTTCGCGCGGGCCTGATCGACCAAACTCTGCAGGCAGCGGTGATAGGGCGTCCACCAGTCGGCGATCCGCGCCTCGGCCTCGGCCAGCGGCATCTTCCCGCGATAGATCGCCCGGCCCCCTGAGACGACGCGCGGGATCACACCAAGGCCCGACGACACGCGCGGATTGTGGGACGTTATCCGCACGCCTTCGATCAGTGCCGGGTCCAGTTCGTCTGACGCCCGGTTCAGGTCGATGAAGGCGCGCGGCGCGACCGCCGCCAGCAGCGGGGCGCCCAGCCCCGGCACGCCGTCCAACAGCTGATCGATAAAAGCATCCTCCGATGTCCGGATGCTGCGTTCGTCCAGCAGCGTCGCACGCATGAAGGACGGCGGATAGACCCGTCCGCTGTGCGGCGAGGCGAAGACAACCGAGGTTGTCAGCCGCACTGGCATCGACAGGGTATAGGCCAGCGACGGCATCCGCACTCCGATCTCAATCCTCTGACTATAGGGGCAAAAGACGGCTTGCCGATACCCCCTTGAAAGGGGGAATGAGTCCTTTTATAGACCCCCGGACTGACGCGGTTCCGCCCGCGTCCTTGTTTTTTGGGCTGGGCGGAACGGCAGCGGCACGGGCGCGTAGCTCAGCGGTAGAGCACTACGTTGACATCGTAGGGGTCACAGGTTCGATCCCTGTCGCGCCCACCATTCACCGCCCCGGACCTGTCCGGGGCACTTGTTTCAAAGGCGCAACGGGCGCCGCGAAGGGGAGAAGACCGATGAAGGTCCGCAACTCGCTGCGTTCGCTCAAGACGCGGCACCGCGACTGTCAGGTCGTGCGCCGCAAGGGCCGCGTCTATGTGATCAACAAGACGCAGAAGCGCTTCAAGGCCCGCCAGGGCTGAAGCCGCAGCACCAGACCGACGATCCGGCCGCCGCGCAGTGTCGCAGGCGGCCTTTTCGTTTTGGGCCACCGCTGGCTGCAGTGGTCGTGCCGGAACCGGCGTCAATCCTGCCGGACGGCAGCATCGTTGCCCGCCTGTCATCCTGATCGGGCGAATCGTCTTCGCACTCAGTCGCGCCGCGTCAGCCAGTTTCCCCTGTTCCGGGGCATTGCACTTTGCCCCGCTTCATCGGACACAGCGGTCCGGAACACGGGGGAATTCGATGACGCATCTCTGGGTCAGAGCGGAACAGCGCCCGCACGAGGAACGCGTGGGCATCACACCTGCAGGCGTGGCAAAGCTCATCTCTGCCGGGATCCGTGTCACCGTCGAGGACAGCCAGACCCGTGCCATTCCGATCCACGGCTATTTCGAGGCCGGGGCACAGATCGTGGCCGAGAACCTGTGGCCTGCCGCCCCTGAAGACGCGATCATCTTCGGATTGAAGGAACTGCCCGACGACGGCACGCCGCTCCGCCACCGCCACATTCTGTTCGGCCATGCCTTCAAGGGTCAGCCCGCAGGGCAGGTTCTGCTGCGGCGGTTCCGTGCCGGGGACGGGGCGCTTTATGATCTGGAATATCTGGTCGATGCCGCGGGCCGCCGGGTTGCCGCGTTCGGCTACTGGGCGGGGTTTGCGGGTGCTGCGGTCGCGCTGAAAACCTGGGCGGAGCAGTCGCGTGGTAACATCTGCGGCCCCGTGGCTACCTACGCCGACAAGTCGGCACTGCTGCATGAACTATCGCACGACATGTCCGGAATGCCGCGCCCCCGCGCCCTGGTGATCGGGGCGCTGGGCCGCGTCGGCACCGGGGCGTCCGATCTCTGCGACGCTATGGGCGTGTCCGTCACGAAATGGGATATGGCCGAGACGGCGTCCGGCGGTCCGTTCCCGGAGGTGCTGGCGCATGAGATTTTCCTCAACTGCATTCTTGCGCGCCCGGGCTGCCCTGTCTTTGTCCCCGCCTCGGCCCGAACCGATCCGCGCGCGCTGCGGGTGATCGGCGATATCGCCTGCGATCCGACGTCGGATTTCAGTCCGATCAAGGTCTATGACCGCGTGACCGACTGGGACGCCCCGGCGCTGCGCGTGGCCGACAACCCGCCGCTGGACGTCACCGCCATCGACAACCTGCCCTCGCTGCTGCCCGTCGAATCGAGCGAGGACTTCGCGGCGCAGCTCTTGCCGTCGTTGCTGACCCTCGGCAGTCTGGACGCGGGCGTGTGGGGGGGGGCGAAGGCAATCTTCGACGCACATATGGCAAAACTGGAGGGGGTCACGGCATGACGATCCACTGGTGCGGAACGGGCCTGTCGGCGGTGCCGGGGCTGCGACGTCTGATCGAGGCGGGCCATCCGGTGGCGGTCTGGAACCGCACGGTGGAAAAGGCGCGCGAGGCGGTCGGCGACATCGCCCGCGACATCCGTGCCTATGACATCGGGGCGCTGGACGCGGCGATCGCCAAGGGCGATCTGGTTGTGTCGATGCTGCCTGCCGACCAGCATCCCGCCATCGCCCGCCTGTGCGTGGGGCACGGCGCGCATTTCGTCTCGTCGTCCTACATCGCGCCCGAGATGCGGGCGCTGGACGAACCCGCCCGCCACGCGGGCGTGGCTCTGGTGAACGAGGTCGGCCTCGACCCCGGCATCGACCATCTGATGGCGCACGATCTCGTCGCCGCCTACCGCGCATCAAAGGCCTATGACGCCAGGAACGTGCTGTCCTTCACCTCATACTGCGGCGGCATCCCGAAGGTGCCGAACGCCTTCCGCTACAAGTTCAGCTGGTCGCCCTTGGGCGTTCTGAAGGCGCTGCGCTCGCCTTCGCGCTCGATCCGCGATTTCAGCGAACTGCGCGTCGCGCGACCCTGGGATGCGATCACCTCCTACGCGGCCCCGCTGCCGGTGCCGGAGACCTTCGAGGTCTATCCGAACCGTGACTCGGTGCCGTTCATCGAAGACTACCGCTTCGACAAGGAATGGCAGGTCCGCGACTTTGTGCGCGGGACGATCCGCCTGAACGGCTGGGCGGATGCATGGGCACCGGTGTTCCGCGAAATCGAGACACTGTCCGGCCCGGCAGGTGACGCGCGGCTGAAGGCGATGTCGGACCAGTTCTGGCGCGAGAATTCCTATGGCGGCGAGGATGATCCGGACCGCGTGGTGCTGTTTGTCTCGCTGCGGGCCGAAAAGGCGGGCCGCCCCGTATTCCACCGCACCTGGGCGCTGGACGCCTGGGGCGACGTGCGCGGCACGGCAATGTCGCGGCTGGTCTCGGTGCCGGTCGCTTTGGCCGTCGAGAGCGTCCTGAACCGCGAAATCGCGGCCGGCGTCCACGCCGCCCCGCACGACCCGCGTCTGGTGACGCGCTGGCTGGGCGAGGTTGGGCATCTGGCGCAGTACATGCGGAAGGTGGATCATCTGGGGTGAGGGTCGGCGCGGTCAATGCAGCCTTTGACTATTGAGACCCGTCTGCCGGAGCTGGCCTACCCGCGCCCCATCAGCCTGTAGTACAGCCAGTCCGGCAGGAACTGCGCGCCCCGGAAGACCAGCGAGAACAGCGTCGGGAAATTCGCGCTGAAGGTCCGGCGGTTCATCTGCGCGAAGAACCGCTTCGCCGCCTCTTCCGGCTCCATGATGAACGGCATCTTGAAGTCGTTCATCTCCGTCAGCCGCGTCTTGATGAACCCAGGGTTCACCAGCTGCACCTCGACGCCGGTCCCCTGAAGGTCAGCCCGCATCGTCTCGGCCAGATGCATGACCCCCGATTTCGACGCGCCATAGCCGATGGCCCCCGGCAGGCCCCGGAACCCTGACAGCGACCCGGTCAGCACGATCTGACCCTTGCCCCGCTTGACCATGCCGGGCACGACCGCGCCCATCACCCGCGCGGCACCGGTGAAGTTCACGTCGCACATCGCCTCGACTTTGTCCGCGTCCCAGTCCTGTGCCGTCATCGGCCAGTAGACCGCAGCCATGTGGACGATGCCGTCCACCGGTCCCGCCTCGACCGCCGCCGCGCGCACCGAGGCGCTGTCCGACACGTCGATGGTGACAGCCCGCGCCTTGCCGGGCAGCGATGCCACGACCTCTGCCAGTTTTTCCGCACTCCGCGCCGACAGGATCAGCTCGGCCCCGGCTTTGGACATTTCATGCGCCAGCGCCCGGCCCAGACCCTCGCTGGCCCCGACGATCCACCAGCGCTGGCCCGTCCAGTTTCTCATGCGGTGACGCTGGCGCATTGTGGCGACAAGCTCGGCCACCTTGATGCCGAATTTCCGGAACTGGCTGCGGTTGATGATCGTGCCGTTCGGCGTCAGATACATCCAGTCGGTGACGTTCAGGACATGCCCGCCCGCATCTTCCGGCAGGCGGATGCGGTAGTTCAGCAGGACGGAATTGCCCTCCTGCCGCCCCATTCCGGTGCCGACCACATCCGGTGCCTCGGCCTTGATCGTTCCGTCATTCGACAGTGTCAGCGTCCATTCGCGGTTCTGGTGGCGACCGCTTTCATAGCGGAATGCTTCGGTCATGACGCAGCGGTTGCCATCCCATGTCGCGCCCATGTCGGCCACGAACCGCGACGACACGCGCCCCGTCGGGCCCATAGATGACGCCTTCGCAGAGGATGTCGCCGACCAGCCGGTCGCGGATATTGAAGGCGGGATCCTGCCCGGCATAGTCGGAGGGTTTCTGCGCGCCAAAGCCGATCCAGCGCGACGGCATACCTGTTGCGGCCAGCGCGGCGGCGGCCCCGAGGCCGAAGATGACCAGGTCATTCATGGGCTAATCCTTGGGCAGGGGAGTCGCGAGCAAGAAGCGCGATGGCCGCGAGTTTCAGGACGCAGGGCACAAGGGCATACAGCACGGTCAGCGTCCGCAGGGCAGATTCCGGATTGGCCCCGCCGGTGGTGAAGCCCGCGCTTTCGAGAAGCGGCAGCAGGATCGCTGCGGCGAAGGCAAGCGTCAGCTTGGACGCAAACGACCAGAGGCCGAATCCCTGCCCGGCCTCGGGCGCGATCTCGGCCATGCGGCGGGCGAAGAGGGCGGGCAGGATCACGGTATCGGCCCCCAGCATCGCGCCGGATCCGACGCAGACCACGGCGAAGGGCAGCACATCGCCCGATCCGAGGGTTGCGGCAAAGCCGAACGACAGGATCGACAGGACCATCGCGGTCAGCAGCACGGGGCGCGCGCCATAGGTCGCGGCGGATCGCGCCCAGAGCGGGGCGGCGGCGGCGGCAGAGAGGAAGAACAGGATCAGCAGCGGGCCTTCCCAGCCGGGGGCGGCAAGGCGGCTTTCGACAAAGAACAGGAACAGGGTGGCGGTGACAGCCAAGGGCGCCGCGTTGACGGCGGCAAGGATCAGCAGGCGCAGTGCGGTCGGGTCGCGGAGCACGGCCCCGAAGCCAAGCGGCGACGGCTCGGCTGCCCCCTGCCATTCCGCCCGCATCGCCCAGGTCGCGGCGAGCGCCAACACCACGAAGGACAGCGCAAAGACCGCATAGGGGGCCGGCGTCAGGGGAACCAGCAGCGCGGGAGCCATCGCGGCAAGGGTCACGCCGGTCAGCGCACCGCCTTCCCGCCACCCGGCAATCCGCAGATGACCGGACGCGCCCAAGCCCTTCGCCCGCTCGACGCCACGGGCGTAGAAGGCGATGGTCAGGAAGGAATAGGCGGTGAACATCAGGGCCAGCGTCAGGGCGAACCAGATCACCGGACTGAACGGCGGTGCGACCGCGAAGAGGCCGAGCATGGCAAGTGCCATCACGGCGGCCGCAAGCGCCACGGCCATCCCCCGCCAGCGACCGAGCCGGGCGACGACCCAGCCCAGCGCCGGATCCTGCACCACATCGAACAGGCGCAGAGCAAACAGCACCGCACCGAGCAGCCCGAGGCCGATGCCGTAGTCCTCGGCATAGACCTTTGGCGCGTGGATGTAGATCGGCAGCCCCGCCGCCGCCAGCATCGCCGCGAACAGCGCGTAGGACCCCAGCGGTGCCGCCTCGCGGGCCGCTGGCAGGGGCACTGCGGCCGCAATCATCGGCTGACCTCGGTCGGCGGCGGGGCCGGCCGTGGACTATACCGCGCCCCCTTCCACCACAGCTTCAGCGCCTGCCAGTGGATCAGCCCCAGCACGCGGCGCGAACCGAACGGGTCGGCGCAGACAGGCCGTCAGAATGCCCGCATTTGTCAGCGGCGCGCGCCGTCCGGTCAGCGTGGCCAGCACGCCCGCCGCCCGGCGTGTCATAATCGATGCGGATCATCAGCCGGTCTGGGCGGATGTCGAAGCGGAACTCATAGCGCCCCGCGACTGGCTGGAACGGCGAAACGTGCATAAGCTTGGTCGCCTCGATCCGATCCTCGGGCGTTATCGGCCCCAGATCCGGGCGGTGGCACAGATAGGAATGCCGGTCGCCGAACGTATTGGTGACTTCCGCGATCACGACACGCAGCGCGTCCGCCCCGTCGCGGCACAGCCAGAAGCTGACGGGGTTGAAGACATGCCCCAGAAAGCGGGGCTGTGCCAGCAGCGCGATCGACAGGCCAGGAAGCACGATCTGATGCGCCGCAAGGACATCGCGCACCCAGGCCGCACCCCGGCCCTGGCCGGGGGGACCGCCATGATCGGCGTCATGCAGCGAGACGAGATTGCGGGCGTTCCGTGAAAACAGCCGCGGCCCGCCCGGCAGCGCTTCGGCATCCGTCAGCACATAGTCGATGCCATAGGTGAAGGCGTTGGCGACCGCACCGCGCCGACCGTGAAAGGTCGTGCCCCGGATATGGTCGATGCCTGTCATGCGGCCACCGGAAGCGCGCGGCGCGCGGCCATCGCTGCGACAACGTCGGCGGCGCTCTGAAATCCGTCCTCGTGGAAGCCGTTGCGCATCCAGGCACCGCAGAACCAGGTGTTCGCGGTCCCGTTCATCGCGCGGATGTCGGTCTGCGCGGCCAGCGCGCCCAGATCGTAAACCGGATGCCGGAACGTCACCGTGTCATAGATAAGGTCCTGCCGGATCGGTCGGGCAGAGTTCAGCGTGACGAACATCGGGTCGTCATGCGGGATCGGTTGCAGCGAGTTCATCCAGTAGGTCAGGTCGATCCGGTCAGTCGGCTTGTTCTTCTGCTCGGAATAGACCCAGCTGGCCCAGGCCAGACGGCGGCGCGGCATCACGGATGTGTCGGCATGCAGCACCGCCTCGTTCGGCTGGTAGCGGATCGCGGAAAGGGCCGCACGCTCGGCACGTGTCGCATCGGACAGAAGCGCCAGCGCGTCGTCGGAATGGCTGGCGAAGATGACTTCGTCAAATCCCTCCCAGTCGCCGTTTTCGCAGCGAATTTCGACACCCGGCGCAGTCCGGCGCACGGCAGCCACGGGGGCGGACAGGCGGATCGTCACGCCTGCACGCCGCAACGCGGCCTCCAGCCGGGTGACATAGGCGACAGACCCTCCCTTGACCGTCAGCCACTGATGCTGGCCGGTATAGGACAAGAGCGCGTGGTTCTCGAAAAACCGGATCAGCGCCTGGGCGGGAAAGGACAGGATGCCGCGCGTCGGGGTGGACCAGATCGCACCCGACAGGGGCGCGATGTAATAGTCGCGGAACCAGTTGCCCGTCCCGATCTTCTCCAGAAGGTCGCCGATGGTCATTGCCGGATCGTCCGCGTCCCGCACCGCCCGGGCGTTGAACCGCAGGATGTCCCGGATCATCCGCATGAATTCAGGCCGGAACACGTTGCGCCGCTGGGCAAAGACCGCACGCAGGTTGCGCAGCCCGTATTCGATGCGCCCGCCGTCGATGGACGCGCCAAAGCTCATGTCCGACGGCGCTATGGGCACGTCGAGATCGGTGAACAGTTTGGTCAGCAGCGGATAGTTCACGCGGTTGAACACGATGAAGCCGGTATCGACAGGCTGGTCGCCGCGCCTTCCTGCGATAACGGTGCGCGCATGCCCGCCCAGACGCGGCGCAGCCTCGATCAGCGTGACATGGTGGTCGGGTGCCAGAAGGTGGGCGGCTGCCATGCCCGATATCCCGCCGCCGATGACCGCGATCCGCCGGGGCGACCGGTCCATCCGTTCCATCAGCATTCCGAGAAGCCCTTCCCTGTCGTCGATCAGATTACGTGACTGACGCAGGTTCGGATCAGCCTTGCCAGAAGTTGCATAAGCGCGCGTGATCCGATTTCAGGCGCGTGTCGTAGAAACACCATGTTGACCGCGACCGACGCTCTGAGGTTTCTGGACGTGCCGCCGAAAAAGATGTCGCCTGCCCGGACGGCGGGTGTGGCGGAGCGGAGGCTTTCGGGAAAGAGGGTGCCTTTGGGTGTCGATACGCAGGGGACTGACTGGGCCGAGGCCATGCTGCGGGTGCGCGACGGGCGTGACCAGGCGGCCTTTGCCGCGCTGTTCCGTTTCTATGCGCCACGGGTCAAGGCATTTCTGATGAAGGCGGGCGCGTCGGCGGCCCATGCCGAGGAATACATGCAGGACGTGATGGCGACGGTCTGGAACAAGGCGCATCTCTACGATCCGACCCGCGCCAGCGTGGCGACGTGGATCTACACAATCGCGCGCAACCGCCGCATCGACGCGCTTCGCAAGTCGCGCCGCCCTGAACCCGAAGACTTGGACTGGGGCCCAGAGGCGGAGCCGGACCACGTCGATGTGATGACGTTCCAGCAGGAAACGGCGCGCCTGGGCGCGGCACTCGCGGCGCTGCCCGAAGCGCAGAGAAAACTGATCGAACGCGCCTACTACGGCGACCTTAGCCACAGCGAGATCGCCTCGGAAACGGGACTCCCGCTGGGCACCATCAAATCGCGCATACGCCTGGCACTGGACCGGCTGCGCCACGACATGAGTGTGAAGAGATGACCGAACCGATCAAGCACCACCTGACCGACGACTTGCTTATGGCCTATTCCACGGGCGAACTGCCCGAGGCGTTCAGCCTGGTTGTGGCGACCCATGTGTCGCTCTGCGATGAGTGCCGCGCACGGCTAGGCAGCTTTGAGGCGGTCGGCGGCGAGGTTCTGGAAGCGATGCAAGGCGCGTCCGTCTCCGAGGCCAGCTTCGAGGCCGCGCTAGCGCGCATCACCGGTCAGCCGGTCGAGGCGCCGCGGCCGATCCGTGCCAAGGGACTATTCCCTTCACCCTTGCAGGACTACGTGGGCGGCGATCTGGCGGCGGTGAGGTGGAAATCGGTCGGCATGGGCGTGCGGCAAGCGATCCTGCCCGTGGCGCGCGGCGCGACTGTGCGTCTGCTGCACATCCCCGCAGGCGGGGCGATGCCGGATCATGGCCACAAAGGGCGCGAGATGACGCTGGTCCTGCAGGGCGCGTTCAGCGACGCGGACGGTCGCTATGGCCGGGGCGACGTGGAAATCGCGGATGACGCGGTGCAGCATACGCCCGTCGCCGAAGCGGGCCAGGACTGCATCTGCCTTGCGGCAACCGAGGCCCCGCTGCGCTTCCGCAGTCTGATCCCGCGTCTGGTCCAGCCGTTCTTCCGCATCTGACGCGCCTCAGCGCCGCCCGAACAGCCGCTCGATATCGGCCAGCGCCAGGCTGACATAGGTCGGTCGCCCGTGGTTGCACTGGCCGGATGCGGGCGTCGCCTCCATCTCGCGCAGCAGTGCGTTCATTTCCTCCGGGCGCAGCTGGCGGCCTGACCTGACCGATCCGTGGCAGGACATCCGCGACAGGATCGCGTCGATGCGCGAGCGCACCAGCGCACTGGCACCAGCATCCCTCAATTCGTCGATGATGTCGCGCAGCAGGGCTTGTGCGTTCACCGCGCCGAGGATGGCCGGGGTTTCGCGGACGACGACAGCACTGCCGCCGAAGGGCTCGACCGACAGACCGAGGCCATGCAGATCGTCCGCGTGATCCAGAATCAGGGCGGCATCAGCGGCGGTCAGATCGACGATGTCGGGGATCAGCAGCGCCTGCGCGGCGATGCCGTGATCGTTCAGCTGAGCTTTCATGCGCTCATAGACCAGCCGCTCATGCGCGGCATGCTGATCAACGATGACTATACCGTCGGCCGTCTGGGCAATGATGTAATTCTCGTGCACCTGCGCGCGCGCCGCGCCGAGAGGGCGATCCGCATCCGACAGATCGGCGTCCGTCACGCGCGCAAATGTCGTCGCCTGTTCGGCGAAGCCCGTCATCGGGGCCTGCATCGCAAGGGCGGCGGACAGCGCGCGTGGACCAGGGCGGTCCATCTGGTAGATGCGGGGCTCCGGGCGGATCGCGGCGAGCGTAGCGTCGCCTACCGTCGAGGACGCCCGGCGCGCGCCCTCGGCCAGCGTTTGCCGCAGCGCCGTGACGATCAGCGACCGGGCGGCGGCCGGGTCGCGGAACCGGACCTCGGCCTTGGCCGGGTGGACGTTCACATCCACAAGCTCCGGCGCGCAGGTCAGGGTCAGGACCGCGGCGGGATGCCGGTCACGCGACAGAAAGTCGAAATAGGCGGCACGCAGTGCCCCGGTCAGCAGCTTGTCGCGGACCGGGCGACCATTCACGAACAGGAACTGTTCGACCGCAGCCCCCCGCGAATAGGTCGGCAACGCTGCATAGCCCGTCAACCGCAGACCGTCCCGCACCGCATCGACCGCCAGCGCGTTGGCGGTGAACTCCGCCCCCAGAATGCAGGTCAGACGCCGCGCCAGCGCGTCGTGGTTGTTGTCCGTTTCGGCATCCGCGCGCAGGATCGTCCGGTCATCGCCGCCGGTCTGGTCGGTCAGAGTGAAGGCGACGCCCGGGGCTGCCATCGCCAGCCTGCGCATCACGTCTCCGATCAGCCTGCGCCTCGGCCCGGTCCGTGCGCAGGAATTTCAGCCGGGCGGGCGTCGCGTAGAAAATGTCGCGCAGCTCCACGACCGTACCACGCTTCAGTGCCACAGGCCGGACGGGCGACATGCGGCCCGCGTCCACCGTCAGCGTTGCAGCCTCTTCGCCCTGCACACGGCTGGTCAGCGTCAGCCGACCGACCGCGCCGAGCGACGCCAGCGCTTCGCCCCGGAATCCGAAGGACCGTATGTCGGTCAGATCGGATCCGTCGATCTTCGATGTCGCATGGCGCGCGACCGCCAGCGGCAGGTCGGCAGCAGTCATGCCGCAGCCGTCATCCGTAACGCGGATCAGGGTCTTGCCGCCGTCAGCGAAAGCGACCGATATGCGGGTCGCCCCAGCGTCCAGGGCGTTCTCGACCAGTTCCTTGACGGCGCTAGCCGGGCGCTCCACCACCTCGCCCGCCGCGATGCGGTTCACCGCAGCCTCATCCAACGCGCGGATCACGGGGCGCATTGGGGGGCGTATATGGGGGGTCGGCGCATTCATGCCGCTAGGGTTAGCACGCGCCAGGGGATTCGGCCAGTTCGACCAACGGACCTGAACGGCGGCCCGGCTGAAAACCCCTGCTGCTTCCACCGCCGTCTGGCAGCTATCCTGGGCTTCCGTTATCAGGGGTCGGATGCAGGGAGGGGCGATGCCGGCCAATATCCGCGAGACCGACGTGATCGCGCCGAACCTGAAGCGTCGGCTGTCGGGCGTTACCGCGACCATCGCGCGTCTGGTTCCGGTGCAGGCGGGCATGATCGGAATCGCGGCAACCGGCCCGGGCCTGCCCGACAATGTGCCGCATATCCCGCTCTGGCGGTGCGCGATCCTGCCGCGCGACCGCTGGCGCGTCTGGCATGCGCGCCGAAACACCGAAATGCTCGCAGGGCTGTTCCTGCGGCATGTCTGTTTCCGGCGTCTGCGACTGCTGTTCACCTCGGCCTCGCAGCGCAGACACTCTGCCTATACCAAATGGCTGATTTCGCGGATGGACGCGGTGGTAGCCACCTCTCGCCGGACGGCGGCCTTTCTGGAACGTCCTGCGGACGTTGTGATGCACGGGATCGATGCGTCGGCGTTCTTCCCGGCGGATGGGCCGACGAGAGCCGATCTGCGCCGCAGGCTTGGCCTGCCGACAGACGGCATTCTGGTCGGATGCTATGGCCGGATACGGGCGCAGAAGGGAACCGGCGACTTTGTCGCGGCAATGTCGCGTCTGCTGCCGGATCGGCCGGAGGTGACGGCGCTGGTGATGGGGCGCGCCACGGACACGCATGCGGCGTTTCTTCGCGATCTGGTGGCCGGGGTCGGGGCGGGGGGACTGACCGGGCGCATCCGCTTTCTGCCGGAGGTGCCGGTGGATGGCATCGCGGATTGGTACCGCGTGCTCGATCTTTTTGTCGCGCCGCAGAGGTGGGAGGGATTCGGTCTGACGCCGATCGAGGCTATGGCGTGTGGCGTGCCGGTGGTCGCCACCCGGGTCGGGGCCTTCGAGGAAATCGTAGAGGACGGCGTGACGGGAACTCTTTGTGATCCGGGCGACCCCGAAGGCCTCGCATCAGGTGTCGCCCGGTGGCTCGATGATCCGGCGGGGCGCGCGACTGCAGGCGCGGCCGCGCGCGGCCGGGTCCTTGCACGGTTCCGGATCGAGGATGAAGCGGCGGCCCTGGTGAAAATCTACCGACGGTTGCTGGTATGGGCCTGATCGGTTTCCTCATCGCGCGGACTCTGCGGCGCGAGGCCCCGATAGCCCGCAGGTCCGTGGCTCTGGACGTCTTGCTGCGCGAAGTTGATGGCCGCAGCGTCGCCCTTGTCGGCAACGCCCGGTCGCTGTCATCCGGCAATTCCGGCCATGCCATCGACGCCGCCGACATCGTCATCCGCATCAACCGCGCGCCGATGCCCGCGACCCGCACGCATGGCAGCCGCACCGACTGGCTGGCGCTCGCAACCTCGATCTCCGCCGCCGACCTCGACCGCATCCGCCCGAAGCGCATCCTGTGGATGTCGCCCAAGCGCAAGCGCCTGGCCTATGACGTCGCCAAATCGCCCGGCTTCTACCTGCATCCGCTGCCGCGCATCGCCGCCCTTGCCGCGACCTTGGGCGCGCCGCCCACCACCGGCCTGATGATGATCGACCTCCTGGCTGCCAGCGGCCTTGCGCGCCTCGACCTCTACGGCTTCGATTTCTTCGCCTCGCTGTCCCTGACCGGCAGCCGCACCGCCGATCAGGTGCCGCATGACTTCGCCGCCGAGCGCCGGTTCGTCGAGGCGCTGGCGGCGCGCGACCCGCGCATCCGCCTCGCCTGACCATCACCATTGGTGATACCGCGCTCCCGGCCCTTCCCCCGCGCGGGCCTTTCCGCTATGCGGCCCCCCGTTGATCGTCGGGAGATTGGCCGGATGGGCTATCGTGTCGTTGTCGCAGGGGCCACCGGGAACGTGGGCCGCGAAATGCTGAACATCCTCGCCGAACGGGAATTCCCGGTCGATGAGATCGCAGCGCTTGCATCGCGCAAGTCGCTGGGGACCGAGATCAGCTTCGGAGACAAGACACTCAAGACCAGAGACCTAGACACCTTCGACTTCACCGGCTGGGACATCGCGCTCTTCGCCGTCGGCTCTGATGCGACGAAGGTCTATGCGCCCAAGGCCGCTGCGGCGGGCTGCATCGTCATCGATAACTCGTCGCTCTACCGCTATGACCCCGACGTGCCGCTGATCGTCCCTGAGGTGAACGCCGACGCGATCATGGGCTATGCCAAGAAGAACATCATCGCCAACCCCAACTGCTCGACCGCCCAGATGGTCGTCGCGCTGAAGCCCCTGCATGACCGCGCCCGGATCAAGCGTGTCGTCGTCAGCACCTATCAGTCGGTGTCGGGTGCCGGGAAGGAAGGCATCGACGAGCTCTGGGACCAGACCAAGGCGATCTACAACCCGACCGCGCATGTGCCGCCGAAGAAATTCCCCCGGCAGATCGCGTTCAACGTGATCCCGCAGATCGACGTCTTCCTTGATGACGGCTTCACCAAGGAAGAATGGAAGATGGTCGCCGAGACCAAGAAGATCCTCGACAAGAAGATCAAGGTCACGGCCACCTGCGTCCGCGTCCCGGTCTTTGTCGGCCATTCGGAATCGGTGAACATCGAGTTCGAGGAGTTCCTCGACTGGGAAGAAGCGACCGACATCCTGCGCGAGGCGCCGGGCATCATGGTCGTCGATAAGCGCGAACCCGGCGGCTACATCACCCCCATCGAATGCGTCGGCGACTACGCCACCTTCGTCAGCCGCATCCGCCAGGACAGCACCATCGACAACGGCCTGTCGATGTGGATCGTGTCCGACAACCTGCGCAAGGGGGCCGCGCTCAACGCGGTGCAGATCGCGGAAGTGCTGGGAAACCGGGTGCTGAAGAAGGGGTGAGGCGAGCACGTCGTTCTCTCAATTTCAACTGGCCGGAGAGAAAGCAGCCGTCTGCAGCGTCGGATAGGGCTTACTCCAGTGGCAGAATGCTGAGCTCCTTTGACGACTCGACCAAAATCGCCTCGCCCTTCGGAGTATTGACCAGGATCCAAGGCACTATTCGCAGGTAGCGCCTTGGAAAGCGGAGCTCTCTCGGCAATTCAGAACGGATTGCCGTCATCCTAGACTGCTCGTCTACAATAATGAATAAGGCGGCCAGCGGTGGGGAGGCATCGCAGGCTTGGTCAGCGCGCCTCACGACAACCGCGTCGCACAGTTTGCCGGCGCCGGAATGCTTCCCATCCCGGCACTGACCCAAAAAACGATAGACATCATGATAGTCTAGACGGAGGACCTCGATCACAGCATCGTCTGGCACACTCATCTCGCATGCCTTTGCCAAAGCACTCTTTTCTTCGTCGGTGGCCTTGCCCCTTTGGACAGTCGGAAAAGTAGACAAAGCAGCCTCAGCAGTGGCGATCAGAATAGCGGTCGCCAAGAGCAAGCGTTGCAACTCAGCTTTCATGCTTCACCTTTTTCTTGCGTCGCCACTACCCAACTTCTGAGCCGGTCGAGACAGTAGGGTTTTGCAAACTTAAGGCAGCGGTGAGCGGAATGCCAAGTAACCGTGTAGAATGCTTCTTCGAGAGTGTAATCTACGTGTCGCGCATCCTGCCGCACAGCACCATCGAGAACGGACTGGGCATGTGGATCATCTCCGACAACCTGCCGAAGTGCGTGGCGCTGAACGCCGTCCAGATCGCGGAAGTGCTGGGCAATCGGGTGTTGAAGAAGGGGTGAGGCGAGCGGGGCGTGTGCGGTCCCAAGGGCACCTTCGGGTGCCCTTTTCATTGCCGCGACCGGTAACCGGCCAGCCACGCCCCAACCCGCGCCAGCCCCTCCCGCAGCGCATCCGTCGCGCAGGCGTAGCCGATGCGCACATGCCCCTCGATCCCGAAGACATCGCCCGGCACGAACATCACGCCCGTATCCGCCAGCACCTTCGTGCAGAACTCCCGCGACGGCATGTCGAGTCCATAGGCCAGCATCGCCGTCGTGCCCGCCTGCGGCTTCACATAGGACATCCCCGGCGTCGCCGCGACCCAGCCGTCGAGGATCGCCAGATTGGTCCGCACGATCCCCCGGCTGCGCGCCAGCACCTTGCCCGCGTTCTCCAGCGCCAGCCCCGCGAAATGGTCGTCGATCATGCCCACACTGATCGTCGTGTAGTCCCGGTGAATGCTGACGGCCTCGATCACCTCGCGCGGGGCCGCGATCCAGCCGAGGCGCAGACCGGCCAGTGAGAACGCCTTCGACATGCCCGCCGTTCCGATCCCCCTCTCATACAGGTCCGCAAAGGACGGCGTGATCTCCGCCCCCTCTTGTTCCGTCCCGCGATAGACCTCGTCCGCCAGCAGCCAAGCGCCCGCATCCCGCGCGATGGCGACGATCTCGTCCATCATCGCCTTCGGCATCAGCGATCCGGTCGGGTTGTTCGGGTTGGTCAGCGTCAAGAGCCGTGTTCCCGGCGTGACCAGCCGCCGGAGGGCCGCAAGGTCCGGCAGATACCCGTCCCCGGCCCGCAGGCGCAGCTCCACGACATCAGCGCCCAATGACGCCGGGATCGATGTATGCTGCTGATAGGTCGGAACGACGGACACAACCCGGTCCCCTGCCGACACCATCGCCCGGTGCACCAAATCGTTCGCCCCGATGGTCCCATGCGTGACGATGATGTTCTCGCGCGCCTGCCGCGCATACAGTCCGGTGATCGCGTCACGAAGCCGGTCCGACCCCTCGATGGCCCCATAGGTCATCCGCATCGGCAGCAGCTCGGCCAGATCGCGGTCGTTCCGCCCCGTCAGCGTCAGCAATTCGCCGATTGTCAGAGAATGCACGCAGGTCTCGGCAAGGTTAAACGCGCAGGTCGTCTCATAGGCGTTCATCCAGATTTCGACGCCGAAGGGTTGGATTTTCATGGGGCTCTCCAAGGCTTCGGGCGACCCTATGCGGGCCGCCCGGTCGGGCAAAGGGGGTGCGGCCGGTCTATTTCCGGATCAGCCCGATCCCCGACGCGATCATCCAGACCGACAGCAGCAGGTAACCCGCCACCGCCAAAAGGCCGAACGCCCCGCCATCCGCGCCGATGGCCAGCGCCACGCCCTCATACGCCCCGACCGTGATCGCGGCAGTTGCCAGGGCGCCGAGCCCTGCTGTCACCTTGCGCCCTTCGCGCAGCTGCAGGATCGCCGACGCGCCCACGAACATCGCCGTGAAGAGCTGCCCCAGATGCTCGCCTATGGCGACGCCGCCATAGGCATGGATCACCGCAAAGGCCTGCGCGGCTTCCGGATCAGCCGTCATGCCCGGCACCACCATCACCCAGCGCAGCAGACCCATCGCCTGCGTCAGCCCCGCCAGCGCGCCGAACACGGCGGCCGAAACCGCCAGCCCCGGCAGACGCCCCATGCGCCCGGCGGCGAAGGAATGCGCCAGCGCGACCGGCACGAACAGCAGCGCGGCGAGGGCGAATGCGTACCAGGTCAGGATCAGGTCGGTGCCGCCAGCGGCAAAGGCCGACAGTATCTCCCCGGCGGGGCGGCGCAGGATGTCGGGATACTCGAAAATGGCGGCGAGCCGTGCGAAAGGCAGGTTGAAGCCGACGGCCAGCGTGATCATCGCGGCCCCAGTCAGGATGCGGGGATTGCGGTCGGCGGAGGGCGCGGCGATGGACGAGAGGGTGAGCGTGGTCATGGCGACTTCCTTTGCGGTTGAGCGTGTCACTGATCGGTGACATACGGATCGCAGATGATTCGCACAAGAAAAATGTCACCGACCGGTGACAAATCCGGAGACAGCATGACCGAAGCCCCACGCAACCGCGACGACACCCGCCAACGTATCCTTGATGCGGCGCTCGACATCCTCGCGCAGGAAGGCTTCGGGGCGTTCGGCGTCAACGCCGTCGCGCGCCGGTCGGGGTCGGATAAGAAGCTGATCTACCGCTATTTCGACGGGATGGAGGGGCTGACCGAAGCGATGGGCGAGGCTGTCGCCGACGAGTTGACAGCCGCCCTTGCCGCGCATGTCACACCGATGCCCGACAACTATGCCGCGCTGATTGAACGCTTGGCACTCGCGCTTTTCGACCATCTCTGCGGCAATGCCCGCTACCGGCAGATCAAGGTGGTCGAGATCACCGCCCCCTCCGCCGCCACCGCAGCCTTCGCAAAGGCGCGCGGCCGCGCGATCCAGGGCTGGGTCATGGCGGCACGCGGCAGCCTTGTCCCACCTGGGGGGCTCGACGCCCCCGCCCTGAACGCCGCCCTGATCGCCGCGGTCGAGGGGATGACGGTGCTGGGCGCGGCGGGCCTGCCGCTGGACAGTGACACAAACCGCGACCGCGCCCGCACCGCGCTGCGGCGGCTGGTGAGGGCGGCATACGCAGCGGCGGACGCGACCTAGAACCGCTCGGCCCGCAGCACTTCGCAATCGGTCACGCTGACCACGCCGATATGCCGCTCCAGCACCCGGAACGCCGCCTCTAAAAGCGTGTCCACCCGTTCGGGCGGCAGGATGCAGACCACCGCCCGTGCCGTCAGCCGGTCAGGCGACCCGCATCAGCCTGGCGGGCCGCTGGCCCATGCGGGGACGTGGCGGATCGACAGCGATCGCGGTCCCGGCAAAACCCGGAAACGGTGCGCCGAAGCGCAGCGCCAACGCCGCCGGGTCGATCCCCGCCGCTTCGGCCCGGATCAGCGGTCGGTCACGCGGCCAGCCGTGCAGCATGACCGACCCGCCGCCCGCCCGCAGCATGAACCCGAGCCCGCGCAGGCGCGACTGCAGGTCCGTCCAGCCGGTCGCGCTGCGCACCGCGTCCCGCACTCCGATATCACGCGGTATGCGCGGAATTGCCCGCGCGGCCAGCGCCCGCACCAGCGCACCGCGCAGGATGTCGGCGGGCGAACACCCCTCTGCCCGCGCGGCCTCGGTCAGCGACGCCAGCAGGTCGTCGGGAAGGCGCATGGTCACAAGATGATCCCTGGGCATCGCCAAGGCTTGCGCGATTCTGGTTAAGGGAAGGTTTGCGCCCGCCGGACCCCGCGTCCGCGCCTCAGACCTCGACGAACTGCCCGTCTTCCGGCTCATACTGCCGCAGCTCACCGCCGCCCGTATCCGTCCACAGGCCATGCAGCGTCATCTCGTCGGCTTCCACCGCCGCCTTGACGAAGGGAAAGGTCATCAGATTCTCAAGGCTGACGAGCACTGCCTGTTTTTCCAGCGCGACGCGGCGTTCGGTATCGTCGGCGATGTCCTTCACCCGCTCATATCCCGGGCGCAGGATGTCCATCCACCGCCCGACGAAGCTCGCCGTCGTCGTCACCGGCATGTGGCCCCGGCAGATGTCATGGCAGCGGTTCACGCCGCCGCAGTTGGAATGCCCCAGCACGATCAGATGCGCGACCTTCAGTTCCGCCACCGCGAACTCCACTGCCGCCGAGGTCCCGTGGTATTCGTTGTCCGGGTTATAGGGCGGGACCAGATTGGCGATGTTCCGGTGAATGAAGAATTCACCCTGATCCGCCCCGAAGATCGAGGTGACATGCACGCGGCTGTCGCAGCACGAAATCACCATCGCGCGCGGGCGCTGGCCGTCCTCAGCCAGTCGCTTGTACCAGGCCCGATTCTCTGCATAGGTCGTGGCGCGCCAGCCGTGAAAGCGCTGTATCAGATAGCTCGGCAGCGGCCGCGCAAGGTCCATCCGGTGTGTCCCGTCGTTTCGTCTGGCACCCGTGTTAGCCGCATGGTCCGGCGAATTCGAGCAGTTTCTTGTGCCGCAGGCCATCACCCATCAACCGATTTCTAAGGCCGCCCTGTCAGGGTCATTCCGCGCATGGGGTGTGCGTCGCGGGAAACTTACGGGGTGGGATGTGGCGGTGTTTTCTGTCCTGCGGCATGAGGAAGCGATCCGGCTCGACCCGGCATGCCTGATCGAGATGTACGCCAGACTGGGCGAGGACTGCGCCGAACGCATGATCGGCCTGACGATGGAGGAACTGGCGGGGAACCTGACCGAGGTGGACCGCCACGCGCTGGCAGGTGATTTGCCGGCCCTGATCCGCTGCGCCGAACGCCTGTCGCTGGCGGCGCGCGACATCGGAATGACGACGCTGGCCCGCGTGGCAGGCGATGTGATCCGCGCGACGATTGCGGGCGATGCCGCTGGCCGGTCAGCAACGGTCGCGCGGCTGGCCCGCATCGGCGACCGGTCGTTCGCCGCAATCTGGGACATCCGCGACGTGTCGCTGTAGCCGCGCAGGGTCGCACGCGGGCTTGCGGAGGGCCGGACAGCCGCTAGGGTTGCCCGGATCCGCCGACGCGACCGACCCTAAGGACACTCCCCGCAATGACGACAGGCTTCGCCCCGGCTGATGCGCCTTCCCTGCCGCTCTACCTTGTCGATGATGCCGGGCTTGCCGCCTTTCTGGGCGGACTGGCGGCGGAGCATCGCGCATGGCTGCAAGCGGCGGGGTTCAAGGCCACCCTCGGACAGCTTGTCATCCTGCCGGGGCAGGATGGTTCGCCCGCCGGGGCGGCCTTTGGTCTCGGGTCCGCCGCGGCCCGCCGCAGGGGTCGGTTCCATGTGGCCAAGGCCGTTGCCGACCTGCCGGAGGGTACCTGGCATCTCGATGGACCGTCAGCCGCCCTTGCGCCCGAAGAAACGGCGCTCGGCTGGCTGCTCGCGTCCTATCGCTTCAGCCGCTACAAAGCCGCGACACCCCCAGGGCCGCGCCTGAAAGCCCCGCCCGGCATCGACGCCACCCGGATCGAAACCATCGCGGCCTCCGAGGCGCTGACCCGCGACCTGATCAATACGCCCGCGTCCGACATGGGTCCGGACGAGCTTGAGGCGGCGATCCGCGCAGTCGCCTCTGTGTTCGGCGCAAAGATCGAGGTGACGCAGGGCGACGATCTGCTGACAGGCTTCCCGATGATCCACGCAGTTGGCCGCGCATCCCCTCGCGCGCCGCGCCTGATCGACCTGACCTGGGGCAGCACCGGGCCGAAACTCACACTCGTCGGCAAGGGCGTCTGCTTTGACACCGGTGGGCTCGACCTGAAGCCCGCCGCAGGCATGGGTCTGATGAAAAAGGACATGGGCGGGGCCGCCACCGCCCTCGGCCTCGCCCGCAGCATCATGGCGCTGAACCTGCCGCTGCGCCTGCGCTTGCTGGTGCCCGCCGTCGAAAACAGCGTCGCGGGCAACGCATTCCGACCGCAGGACATCCTGACCAGCCGCAAGGGCCTGACGGTCGAGATCAACAACACCGATGCCGAGGGGCGTCTGATCCTTGCCGATGCCTTGGCCCTCGCCGATGAGGGCGCACCCGACCTGATCGTCTCGATGGCCACGCTGACCGGGGCCGCCCGCACCGCCGTGGGGCCGGATCTCGCGCCCTTCTACTGCGATGACGACCGCATCGCCGCCGCCCTGTCCGCCGCAGGCACCCGCATCGCCGACCCGCTCTGGCGCATGCCCTTCTGGGACCCTTACGAGATCCATGATCGAACCCGGCATCGCCGACCTCGACAATGCACCCTCGGGCGGCATGGCCGGGTCGGTCACCGCCGCCCTGTTCCTCCGCCGCTTCGTCACCGCGACCCCGGCCTACGTGCATTTCGACATCTACGGCTGGCAGCCTGTCGCCGCCCCCGCCCGCCCCAAGGGCGGCGTCGGTCAGGGCGCGCGCGCCATTCTCGACGCGCTCCCTGCGCTGATGGGTTTCTGATGGACCGCCGCCTCACCCCCTCGAACGGCCGCGTCGCGCATGTCTCGCTGCAGGGCCATATCCTTGCCAAGCGCTACACCGAAGGCGACCATGCCCGTATCGCCTTGCCCCTGACCGATCTGCTGTCCGAACCGGACGGCCCGCGCGACCGCCAGCTTGTCATGGGCGATCATCTCCTCGTCCTCGAAATCCGCGACGACTTCGCCTTTGTCCAGTCGCAGAAAGACGGCTATTGCGGATATGTCGCCGCATCCGCCCTCGGCCCCGCACGGCCCGTCACCCACTGGGTCTCGGTCCCTGCCACCCATCTGTACTCGGCGCCAGACCTGAAAAGCCCCGAACAGGCCGCCCTCAGCATCGGCGCGCATCTTTGCCTGACTGCCTTCGACCACCCCCGCTTTGCCGAAACCATCGACGGCCTCTATGTCCCGCGTGTTCATGTACGCGCCTTGGGCGACTGGGCCACCGACCCGGTCGCCGTTGCGGAAAGCCTGCTCGGGACGCCCTATCTCTGGGGCGGCAACAGCCGTGGCGGGCTCGATTGTTCCGGTCTGGTACAGGCGGCACTGCTTGCCTGCGGAATTCCCTGCCCCGGCGACAGCGGGTTGCAGGAGGCTGCAGTCGGCACGCCCGTCCCCGAAGGATCCGCCCATCGGCGTGGCGATCTCTTCTTCTGGAAGGGTCATGTCGCCATGGCCGCCGGGGCCGGGCGGCTGATCCATGCCAGCGGGCATCACATGGCCGTCGTCTACGAACCCATCGCCGACGCCCTGCCCCGCATCGCCGCCCAAGGCGAGGCGCTCCGCGTCGTCAAGCGGCTCTGACCCGCCTCAGACCGACGCGTCCAGCGCCGCAAGGATCGCGTCGCCCATGCCTGTCGTCGTGACCGGCGTGCCGCCGTCCGGCCCCATCAGGTCCGCCGTCCGCACCCCGTCGGCCAGCACCTGTTCCACCGCCGCCTCGACCCGCGCCGCCTCGTCCTTGGCGTCGAAGGAATAGCGCAGCGCCATGGCGAAACTCAGGATGCAGGCGATGGGGTTGGCCTTGCCGGTGCCCGCGATGTCGGGGGCGGAGCCGTGGACGGGTTCATAGAGCGCCTTCGGGCGGCCGTTCTTCATCGGCGCGCCGAGGCTGGCCGAGGGAAGCATCCCCAGTGAACCGGTCAGCATGGCGGCACAGTCGGACAGCACGTCGCCGAACAGGTTGTCGGTCACGATGACGTCGAACTGCTTCGGCCAGCGCACCAGCTGCATCGCGCCGTTGTCGGCATACATGTGCGACAGGGCGACATCCGGGTATTCGTTGTCATGCACCCACTGCACCTCTTCCCGCCAGAGGATGCCCAACTCCATCACGTTGGCCTTCTCCATCGAGCAGACCTTGTTGCCCCGCCGCCGCGCCAGCTCGAACGCCGCCCGCGCGACGCGGCGGATTTCGTTCGTGGTGTAGCGCTGGGTGTTGATGCCGACGCGGCCGCCTTCGTTGTCGGGGAAGATGCCGCGCGGTTCGCCGAAATAGACGCCGGAGGTCAGCTCGCGCACGATCATGATGTCGAGGCCCGCGACGACGTCTTTCTTGAGCGACGAGAAGTCGGCCAGCGCGTCGAAGCACTGCGCCGGGCGGAGGTTGGCGAAGAGGTCCATTTCCTTGCGGAGCCGCAGGAGGCCGCGTTCGGGTTTCACGCGAGAAGTCGAGGCCGTCGTATTTCGGCCCGCCGACCGCGCCCAGAAGGACCGCGTCCGCCGCCTGGGCCGCCGCCATCGTCGCGTCGGACAGGGGCACGCCGTGGACGTCATAGGCCGCGCCGCCGACGAGGTCTTCGGACACATTGAAGCGCAGCCCCCGCCGGTCGCCCATCCAGCCGATGATCCGGCGCACCTCGGCCATCACCTCGGGGCCGATCCCGTCGCCGGGCAGGATGAGAAGGGACGGGTTCGCCATGACGGGGCCTTTCGGGATGCAGGTCGGGAGGCGGGGTAGCCGAGGGGCAGCGGGGCGGTCAAGATGGGGCAGCCGGGGGTCCGCAGGGCGTGTCCACATGTGGACAAACCTGCAACATGCTGAATTAAAACAGTAATATCTGATCTTGTTTACCCTTTCTTAACCGTTGACCACACAGCCCGATGCCCGCATTGTCGGCCCCGGCAGGCAGGGAATTTCATGAGCCGGATTCAGATCAATGCCTATCTTGCCGAACTTGACCGCACCAAGAAATTTTCCGGGTCCCTGACCGAAGAGGTCATCCGCGAGGCGTTCAAGGGTCTGCTGAAGGGCTGGGCGCGCGACAGGAACCTGTTCCTGCAGGTCGAATACGTCATGCAGGGACCCGCGAAGAACACCATCAAGCTGGATGGCGCGATCCTGCACGAGCTGCGCGTGCCGCTGGGCTACTGGGAGGCGAAGGACACTGGCGACGATCTGGACCGCGAGATCGAGAAGAAGTTCCGCAAGGGCTATCCGCAGGACAACATCGTGTTCGAGAATTCGCATACCGCAGTGCTGTTCCAGAACCGGCGTCGAGGTGATGCGCTGCGGCATGACCGATCTGGACGCGCTGGAGAAACTCCTGCGCCTTTTCTTCGCCTATGAACGCCCCGAAATCGCCGATTTCCGCGAAAGCCGTCGCGCAGTTCTCGGTCGATCTGCCCGCCATCCTTGACGGGCTGCGCGCCAGGATCGAGTGACGCCTACCGCGACAACCCGGCCTTTGCGGTCAGGCGGCGGCTTTCCTGGCCCATGCCAAGGAAACCATCAACCCCGCCCTGACCGAGGCGGACGTGCGCGAGATGCTGATCCAGCACGTCCTGACCGAAGAGATATTCACGCAGGTCTTCAACGACGGCCAGTATCACCGGGAAAACAACATCGCCCAGCGAACTGACCAAGCTGGAGGATGCGTTCTTCACCGGCGGGATAAAGCGCGACGCCCTGCGGGCGCTGCAGCCCTATTACGCGGCGATCAGGGCCAACGCCGCGCAGATCACCGCGCACCGGAAAAGCAGACGTTCCTGAAGGTCGATCTACGAGACAGTTCTACAAGGTCTACAACCCCAAGGCCGCCGACCGGCTGGGCGTCGTCTATACCCCGAACGAGATCGTGCGCTTCATGATCGAGGGCGCGGACTGGCTGTGCGAGAAGCACTTCGGCAAGACCCTGATCGAGCCGGGGGTGGAAATCCTCGACCCCGCCACCGGCACCGGGACCTTCATCTGCGAGCTGATCGAGCATTTCCGCGGCCAGCCGCAGACGCTGCACCGCAAGTACAAGGAAGAGCTTCACGCCAACGAGGTGGCGATCCTGCCGTATTACGTCGCCAACCTGAACATCGAGGCAACCTATGCGGCGGTGGCGGGGCAGTACGCCGAGTTTCCGAACCTGTGCTTCGTGGACACGCTGGACAATGTGGCGGGGCTGGGCATCAAGTCCGGCTATCAGCACGACCTGTTCGGCGGGCTGTCGGACGAGAACATCAAGCGCGTCCGCGACCAGAACAAGCGCAAGATTTCCGTCGTCATCGGCAACCCGCCCTACAACGCGAACCAGCAGAACGAGAACGACAACAACAAGAACCGCGCCTATCCGAAGATCGACGACCTGATAAAGCGGTCCTTCGTGAAACTGTCCACCGCGCAGAAGACCAAAGTCTATGACATGTATGCCCGGTTCTTCCGCTGGGCGTTCGACCGGGTGCATGACGACGGGATCATCGCATTCATCACCAACCGCAGCTTCATCGACAGCCGCACCTTCGACGGCTTCCGGCGCTATGTGCGGAGAAGTTCGCCGAGATCTTGGATCGTCGATCTGGGCGGCGACGTGCGGGCCAACCCGAAGATTTCGGGGACCAAGAACAACGTCTTCGGCATCCAGACCGGGGTGGCGATTTCATTTCTGGTGAAACGCAAGGGGGCGAAGCAGTGCGTGATCCGTTACGTGCGGCGGCCTGAATTCGACACGGCTGAGGACAAGCTGGCGTGGCTGGGGTCATCACGCCTGTCGTCGATGGCGACGGACCGCGTGGTGCCGGACAAGTCCGCGAACTGGATCAACCTGAGCGACAACGACTGGGACAGCCTGATCCCTGTGGCGGACAAGAAGACCAAGGCCGCCAAGGTGAAGGGGCAGGAGCAGGCGGTGTTCAAGTTGTTTAGCTTCGGCCTCGTCACCAATCGCGATGAGTGGATTTATGGACGAGACGGAGAGCAAGTCTGGAAAAGGCCGAATTTCTAGTTGAGCACTATGAGAAGCAACGTGCCAATCTCCATGCCATAGCGCGCGATGACAGAGGCGTCGACTCACCACGGGGTGCAGATCAAATGGACCCGTTCCGTAAAGAGAAGTTTGGAGGCGAACCGCGTTTCGATCTTAAAGCGGCAAGAATGGTGCCTTGCCTATATCGGCCCTTCGACAAGCAAGAGCTGGCATTCTACCCGCCTCTGATTGAGATGCTGAATCAGACGCGAGCCATTTTCGGCGATGATTGCGGCGCGACGAACATGGTCATCATGTTCACTGATCCGACATCGCAAAAGCCCTACATGACCATGGCAACCAATGTGGCAGTTGATATGCACGCGGTAGGTGCCGCTTCGGGGGCGTCGTGTCTCCCCCGCTACCGCTACACCCAGTCCGGCGAGCAGATCGACAACATCACTGACTGGGCGCTCAAGACCTTCACTGACCATTACGGCAAGGCGGCGGGCGTCACCCGCGATGCGATCTTTGCCTATGTCTATGCGGCGCTGCACGACCCCCTCTGGCGCGAAACCTATGCGATCAACCTGAAGCGCGAGTTCCCCCGCATTCCCCTGCACCCGCATTTCGGCCGCTGGGCCGGCGTGGGGACAGCGGCTGCTGGACCTGCATATCGGGTATGAGGGGGTGGAGCCGTGGCCGGTGACCCGCCGCGACGTGCCGGACGCCAAGAGCCGCGCGGCGGGGGTCAGCCCCCGCGTGATCCTGAAGTCGGACCGGGAGGCGGGGACGGTGACGCTTGATTCCGAGACGGTGATCTCGGGGATACCGGCGGTGGCGTGGGACTATCGCCTCGGCAACCGGACCGCCATCGACTGGGTGCTGGACCAGCACAAGGAAAAGTCGCCGAAGGACCCGACGATCCGCGCGAAGTTCAACACCTACCGCTTTGCCGACCACAAGGAGCGCGTGGCAGACCTGATCGGGCGGGTGGCGCGGGTGAGCGTGGAGACGATGGGGATCGTGGAGGAGATCCAGAGCGGCGGGGCGGTGAACTCCGAGGCCCCGGCCTTCGCCGGGGCGGTTGTCAGCCCGTAGGGCTGCCAGCCGTTGCCCCGCCCCCGCTCCCGTCCTAGAAGGGGCGCGATCCAAGGACGGAGCCCGCGATGACCGTGCCGAAACCTGTCGTGCTCTGCATCCTCGACGGCTGGGGCCTGCGGCCCGAGCGCGAGGGCAACGCGGTCGCGCTGGCGTCGCTGCCTGCCTATAACGGCCTGATGGCGACCTGCCCGAATGCGACGCTGGTCACGCATGGCCGCGATGTGGGGCTGCCGACGCGGGCAGATGGGCAATTCCGAGGTCGGGCACACGAATATCGGCGCGGGGCGCGTGGTGGCGATGGACCTCGGCGCAGATCGACCTGGCCATCGAGGACGGGTCGTTCCTGCGGAACGAGGCGCTGGGGGCGTTCATCGCGAAGATGAAGGCGACGGGCGGGACGGCGCATCTGATGGGGCTGGTGTCGGACGGCGGCGTGCACGGGCACATCACGCATATCGTCGCGGCGGTGCGGGCGGTCGCCGAGGCGGGCGTGCCGGTGGTGCTGCACGCGATCACCGACGGGCGCGACGTGGCCCCGACCTCGGCCGCCGGGTTCATTGCGGCGCTGACCGGGCAGATGCCGCCGGGGGCGACGATCGGCACGGTGATCGGGCGCTATTACGCGATGGACCGCGACAACCGCTGGGAACGGGTGGCGACGGCGTATCACGCGATGGTCCGGGGCGATGGGCTGCACGCGGCAAGCGCGGGGGATGCGGTGGCCGAGGCCTATGCCCGGGGCGAGAACGACGAATTCATCGCGGCGACGGTGGTGGGGGACTATGCGGGGGCGAAGGACGGCGACGGGTTCTTCTGCCTGAATTTCCGGGCCGACCGCGCGCGCGAGATTCTGTCGGCGCTGGGCGATCCGGGGTTCACGGGGTTCGACACCGGGCGGCGTCCGGCATGGGGCGTGATGCTGGGGATGGTGGACTATTCCACGGCGCACAATGCCTACATGACGACCGCCTACCCGAAGACGCAGGTCATCAACACGCTGGGCGTCCTGGGTCGCGGCGCGGGGCTTGCGGCAGTTCCGGCTGGCCGAGACGGAGAAGTATCCGCATGTCACCTTCTTCCTGAACGGCGGCAAGGAGGTTCCGGAGCCGGGCGAGGACCGCTACATGGCGCAGTCGCCGAAGGTGGCGACCTATGACCTGCAGCCGGAAATGTCGTCGGTCGAGGTGACCGACCATTTCGTGGCGGCGATCGGCGCGGGCTACGACCTGATCGTGGTGAACTACGCGAACCCCGACATGGTCGGGCATACCGGCATCCTGCCTGCGGCCATCGCGGCGGTGCGAGGCGGTGGACCGGGGGCTGGCGCGGGTTCTGACGGCGCTTGAGGCGGCGGGCGGCGCGATGGTCGTCTGCGCCGATCACGGCAACTGCGAGACGATGATCGACCCGGTGACGGGCGGGCCGCACACGTCGCATACGACGAACCCGGTGCCCGGTGATTCTGGTCGGCGGACCGGCGGGTGCCACGCATGCGCGACGGGCGGCTGGCCGACCTTGCGCCGACGCTGCTGGACCTGATGGGCCTGCCGAAACCGCCCGAGATGACCGGCGTCAGCCTGATCGGCCGATGATCCGCCGCGCAGTCCGCCCTGTCCTGGCCTGCCTTGCCGTGCTGGTCTGCCTTGCCGCACCTTTGCGCGCCGCCGATCCCGCGACCGATGCGGCGGAAGCGGCGGGAGCGCTGCGGGACGCCATCGCGGCGCTGCAGGCTGCCGAAGGCCAGAAGGACCGCATCGCCGCCCTGACCACGACGATCAGCGCCTATGAACGGGGCCTTGCCGTCATGCGCGACAGCCTGCGCCGCGCCGCGATCCGCGAGGGCGAGATCGCGGCGGCATTCGACGCCCGCCGCGACCGGATATCCCGGGTGCTGGGCGCGATGGCCTCGCTCGGGCGCAGCGCCGATCCGCTGCTGCTGCTGCATCCTGACGGTCCCGAAAGCACGGTGCGTTCGGCGATGCTGCTGTCCGCTGTCGCCCCGGCGCTCCAGTCCGAGGCCGACACACTTGCCGCCGAACTGCGCGAGGTGCGGACACTGCGCGCCCTGCAGACCGAGGTGGCGGGGATGCTGCAGAACGGTCTGGTCGCCGTCCAGGCCGCGCGCACGGCGCTGGCACAGGCGATCCAGGACCGCACCGACCTGCCGCGCCGGTTTCTGGAAGACCCCGAGGAACTGCAGGCGCTGGCCGCCGATGCCGAAACGCTCGACGCCTTCGCCACCGGCATCGTCGGCATGGAAACCGATATCGGCCCGCCGCGCGACGACTTTGCGGGGGCGAAGGGCAGCCTTGCCCTGCCGGTGCTCGGCCGCGTTCTCTACCGCGCGGGCGAACCCGACGCGGCGGGCATCGCCCGGCCCGGACTGATCGTCGCGGCCACGCCCGAAGCGCTGGTCACGACGCCCTGGCCCGCCACGATCCGCTACCGGGGACCGTTGCTCGACTACGGAAATGTGATGATCCTGGAGCCCGCCGAGGGCTATCTGCTGATACTCGCAGGGCCTCGGCACGGTATATGGAGAAACCGGCGACGTGCTGGGCGCGGGTGCGCCGGTCGGGCTGATGCCCGTCGGCGGAAGCCGCGTCGGCAGACGGTGACGCAAACCGGCGGCGAACGGACAGAGACGCTTTACATTGAGCTGCGACAAGGCGATGACCCGGTGGATCCGGCGCCGTGGTTCAGCGAGACAAGGGGATAGCAAGCCGATGAAGAAAATCGTGATGGCCGTGCTTGGCGGCACCTTGGCGGGTGCCGTGATGACAACGCAGGTCGCAGGCCCCCTTGTCGCGCAGGAGGCCGCCGGAAAACCTGCCTCGGTCTATGAACAGCTCGACCTGTTCGGCGACATCTTCGAACGCATCCGCGCGCAGTATGTCGAACCCGTGGATGAAGCCAAGCTGATCGAGGCCGCGATCAACGGCATGCTGACCTCGCTCGACCCGCATTCGAGCTATCTGGCCAAGAAGGACTTCGACGACATGCGCGTGCAGACGCGCGGCGAATTCGGCGGTCTGGGCATCGAGGTCACGCAGGAGGAAGGCTTCGTCAAGGTCGTCTCGCCCATCGACGGCACCCCGGCCGCCGAGGCGGGCATTCTGGCCGGCGACTTCATCACCCATGTGAACGGCGAAAGCGTGCAGGGACTGACGCTGGACCAGGCGGTCGAAAAGATGCGCGGCCCGGTCGGGTCGGAAATCATCATCACCATCGCCCGCAAGGACACCGACGAGCCCTTCGACGTGACCATCGTGCGCGACACGATCAAGCTGACCGCCGTCAAGACCCGGCTGGAGGGCAGCACGGTCGTGGCGCGTGTCACCACCTTCAACGACCAGACCTATCCGAACCTCGAGGAGGGCCTCAAGAAGTCCATCGAGGAGGCGGGCGGGATCGAAAAGATCACCGGCATCGTTCTGGACCTGCGCAACAATCCCGGCGGGCTGCTGACGCAGGCGATCAAGGTCAGCGACGGCTTCCTCGACAAAGGGGAGATCGTGTCGACCCGTGGCCGCAACCCGCAGGACAGCGAACGCTGGAACGCCGAACCGGGCGATCTGGCGCAGGGTAAACCCGTTGTCGTGCTGATCAACGGCGGGTCGGCATCGGCATCGGAAATCGTCACCGGCGCGCTGCAGGACCACCGCCGCGCCATCGTCGTCGGCACCAAGAGCTTCGGCAAGGGATCGGTCCAGACGGTCATCCCGCTGAAATCCGACGGCGCGATGCGGCTGACCACGGCGCGCTACTACACGCCGTCGGGCCGGTCGATCCAGGCGCTGGGCATCTCGCCCGACATCGTCGTGGAACAGCCGAAAAAGCCTGTGCCCGATCCGAATGCCGATCCGGCGGCCGAGGAACCGGCAGCATCGGCAGCGACGCTGGACCGGTCCGAGGCCGACCTGCGCGGCGCGATCACGAACGACTCGATGACCGAGGACGAACGCAAGACAGCGCTTGAAGAGCAGAAGAAGGCCGAGGAATCGGCCAAGCTGCGCGTCGATGACTATCAGCTGGCCTATGCCATCGACATCCTGAAGGGCCTTGCGGCGGTCAAGCCGGTCGAGTGATGGCCGGTCGAGTGACGACGTGACGCCGGAAGAGATCGCGCGCCTGCCCTACCGCCCCTGCGTCGGCGTGATGCTGATCGACGCAGGCGGGCGCATCTTCGCAGGTCAGCGCCGCGACAGCGGTGTCGCGGCCTGGCAGATGCCGCAGGGCGGGATCGACGACGGCGAAAAGCCCCGCGCGGCGGCCCTGCGCGAGCTGTGGGAGGAGACCGGCGTGACGGCGGACAAGGTTCAGCCGGTGGCGAAGATGCATGACTGGGTGACCTACGACCTGCCGCCCGACCTGCTTGGGAAAGTGTGGGGCGGAAGATTCCGGGGCCAGCGCCAGCGCTGGTTCCTGTATCGCTTCATCGGGCAGGACAGCGACATCGACATCGCCACCGAACACCCCGAATTCAGCGAATGGCGCTGGGTCACGGCGGACGAGATGCTGGCTGCCATCGTCCCGTTCAAGCGGCAGGTCTATGCCGAGGTGGTGCAGGCGTTCCGGGCGTATCTGGCGTGAGGGCAGCAACAGGTCTGACGCGGCGTCGGGGGTGACAGGCGCGGCCGGCCGGCCACCATGCGTCAGCCGCATGAAAGGCCCGCCAATGACCCCTTACCCGCATCTCCTCGCCCGCTGAACCTCGGCCATCTCACGCTGCCGAACCGCGTGCTGATGGGGTCGATGCATACCGGGCTGGAGGAAACGCGCGACTGGAACCGGGTGGCGGAGTTCTATGCGGCGCGCGCGCGCGGCGGCGTGGGCCTGATGGTGACGGGCGGCATGGCGCCCAACCGCGAGGGCGGGGTGTTTCCGGGGGCGGCGGGGCTGTTCACGCCGCAGGACATCGCCAACCACCGGATCGTGACGGACAGGGTGCATGACGCGGGCGGGCGCATCGCGATGCAGATCCTGCATGCCGGGCGCTATGCCTATGGCAAGGAGTGCGTGGCCCCGTCGGCGATCCGGTCGCCGATTTCGCCCTTTACGCCGGCTGAACTGGACGAAGCGGGGATCGAAAAGCAGATCGCGGACATCGCCACGGCTGCGGCGCGGGCGCGCGAGGCGGGCTATGACGGGGTCGAGGTGATGGGGTCGGAAGGGTACTTCCTGAACCAGTTCCTTGTGACGCGGACGAACCACCGCACTGACCGCTGGGGCGGCGTCCTACGAAAACCGGATGCGCCTGCCGGTCGAGGTGGTGCGGCGGGTGCGTCAGGCGGCGGGTGCGGACTTCATCCTGATCTACCGTCTGTAGCATGATCGACCTTGTGCCGGAGGGGTCGAGCTGGGACGAGGTGGTGAAGCTTGCAAAGGCCATCGAAGGCGCGGGCGCGTCGATCATCAACACCGGCATCGGCTGGCATGAGGCGCGGATTCCGACGATTGCGACCAGCGTCCCGCGCGCGGCCTGGGTCTGGGTGACGAAAAAGCTGATGGGTCAGGTCCGCATCCCGCTGATCACGTCGAACCGGATCAATACGCCCGAGGTCGCCGAACAGGTGCTGGCGGACGGTTGCGCCGACATGGTCAGCATGGCGCGGCCGTTTCTGGCGGATCCGGACTTCGTCGCCAAGGCGGCACGCGGGCAGGCGGCCCGGATCGCGCCCTGCATCGCGTGCAATCAGGCCTGTCTGGACCATACCTTCGCGGGCAAGGTCTCGTCCTGCCTGGTCAACCCGCGCGCCTGCCATGAAACCGAACTGACCGTCACGCCCGCGACGAAACCCAAACGCATCGCGGTCGTCGGCGCGGGTCCGGCGGGTCTCGCCGCCGCGCTGACGCTGGACGAGCGCGGGCATGAGGTGACGCTGTTCGAGGCGGCAGCGGATATCGGCGGACAGCTGAACCTTGCGCGCCAGGTGCCGGGGAAAGAGGAATTCGACGGGCTGGTGGCCTGGTACCGCACGATGCTGGCCGCAAGCCGCGTCGACACTGCGACTGGGCGCACGGGCCGATGCGGCCCTGCTCGTGCGGCTTTGACGAAGTCATCGTCGCCACGGGCGTCACGCCCCGCGATCCGGGCATTCCGGGGCAGGACCTGGCCCATGTCGCCAGCTATATCGACGTGCTGACAGGGGCGGTTCCGGCCGGGCCACGCGTTGCCGTCGTCGGCGCGGGCGGAATAGGCTTTGATGTGGCGGAATTCCTCGTTCAGGGGCGGCCCAGCCCCACCGAAGACCTGTCGCACTGGTTGAAGGACTGGGGCGTGACCGACCCCGCGAACCAGCCTGGCGGGCTGGTCGGCGCAGCGCCCGAAGCGCCCGCCAGGCAGGTCACCCTGATGCAGCGGAAGGCCGAAAAACCCGGCCGTTCGCTTGGAAAGACAACGGGTTGGATCCATCGCGCGACGCTTGCCGCCAAGGGCGTGCGGATGATCGGCGGGTTGAACTATGAACGCATCACACCCGCTGGAATCCTTGTAAGTTACGGGGAAAGAAGGGAAAATCCAGAACTGATCGCGGCTGATACCATCGTCCTCTGCGCCGGACAGCTGTCCAACCGCGCTCTTGCCGATCACCTTTTCGCCCTAGGCCGCCCCGTTCATGTGGTGGGCGGGGCCGACATCGCCGCTGAACTGGACGCCAAACGCGCCATCGACGGTGCCATGCGCCTTGCCCTGACACTTTAGGGTTGAGCCTGAAAAACCCGCGTTAACCCATCCGGGACAATCGTGCGATATCGCCCGCATCGGTCGCTACAATACCCCAGTGATGTCGGCGCGGCTCCGCATTCTTGCCTGATTTGGACGTGATACCAACCCTCGGCGGGCGAATGTATTGTTAAGGTGCACAATGGACCGACTGACGGAAATGGAGGCATTCGCCACCGTCGTAGACCAAGGGGGGTTTACGGACGCTGCGAAGAAGATGGGGATTTCCAAATCCGCCGTCTCGAAGCATGTCTCTGCCCTTGAAGCCCGCCTTGGCGCGCGGCTTCTGAACCGCACGACCCGCCGCGTCTCGCCGACCGAAATCGGTCTGGCCTATTACGACCGCGCCCGCCGCGTCCTGAACGATGCCGGTGAGGCCGACGCGCTGGTCACATCGATGCAATCCGCGCCCTCCGGTCTGCTCCGGATCAGCGTTGCGACGGATTTCGGGGTGAACCTGCTGTCGCCGATCCTCGGGGATTTCCTGCTCGAATACCCCGACATCACGGTGAACATGGTTCTGAACAACCGCTACGTCGAGCTGATCTCGGAAGGCTTCGACATGGCGATCCGGATCGGTGAGCTTGAGGACAGTACGCTGCGTGCCCGCAAGCTGACCGATACCGCGAAACGCATGATCGGCTCGCCCGCCTATTTCCAGAAGTTCGGCCGCCCCAGCAAGATCGACGATCTGAACGAACACAAGCTGCTGCACTATTCCAACCAGGCATCGGGCAACGTCTGGAAGATCACCGCGCCCTCGGGCGAAAAGCGCCAGGTCCGCACGGCGGGCTGGCTGACGGTGAACGACGGCCAGTCGCTTCTGAACGCCGCGATCTCGGGCCTCGGCATCGCCTACCTGCCCTCGTTCCTCTATGCCGAAGCCGTCAAGGCAGGCCAGGTCGAAGAGGCGATCCCCGATCTGCCGATCGAGACCCTCGGCATCTACGCGGTCTATCCGCCGGGCCGCTTCACGCAGCCCAAGGTCCGCGCCTTCATCGACTTTCTCGCCAATGCCTTTGCCGACAAGGGACCCGACGCCTGGTAAGGCGTGCCTGCGACGGACCAAGACTTTTCAACAATCAGCGGGTCGGGGTGAGTATCGCCTCGACCCGTCTGTTTTCCGCGCGCCCCGCTTCGGTCAGGTTTGACGCGCGCGGCGCAAGATAGCCCGCGCCCTCGGCCGACAGCCGCCCGGCCGCCACGCCATAGTCCTGCACCAGCCGGTCAACCACCGACTGCGCCCGCCGCCGCGACAGCACCACATTGCCGTCCAGCGCGCCGGTCGCATCGGTGTGGCCGACGATCGTCACGCGCGCATCGGGGTTGGCCGCAAGATAGGCGGCAAGACCGGTCAGCGACGCGAAGTCGCCCGCGCCCGAGCTCGGACGAGCTGCTCGCAAACACCAGGTCGTCCAGCGGCACGCTGCCCCGTCGTCTCCAGCGTCACGGCCAGCGAGTCCGCGATGGCAGGCACGGCCACCGGATCGGCGGGTGCGAAGACCGGCGGCATGGCCGCAGGGTCGGCCGGGCTCGCAGGCGGCGCGCCCGATGAGCTGACGGTCAGCCCCGCGACCGGAACCGGCGCATCCGGCACGACTTCGCTGATCTGCACGAAGGCATTCAATGCCGACCGGCTGACCAGAAGCATCACATGCGCGCGCCCCTGCGGCGTTTCGCGGCTGGCCGCGAAATAGCGGAAATCGCCCAGATCGACATGCATGTCCGGTTCCGGGATGACGTCCAGCGCATAGCGGAAATCGAAGCCGCCGCAGGCATCCGCCGCACAGTCGAAGAGTGCCTTGTAGCCCGCGTCGACCAGCGCCCGCTTCAGCGGTGCGATCAGCTCCGAGGTCGTGGCGGCGCTGTCGCGGATGCGCCAGGCGCTCTGGCTGACCCGCCCCTCGGCGGTGATCGCGGGCACCGTGCCGCCGTCAAAGGCCGCCGTCGGGATCGTCAGGTCGCCCGCGACCGGACCCGTGGTTGCCAGCCGTTCGGCACCCGGCGGCAGCGTCAGGTCCAGCGCCATGCCCGCGACCGGCAGGCAGGCCAGCAGGGCCACGGCCAGAAGGCGGGCGGCAACAGTCGAGATGCTGTGCGGCGGATCATCTGGATTTCAGACGATAGTGATAGCTGTCCGCCTCTGCCATCCTCAGCGACGCATACAGCGCATTCGCCGGCGCGTTGCCGCGCGTCACCGCCAGCGCCAGCGTTTCGGCACCCGCCCCGCCGCCCAGTTCGCCGCCGCCCGCATCAGAACGCGCGCGACGCCCTGCCGCCGCTGAGCCTCCACCACTTCCAGCGCATGGACCATCGCCACCAGCCCGTCCGATGCCAGCGCCACGAAAGCGACACCCGCCGACGCGGTCGCCGTGGCGCGCAAGGATCGCCGTATGCGCGCCCTGCACCCGGTCCATCACCGCAAGCCGCGCGGGCCCGATGCCGCCTGCGGCCCAGATATCTCGGCGGCGATCCGCAGCGGCGGCCAGTGCGGGAAGGCGGCCAGCGGCGGCAACTCCGCCCGCCAAGGCCGCTGCAGGCGACTGCCAATGCACCACCGGATCGACCACCTCATACCCCTGCGCCGCAAGCGCCGCGTCTAGCCGGTCTTCGCCCTGCCGCAGCATGAACAGATCGTCCTGCCCCAGCCGCCCCTGCATCGCCCGCGCCAGCGGAATATCCGCGTCCGCCCAGTCATCCGCCGCCGTCGCCGCCGACACCCGCTTGCCCCCGCCCCCCCCTTCCCGCACGACCCACGGGCCCGTCCGGTGCAGCGCCGCCGCAGGCCAGGTCTGGTCCAGCGCGTCAGACAGCGCCGTCACGCCGCACCATCCGGGAACAAGGCCGCCAGCCGCTTGAACCCCGCCTCCAGCCGCGCCGCATCGCTGCCGCGCACCACAAGGTTCGTGCCATAGGCCCCGTCCTTGACGAAGGGATAGGACCCGAAGCTCAGGTCGCCGAATTCCGCCGCCAGCGCGCCCAGAGGTTCCGCGATCAGTCCCCTCGCCCCGCATCACCCGCAGCGTCCGGCTGACGACCGGCTCGCCCCCGGTCAGCGTCGGCAGCAGCGAGGCGACCATCGCCTGAAAGATCGCGGGCACCCCCGCCATCACATGCACATTGCCCAGCGAAAACCCGGGCGCGCCGCTGACCGGGTTGTCGATCAGCGCGGCCCCCTCCGGTATCCGCGCCATCCGCAGCCGCGCCGCGTTGATCTCGATCCCCGACCGCGCGTAATGCGCCGCCAGCACCGCCCGCGCATCGTCCCGCACACCGATCCCCGCCCCGAAGGCCGCCGCCACCGCATCCGCCGTGATGTCGTCATGCGTCGGGCCGATCCCGCCCGATGTGAAGACGTGGTCGTACACCCTCCGCAGCGCGTTCACCGCCGCCACGATGGCCCCCTGCACATCCGACACGACCCGCACCTCTTGCAGGTCGATGCCGACCTGTGTCAGTTCACCCGCCAGATGATGCATGTTCGCGTCGCGCGTCCGGCCCGACAGGATTTCATCCCCGATGATCAGGATCGCGGCGGTCGGGTTCGGCATGGATCACCCCTTTTGTCCTGCCCTGACTACCGCCCCGCGCGTCCCGGTGAAAGGCGGCACCTCTGGCCAAATACGGTTTTGTCGCCTATATGGTGCGGGAATTGCGATGGAGCAGCCGGTGGACAACCCGCGCGGCCGTCTGACCCGGGACGGCATCCGAATTTACGAAGACTCGGATTTTGACGGGATGCGCCGCGCCGGTCGGCTTGCCGCGACAATCCTGGACGAGGTGGCGGCCCTTGTCGCACCCGGCGTCACGACGGGCGCGCTGGATGACTTCATTCAGGCCCGCGTCGAGGCGGCAGGCGCGGTGTCGGCCACCATCGGCTATCGCGGGTATCAGCACGCATCCTGCATCAGCATCAACCACGTCGTCTGCCACGGCATTCCCGGCCCGCGCGCGCTGAAGGACGGCGACATCCTGAACATCGACGTGACCGTCATCCTGGACGGCTGGTACGGCGACAACAGCCGGATGTATGTCGCGGGCGAACTCAGCCGCAAATCCGAACGCCTGATCGAGGTCACGCATGACGCGCTGATGAAGGGGATCGAGGCGGTGAAACCCGGGAACACCTTCGGCGACATCGGCCATGCGATCCAGTCCTACGTCGAGGCGAACCGGATGAGCGTCGTGCGCGATTTCTGCGGGCACGGGTTGGGGCGCGTCTTCCACGCCCCGCCGAACGTTCTGCATTACGGCCGCGTGGGGTCCGGCGCGGTGCTGGAGGAAGGCATGTTCTTCACCATCGAGCCGATGGTGAACCTCGGTCGCCCCGAGACCAAGGTGCTGGCCGACGACTGGACGGCGGTGACGCGCGACAAGATCGCTGTCGGCGCAGTTCGAGCATTCGGTCGGCGTGACCGCGACCGGGTGCGAGATTTTCACGCTGTCGCCTGCGGGGAAGTTCCACCCGACGTGGTAGCAGCGGGGGCCAGCCCCCGCACCCCCGGGATATTTCTGCTCATTGGAAGCTGCGGAGCGTCAGAGGCCGAGGAGCGCCGGCAGATCGGCCATGTCGCTGAAAGCGGTGGCACCCTCTGCCGCCAGACGCCCGCCATCGCCATGCGCGGCGAAGCCGAGGCAGCGCATTCCGGCAAGACGCGCGGCGCGGGCGCCGGTCGGGCTGTCCTCGACAACCACACAGGCGGCGGGCGCGACGCCCAGCGCGGCGGCGGCGTGGAGGTAGAGGCCGGGGTCGGGCTTGATCAGGCCGAGGTCCTGCCCGGAAAACAGCCGCCCCTGCAGACGGGCGTAGATCGCGGGATGCTGGCCCAGCGTGATCTCCATCTTGCGCATCGTGCCGTTCGAGCCGACCGCATAGGGGATGCCCGCCGCATCGAGGCGGTCGAGGACGGCGACGATGCCGGGGACCAGCGGCGTGCCTTCGGCGAGGCGGGCGTAGAGGCGTTTGTAGAAGCCGTCGGCCCAGTCGGTCGGCAGCGCCGCGCCCAGCGCATTGGCCTGATCCCTAAGCCCCGCGATGGTGCCGCCGAGAAAGCGGTCGGCGATGCCTTGGGGCGTCATCGGCAGGCCGTGGGCGGCCAGGTCATCGGCGGCCAGGGCCAGCGAGATCCCCTCGCTGTCCGAAATGACGCCGTCGCAGTCGAAGAGGACGGCGGCGGGGGTCATTCCCCGACCTCCAGCATCGTCACCACCGTCCCCCCGTATTCCCGCCGGTCCAGCACCGCGAACCCCTCGGGCGGGGTCACCGGACCGCTCTCCTCCCACACCACCATCGCCCCTTTCGCCACCCAGCCCCCCGCCAGCGCCGCCGCCAGCGCCCGTTCGCCCATCCCCATCCCATAGGGCGGATCGAGGAAGATCAGGTCGAAGGGCGCGCCGCCGTTCGCCCCCAGAGCTGTCGCGTCCCGCCGCAGAACCTCCGTCGCCCCCTCCGCCTTCATCAGCCCGATGTTCCGCCGGATCAGGGCCTGCGCCGCCGCCGCCGCTGTCCACGAACGTCGACATGGGCCGCCCCCCGCGACAGCGCCTCCAGCCCCAGCGCGCCGGTCCCCGCGAACAGGTCCAGCACCCGCGCGCCCGCGACAGGGTTGCCGTAGCCGCCGTTGATCAGCAGGTTGAAGATCGCCTCGCGTACCCGATCGGACGTCGGCCGCAGATGCGCCGCTGCATCGCCCGCGCCGACCTCGGCCAGCTTCAACCCACGCCGGGTGCCGCCGATGATCCTCACTGTTTCAGGAGCGCCTTGAGGTTCGTCGCCGGGTCTTCGATCACCGCAGGCTCGGGCGACCGCCCCATCTCGATCAGCCGCTTGCCAACCATGTAGGCGCGGCTGTCGTTCATCGCGTCCAGCGCCAGCAGCGTGCCGTCCTTGTAGTACCAGTGCGACACCGCGCCATCCTCGCCCTTGCGGACAACGATGCTGTCAAAGCCCGCGTTCAGCCCCGCGATCTGCAATTTGATGTCGTACTGGTCCGACCAGAACCACGGCTGCGCCACGTAATCCACGCCCGCGCCCAGCATGTTCTCGGCCACCGTTTCGGCCTGATGGATCGCGTTGCCCACGCTTTCCAGGCGGATGCGCCCGTCTTTCCACGGAAACGACGCGCAGTCGCCCGCCGCCCAGATATGCGGGTCCGACGTGCGGCCCTGCGCATCGGTGCGAATGCCGTTCTCCAGCGCCAGCCCCGCCATTTCGGCCAGTTTCGTCGCGGGCTGAATGCCGACGCCGACGATGACGAAATCGACCGGCAGATCGCGCCCGTCGGCCAGCCGCGCGGTGGTCACGCGGGCGTCGCCCAGCAGCCGCTCCAGCCCCACGCCTTCGTAGATCATCACGCCTTCCAGCAGATGCGCGGCGCGGAAATAATCCGAGGTCTCCGCCGCGGCGACCCTTTGCAGGATGCGGGGAGCAGCCTCGATCAGCGTCACGTCCAGACCCAGCTTCGCCGCGACCGCAGCCGCCTCAAGCCCGATATACCCGCCGCCGACGATCAGAACGCGCGCGCCCTTGCGGAATTCGTGCTGCATCGCATCGACATCGGCCAGCGTGCGCACCGTATAGACGCCCGCCAGATCGCCGCCGATGGCTGCGGGCAGGCGGCGCGGAAGCGACCCTGTGGTCAGCGCCAGCTGGTCATAGGCGATGACCTCATCTCCGACGGTCACAGTCTGCGCGGCAGGGTCGATGGCCGTCACCGGCTGACCCAGCCGCATCGTCACGTGGTTCTCGGCCCAGAACGCATCGTTGCGCAGATACAGCCGCTCCAGCTCCATCTCGCCCAGCAGGTATCCCTTGGACAAGGGCGGGCGCTGATAGGGCGGCACCGGTTCCTCGCCGATCATCGTCAGGTCGCCCGCATAGCCCAGACTGCGCAGTTTCGCGGCCAGCGACGCGCCCGCCTGACCGGCCCCGATGATCACGATGCCGGACATGCGCGGCCCCCCTGTCAACCTGTGCGGGCAGGCTATATCGAGGTTTCGGATGAACACAACGCATGAAGGATTGCTCGATGGGAATTTCAGTAGGGATGACTCTGCCCGAGGCGGGCTTCGTGAGGATGGGCGAGGAAGGCCCCGAGACGGTGACGCTGTCGTCGGTGACGAAAGACCGCAAGATCGTTCTGTTCGGCCTGCCGGGGGCCTACACCGGGACCTGTTCGACCTCGCATATCCCGAGCTTCATCCGGACAGCGGCGAAGTTCCGCGAAAAGGGGGTCGCCGGGATCGTCTGCGTGTCCGTCAACGACCCCTTCGTGCTCAAGGCCTGGGGCGAGGCGACGGGTGCGGCGGCGGCAGGGATCATGCACCTGGGCGACGCCGACGGCAGTTTCACACGCGCTCTGGGGATGGACTTCACGGCACCGCAGATCGGGCTGATCGGGCGGTCGAACCGCTATGCGGTCGTGCTGGACAACGGCGTCGTCACCGTGGCGAATGTCGATGCGCCCGGCGTCTGCGACATTTCCACGGGCGAGGCGCTCCTCGAAGCGCTTTAGCCGCGGGCCTTGATCTCACACAGGCTCAGGACCGGTTCGGAATGGTCGCGCTGCACATCCGCGTCGCCCGCGAACCGGTCCATCGCCTGCGCCAGCTTGATGTCGAGCGGAGTCAGCCCGTGCGCGTCATGCGTGGACAGCGTCACGTCGACGGTGTTGTAGACATTCGTCCATTCCGGGTGGTGGTTCATCTTCTCTGCCGTCAGCGCGGCGCGGGTCATGAAGCCCCAGGCTTCGATGAAATTGCGGAACTTCCACACCTTGCGGATCGCGTCGCGCCCCGTGACCGCGCGCCAGCCTGACGCATCGAGCGCGGGCAGCGTGTCATTGCGTTCCGTGATCGTCAGCAGATCGGCCATATCGCACCTCCTCAGGATTCCACGTCTTCGGCCACCTTGCGGAAGGGGCCATAGGCACTCAGCACCTCGATCTCTTCCGTCATGGCGCGCCGCTCCGCCTCCAGATAGCGCGCGACCGCCGCGCGGAAGCCCGGATCGGCGATCCAGTGCAGCGAATGCGTCGCCACCGGCAGATAGCCGCGCGCCAGCTTGTGTTCGCCCTGCGCGCCCGCCTCGACCCGGGCCATGCCCGTCACGATCGCGTGCTCGATGGCCTGATAGTAGCACGCTTCGAAATGCAGGCAGGGGTGTTCTTCGGTCATCCCCCAGTAGCGGCCATAGAGCGTGTCGCGCCCGATGAAGTTCAGCGCCCCGGCAACCGGGCGGCCGTCGCGTTCGGCCATCACCATCAGGATGTCGTCGCGCATCGTGTCGTGAAAGATGTCGAAGGCCGCGCGGGTCAGATAGGGGCGGCCCCATTTCCGCGCGCCGGTGTCCTGATAGAAGGCCCAGAAGGCATCCCAGTGATGCGGCTTGATGTCATCGCCGGTCAGGCGGGTGATCGTGCCGCCGAACGACTGCGCCACTTCGCGTTCCTTGCGGATCGTCTTGCGCTTGCGCGAGGACAGGTCGGCCAGGAACGCCGCGAAATCGGCATAGCCCCGGTTTTCCCAATGGAACTGCTGCGTCACGCGCGGCAGCAGGCCCATCTGCAGCGCCCGCCTGCGGCCTCTGTCGCCCGTGCAGAAGGTGACGTGCAGCGAGGACATGCCGCGCTTCAGATGCCAGCTGGATCGCCCCGGTCACCAGCGCCGCGCGACCGTCGTCCTCATGTCCCGGTGCGGTCAGGAACCTGCGCCCCGTGGCGGGGGTGAAGGGCACGGCGGCCTGCAGTTTGGGGTAATAGCGCCCGCCCGCGCGGTCGAAGGCATCGGCCCAGTTGTGGTCGAAGATGTATTCGCCCTGGCTGTGGCTTTTCGCATACAGCGGCATGACCCCGATGATCGCGCCGCCTGCGCGCGCGACCAGATGGCGCGGCTGCCACCCCGTGCCGCGCCCGACCGACCCCGATGTCTCCATCGCCGACAGGAACCGGTGCGTCGTGAACGGGTCGGACGGGCCGCCCGCCATCCGCCGCCTCGGGGCAGGCGCAGGCATCCCAGTCGGTCGCGGCAATATCCGCGATGCGCGCCAGAACGGTGATTTCGACGGAGCTATCGGTCATGCGGCCTGCACCTGGACGGATGCGCCAAAGGTGGCCCGCCCCGTCCCCCCGTCAAGCCGGGATCGCCGCCGCGTAGCCTTCGAACGTCACGTTGTCCGCAATCGCCCGCGCCGCCGCCTCGGCCTCGGCCGACCGGATCGTCCAGCACAGCACCGCCGCGCCCCGGTCCTTCAGCGCCGCCACGCGCGGATTGCCCAGATCGGACGCCTCATGCGAAATGAAGCTGGCACCGACATCGTCGTAATCCGGGATGCCGCGCAGAAGGTCGCGCATCCGCGCCGACAGCAGCGGCCAGTCGGCCGCGCGGTAGGCGCTGGTCGTCAGCCCGCGCGGAACATGCGGGGCGGCGCCGGCCAGCACGGCAATGCTGTGCGGGTTGAACGACATCACCGCGACCGGCCCCTTGTAAGTGCGCAGCTGCGCCGCCACCGCCTTTTCCAGCGCGCCGATTGCCGACCCCATGTCGCCGTCCTGATCCTTGATCTCGATCAGCAGCGGCACCCGGCCCGCAACTTCGGCCAGCACCTGCGCCAGTGTCGGCACGCCCTCGTCCGAGCCTTTCAGGCGCATTCCCGCCAGTTCCGCCGCCGTCCGCGACCGGACCGCGCCTGCCATGCCGGTCAGCCGGAACAGGTGATAGTCGTGGAACACCATCGGGATCCCGTCCCGCGACGGCTGCACGTCGATTTCCATCGCGTAGCCTGCCTGCACCGCCGCCCGAACCGCAGACAGCGAGTTTTCGGGGCGTCCCGCCGCAGCGTCATGCAGGGCGCGGTGCGCCACCGGCAGCCGCAGAAAGACATCGGGCAATCCGGATGCCATCACAGAACCTGGAATATCGCTTCAATTTCGACAGCGACGCCCAAGGGCAGCGATGCCGCCGACACAGCCGACCGCGCATGACGCCCGGCATCGCCCAGAACCTCGACCAGAAGGTCGGAACAGCCGTTGATCACCTTCGGCTGGTCGGTGAAGTCCGCCGTCGAATTCACGAAGCCGGTCAGCTTGACCACCCGGATCACCCGGTCCAGATCGCCGCCGCAGGCATTGCGCGCCTGCGCCAGCAGGCTGAGGCCGCAGCGCCGCGCCGCTGCCGCGCCCGCCGCCACGTCCATATCCGCGCCGAGCCGGCCCCGGATCGGCCCGTCCGGCCCCTGACTGATCTGCCCTGAAACATACAGCATCTCGCCGACCCGGACGAAGGGCACGTAGTTCGCCGCCGGGGCGGGGGCGTCGGGCAGAGCCAGCCCAAGCTCGGCCAGCCGCGCAGCGATTCGTCCCGTCATGTCCCGATCCTTCTGCCGATTCCGGCGCGACCCTATCCGCGCCACCCGGGTTCAGGAAGTCCCGATATGGCGAATTCCCGTGCAGAACCGGGTCGGATCGGCCCTTGCATTGAACTGCCCCGCCCGCGACACTAGAACCCCGCTGCGGGCCGGAATTCCGGCCCGCAACCAGCGCCGCCCACCTGTCGTAATGCACTGCGGAGACGCCGATGACCCACCCCCTTCGGCCTTGCCTTGCCCTAGTGGTCATGGCCGTTGCCCTGGCCGCCTGCACCCGGGCTGAACCCGGCGCGGAATACAACGACCCCTACGAGGCGCAGAACCGCACCGTGCATCAAGCCAACAAGGATATCGACCGCACCCTGTTCGGGTCGCCCGACACCAGGGGCGTGGTACCGACCCTGCCCAAGCCGCTTGCCGACGGGCTGTCGAACGTCACGGGCAACCTGCGCGGACCGTCGAACATCGTGAACTCCCTCCTGCAGGGCCGTCCCGAACCCGTCGTGTCGAACACCTTCCGCTTTCTCATCAACTCCACTGTCGGCCTTGCCGGGCTGTTCGATCCCGCCACAGCCATCGGCCTGCCAGATGACGACACCGATTTCGGTGAAACGCTGGCCGTCTGGGGCGTACCTGAGGGTGCCTATCTGGAACTGCCGCTGCTCGGCCCGTCAACTGAGCGTGATCTGGCCGGAAAAGTCGTCGATATGGTCCTCGACCCAGTCGGCAATCTGGTCGATGCGCCTGAAAGCGACTACATAGCGGGTGTCCGTCTGGGCGGCAGGATCGGCGACCGGCAGCGCTTTGCCGACACCTACGAATCGATCCTCTACGGCAGCGCGGACAGCTACGCCCAGGCGCGGCTTCTGTATCTGCAGAACCGCCGCTTCGATCTCGGGCAGGAAGAAGATGTGTTCGACCCCTATGAGGACCCCTATGGCCAATGACCTGTCCCGCCGCCGCATGCTGGCGCTTTTCCCCGCGGGTGTGGTCGCGGCAGTGCTGCCGCGCGATGCCTTCGCGCTGAACGTCGATCAGGCGCGCGACCTGGTCGGCAAAGCTGGTCGGTGAAATCAACGCCGTTATCGCCTCGGGCGCGTCTGAATCTGCGATGATCGCCAAGTTCGAAGGGATTTTCACGCGGTACGCAGATGGCAACTACATCGCGCAAAGCGCGCTGGGGCCGGCAGGGCGCGGTTTGCCGAAGGGCGAGCTTGCGGCCTATACAAAAGCCTTCTCGGGCTATCTGGCGCGGAAATACGGCAAGCGGTTCCGCGAATTCATCGGCGGCCAGATCGAGGTGACGGATGCCCGCCCGCTGAAAAGCTTCTTCGAGGTGGTGTCGGTGGCCAAGCTGCGCGGCCAGTCCCCGTTCGAGGTGCGCTGGCACGTCTTCGACAAGTCCGGCAAGAACCGCTTCTTCAACCTGATCATCGAAGGCGTGAACATGCTGGCGGCTGAGCGGACCGAGATCGGCGCAATGCTGGACCGCGCTGGCGGCGATATCGGCGGTCTGACCAAGGCGCTGGGGTCCGCTGGCTAACCGCCGCTAAGGATTCGGCCGATCGCCTCGAACAGGTTCTCGTCCGATGGTCGCTGCTGCACGGGCTCCTGTGCCGCCTGTCCGCCGTCCCCCGCCGTGAACGTCTCACCCTGATATGTCGGTTCCGGCGGCGGCAGTTCCGAAGGCAGAATCATCGGCAGCGGGCGCGGCGGCAGGCCCTCCTGCACGCGCATCATCACCTCGTGCCAGATATCCGCAGGCAGCCCGCCGCCCGTCGTGCCCTTCAAGGGCGTGTTGTCGTCGTATCCCATCCAGACGCCGGTCACGTAGTCCGCCGTGAAGCCGATGAACCAGGCATCCCGCGCCGCCTGTGTCGTGCCCGTCTTGCCCGCCGCCTCATAGCCGTCCAGCCTTGCGCGCCGCCCCGTTCCTTCTTCGACCACCCGGCTCATCATATAGGTCAGCTGCCGCGCCGCCTGTTCCGAGATCACGCGCTCGCCCAGACCGCCCTCCTGACCGATCAGAACCGCGTCGTCGCCCTGGATGCGCAGTTCAATCAGGCCATAGGGCTTGACGGCCGTGCCGCCGTTCAGGATGCCCGCATAGGCCCCCGTCATGTCGATCAGCGTGGATTCCGACACGCCCAGCGCCACGGCAGGCCCGTCGGCCAGCTTGGTCGCAAAGCCGAATCCGCTGGCCACCTGCCGCACCGCGTCCAGCCCCGCCGCCTGGCTGACCCGCACGGTCGCGGTGTTGACCGAATGCGTCAGCGCCTCGGTCAGGGTGATCGGCCCGCGGAAATCCGGGTCGTAATTGTCCGGGCACCAGTCGCCCGACCCGCTGACATACAGGCAGATCGGCGCGTCATCGACGATGGAATTCTCGGTATAGCCCATGTCCAGCGCGGCCGCGTAGACGAAGGGCTTGAACGTCGACCCGGTCTGCCGCAGCGCCTGCGTCGCCCGGTTGAATGCGCCGCCGCCCTGGCTGTCCCGCCCGCCGACCATGGCGCGCACCGCACCGTCCGCCGACATCACCACGATTGCCGCCTGCGCCTTCGATCCTTCGGAAAGCTTGCTGTCAAAGACCGACTTCAGTGCGTCTTCTGCCGCCTTCTGCAGGCGCGGGTCCAGCGTCGTGCGCACGATCACGTCTTCGGTCGTGTCCTGCGTCAGAAACGCAGGACCCGAATCCATCACCCAGTCCGCGAAATAGCCCCCCGCCCGCGCCGCCGCCGCCTTCGACAGCTGCGCCGGGCGCGCCTTCGCGTCCGCGAATTCAGAATCCGTCAGATAGCCCTGATCGTGCATCAGCCCCAGCACCACCGATGCCCGGTCCTGTGCCCTTTGCAGGTTGTTCGTCGGGGCCAGCCGCGACGGCGCTGTCAGCAGCCCTGCCAGCATCGCCGCCTCGGCCGCGTTCACCTCGTTCGCCGACTTTCCGAAATAGCGCTGCGCCGCCGCCTCGAACCCCCGCGCGCCCGCACCCAGATAGGCCCGGTTGAAGTAGATCGTCAGGATCTCGTCCTTGGAATACTTCGCCTCCAGCGCGAAGGCATAGGGCACTTCCTTCAGCTTGCGCCAGACGCCGCCCCTGCGGCAGTCCTCTTCATAAGCGGTCTCGTCCTTCCACGTCTTCGGGTCATAGGGCACGCCCAGGCACAGCAGCTTTCGCCACCTGCTGCGTGATCGTCGACCCGCCGTTACCCGACAAAGGCCCGCGCCCTTCGGACAGATTGATGCGCACCGCACTGGCGATGCCGCGCGGGCTGATCCCCAGATGCCGGTAGAAGCGTTTGTCCTCGGTCGCCACCACCGCGTTCTTCAGATAGGGCGACACGGTATCCGCCGTGATCGTCCCACCGAAGGTTTCGCCGCGCCAGGCGAATACCTTGCCGTCGCGGTCCAGAAGCGTGACCGATCCCTTGGTCCGCGCATCGACGAGCGCGTCGAGGGACGGCAGCTGGGCATAGAAAAACCCCGAGATCACCAGCAGGACCAGACCGGCCGCCAGTCCGACGCGCCAGCCGATGCCCCAGAACAGCCGCCACAGCGCCACGACCAGGCCGAGCACGATCCGAACCGGCCAGCTGCGGTGACGCGCCGGTACCGCCCGGCGCGGCGCGGCCTTGCGTTTCGCGGCGGCAGGCTTGGCTGCGGCCTTCGCCTGTGCCGCGCCCGCCGAATAGCGCCGGTCCGCGACCAGCGGTGGCTTTCTGCCGCCCTTGGAACCCATGCGCCTTATGAACCTGCTGCCCGTGAACCTGAACCGACGTCTGCTGCCCGTGCCCGGTTACGGTCCCTGGTCCGCCCGGCCATTCGTTGATGCGCACCATACCGCGACTTCCCCCCCTTGTGGAGCGGCTTGCCTTCACGATTCGGTTTCTATTTCGCCCATTTTTTAGTCAACATGCACATTTAGTGCAATTTTTGGGCAGTCTTCGGCGCAAAGCCCCGCCCAGCGCCCGCCCGGTTTCTTGTATAGGCCCCGCGCCGCGCGCTTTGTCCCCCCCGTGGGCTGATCCACGCCTCACTCCACGTGGAAGGGAACCGACGTGAAACTCATCATTGCAGCGATCAAGCCGTTCAAGCTCGAGGAGGTCCGCGAAGCGCTGACCGCCATCGGCGTGCGCGGAATGATGGTGACCGAGATCAAGGGCTTCGGATCGCAGTCCGGCCATACCGAGATCTACCGTGGCGCGGAATACGCCGTGAACTTCGTGCCCAAGGTCAAACTGGAAATCGCCGTCAGCGACGCGATGTCCGATCAGGTCGTGGACACCATCGCCCGGACCGCCAAGACCGACAAGATCGGCGACGGAAAGATATTCGTGCTGGACCTCGAACACGCCGTGCGTGTGCGGACCGGCGAAACCGATGACAACGCGCTCTGACGGCGGACAGTTGGGGGATATGAGAACAATGAACGGAACACTGAAACTTGCTGGCCCTGCGACGCTTGCCGCGTCGCTGTTTGCCAGCCTTCCGGTCTGGGCGCAGGATGCTGCCGCCACCGGACCAATCCAGAATCCGACCGTCGAGCAGATGGCGACGATGGTCAACAAGGGCGACACCGCCTGGATGCTGATCTCGTCGGCGCTGGTTCTGCTGATGTCGATCCCCGCGCTGGCGCTGTTCTACGGCGGCCTGGTGCGGACCAAGAACATGTTGTCCCTGCTGATGCAGGTCTTCATGATCGTGTCGTTGGCCGCGATCATCTGGGTCGTCTACGGCTATAGCCTCGCCTTCACCTCCGGCGGCCCCTATATCGGCGGCCTCTCCAAGGCGTTCCTCGCGGGCGTCTCGACCGGCAGCTATGCCGCGACCTTCTCGAACAACGTCTACATCCCGGAATATGCCTTCGTCATCTTCCAGATGACCTTTGCATGCATCACCCCCGCCCTGATCGTGGGCGCCTTCGCCGAACGGGTGAAGTTCTGGCCGCTGATGTTCTTCGTCGCGGCCTGGCTGACCTTTGCCTACTTCCCGATCGCGCACATGGTCTGGTACTGGGCCGGACCGGACTTCCTGACTGACCTGCCGGGCGACTACGGCCTGATCTGGGGCTGGGGCGGTCTGGACTTTGCGGGCGGCACCGTCGTTCACATCAACGCAGGCATCGCCGGTCTGATCGGCTGCATCGTCATCGGCAAGCGCATCGGCCACAACAAGGAAGCGATGCCGCCGCATTCGCTGACCATGACGATGATCGGCGCATCGCTTCTGTGGGTCGGCTGGTTCGGCTTCAACGCAGGCTCGAACCTCGAAGCGAACGGGCTTGCTGCGCTGGCCTTCCTGAACACCTTCGTCGCCACCGCCGCCGCCGCCCTGTCGTGGAGCGTGGTCGAACAGCTGCGCCACGGCCGTCCGTCGCTGCTGGGTGCCGTCACGGGTGCCGTCGCGGGCCTTGTCGCGATCACCCCTGCCTCGGGCTTTGCCTCGCCGATGGGGGCGCTGGTGCTTGGGCTGATCGTCTCGCCGATATGCTATATCTTCGTGTCGGGCGTGAAGGCGAAGTTCGGCTACGATGACAGCCTCGACGTGTTCGGCGTGCACGGCGTCGGCGGGATCGTCGGGGCCATCGGTACCGCCATCGTCGCCGATCCCTCGCTCGGCGGCCAGGGCTGGTTCGACTACACCGTGTTCCCGGCGGTTCCGGGGGCCTATGACATGGGCGCGCAGTTCATCACCCAGATCAAGGCGGTGCTTGTGACCGTGGTCTGGACCGGCGTGGTGTCCTTCGTCCTGTTCTACGTCATCAAGCTGGTCTTCGGCATCCGCCCGACCGCCGACGAGGAACGCCAGGGTCTCGACCAGACCTCGCACGGCGAGACCGCCTACAACTACTGACCGGTCCTCCCACCAAGGTCAGTTTCTGCGGCCGGCGGATCCCTCCCGCCGGCCGCTTCTTATTCAGATCCCGACCGCCAGTATCGCCTTCGCCAGAACCGGCACCGTGTGCCGGTTCAGCCCGGCGATGTTGAGGCGTGAATCCCCCACCATGTAGATGCCATGCTCCGCCCGCAGCTGCTCCACCTGCTCCGGGCTTGCCCCCAGCCTGCTGAACATCCCCCGGTGGTGCGCCAGAAAATCGAAGCGGTCCGAATTGGTCAGCTGCCGCAATTCGCCCGCCAGCTGGTCGCGCAGGGACAGCATGTTCAGCCGCACCTCCTCCAGCTCCGCCTGCCAGTCCGCGCGCAGGCCCGGATCGCCAAGGATCATCGTCACCAGCCGCGCCCCGTGGTCCGGCGGGAACGAATAATTCGCCCGGTTCAGCCAGGCCAGCGTGCCTTGCGTCACGTCGCGCGCGCCCCGCGTCCGACACCGCCATCAGAATGCCCGTGCGTTCGCGGTAGATGCCGAAGTTCTTGCTGAACAGGACGCCGCGATCAGCACCTCGGGCAGCGCCTGCCGCCACCAGCCGCGTTCCCGCCGCATCCGCCTCAGCCCGTCGCCGAAGCCCTGATAGGCGAGGTCGATCAGCGGCACCGCCCCCGTCCTGCCCAGAACCGCCGCCACCTCCGCCCATTCCGGCAGCGTCAGGTTCGCCCCCGTCGGGTTGTGGCAGCAGCCATGCAGCAGGACCACGTCGCCCGCCGACACGCCCGCAAGGTCCGCCAGCATCCCGCCGAAATCCACCCCGCGCGTCTCTGCGTCGAAATAGCGGTAGGTCCGCACCGGCAGGCCGAGGAAAGTTCAGGATCGACAGGTGATTGGGCCAGGTCGGGTCGCTGACCCAGACCGACTTGCCCGGTGCCGCGATCCGGATCAGGTCGAACGCCTGCCGCAGCGCCCCTGTGCCCCCCGGCGTCGCCGCCGCCGACACCCGGTCGCGCGGCACGCTGTCGCCCAGGATCATGTCCGCCATCGCCGCATGGAAATCCGGCTCGCCCGCAAGACCGGTATAGGTCTTCGTGACCTCGGTTTCCCACAGCCGCTTTTCCGCCGCCTTCACCGCCCGCATCACCGGCGTCAGGCCCGTCGCGTCCTTGTAGACGCCCACGCCCAGGTCGATCTTGTCGCTGCGCGGGTCGGCCCTGAACATCCCCATCAGTTTCAGGATCGCGTCCGCAGGTTGCGGTTTCAGCGCGGTCAGCATGGATTGGTCCTTTCCGGTCACCGGGCCGATCTTCGGGGCGCGTCCTCGGGGGCGCATCTCGGCCAGCTTTTACGCCTTGCCCGGCGATGCGCAACCGCAGCGTCCGGAATACCCGCCTTGATTTTGCCCGGTTTCCCGTCTGTAAACCCGAGCGCCGCAGCTTTCACGGCGGTGCGAGGGCCTTGACCTGCCCCGCACGTCAACAGATGCTCGCGCGGATTAATTTCTCAGGCTGAAGGGTTCATTGAAGTGCAACGCAAACTCCTTGGGACGGCAACGCTGATCGCCGTACTGCTCGGCGGCACCGCCGGTCACGCGCAGGTCACGGCCGACGACGTCTGGAAAAGCTGGACCGACTACTACGGCAGCCTGGGTGCCACCGTGGCCGCCGGCAGCGAAACCCGCGAGGGCGACACGCTTGTCATCAAGGATGCGACCTTCGCCGGCGCGCCCACAGGGGGCAGCTTCAAGGTCACGCTGCCCGAACTGCGCCTGAAGGAACTGGGCGACGGCACTGTCGAGTTGACGATGTCGGGCGAGGTTCCGATCACTTCGACCAGCACCTCGCCCCAGGGCGAGAAGGCCGAGATGGCGATGAAGGTCACGCAGACCGACCTGAAAATGCTCGTCTCGGGCGCGCCGGCCGACATGACCTATGACTTCTCCTCGTCCGTCATGGGCGTCGTGATCGAAAGCATGACCGTCGATGGCACACCTGTGCCCCTGACCTTCGACATCGGCATGACCGGCAATACCGGCAAATACAGTCTCAAGACGGCAGGGGCCAAGGCGCTTGATTCCACCTTCGCCAGCGAAAGCGTCACCTTCAAGGTCGCCGCGACCGACCCCGAAGGCACCGGCAATTTCAACATGTCGGGCACCATGGCGGGCCTCTCGGGCACGTCCAAGGCGACGATCCCTGACGGGGTCAACATGCAGGACATGAACGCCGCCCTGCGCGCAGGCATGCTGATCGACGGCAGCTTCACCTATGGCGGCGGCACCTATGTGATGGACTTCAAGGACGCCACCCAGTCGATGGCGGCGAACGTCACGGCGGCAGGCGGCGGCGTGAACCTGAAAATGTCGCAGGACGGCATGGCCTACGGTGGCAGCGGCGGGGCCACGCAGATGAACGTGACCGGGTCACAGGTGCCCTTCCCGGTCGATATCTCGCTGGCCGAAAGCGCCTTCAACTTTGCCCTTCCCGTCACCAAATCCGACGCACCGCAGCCTTTCGCGATGCTCGTGAAGGTGATCGACCTGTCGGTGTCGGACGCGATCTGGGACATGGTCGACCCGACCAAGCAATTGCCGCGCGACCCGGCCACTGTCGTTGTGGATGCCTCGGGCATGGCGACGATGCTGATCGACCTGATGGACCCCGCAAACGCGAATTCGCAGGCGATGCCGGGCCAGCTCGATCAGGTCAGCCTGAACGCACTGCAGGTCAAGGTCGCGGGGGCCGAATTGACCGGATCGGGGGCCGCGACGGTGGACAATTCCGCCGGAATGCCGAAGCCCGTCGGCGCGGTTGACCTGAAGCTGGTCGGTGCCAACGCCCTGATCGACAAGCTGGTCGCCATGGGCCTGATCCCCGAGGATCAGGCGATGGGTGCCCGCATGATGATGGGCATGTTCGCCGTGCCTGCGGGCGAGGATGAGCTGACATCCAAGATCGAGTTCAAGGAAGACGGCGGCATCTACGCCAACGGCCAGCGCATACAGTGACGGGCGGCGCGTGACGCGAAGTCCGGGACCGCCCCCACAGGGGCGGCCTTTTTCTGATGCGGTTTCGCTTGCCGGGATGCGCCCCGTCCGGTCATGCTGTCTCGAGGTCGGTTGCAGGGGGATGCGGGGATGTTGCTGACGCGGGCGCGCCTGACGCTCCTCTCGCTTGCCTTCGTCAGTCTCGCGGCCCCGGCTTGCGCTGACATCACCCCCGAACAGGTCCGCGACCTGCTTATGTCGCAGGCGGCGGAGGCGGGGCTGGGTGTGACCTTGGGGTCCGAGAAGCGGAACGGGCCGTGGCTGGTCCTGTCCGCCATCGCCGTGAAAGGCATCGGGCCGGACAGCAGCTTCACTGCCAGCCTGCCGGACCTGACGCTCCGCGACACCGGCGCGGGCGCAGTTGAAGTAACGTTGGCCCCTTTCGTGAACCTGCGCGGCACCTCGGGACCCGAGGTCGCGCCGCAGTCGAGGACGACGGGACAGGTCAGGCAGACCGGGTTCAAGGCGCTTGTCTCGGGCAAGCCCGACGACCTGACGATCGGCATCAGGGCCGACCGAGATCGCGGCAGATGTCGCTACGGCCCGACCCGGCACCAAAATGCCCCGGACAGGGTCGAATTCGCGATCAGCAGCCTCGACGCTGCTATCCGCGTGATGGGCGGCGGACCGAAGCGCGCCTCCATCGACCTGACGGCGGAAAGCCTGACGGCGCTTGCCACAGCACCGGACGACGGGGCCGTCGGTGCCGCCATCGCGGACTTCGGCTGGACTGCGGAAAGCGATGTGCCGGTCATTCCGGCCGATGGCGATTTTCCGGGCGTGGCCGCCAAGGGCAGCTTGTCGGCAGCAACGCTGGACCTGACGATCACTCCCCCTGCGGACAAGCCTGAAAATGACGCCATCCCCGCCTTCACCCTGCGCTACACGATGACCGGACTTTCCACCTCAGGTTCCGTTTCCGTCGGCCCCGCCACAATCGGACGGCCCCAGCCCGGTGGTCGATATGGACATGGCCCTGAAGGTCGCTTCCACCACAACTCGCACCGACGGCGACCCGGCAAACGCCATGCGGATGACCGGGGAAAACGGCCCGATCGGGATGTCCTTCGCCGCGCACGTGCCCCAAGGTGCCGACGACCTCGACCTGTCGCAGGCGCTGACCGCCGGTCTGCGCATGTCCGCGCGCCTGGACACCGCCGCCGGAACCTCGTCCGCCGATTTCGCGATGCCCGACCTGGCCCTGTCCTACACCGCCGCCACCGGCCCCGGCCGCATGGAATTCGCCCTTTCCTCCTCCGGTGCCGTCCTTGACCTGTCCCAGACCGGCTTTTCCCTGGACCTGACATCGCCCGAACTTCCTGCCCCCATCGCGGGCAGCGTCAAGGATCTCGCCTTCCGCCTCGCCTTCCCCGTCACCCCGTCAGCCCGGGCCGAACCCTTCGTCCTGTCGCAGCGCATCACCGATCTGACCCTCGCCGACAGCGTCTGGGACCTGTTCGACCCGGACAGGACGATGACGCGCCGCCCGATGACCCTGATTTCCGATCTCTCCGGCACCGCCCGGGTCCTTAGCGACGTCTTCGCCGAGGACGCCCGCGACGACCTGCCCTTCTTCCCCGAAACCCTCGACATCACCGCCCTGACGCTGGCGCTCGGCCCCGCCGATGTCGCGGCCACCGGAAGCCTGACCTTCACCGGCACCCCCGATGCGCCCAAGGCCGAAGGCCGCATCAACGCGACGCTGAAAGGCCTCTACGCCCTGATGAACGAAATCGGCGCGACCGGCCTGGTGCCGCCCGAGGTCTTCCTCGGCCTGCGTGGCGGTCTTGCGGTCGTGACCAAGGCCGTCGGGCCGGACGATCTGGTCGCCGACGTCGACTTCCGACAGGACGGCACGATCTGGGCCAACGGACGCAAGATGGCCCTGCCGGAATAGCGGCCCACCCGCTTGCACCTTCCGCACCCGCGTCCTAGGTGCTGGGGGGACAACCCGAAGGACCCACCGATGCCCGACACTCTGCCTGATCTGACCGAGGCTCTGCTGTCCGCTGCCCGCAAGGCCGGGGCCGACGGCGCCGACGCGATGGCAGTCAGCGGCACCTCGCTGTCCATCGACGTTCGCAACGGCGCGCTGGAACAGGCCGAACGTGCCGAGGGGATCGAGATCGGGCTGCGGGTGCTGGTCGGCCAGCGGCAGGCCTGCGTCGCAGCCTCCGACATTTCCGCCCGCACCATCGCCGACATGGCCGAACGCGCCGTCGCCATGGCACGCGAGGCCCCCGTTGATGAAAGCCTCGGCCTCGCCGACCCCTCAGTTATCGCGCGCGGCTGGGATGTGGCCGCGCTCGACTTGGCAGAGGATGCGCCGGAACCGGCGCCCGGCGCGCTGGAACAGGCCGCGCGCCGTGCCGAAGCTGCCGCGCTTGCCGTCCCCGGCATCACGATGTCGGAATCCGCGGGCGCATCCTACACCCGACGCCAGTTCCATATCGCCCTCTCGAACGGGTTTTCCGGCGGCTATGCGCGCACCTTCCATTCCCTCGCTGCCGTCGCCATTACCGGCGAGGGCACCGGAATGGAGCGCGACTGGGCTCAGGAATACCGCGTGTACGGCGCTGACCTGCCGTCGCCCGAACAGATCGGCACCCTCGCAGGCGAACGCACTGCCGCGCGCAAGGGCGCGCGCAAGCCCCCGACCGGTGCCTACCCCGTCTTCTACGACCGCCGTGTCGCGTCCGGCCTGATCGGACATCTCCTCTCCGCCGTGAACGGCGCGGCCGTCGTGCGCGGCGCGTCCTGGCTCCGCGATGCGATGGGGCAGGCAGTTCTGCCCCCCGGCCTGACCCTGACCGAAGACCCGCTCCGCCCCCGTGGTCCTGCTTCGCGCCCCTTCGATGCAGAAGGGTTGTCGACGACATCCCGCGACATCGTCCGCGATGGCGCGCTACTGTCATGGACGCTCGACCTCGGCACCGCCCGCCGCCTTGGGCTCAGCTCCACCGCCAATGCCGAACGCGGCCCGGGCAGCCCGCCCTCTCCGGACCTGTCGAACCTGTCGCTGACCCCCGGAACCCATTCTCCCAAAGACATGATCGCCGCAATGGGAACTGGCCTTTACGTCACCTCGATGCTCGGCGCATCGATCAACCCGACCACAGGCGACTATTCGCGCGGGGCCTCCGGCTTCTGGGTCGAGAACGGCCAGATCGCCTACCCGGTCAACGAATGCACGATTGCCGGAAACCTGCGCGACATGCTGATGCGCGTGACACCCGCTGATGACATCCGCGCCACGGATCGCTTCCGCATTCCCGGCATCCTCGTCGAAGGCCTGACGATTGCCGGCGAATGACCTCGACCTGCTGACCGGGGCCGCCCGCGCGGCAGGCGAGATCGCCCGCCGCTATTGGCGGCAGAACCCCGAGGTCACGACCAAGTCCGACGGCAGCCCCGTCAGTGCCGCCGATCTGGAGATCGACGTGACGCTGCGTGACCTTCTCCGCACCGCCCGCCCGGACTACGGCTGGCTGTCCGAGGAGACGCCCGACGATGGCAGCCGCCACCGCGCCGAGCGGACCTTCATCGTCGATCCCATCGACGGCACCCGCGCCTTCCTGAGCGGTGAGACGACGTTTTCCCACGCCCTCGCCGTGGTCGAAGCCGGGCTTGTCGCTACTGCCGTCATTTACCTCCCGATGCTCGACCTGCTCTACGCCGCCACCCCCGACGGCCCCGCCACCCGGAACGGCGCGCCGATCCGCGCAGTCAGCCGCCCCGGCCTGCACGGCGCGACCGTCCTGACCGCCAAGGCCAACCTCGAGCCTTCGCATTGGCGGGGCAGCACCCCACCCCCCGTCACCCGCCACTTCCGCGCGTCGATGGCCTATCGGCTCTGCCTTGTCGCCGACGGCAGCTTCGACGCCGCCCTGACCCTCCGCCCTGCCTGGGACTGGGACGTCACCGCAGGCGCGCTGATCTGCGAACGTGCAGGCGCAAGGGTCAGCGACCGGCACGGCCAAGCGCTGCGGTTCAACACGCCGGAGGCAAAGTCCGACGGGCTGATCGCGGCGGGCAAGGCAGTGTGGCGGGGACTGGCCGAGGGCCTGGCGTAGGCTGCGGCTCGACCGCGCCTTCCCTCCCCCGGCCGCATCCCCTATCCTGCCCGCCGAACCTGACCCGCCGGAGACCCCGCCCCATGCCCCAGCGCCTGCATCTCGTCTTCGGGGGCGAACTGGTCAGCCCCGGGAAACCTGTGTTCAAGGACGCCTCGAAAATCCATGTCGTGGGCATCTTTCCCGACTACGACACCGCCCGGAAAGCCTGGAAGGCCGAGGCGCAGCGCACCGTCGATGATGCCCATACCCGGTATTTCATTGCCCCGCTCACACCCCTGAAGGATGACCCCGGCTCCGGACCGGCGGACCGGTCCTGACCGCACCTCCCCGCCGTATGAAACCCTCGCTCTCACTCGGGCTTTACCTCCTGTTCGCCGCAGGCGGTCCCGCCCCGACGGTCCGCCGCCCCGACCGTCCCGTCGGTCCACTGATCTGGCTACACGCCGCCAGTCCCGATCAGGCCGATGCCGTGACCCAGATCGCCCGCCGCATTGCCCGCAGCGGCGACCCGGCGCGGTTACTTGCGACCTTCGGATTTCCGTCTGGATCCAATGGCCCGGACCTGCCCCCGACGACCCTGACCGATGCCGCGCCGCCAGACCGGCGCAGGGCTGTCCAGGACTTTCTTGCGCATTGGCAGCCCGATGCCGCGCTGATCGCAGGGACCCCTTTTCCACCCGCTATGGTTACGGAACTCCACGCAACAGGGGTTCCGATCTACGGTGTCTTCTCCGGTGGCGCGTCCGGGCGACTGCCCTATTCGCCCTGGAAACGCAGACTCCTGGGTGCCGTGGTCGCGCGTTTCACCGAAGTACTGGTGCCGGATGAAGCCGTGGCCAGACGGCTGGCGGCCCTTGCCGGACCGGGCCCCGAGGTCACGGCCAGCGGCCCGGTCGAGGATGTCGCCGACCCGCTGCCCGCGACCGAGGCCGAACGCGAAGCGCTTGCGACGCTTCTGCGTGCGCGCCCGGTCTGGCTGGCCATGTCGGTGCCCGAGGATGAGCTGCCAGCGGTGATCACCGCGCATGCGCAGGCAATGCGGCATGCCCACCGGATGCTGCTGATCTGCGTGCCGCGTGACATCGGGGCGACCGGCCGCTTTGAGGCTGCTTTCACCGCCGAGGGCTGGGAAGTGGCCCAGCGCGCCCGCGACGAGGAACCGCTGGCCGAAGTGCAGGTCATGCTCTCGGACGGAGAAAGCGAGCTTGGCCTCTGGTACCGGCTTGCCCCTGTCGCCTATATGGGCGGAACGCTTGGAACGACCGGCGCGGGCCGCAGTCCGATGGAGCCGGCGGCGCTGGGTTCGGCGGTCGTCTGCGGTCCGAATCCCGGCCCGCACGGGGCGGCCTATGGCCGTCTGGCTGCCGCGCGCGCCAGCCGCCTTGTGCGCGACAGCCCGGCACTGGCCGCAGCGGTTGCCGACCTGATCGCACCCGACCGTGCAGCCCAGCTGGCGCACAACGCCTGGACAGCTTCGTCCGGCGGAGCCGAGGTCGCGGACAGGATCGCCCGGGCGCTGGTGGCCGCCGCAACGAGGTCGCAGACCGGCGCGGGCCGGGTCGCCGCGGGCGGGGGCCGCTGATGCGCGCACCGGCCTTCTGGGACGATCCGCCTGACCGACCCGGACTGCGGGCGCGCCTGCTGGCACCGCTCGGTCGCCTTTATGCGTCGGCAACCGCCGCCCGGCTGCGGGCGGGCACCCCGACCGACGTCGGTGTTCCGGTGATCTGCGTCGGGAACCTCAACGCAGGTGGCACCGGCAAGACCCCAACGGTCATCGCCCTTGCCCAGCGGCTTGCCGCGCGCGGGATCGAGGCGCATGTCGTCAGCCGTGGCTATGGTGGCAGCCTGACCGGGCCAGAGCGTATTACTGAGGCCGCGCATTCCGTGGCCGAGGCGGGGGATGAGCCGCTGCTGCTGTCAGCCTTCGCCCCTGTCTGGGTGGCCAAGGACCGTGTCGCAGGGGCCCGTGCCGCCGTTTCCGCAGGGGCGAAGGCGATCCTGCTCGATGACGGATTTCAGGACCCCTCGCTGCGAAAAGTCCTGTCCATCGTCGTCGTCGACGCCGCGCGCGGCTTCGGCAACGGTCTGTGCATTCCGGCAGGTCCGCTGCGCGAGCCCGTGGCAACCGGGCTCGCGCGGGCCGACCTTGTGCTGTCGATCGGCAGCGCGGAAGATCAGGCGGCCTTCGGCCGCCGCTGGCCGCTGGCCGCAGCGCAGCGTCATCTGACCGGGCGGCTGGAACCCCTTCGGACCGGCATGGACTGGCAGGGCCTGCGCGCGCTTGCCTTCGCCGGCATCGCCCATCCGGAGAAGTTCTTTGCGACCCTTCGTGCGCTCGGGGCCGAGATCCTGCGGGCCGAGGCGCTGGACGACCACCAGCCGCTGACCCCGGCGCTGATCCTGCGGCTGGAGGCCGAGGCAAAGGCGCTGGGGGCACAGCTGGTCACGACCGAAAAGGATGCGGTGCGGCTTCCGCCCGAAGCGCGCAGCAAGGTATTGTCCCTGCCCGTACGGCTTCAGTGGGACGACGAAGGCGCGCTCGACCGGGCGCTTGCCGGCATCGGCCTCTGACCGGCTTACCCGGCCCGGTCACGCCAGCGCGGCACATCCGCCCCCAGGACGGGTGAGGCGGTTCCGAGCGCCAGTTCCGCGCCCGAAAAAGCGAATGGCGACCGCACCCCCGGCACGCCGTCCATGTCCAGCCGCATGCCCCGCGCCATCACCTGCGGGTCCGCGAAGACCTCGGCCAGATCGTTGATCGGCCCCGCCGGTACCCCCGCGCCTTCGCAGGCCGCCAGCAGGTCGGCCTTGGCCCATCCCTTTGTCGCCGCCGTGATCGCCGCCGTCAGATCAGCCCGGTGCGCGATCCGGTCGGCATTTGTCGCATAGCGCGGGTCGTGGCCCAGCGCGTCCAAACCCAGCACCGCGCACAGCTTGCGGTACTGCCCGTCATTGCCCGTGGCGATGATGATCCAGCCGTCCGCGCAGTCGAACACCGCGTAGGGCACCAGATTCTGATGCGCGTTGCCGATCCGCCCCGGCGGCTTGCCCGTCGCCAGATAGTTCATCGACTGGTTCGCCATCACGGACACCGCCACGTCCAGCAGCGCCATGTCGATCTGCTGGCCTTCGCCCGTTACCGACCGCTGCTGCAGGGCAGCCAGGATCGCCGTCGCCGCATAGACCCCGGTGAAGATATCCGTCACCGCGACGCCCGCCTTCTGCGGCTGGCCGTCCGGGTCGCCCGTCACCGACATCAGTCCCGACATGCCTTGGATGATGTAGTCGTAGCCCGCCCGTTCGGCATAGGGGCCGGTCTGGCCGAACCCGGTGATCGAGCAGTAGATCAGGCGCGGATTGAGCGTGCGCAAGCTGGCATAGTCCAGCCCGTATTTGGCAAGCCCGCCCACCTTGAAGTTTTCGATCAGCACATCCGCGTCGCGCACCAGGTCACGCACGGTCGCCTGCCCCTCGGGCGTGCGGAAATCGACCGTCACCGACCGCTTGCCCCGGTTGCAGGCATGGAAATAGGCCGCCGAGCGGTCGCCTTCGCGCTCGATGAAGGGCGGACCCCAGCGCCGCGTGTCGTCGCCCTCGGGTGCTTCCAGCTTGATGACATCCGCGCCCAGGTCGGCCAGTGTCTGACCCGCCCAGGGTCCCGCCAGAATCCGCGCCAGCTCGACAACCCGCAGGTCCTGCAGCGGCGTCATGCGTCAGCCTTCAAGGGCCGTATCGAGCAGCTTGGCAAAGTCTTCGTAGGACATCTCACCCGCCGTCTTCACGCCGTTGATGAGGAATGTCGGCGTCGATTCAATCCCGTCAGCCTCGGCGTTCTTCTGGAAATTCGTCACCAGCGCCTTCGCCATCGACTGATCGTTCAGGCAGGCGTCCAGCTGATCCTGCGAAATGCCCGCCGTCAGACCCATCTTCCGCAGGTTCGCCGCGATCGTCGATTCCTGCGCGTCGCCGATCCAGTCCTTCTGCGTGTCATAGATCATGTCGGCGATGCCGAAATATTTCATCTCGCCGCCGCAGCGCGCGACCATCGCCGCCCAAAGCCCGAACTTGTCGAAATACACTTCGCGGTAGACGAAGCGCACCTTGCCGGTGTCGATGTAGTTCTTCTTGAACTCGTCGAATACCGTCCGGTGGAAATTGCCGCAGTGCGGGCAGGTGAAGGATGCATATTCGATCACCGTCACCGGCGCGTCGTCCTGGCCCATGACCATTTCGACCACCGGCGGAAGCGGTGCCTCGTCTGCCGCAGCAGGTGCGGCCGTTTCGGCATTGGCGATGCCGACCAGCGGCGAATAAGCTCCTGTCGCGCTGCCCCCGGTCGCCATCATGTAGCCGCCCAGCGAGGCTGCCGCGACCACAGCCGCGATCATCAGGTTTTTCATCATGTCAGGTCAGCCTTTTCTTGTCCGGGGCCGGGATAGAACATTTCCCGCCAATGCTTCAAGCGCGGCCCGCAAGGCAGCATCGCCGACCGGTGCGGACAATGCGCGCGCAGCCTCGGCCGTATTTCTGGCCTCGGCGATCTGGGTTTCCGTCGGCGGCACATCGGCGGTCGGCGCAAAGGCTGCCTGCGCTTCGGCAAATCCCGATGCGGCGGTCTGGGTCAGGTGGATGCGCGAAATCGCGTTGTAGCCATAGCAGGCATTCACCCGGTCGCGCAGCTGTGGCAACTGCATCTGGACCATCGGCGCGGCCGCACCCGTGATCAGCAGCGTCAGCGTCGCACCCATGCCGTCGCGCCCGTAGCCGATCTTGACCGGGCGCGCGACGCGCGCCGTGGCATCGCCCGCGATCTCGGCCCAGTGCGTCAGCAGCCTTGCCACTGCGAAGCCGCGTTTCTCGCCTGCCGTCCGGATACGGTCGGTCACCAGCGACGAGGCCCTCTCGAACCCCCGCATGCGCCGCGCGCCGCCTTTGCCGTTCTGCGTCACAAGGGTCATTCCGCTCGGCCCGCCTTTCCGGCACTACTCTAGGTCACTGACGGGGGCGACCCCAAGCGCAATGACGCAGGAAAGGTCATAAAGATTGCGTGACGGACAGGTGAGCGCGACGCTTCTGGCCTGGTACGACGTCCACGCCCGCGTCATGCCCTGGCGCGTCGGACCGGATGACCGGCGCGCAGGTATCCGGCCCGACCCCTACCGCGTCTGGCTGTCCGAAATCATGCTGCAGCAGACAACGGTGGCGGCGGTCCGCGACTATTTCCGGCGCTTCACCGACCGCTGGCCCGATGTTGCGGCGCTGGCCGCGGCCCGGGACGAAGAGGTCATGGCAGAGTGGGCGGGGCTGGGGTACTACGCCCGCGCCCGCAACTTGCTGAAAGGCGCGCGCGCTGTCGTGAGGGAGCATGGCGGGCAGTTTCCCGGAACAAGAGACGCGCTTTTATTGCTGCCGGGCGTGGGGCCGTACACGGCGGCAGCGGTGGCGGCGATTGCCTTTGACGAACCTGAGACCGTGGTGGATGGCAATGTCGAACGTGTCGTGGCAAGGCTGTTCGCCGTCGAAACACCGCTTCCTGCCGCCAAGCCGGAACTGACGGCCCTGGCCGCCACGCTGACACCCGATGCACGCCCCGGCGACCACGCGCAGGCGATGATGGACCTGGGGGCCACGATCTGCACGCCACGCAACCCGGCCTGCGGTATCTGCCCGCTGATTGCTTTCTGCCGTGCACACATGATGAAAATCGCGCCGAACCTGCCCCGGAAGGCGGCGAAGCCACCCAAACCGGAGCGGTCAGGCACCGCCTACGTCGCACGGCGAAGCGATGGCGCGGTGCTGCTGGAGCGACGCCCGGAGCGCGGGCTGCTGGGTGGGATGCTGGGGTTCCCCGGAACGGAATGGGGAAACGGCCTGTCACCCGCCGACCCGCCGCTGGACGGCGCATGGCGCGATGCCGGGCCGACCGTCCGCCACACCTTCACGCATTTTCACCTGACGCTGACAGTCCTGATCACGCATGCCCCCGACGACGCGGCCCCCATTCGCGGCGCATTCTTTGCACCGTCTGACTACCGCCCCTCTAACCTTCCGACCCTGATGCGCAAGGTGCATGACGTGGCGTTTGCCGCGTTTTCGACCGATTGACGCTGCATCCTGCGCCTCTAAACTCATGCCGTCACGAACAGGCCGAAAATGACCGAAACCACTACAGGCCCGCGCGCCGCATTTCTTGCCGCCCTGCCCTTCTGGCTGTCGCTGACCCTGATCCCGCTGGCGGTGATCGCCGCACTGAACGGCGGCTGGACAGTGTTCGTCCTGCCGCTCTACGGCTTTGGATTCATGTCGCTGCTCGACGTCATCGGCGGTCGGGATGAAACCAACCCGGATACCGGCACACCGGATGAGGCGCTGTTCTGGCACCGTCTGGTCACGCTGATCTGGCTGCCGATCCAGCTGGCGGTGATCTACGGAATGATCTGGTACACGACGCGCGCCGACCACCTCTCAGGATGGGAGATCGTCGTGATCTTCTTCGGTGTCGGCCTGATCTCGGGCGCCATCGGAATCAACTATTCGCACGAGCTGATGCACCAGAAGAACCGGCTGGAGCGCTGGCTGGCCGACCTGCTGCTCGCCTCGGTGCTCTACAGCCATTTCCGCACAGAACACCTTCTGGTGCATCACCGCTATGTCGGCACCCCCCGCGACAGCGTCACTGCCCGCTACAATGAAGGTTTCCACTGGTTTTTCTGGCGCGTCCTGACTGACGGGCCGTGGTCGGCGTGGCGGGCCGAGGTTCAGATGCTGACACGGGCCGGACGAGGGCCGACACACAGGACGAACCCGTTCTGGCTGTATGGCGCGCTGCAGCTTGCGGCACTTGGCCTGGCCTTCCTGATCGGCGGCTGGGTCGGAATCGCGCTCTTCCTCTGGCAGGCGCTGGTGGCGGTCTGGCAGCTGGAACTCGTCGATTACATCGAACATTACGGCCTGACCCGGCAGCATCTGGGAGAGGGCAAATACGAACATGTCCAACCCCACCACAGCTGGAATTCCGCGCACAAGGTGTCGAACTGGCTGCTTATCAACCTGCAGCGGCATTCCGACCACCACTACAAACCCGACCGCCGCTTCCCCCTGCTTCAGACCTACTCCGCCGACGAGGCCCCGCAACTGCCGCTCGGCTATCCTGCGATGGCAGCGGTGGCGATGGTGCCGCCGGTCTGGCGGCGCCTGATGAACCCGCGGGTGCGCGCGTGGCGGCGCCGGTTCTATCCGGACGTCACCGATTGGTCGGAGTACAACAGGGGCCTGACGCCGCTGCCCAAGGGGGCGAGCTGACCGGCACTATCGCACGGACCATCCAGGTCCGGCCCCCAAGTCATCCCAGGTTAAAAAAGAAAAATCCCCGCCGGGTGGTGTGAAAACCCGGCGGGGCAGTTGGGTGTGCTTGCGGACAAGCCGCAGGCACCGGCGGTTCTTGAAATCTATGGCTCTCAGGCCCCGTCCATCTCGGCCCTTATCTGCTGGCGCAGGATGTCGATGGGAATCATCTTCCCCTCGCGCTTGAAGTGCCAGTAGGTCCATCCGTTGCAGGACGGCGCCCCCTCGTACGCTGCGCCCACCTGATGGATCGATCCCTTCACATCGTTGCCGATCAGCGTCCCGTCCGCCCGGACCTTCGCCGAATAGCGGTTGCCGATCGAATACAGTTCTTCCCCCGGTCGCAGCATCCCGCGTTCGACGACCTGTCCGAAGGGCACGCGCGGCTCCGCCCGCTTCGACGCGCTGATCTCCAGCGCCTCGCGGTCGAACTTGCGCACCCGCTCGATCCGTTTCGCGGCCGCCACGCGGTAGGCTTCTTCGCGCTCGATCCCCACAAAGTCGCGCCCAAGCATCTTGGCAACCGCGCCCGTCGTCCCGGTCCCGAAGAACGGGTCCAGCACCACATCGCCGGGCTTGGTCGTCGCCACCAGAATCCGGTGCAGCAGCGCCTCGGGCTTCTGCGTCGGATGCGCCTTGTCGCCGTTGTCGTCCTTGATCCGTTCGTGCCCGGTGCAGAGCGGGATCACCCAGTCCGACCGCATCTGCACGCCGTCGTTCAATGCTTTCAGGGCATCGTAGTTGAACGTGTATTTCGCGCCCTCGCCGCGCGACGCCCAGATCAGCGTCTCATGCGCGTTTGTCAGGCGCTTGCCCCTGAAATTCGGCATCGGGTTCGACTTGCGCCAGACCACGTCGTTCAGCACCCAGAAGCCCTGATCCTGCAGCGCCGCACCAACGCGGAAGATGTTGTGATAGGATCCGATGACCCAGATTGCCCCGTCGGGCTTCAGAAGCCGCCGCGCCGCCGCCAGCCAGTCGCGGGTGAAGCGGTCATAGGCGGCGAAGCTGCCGAACTGGTCCCAGGCGTCATCGACTGCATCGACAAGACTGTTGTCCGGCCGGTGCAGGTCGCCGCGCAGCTGCAGGTTATAGGGTGGGTCCGCGAAGATCAGATCGACCGATCCTTCGGGCAGGCCGTTCATCACCTCGATGCAGTCGCCCGCGAGGATCGTGTTCAGCGGTAGTCCCGCTGGCGCGGGCCGCACATGTTTCGTCATTCTCTGCCTCGTCCCCGGCGTTGGCGCCGCTGTCCCGTCCGGTGTCGTTGCACCGCCGTTGTTGAGCGTGAGGATGAGTCAGACCTGATTCGCCGTCAAATTCTTTTTTGAATCAATCACTTACAGAAACTGCTTGCTACAAGATGTTGTGCACCGGTGCAAAAGACCGCCTATGGTGTGGGGTCGCACCGTGGCTTTTCAGCACCTTAAGATGCGCCGCAGTCGGGTAGCCCGCGTTCCGTTCCCAGCCGTAGGCGGGGTAATGTTGCGCCAAATCCACCATGATCGCATCGCGCGCGACCTTGGCCATGATCGATGCCGCAGCGATCGACAGACAGCGGGCGTCACCTTTCACGATGGCTTCGGCCCGGCAGGTCAGATCGCGGGGAATCAGGTTGCCGTCGATCAGAACGTGATCGGGCGGCGCACGCAGACCCGCCACCGCGCGGCACATCGCCAGATGCGACGCGCGCAGGATGTTCAGCGTGTCGATTTCTTCGACGCTTGCATGTGCGACGCAGACCATCGCCGCGTCGGCGATTTCGACCGCAAGCGCCGCCCGCCGCGCGGCCGTCAGCACCTTGGAGTCGTTCAGTCCAGCCGGTATGCGCGCCCGGTCCAGGATCACCGCCGCCGCCGTCACCGGCCCCGCCAGCGGCCCGCGTCCGACCTCATCCACGCCTGCGATGCAGGTTGCGCCCGCGTTCCACGCGGCATTCTCGAAACTGAAATCCGGGACGCACCGCATGGCGAGGTCTTCGCGCAGGAACATGGAACCCGCAAGAAAAAAGGCGGATGCCGAAGCATCCGCCTGAAGTCACCGGCACGGAAAACAAGGGGTGAAACCGTGCCGTCTGCCCGATGGCGACCCGTCAGTACTGGCCGCCGCCGATCCGGTATCCGAAGTCCTGCAGGCAGCGCGGGCCATAGACCGTGCGCACGCCGCTTCCTGACCTGACATCAAAGGCACAATCCCCTGGCAGCCGCGTCAGACCGAATTCGGCGGCGCAGCTGCGCGAGACAACCGATTTCAGGCCCGCGCTGGTGCGGATGTCATAGACGCATTCGCCGGGGATGACCGTCTGCCGACGGCTGGGCGACCGGCGTATGCGCGTTTGCGCTTCTTCTTTTTCTCGGCCTCGTGGATGATTGCACCCGCAACGCCCAGCCCAAGGATCAGCGCCAGCGCGTTCTGTTCCTTCTCGCCCCAGGCGGCAGCGGGCGTCGCTGTCAGACCGGCAAGGCCAATCGCGGCAGCGGCGATAGTCGCAATGATCGGGTTCCGCATCGTCCGTCTCCTGCATGTTCCCCGGCGAAGGCAGCCTTGCCGGTTCCGATGCGTCCGAGATGGGGGCCTTCGTGTCCGACAGGCAATAACGCGGCACCGCTATCGGATAACTGCCTGCGCAGTCCCGCTTCGTTATTGAATATCGGATCGGCAAAGCGCAGGTTCCCGGCCATGCGCACCATCGTCACAGCCCTCGCCTTTGCCCTGCTGGCCGCCCCCGCCAGCGCCTCCTGCTATGCCGACTACAAGGCCAAACAGGACAGCCCCCTGCGCCTGCACTACGGCGTCGCCGAAATCCCCGACGGGGCCTGCGGAAGCCGGGATGCGGCTGCTGACGCTCTCGCCCCCCGCCTGGCACAAGACGGCTGGACGCTGCTGAATATCCTGTCCATCTTCGGGGCCGATCAACTGGACGCGAAGAAGGACAGTGCCGGACAGTATTTCCTCCGTTACTGAGACGCTGCGCTCGGGCAGCAGGGCCGTCGTCTGGGGTATTGCGGCGATTGTCGCGATCCTGCTGGGGGCGGCCGTGTTTCTGTTCCTGAACCTGCCCGACGCCAACGCCTTCAACGCCAAGGTCGAGCGCATCTTTGTCGAGAATGATGCGCTCACCACTGCGGGTGAGATCAAGCTTCTGGAAGTCCTCGCCCAGTCGGGCACGGCGTTTCAAGAGGTGCTGACAAGCTACCGGATGGTGATCTTTGTGCTGCTGGTCTTTGCGACGGCGCTTTTGATCGCAGCCCTGGTCTTTCTGGTGATGATCGTCGCGCTCAACCGCCGCATGGGCGCGATCCAGCGGCAGGGCATCACCGTATCATCCCTCCTGATCTCTCGCGGCGAGAACGCGGTTGTCCTGAACAACATGGAATTCAAGCTGACCGAGGCGGCCATCGAAACCCTGTCGGTTCTGGCCGAGGCGCGGATGGACGATGAATTCCTGTCGGGTGCCGCCATCGAGGGCGTCATCACCGGCAAGCCGGAGGCGATGTGCGACGAAGCCTCGGGTGCCATGCGCATCAAGCGCCTGCGCGACGCGCTGGGCAACCAGATGGTCAGCGAGCTTCTGGTGCGGAACGTGACCCGAAAGGGCTATGTGCTTGCCGTGGACAAGGACGCGATCCGCATGATCTAGGGCGTTGAGCGCACCGCGCGTCAGATTGCCACTCAGCCGATCAGCGCTAAGGTGTCCGTACTGAAAGCGAAGGTCAGGGACGCGGCAGGTTTGGACACGTCAGGCGCACGGCTGGTTTCTATCGGAAACCTCACGCTCGATTTCGATGCCGGTCGCCTGATCGGTCCGACGGGCGATGTGGATATCCGCCCGAAGACGTTTGCCCTTCTGGGTCACCTCGCGCAGATGGCCGGAAAGGTCGTCGCGAAAGATGATCTGATGCGGGCAGTCTGGCCCGACGTCATCGTGTCCGAAGACTCGCTCACACAATGCGTCCACGACCTGCGGCGGGTACTCGGCACCGATCATGGCCAGCTCCGAACCTTTCCGAAGCGCGGCTATATGCTCGACCTGCCCGTTGGCAGGCCGTCAATCCGGCAGGCCTCGGTCACCGAAGTGCCGTCAGGCAGCATCGCCGTCCTGCCATTTGCCGCAGCCGAAGGTACCAGCCAACGCGACCGGATCATCCTCGACGGCCTTGCACACGAGATGATCAGCGTACTTGCCAGCATGCGGAGCTTCCATGTCACAGGTCGCGGGAGCGCGTTTGCGGTGCGTGATTTGGCCGACGACCCGTTCCGCATACGTCACCTGCTGCGTGTGGACTACATCGTTTCGGGGCGCGTCGTCGCCGGGAAGGCCGGCCACCGACTTGCTCTTGATCTCGTCCGGACCGATCAGGGGACATTGGCCTGGACCGGCGATGTGGCCATCGGGCGTGATCCTGCCGACGCGCAGGTGCGGCAGGCGGTAGAGCACAGTGCGGCGGCCATCGCGGCGGCCGTGACGCAACACGAGATCAGCCGCGCGACCAGCCTTCGCGACGGACCACAGGCAGCGTGGGAAGCGCTGCATTGCGGTCTCGATCAGGTCTTCAGATTCGAACCGGCAGCGATGTCGCGGGCGCTCGAATTCTTCACCGCGGCTGTGACTCTCAACCCCGCGTTTTCCCGCGCCAATGCCTTCCAATCTTTCTGTCACTACTACTTCGCCTTCGCAGAATTGTCGGAGAGCCGGCGCGACAGCACAGAGGCTGCGATCCGTTCTGCCGAAAAGGCACTCGATGCGGACGGCAACGGCCCTGCGGCGCACTGGGCCTACGGCCGGGCGCTTTGCCTGACGGGCGATCCGGATGGGGCCATGCGTCATCTCAGGCGGGCTGTGGATCTTTGCCCCAGCTTTCCGCACGCGCACTACATGATGGGCTTTATCGAGGCGAACCACGGTGACGCCGCCCGCGTATTCGCGCATTTGGATCGGGTTGAAGCCCTGAGCCCGCTCGACCCGTTCAACGCGTCCGTTCAGTTGACACGGGCCTTCGGGCAACTGCGCCTTGGCAATTTGGACGCGGCCGCCGACCATGCCGCGCGGGTCGTCCGGCACAGAAATGTCTATGCGCAGATGCTTTTCCCGGCATCGGTCATTTTGATGTCTGCCGGGCGTGAAGCCGAAGCCAAGGAAGCAGCAAAAGCAATCCGGCATCATGACGCCGCGTTCGTACCGGACAAGTTCTTTCGGTCACTCTATGGGCTGAGCGACGAAGTCCGTCACCTGTTTGACGCGGCGATGCGTCAGCTGGACCTCTGATCCAACGCAAGAAACTGGTCCGCGTCAGTGGGAGATGGTATCAGTAAAGCGCGGCTTATCCGTTCGAAGGGCAGTTTCTGCGTGCGGTTCATGCCGTCCAAAACATCGGCGCAATCTGCCTCGAACACGCACAGGCAACGCCCGTCTTCCGGAAGAAATGTCGACCCGAGGTAATAGATTTGCTTACCGTCGCACCTCAGGCTTTTGGCCGCGCGATGCGCCGCCGACGCCAAAAGGAAGACGTCGGCGAATTGAAAACCAGGCAGCTTTCGTTCGACAATAAAGGTCTCCATCTTGCTGACCTAGTCGAGCCAGACTGGATGGTTTTCCGACAGTGGAGTACCAATCGGCAAGAGCAAGGCATCATTCGGCCGCTCCGCCGATGCGATCGCAGCCGGAACGATTTCGCGTGCGAGCTTTCTTGCGATGGCTTCGGCGAAGGATTCGTATCCATCCACCCGCATTACAAAGGCGTCCGGTCCCGTGATCACGCGGTCACCGTACCAATCGGCAAGGCCCGCATCCTCCAGCGTGATGGCAAGAGCATTGATCGTGACGCCCTCGGTACGGGCGCGCGCCCGCGCCGCAGCCGCAGAGATGAACGAACGCGCCCGTGGGTCGAGAGATTCCCGCCCGTCGCCCGAGACATTGATGATACGCCGTGCGGAACAGCCGCCATACGTGGCGAGAAGATCGAGCGCCGACCACAACCCACGACCGATACCGGTGTTGCCGCTTGTTGTCCTTTGTGCACGGGCGATGCTGGATGCGAACTCTGCTGCGTCGGAAGGCGAGCCGATCCTCTGCCAACCGACGATTCCGACCGGGGCCGCGTCATCACCCCAGAAAACTGCCGCTAGATCCACCGTTCCCGCCGAGCGGATCGCGGCCAGTACATCCGGGTTGTGCAAGGCGTGGGCATATCCAGCCTTTTGAAGCTCGAACTCGGGTGCATCCACACTGCCCGACGAGTTGATGGCAAGCACAAGACCGAGATCGGGGCAGTCGGCCGAAGCGGGTCCCCCTGTGAAAAGTCCTCCAGCAAAGGCGGCAGAGAGGATCGCTCTCTTCGCACTCAGCAAGATCGGTCCTCCACGTCTGTGTGACTGACAAATTCCACAAGATTCCGACCTTCCGGCGTATTGAGCTGAACTCGGACCGAAGGCGGCCAAGGACGCTCGACAAAACGTCCGCTGTGTTCGTCAAAGACCGTCTCGGTGAGGTAGCCCTTCCGGCTGTGGATCAGACGATGTGGTCCCATGACGTGCGCCCCTCCGGTATTGTCCTGACGGGCGCTGAGGCTTCGGAGCCAAAGAATTGAAAGAAACGGACTTCCGACAATCTCTCAGCGGTCCGTCCAGGACCAGATACCCGGATCATCTGCGCTGCGGCTGGTGATGTCCTGACAGCGCCCTGAAATTCTGCTGAAACCTGAACTGCGGGGCGCGCTGGGCAACCCGAAGGTCAGCGAGCTGCGGGTGCGGAACGTGACGCGGACGGGCAATATGGTCGGCACGGACAGGGACGCCACCCGGATGGCCTGAGGGCAGAGTGCAGCACGAAGTAAGCGGACCCCGCCCCCTAACAAAAGCCCAACACAGTCCCTTATCTCAGGCTATCATCTGTTTTCAGTATCTGACGCGTGTCCGCATGCGGACACGTGTCAGAACAGGCCTTTTGCCTTCAAACTCGTCGCCGTTTCGTCCAGCGTCCGTCCGACGATTCCGATCAGTTCGTCCACTTCGGCATGGGTGATCGTCAGGGGCGGGGCAATGACCATCCGGTCGCCAACGGCCCGCATCACCAGACCATTGTTGAAGGAATGGTTCCGGCAGGTCATGCCCGCCGTGCCCTCCTCGGCCCATTTCGCCCGGGCCGATTTGTCGGGTGTCAGCTGGATGCCCCCGATCAGCCCCTCCATCACCGCCTCGCCGATCAGCGGATGATCCGCGAAGGCTTTCCATTTGGCCTGCATATAGGGCCCGATGTCGTCGCGGACCCGTTCGACCAGCCGTTCCTCCTGAATGATCTCGATGTTCCGCAGGGCTGCGGCGCAGCAGACCGGGTGGCCGGCATAGGTGTAGCCGTGGTTGATCTCGCCCCCCAACTCGAACAGCACGTCCGCCACCCGCTTGCCGATCATCACCGCCCCGATAGGCAGATAGCCCGAGGACAGGCCCTTGGCCGTTGTCATCAGGTCCGGTTCCGTCCCGAAATACTCGCAGCCGAACCAGGTCCCGAGCCGCCCGAAGCCGCAGATCACCTCGTCGGATACGAACAGTATCTCGCGCGCCTTCAGGATCCGTGCGACTTCCGGCCAGTAGGTCTTCGGCGGCACGATCACCCCGCCCGCGCCCTGGATCGGCTCGGCCACAAAGGCCGCGATCCGGTCCTCGCCCAGTCGGTCAATCTCGGCCGCCAGCTGCCGCGCCGCCCAGAGGCCGAATGCGTCCGAAGTCATGTCCCCGCCTTCGCCCCACCAGTAGGGCTGGGCGATATGGCTGATGCCGGGGATCGGAAGACCGCCCATGGCGTGCATCGGTTTCATGCCGCCGAGCGACGCGCCCGCCACCGTCGATCCGTGGTAGCCGTTCTTCCGCGCGATGATGTGGAACTTCTCCGGTCGGCCCTGCATCGCCCAGAAATGCCGCACCAGGCGGAAGATCGTGTCGATCGATTCCGAACCGCCATTGGTGAACATCGCGTGCTGGAACTGCGGCGGCGACACCTCGGCCAGCTTTTCCGCCAACTTCAGCGCTGGCACGTTCGTCGTCTTGTAGAACAGGTTGAAATACTCGATCTCACCAAACTGCTTCGCCACCGCATCGGCGATTTCCTTGCGCCCATGTCCGATGTTGACGTTCCACAGGCTGGACATCCCGTCGATATAGCGGTTGCCGTCGCTGTCCCAGATATTCACCCCCTTGCCCGAGGTGATGACCCGCACGCCGTCCTTCGGTAGCTGCTTGGGGTCCGAGAACGGGTGGATGTGATGGGCGGCGTCCAAGGCGCGCAACTCGTCTGTCAGGGCTACGTTCATTGCGCGTCCTCCAGTAAGGCGTTTCAGTGAGATCACACTGATCTATGCGACGGCAACCCGCGAGTCAACCGGGGCCGCCGTCGGCAGGGTGTAGAACCCGGCCCGGGCGATGAGATCGAGGCCGCTTTCGATATCCGCGCGCACGGCTTCCGCAGCGTCGAGCGGATTGCGGCGGCGCAAGGCGTCGAGGATACGAGGGTGATGGTCGCTGTAGTCCAGCCGCGCGATACCTTCGTAGACAAGGCTCATGAACGGACCGGTCTGGGTCCAGATGCCCTCGGCCAGACGGTAGAGCGTCGGCGAGGCGGCGGCAGTGTAGAGGTCCGCATGAAAGGCGTGGTTCGCCCGCATATAGCCTGCCGCATCCCCCGCAGCGATGGCAGCATCGAGTGCAGAATTGGTACGTTTTGCCTGCAAGAGAGCCGAGTCTGAAAGTGAAAACGCCGCCCGCTTGATAAGCTCAGATTCCAGAAAGACACGCACAGAGGTCAAGTCGAAGAGCCGCTCGCGCGTCATGCGAGGTACCTTTATGCCCCGGTTCTTCACCAGCTCCAGCGCCCCCTCCGACACCAGCCGCCCCGCCGCCTCGCGCACCGGCATCGCCGAGACGCCCAGATCGGGCGCGAGCGTGCGCAACGACAGCATCTCGCCGGGTCTGACCTCCCCGAGGATAAGGCGGCGGCGCAGGATCAGCGTCACGCGCTCGATGGCCGAGGGTTCGTTGGCGGGCGGGCTGGACATCTCGACCTGCGGGTTGGTAGGCGGACCGGTTAGATCACACTGATGGGGGTCTGTCGAGACCACCGCACCCCGCCGCGACAGACGGGCACCGCAAATAATCAGAAATTCTGGCAGCCCCGACAGGATTCGAACCTGTGACCTACCGCTTAGGAGGCGGTCGCTCTATCCCCTGAGCTACGGGGCCGCATGGGGGACTTGTCGTCAGATTGCGCCCGCAATGCAAGCTTTTACCGCCCCCAGAGCAACCTCCCCCTTGCACCCGAAGATCAGCGGGCACGACTTGCCCCTTCCTGTCCTTTGGCGATAACTGGAGGACGAGAACTGGGCGTTGCCGGGGATACGCCGCGTATGACGACTGATCACAGACAACCGCCCCGCCGCCCCCTTACTCTCCGGGATGTCTCCGAAGCCTCTGGTGTGTCCGAGATGACGGTGTCCCGTGTCCTTCGGGGCAGGGGCGACGTGTCTGCGGCCACGCGCGAACGTGTGCTTGCGGCCTCCAAGGCGCTTGGCTACGTCCCGAACCGCATTGCCGGATCGCTGGCGTCAAGCCGCGTGCACCTTGTCGCGGTGATCATCCCGTCGCTTTCGAACCTGGTCTTTCCTGAGGTGCTGGGCGGCATATCCGAGGTGCTGGAGGAGACCGGACTGCAACCCGTCGTCGGCGTCACCAACTACGCGCCCGACCGCGAGGAGACGGTGCTGTATGAGATGCTGTCATGGCGGCCGTCGGGTGTGATCCTTGCGGGTCTGGAACATACCGAGGCGGCCCGCGCGATGCTGCGGAACGCGGGGATTCCCATCGTCGAGATCATGGATGTGGACGGTGAGGCGGTGGATTCCGTTGTCGGCATCTCTCACCGGAAAGCGGGACAGGTGATGGCCGAAGCGATCCTAGCGGCGGGCTACAGGCGGATCGGGTTTCTGGGCACCCAGATGCCCGACGACCATCGCGCGCGCAAAAGGTTCGAGGGGTTCGAAAGCGCGCTGGCCGGCGCAGGCGTCCGTCTGATCGACAGCGAATACTATTCGGGCGGATCGGCGCTTCTTAAGGGACGCGAGATGACGGCATCTATCCTGTCGCGCAATCCGGACCTCGATTTCCTGTACTATTCCAACGACATGATCGGTGCGGGCGGGCTGCTGCACTGTCTGGGCGCAGACATCGACGTGCCCGGGAATGTGGGCCTGGCCGGGTTCAACGGGGTCGAACTGCTCGACGGTCTTCCGCGTCAGCTGGCGACGATGGATACGCACAGGCGGGATATCGGCAGGCGCGCCGCCGCAATCATCGCCGCCCGGGCGGCTGGCGGCGAAGCCGTGCCCGAACGGATCGAATTGCATCCGACGTTCAGACGGGGCGACACGATCCGCGCCTGAACAGCGGGACCCTACGCCTCTGCCTCATCCGCCACGCGGGCGAGATACCGTCCATATTGCGTCTTCAGATAGGGCTGAGCCAGCGCGCGCAGCTGGCCTGCGTCGATCCAGCCGTTTTCAAAGGCGATTTCTTCCGGACAGCCGACCTTGAGGTTCTGGCGTTCCTCGATGGTGCGGATGAATTCGGCAGCTTCCAGCAGGCTTTCATGCGTGCCGGTGTCGAGCCAGGCAAAGCCGCGCCCCAGCCGTTCGACCGAAAGAAGGCCCTCGGTGTTGTAGGCGTTCAGGAGGTCGGCGATCTCCACCTCGCCCCGCGCCGAGGGCTTGATGCCCCGCGCCCGCGAGGGCGCGGTGCCGTCAAGGAAATAGATGCCGGTCACGGCATAGGACGACTTCGGCTGCGCGGGCTTTTCGACGATGGACAGCACGCGCCCGTCACGGTCGAATTCCACCACACCGTAGCGCTCAGGGTCGCGCACGCGGTAGCCAAAAACAGTGCCCCCGGTGGCGCGGGCATCGGCGGATTTTAGGCGGTCGCTGAGCCCTTCCCCGAAGAAGACGTTGTCGCCCAGCACCATCGCCGAAGGACTGCCCGCCAGAAAGTCCTCGGCCAGCACATAGGCCTGTGCCAGCCCGTCAGGCGAGGGCTGGACGATATACTCGAACCGCATCCCCCAGGCCGAACCGTCCCCCAGCAGCGCGCGGAACTGCGGCAGGTCGCGGGGGGTGGAGATGATGCAGACCTCGCGGATCCGGGTCAGCATCAGGGCCGAGAGGGGGTAGTAGATCATCGGCTTGTCATAGAGCGGCAGCATCTGCTTCGACACGGAATGCGTAATCGGGTAGAGCCGCGTTCCCGAGCCGCCGGCGAGGATGATGCCCTTGCGGTTTGTGGTGGTCATGGGGCGGTCTCCAGTTCGCGCAAGACATCTGACAGGCCGATGCGCCAGTCAGGCTGGGCGATACCATAGACACGGGCGATCCTGGAACAGTCGAGAATGGAATTGCCTGGGCGTCTGGCGGGCGTGGGGTAGTCGGCGGTGGCGATCGGGGTGACGGTCGGGCGGTTTGGCAGGGTCGCGGCATCGAAGATCGCGTCGGCGAACCCGGCCCATGTCGTGGCGGGGGCGCCGGCAAAGTGGAAGATACCGGACTGACCGGTCCCGCGACGGAAGGTCACGGCGATGGTCAGCAGCGCATCGGCGATGTCGGCGGCGGGGGTCGGGCCACCATGCTGGTCGGCGACGACGTTCAGTGCGGTGTCCGGTCACGACCAAGCCGCAGCATGGTCTTGACGAAGTTCTTGCCATGCGCCGAAAACACCCATGCAGTGCGCAGGATGACGTGCGGTCCGCCAGCCGCCTGCACCAGACGCTCGCCGTCCAGCTTGGTCGCTCCATAGACACCGAGCGGGCCGGTCGCGTCACCCTCCTGCCACGGGCGATCACCTGAGCCGTCGAAGACATAGTCGGTCGAGATGTGCAGCAAAGGCAGGCCGCGCGCGGCACAGGCACGGGCGATCGCGCCGGGGGCATCCGCATTCACGGTTCGGGCTGTGACAGGGTCTGTTTCGGCCTGGTCGACGGCGGTGTAGGCGGCTGCGTTGATGACGACCTCGGCATCAGACGCAGCCACGGCTGCGGCGCAGGCGGCAGGGTCCGCAAGGTCGGCGCCGTCGCGATCCAGCGCCAGGATCGCTGACGGCGCGTGCGGCGGCCCGCCGCGCCAGTTCAATGGCGACCTGCCCCGTCTGTCCGAACACAAGGACCTTCATGCGGTGCCGAGCCTTTTGCCGACACCGTCGCGGTTTTCCAGCGCCCGCCACCAGGCTTCGTTCGCCAGAAACCAGTCCACGGTCCGTTCCAGGCCCTGGTCCAACGTCACCGACGGCCGCCAGCCCAGTTCCGTACGAATCCGGGTCGGGTCGATGGCATAGCGCAGGTCATGGCCGGGGCGGTCGGCCACAAAGGCGATCTGGTCGGCATAGGGTTTGTTGCCGGGGCGTTTGGCATCAAGGATCGCGCAGAGCTTCTTCACAAGATCGAGGTTCGTCGCCTCGTTTTCCCCACCAACATTATAGCTGCGCCCGTTCGAGCCTTTCGTCAGCACGGTCAGCAGCGCATCCGCGTGATCCTCGACATAAAGCCAGTCGCGAATATTCCCGCCCGCGCCATAGACCGGGATCGGCGCTCCGGCCAGCGCCTTGAGGATGACGACCGGGATCAGCTTTTCGGGAAAGTGGTAGGGTCCGTAGTTGTTCGAGCAGTTCGTCATCACCACGGGCAGGCCGTAGGTTTCGTGCCAGGCGCGGACCAGATGGTCGGACGCGGCCTTTGACGCGGAATAGGGGCTGCGCGGATCATAGGGCGTGTCTTCGGTGAACTTGCCGGTAGGGCCCAGCGACCCGAACACCTCATCCGTGGAGATATGGTGAAACCGGAACGTCTCGGGCCTGCCCTGCGCTATCCAGTAGGTCCGCGCAGCCTCCAGCATCGTGTAGGTGCCGTTCACATTGGTGCGGATGAAGTCTCCGGGGCCGTCTATCGACCGGTCTACATGGCTTTCAGCGGCAAGATGCATGATCGCGTCAGGCTTGTGCAGCGACAGGGCGCGGTCGATGGCAGGCCGGTCGCAGATGTCGGCCTTTTCAAACGCATAGAGCGGGCTGGAAGCGACCGTCGCCACATTGGTCAGACTGCCCGCGTAGGTCAGCTTGTCGAGGTTTACGACCGAATGACCCTGCGCCACGGCAAGGCGGACGACGGCCGACCCGATGAACCCGGCACCGCCAGTGACAAGGATTTTCATGGCGCGGGGTCGTATGTGAAGGGTGTGTCGAAATTGCGGAACAGGGGTGCGGCGCGGTCCTTGTCGGACAGGATCGCGGCGCCCGGATCGATGCCCCAGTCGATAGCAAGATCAGGGTCGTCGAACCGCACCGCGCCGTCACAGTCGGGCGCATAGACGTCCGAGCATTTGTAGAGCAGTTCGCAGTCGCTTTCCAAAGTCGCAAACCCATGCAGAAACCCGGCCGGGATATACAGCTGGCGTCCGTTTTCGGCGGACAGCTCAACGCCCGTCCACTGACCGAACGTTGGCGATCCTTTGCGAATGTCCACGGCCACGTCGAACACCCGGCCGCGCCCGCAGCGCACCAGTTTCACCTGCGCGTGCGGAGGCGACTGGAAATGCAGTCCGCGCACTGTCCCTCGGTCGCGTGAATAGGAATGGTTATCCTGAAGAAAGATCGTCGTGATGCCCTTCGAGGCCAGTGTCTGTGCGTTCCAGACCTCGGAAAACCACCCACGCGCGTCACCGAAACGCCGCGGCGTCAGGATCAGCACGCCAGAAAGGGGTGTGGTCTCGATCTGCATCGGCGCGTCCTGTTCAATCGCGCGACGTTCCTAGCGATCTGTCGCGCGGCAGGAAACCCCTTTCTCGTCAAACCTTAACGCAGCCGTGCTTCGGTCTTTGCGTCAAAGACCATTGCCTTGGATGCGTCAAAAGCGATGCCGATGCGGCCTTCGGCCGGAACCGGCACGCCCTCGCGCGCCTCGACGATCAGGCGTTCGCCCGAGTCCGATTGCAGGTAAACATAGGACACCCCGCCCAACTGTTCCGACAGTTCCACGCGGTGCGTCTTGCCGGACGGGTCGAGCGTGACATGCTGCGGGCGCACGCCCACTACAACATCGCCGGATGCCGGTGCCTTTAGCCCCGGCCGGAACGATGACGCCAGACCCGCCACCGCAACCTCGCCCGCCGCGCCAGCACTTCCCTTCAGGAAGTTCATCGCGGGCGACCCGATGAAGCCCGCAACGAACTTGTTGTCGGGGTCGCGGTACAGGTCCAGCGGGCTGCCGACCTGCTCGATCCGCCCCGCCCGCAGCACGACGATCTTGTCGGCCAGCGTCATCGCCTCGACCTGATCATGCGTCACATAGATCATCGTCGCGCCGATTTCCTTGTGCAGGCGGGCGATTTCGACGCGCATTTCGACCCGCAGCTCTGCGTCGAGGTTCGACAGCGGTTCATCGAACAGGAACACTTCGGGACCCCGGACAATCGCACGCCCGATAGCAACACGCTGACGCTGGCCGCCGGACAGAGCCTTGGGCTTGCGGGCCAGATACTGGTCGAGTTTCAGAATCTTCGACGCCTCGGCGACTTTTCGGTCAATCTCGCCCTTCGGATGGCCGGTCATCTTCAGGCCGAAGCCCATGTTTTCGGCGACCGTCATATGCGGGTAGAGCGCGTAGGTCTGGAACACCATCGCGATCCCGCGCTCGCTCGGGTCGGTCCGGGTGACGTCGCGACTGCCGATGCGGATCGACCCGTCGGTCGTCTCCTCCAGTCCCGCGACCATACGCAGCAGCGTGGACTTGCCGCAGCCGGACGGTCCGACAAAGACACAGAACTCTCCGTCCTTTACCGTCAGATCGACGCCGTGAATGACCTGCACATCGCCGTACCGCTTGACGACTTTCTGAAGCGTAACGCCTGTCATGTCCTACCCCGTTTTTCGAATGTGAAGGTTGTCGTCCGGAAAACGCCAGCTCTCTGCCTCGGCGGCGATGCGTCTGGCGACCGCTTTGACCATCTCCGCGCGCCCCTCGAGGTCGTCGAGAGTCATGCGGGCAGTCGACGACGTGACGGACAGCGCGCCCAGCACGCGGTTTCGCGTGCTCAGAATCGGGGCCGCCACGCAGATGATGCCCGGCTCATGCTCCTCACGGTCCATCGCATGGCCCCGCGACCTGATCTCGGTCAGTTCCGCCTTCAGAGCTTCGGGGCCGCTCAGTGTGTTGCTGGTGAACCGGTGGAATGCCATCTGCGGCAGAATCCGCTCCAGCTGCGCCTCGGGCAGGAAGGCCAGCATCGCCTTGCCCACCCCGGTGCAATAGGCCGGTCCGATCTTGCCCGCCTGCGCATACATTTCGATCGGAACCCGCGCGTTGCGCTTGTCCACGTAAAGGACATGCGCGGTATCGAGTTGGGCCAGATGCACCGTCTCGCCCATGTCTTGCGACAATTCGTCGATATAGGGCCGCGCTATAGGGGCGAGCGAGGACTGGTTCCAAGCGGCATGGGCCAATCTTACCAGCCTGACGCCTAACGAATAGGCCCCCGAATCGGGATCGTGTGACAGCAGAGACTGGTGGGTCAGGGTCTGAATCAGCCGGAACAGGGTCGCTTTCGGATACTCGCTTGCCAGAAGGAGCTCGGTAAACCGGACGGGACGACCAAAGGACGCAACCTGGTCGAGCACGGCCAAAGCCTTGCCCACGGTGCCGTCGCCGGACAAATCCCCCGCCCTCATGCCGGCGTCTCCCTCCCACTGCCGTCCCCTGCCGCCCGATTTCCGGACGTCCCGATGAAACTGTTGACAAGTCTAGCCGACTCGCCATTATGGTTTCAATAAATAAAATCAAGTTTCACATAATGGAACCAAGGGAGGACCACATGTTCCATACAACCCGGCGCGTCGCGCTGGCTTTGTCCGTTGCCGCACTGGCGGTCACGGCAGCGAATGCGCAGCAGCGCGTTCTTAAATACAATGCCGACTATGATCCGCTGCCGCTGGCGGCCATGGAGGCGCTGATCGCCGATTTCGAGGCCGCAAACCCAGATATCGACGTGCAGCTGAACAACTTCGACCACGAGGGCTACAAGACCGCGATCCGCAACTTCCTGACCGCCGACGCGCCCGATCTGGCGAACTGGTATGCCGGAAACCGCATGGCACCCTTCGTCAAGGCGGGCCAGTTCCAGGACGTGTCCGACGTATGGACGGACAACGGTCTGGGTGATTCCCTGGCCTCGGCCAAAGCGTCGATGACGATCGACGGCAAGCAGTGGGGCGTTCCCTACACCTACTATCAGTGGGGCATCTACTTCAACCGCGACGCCTACAAGGCAGCGGGAGTGGAAGAGCCGAAGTCCTGGGACGAATTCGTCGCCAACTGCGAAAAGTTCAAGGCAGCAGGCATCGACTGCATCACCACCGGCACCAAAGCGCTGTGGCCTGGAGCAGGTATCTTCGACTATCTGTCGCTGCGCACCAACGGCTATGAATGGCACATGGACCTGACTGCCGGGAAAGTCGCCTGGACGGACGAGTCGGTGAAGAAGGTGTTTGCGGAATTCGCCAAGATCCAGCCCTACATCACGGCCAACCATGCCGCGATCGACTGGCAGGATGCGGCGGCTCTTCTGGTGCAAGGCAAGGCTGCGAACTATGTCATGGGCAACTTCGCCGTCGGCACCTTCAAGGAAGGCGGCATGACGAACGACAACCTCGGCTTCATGGTGTTCCCGGAAATAACGCCCGGCATCCCGCGCGCCGAAGATGCTCCGACCGATACGATCCATATCCCGGCCGGAGCACAGAACGTCGATGACGCGAAGAAGTTCTTGGCCTATGTCGCCTCGGCCGACGCCCAGACCAAACTGAACATCGGCCTCAGCCAGCTTCCGACCAACAAGAACTCGACCGTCCCAGCCGACGATCCGTTCCTGGTCGCGGGCTTCGAGACGCTGTCCACTGCTTATGCGCTGGCCCAGTTCTTCGACCGTGACGCACCGGCGGAAATGGCGAAGGCCGGTATGGAAGGCTTCCAGCAGTTCATGGTCCAGCCGGACCAGCTGGATGCGATCCTCGAGCGGCTCGAGCAGGTCCGCGGACAGGTCTACAAGTAAGATGACAAGACGGGCGCAGGACATCCTGCGCCCGTTTTCTGTTTTCAGTCGCCCTGGCGACCCCCGATCAGAGTGAGGCCCCGGATGTCCGCCTATTGGAAAGCCAACCAGCGCCGCCTTGCCCCCTGGCTGTTCCTTGCACCGGGGCTTCTGATGTTCGCCATCTACGTCATCATGCCTATCTTTCAGTCGATGTGGATCAGCTTCTACGACTGGGACGGGCTGGGCGAGGCGACCTGGATCGGCACGGCAAACTATGCCGAACTGACGGGCGACCCCAACATGGTCACGTCGTTCAAGAACAACATCATCTGGCTGGTGCTGTATCTGCTGGCGGTGCCGATCGGCCTGTTCATCGCGATCTTCCTGAACCAGACGGTCTGGGGTATCCGGCTGTACAAATCGCTGTTCTTCTTTCCCTTCGTTATCAGCCAGGTTGTCGTCGGACTGATATTCTCGTGGTTCTACGCTCCCAATTTCGGCCTGCTCTACAAAGTCATCGAATTCTTCACCGGTACTGGCGTCGCCATCCTGGCCGACCCCGATCTTGTCACCTACGGCATCATCGCCGCAGGCCTTTGGCCACAGATCGCCTATGTGATGATCCTGTACCTGACCGGGCTGAACAACGTGGCCCCCGATCAGGTCGAGGCCGCGCGGCTGGACGGGGCCAAGGGCTGGAAAATGCTCTGGTACGTGATCCTGCCGCAGCTGCGCCCCGCCACCTTCATCGCGGTCGTCGTCACCGTCATCGGGGCGCTGCGGTCCTTCGACCTGGTGTCGATCATGACGGCGGGCGGGCCATTCGGGTCGTCGCGTGTGCTGTCCTACTACATGTACGAGACAGCGCTGTCGGAATACGGCTATCGCATGGGCTACGGCGCGGCCATTGCAGTTGTCCTGTTTGCGATCATGATGATCTTCATCTCGGGCTTCATCTGGAAGATGTGGCGCGACGAGACGGAGCGCTAAGCGATGTTTCCCAGACCCATCGAGCAGACCGCCCCCGCCACCCAGTGGATGTACAAAATCGCCCTGCCCGTCGCGTTGCTGCTCTGGCTTTTCCCGCTTCTCGGCGTTGCAATCACCTCGGTCCGCCCTGCCAGCGACCTGGCGCAGGGCAACTACTTCGGCATCCCGAGCTATCTCGCCTTCGAGAACTATGCCGACGTTTTCCGTAACACGCCGATGGGCCGCTACATCCTGAATTCCTTCATAGTTACGATCCCGACGGTGATCGGTTCGGTTGGGCTTTCCCTGCTGACGGGCTTTGCGCTCGCGATCTACAAGTTCCGCTCGAACCTCATCGTCTTTTTCATGTTCGTGGCGGGCAACTTTGTGCCCTTCCAGATTCTGATGGTTCCGGTGCGCGACCTGACGCTGGGCTTGGGCATGTACAACACCTATTGGGGCCTTGCCCTGTTCCACATCGCCTTTCAAACCGGGTTCTGCACGCTGTTCATGCGAAACTTCATCAAGGCGCTGCCATTCGAGCTGATCGAGGCGGCGCGGGTCGAAGGTGTCACCGAATGGCGTATCTTCCGCTACATCGTGCTGCCGCTCATGCGCCCCGCCATCGCGGCCCTTTCCGTCCTGATCTTCACCTTCATCTGGAACGATTTCTTCTGGGCGACCGTCCTCACCTCCAGCCCAGAAACGCAGCCGATCACCGCGGGTCTGTCGTCGCTGAACGGCCAATGGGTGGCGGCCTGGCATCTGGTGTCGGCGGGATCGATCCTGGCCGCGCTCCCGCCGGTTCTGATGTTCTTCCTGATGCAGAAGCACTTCATTGCGGGCCTGACGCTGGGGGCTGTGAAGTGACCGTTTGCCGGGTCGATTCCGGCCCGCAGACCCTGGTCCTATTTTGCGGTGACGGCGTACCAGAAGCCGTCTACTGGGGTGCGCGCCTGCCGGATGGGGAAAACCTTGAGACCGCTGCCGGAGCCGCGCGGCATGATCTGACCGGCGGGATGCTGGACGTGCTGCCGCCATTGTCGCTGTGCCCGGAACCCGCGCGGTCGTGGCAGGGTCAGCCGGGCCTGACGGTCGCGCGGGCGGACGGAACGCCGCTGACACCCAGGTTCCGGTTTGCAGGTGTGGAAACCGTTGATGGCGCCCTAGAGCTTATGTCGGTCGCCCGTGAAGACGGGCTGGCCCTGATCCACCGGATCGCGGCAGGGCCCGAAAGCAGTCTGATCCTGTCCACCCGCCTGACCTCTCAGAACCCGGTCCGTGTCCGCTGGCTGGCGGCACCAGCCCTTCCCGGACCGCAGTTGGCGGACGAAATCGTCGACGTCTCGGGCCGCTGGACCCGCGAATTCGCACTGAGCCGCACGCCCTGGACCGATCGGCATCCGACTGCGCGAATCGCGCACCGGTCGGTCAGGGCAGGAGCATCCGCCCTATGCGATCTTTCCAGGGCGCGGGGCGACCAATACCCAAGGCGACGTCTGGGCCATGCACTACGGCTGGTCCGGCGGGCACCGGATGCTGGCCGAAGAGTTGCCAGACGGTCGTCGGCAGATCCAGTTCGGCCATGCCGAAGGGGCCGAGACCGAGGCCGGAACAATATTTGAAACCGCACCGCTGACCGTTCTTTTCAGCGACCGGGGATTGAACGGCATCGCGGTCGCTTTCCAGCGGCTGGTGCGCGACCATGTCGTGACTTGGCCCGAACCCGCTCGGACCCGGCCCGTGCACTACAATTCCTGGGAGGCCGTCTATTTCCGCCACAACCTGGCCGAGCTGACCGCGATGGCCGACCGGGCCGCCGCCATCGGCGCAGAACGGTTCGTCCTTGATGACGGATGGTTCGGGCGGCGGGATGACGATACGTCCAGTCTTGGCGACTGGACGGTGGACCGGCGCAAATGGCCGGACGGGTTGATGCCGCTGATCGATCACGTCCACGGATTGAAGATGCGTTTCGGCATCTGGTTCGAGCCCGAAATGGTGAACCCTGACAGCGATCTCTACCGCGCGCATCCGGGCTGGGCGCTGGGGCCTGCCGACCAGACACTCGGCCGCGGTCAGATGGTCCTGAACCTTGCCCTGCCGCAGGTGCGCGACAATCTCTTCGCGCAGGTCTCGGCCATCCTGACCGAGTATCCCATCGACTACATCAAATGGGACCACAACCGCCTGTTTCCCGTCGTCGATGCCGCGCAGACGCGCGGGGCCTATGCGCTTTTCGACCGCCTCCGGCAGGCGCATCCGGGCGTCGAGATCGAAAGTTGTGCGTCGGGCGGCGGGCGGATCGACCAAGGTATTCTGGTACACACCCACCGGGTCTGGCTGTCGGACTGCATCGACGCCGAGGAACGCCTGCGGATGCAGCATGTCGCGGCACTGTTTTTGCCGTCCTGCGTCACCGGAAGCCATGTCGGGTCGCGGCATTCGCACACGACAGGGCGTACCCTGCCAATGGCCTTCCGCGCCTGGGTCGCGGCGCAGCGGCACATGGGGTTCGAGATGGACCTGCACGAGCTGACTGGAGATGAACTTAAGACGCTGGGCGACATCACCTCATGGTACAGGGCGAACCGGGGTTGGATGATGGCCGGCGACATCCTGCGGCTGGACAGCGCCGACCCCGCCATGATCGCCGAGATGCAGATCGCGCGTGACGGCGGGCGGTTCGTCGTCTTTGCGGGGCAGGCCGCGACGACTGTGCAGGTGCTGCCGCGTCCGTTGCAGTTGACGGGGCTCGACCCGGATGCGACCTATGAGATTGTGCTGACGAACCCCGGCGACGCGCCACCGCAGAGCCGTGGACCGAATGCGCTGAAAGCCGGGCCTTTGCGTCTGACGGGACGGTCGCTGATGTCGCAGGGCATACTGCTGCCGGTGGCTTGGCCCGCGACAATGTGGGTCGTCGAAGGGCATAAGCTTTGACTGAAGGAGACAGACGATGACCATGTCCGCCATTTTCCCCGACCTGAAAGGCAAATCCGTCTTCATAACCGGTGGCGGATCGGGCATCGGCGCATCGTTGACCGAGGGCTTCCTGCGTCAGGGCGCGAAGGTGGCCTTTGTCCAGCGATCGGACGCCACGGAATTCTGCGGTCAGATGGAGAAGGCCACAGGTAGCCGTCCGCTCTTCATCCCCTGCGACATCACCGACATCGCTGTGCTGAAAGGTGCCATCGCAAAGGCCGCGGCCGCGCATGGCCCCATCACCGTCCTTGTCAACAACGCAGCCAACGACAAGCGCCACACCACCGCAGAGGTCGACGAGGCTTTTTTCGACTGGTCCATCGCCATCAACCTCAAGGCCTACCTCTTCGCCATTCAGGCCGTCGTGCCGATGATGCAGGCCGCAGGCGGCGGGTCCGTCGTGAACTTTTCCTCGATCAGCTACATGATGGGGAATGCGGGCTACCCGGTCTACACCGCCGCGAATTCAGCCATCAACGGCATGACCCGCAGTCTTGCGCGCGAATTCGGCCCTGACCGCATCCGCGTCAATGCGCTGGCCCCCGGTTGGGTTCTGACGCAGAAGCAGAAGGACCTTTGGGTCACCCCCGAGGGGCTTGCCACGCATCTGGCCCGGCAATGTCTCAAGGACACGCTCGGCCCCGAGGATATTGTCGGCGGCACGCTGTTCCTTGCCTCGGATGTATCCAAGATGATGACCGGCCAGGCGCTGGTCATCGACGGCGGGGTCGTGGTGACGGGATGACCCGTCTGGCCGACCTTTCCTGGATCGCGGCGGACTGGGGCACATCGAACCTGCGGGTCTGGGCGATGGCGTCGGATGGCCGTGTCATCGCGCAGGCCGAAAGCGATGACGGAATGGGCCGCTTGGACCATTCGGGTTTCGAACCGGCGCTGATCCGGCTGGTCGGCGGATGGCTGCCGTCAGGCCGCGTCACCCCGGTTGTGGCGTGCGGTATGGTCGGCAGCCGCCAGGGTTGGGTCGAAGCCCCCTATCGCGCGGTGCCCGACACGCCGATGGACGCAGGACGGATGGTGTCGCCGACGGTCGCGGATGCGCGGATCGCAGTGCATGTCGTGCCGGGGCTCCGGCAGGATCACCCGGCGGACGTGATGCGCGGCGAGGAAACCCAGATCGCGGGCTTTCTGTCGCGTGAACAGGGCTTCGATGGCGTTCTGTGCCTGCCCGGTACGCATTGCAAATGGGCACGGCTTTCGGTGGGGCAGGTGGTCAGTTTCCAGACCTGCATGACGGGCGAGATTTTCGCGCTGCTTTCGGGTCAGTCGGTGCTGCGCCATTCTGTCGGGACGGAGGGCTGGGACGATGCCGCATTTATGGAAGCCACATCAGATGCCCTGTCGCATCCGGAGCGCGTTGCGGGGCGACTGTTCGGTCTGCGCGCCGAGGGTCTGCTGCATGGCCTGTCACCTGCCGTCGCGCGGGCACGTCTGTCGGGGCTGCTGATCGGCATGGAACTTGCTGCGACACGGCCCTACTGGCTGGGGCAGGATGTGGCGATCATCGGCGCGGGCAGGGTCAGTTCAGCCTATGCAACTGCACTGGGCGCGCAGGGTGTCGCGGCACGGACCGTTCCGGTCGAAGGCATGACACTGGCGGGCCTCTCCGCCGCGCGCGCAACACTGGCAGCGGGGGTGACATGACACGTAACCTGATCGCGATCCTGCGCGGCATTGCTCCGGATGAGGCTTTGCCGGTGGCCGAGGCACTGATTTCCGCCGGAATAGTGTCGATTGAGGTGCCGCTCAACTCGCCGCGCCCGCTGCAATCCATTGAAGCGATGGCCAAGGCGTTCGGCAGCCATGCCCTGATCGGCGCGGGCACTGTCCTGACGGTCGGCGATGTCAGTGCGGTGGCGGACGCGGGCGGACGGCTGATCGTCTCGCCAAACTGCGATCCTGACGTCATTGCCGCGACCAAGTCAAAGGGCCTGGCGAGCTGGCCTGGCGTGATGACCCCGACCGAGTGCTTCGCTGCGCTGGCCGCCGGGGCTGATGGGTTGAAGATTTTCCCCGCTTCACTGATCGGTCCCGACGGCTTGAAGGCGATCCGCGCGGTCCTGCCGAAGGGCTGTCAGGTCTACGCGGTCGGCGGCGCAGGAGCCGACAACTTCGCCGAGTGGCGCAAGGCAGGCGCGGACGGCTTCGGCATCGGAACGGCGGTCTACAGACCGGGGCAAAGCGTCGCCGAGATTGCCGCAGGCGCAGCCCGCATCGTCGCCGCCTATGACGCCGCCTTCGCCTGAGACATCCAGGCAGGACCACCCATGAAACCGAGCCTCGGCGTCTGCTACTATCCCGAACACTGGCCAGAGGATTGGTGGGCCGAGGACGCGCAGCGGATGGCCGAGACCGGCCTGACCTGGGTCCGCATCGGCGAATTCGCCTGGTCCCGGATGGAGCCGGAACCGGGCCGCTACGATCTCGGCTGGCTCGACCGCGCCATCGACACCCTCGGCAACGCGGGCCTCAAGGTCGTGCTTGGCACCCCCACCGCGACGCCCCCGCGCTGGATGCTGACGAAGCACCCGGACATGCTGCCGGTGGATCGGGACGGACGGGGGCGCGACTTCGGGTCACGCAGACACTACGATTTCAGCCACCGTGGCTACCGCACCGAATGCGCAAAAATCGTCTCTGTTCTGGCTGAACGCTATGGTCGCAACCCCCATGTCGCCGCTTGGCAGACCGACAATGAATATGCCTGCCACGACACCGTGCATTCCTACTCCCCCGCCGCCACCGTTGCCTTCCGCGACTGGCTCGCGCAGAAGTATCAGTCCGCGCAGGCCCTGAACCGCGCGTGGGGTAACGTATTCTGGTCGATGGACTATGCCTCGTTCGACGACATCGGCCTTCCCAACCTGACCGTCACCGAACCGAACCCGTCCCATGTCATGGATTTCCGCCGCTTTGCCAGCGACGAGGTGGTCAGCTTCAACCGCCTCCAGACCGACATCATCAGGCGGCACTCCGACTATCCCATCGCCCATAACTACATGGGACGGATCACCGAATTCGATCATTTCGCCACCGGCGCGGACCTCGACATCGCGTCCTGGGACAGCTATCCCATCGGCTTCCTGTCGGACCGGCTCGAGGCGTCCGAGGATCACAAGCTGCGCGTTCGTTCGGCAGGGTGACCCCGACTTTCAGGCCTTTCACCACGACCTATACCGGGCTGTCGGGCCGCGGTCGCTGGTGGGTCATGGAACAGCAGCCGGGCCCGGTGAACTGGGCCCCTTACAACCCGGCCCCTCTGTCCGGCATGGCGCGGCTTTGGGCGTGGGAGGCCTTCGCCCATGGGGCCGAGGCTGTGCTGTATTTCCGCTGGCGTCAGGCCCCTTTCGCGCAGGAACAGAACCACTCCGGGCTGCTTGCGCCCCGACAGCCAGCCCGCGCCCGCGCTGGCCGAGGCGCGTCAGGTCGCGGACGAGATCGCTGCGCTGGGCGATCTGAAACCCGCCGCCGCGCCGGTGGCGCTGATCTTCGACTATGAAAGCGCCTGGGCCTGGACAACGCAGCCGCAAGGGGCGGATTTCGACTATTTCCGCCTGACCTTCAGCTTCTACCGTGCCCTGCGCCGCCTCGGACTGTCGGTCGATATCCTGCCGCCGGCCACAACCGATCTGTCTGTCTACCGGCTTGTTCTGATTCCCGGCCTGATGACGCCTGAGCCCGCCGCTTTCTGCCGCTCTGGACACGGTTTCCGGCCTCGCCCTCCTCGGGCCCCGGACCAATTCCCGCACCCCTGATTTCGCCATCCCAACCAGACCCATGCCCCCCGCCATTCCCGGCCTCGACTGCACCGCAGCTCTGGTCGAGAGCCTGCCGCCCGGCCAGTCCGAGCCGCTCGTCAAGGGTGGCAGCATCCGACACTGGATGGAGCGGCTGGAAGGCACGGCAGCCGTGTCCGAGGCGACCACCGGCGGCAACCCCGTCCTGATGCGCAGCGGCAACCGCGCCTATCTCGGCGGCTGGCCCGACGATGACACGCTGGTCCGTATCCTGCGCGAACGCTGCGCCGAGCTTGGCATCGCTACGCAGGACATGCCTGACGGACTGCGCCTGCGCGACACGGCCACGCATCGCTTTGCCATCAACTACGCGCCCGAGCCGCTGACTGTTGACGGTCACACCGTACCGGCGGCCGGCGTGGCATGGTGGCCGCGCCGCTAGGCTGTCTGTCCGCCCGACCGCGCCGAAACGGCCACCGGGTCCGGCCCTACATCCTTGGCCTCCGCCGGAACCACCGCCGCTTTTCGCGCACCTTGTCGCTGCGTGACGTCAGCATCAGCATCGACGGCGTCACGATCAGCGTCAGGATCGTCGCAAAGGCGAGACCATAGACGATCGCCGATGACAGGCTGATCCACCACTGGGTGGAGGGCGCGCCGATCGTCGTCTCGTGGTTCATGATCTCCAGGTTCAGCCCGAAGGCGATGGGCAGCACGCCAAGAATCGCCGTCATCGCCGTCAGCACCACGGGCCGGGCGCGTTCGCGGCAGGTCAGCAGAATCGCCTCGAATCTTCTCCATCCCCTCGCGCCGGTGCGTGTCATAGGTGTCGATCAGCACGATGTTGTTGTTCACCACGACCCCCGCCAGCGCGATGATGCCGATGCCCGTCATCACGACGCCGAACGGCTGGCCCATGATCATCAGGCCCAGGAACACGCCGATGGTCGACATGATCACCGCCGACAGCACCAGACCGACCGAGATGAAGTTGTTGAACTGCGCCAGCAGCACCACGAAGATCAGGAAGATCGCCGCGCCGAACGCCTTGCCCAGGAAGGCCCCCGCCGCCGCCTGTTCCTCGTCCTCGCCCGCCAGCGTCCAGCGCATGCCCAGCTTGTCCAGGCCAGCCTTGCCCAGCTCGGCCGTGATCGCCTCGCGCACCGGGGCGGCCTGAACGCCCTCGGTGATGCCCGCCTGAACCGTCACGGTCCGCGCGCCGTTGATGCGCGTCAGCGTGCCCGTCGTGGGTGCCGCCACGCGCGTCACGAAGTTCGAGATCGGCACCGACCCGCCCGCGGTCTCGATGCGCAGCTGGTCCAGCGACGAGATCGTCCGCTGATCCTCGGGCAGGCGCAGCACGATATCGACCGCGTCATCCGACCCGGCGGGCCGGAAGTCCGACAGCTTCAGCCCCCCGGTGACCAGCTGCACCACCGCACCGACCGCACCCGGCGACAGGCCATAGCGCGCGGCGGCACCGCGATCCACGTTCAGTTCCCAGTCCACGCCCGGCGGCGGCAGGCCGTTGTCGATGTCGATCACGTCCGGCACGTCCGCCAGCTTGTCGGCGACGCCGCGCGCGACGTCGTTCAGGCTCGCCGGATCGACGGCCGACAGCCGTATCTGCACGGCCTTGCCCGTCGGCGGCCCTGCCTGCGGCACCGACACTTCGATATCCACGCCGGGAATGCCCTGCATCGCCCCGCGGAGGTCCGCCAGGATCGCGTTCGCGCCCTTGCGTTCGCGCCAGTCGACGAATTCGTACTGGATCGTGCCGACGACATCCGCCGCGACCTCGTTCCCGGCACCGCCGCCGCCGCCGACGCGGGTGTAGACGGTCTTCAGCCCCGGCCAGCCCAGAAGCCGCGCCTCGGCCTGCCGGACCAGAGCGTCCTTCTCGTCGATCGACAGGTTGCCCCGCGCCTTGACGTAGAGCAGCCCGAAATCAGGTTCGACATCGGGGAAGAACTCGACGCCCTTGCCGAAGGTCGCCATAGGCATAGGGCACCGCCACCAGCGACCCCAGCGCCAGAAGCAGCACGATCACCGGATGCCGGATCGCCTTGCCCACGACCCACATATAGGCCCCGTCCTTGTGGACAGTGCTGTTCCTTGAACGGCTTGGCGATGATCGCGCCCAGCGTCGGCACGAAGATCAGCGCATAGACCAGGCTGGCCGACAGCGTGGCGATCAGGGTGATCGGCATGTATTTCATGAACTCGCCGACGATCCCCGGCCAGAACAGCAGCGGCGAGAACGCCGCAATGCGCGTCACGGTGGACGAGATGACCGGCCCCGCCATGCGGTGGCTGGCCTCGGCGAAGGCCAGCTTCTTGTCCATGCCTTCGTTCATCCGGCGTTCGGCGTATTCCGTCACGATGATCGCGTCGTCGACCAGCATGCCCGACCGCCAGGATCAGGCTGAACAGCACGACGATGTTCACCGTGAGCCCGGCAAGGTTCAGGCCCAGGATGCCCATCAGGAACGAGGCCGGAATCGCCAGCCCGATCAGGATCGAGGACCGGCCCGACAGCGCATAAAGAATGACGATGAAGACCAGAATCACCGCCGTCAGAACCGAGTTCTGCAGGTCGGACAGCAGCTGGCGGATGTCCTTCGACTTGTCCTGGCTGAACGACACGGTGACGCCCTCCGGCATCGACGCGCGGAACTCCTCGGTGATCGCCTTCACCTTGTCCACCGTCTCGATCAGGTTCGCGCCGGTGCGCTTGGACACCTCGATGGCGACCGCAGGCGCGCCGTCCAGCCGCGTGATGGTCTCGGGGTCTTTGAACGTCGGCCGGATCTCGGCCAGATCGCGCGCCCGCACGATGGCGGTGCCGTCCGAGATCACCGGCAGGTTCGCCAGGTCTTCGACCGTTTCGATCAGCGACGGCACCTTGATGGCATAGCGCCCTTCGGCCCCCTCCATCGACCCGGCGGCGATCAGCTGGTTGTTCGCCTGGAACCCCCCGATCAGCACATCGGGCCGGATGCCGTAGGATGTCAGCTTCGCCGGGTCGATGATGACCTCGACCAGATCGTCGCGGACCCCCTGCAGCGCCGCGTCCAGCACGCCCGGAATTTCCTCGATCCGGTCGCGCAGTTCGCGCGCGGTGCGGTTCAGCACCCGTTCCGGCACATCGCCCGACAGCGTGACGACCAGAACCGGAAACTCGCTGATGTTCACCTCGTTGACGCTCGGCTCGTCGACCCCGTCCGGCAGGTCGCGCCGCGCGTCGTCGACCTTGTTGCGCACGTCGTCCAGCGCCTTGTCCAGGTCGGCGCCGGCCTGGAACTCGATCACCACATTGCCGCCGCCCTGATAGGCGTTCGAGGTCATCTGCTTGATGCCCTGGATCGATTTCAGCGCGGTTTCCATCGGGCGCAGCAGCAGGCGTTCGCTGTCTTCCGGCGAAATGCCCGAATAGCCCATGCTGACATAGATGATCGGAATCTGGATATCCGGCTCGGCCTCTTTCGGGATCGACCGATAGGCCAGCGCCCCGGCCAGCATCAGGAACAGCAGGACCGAGATGGTCAGCTTGGCATTGCGGATCGCTGTTTCGACCAGTTTCATTCGCTGACCCCGGCCTGATCGGCAGCATCGACGACCGTCACCTTTTCGCCGTCGCGCACCAGATCCTGCCCGGCCGTGATGATCCGCACGCCCGTCCGGCAGTCCTGCCACGATCAGGCCTTCGGCTGTGTCGTCGATCAGCTCTGCCGCGCACGAACCGCGCGACGTTGTCTGCACCCACGACCCGCAGCCCGATCTTGCCTTCCGCCGACAGGGTGATCACCGACCGCGGGACCATGACCGCGCTGACCGGATCGGTGAACAGGCTGACCTCGGCCGTCATGCCCGACGGGATTGTCCGGTCGGAGTTGGGAAGCGACACATCGACGGCAAACGTCCGCGTCTGGGCCGAACTTTCGTTGGAAATCGTGCGCACGGTACCTTCCAGTTCCGCGCCGCTGATCAGCCGCACCGTCGCCTTGCCGCCGACCGCGATCCGCGCGATGTCCAGTTCGCCCACCTCCGCCCGGACAATGATCGGGTCCAGCGCCAGAACGGTGGCGATCGGCGTGCCGGCCTGCACCCATTCGCCGCGCTCGACCTCGACCTTTTCGACGATACCCGCGAAAGGGCGCGCGGATGTTCAGCCGGTCCGCTGCCGCTTCGGCCTGCGCAAGCTGCGCTTCCGCTGCTGATTTGTCGGCTTTGACACCTGTAAGCTGGGTTTCGGACGTATTGCCCGTCTCGAACAGCTTCTGCGCCACTTCAAGCTCGCGCGCACGCTGCACCAGATTGGCATTGGCCGTTGCCACTTCGGCCGCCACATCTGCGCCTTCCAGTGTCAGGACGATTGCGTCCGCAGCTACGCTGGTCACCTTCCTGCACGCCCAGCGCCGTGACGATCCCGTTCGACCGCGCGGCAAGGACCGCCCGCTTGTCGGCCTCGGTCGCGCCCGACACACGGATCACCCGCGCATGGTCGGTCATCACGCGGCGTCATCGCGGCGACCGTCCGAAGCGGCTTGGCTGCCGGTGCTTCGGCTTCGGCCTTGGGCGGTTCGGATGCGGCGGCTTCCTCGCTTCCGACAGCCGCGAATTTGCCCGTGGCGATCCAGCCCCGGCGGCAACCAATACAACGATGGCCGCGACGCGGTGGAGTTTGAAAGACAGCTGCCATGTGATCGATCCCTGAAGGCTCTGCTGCCGCTGCGGCAGCCCAATGCGTCGGTGCATGAGTGGCCTAGCCCGACTCAACGACCAGGTTCACGCTTTACCCCTTCTTATGTGTGCCTTTTGGTCGGAACGTCAATGACGCACAGGGCGCTATGCAGGCGCGTGGACGGGCCGCGTTCGACGAAAAATGTTGCAGAACATAACATCGTGCGGATCGACAGGTGGCACTTGACCGCAGCGGCCGTCGATTGCCTTGCGACGGGCGCGAGCGATAGATGTGGGCGATGTCGCAAAGATCAGAACTCCGGCCACCGATCCGGAGGCGAGGGAGAACACGATGACCAACGCCGCAGTCGAGACCCGCCGCAAGGCCGCCATGTCGCGCGGCGTGGGCGTGATGACCCAGATTTTCGCGGATCGGGCCGAAAATGCCGAAATCTGGGACAAGGAAGGCAACCGCTACATCGACTTCGCCTCGGGCATCGCCGTCCTGAACACGGGCCATCGGCACCCCAAGGTCATCGCGGCCGTCAAGGACCAGATCGACCGCTTCACCCATACCTGCCATCAGGTCGTGCCCTACGAAAACTATGTCCGCCTGGCCGAGCGGCTGAACCAGATCGTGCCCGGCAAGGGTGACAAGAAGTCGATCTTCGTCACGACCGGGGCCGAGGCTGTCGAGAACGCCGTCAAGATCGCCCGCGCGGCGACTGGGCGTCAGGCGGTCGTGGCGTTCAGCGGCGCGTTCCACGGACGCACCTTCATGGGCATGGCGCTGACCGGCAAGGTCGTGCCCTACAAGGTCGGCTTCGGCGCGATGCCTGCCGACGTCTTCCACGTCCCGTTCCCGATCCCGCTGCACGGGTTCACCACGCAGGACGCCATCGACGCGCTGCACTACCTTTTCAAGGCGGATGTGGACCCCAAGCGCGTCGCGGCGATCATCCTGGAGCCCGTGCAGGGCGAAGGCGGTTTCTATGAAGCGCCGCGCGAGTTCATGGAGGCGATCCGGGCGATCTGTGACGAACACGGCATCCTGATGATCGCGGACGAGGTGCAGACGGGGTTTGCGCGCACCGGCAAGATGTTCGCGATGGACCACCACACGGTCGCGCCCGACCTGACCACGATGGCCAAATCGCTGGCGGGCGGCTTCCCGCTTGCCGCAGTGACGGGCCGTGCGGAGATCATGGACGCGCCTGCACCCGGCGGTCTGGGCGGCACCTATGGCGGATCGCCGCTGGGCATCGCGGCGGCCAATGCCGTGCTGGACGTGATCGAAGAGGAAGACCTGTGCAACCGCGCGAACCAGCTGGGGTCGCGGCTGAAGCAGCATCTGGCCGGCTTGCGCGACGAAGTACCGGAAATCGTTGATATCCGCGGCCCGGGGTTCATGAACGCGGTTGAATTCAATGTCGGGCAAAAGCCAAGCGCCGATTTCGCCAACCGCGTCCGTGCAGAAGGATTGAAGCGCGGGCTGATCCTGCTGACCTGCGGCGTCTACGGCAACGTCATCCGCTTCCTGTCGCCGATCACGATCCAGGACGCGGTTTTCACCGAAGCGCTGGGCAAACTGGACGAGTTCGATCCGGGCGGCGCGAACTCACTGACCCTCGGACCGCGTTAACCATACGTTAGCTATACCGCGCCAGACTGGTGGCATGCCGGTTCCGCGCGCCTTTCACGAACGCCCCCAGCCGCTGCTGTTTGCGGCGGATGAGGCTCCGGCCACCCTGCTGTCGGCCACCGGCCGCCTTCCCTCCTACATCCGCGATCACCGCGCACGGCTGCGGCAGCGCTTTGCCGATGCCGGTGCCGCGTCATTGCCCGACTACGAACTGCTCGAACTGGCGCTGTTTCCTGCGATGCCCCGGCAGGATGTCAAACCCCTCGCCCGCCGCCTGATCGACACCTTCGGCGATTTCGCCCGAGTGCTGTCGGCCCCCGCCGCCCGGCTGACCGAAGTGGACGGCGTGGGCGAGGCCATCGCCCAGCATCTGAAGGCGATCGAGGCCTGCGCGCACCGCATGGCCCGTGCCAGGGTGATGAACCGCCCGGCGCTGTCATCCTGGGACGCGCTGCTCGATTACTGCCACACGGCGATGGCGCATGCCGATACCGAACAGTTCCGGGTGCTGTATCTTGACCGCAAGAACATCCTGATCGCGGATGAAGAACAGGCGCGCGGCACGGTGGATCATGTTCCGGTCTACCCCAGAGAGGTCGTCAAGCGCGCGCTGGAACTGAACGCCAGCGCGCTGATCCTTGTGCATAATCACCCGTCGGGGGACCCGACGCCGTCGGATCAGGACATCACCATGACCGCGCAGATCACCGACGCCGCCCGCTCCTTGGGCATCGTCCTGCACGACCACCTTATCATCGGAAAATCCCGCGAGATCAGCCTGCGCTCGGCAGGTCTGATCTAGTTCGACGCCTGCTCGACCGGCCCGTTCAGCGCCGACGTGACATCCATCACCACCAGGTCACCTTTTGCATCGCACCCCGGCATCGCCATCGTCACATCCGTGACCTGGCGCGCGCCCCCCGTCAGCGTCACTGCCCTGCCCGCCAGCGTGTTGCCGCAGGTCGCCGCCGTCACCGCTGCCTCGACCTCCAGCCGCACCTCCGGCCCGTGCGCCGGGGCGGTATAGACCTGCGCCAGCATCGGTCCGGCCACGCCCGCGTCGCCCAGCAGCATCAGGTATCCCCGGTCAGCTGCACCCGGCGCGCCTGCCGCGTCTGCCCGGACATGCCCCGCGCTTCCAAAGCGCGCGCCGCCTTCATAGGCATTCAGCCCAAAGCCTGAAATACCGGTCCACCCGACTGCCAGCCGCTGCATGCCGTCTGCCTCCGGCACGCTCAGCGCCGACTCCGCCCTGTCACCCGCCGCAAACACAGCAGCGATCTGCACAGTGCGGTCCAGCGCCGGAACCGTAACTGCAAGCTGACCCTTCGCATCCGTCGAATAGGTCACGTCGAGCCCACCCAACGACACCACCACCCGTTCGCCCGGGTGACAGGGCGCGTCGAGGCGCATATCCAGAAGTCCGTAGGGTAGCGGCTCCAGCGTCAGCCGGGCGTCCGCACAGGTCAGTCCGAAGGAATTGTATTCTGCGTCCGCCGCCGACTTCACCCGCGAATAGCCGCGCTCGACCTGGATCATCCGCGCTGCCAGTGCAGCGCCGCTGCCAAGCGGCCGCGCGTCGGCCAGCGGAAACTCCGGGATCGCGGGCAGCGACGCATCGACCGCCGCTGGGGAGGTATCCGCCGACAACTCCGTCACTGTCGCTTCGACAATCGGTGCCTGGGCTGTCCTTGAAGGCGTCATCGCCGTCTGACTGACCGCCTCGGCCTTGCCACCGACCCCGAACAATCCCGCGACCGCGGTGCCGTTCTGCATCAGATGACCCGTCGCCAACGCCAGCAGAAACGTGGCTCCGCCTCTCAGCACCCTGCGATTCATCCGATTCACCATTCTTGCAGCACATCCCGACCCGGACCCTAGTGACGGATTGGGGCAGAGGCATGACTGCGCCAAGGCACACGCTTTGCTGCCCGGTCAGGTGTGCACGGACTGCATCTTGCGTCCTGCACGCAGCTTTGGACCGACATGCCGGTAAGGCCCGGTTGCGCCTGCCACGATTGCGCCGCAGAGGTGCCACTGTTCAGGCCCGCAGAGGCAGCGTCTGCCGCCCCGTGGTCTCGCGACTCAGACCAGACGCCCGTGGCAGTGCTTGAACTTCTCGCCCGATCCACAGGGGCAGGGATCGTTCCGCCCCGGATTGCCCCAGGTCGCCGGATCGGCCTCGATGAACCCAGCCAGCAGCGGCACACGCTCGGGCGCTTTCGCTGCCTCGCCCGGCTTCGACACGGCGGCCTGCTGTGCCGTGAACTGCTGCAGCATCGCCTGCTGTTCGGCTTCGGTCAGCGGGCGCACCTGCGACAGCTTCTGCGTCACATCCTCGCGCAGGCTGTCCAGCAGGTTGCCGAACAGCTGGAAGGCTTCGGTCTTGTATTCATTCAGCGGGTCGCGCTGGGCATAGCCCCGGAACCCCACGACCGACCGCAGATGTTCCAGCGTCACCAGATGCTCGCGCCATTTCGCATCGATCGTCTGAAGCAGAAGCTGCTTTTCGATCGAGCGCAGCGTGTCCGGCCCGAACGCCTCGGCCTTTTCCGCCATGAAGCGATCCGTCGTCTCGTAGAGACGCTCGCGGATCGTGTCCTGATCAACGCCCTCTTCCGCCGCCCAGTCGATGACCGGCAGGTCCAGCGCCAGCTTCACCCGCACCGCGTCGCGCAGGGCCTCGCTCTGCCATTGCTCGGGGTAGCTTTTCGGCGGCATCGCCTCGTCCACCAGATCGTCGATCACCTGATGGCGCATGTCCTGCGCGATTTCCTCGATGTCGTCAGCTTCCATGATCTCGCGGCGCTGGCCGAAAATCGCCTTGCGCTGGTCGTTCATCACATCGTCGAATTTCAGCAGCTGCTTGCGGATGTCGAAGTTGCGGCCTTCGACCTTGGCCTGAGCACGCTCCAACGACTTGTTCACCCAAGGATGGATGATCGCCTCGCCTTCCTTCATGCCGAGAGACGACAGCACTTTCTCCAGGCGGTCCGACCCGAAGATGCGCATCAGGTCGTCTTCAAGGCTCAGGAAGAAGGATGACCGTCCCGGGTCGCCCTGCCGCCCCGAACGCCCGCGCAGCTGGTTGTCGATCCGGCGGCTTTCGTGCCGCTCGGAGGCCAGCACATAAAGCCCGCCCGCCTCGATCACCTTTTCCTTGTCCGCCGCGTGTTCCGCCTCGATCCGCGCGCGCACCTCGTCCGGATGCGCCCCGGGGTCCGCCGCCAGCGCCTCGAGCACCTTCATCTCGACGTTGCCGCCCAGCTGGATGTCGGTGCCGCGCCCCGCCATGTTCGTCGCAATCGTCACGGCACCGGGCTTGCCCGCATCGGCGACGATCTGCGCCTCTTGTTCGTGCTGGCGGGCGTTCAGGACGTTGTGCGGAATGCCTTCCTTCTTCAGCATTTCGGCCAGCATCTCGGACTTCTCGATGGATGTCGTGCCGACAAGGATCGGCTGACCCTTTTCGGCAGCCTTCTTCACCTGCGCGATGATGGCTTCGTATTTCTCGCGCGCGGTGCGATAGACCTGATCGTGGTTGTCCCGGCGCGCAACCGGGCGGTTGGTCGGCACTTCGACCACGCCCAGCCGGTAGATTTCCATGAACTCCTCGGCCTCGGTCGTCGCCGTACCGGTCATGCCCGCCAGCTTTTCGTACAGACGGAAGTAGTTCTGGAAGGTCACGCTGGCCAAGGTCACGTTCTCGGGCTGGATCCGCGCGCCTTCTTTCGCCTCGATGGCCTGATGCAGGCCGTCCGACAGGCGCCGACCCGGCATCATCCGGCCCGGTGAATTCGTCGATCAGGATCACCTCGCCGTCGCGGACGATATAGTTCACGTCCTTCTGGAACAGCTTGTGCGCCCGCAGCGCCTGCGTGACATGGTGCACGATGGTCGTCGATTCCGGATCGTATAGCGTCTGGCCGTCGGGCAGGACGCCCGCCTCTTGAAGGCGGTTTTCCAGGAATTCGTTGCCGTCTTCGGTGAAGGTGGCGTTGCGCTGCTTTTCGTCCAGCTTGTAGTGCGCCTCGGTCAGTTCGGGGATGTAGGCGTTCAGCGTCTTGTAGAGATCGCTGCGGTCCTGCGACGGGCCGGAAATGATCAGCGGCGTGCGCGCCTCATCCACCAGGATGCTGTCGACCTCGTCGACGATGGCGAAGTGATGCCCGCGCTGCATCATCTCGGGGATCGAGGATTTCATGTTGTCGCGCAGATAGTCGAAGCCCAGTTCGTTGTTCGTCGCATAGGTGATGTCGGCCTGATAGGCCGCGCGTTTCTCTGCTTCAGGCTCGAACGGATAGACGACGCCGACCGTCATCCCCAGCGCATGGAACACCTTGCCCATCCAAGCCGCGTCGCGCTTGGCCAGATAGTCGTTCACTGTGACGATGTGCACGCCGCGCCCCGTCAGCGCATTCAGATAGGCGGGAAAGGTTGCGACAAGCGTCTTGCCCTCGCCGGTCTTCATCTCGCTGATGTTGCCCTGATGCAGGAATATCCCACCCATCAGCTGCACGTCGAAGGCACGCAGGCCAAGCGCGCGCCGCGCGGCCTCGCGGCAGTTCGCGAACGCCTCGGGCAGCACCGCATCGAGGCTCTCGCCGCCCGCGACGCGCGCCTTCAGCGCGACCGTTTTTTCCTTGATCCCGTCGTCGCTCAACGCCTGGAACTCCGGCTCCAGCGCATTGATCTGGTCGATCAGCGGCCGCGTCGCCTTGACCTTGCGGTCATTCGGCGTGCCGAACACCTTTTTCGCAAGCGTTCCGAAGCCTAGCATGCTGTCTCCCGCCGTCGTGGCGATATCTCGTGACGTCTTTGTGTGAAAGCTGACCTTGCCGGTATCCCCGGGCTTGCCTAGAAGACAGCGGACAGCGGGAAAGGCCCGTCCTTCACAGGACGGACGCGATGTAAGGGGCCGCCGCTTGAGTGTCAACGCCGCTGGCCCTGCCTCGGCCCTGTCAGGAGTTCACCAGATGCTGAAGACCGTTACGTTCCTGGGCATGGCGGCCCTTCTGTCGGGCTACGTTCTGCCTGCATTTGCCGAGGGCCCGACAGCCGGTACGGTGATCGCTACGGTGAACGGCGCCGACATCACGCTTGGCCACATGATTGCGATGCGCGAGGGGCTGCCCGAGCAGTACAAGGACCTGCCGGACGACGTCCTGTTCAATGGTGTTCTGGACCAGATCATCCAGCAGACAGCACTGACCCAGATCGCCGAGGGCGAGATCACGGCGCGCGACACGACTGAACTGGACAATCAGCGGCGGACCTACCTTGCGGCCGCTGTTTTGAACCGGGTTGCAGATGCGGCCGTGACGGACGAAGCGGTGCAGAAGCTGTTCGATGAGACGTATTCCAAGGCCGCGCCGACGAAGGAATTCAACGCCGCGCATATTCTGGTGGCGACCGAGGACGAAGCAAAGGCGCTGAAGGCCGAGATCGACGGCGGCGCTGATTTCGCCGAACTGGCCAAGACCAAGTCCAGTGACCCCGGCTCGGCCCAGAACGGCGGAGACCTGGGGTGGTTCGGTCCGGGCATGATGGTCGAACCCTTTGAAAAGGCGGTGATGACGATGCAGCCCGGAGCGGTGTCGGGCCCGGTCCAGACACAGTTCGGCTGGCATATCATCAAGCTGACCGAGACGCGCCTCGCCACCGGCCCGACGCTGGAGGAGAAACGCCCCGAGTTGGCGGGCGAATTGCAGCGCAAGGCGGTCGAGGATTACGTGACATCGCTGACGGCCAAAGCGGATATCAATAAGATGACGGACGGGATTGATCCGGCGATCCTGAAAGACCTGACGCTGCTGGGCGACTGAGCGAGGGGTGGCTGAAATGGCCGAAAAGACCGTATCGCCACTGGCCCCGAAGGGCGGTTTTCCAGAACTGCCGCGCATCGCCGGGGCCGAGTTCGCAGCCGTCGCGGCGGGCGTGCGCTATGCGAACCGGACCGACGTCATGCTGGTGCGGCTGGCCCCCGGGACCACCATCGCCGGGGCGTTCACCCGGTCCTCGACGCGCGCCGCCTGCGTACTCGACTGTCAGGCCAAGCTTGCGGGCAAGGCTGACAGCGCGGCCGGCGCCGCAATCATCGTGAATTCGGGGAACTCCAATGCCTTCACCGGCAAGATCGGCGTGGCATCCGTCGTAGCCGTCACGGGGGCCCTGGCCAGAGCGCTGGGGCTGCCCGCTGCCCGCGTGTTCTCCTCTTCGACCGGCGTTATCGGCGAGCCGATGCCCCATGAGCGGATCGTGGCAAAGGTGCCCGAGTTGACAGAGGCGCTGAATGAGGGCGAGTTGGAGATGGCGGCCCGCGCGATCATGACCACCGACACGTTCCCGAAGGGCGCGTCGGCGATCATCGACGGCGATGGCGGGCCCATCCGCATTGCGGGCATCGCCAAGGGATCCGGCATGATCGCGCCGGATATGGCGACGATGCTGGTCTACATTTTCACCGACGCAAAGATCAGCGCGGGCAATCTTCAGAAGCTCCTGGCGCGGAACATGGATGCGACATTCAACGCGATCACTGTGGACAGCGACACATCCACGTCTGACGCGCTGATCCTTGCCGCCACCGGCAAGTCGAAAGCGGCACCCATCACTGACCTGCGCGGCGCGGTCGCAAAGACCTTCGAGGCAGCGTTGGCCGAGGTCATGCGCGATCTGGCCCATCAGGTGGTGCGCGACGGCGAGGGCGCGACGAAGTTCGTTGAAGTCCGTGTGACGGGCGCTGTCAGCGCGGCGGATGCGCGAAAGGTCGGCATGGCGATTGCAAACTCGCCGCTGGTCAAGACGGCCATCGCTGGCGAGGACCCGAACTGGGGACGCATCGTGATGGCAGTGGGGAAATCCGGGGCGGTCGCCAACCGTGACAAGCTGTCGATCTGGTTCGGTGACCTGCCGATGGCCACCAAAGGGTGGCGCAGTCCGGACTACAGCGAAGACCAGGCCGCGCTCTACATGAAGGGGCAGGACATCCTGATCCGCGTCGATCTGGGGGTTGGCCGCGCATCTGACAGGGTCTGGACCTGCGATCTGACGCATCGCTACATCGACATCAACGCGGATTACCGGTCTTGAGGATACTGCTGGTCGCGGCGGTCGCGCTGATCGACGCGGAGGGGCGAGTGCTTCTGGCCAAACGGCCCGAGGGCAAGTCGCTGGCGGGGCTGTGGGAATTTCCCGGCGGCAAGGTGGAACCGGGCGAGACGCCCGAAGCGGCGCTGATCCGCGAGCTGCGCGAAGAGATCGGGATCGAGACCTGGTCGAGTTGTCTGGCACCCCTGTTCTTCGCCAGCCACACCTACCCCGACTTTCACCTGCTGATGCCGCTGTTCGCCTGCCGCCGCTGGCAGGGAGTGGTGCAGCCGCGCGAGGGCCAGGAACTGGCCTGGGTGCGCGGCAAGGACCTGAAATCCTATCCGATGCCGCCCGCTGACATCCCCTTGGTTCCGCTGCTGCGCGACTGGCTCTGACCCTTGGTCAAGCGGTTCATTACATGGCCAGAAATTTATTTCACACGCGCTGCGTGATTATTGTTTCCAAAGCAAACGAAAGATGGCAATTTTGTGACCGAGGAATAGGCAGTTTATTAACGATTGGCGAGGAGAGTAGGGCAGCCCGCAAAGTTGGGGAGGACTGGGATGCTGAGAACGATCATCATCGGAAGCTGTGTGTCCGTTCAGGGCACGTTCGAACGGCAGCTTGAAAACGGCATGATCCTTGTGCGTGTCGGAAGCCGCCTGTTCGAAGGGTTCCCGATCGTCAAGAAGGCGGCCTGACCACACTTTCGGCTCTGACAGTTCTGGCGCAGCGAAAAGGGGCGTTTCCGCCCCCTTTTTTATGCCCTGCCGTTAGGTATGGACCACTCAGCCCAGCCTGCGTTCGACCTCTTCGCGCTCGAAGATTTCGATGACATCGCCTTCGCGGATATCCTCGTAGTTCTCGAATGCCATCCCGCATTCCTGGCCCGAGATCACTTCCTTCACTTCGTCCTTGAAGCGCTTCAGCGTTTTCAGCGTGCCCTCGTGGATCACGACGTTGTCGCGCAGCAGGCGGACGCCAGCCGACCGGCGCGCCACACCTTCGGTGACGAGGCAGCCCGCGACCTTGCCGACATTCGAGACCTTGAAAACCTCTTTGATCGTCGCATAGCCGATGAAGGTTTCGCGGATTTCGTTCTTCAGAAGCCCTGACGCCGCCGCCTTCACGTCATCCACCAGATCGTAGATGACCGAGTAATAGCGGATCTCGACGCCCTTCTGGTTCGCCGAGTTCCGCGCGGGCGCATTGGCCCGGACGTTGAAGCCGATCACCGGCGCGCCGGAAGCCTCGGCCAGACTGACATCGCTTTCGGTGATCGCGCCGACGCCGGAATGCAACACGCGCACGCGCACCTCTTCGTTGCCGATTTTTTCCATCGCCTGAACAATCGCCTCGGCCGAACCCTGCACATCCGCCTTCACGACGATGGGCAGTTCCGACACCGACTTGTCGGCCTTGGCCTTGGCCATCAGCTGTTCCATCGTCGTCGCCGCACCCGCCGCCGCGCGTTTGTCCTTGGCCGCCTTTTCGCGGTAGGTCGCGATCTCGCGCGCCTGCGCTTCGGTCTCGACCACGTTCAGGACATCGCCCGCCTCAGGTGTTGCGGACAGGCCGAGCACCTCGACCGGCACCGACGGCCCGGCCTCGGCAACGCGTTCGCCCTGATCATTGATCAGCGCGCGGACCTTGCCCCAGACTTCGCCGACGACAAAGATGTCGCCCTGCCGCAGCGTTCCGTGCTGCACCAGAACCGTTGCCACCGGCCCTCGGCCCACGTCGAGCTTGGCTTCGATCACAGCGCCCTGCGCCGCCCGGTCGGGGTTCGCCTTCAGGTCCAGTATCTCCGCCTGCAGCGCGATGCTTTCCAGCAGCGTATCGAGCCCCTGGCCGGTGACCGCCGAAACCTCGACATCCAGAACGTCGCCCGACATCTTTTCGACGACGATCTCGTGCTGCAGCAGATCCGTCCTGACCTTCTGCGCATTGGCCGAATGCTTGTCGATCTTGTTGATCGCCACGATGATCGGCACTTTCGCCGCCTTTGCGTGGGCAATCGCCTCGATCGTCTGCGGCATCACGGCATCATCCGCCGCCACGACCAGCACGACGATATCCGTCACCTGCGCGCCGCGTGCGCGCATCGAGGTGAAGGCCGCGTGGCCCGGCGTGTCGAGGAAGGTCAGATGCGCGCCACTTTCGGTTGTCACCTGATAGGCGCCGATATGCTGCGTGATCCCGCCCGCTTCGCCTGACACGACGTTGGTCTTGCGGATCGCGTCCAGAAGGCTGGTCTTGCCGTGGTCGACGTGGCCCATGATGGTGACGATGGGCGGACGCGCCACGGTATTTTCGGCCGTGTCCTGAACACTGTCGATGACCTGTTCCACATCAGCGTCCGACACACGCACCGCCTTGTGGCCGAATTCCTCGATCACAAGTTCGGCGGTGTCCGCATCAATGGCTTCGTTCATCGTGACCATCAGGCCCATCTTCATCAGGCTTTTCACGACATCGGCGGCGCGTTCGGCCATCCGGTTCGCCAGTTCCTGCACGACGATGGTCTCGGGCAGCTGCACGTCGCGCACCTGCTTTTCGGCATGGCCCGCCATTCCCAACGCCTTGGCACGCGCCTTTTCCTGCTTGCGCTTCATCGCGGCCAGCGACCGCTGCCGCCCGCCTTCGCCGTCCAGCGCGTCCGACAGGGTCAGCTTGCCAGTGCGGCGACTGTCGTCGCGCGCGGCTTTCGCCTTTGCGTCGCGGTCCCCGCCCGGACGGTCATCGCGTTCGCGGTCCGTCTTGCGCGGGCCGCCGACCGCCACGCCCTTGGTCGCCGCGCGCGTCGCCGCCGCTTCGGCTGCCGCAGGGTCAGCCACGGCCGTCACTGCTGCACCGGGCTTGCGCACCTCTTCCTTGCGCTGGGCGCGCACTTCGGCCTCGCGCAGCTTGCGCGCCTCTTCTTCGGCCTTTGCCTTGAGCGCGTCTTCACGCTCGCGGTCTTCCTTTTCCTTGGCCTCGATCTCGGCGCGGCGGACAGTGCGCTCTTCCTCGCGCTGCTTTTCGTCGGCCTGACGCTGGGCCGCCTCGACGACTTCGCGCGACTTGTGCGCCTGAAGGGCCTTCACCCGGCGATCGATCTCGGCATCAGAAATGCCGGCCGGCCGACGCGACGGATTGCCCTGCGCAGACGACCCCGCGACAGGCTTCGCCATCGCAGGCCCGACGGGCTTCTGCGGCACGACCACGCGCTTGCGCTTCGTCTCGACGACGACGTTATGCGTCCGGCCGTGGCTGAAGCTCTGCTTCACCTGACCCGAACGCCCGCCGCCAAGCCCGAGGGGCTTCTTTCCGTCTGTATCGTTCATTCCGACTTCGTATCCTTCCCGGCGGCAATGCCGCCGTCAGCCAGCCGAAAGCCTGTCAGCTTTGCGGCTTCCTCTACAACACGCGTCGCCAATCCACCAGCCGCCAAAGCCGCATGGATGACAGAATCCCGGCCGAATGCCAAGCCGAGCTCGGCCGACGTCAGGCATCCGAACCAGCGCCCGCCCGTCGGCGTCCAGAGCTTGCCCTTGCCCCGGTCCGATCCGTCCGAAGCCTGCAGCAGCACTTTCGCCCGGCCCTCCGACAGCCAGCCCTTTACCTTCTCGAACCCGCAGACCGCCCGCCCGGCTTTCCGCGCCAGCGACACATGATCGACCAGACGCCGCGCCAGCCCAGCCTCGATCAGGTCCGACAGCCCGTCGGCCACCGTCACCGGCTGCTTCGCCGCCCGCGCGAACATACCCTTCGCCGCCCGGTCCATGACCGCCCGGTCCGCAGCGACCCAGATTCCGCGGCCCGGCAGCTTGCCCGCCAGGTCCGGCACAATCTGGCCGTCAGGGCCGACGACGAAGCGGATCAGCCCGTGCTTGCGGCTGCACCTCACCCGTGACGATGCAGCGCCGCTCGGGCCCGTCCGTCTCGGTTTCGCTGCCACCCCGCGTCATGTCGCCCTGTCCGGGACCCGTCGTCAGGCCCCGGCCTCCGCTGCTTCTTCCGTCGTGACCCGGTTCAGCTCCTCGGGATCGACCCAGCCCAGCTGGACGCGCGCCGTCATCACCAGGTTCTGCGCCTCTTCCAGGCTGACATCGAAGGATTCAAGCAGGCCCTCGTCCTTGACCCGCTCGCCGTTCACGGTGGTCCAGCCGCCCGCCAGTTCCCAGTCCGCGCAGGTGGCGAAATCTTCCAGCGTTTTGATGCCGTCCTTCGCCAGCGCCTCGATCATCTGCGGCGACAGCCCTTCGAATTCGACCAGGCTGTCCTCGACCCCCAGCGCACGCGCAGCTTCGAGCGCCTTGCGGTTCTGGGCGTCCAGATATTCACGCGCCCGGGTCTGAAGTTCGGCCGCCGTGCCTTCATCGACACCTTCGATCACCAGAAGCTCGTCAAGGTCGACATAGGCGACCTCTTCGAGGTTGGTGAAGCCTTCCGAGACCAGAAGCTGGGCAAAGAATTCGTCAAGGTCCAGCGCTGTGACGAACAGCCCCGTGCGTTCCGCGAATTCCGCCTGGCGGCGCTCGCTTTCCTGCGCTTCGGTCATGATGTCGATGTCGAGACCGGTCAGCTGCGACGCCAGCCGCACGTTCTGGCCACGCCGCCCGATGGCGAGGCTCAGCTGTTCGTCAGGCACGACCACCTCGATCTTGCCCGCTTCCTCGTCGATCACGACCTTCGCCACTTCCGCAGGCTGCAGTGCGTTCACAAGGAATGTCGCCTGATCCTGGTTCCACGGAATGATGTCGATCTTTTCGCCCTGAAGCTCGTTCACCACGGCCTGCACGCGGCTGCCGCGCATGCCGACGCAGGCACCCACCGGGTCGATGGAGTTGTCATAGCTGATGACCGCGATCTTCGCGCGGCTGCCGGGATCGCGCGCGACGGCCTTGATCTCGATCACGCCGTCATAGATTTCCGGGAACTTCCATCTTGAAGAGTTCCGCCATGAACATCGGGTCGGTCCGCGACAGGAAGACCTGCGGGCCCCGCGCTTCGCGCCGGACATCCTTGATGTAGCAGCGGATGCGGTCGTTCGGGCGGTAGCTTTCGCGTCCGATCTTTTCGTTGCGGCGCAGGATCGCCTCACCGCGCCCGATGTCGACGATGATGTTGCCGTATTCCTCGCGCTTGACCACGCCGTTGATGATGGTGCCCTTGCGGCCTTCGAATTCCTCGAACTGGCGGTCGCGCTCGGCTTCGCGGACCTTCTGCAGGATCACCTGCTTGGCCGACTGCGCCGCGATACGGCCCAGATCGACGGGGGGCACCTCGTCCACGATGGTGTCGCCGACAACCGGCTCCGCCAGGAATTTCTTCGCGTCCGCCACCGTCACCTGTGCTTGGTAATTCTCGACCGCGTCGTCCTCGACCACGGTGCGCACGCGGGTGAAACTGGCGCGGCCGGTCTTGCGGTCGATCACCACGCGGATGTCCATCTCGGCCCCGTAGCGCGACTTGGCGGCACGGGCGAGGGATTCCTCCATCGCCTGAATCACAAGTTCAGGGTCGATCATCTTCTCGCGCGCGACAGCCTCGGCCGTCTGCAGAAGCTCAAGCTGGTTGGCGGATGTAATGGCCATCAGGGGGTCTCCTCCGGGTGTCCGGTTTCTTCTTCGATTTCATCAAATTCGGTTTCGTCCGTCACCGCGGTCGTCTTCCGCTGGCGCAGCATTTCGGCGATCAGTTCGTCGGTCAGGATCAGCTTGGCATCCGCCAGCCAGTCGAATTTCAGGCCGATGGTCGTGATGCCGTCAGGGCCTTCGGGCAGGTTGATCAGGACCTCGTCACCCTCGGTCCCGGCAAGAACGCCCTTGAAGCGCTTGCGCCCGTCGATACCCTCTTCGGTCTCGACACGCGCCTCGTAGCCTTCCCAGAGCGTGAAGTCCTTCAGGCGCGTCAGCGGGCGGTCGATGCCGGGGGACGAGACCTCGAGGTTGTAGTGCTCATCAATCGGGTCTTCGACATCGAGCGTCGCCGACACAGCGGTGGAGATTTTCGCGCAGTCCGCCACGTCGATCCCGCCTTCGGGCCGGTCGGCCATGATCTGCAGCGTCTTCGTGTTTCCGCCCATCAGCCGCACGCGCACCAGTTCAAACCCCAGCCCCTCGATAGGGGGCGTGATGATCTCGGCGATGCGCCGGTCGATGGCGGTCTTGGCGATGAGGTCGGTCATGCGGAGGCGAGGCTCAAAAACAAAAAACGGGCCGCAGCGGCCCGTCGGTTCATCCCGGTGGGCTGATGGTTTGGACCCGTCAGCCGCGCTGTTGAAAGGGATATAGGGGAAGGCGGCGCGGGATGCAAGCAGAGAAGGGTAGTACGGATGCCCGCGCTTGCAACCTGCTGGCAGCATCGCATTCTCATACCTGGGTTGACCTCAAGATGATGAAGATCAAGTTAATATTCTTACTTAAATCATTAAAATCAATGGCTTACAGATTTGTCCACATGTGGACACGCCGCCGCCTACCCCCGCAGCCCGTCCATCACCCGAACCAGCTCCGCACTGATCCCCGGCTCACTCAGCGCATGGCCCGCGACCGGGATCATCCGCAGGTCCGCCCGTCCCCAGGCCTCCGCCAGCTTCCAGGCGCTGACCGGCGGGCAGATCATGTCGTAGCGTCCCTGCACGATCACAGCCGGAATGTCCTGGATGCGCCCGACGTCGCGCAGGATCTGACCGTCTTCCTCAAGGAACGCCTTGTGGGTGAAGTAGTGATTCTCCAGCCGCGCAAAGGCCCGCGCGTAATCTGCGGGGGCCTCGCCCAGGGGGCCGTCATGGTCGATGGAGGCAAGCGCATTTTCCCAGGATGCCCAGGTCCGGCTGAACCTTGTCTCGGTCATCAGATCGCCCGAGAAGAGGCGTTTGTGATAGGCTGCGATCAGGTCGCCGCGCTCATCCGCCGGGATAGCGCCCGAAAAGTCCTGCCACAGGTCGGGCCAGAAGGTGCCGGCCCCGCCGCCGTAGAACCAGTTCAGTTCGGCCTGCGTCGCCAGGAACACGCCGCGCAGGATCAGTTGCGTCACCCGGTCGGGATGCTTCTGCGCATAGAGCAGCGCCAGCGTCGCGCCCCAGCTGCCGCCGAACGCGAGCCAGCTGTCGATGCCCAGGGTGCTGCGGATACGCTCGATATCCTCGACCAGATGCCAGGTCGTGTTCGCCTCGACACCGGCATGGGGACGCGAGCGTCCGCAGCCGCGCTGATCGAAGAGGACGATGCGGTAGACCGAAGGGTCGAAATACCGCCGCATCGCGGGCGAGCAGCCGCCACCGGGGCCTCCGTGCAACACGATGACAGGCAGGCCCTGCGGATGCCCGCATTGTTCGACATAGACGCGATGGCCGTCGCCCATGTCCATAAGGCGCTGATCGAAGGGTTCGATCTGCGGGTAGAGGAAGGCGCTTGCGCGCTTTTGTCCGGCGACACGGTCCATCGCCGCACTATATATCGCAAATCTGCGCCCCCGCCACGGGTGCGGACAGGATAAGGGCAGGGACGATTATGCAAAGTGCCGTCAATACGGTCGATCCGGGCGAAGTGGCCAAGTTCGAGGCCATGGCAGCGGAGTGGTGGAACCCCGAGGGCATGTTCAAGCCGCTGCACATGCTGAACCCGTGCCGGCTGGACTACATCACCGGCCAGATCGCAGCGGAATTCGGACGCGACCTGAAGGCGCCGCTTCCCTTCGCGGGTTTAAGGGTTCTGGACATCGGCTGCGGCGGTGGGTTGTTGAGCGAACCGATGGCGCGGCTGGGGGCGGACGTGGTCGGGGCCGACGCGGCGGCGCGCAACATTCCGGTGGCACTAGTCCATGCGGAGCAGCAGGGGCTGACCATCGACTATCGCCACACCACGGCCGAGGAACTGGCGGACTCAGGCGAGGTGTTCGACGTGATCCTGAACATGGAGGTGATCGAGCATGTCGATGGGCCGCAGGGGTTTCTGGAAACCTGCCGGGCGCTGCTGAAGCCAGGCGGGCTGATGGTCTGCTCGACCCTGAACCGCAATCCTAAAAGCTTCCTGATGGCGATCATCGGGGCGGAATGGGTGATGCGCTGGCTGCCGAAGGGCACGCATGACTGGGCCAAGTTCATCACGCCGGACGAGCTTTACGGGATGATGGAGAAAGCAGGTCTGGACCCGGTGGACCGCAAGGGGTTCGTCTTCAATCCGGTGTCGTGGCGCTGGTCAATTTCGGATCGCGACCTGTCTTGCAACTATGTGACGGCGAGCATCCGGCGTTAACCACCACCCAGCCGAAGCCTGAGTTCCCGCAGGATCGGCAGCGTCGCACGGACTTTGTCGGCCCCGATAGCTGCGACAACATCGCCGATCAGCGGCCCGATGGCAGCAACTCCCGCATCGCGCGCCGCCCGTCCCGACGGACTGATCGCAACGAATTTGCGCCGTGCATCGTCCCAGTCGGGGCGGATATGCACCCAGCCCGCCCATTCCAGTTTCGAAAGGGTGTTCGTCATCGCGCCGCGCGTGACGTGGAAGGCGTCGGCCAGCTGCGCAGGGGAGCGTTCCTCGCCGATCCCGGCGAGGTGGTTCAGGACCGAGAAGTGCGACAGCTCCATCCCTTTCGGCAGCACCTTGCCCAGCCGGGTCCGGGCCAGCTGATCGACCATGAACACCTCGGAGAACAGAAGCGTAGCGAGCGATTCGGTTGCTTCGCTCATGCCGGGGCCTCAGGGGCGGTGTCCGGCCCTGTGAAGGCGCGGTCATGGGTCAGGGCGGGGATGCGCGCGCGCGCGGAGGTGACTTCGCCTTCGTCCAGCGTGACATAGGTCACGCCGGGATCGGTGCCGCCGTCGGCCAGTACCTCGCCCCATGGCGAGACGGCCAGTGAATGGCCGTGCGTGCGGCGGTCCGGGCCGTTTCTGGCTGGAATAGACCCGCATTGCGCGGGTGCCAGGACATAGGAGCCGGTCTCGATCGCGCGGGCGCGCAGAAGGGGTTCCCAATGCGCGGCCCCGGTGGTGTCATTGAAATTCGAAGGCACGGTCAGGACGGTTGCCCCGGCACGGGCCAGCGCACGGTAGAGATAGGCAAAGCGCAGGTCGTAGCAGACCGTCATGCCGATTCGGGCGAAGGGCAGATTGACGGTCACGGCACGGTCACCTGGTCGATAGCCTTGCGATTCGCGGTAACGTTCGGTCGGGCTGACATCGACGTCGAACATGTGAATCTTGTCGTAGCGGGCGGCGATGCGGCCATCGGGGGCGATCATGAATGAGCGGTTGGCAAATCGCCCGTCGGGATCGCCCGTCTTAACGCCGAGGGAACCGACCAGCAGCCAGATGCCCAGGTCGTCCGCGACGGCGCGGAGACGGGCGAGGGTTTTGTCATCTTCCTCATGCGCAAGCACGGCCTGCTGGTGCGCGCGGTCGGTCGAGCGGCAGTTCGTGACCTCGGGCGTAAGGACAAAGCCCGCACCCCCGGCGGCGGCCTGACGGATCAGGCCTTCCGTGACGGGCAGGTTGCGCGCGGGGTCGTCGGTCGCCGCAAGCTGGATCAGGGCGGCTTTCACTGCCCTATCCCGCCAGAAGCGCGTCGAGCTGTCCGTCGCGGTCGAGTGCGTGCAGGTCGTCAGACCCACCGACATGCCGCCCCCCGATGAAGATCTGCGGCACCGTTCGGCGTCCGCCCGCACGGGCGATCATCGCGGGAAGTGCTGTGGGGTCGGCCTCGACATCCGTTTCCACGTAGGAAAGCCCCTTCCGCGCCAGAAGGCGTTTGGCGGCAGCGCAGTAACCGCACCAGGCTTTTGTGTAGATTTCGATGCGGGGCATGTGCCTGATCCTGTCGTCGGGCGGACTATACGGATTTAGGCATCCTTCGCAACGCGCGCCAGGGCAAGGACGGATACCCCTGTTGCGCCCGCTGCATGGCAAGCCTCGGCTGCGGCGGCGAAGGTGGCGCCCGAGGTCATCACGTCGTCGATCAGCAGGATGTTCCGTCCGGCAATCCGGGTAACCTGACGCGGATGAGCGCGGATGGAATCGGCGAGGTTGCGGAAGCGCGCGTCCCGGTCGCGGTGGTCCTGCGATGGCGTGGAGCGGGGCCGGACAAGGAGGTCGGGACACCAGTCGAGACCCGCGCCCCGCGCTACTGCGCGGCCCAGCAGGGCGGACTGGTTATAGCGGCGGCGGAGCAGGCGGAACCAGTGCAGGGGGACCGGGGCGACAAGCGGGTTGCTGGTCAGCAGCGGCGCGCCCGCGCGGCGCATCCACCCTGCGGCAGGGCCGACAAGATCAATGCGGTCGCCGTGCTTGAGGCCGAGGACCATGCGGCGGGCGCTGTCCTTGTAGAGGATCGCGGCCCGCCCGCGCGCCCAGGGCCGCGCCATCGTCAGGCAGTCGTCGCAGTATTCGGGGTGGCCTGCATCCTCGCCTGGAAGCGGCAGGCCGCATTTGTCGCAGACAAGGCCCTGGATGAAGGGCGTGTCACGCCAGCAGGTGCCGCAAAGGCCTGCCTCGGTCGTCACGGGCCGGTCGCAGACGAGGCACGTCGGCGGCAGGAGCAGGCGGAGGAGACTTTGCATTCCGCCAGTGATGTCCCTAATTTCACCTAGCATGACCCACCCACCCTATCTGACCGACCGCGCCGCGCTGGACCGCAACCGCAGACGGGCCATGCGCCTTGGATTCGAGCCGTTCCTGCACGCGGAGGCGGCTGATGAGATTGAGGAAAGGCTCATCGAGGTTAACAGACGGTTTACGGAACCGGCGATTGTGACGGGCTTCCCGGAATTCTGGCGGGAGAGGATGCCTGGCGCGCGCCTGACGGGGGACGCGGACATTCTGGACCTGCGGCCGGGGGCGCATGATCTGGTGATCCATGCGCTGGCCCTGCACTGGGCGAACGATCCGGTCGGCCAGCTGATCCAGTGCCGCCGGGCGCTGCGCCCGGACGGCTTGTTCCTGGGGGTGATGTTCGGCGGGCGGACGCTGGCGGAACTGCGGGCAGTGATGGCCGAGACGGAGACACGGCTGCATGCCGGACTGTCGCCACGGGTGGCGCCGATGGGCGAGATCCGCGATCTGGGCGGGCTGCTGCAGCGGGCGTGGCTTTGCGCTGCCGGTGGCGGATTCGGGCGTCCGGACGGTGAGTTACGCGGGCATGGCGGGGCTCACGCGCGACCTGCGGCGGATGGGCGAGGGGAATGCGCTGGCGGCGCGGGGCGGTGCGCTGGACCGGCGGTTCCGGGACGCGGCGGAGGCGCTGTACGCACGGGCGTTTCCGGCTGATGGCGGGCGCATCAAGGCGACGTTCGAAATGATTTTCCTGACGGGTTGGGCGCCGTCGGCGGACCAACAGAAACCGCTGCGGCCCGGTTCGGCGGCGGCGCGGCTGGCGGATGCGCTGGGTAGCGCAGAGACACGGTTGCCGGACAGGGCCGGGCCCAAGGCGATTGACGCAGCGCAGTTTCCCTTTATCTCCCAGCGCAAACGGCGCATAGGGCGGGACATGAAGGACGCGACACAGAAGGCAGGCTTGGGTCGCCTTGCGCATGCCCCGGCGGACCACCCGCCTGTTCGTCAGGCGCGTATCGGCGTGCTGTTTGCCAATCTGGGAACGCCCGACGGCTATGACTACTGGTCAATGCGGCGGTACCTGTCGGAATTCCTGTCCGACCGCCGCGTCATCGACTATCCGGCCTGGAAATGGCAGCCGCTTCTGCAGCTGGTGATCCTGTCGAAGCGGCCCTTCACGTCGGGCGCGAATTACAAGTCGATCTGGAACCACGACAAGGGCGAAAGTCCGCTGATGACGATCACGAAGCAGCAGGTCACGGCCCTGCGGGCGTCGCTGACGGCACGTTATGGCGACACCGTCGTTGTCGATTTCTGCATGCGCTACGGCAATCCGTCGACCGACGAGCGTGGTCAGCCGGATGGTCGCCGAAGGGTGCGAGAAGATTCTGTTCATGCCGCTGTATCCGCATTACGCGGGGGCGACTTCGGCGACGGCGAACGACCAGTTCTTCCGCGCGCTTCTGAAGCAGAAACGCCAGCCCGCGGCGCGGACCGTGGCGGAGTATTTCGGCGATCCGCTCTATATCGACGCACTGGCGCAGTCGGTCAGCCGGGCCTACGCGGCGCTGGATCACCGACCGGACGTGCTGGTCGCATCCTATCACGGAATGCCGAAGCGGTACCTGATGGAGGGCGATCCGTACCATTGCCAATGTGCCAAGACCTCGCGCCTGCTGCGCGAACGGCTGGGCTGGGACAAGGGATCGATCGACACCACGTTCCAGTCGGTCTTTGGCCCCGAAGAATGGCTGAAGCCCTACACGGTCGAGCATGTGGTCGAGCTGGCGAAGGCGGGCAAGCGCAGCATCGCGGTGATTTCGCCTGCGTTTTCAGCGGATTGCATCGAAACGCTGGAAGAGATCAACGGCGAGATCCGTGAGGCGTTCGAACATGCAGGGGGTGAGAGGTTCACCTACATTCCCTGCCTCAACGACGATGCGACGCATATCGAGGCGCTGACCGAGATCGTTGCGCGGAACCTGGCTGGCTGGTCAGCCTGACCCAAGGCCAGCCGCTGTGTGACAACGGCGCGGGAAGCATCGTCCGAATAGAAAAAGGCGGTGGCAAGCCACCGCCCTTTCCATAGAGAACGTGGTCTCGATCAGTTGCTGGAAGCAACAGCCGCAGCAACCAGCACCAGCAGGAGCAGCGGGATCAGAGCGCCCGAGGACGACGAAGCTTCCTCGACGACGACTTCCGGTTCCATCACCGGCTCAGCCATGCCACCAGCGAAAGCCGACGTGGCAGCAACCGAAAGAGCGGCAGCAAGCGCGATCTTTTTCATTTCATGTCTCCATCTGCGCCGGGGCAAAAAAGGAATTGAGGATGGCCCAGGCTTTCATTCTGTACCTCGTAACCTCGTCTACCGAACAAGGTTCCCGGTATGCAACCGCGCAACGGCCAAAAAGTCAAAGGATTCGCACTGTCGTCAAATTAGCAACACCTGCGTTCCGACCTTCGCAAAACCGAAGAGTTCGGCGATATGTTCGTTGTAAAGACCGACGCAGCCGTTCGAGGAACGGCGTCCGATCTTGCGCGTGTCATGGGTTCCATGGATGCGGTAATACTGCCACGACAGGTAGAGCGCGAAGGGTCCGAGCGGGTTTTTCGGGTCGCCTCCTGGCACCATTTCCGGCCATTCGGGGTTGCGTTCGCGCATCGCCGGGGTCGGACGCCATGGCGGGTTCGTAACCTTTTCCACAACCTCGGTCCGGCCCCGTCGGGTCAGGTCGTCCGTCAGGGGAACAGATGTGGGATAGAGGCGGTAGATGGTCTGGTCCTCGGACCAGTAATGCAGCGCGCGCGAGGTGATATCGACCAGAATCGCGCCGTTCTTCGTATCGCTGAAATACGGCTGCCATTGCAGCGACCGGAAGCTGGAGGCGTTGCGGCGGAAATTACGGTTCGGGTCCTGCTCGAACTCGGTCGTCGCGGCTCCGCTCTGGGCCAGCGCGGGCGCTGCCAGGGCCGCGGCTGCACCGATGGCTGCGGTGCCGAGGAACCTGCGTCGGGACCAGGCGGGGGGTGCGGAATTCATCCGTCATTCTCCTGTCGATGAAACCGGCGGCCTTATCCGGCAAATGGGGCATGCGCACAATAGTAGCGCGTAACGGGGTCTACAAATCACTCCGCCGTCAACAATCGGGCCGTTACGGCCCGGCAGGCGGGATTGACAGGCGAGGGGCGCCGCCTAGGGTTCGGTCGCGGGAGTCGTCTGGTTCAATCGGAGGCGGATATTTGGCGCGCTGGCATGATCGGCTTGCAATCGGGGTGTCGGCCGCGGGCGTTGCCGCCATCATGTGGATGGTCGGCGCGCTGTCCACGCGGTATGGCATTCCGCCCGGACCGGCGTTCAACCGCGCGGTCAGCGCGCTGAGGGAGACAGCCGTCGCGCCACAGCGCTTCTACCGGACATCGCATGACTTCAACGGCGCGAAGATCGCCGACGCTGCGGCGATGGCACCGGGTGCGACGCTGGTCACATCCTATTTTCCGGACCACGAGTGGGGCCCGGGTGTGCGGCTGATCGATGCCGAAGGAAACATGCTGCACGACTGGCCGGTGGACTTCACCAGGATGCTGCCGAATCGCACCAAGGATCAGGACTATGTGCATGGCAGCTACTTGTTCCCGAACGGGGATATCCTGTTCAACGTGGAATATGCGGGGCTGGTGCGCATGGACCGCTGCGGAACGGTGCTGTGGCAGAATGACAGCTTCGGGTCGCATCATTCGATCGAACCGGTGGGTGACGGCACGTTCTGGCTGTCGGGCAACCGGACCTGGCGCGACGATGCCGACGGCAAGGCGTTCTTCGACGCTTATCCGCTGATGGTTCCGCCGATCTTCGAGGACCTGTTCGTCAAGGTGGACGCAGACGGGAACGTGCTGAAATCGATCAGTTCGGTCGAGGTGCTGTACAAGAACAAGATGCAGAGCGTCATCGTGAAGATGGCGCGCGGCAAGGTGATCGACTCGGGCGACCGCCGCGGCGTTTCGGGCGATGTCTTTCATCTGAATGATGTCGAAGAGCTGTCGGCAGAGATGGCCCCCGCCTTTCCGATGTTTCAGGCGGGCGACATCCTGGTGTCACTGCGTCAGCTGCATCTGGTGATGGTGCTTGATCCGGACGATTTGCGCGTAAAGTGGCACACAATCACGACTTCGATCTCGCAACATGACCCGGATTTCATGGCCGACGGCAGGATCGGGATATTCGACAACAACCTCGACTACACCCAGCGCGGGACGAACAGCGGCGGAAGCCGGGTGGTGGCGGTGGACCCGAAGACGGGGGCCGAGGAAGTGCTGTATCCGAACGGGGGCGCGCCCGCGTTCTTCAGCGAATACAGCGGCAAATGGCAGGCGCTGCCTAACGGGAACCGTCTGATCACCATCGCGCGCGAGGGCCGGGCGCTGGAAGTGACGTCGGAGGGCAGGACGGTCTGGGAATGGATCGCACCGCTGTATGGCAGCGACCGGGTGCCCGAGGTCATGGAAGCGACGCGCTATGACATTCCGGCGGAGACGATCGCGGGATGGACCTGCCCGGGTTGAGATCGCGCCGGCAGGGTCACGGCAAAGGTGTTTGAACCTTGGCGGACAAGCCTGTAAAGGACGCCCCGAACAAAGACAGGGACGCAGCATGACCCGTATTTCCGGCCTGATCCTGATTGCGGCTCTGGCCGTTGCGGCCTGCACAGCCCCGACACGGCAGCTGGGGCCGGACGGTCTGCCGCTGCCCGAAGTCTATGTGATCAAGAAGGCCGACGAGGGCCGCGTAACCTTCTCGATGGTCGATTCGGTCAACGAGCTGCGCCGCGCGGCGGGGGCGGCACCCTTGGCGCTGAACGCGCAGCTGACGGCGGCGGCTGCGACGCATTCGCGCGACATGGCGGTGCAGAACCGGCCCTGGCACTTCGGGTCGGACGGGTCCTCGCCGTTGCTCCGCGTTCAGCGAACCGGGTATCTTGGCATGATGCTTGGCGAGAATATCTCGGAAACCTATGAGAACGAGGTCGAAACTCTGACCGCATGGATGGCCGAGGCGGATACGCGGGCGGTGATTCTCGACCCGGCGGCGCGGAACGTGGGCTTCGCCTGGTTCCAGGAGAAGGGCGGCAAGCTGTGGTGGACGCTGGTGACGGGCGGCTGACCCGCCGACACATCAGGGGAAGATGAAGATCGGCGTGCCGACGCGGACCATCGCGTAGACCTGCTCCATCTGGCCGTCCTTGACGGCGATGCAGCCCACCGTCCAGTCGGGGCCTTTGCCCCGGTTCTTTCCCGCGCGGCCATGGATGAAGATATCGCCGCCGGGCTCCTTGCCCAGCGCCTCTGCCTCGGCCCGATCCTTGTCGTTCGGATAGGATATGCCGAGCGACAGGTGATACTGGCTGCGGGGGTTGCGGCGGTTGATGTAGTAGAGCCCTTCGGGCGTCTTGCGGTCGCCTTCGAACTGCTTGTCGCCGATGGGATTGCCGCCCAGCGCGATGTCGAAGCTTTCAAGGACCGTGCCGTTGTGCAGCAGGACCATACGGCGCTGGGCCTTGTATACCTGAATCTGCGTGACAGCGGGGCCATCATAGCTGCGGAATTTCGACCCGCAGCCGGTCAGGCCCGCGATGACGGCGAGCGCCGCCAGAAGCTTCAGGATTGCCCGCATCGCGCCCCGCCCGGTCCTCTTGTCCGGGTCTGATCTGCCCGGTCTTCGTCGTCATACACGCAAGGGGCGCGCGTTGAACAGGGGACGCGAGGGACGCTTACGGAAATGTGCGGTCGGACTCAGCGGCGGAAGGCGGCGGCAAGTTCGACATGCGGAGACCAGCGGAACTGGTCGATTACGTCGATCCAGTCGATGCGGAAACCCGCGTCGGTGAGGATGCGGGCATCGCGGGCAAAGGTGACGGGGTTGCACGACACCATGGCGATCGTCGGTACGGTCGCGCGGCCGGCCTCGGTCGCCTGCGCTTCGGCCCCCGCGCGGGGCGGATCAATGACAAGGGCGTCGAAGCGGCGGAGGTCGATCGGAAAGAAGCGGGCGGCGGAAGAGATCGCGGGATTCGGTTGTGAGCGGTCGGAGGCCAGGTGCTGTGCGGGCGGCGCGGGAAAGGGCCGCGAGCATGTCGGCATCGTTCTCGACGGCGTGGACGGCAGCGGTTCGGGCGAGCGGCAGCGCGAAGGTGCCGCAGCCGGCGAAGAGGTCGGCGATGGACGTGGCACCTTTGGTGGCCTCGGCGACGGCGGACTGAAGGGCGGTTTCGCCGTCTTTCGTGGCCTGCAGGAACGCCCCGGCGGGGGGCTCGATGCGGATGCCGCCGATGGTCTGGCCGCGGCGGCCGGCGCGCAGGCGACGATGTCGCGCGCCCCATGTCAGGCGGGCGAGGCCGCCCTCGGCGGCGAGGCGGGCAAGGTCGGCGAAGAGATCGGGCGTCATCGGCTTGCCGCCCTCGACGACAAGGTCGATGCCGTCATCTGTCACAGTGACGGCAAGGGCGAGTGTGGCGGAGCGCGACGCCCCGACCGAGGTGATGGCGGCGAAGAGGGGGAGGGCGGCGACAAGCGTGGGGTGGAGGAGGCGGCAGTCGGGGATAGGGATGACGCTGGCCGAGGCGCGGGCGTGGAAACCGACCAGAGCGCCGGACTTGGTGCGCCTGCCCGCGAGCGTGGCGCGGCGGCGCGAGGCGGGGGGCGAGGTATGGGTGTGCCGGATCGGTGCGTTCAGCCCTTGGGCGGACAGGGCCTGACGGATGACTTCCGCCTTCCAGTCTGCGACGAAGCTGTCCGACGCATGCATCAGGCCGCAGCCGCCGCAAGACGGTGTAATGCGTGCAGAGCGGGCGGACGCGGTCGGGGGACGGAGTGAGGATTCTGGGCGCACTCAGGCGGTTGCCGTCGGGAGTGCCCTCGATCACCTCACCCGGCAGGGTCAGCGGCACATAGACCGGGACCGTCGGCGACTGCCGTCGCCGTGATGCCCGAGCCGCCCGATGGTCAGGATCACTCCGCCGCCTCGCTGACCGCGCGGTCCTCGACCCCGATGAAGCCGCCGGACTGGCGGTTCCAGTAGCGGGCATAAAGGCCGCCCTGCGCCAGCAGGTCGGCATGGCTGCCGTCTTCGACAATCCGGCCCTCGTCCAGCACGATGATGCGGTCCATCTCGGCGATGGTGGAGAGGCGGTGAGCGATGGCAAGCACGGTCTTGCCCTTCATCACACGGGCGAGCGCACCCTGAATCTGCGCCTCAACCTCGCTGTCCAGGGCGCTAGTCGCCTCGTCCAGCACAAGGATCGGCGCGTCCTTGAGGAAGGCGCGGGCGAGCGCGATGCGCTGGCGCTGGCCGCCCGACAGCTTGACCCCGCGTTCGCCGAGATAGGCGTCATAGCCGCTTGCGGCCCTGATGGTCGGCCATGCCGGTGATGAAGTCATGCGCCTCGGCCGCCTTCGACGCCGCGATCAGCTCGTCCTCAGACGCATCCGGGCGACCGTACAGGATATTGTCGCGGGCCGAGCGGTTGAACATGGCGGTGTCCTGCGTGACCATGCCGATCTGGCTGCGCAGGGATTCCTGCGTCACGTCGCGGATGTCGGTGCCGTCGATGGTGATGCTGCCGGTTTCGACGTCATAGAGCCGCAGCAGCAGCGAGACGAGGCTGGATTTGCCCGCCCCCGAGGCCCCGACGATGCCAAGCCGCTGGCCGGGCTGGATGGTCAGGTCGATGCCCGACACGCCACCGCGCTGGCGTCCATAGGCAAAGCTGACATCCTCAAAGCGGATCAGGCCCTTGACCGGCGGCAGGTCGATTGCACCCGGGCGGTCGGCGAGGCCGTAGGGGGCCGAGAGCGTGCGCATGCCATCTTCGACCTCGCCCACGCTGGTGTAGATCGACAGGAACGACAGGCTGACCCAGCCCGACATCTGCGCGATGCGCATGGAGATCGCGCCCGCGGCGGCGATGTCGCCCGCCGTGGCGCTGCCGGATTGCCAGAGAAGGAGCGTGCCGCCGATCAGGATGACCGGCAGCATCCCGGCCAACGCCATGAGAGCCAGGCGGAACCAGGTCGAGATGACGCCGTATTCGACGGACCGGGCGCGGAAGACCTCCATCGCCTTCAGCGCCACACGATCCTCGAAGGCGGAATGGGCGAACAGCTTGACGGTCTTGATGTTGGTGATCGTATCGACGACCTGCCCAGTGACCATTGCGCGGGACGAGGCGCGGGCGGCGGAGTTTTCGCGCACCAAGGGCAGAAAATTGCGGATCAGCGCGACATAGACGACCATCCAGAGCGCCAGGCCCGCCGCCATGCGCCAGTCGATGGAGAGCAGGTAGAGGACCGAGGCGATGACGGAGGCCAGCGCGAAGCAGCCCGTATTGATGATTTCCGTCACGACATCGGTCACGGCGCGGGCGGCCTGCATCTGCTTCTGTGCGAGCCGTCCGGCGAAGTCGTTGTCGAAAAAGCTGACAGCCTGACCCAGCGTCCAGCGGTGCAGCCGCGACAGGACCAGCGGCAGGACGTTCGGGCCGACGATGATGGAGTTCGTGGCCGAGGAAGCGGCGAAGGCAAGGGGGCGGAGGAGGAGGTAGAAACCGAGCGCGGCAAGGAGCAGCCAGAGGTTGACCGAGAAATAGTCAGCAGGGGCGGTACCGATGGCGGTGTCGATGACGAGCCCGAGGACCAGGGCGGAGACGACCTCGAATGTGCCGGCGAGCGCCGACATGACGGCGGCGATGCCGAGCATCCGCCACGATCCGTCAAGACACCAGCGCATGAAGGTCCAGAGAGTCTGCGGCGGGGGGCCATCGGCGGGGCGGAAGGCATCGATCAGACCGCCGAGGCGGGAGAGAGCGGTCATTCCGCCGCCTCCTGCACGTCGGAGCCGATGAAACCACCCGACTGGCGGTCCCAGAACTTGGCGTAAAGGCCGCGCTGGTTCAGCAGTGCCTCATGCGTGCCGTCCTCGGCGACCCGCCCGTCATCCAGCACGATGATCCGGTCCATCCGGGCGATGGTGGACAACCGGTGGGCGATGGCGATGACCGTCTTGCCCTCCATCACCCCATAAAGCGTGTCCTGGATCGCCGCTTCGACCTCGCAGTCCAGCGCAGATGTCGCTTCGTCCAGCACGAGGATCGGCGCATCCTTGAGGATCACGCGGGCCAGGGCGACGCGCTGGCGCTGGCCGCCGGACAGTTTGACTCCGCGCTCGCCGACCTGCGCGTCATAGCCGCGGCGACCTTCGGGATCGATCAGCTGCAGGATGAAATCATGCGCCTCGGCCCGTTTTGCGGCCTCGATCATGTCCGCCTCGGACGCCTCGGGGCGGCCGTAGAGGATGTTGTCGCGGACGGACCGGTGCAAAAGCGAGGAATCCTGCTGGACCATGCCGATCTGCGCGCGGAGACTGTCCTGCGTGACCGACATGATGTCCTGACCGTCAATCAGGATGCGCCCGCCTTCCATGTCGTAGAAACGCAGAAGCAGCTTGACGAGGGTCGATTTGCCCGAACCCGAGCGGCCGACGAGGCCGACGCGTTCACCGGGGCGGATGGACAGGGACACACCGTCCAGGCCGCCCGAGCCGCGCCCGTAATGGTGGCTGAGATTATCGACTTCGATACGGCCGCCCTTGAAGGCGAGGGGCCGCGCATCTTTGGCGTCGAGCAGCGTGATGGGCTGGGAGATCGTCTCCATGCCTTCCGCGACGATGCCCAGCGCCTGCACCAGCGAGGTCGTGGCCCACATGATCCAGTAGGTCATGTTGTTCAGCCGCAGCACCAGCGCGGTTGCGGCGGCAACGGTGCCGACGGTAGCAGTACCCTGGTACCATAGCAGCAGGGCGAGGCCCGTGACCGAGACGATCAGCGCCGCGTTGAGGAGCGTCAGCATCAGGTCCATCGCGGTGACGATGCGCATCTCGGCCATGAATTTCTGCCGCGCGATCTCGATGGCCTCGGTCGCATAGGCGATTTCCTGGTCGTGATGGGCGAACATCTTGACCGAGTGGATGTTGGTGTAGCTGTCCACGACCCGGCCGGTGATGAGCGAGCGGGCATCCGAGGCGGCCTTTGAGGCAGGACCCGCGCGGCGGACGGTCCAGCGGATCAGGGCGAGGTAGAGCACGATCCAGATCAGCAGCGGTGCCACAAGGCGCGGATCGGCGTCGGAGAGCAGCCAGACAGAGCCGATGACGGTGGTGAGCGCGAAGGCGATCGCGTCGAAGGTCTGGAACACGGCGTCCCCCGCGGCGGGGGGTGTCTGCATGATGCGGTTGGCGATGCGGCCCGCGAAGTCGTTCTCGAACCAGCCGACCGGCTGGCGGAGCACATGGCGGTGCGACCGCCAGCGGATCAGGGTGCCGAAGTTCGGCAGGATGGTGTTGTGCAGAAGTGCTACGTCGAGGACTGCGAATATGGGGCGGATGAAGAGGACGCCGAGGGCGGCAAGGATGAACTCGGTCCCATGGGCGGCCCAGACCTCCGCAGGTGCGCCCTGCGCCAGCAGATCGACGAGACGCCCGACATACCAGATCAGCGCGATTTCCATCGCCGAGACGAGGGTGGTGCCAATGGCAGTGATAAGGAACACAAACCGGAAAGGCCGGGCATATTCCATGAGAAACGGCAGCAGACGCCGGGTTGGCGCATCCTGTTCCTGATACGGCGAATAGGGATCGACGAGGTTCTCGAAGAACCTGAACATGACGGGACCTATCGGGTTGCCTGACGGATATAGCGGCAAAATTCGCCAAGGGAAATGTCAGCGGCAAAAAGTCAGTGGCGCAGAAGTTCCGCCACGCTGAGCACGATCAGCAGTGCCATCGCGATGTTGAAGACGCGCAGACGCTTGTCAGAGGTGAGAAAGCGCGCGATGGCCTGACCGGCGAAGACCCAGGTGGCGCTGGAGAGAAGGCCAAGCGTCATGAAGGTCGCGGTGACGATGGCGGCAGTCGAAAGCGCATCGCCCGGATGGATGAACTGGGCGGTGGCCGCGACGGCCATGGGCCAGGCCTTCGGGTTAATCCACTGGAACCCCGCAGCCCCGGCGAAACTCATCGGGCGGGCGTTACTTGCGGCGGCACCGGTCTTGGTCGAGGTGGCGACCCTCCAAGCGAGCCACAGGAGCAGCGCGATGCCGCCCCACCGCAGGCCCTCGCGGAGCAGTGCACTGGTCTGGAACAGCTGGCCGAGGGCGAGGCCCACGATCAGCAGCATGGCGGAGAAGCCAAGCGACACGCCGAGCAGATGGGGAATGCTGCGGCGGAATCCGAAGGTCGCGCCCGAGGCGGCAAGCATGGCGTTGTTGGGCCCTGGTGTGAAAAGCGTACCGACGGCGAGCGCGATCAAGGCAGTGAAAGTTTCGGGCGGCATGGTCGGCATGTCCGGTGCTTGTGTGAATGGTTCCTGCCGGAGTGGGGGCCGGGGATCAAGCGAGCAATTGTTCCCGTGACAATGTGAAGCCCGAGGCGATCCAGCGGGCCTCAAGCTCGCGGAGGTGGCTGCCCAGCGCGCGGCCCTGAAGTCCGGGAATAAGATCGGCAGCAGAGACGGGAAAGGCGGCCGCAGCCCCGCGCTTGGCGCCATTGGTCCAGTCCGGGGCAAGGGCAGTGCCGGAAAGCGCCGCGCGGATCAGGCCTGCGTCCCGCGCCATGGCGCTGCCCAGTCGGTAGCCGATCTCGCCCGCGCCCTGACCGTTCAGGGCAGCAGCGCGCAGGTCGGCGATGTGGCGCGCCTCGTCGCGGGAAAGACGGAAAGCCGTGTCGGGCGTTTCGCCGCCGATCAGGGCAAGCCTGCGCCGCCAGTCGGGCCCAGCTCCATCCTCGAGGTGCACAAGAGCCGCCATAGCGGTGGCGTCAGCACCGGGCAGGACGAGGGACAGGAGTCCCGCCGCCTGCATGGCGGCCAAGGCCGGGGCCGGGTCGGGGGCGGCAAGCAGTTTGCGCATCTCAGACCCGATACGTTCGCGGGAGAGCGTCTCTGTTCCAGCGGAAAGCGTGGCGCAGGCTGCGAAGCCCTCCGGGTCGGGACCCTCTGCAGGATCGGCGTACCAGGCGAAAAAGCGGAAGAAGCGCAGGATGCGCAGATAATCCTCGGCGATGCGCTTCGCAGGATCGCCGACGAACCGCACGCGCCGGGCGCGGATGTCGGCGAGGCCACCGACCGGGTCGGCCACATAACCCGCCGCATCGGCATAAAGCGCGTTGATCGTGAAGTCGCGGCGCGCGGCATCTTCAGCCAGGCTGCCGGAGAACGCCACTACCGCGCGCCGCCCGTCCGTTTCCAGGTCGTGGCGGAAGGTCGTGACCTCATGCGGGACGCCATCCGCTATGACCGTGACCGTGCCGTGGTCGATGCCGGTCGGCACGACGCGCAGTCCAGCGGCCGAGGCGAGTTCCGTCACGCGCAGGGGGGCTGCATCGGTGGCGATGTCGATGTCAGCGGTGGGTTGGCCGAGTAGCGCGTTGCGGACCGCGCCGCCGACGATGAACGCCTCGTGCCCGCCGCTCGTCAGACATGACAGAACCGCCTGAAGCGGCGCTGCCGTCAACCAGTCGCCCTTGATCTGCAGCATCGGCGGCCCCTTCAGGCCATGCGGTCGGCCAGCGCGCGCAGGATACGCGCAGTCGCGCCCCAGATGTAATAGGGGCCGTAGGGCACGGCGTAATAACGGCGCATCTGGCCCCGCCAGAGCCGCTGCTCGATACGGAAATTCCTCCGGTCGCATAGAAACGCCAGCGGGACCGAAAACACCTCGTCCACCTCACCTGCTTCGGCCCGGGGCGTGAAAGGGTGGCGCACCCGCCCCAGAACCGGAGTTGCCACAAAGCCCGTCACCGTATGGTGCGGCGGCAGGGCGCCTAGCACCTCGACATTTGCGGGATCGAGGCCGATTTCTTCCTGCGCCTCACGCAGGGCGGCGGCGACGGGACCCGCATCGCCGGGATCGACCTTGCCGCCCGGAAAGGCGATCTGGCCGGGATGATGCTTGAGGTGCGATGCGCGCTTGGTGAGGATGACCCGGACGCCGTCGGGGGTGTCCAGAAAAGGCACCAGCACCCCGGCCGGACGCAGTGGCGGCCCGTCCGGCACAGCGAGGTCGGGGTTCAGATCATAGTCGGAACTGTCGCGTCCCGGCCGTCGCCAGCGCAGCGATCACTGCCAGCAGCGGGTCACTTGCCACGCGACGCCCCTGCAGCCTCGATCCCCAGCGTCGCGGGATCGAATTCGTAATGCGCGCCGCAGAACTGACAGTCGGCGGTGACGATGCCGGCTTCCGTCGTCATCGTCGCGATGTCCTTGGCCGAATAGATCGACAGGCTCTGCTTCACCTTGTCCGCCGAACAGGTGCAGCCGAACTTGACGGCCTGCGCATCGTAGACGCGCGGCGCTTCCTCATGGAACAGGCGCACCAGAAGCTCGGTCGGCTGGACCGTCGGGCCGATCAGCTCCAGCTCCTCGACTGTGTCGAGCAGCAGGTTGGCGCGGCCCCAGTTCTCGCCCTCCTCGCCGCCAAGGATGTCCATCGCGGACAGAAGGCCGCCTTCACCGCTGCCGCCCTGGGAGGCCGCGAAGGGCGAGGCTTTGGGCATGTGCTGGAGCATGACGCCACCCGCGCGCCAGCGCTCACCCTCGCCTGGAAGCCGTGAGCGACCAAAGGCGAGGCTGAAGCGGGTGGGCAGCTGCTCGGACTGGGCGAAATACGTCTCGGCGCAGGACGAGAGCGACCCGCCGGAAATCGGCGTGATACCCTGATAGGGCACCGTGCCTTCGCCCTGGTCGATCAGAATGGCGAAATAGCCCTGACCGATCTGGTCGAAGGGACGCCGCGCGGGGTCGAGACGGTCGGCATCATAGCTTGCCCAGCCGCGGATCTGCGCTGGGCCGCCCTCTTCGGCGGGGCCGAAATAGTCGGTGGCGATGGTGCGCACCGGCCCGTCGCCGCGCACCTGAAGCGAGAGCTTCCAGCGCAGCTTGATCGTCTGACCGATCAGCGCGGTCAGCAGCGCCATTTCGGCCACCAGCGCCTCGACTGCGGCGGGGTAGGAATGCTGGGCGAGGATATGGTCAAGCGTGCCGTCGAGGCGCGCGACGCGGCCGCGGATGTCCGAGGCATCCAGCTGGAACGGTAGGACGGTATCGTCCCATGCGATCTGCGACAGGCGGGTCATGCGCGGTCCTTCGGGGATTTCATTTCCGTAAGCGCGGGGGCATACCGCGCGGATATGGGAACGGCAACCCGGGAGGCCAGGGGCGACGATGATCCGGCGGATCGGTGAAAGGATCGTGCGGGGGCAGCGCTACAGAATGCGCCCAGGCGTCTATGCGGTGCTGCAGCGGGGGGGCAGGGTGCTGCTGACGTTTCAGGAGTCGCCGGTGCCCGAGTTCCAGTTGCCGGGCGGGGGGATCGACGCGGGCGAGCATCCACTGCCCGCGCTGCACCGCGAAGTGATGGAGGAGACCGGCTGGACCATCGGCGCGGCCCGAAGGCTGGGCGCGTTCCGACGGTTCACCTACATGCCCGAATATGACCGTTGGGCCGAAAAGGTCTGCACTATCTATGCCGCGCGGCCGGTCCTGCAAATCGGGCCGCCGACCGAGCCAGGCCACCGGGCGTTCTGGGTCCGGGGGGATGAGGCGGTTTCGATGCTGGGCAATGACGGCGACCGGTTCTTTCTGCAGCGGGCACTGGGAGCCACGAGTTAATCGGCGTTCTGCTTTGCGCCGCGGAATTCGAAGAGGGCCGCCGACACGTCGTCCGTGAACTCATCCGCCGTGTAATGCGACAGGTCCCAGATCAGCGCGTCGAAGAACGCCTCTCCACGCAGATCAGCATGCCGTAGCAACAGTCTTGTCAGACCGTCCTCGCCCAATTGCATGCCGTGGACATCCGCCGCCTCGGTGATGCCGTCCGACATCAGGAACAGCCTGTCTCCCGGCAGCAGGTCAACCCTGAATTCATCGTAGGTTGCCGTACGGAACATTCCAATCGGCAGGCCGCCTGACCCATGATATTCGACCCGCCCATCGGCGCGCTGGACGGCCGGGTGCGGGTGACCTGCCTGACAGATCACCGCCCTGCCCGAAATCAGATCGACGTCCGCGACTGCAAGCGTGAAATAGGTGTCTGTCTGCATTTCCTCGATCACGATACGGTTCAGTTCGCCTGCGATGACCGACGGCGGATGCGCGTCGTAGATGCCAAATTCGGACAGGACTAATGCGATGTTCTGTTCGGGCGAGGTGCCCGAGAGGTAGCCCGCCAGACGCGCGGTCATCATCGCCGAAGCGATCCCATGTCCGGCCACGTCGATCGCAAAAATCCCGATGCGCCGCGCGTTGATCGGAAAAAAACCCACAAGGTCGCCACCGACATGGCCCGAAGGGCGCAGAAGCAGGCTGATCTCGGAGTTGCCGAAGCTGCGGTGACGTTCCCGGATCAGGCTTTGCTGGAGCTTCTGCGCCTCGATCAGATCGCGGTTGATCGAATCGTAGAGCCCCTGGATTTCGTCCAGTGTCGCTGACACGAGCCGGTTCTTTTCCTTGAGCTCATGCTCCATGCGCAGGATGCGTTCCCCGGCCTCGATCCGGGCCCGAAGTTCGGCACCGTTCACAGGTTTTGTCAGGAAGTCGTCGGCACCGATTTCCAGCCCCTGCGCAACCTCGGTCTTGTCGGTCTTCGACGTCAGCAGGATGAAATAGCCGTAGCCTTGCCGCTCCATCGCCCGGAAGGCCTTGCAGAATTCAAGTCCCGACATTCCCGGCATCATCCAGTCCGAAATGACGAAATCCGGCTCTTCGGCAGCACAGATGGCCAGCGCCTCGGGCCCGGATGCCGCTTCGAGAACGGCATGTCCCGATGCGGCGACAAGTCGGCTGAGGATCATCCGCTGCGCGCGGCTGTCATCCACGACAAGAATAGTGCGGCGGCGGGCCGGTGCGGCCAGATCACAAGTGACCTGCGGCTGTTCCCTGATTGCCTGTCCCAAGTGTATGTCCGACCGCCCTTCGCTGCGCTGTGCAGACGGTCTAGGCCACCCCGGTTAAGGTCGCTTGAATGAAACTGCGGGCAGGCCTCGGACCCAGATGAAATCGTTCAAATTTGCACCTTAACCGGAGGTCAAGGAAGCAGGCATAGCACTGTCCGCGGGTGAGTGTGATCCAAGGGGTTGGACTGCAATGATTGACTGGGCGCGCGTGCATGAACTGCGCGAAGAAATCGGGGACGATGGCTTTTCCGAAGTTGTGGAGCTTTTCCTGGACGAGGTCGAAGACGTGATGCGGCGTCTGGCATCCGCCCCGGACCCGCTTCGTTTCGAAGAGGATCTGCATTTCCTGAAAGGCAGTGCATGGAACCTCGGTTTCCGCGAAGTGGGAAAGCTGTGCCAGATCGGGGAAAAGCGTGCGTCCGATGGGGATCATGCCATCGACATCGCCGAAATCCTTGCAAGCTACGGCAGGTCGAAAAGCGCATTTATGCGGGGACTTGCCGAGCGTGGCCAGGGATCTTCCGCTGCGTGAGGCCTGCAGCGCTTTGTCAGATCAGGAACTCTGCCAGCGCCTCATCTTCCGTGATGTCGCGGTAGCTGAAGTCCGCGAGGTCCATCTTCTCTCGAAAGGCAATGAAGTTCCCGGCCTGTTTGGTCTCGATCCCGATCAGGACCGAGCCGAAGTTGCGCGCGGACTTCTTCAGGTATTCGAACCGCGCGATATCATCCTCGGGTCCCAGCATCTCGAGGAATTCGCGGAGCGCGCCGGGACGCTGGGGCATCCGCAGGATGAAGTACTTCTTCAATCCGGCATAGCGCTGGGCGCGTTCCTTGACCTCCGGCAGACGCTCGAAATCGAAATTCCCGCCGGAGGTGACGCAGACAACCGACTTGCCCCGGATCAGGTCGGCAATTTCGGGCAGCACATCGACCGACAGCGCGCCTGCCGGTTCCAGCACGATCCCTTCGACATTCAGCATGTCGAGCATGGTGATGCAGACGCGGTCTTCGGGGGCGAGCAGGATGTGGCGCGCGTCGATGCCTTTCAGGCGTGCAAAGGTCAGATCGCCGACCCGCGCCACGGCCGCGCCGTCGACGAAACTGTTGACCTTGCGCAGCGTCACCGGCGCGCCCGCGTTCAGCGCGCCGCGCAGGCTGGCACCGCCCGCAGGTTCGACGAAGCGGAACTTCGTCGCAGGCGCGGCATCGGCGAGATAGGCCGTAACACCCGCCGACAGGCCACCGCCGCCGACCGGCAGGATGACGAGATCGGGGGCCGCCGGCATCTGTGCCATGATCTCGACCGCCACGCTCGCCTGACCTTCGATCACATCCGCGTCGTCGAAGGGCGACAGGAAATGCGCGCCCGCCTCGGCGCAGTAGGCCTGCGCGGCCGACAGTGACTGGTCGAAGTAGTCGCCGGTCAGCCGCACCTCGACATGGTCGCCGCCGAAGACCATCGTCTTGTCGATCTTCTGCTGCGGCGTCGTGACGGGCATGAAAATGGTGCCGCGCACCCCGAAGTGACGGCAGGCATACGCAACGCCTTGGGCGTGGTTGCCGGCACTCGCGCAGACGAAGTGCCCCTGCCCCGGCACGCGCTTGCGCATCGCGTTGAATGCGCCCCTGATCTTGTAGGACCGGACCGGCGACAGGTCTTCGCGTTTCAGCCAGATGTCCGCGCCATAGCGCGCCGAAAGGTGGTCGTTGCGCTGAAGCGGCGTGGGCGGAAACAGGTCGCGCAGCGCGGTTTCGGCGGCACGGGCGGATTGGGCGAAGGGTGTCATCCGGGTCGTCCTGAGGGTTGCTGCGCCTACCGCCCACGATCCTGAACTGCTGTCAAGCGACGTGGCTGCCTTAGTTTTGCCGTCTCAGCGCTGTTTTCTGATCGCTTGCGTGGAGGGCTTTGTTGCGGAAGGGACGGAAAGCGGAATGCTGAAAGTGGTGACAAGGACGGTCGCGGCGGCAGGGATTGCGGCGCTGACGCTGGGTGCGGTGTCCGCCGTGTCTGCGGTCGCAGGGCTGGACGGTGCCTATGCCAAGAGCGGCGGGGGCAACGGTGGCGGCAACGGCGGGGGAAATTCGGGCAGGAACGGCGGAGGCAATGGCGGCGGGTCCACCGGCAAATCGGTCAGCGCCGGGACCAAAGCGAACGGATCGGGCAGCACCAGGACAAGCGAAGGCTGTCGTCACCGAAGAAGTGGCGGTTGCAGCGCCGAATGCGAACGGGAAACTGCGGTCCGAACTGAAGGGACTGAACGCGGTCCACGCCAATCCGCAGGCGCTGGCCAATGCCGCCCCGAACAGCCAGGTCGGGCGCATCGCAACCTATAAGACGGCAGCGCTGGGCACGATTGCGGCGGCAGAGGCCGCGCTGACCGCGCAGGCCGAGAAGGACGCGGCGCAGGCTTTGCTGGACGCGGCGAATGCCGATCTGGCGGCGCTGGATGAAGCCTATCCGGGACTGTCCATGGCTGAAATCGATGCGGCTGTCTCAGCGCTTGATCCTGCGGCGCTGGATTATCAGGCGCAGCTTGATGCGCTGAACGCTGACCGCGCGGCAGCGGCGCAGTATGAGGCTGACAGGGCCGACTTTCAGACAGCGGCGGACGATGCCGCGGCGGCTGTGATCGACGCCGATCTGAACCTGACCGAGGCTCAGGCAGAAGCGGAGGCCGCGGAAACGGCCGAGTCTGGATGCGCTGCTCATTGCGTCGGGCGGACGCGAATTGTCGGACGAGGCTATCGCCTACATCCGCGACGTCCTGGGGCTCTGATCCCGCCTTGCGCAGCACCTGACCCGGCCTTGCCGGGTCAGGCGAAAGCCAATAAGACCGCAGCCCGAAGTGCATCACCGGAAGGCTGCCCATGACCGCACCCGAAAAAGTCGTCCTGGCCTATTCCGGCGGGCTCGACACCTCGATCATCCTGAAATGGCTGCAGAACGAATACGGCTGCGAGGTGGTGACCTTCACCGCCGATCTGGGCCAGGGCGAGGAGCTGGAACCTGCGCGGGCCAAGGCGATCCTGCTGGGGATCAAGCCGGAGAACATCCATATCGAGGATGTGCGCGAGGAATTCGTGCGCGACTTCGTCTTCCCGATGTTCCGGGCGAATGCGCTGTATGAAGGGCTCTACCTGCTCGGCACCTCGATCGCCCGCCCGCTGATCGCGAAGCGGCTGGTCGAGATCGCAGCCGAGACCGGCGCTGACGCGGTGGCGCATGGCGCGACGGGCAAGGGGAACGATCAGGTGCGGTTCGAACTGTCCGCCCTGGCCCTGAACCCGCATCTTCGGGTGATCGCGCCGTGGCGGGAATGGTCCCTGCAAAGCCGGACGCAGCTGCTGGCCTATGCCGAGGCGAACCAGATTCCGATCGCCAAGGACAAGCGGGGCGAAGCGCCGTTCAGCGTGGATGCCAACCTTCTGCACACCTCGTCCGAGGGCAAGGTTCTGGAGAACCCGGCGGATGAGGCGCCCGACTACGTCTATCAGCGCACCGTCGATCCGGAGGATGCCCCGGACAAAGCCGAGATGGTGGAGATCACCTTTGACGGCGGCGATGCGGTGGCGATCAACGGCGTGGCGATGTCGCCCGCCACGATCCTGACGCGGCTGAATGAGATCGGCGGCAGGCATGGCGTCGGACGGCTCGATCTGGTCGAGAACCGCTTCGTCGGCATGAAGTCGCGCGGCGTCTATGAAACGCCCGGCGGCACGATCCTGCTGGAGGCGCATCGGGGCATCGAGCAGATCACGCTGGATGCGGGCGCTGGGCATCTGAAGGATATCGATCATGCCGCGCTATGCCGAGCTGATCTACAACGGCTTCTGGTTCAGCCCCGAGCGGGAGATGCTGCAGGCCCTGATCGACAGGAGCCAGGAGCATGTGACCGGGACGGTTCGGGTCAAGCTGTACAAGGGGTCGGCGCGGACGGTGGCGCGGTGGTCGGATCACAGCCTGTATTCGGAGAAGCACGTCACCTTCGAAGAAGACGCCGGGGCCTACGACCAGAAGGACGCGGCGGGATTCATCCGGCTGAACGCGCTGCGGCTGAAGCTGATCGCGACGCGGAACGCGCGGGTCGGAAAGTGAGGTCCCGAGTCGGGACCGTTTTCTGATCGTTTGGAATCAATGGGTTGCGGGCGCATTTTAGGTGTCTGTTAACTTCTTGGCTTCGGGTTGGTGGGTTGGAAACCCACCCACCCTACAGGCGATATGCAGCAAGCCGGTCGTAGATCGGCAGCGCCTGATCAGCGAGCCGCTGATACTCCGGCGGCAGGTCCGGCAGCGCCCCCTCAGCCGCCTCGAACCCGGTCGAGCGATGCACGGCGCCGTACCAATGGCTCGCCCATGCGCCGTCATAGGGCTTCGGCCCGGCGGGCCAGGTCAGCATGCGGTCGGTGAAGCCGATTCCCAGCCCGTCGCAGAGCTTGCGCAGCATTCCCGCCGGATCAGCGCGGATGTCAGCGGAGTCGATCACCAGCGGCGCACGGCCCAGTTGGGCCGCGACCTGATCGAACAGGTCCGCCTGCTGGACGAACCCGATATCGGTCAGCGTCGGCCCTTCGCGTTTCTTGGCGTAGCTTACCACGACCCGCGCCGGATGGCGGATCAGGAAGACATTCGTCAACCTGTCCATGAAGCCCCGACCGAACTTCGGGATCATGTGAACGGTCATGTGTTTCTGATAAAAGAGTGTCTGTTCCTGCGGAATTGGTCCAACGCAGGCAGCCGCAACCTGCGCCGGATCGCTAATACCTGCCGCAATGACTTCGCGACCCATCGGATGGTCGATACCGGTCGCGGCCAGATAGGCCGCGTAGAAGGGTTCGTCCCAGGCGGCGCAATCACCCCGTGCCGCGAACGCATACATCATCGCGGTGGACAGGTTGCGCGGGCCGGACCACATGGCGATGCGTTTGGCTGCGCCGGTCATGCGCCCACCAAGGTCTTGTAGGCGTCGCGGATGCGCGCGGTGACGGGCCCCATCTGGCCCGAACCGATCACGCGCCCGTCGATTTCACCGACCGGGGTCTGCGCACCGAACGTGCCGGTCAGAAATGCCTCATCCGCCGAATAGGTATCGACCAGACTGAAGTTCCGTTCGTGAACGGGAATCCCAACGCCGCGCGCCAGGTTGATGACCTTCTGGCGCGTGATGCCGTTCATGCAGTAGTCGCCCGTGCTGGTCCAAAGCGCGCCTTTGCGCACAGCGAAGAAGTTGCAGGCGTTGGTCGTGTTCACAAAGCCGTGCACGTCGAGCATCAACGCCTCGTCCGCGCCGGCCTTTTGGGCCGCGATGCAGGCCAGAATGCAGTTCAGCTTGGAATGGCTGTTCAGCTTGGGATCCTGGGTCATCGGCAGGCCGCGGAGATGCGGGACGGTCGCCAGCCTGATGGGCCGGGGCGCGTTCGGGCGCGAATGTTCCATGATGATCGCGACCGTCGGACCCTGTTGCGACAGGCGCGGGTTCTGGAAGGGCCGCGTCTTGACGCCACGCGTGACCATAAGACGGGCATGGGCGTCGGTGGTCATGCCGTTGGCCCGCTGCGTGTCTATTACGGCAGAAATCACGCCTGCCCGGGTCATTCCAATGTCGAGATCGATGGCCTTCGCAGCCTCGAACAGCCTGTCAATATGTTCCTCGATGAAGGCCCAGCGCCCGCTATACAGCCGGATACCCTCCCACACGCCATCGCCCAGCATGAAACCCGAGTCGTAGACGCTGACCAGCGCTTGCGCCTTCGGCACGATGCGACCGTTCACATAGATCAGGATGCTTTCGTTGCGCGCATCGTCTTCGGCCTGATGAGTGCTGACATGATCGGTCATCGGACATCCTTTTGCGTTTGTTGCAAAGCTAGGCGATGCGCGCAGTCACGGGAAGATGAGTTGATATGTCAGCGGCCCCGCGCGACGACCGGCGAAATGGGGAGGCAGATCATGCGGGTTATTCTGGCTATTTTGGCGTTGATGTTCGCGCCGCTCGCGGCACGGGCCGACACGGCGATTTTTGCGGGCGGCTGTTTCTGGTGTGTCGAATCGGATTTCGACAAGGTGCCGGGGGTGACCGCGACGGTGTCGGGCTTTACGGGCGGCAAAATTCAGAATGTAACGTACGAACAGGTCAGCGCGGGCGGCACCGGGCATTACGAGGCGGTAAAGATCACATTCGATCCGGGGCAGGTGAGCTATGAGGAGCTGGTACGGCTGTTCTTTCGGTCAGTCGATCCCACCGATGCCGGCGGGCAGTTCTGCGACCGGGGCGACAGCTACCGGACGGCGATCTTTGCCAAGGGCGGCCAGAAGGCGATTGCGGAAAAGGTGAAGGCCGAGGCCGAGGCGGCACTGGGCCGCAAGATCGTCACGCCGGTCAAGTCGGCGGGGGCGTTTTATGCGGCGGACGACTATCACCAGAATTACTATCAGCAGTCCGACATCGTCCTGACCCGGCGCGGGCCGAAGACGAAGGCGAGCGCCTACAAGTTCTATCGCAAATCCTGCGGCCGGGATGCGCGCGTGTCCGAGCTTTGGGGTTCGGAAGCGGCCTTCGCGCATTGAGGCGGCTTTCCCCGGGCAGGGGGCTTCGCTAGGGTCGCCCCCGCAAGCAGGCGGGGGGCCGATGTCGGACAGCGTCACGCCGATGATGGCGCAGTATCTGGAGATCAAGGGCGCGTATCCTGACGCGATCCTGTTCTACCGGATGGGCGATTTCTACGAGATGTTCTTCGGCGATGCAGAGGCCGCAAGCGCGGCCCTGGACATCGCGCTGACCAAGCGGGGGCAGCATCTGGGGGCGGATATTCCGATGTGCGGCGTGCCTGTACACGCGGCCGAGGGTTATCTGCTGACGCTGATCCGCAAGGGATTCCGCGTCGCCATCGCCGAACAGATGGAGGACCCTGCCGAGGCGAAGAAGCGCGGCTACAAGGCGGTGGTCGCGCGCGACGTGGTGCGGCTGGTGACGCCGGGCACGCTGACCGAGGATACGCTGCTGGAGGCGCGACGGTCGAACTGGCTGTGCGCCTGGGCCGAGGTCCGCGACGAGGCAGCGCTGGCCTGGGCGGATATTTCGACAGGTGAATTCAGGGTGATGTCCTGCCCACGGGTGCGGCTGGGGCCGGAGCTGGCGCGGCTGGCCCCGAAAGAGGTGCTGGTCAGCGAGGCGGGTGATGCCGATCTGGCTGGAACAGTGTCAGAATCGGGCGCTTCCATCACGCCCTTGGCGCGGGCGTCCTTCGACAGCACGGGGGCTGCGCAACGGCTCTGCGCGTTGTTTCAGGTCGGCAGCCTCGACGCTTTCGGAGCGTTCGGTCGGGCCGATCAGGCGGCGATGGGGGCGGTCGTCGCCTATCTGGACCTGACCCAGCGCGGCAAGCTGCCGGTGCTGCGGCCCCCGGTGAAGGAAGCGGCGGGCGGGTCAATGCAGATTGATGCTGCCACCCGACGGAATCTCGAGATCGGGCAGTCCCTGTCGGGCGGTCGCGAGGGGTCGCTGATCGCGGCCATCGACCGGACGGTGACGGCGGCGGGGGCGCGGCTGCTGGAACGGCGGGTGTCGGCACCGTCGCGTGATCTGACCGAGATTCGCGGGCGGCTAGCGGCGATCCGAGCATTGGTCGCGGACAGCGCGCTGCGCGACAGGCTGCGGGAGATGCTGCGGCGGGTGCCGGACATGGACCGGGCGCTGTCGCGGCTGTCGCTGGACCGGGGCGGGCCACGTGATCTTGCGTCGATCCGGGCTGGGCTAGCGCAGGCCGAGAAGGTCGAAGCGCTTCTGAGTTCGGCAGACGTGCCGGAACGGCTGAAGGGCGCGGCCCTGATCGGGCATAGCGGGCTGATCGGGCGGCTGCAGGCGGCGCTGGTGGAGGAGCCGCCGCTGATGACGCGGGACGGCGGGTTCATTGCGGCGGGCGTGGACGCGGAACTGGATCAGGCGCGGGAGCTGCGCGACCACGGTCGCGGCGTGATCGGGCGGATGCAGGGCGAGTATGCGGCCCTGGCGGGCGTGCCGGGACTGCGGATCAAGCACAACAATGTGCTGGGCTACTTCATCGAGACAACCGATACCCATGCCGCGCGGATGCTGTCGGCGCCGCTGAGCGAAACGTTCATCCATCGGCAGACCACGGCCAATCAGGTGCGCTTCACGACGGTGCCGCTGTCGGAGATCGAGACGCGCATTCTGAATGCGGGCAACCTGTCGCTGGAGATCGAGAAGCGGCTGTTCGAGACGTTGCGGGGCGAGGTTCTTGCTGCGGCGGGGCAGGTGTCCGACGCAGCCCGCGCGCTGGCCGAGATCGACCTGACGGCGGCACTGGCGGACCTCGCGGCGGGCGAGGACTGGTGCGAGCCGGTCGTCGATGACGGCCGCGCGTTCCAGGTGAGGGGCGGGCGGCATCCCGTGGTGGAGCGCGCCCTGAAACGGCAGGGGGCGGCCTTTATCGCGAATGACTGCGCCCTGACCGGGGATGCGACGCCCGCGATCTGGCTGCTGACCGGGCCGAACATGGCGGGCAAGTCGACCTTCCTGCGGCAGAACGCGCTGATCGCCCTTCTGGCACAGGCGGGGTCGTTTGTTCCGGCCGCATCGGCGCATATCGGGCTGGTCAGCCAGCTGTTCAGCCGGGTGGGGGCCGCAGACGATCTGGCGCGCGGGCGGTCCACCTTCATGGTCGAGATGGTCGAGACGGCGGCAATCCTGAATCAGGCGGACGACCGGGCGCTGGTGATCCTGGACGAGATCGGGCGGGGGACGGCGACCTATGACGGCCTGTCCATCGCCTGGGCGGTGCTGGAGCACCTGCATGACGTGAACCGGACTGCCGCGCCCTGTTCGCCACGCATTACCATGAGATGACGGCGCTGGCGGGCAAGTTGCCGGGGGTGACAAATGCGACGGTGGCCGTGAAGGAGTGGGAGGGCGAGGTGATCTTCCTGCACGAGGTCCGGCAAGGGGCGGCGGACCGCAGCTATGGCGTGCAGGTCGCGCGGCTGGCAGGCCTGCCGGGGGCGGTGATCGAGCGGGCAAAGGTGGTGCTGGAGGCTTTGGAGAAGGGGGAGCGCGAGGGCGGCGGGCGGAAGCACGCACTGATCGACGATCTGCCCTTGTTCAGCGCGATGCCGTCCGCGCCGATGCGGGCAGCGGCCAAGGGGCCGTCGAAGATCGAGGAGCGGATCGCGGCGCTGCACCCGGACGAGATGACGCCGCTGCAGGCTTTGGCAGCACTCTATGATCTGAAGCGGGGGTTGGGGGAGTAGGCGGTGGGCGGTTCCGCCCGTCGTGCGAACCGCTGCGGCCCCCGTTTTGTTAACTTTGGCTGGGGCCAGAGCTTAGCATCACGACTTCGGCGTCGAACTGACGCCCACCTGCGCCGGGCGCAGCAGGCGGTCGTGCAGCAGGAAGCCTTCGGTCATCACCTGGATGATGTCGCCTGCCTTGGTGCCCGGCAGCGGGGCCTCGAACATCGCCTGATGATGCGTCGGGTCGAAACGGTCGCCGACCTCTGGCATGATCGGCTCCATCCCGTGCTTGGTGAAGACCGAGATCAGTTCGCGGAGCGTCAGCTCGACCCCCTCGATCAGCGCCTTGGCGGCGGCGCGCTGTTCCTCGCCCGCCGTGTCGAGCGCGCGGCGGAGCGCGTCATAGACCGGCAGCAGGTCGCGGGCCAGTTTGGACCCGCCGTACTGGCTGGCCTCGATCCGGTCCTTTTCGGCACGCTTGCGTGAATTCTCGGCATCGGCCAGCGCGCGCATGAAGCGGTCGCGCATCTCATCCCGTTCTGCCCGCAGCGCCTCCAGTTCGGTATCACCCTCGGGCAGCAGTTCTTCCGGCGCGGTGTCCGCCGCGATTGCCTGATCTTCCGCCATGTCTTCCTTCTTGGTCTCGCTCATCACTTCATTCCCTTGGCGGCCCTGACAGCAGCTTTCCGACCAGCTGGGCCGTGTAATCGACGATGGGCACGATGCGCCCGTAATTCAGCCGGGTCGGGCCGATCACACCCACGGCCCCGACGATCTTCCGGTCAGCGTTCATATAGGGAGAGACCACCAGAGAGGAACCCGAAAGTGAGAAAAGCTTGTTCTCGGACCCGATGAAGATGCGCACGCCCTCGCCGCCTTCGGCGAGTTCAAGGAAACCCGCGATATCGCGTTTGCGTTCCAGATCGTCGAAGAGCGAACGGATACGGTCGAGATCGGCTTGTTCGGTCTGGCCCAGAAGATTGGCCTGACCGCGCACGATCAGGCGTTCCTGCGGCTCGCCCTGCTGGTCCCAGATCGCTGCACCGCTTTCGACAAGCGCGCGCGCAAGATCGTTCAGTTCCTGCCGGTGAAGTGCTATCTGGTCGCGCATCTGGCTGCGCAGTTCGGTCAGGGTGCGGCCCTCGGCCAAGGTGTTCAGGAAATTTCCGGCCTCGCGCATCGAAGACGGGGTCTGACCCGGCGGCGGGATAAAGACGCGGTTTTCGACATGGCCGTCGGCGAAAACAAGGACGACCAGCGCCCGGTCTGGTCCGAGCGAGATGAATTCGATGTGGCGGATCGGTGCTTCGCGTTTCGGCGTCAGGACAAGGCTTGCGCCGCGCGTGATGCCCGACAGCGCAGCCCCGACGCGGTCGAGCAATTGGCCCACATCAGGGTCAGAAGTGGCGGCGGTCGCGTCGATGGTCTGACGGTCCTGCGCGGACAGATCGCCGACCTCCATCAGCCCGTCGACGAACATTCGCAGGCCGAGCTGGGTTGGCACGCGGCCGGCAGAGATATGGGGGCTGTTGAGCAGGCCGAGAAGTTCAAGGTCCTGCATGACATTGCGGATCGTCGCGGCAGACAGGCGTTCGGACATCACGCGGGTCAATGAACGTGACCCGACCGGATCGCCCGAATCGAGATAGCCTTCGACAACGCGGCGGAACACCTCGCGCGTGCGGTCGTTCATCTCGGACAGGATCGACGGGCGTGTCTTGCATCGGAGGCCGGTTCATCGGGGCAGGGGGTATTAAGGGACCGGGGGGCGGCGCGTCAACCGTCGATGGGCCGGGCGGGGTTGCGTCGGGGCGGCGCGGGCCTGTATTGGGCCGCAGCAGCATAGAGAAGGACGATCCATGCGACCCTCGGGCAGAAATCTTGACCAGATGCGCGCGGTCAGCATCGAAACGGATGTGCTGAAACATGCGGAAGGGTCCTGCCTGATCCGCTGCGGCGACACGCATGTGCTGTGCACTGCGACGATCGAGGACAAGCCCCCGCCGTTCCTGAAAGGCACGGGCCTGGGCTGGGTGACGGCAGAATACGGGATGCTGCCGCGCGCGACGAACACGCGGAACCGGCGCGAGGCGGCGGCGGGCAAACAGACCGGCCGCACGCAGGAGATCCAGCGGCTTATCGGGCGGGCGCTGCGCGCAGGCGTTGACCGCGTGGCGCTGGGCGAACGGCAGATCGTGGTGGACTGCGATGTGATCCAGGCAGACGGGGGCACGCGCTGTGCGTCGATCACCGGCGGCTGGGTGGCGCTGCGGCTGGCGGTGAACCGGCTGATGAAGGCGGGGCTGGTGACAGGCGACCCGATCCTGGACCACGTGGCGGCGGTGAGCTGCGGGATCTATGCGGGTCAGCCGGTGGTGGACCTGGACTATGCGGAGGATTCCGCCGCCGGGACGGACGGGAATTTCATCCTGACGGGCAAGGGGCGGCTGATCGAGGTGCAGATGTCGGCCGAGGGCGCGACGTTCAGCCGGACCGAGATGGGGCAGCTGGTCGATCTGGCCGAGGGCGGGATCGCGGTTCTTGTGGCGGCGCAAAAGGCCGCGCTGGGATGAGACGGTTGACGGGCGGCCGGCTGCTGATCGCCACGCACAACGCGGGGAAACTGGCGGAGTTCGCGGCGTTGCTGGCTCCTTTCGGGATTGCGCCGGTTGGGGCGGGCGAACTGGGGCTGCCGGAGCCGGACGAGACCGAGGAGACCTATGTCGGCAATGCGCGGATCAAGGCGCACGCCGCGGCGAAGGCGGCGGGAATCCCCGCGCTGGCGGATGACAGCGGGATCGAGGTGGACGGGCTGAACGGCGCGCCGGGCGTTCACACGGCGGACTGGGCAGTGACGCCTGCGGGCCGGGATTTCCGCGTTGCGATGGAGCGTACCTGGGCAGCGCTGGAGACAGCGGCTGCGCCGCATCCCCGCAAGGCGAGGTTCCGGGCGACTTTTGTGCTGGCCTGGCCGGACGGAGAAGACGCGGTGTTTGAAGGACAGGTCGCGGGACAGGTCGTCTGGCCGCCGCGCGGGGCGTCGGGGCATGGCTATGACCCGATGTTCGTGCCTGACGGACATGTGATCACATTTGCGGAAATGGCGGTGGCAGAGAAGGACCAGATCAGCCACAGGGCAGATGCATTCCGGAAGTTTTCCGCGATTCTAGGGGTTTAGGATGGATGCGGTACTGATTTCGGCCGGATCGCCGTTCGAGAAGACGATGGGCTATTCGCGGGCGGTCGTGAAGGGGCCGTGGTGCTTTGTCTCGGGCGTCACCGGCTATGACTATGCGACTATGGCGATGCCGGAGGGCGTGGCAGAGCAGGCAGAGAACTGCTTCCGGACGATCATCTGGACGCTGGAGCAGGGCGGATTCACCCTGAGCGATGTGGTCAGGGTTCAGTATACGGTGACGGATGCGGGGCTGGTGGATGCGATGCTGCCGGTGCTGGAGCGTCATTTCGGCGCGATACGTCCTGCGGCCACGATGGTCATCGCCGGGCTGATCCGCCCCGAGATGAAGGTCGAGATCGAAGTGACGGCGTTCAAGGGCTGAGGGATGGAAGACTGGCGGCAGGGCGGGTTCGGTCTGTATCTGCACTGGCCCTTCTGTCAGTCGAAATGCCCCTACTGCGATTTCAACAGCCATGTTGCGGCGGAAATTGACCAGAACCGCTGGAAGAGAGCCTATCTGAGCGAGATTGCGCGGGTCGGCGCACTGACGGAAGGCCGTGTGCTGAACAGCGTGTTTTTCGGGGGCGGCACACCTTCGCTGATGCGGCCCGGACCTTGTGGCGGAGATTCTTGGGGCGGTCCGGGCGACCTGGGTTCAGGCGAATGACATCGAGATCACGCTGGAGGCCAACCCAGGCAGCGTCGAGGCCGGGCGCTTCCGCGCCTATGCGGATGCGGGGGTCAACCGCGTGTCGATGGGCATCCAGGCGCTGAACGATGCGGACCTGAAACGGCTGGGGCGGTTGCATTCGGTGGCGGAGGCGCGGGCGGCATTTGATGTGGCGCGGGATGTATTTGGGCGGGTCAGCTTCGATCTGATCTATGCGCGGCAGGACCAGACCCTGGCCCGGTGGGAAGCGGAACTGCGTGAGGCGCTGACAATGGCGGCGGATCACCTGTCTCTGTACCAGCTGACCATCGAGGACGGCACGGCGTTCGGGGCGCGGCACGCGGCAGGGGGGCTGAAGGGCTTGCCAGACGATGATCTGGCGGCAGATATGTATTTGATGACACAGGATATTTGCGCCGACGCAGGGCTGCCCGCCTATGAGGTCTCTAACCATGCGCGGCCCGGTTCGGAAAGCAGGCACAACCTGATCTACTGGCGCGCCGGCGACTATGCGGGCATCGGTCCGGGCGCGCATGGGCGGCTGACTCTGGGCGGCAAACGGCATGCGACCGAGACGCAGCGCATGCCCGGGGCCTGGCTGGCGCAGGTGGAGGATGTCGGCCACGGCGAGACGTTGGCCGTGCCGGTGACAGCGGAAGAGCAGGCCGAAGAATATCTGATGATGGCGATGCGCCTGGCCGAGGGAATGGACCCGGCGCGGTACGCCCGGATGGCGGGGCGCGATCTGCCTGCGAAGGCCCTGCGCGATCTGGAGGCTGACGGGCTGATCGTCATGGCGGCGGACCGGGTGGCGGCAACGCGGGCGGGACGGCCCGTGCTGAACGGAATCATCCGCGCACTGGCGTGACTCGGTTCAGACGCCGCGACCGAGAAGCTGACAAAGCTGATCCAGCTGATCCAGCGACTTGTATGTGATCACAATCGTTCCTGCGTCGTCAGCTTTGTGGTCGATGGCCACCTTCATGCCCAAGGCAGCCCCGATGTCCTGTTCCAAGGCGCGCGTATCTGCGTCTTTCCCGGGGCGCTGCGGCGATTTCGCCGACGGCGGGCCTTTCGGCGACTTCGCCAGCCTCTCGGTCTCGCGCACCGACAGGCCGCGCGCGATGACCTGGCGGGCCAACGCCACCGGATCGTCCGTTGTTATCAGGGCCCGCGCATGTCCTGCGGTCAGCTGCCCCTGCCGCAGCCAGTCCAGCACTTCGGGCGGAAGCTGGAGCAGGCGCAGCAGGTTGGCGATGTGGCTGCGGCTTTTCGACAGCGCCTCGGCTAGCCGTTCCTGCGTGTGACCGAAGCGGTCGATCAGGGCGCGGTAGCCCATAGCTTCATCCACCGCGTTCAGGTCGGCGCGCTGGACGTTTTCGATGATCGCGATCTCGAGGACTTCGGCATCGCTGAAATCGCGCACCAAAACGGGCAGGTCATGCAGTTGCGCGGCCTGCGCGGCGCGCCAGCGCCTCTCGCCCGCAACAATTTGGTAACGATTTGATTCCGATGGGTTTTTCCGCACGATCAGGGGCTGGATCACACCCTTTTCACGGATCGACGCGGCCAGCTCCGCCATCGCCTCGGCATCGAAGCTGCGGCGTGGCTGATCCGGGTTCGGGTCGATCAGATCAATCGGAACCATCAGTTCCCGAACGGCGTCTCCGCCCATGAACCCGGTCGGGCTGCGGGGCCACATCGGCCATCAGCGCGGACAGCCCGCGGCCCAGACCACGTCTTTCGGGCTTCCTGCTCATCCTGCCTTCATCCTTTCGTTCGCTCTGGCGTGCCGCGCCAGAAGCTCCTGCGCCAGCGCGCGGTAGGCAACACTGCCGCGCGACTGGGGGTCGTATGTGCGTGACCGGCAGCCCGTAGGACGGCGCCTCGCTGACCCGGACATTCCGCGGAATCACCGTGCGGAATACCACCTCGCCCAGCGTCGCGCGGGCATCGGCTTCGACCTGCTGCGACAGGTTGTTGCGGGCGTCCGACATGGTCAGCACCACGCCCTCGATGCGCAGGTCGGGATTCGCAGTCTGCCGGATGTCGCGGATGGTCAGCATCAGTTGAGACAGGCCTTCCAGCGCGAAGAACTCCGCCTGAAGCGGGATCAGAACGGCATGCGCCGCGACCATCGCGTTGACGGTCAGCAAGGACAGCGAGGGCGGGCAGTCGATCAGAACATAGTCAAAGCTGAACGCGTCGATGGAGGGCTGACGGAGCGCATCATGCAGCAGGAAGCTGCGCTTTTCATTCGCCATCATCTCCACATCCGCCGAAGAGAGGTCGGTCGTGGCAGGGCACAGCCAGACCCTGTCGGTCGCAGTCGTGCGGATAACATCCGCAAGCGCTGCATCTTCGATCAGCAAATCGTAGGTCGTCAGGCCGCGCGCACTGGCCTCCACCCCGAGACCAGTCGAGGCATTGCCCTGCGGATCCAAGTCGAGCACCAGAATGCGCAGACCGTCCTGCGCCAGCGCGGCAGCCAGGTTGATCGCGGTGGTGGTCTTGCCGACGCCGCCCTTCTGGTTGGCGACTGCGATGATGCGCGGTCCGGCGGGGCGGGTTGGGTCAGACACGCGACACTCCGGTCAGGGCTAGGATCGTGGCGGACGGGTCCGTCAGGCTTGGGTGCTTCTTAAAGGAGAAGCGCCAGTGTGCAAGGGCGTCGCGGAGCTCGTCGTCATGGCGCGCACCTTTGTGGAACAGGGCGGTCGCGCCGGGGGCCATGTGCCGGGCGGAAAGGTCAAGCAGGCGCGGCAGGGGGGCGAGGGCGCGGGCCGACAGGATATCTGCGTTTTGGTCTGCAATGGTTTCGATGCGGTCGGTCAGGATTGTTGCGCGGATCCCCGTCTCGCGCGCGGCGGTCGCAAGGAACGCGGCCTTGCGCTGATCCGATTCGACAAGCGTCACGGTCAGCGACGGACGTTCATCAGCCGCGAGGATGGCAATGACGAGGCCCGGCAGCCCGCCACCCGAGCCGAGGTCGAGCCACCTTTCCCCTGCGGGAGTCAAGTCGAAAAGCTGAGCAGAATCAAGGATATGGCGGGTCCAAATTTGAACGGTTGTAGTCGGGCGCAATCAGGTTGACGCGGGCCGTCCAGCGCTTGAGGAGGCCTTCGAAGATCGTCAGGCGGTCCAGTGTTTCACGTGAAACATCGCGCGCGGCGCGAAAGTCGTCGGGACCGGTCATCAGGCGCTTTGGCGCTGGCCCTGCCGCCGCAGGGTGGCGAGGATCAATGCGAGCGCAGCGGGCGTCATGCCCTCGATCCGGTTGGCGTGTGCGATCGATGCGGGCCGCACGCGGGCGAGCTTCTGCTTCAGCTCGTTCGAAAGACCGGACAGGGCCGCATAGTCGAAGTCCGGCGGAATCCGATGTGCCTCGTCCCGGCGCAGATTGTCGGCGTCCTGCTGTTGGCGGTGCGCGTAGCCCCGGTACAGCGCGTCGCGCGCAAGCTGATCGCGGATCTCCGGGGCAATATCGGACAGGGGCGGTGCAAGCGCGGTCAGCTGATCGAAGGTCACGCCGGAATGGCCGAGCAACTCATAGCCGCTGCGGCGCGCGCCATCGCGGCTGAGCACGATCCCCGCTTCGGCGGCGGCAGACGGCGTAAAACTGACGGCCTCCAAAGCGGCCCGTCCTGCCGCGAGCAGTTCCATCTTGCGCGCGAACGCCGCTGCGGCGCTCACTGCCAACGGCCCCGATGCGGATCGCTTTCGGGGTCAGCCGCTGGTCAGCATTGTCCGCCCGCAATGTCAGGCGGTATTCTGCGCGCGACGTGAACATGCGGTAGGGTTCGGTCACACCCCGGGTGATGAGGTCGTCTATCAGCACGCCGATATAGCTGTCGGTGCGGCTGAATTCCTCCGGCGCGTCTCCACGCGACGCCAGCGCTGCGTTCAGCCCCGCAACAAGCCCCTGAGCGGCCGCCTCCTCATAGCCCGTCGTGCCGTTGATCTGGCCAGCGAGATAGAGGCCGGGCAGGGCCCGCAGTTCCAGCGCAGGGGTCAGCTCACGCGGATCGACGTAGTCGTATTCGATGGCGTAACCGGGCTGGGTGATGACTGCCTGCTCCAGCCCCTCAATGGTGTGGACATAGTCATGCTGCACCTCAGCCGGAAGCGAGGTGGACAGGCCGTTCGGATAGACCGTCGGGTCATCAAGCCCTTCAGGCTCAAGGAAAATCTGGTGCGAGGCCTTGTCGGCAAAGCGCACCACCTTGTCCTCGATCGACGGGCAGTAGCGCGGCCCGACGCCGTCGATATGACCGCCGTACATGGCCGAGCGCGACAGGTTGCGGCGGACGACATCATGCGTCGCCTCGTTCGTATGGGTGATGCCGCAGGAAATCTGGCGGACGGCGGGCGCGGTGCTGAGGAACGAGAACAGCGTCGGCACATCATCGCCAGGCTGATTCTCCAGGCGCATCCCAGTCGATGGTGCGGCCGTCAAGCCGCGGCGGCGTGCCGGTTTTCAGGCGGCCCATGCGCAGGCCCAGCGCGTCGAGCCGCTCGGCCAGCCGGACCGAGGGCCCGTCGCCGATCCGTCCGCCGGGGCGCTGCTGGTCGCCGATATGGATGACGCCGCGCAGGAAGGTCCCGGTGGTCAGCACGACAGCATGCCCGGGCACGGTCGAGCCATCTGCCAGAATCACACCGGATACCTGGCCATTGCTCACCGTCAGGTCTGCAACCTCGCCTTCGATCACGGTCAGGCTGGATTGTCCGGCAAGGATGTCCTGCACCGCCGCGCGATAGAGCTTGCGGTCCGCCTGGGCACGCGGGCCCTGCACGGCGGGGCCTTTGCGCCGGTTCAGAAGGCGGAACTGGATGCCCGCGCGATCTGCGGCGCGCCCCATCAGGCCATCCATCGCATCGACCTCGCGCACCAGATGGCCTTTGCCGAGGCCGCCGATGGCCGGATTGCAGGACATCACGCCGATGCTGTCGCGCCGCAGCGTCACCAGCGCCGTCGCGCGACCCATGCGCGCAGCTGCATGCGCGGCCTCTGCCCCTGCATGGCCGCCGCCCACCACGATGACGTCGAATTGTTTCACGTGAAACAGGCCTCACTTGCCGATGCAGAAGCTCGCAAAGATCACGTCGAGCAGGTGCTCCACATCCACCCGACCGACCAGCGAGTCAAGCGCCGCGATGCCTTGGCGCAGGTCGTCGGCGACAAGTTCCGCTGCGGTTCCTGCCGCCAATCCCATCAGGGCTTGATCGAGGCGGGCAACAGCGGTCTGGACGGCCTGCTGCTGGCGTTCGCGCACGAGGATACCTGCGCCCGTCACTCGGCCCGACAGGCCCTCCGTGATCGCCGCCAAAAGGATGTCCAGCCCCTGGCCAGTTTTGCCGGACACGGCCAGCCCGGTCGTACCCGGTCGCCCGTCCGCCTTGCCCAGAACGGTCAGATCGCCCGGACGTGGCGTCAGCATTGGGGCCTCATCGCCATCCAGCAGGAAAATCCGAAGATCGGCCTGTTCAGCGCGGGCTATGGCCCGGTCAATTCCCATGCGCTCAACCGGATCGTCCGACGGACGCAGGCCCGCCGTGTCGAGAAGGGTCACGGCGAGGCCGCCGAGCGACATCCGAACTTCGATCACATCGCGCGTCGTGCCTTCGAATTCCGAGGTCAGCGCCGCTTCGCGCCCCGCTAAAGCGTTGAGAAGTGTGGACTTCCCGGCATTCGGGCGACCCACGATAGCCACCTCAAAACCATGGCGGATGCGTTCGGCCGCGTCTGCCCCGGCCAACTCCCGCCCCAGATCGGCACGCACGGCCGTCAGCAGGGACTGCACCTCCGGTGTAACGTCCACCGGCACGTCCTCGTCCGCGAAGTCGATGGTGGCTTCGATTAGCGCCGCCGCGCGGATCAGGTCGCGCCGCCATCCTTCGGCCCGACGACCGACCGCGCCATCGAGCACCCGCATCGCCTGACGCCGTTGCGCCTCGGTCTCGGCATCGATGAGGTCGGCGAGGCCTTCCACCTGCGTCAGGTCCAGCCGCCCGTTCTCCAAAGCGCGGCGGGTGAACTCGCCCGGCTGTGCCAGCCGCAGACCGGGCTGGCGGCTGAGAGCGGACAGAACCGCACGGACTGTTGCGACAGAGCCATGCAGGTCAAGCTCCGCCGACTCCTCGCCGGTGAAACTCGCGCCCTTCGCAAAGGTCAGGACCAGCGCCTGATCAAGGATATCGTCGCCATCCCCGATCAGCCGCAGCGAGGCGCGGCGGGGTTCAGGCAGATCGCCGCACAGTGCGCGGACAGCGGCGAAGGCCGATGGCCCGGAGATGCGGACAACCGCAACGCCTGCCCTGCCTTGGGCGGAAGCCAGCGCGAATATCGTGTCCATTCCACTAACCTATTGGAATGAAACGTAAATCAGGCGTTCATCGATTCGAAGAACTCGCCGTTTGTCTTGGTCTGCTTCAGCTTCGAGATCAGGAACTCGATGGCGTCAGTCGTGCCCATCGGGTTCAGGATACGGCGCAGCACATAGGTTTTCTGCAGGTCCTTCTGGTCGACCAGCAGGTCTTCTTTCCGCGTGCCGGACTTGAGGATGTCCATCGCCGGGAAGACCCGCTTGTCGGCAACCTTGCGGTCAAGCACGATTTCCGAGTTACCGGTGCCCTTGAATTCCTCGAAGATCACCTCGTCCATCCGGCTGCCGGTATCGATCAGTGCGGTGGCGATGATGGTCAGCGACCCGCCTTCCTCGATGTTCCGCGCCGCGCCGAAGAAGCGCTTCGGGCGCTGCAGGGCATTCGCGTCGACACCGCCGGTCAGGACCTTGCCGGACGACGGGACGACGGTGTTGAAGGCGCGGCCGAGGCGGGTGATGGAATCGAGCAGGATCACCACGTCGCGCTTGTGCTCCACCAGGCGCTTCGCCTTCTCGATGACCATCTCGGCGACGGCGACGTGCCGGGTGGCGGGTTCGTCGAACGTCGATGACACGACTTCGCCCTTCACCGACCGCTGCATGTCGGTGACTTCTTCGGGCCGTTCGTCGATCAGAAGGACGATCAGGTAAATCTCCGGATGGTTCGTCGCAATGGAATGCGCGATGTTCTGCAGCAGGACCGTCTTGCCCGTACGCGGCGGGGCCACGATCAGGCCGCGCTGGCCTTTGCCGATGGGGGCGACCAGATCGATGATCCGGGCCGAGCGGTCGCGGATCGTCGGGTCCTCGATCTCCATCTTCAGCCGCTCGTCGGGGTAGAGCGGGGTGAGGTTGTCGAAGGCAACCTTGTGGCGGGCCTTCTCCGGGTCCTCGAAATTGATCAGCCGCACCTTGGTCAGCGCGAAATAGCGTTCGGTCTCGCCCGGTGCGCGGATAACGCCTTCGACGGAATCCCCGGTGCGCAGCGAATGCTGGCGGATCATTTCGGGCGACAGATAGATGTCGTCGGGACCGGGCAGGTAGTTGGCGCTGGGCGACCGGAGGAAGCCGAAGCCATCCTGCAGCACCTCCAGAACGCCGTCGCCGCCGATCTCGTACCCTTCCTCGGCGTATTCGCGCAAGATCGAGAACATCATCTCGCCCTTGCGCATAGTCGAGGCGTTCTCGATTTCCAGCTCTTCGGCCATCGAGAGAAGATCGGCCGGGCTTTTTGCCTTCAGGTCGGCAAGGTTCAGACGCTCTTGGGTCATGGAATTCCGTGGGAAAGCGCAGGCCGGGCAAGGCGGCGCGTTGGGAAGGACGGGGGGATGCGATGGACCGGACGGCCCTGCGGCGCAATTCCTATACGCGACAGGGGCCGGAAGTCAACCGAAGGTCAGAACCGCAGGATGACGGAGAAGACGATAACGATCAGCAGGACTGTCGGCACCTCGTTCATCAAGCGGTAGCGGCGGCCGGTCAACGTGTTGCGACCGCCGGCGAAATCCTTGCGGCGGAGCGCGAGCCAGCCGTGGAACCAGGACATCGCCAGCACCGATATGGCCTTGGTCCAGGGCCACAGCTGCGCCCAGTCGACGATGCCTGGGGTCATGACCAGGATCAGGCCAAAAGCCCATGTTGCGATCATCGCAGGGTTCATGATGGCCTTGAGCAGGCGGCGCTCCATCGCCTGGAACATCACATCCGTCTTGCTGCCGCCCTCAACCTGCTCCGCGTGATAGACGAACAGCCGCGGCAGGTAGAACAGGCCCGCCATCCAGGCGATGACGGAAACGATGTGCAGGGCCTTGATCCAGGGATAGACGGTCAGAAGCAGGTCAGTCATGGCGCGGTCCGGGTCGGGTTGTTGCGCGGCACCCTTACTTAAAGAAAGAGATTTAGAAAGGTTGATGATGAAGTAGGGGCTGTGGGTGATGTGGAGAGGCGACTTCTCCGAACCGCTGCCCACATCGGGATGGAAGTGGCGCAAACCTGTGAACAGAGCGCGGGTAAGTAAAGACCGCCGAGAATATACAGTGAATCCATGGGTCTACCTGCCGTGATCGGGTTATGTCGGCTGGATAAATCTCTGGATGAAACCTTCGCAGCCCTGTCAGTCACAACCAAGGTGACAACGGGGTCCACCTGTGCGCAACCAGCGCCCGGGCTTGACAGTACCGGCGTGGATCGGACCATGTGGCCCGCGCATCATGTTCTCAACCGTCTTGTGCGTCTGTCAATCCACAGGGTTTTGCCTGATGTCCGCCGACCCGAATTTCCATCTTGTCCTTGCCTCGGCGTCTGTCGCGCGCGCGGGGATGCTGACGGCGGCGGGCTTGGGGGTGACCACCGAACCAGCGCGCATCGACGAAGAAACGCTGCGCGAAAGCCTGACGGCGGAAAGCGTGCCGCCGCGCGACCAGGCGGACCGGCTGGCGGAGGCAAAGGCGCTGAAAGTGTCCGCGCGTCGCCCGGACGCGCTGGTTCTGGGTTGCGACCAGATTCTCGATCTGGGCGGCGCAGTGTTGTCCAAACCGGTCTCGCGCGACGCCGCCGCCAACCAGCTGCGGCGTCTGTCCGGGCGCAGCCACCACTTGTGGTCCGCCGCGGTCGTGGCCCTTGACGGGCGTCCGCTGTGGCGGCACATCGGGCAGGCGACGCTGACGATGCATCAGCTGACCGATGCTGAAATCAACACCTATCTGACGCGCTGCTGGCCGGGCGTGGCCGATTCGGTCGGTGCCTACAAGATCGAGGAAGATGGCGCGCGGCTGTTCTCCGCCGTGGTCGGCGACCATTTCACCATTCTCGGATTGCCGCTGATCCCGCTCTTGACCTGGCTGCGCGATAGGGGCGACATCGCCGCATGACAGAGACATTGAAAATACCGCTCGCCGGGGTGATCGGATCCCCCGTGGCGCATTCGAAATCGCCGCGCCTGCACGCGCACTGGCTGAAGGCGCACGGTATCCGCGGCCACTATGTCCCGATGGATATCGGCCAGTCGGACCTGCGCGAAGTTCTGCGCGCGCTGCCGAAGGCGGGGTTTGTGGGCTGCAACGTGACGATCCCGCATAAGGAGACGGTGCTGGGGCTGGCCGATATCGTGACTGACCGGGCGGCGCTGATCGGGGCGGCGAACACGCTGATCTTCCGCAAGGACGGGCGGATTCATGCAGATAATACAGATGGTTACGGGTTCATTGCGAATCTGAGGCAGAATGCGTCCGGCTGGGATCCGGCGGCGGGCCCGGCGGCAGTGATCGGCGCGGGCGGCGCTGCACGGGCAGTGGTTGCGTCTTTGATCGAAGTCGGCGTTCCGGAGATCCATATCGCGAACCGGACACGGGCGCGGGCCGAGGCACTGCGTGCGGAGTTCGGGGCAAAGCTGATCGTGCATGACTGGGTGCAGGCCGGGAATATGATGGACGGTGCCACAACGGTTGTGAACACGACAGCGCTGGGGATGGAGGGCAAGCCCGAGTTCCGGGTGCCATTGGACGCGCTGTCGCCGCGCGCGGTGGTGACGGACCTTGTCTACACACCGCTGCAGACGGGGTTCCTGACAGCGGCGGCTGCGATGGGCTGCCGCACCGTGGACGGGCTGGGGATGCTGCTGCACCAGGCCGCCCCGGCGTTCGAGCGCTGGTTCGGTGTCCGCCCTGTGGTGGATCAGCGAACGCGCGACGTAGTCCTTGGGCCATGAGACGACCGTTCCGGCTTGGGCTGACCGGGTCGATCGGAATGGGCAAGTCGACCACTGCGGCGATGTTCCGGGACGAGGGTGTTCCGGTCTGGGACGCGGACGAGGCGGTGCGGCGGCTTTATGCGCCGGGAGGCGCGGGGGCCGAGGCCGTGGCGCGGATATATCCGGACGCCGTTCAGGCCGACGGAACGGTGTCGCGGCAGCGCTTGCGCGAGATGATTGCCGACGATGCGGGCATTCTGGACCGGCTTTCGTCGATTGTGCACCCCCATGTCGCGGCTGACCGCCAAGCCTTCCTTGAAAAGACTGACGCAGACATTGTGGTGCTGGACATTCCGTTGCTCTACGAAACCGGTGCAGAGGTGGCCTGCGACGCGGTATTGGTTGTAACAGCGCCCGAAAAGATCCAGCGCGACAGGGTTCTGGCGCGGCGCGAGATGACGGCGGCGGACTTGGATACGATCCTTGCGCGACAGATGCCGGATGCAGACAAGCGCAGGCGCGCCGACTATGTGATCGAAACCCGGACTATTGAGCAGACCCGGGCAGAGGTGCGGGCGCTGCTGAAGCATCTGCGGGAAGGGATTGCCGATGCGTGAAATCGTGCTGGACACGGAAACCACAGGGTTCGAACCTGCCGAAGGCCACCGCATCGTCGAGATCGGGGCGGTCGAGCTGCTGAACCATCTGCCGACGGGTCGCACCCATCACGTCTATCTTGACCCTGAGCGGGCGATGCCGCCCGAGGCCTTCGCGGTGCATGGCCTTGGAGACGATTTCTTGCGCGGCAAGCCGAAGTTCGCGGCGGCGGCGGCCGATTTTCTGGCCTTCATCGGAGACGATGCGCGGCTGGTGATCCACAACGCAGCCTTTGACATGAAATTCCTGAACTCGGAGCTGTCTCGGGCAGGGCTGCCGCCGATCGATACCGCGCGCGCGATCGACACGGTCGCCATTGCGCGCCGCCGCTTTCCCGGCTCACCTGCCTCCCTTGACGCACTCTGCCGCCGGTTCGGCGTAGACAACTCCGCGCGCGAGAAGCACGGCGCGCTGCTGGACAGCGAAATTCTCGCCGAGGTCTATCTGGAACTGATCGGCGGACGGCAGCCGGATTTCGGTCTGACCGCAGCGTCCGCAGAGAATGCGGAATCTGACACGGCCGATACGCCGCGACTGTTTGCCCGCCCGGAACCGCTGGCACCCCTACTGACACCCGAGGAGTCCGCAGCACACGCGGCCTTTGTCGAGACGCTTGGCCCCGCCGCGATCTGGCTGCGCGGCAGCTGAGGTCGGGGCGTCAGACGCCTGTACCGCGCAGGACGACCGCGCAGGTCCGCAGCAGGATGCCAAGGTCCGAGCCAAGCGAGATCGACTGCGAGTAGTCCCCGTCATAGATCGCACGCTCGGCGAAGGTGCCTTGGCTGCGCTTACTGATCTGCCAGAGGCCGGTCAGTCCGGGCCGCATCCGGTAATAGGGCGCATCCGCCGAACCGGAAAGGTAGAGGCTGCGCTGGGCGGGCAGGAACGGACGCGGGCCGACCAGGCTCATCGTGCCGTTCAGGACGTTCCACAGCTGCGGCAGTTCGTCGAGGCTGCTGCGGCGCAGAAGCGCGCCAAACCATGTCACCCGCGGATCGTGGGACAACTTCTGCTTGTGTCCCCATTCGGCGGCGAGGGCGGGATCGCTGGCCAGCAATTCCTGCAGGACGCGGTCGGCATTGCGGACCATGGTGCGGATTTTCCAGCAGCGGAACACATGCCCGTCCTGGCCGACGCGGTCCTGTGAATAGAGCGGTGCGCCGCCGGTCAAAGCTGTGATCAGCAGCAGCAATGCCATGACCGGCAGGATGACGGGGGACATCAGGAACAGCAGACCCAAGTCTAGCACGCGCTTTCCTGAAGAAGCGTAGCTGACGGGATTGGCAGATTCCCGAGCGAAATCACGGAATTCGAACGGCGGGGCCGACATCCAGATGGTACTCCCATTCACGTTTCGGCCGAACTCAGCCCCAAATCCGCCGTTGTGACTTGCTACACTGGCGATCGTTACCGAACCTTTAACGTTGATCGGGCCACAAATGTGACATCCCGGCGGCATTGGTACGAAACCATGTTGCAATCGGAATGCTGTCTTGCAGCGTCGATCTCACATATCGTTGACCACGGATGGATTGCTCGCGTCAAGGGTCCGTTCTGGCGAACCTTTCCAGGGATTTCAATGCCACCCAACTCGCTCTAAGATTGAGCTTGAATTGTGTATGAATGCTGTTTGCATCTGCAGAATGTTGACGGATGCGACCCAGTCAGGCAGGTCTAGCGTATCGGACATAGGCAAAGCGCCGGCCGTCGGGGGACCAGCAGGGAACGTTGATCGTCCCCTGACCGCCGAATAAAGCGGCAATCCGCCGCGACGCGCCCCCGTCAGCGGGAATCACCCGCAGCTCGACATCCAGATCGCGCGGGTGCCCCTCGGTCCCCCTAGGATAGGCCAGGTAGAGAATCAGAGATCCGTCCGGCGACGGGTGCGGAAACCAGTTCACCGTCGGCTCGTCAGTCATCCGCTGCCGGTCGGTACCGTCCACCCTGACCCGCCAGAGCTGCATCGAACCGCCCTGATCGGAGTTGAACCAGACCCATTCCCCGTCCGGCGTATAGTCAGGGCCATCATGGTGCCCGCCGCCGCCCGCGATGCAGGTCTCGTTCCCGCCTTCGACCGGGATTGTCCATATGCCGAACGCCCCGTCGCGTACCGCAGTGTAGGCGAGCGTGCGGCCGTCCGGGGACCAGCCGTGCCACCACGACGGGGTGTTTGCCGTCACGCGGCGCGGCTCGCCCCCGGCGGCCGGTAGCGTGTAGATGCAGGACTGGCCGACGACTGTATGGTTCGAGATGACCAGCGTCGATCCGTCCGGTGAAATGCCGTGGTCGTTGTTCAGCCGCGTGGCAAACCCCGTGTCGATCTGGTTCAGAGCGGGCCGGTCGAGGGGCACCCGGAAAAGCAACCCGTCGCCGTTGACGATCAGGGAGCCACCGTCTGGCGCCCAGTTCGGGGCCTCGATCAGCATGTCGGTTTCGAGAACCATCGTCTCGTTGCCCGACGAGAGGTCATGGATCATCAGTTGAGAAGTCATGCGGCACCATAGGTGAAACAGGTGAAGCGGGCTTCGCGGCCCGCGCCGGATGTGTCGAACGCGAGCATCCCGACAAACGCCCCGGTGAAGGATCCGTGTTCGCCGCGCCCGCCCTCGTCGGAGATGACAGCAGCGTTCAGTGCGGGACCGATGAGCATCCATTCGCCGCCCTGTCGCCAGAAGAACTGCTGGCGGTCGTGATCGACCGCCACCCGCAGATCGACAGGCCCCGCGCCGATGGGAACGGGCGCTGATGGCAGTGTCAACGCGCCGTCCGGCCAGTCGCCGGGGCAGGAGAGGATGGAGAGGCAGCAACCAAGCCCGGGCTCCTGTGTGACGACAAGGGCATGGAACTTGTGCCGGTTGTAGTAGGTCGTCAGGCCCGCAGCCTGCTGATAAGTCACGGGGTCGAATTCCACCCGGCAGTCGGCCGAATATGCGTGGTGTTCCTGCCGACGGGCGACAAGCGCCTGTTCGAACCAGGACCCCGACTGACTTCGCGCCCGATCAGGGTCAGCGCCCCATCGAGACGGAACAGCCGATCCGGATGCGGGTGGCGCAGCCACTGGAATTCGGGCGGCAGGACGGTGCCGGAGAAATCATGTGACGATGCAGCGGCGGTCGCGGGTTCGGCGGGCGCAGGGACTGCGGTGCGGGGCACTTGTCCGCCGCCCTTTAGCCAGAGCCAGCCATCGCGCCATTCGACCTCTTCGATCCCGGTCTCGCGCCCAAGCGGGCACCACGCCCGCCCGCCGGACCGGATCGGACGGCCCATGAGGAACGTATGCCAGTGCCGACCGTCATGGCCTTCGACATACTGGCCGTGCCCCGCGCGCTGGATCGGGCTGTCCGGGTCCTGCGCCGTCGTGATCACATGCTTGGCGGGGTGCGTTTCGTAAGGCCCCCAGATGTCGCGTGACCGCGCCATCGTGACGGCATGATCGTAGCCTGTGCCGCCCTCTGCCGTGGTCAGATAGTACCAGCCCTCGCGTTTGAACAGGTGCGGCCCCTCGGTCAGGCCACGGTCGGTGCCGTCGTAGATATTCCGGGCCTGGCCGGTCAGGCCGCGTTCGGCCGACCATTCCTGCATCAGAATACCGTCGAAGCTTGCGTGTTTCGGATTGCCGCCGGTGCCCATGCCCCGGTGGTTCCAGCGCTGGTTCAGGAAGTACTTCCGCCCGTCGGTGTCATGGAACAGCGTGGGGTCGAATCCGGATGAATTCACGTAAATCGGATCGGACCAGTCGCCGTCGATCGGTGTCGCATGTGACGATGTAGTTGTGCGCGTCCTTGAAGGCGCCGTCGAAGCGCTTGACGTCGGTGTAGACCAGCCAGAACCTGCCGTCGGCATAGGACAGGCAGGGTGCCCAGATGCCGCAGCTGTCGGGGTTGCCGCGCATGTCGAGCTGGCTGGCGCGGACCAGCGGGCGCGACACCAGCCGCCAGTTGGCCAGATCGGTCGAGTGATGGATCTGGACGCCGGGGAACCATTCGAAGGTCGACGTGGCGATATAGTAGTCAGGCCCGACGCGGCAGATGCTCGGGTCAGGGTTGAAGCCGGGCAGGATCGGGTTGCGGATCATCCCGCTGCCCCATGAGGAGCCACGGTGCGGCGCACCAGCCATTTGAACTTGCCGATCTGGCGCACCCTCTCGAACCCGAGCCTCGCATAGATCGGCATTGTGCCGTTCCACAGAAACGAACCAGAGACTTTGCGGCCTTCCGTATCCTCGGGGAAGGCCTCCACCGTTCCGCCGCCGGCACGTGCGATCAGGTCGAGCGCGCCAGCGACCGCGGCATCGGCCACACCTTGCCTGCGGTGACTGTTCGCGGCGAACAGGCAGGTGATGCGCCAGTCCGGCAGGCGATCCGACACCGCCTCATAGGCCTTGCGATTCTTGATCGCGGGCAGTTCGGCGGGGCTGCCATACTGCGCCCAGCCCACGCACTCGGCCCCGTCGAAGACAAGCGCTGCGTGAGTCGTTCCCTCGCGCACCATCTGTTCCTTCAGCGCGCGGTTCTGGTCGGGGCTGCCAAAATTCCGGGTATGGAAGCCGATGCACCAACAACCGCCCCAGACACCGTTATGCGCCTCGGTCAGCCGGGCGAAGTCTGGCCAGGTGTCTAGGTGACAGTTCACGAACCGCGTATCTGCCGGGGTCGGCCATCCCTAGTCTTCCGTCTCCGACGACCGCGCCCAGAGATTGATTTCCTTCTCTTCGGAAATCGCGTCGATGGCCGTCAAGCTCGGCATCGGTGAAGGAAAGGTTGGCGAGCGCGCCGACGCAGTCGGTGACCTGTTCTGGTTTCGACGCGCCGATCAGCGCCGATGGTGATGCCGCCGCCACGCAAGACCCAGGCGAGCGACATCTGCGCAAGCGTCTGGCCGCGGCCCTGCGCCATGTCGTTCAGCTTGCGGACTGACCCAATGGCCTTGTCCACAACGGAAGGGTGCAGCGATTTGTCCTGCGCGGCGCGGCTGCCGGCTGGGATGCCGTTCAGGTATTTGTTGGTCAGCAACCCCTGCGCCAACGGAATGAAGGCGATGGACCCGATGCCCGAGGTCGCGTAGCGTGTCCTTCAGCCCGTCGGTCTCGACCCAGCGGTTCAGGATGTTGTAGCTCGGCTGGTGGATCAGACACGGCGTGCCCAAACTCTTCAGGATCGCCGCGGCCTTGCGCGTCATCTCGGAGTTGTAGCTGGACAACCCGGCGTACAGCGCGCGTCCCGAACGGACGATGTAATCGAGCGCGCCCATCGTCTCTTCCAGCGGCGTGTCGGGATCGAAGCGGTGTGAATAGAAGATGTCGACGTAGTCGACGCCCATGCGCTTCAGCGATTGGTCGCAAGAGGCAACCATGTATTTCCGGCTGCCCCATTCGCCATAAGGCCCGTCCCACATAAGATAGCCTGCCTTGGAGGACAGGATCAGCTCGTCCCGGTAGGGGTGGAAATCCTGGCGATAGAGATCGCCGAAGGCTTCCTCGGCGCTGCCGGGCGGCGGGCCGTAGTTATTGGCCAGGTCGAAATGCGTGATGCCAAGGTCGAAGGCGGTGCGCAGGATGTCACGCTTGGTCTGGTGCGGCGTGTCATGCCCGAAATTGTGCCAGAGCCCGATCGAGATTGCGGGCAGCTTGAGGCCGGACGCGCCGCAGCGGTTGTAGATCATCCCCTGATAGCGATCAGCGGCCGGCGACATAGGTCATGGCGTATCTCCGTTGCAAGTAGAACCGGCCCGGTTCGGGCCGGGACAGGGTCTATTTCATCAGGGCGCGCGCCTCGGCTGCAGACAGGGCCGCAGGGCGGTCGCAGGTCGTCGTCATGGTCACGAACTGGCCCGTCTCGCCCGACTTCAGGCAGGCCGTCATCACCTCGACCGCGTGCAGCGCCAGCTCCATCGAGCAGCGGTGCGGGCGCCCCTCGCTGATGGCGACCGCCATGTCGGCCAGACCAGCCGTGCGGTAGTTGGCATGCGGCCCGGCGAGCAGGATGGTCGGAATTGTGCTTGCCCAGCGGGATGCCCGTCATCCGGCACAGCCGCGAACTTGCCGTCGATCCCCGCCATTTCGACGGTGCCTGAGAACATGTTGGGGTCGGGCACGGTGAGCGAGCCTTCGGTGCCATAGATCTCCATGTTCACCCGCTTGTGCGCCCGCACGTCCCAGCTGGTCGACAGGCTGACCGTCGCGCCGTTCACGAACTCCAGCAGAGCATGGATGTTCGTGGGCGTCTTGACCGGCACCTTCTGGCCCTGACGCGGGCCTTCGGTCAGGATCGTCCGTTCAGGATAGGCCGAGGTAGCAAGCGCACCGACCCGCTTCACCGGGCCGATCAGCTGGATCAAGTTGGTGACGTAGTAGGGTCCGAGATCGAGCATCGGGCCGGCGCCCGGCAGGAAGAAGAAGTCCGGGTTCGGATGCCAGTGCTCCATCCCGTGGTTCAGCACTGCGGCGCTGCCCCCGGTGATCTTGCCGATCTTGCCTTCGTCGATCAGCCGCCGGGCGATCTGGTGCGATCCGCCAAGGAAGGTGTCAGGGGCCGACCCGATGCGCAGCCCTTTGGCTTTGCAGATCGCGCGCAGGTCTTCGCCCTGCTCCAGCGTCAGCACGAAGGGCTTTTCCGAATAGGCGTGTTTGCCTGCCTCGAGAATGCGCTTTGTGACCGGGTAATGCGCATCCGGGATCGTCAGGTTGACGATGATGTCGATGTCCTTGGCCGCAAGCAGGTCATCGACCGACAGTGCCTTGACGCCGAATTCCTTCGCCCGCGCCTTGGCCGCGTCCATGTTCATGTCCGCGACCGCACGCATTTCCAGACCCCTGAACAAGGGGGCCAACCGCAGATAGCTGGTCGAGATGTTGCCGCAGCCGATAATGCCGATTCCAAGCGTTGTCATTTCGTCCTCTCAATAGGTTTTCGCAGACGCCAACCCGCGCGTGGCGAAGCGCCTGTCGTCAGACGGATTGTCGTGTTCCAGAACGAAGTAGTTGGCACCGTAGTTACGCAGAGCCTTCACATATGACCCCAGTGGCAGCCGGCCGTGCCCGGCATCGGCCCAGCCGCCTTCGTCCGCATTCTCGCCCTCGGGGGCAAGGTCCTTCACATGTGCCGCCGTGATGCGACCCTTGTAGCGGTCGATCCAGTCCATCGGGTCTGACCCGCCGCGCACGATCCAGGCGAGGTCAGCCTCCCATTCCAGATCGGGGCCGCCCTCCATGATAGCCGCCTGCGGGATCGTGCCGTCGGCGCAGGGGACAAATTCGAAGTCATGATTGTGCCAACCGACGCCGATGCCCGCCGCGCGCAGCGGCGCGCCGGCCTTTTGCAGCCGCGCGCCGAAGGCTTTCCAACCCGGTCCGTCATTCGGCCGGTCGTCAGGCATGACGTAGGGAACATAAGCCTTGGCCCAGCCGAGCTGCTTGCCGATACTGACGGTGAAGTCGGGTTGCCCTTCCAGCATGTCGAGGCTGATGTGCGTGGTGGGCATCTTGAGCTTGTTCGCCTTCAGCCCGGCCGCAAGCTCATCTACCTGTGCCTGGCTCTGATAGAGGCCGCCAAAGCCCTCGATACCTTCATAGCCGAGATCGCCGAGCATTTTCAGCGTGGCGGACAGGGGCGGGAAATCGCGTGAGGAGTAAATCTGATAGCTGATCATGGGGCGTCCTTTCCGTAGGTGGCTGAATGCAGATCGCGCAGGGTGAACTGCGGTACCGCACCCGGGGTGTCCGGAGTAAAGGTGATGGTCGCGGGATAGCCGGGGAACAGAGTGAATGCATTGTCAGAGAATCGCCCGGCTAAGTCTGCCTCAAGCGCGACAAACAGTGCCAGCCGTTCGGCGGAAACGGTGATTGCCCAGCCGCCGTCCGCCCGTCTGGCGGTGTGGGTCAGCCCGGCTGGGACCAGATCATAGGTCTTCCACGGCTTCGGCGCGTGGATGTCGCCGGACACGGGCTTGCCCGGCTCCCTCCATGTGAACGACAGGAATTCGTTATCCCTCAGCGCGTCCGGTGCGACCCGCGCCACCTCGACCGCCTTGTCCGGCGGGGCCGAGGTGTGATGCGTTCCCAGGGGTCGGATGCCGCCCTCGGGCGTGACGGCGTAAAGGTCGACTTCCAGCGTGACATCGGCGTGCGGTGTCGTTGACCGCCTTGAGCAGGATGCCATCGGCGTCCGGCACTGCCGTCACGATGACCGGCGCGTAGAAGTCCTTCGCCATGTGGTGCAGCAGCTTCCAGTTGCCGCCGTGATCGAGGCTGGACCAGCTGCATACCGGCCAGGTGTCGTTCAGCTGCCAGTAGAGCGTGCCCATGCAGTGCGGTTTCAGGCTGCGCCAGTGGCTGACGGCGGTCTTGATCGCCAGACCCTGCTGGACCTGGGACAGATAGACGAAATTCTCGAAATCCACGGGAAAGCGGAAATAGCGGAACATCGTCTCGGCGATCCGCGCATTGCCGCCGGCATTCTTCTGGTGGCTTTCCATCACCGGGCGGCGATGTTCCAGTCCTTCGGATCGGCGAATTTGCGGATCGACCGACATCGACGGATAGGACTGGAACCCGAATTCGGAACAGAAGCGGGGCGAGACATCGCGGTAGTGGTCGAAGTCGCGCCCCTCGTGCCAGACCGACCAGAAATGCATGTCGCCCGACCGGTCATCGTGCCAGGCATCGCCGAAGGACATCGGGCCGGGCGAGGGCGAGGAGGGCCACCAGATCGCGTCCGGGGCGGTGTCCTTCATCGCCCGTTCGATGGTGCGATTCAGACGGTCATAGGCGACCAGATAGCGGTCGCGGTTGTTGCGGCTCTCCTCGAACCAGGTCAGCGCGCCGAGCAAGTTCATTGTCGCCGCACCAGAGCGCAATGCAGGCATGATGGCCGATCCTGCCCACAACCTCGCGCACCTCGCGGTCGACCTCGTCCAGAAAGCCGCCATCGGAAGGGTATAGGTGGCAGGCGAACATGAAGTCCTGCCAGACAAGCAGACCCATCTCGTCGCAGAGGTCATAGAACCAATCCGGCTCGTAACGCCCGCCCCCCCAGATGCGGATCATGTTCATGTTCGCATCGACTGCGGACTGGAGAAGCGGACGGACAGACTCGGGCGTGATGTTCGACCCGAGCGCGTCGCCGGGGATCCAATTTGCACCCCGCATGAAGGTCTCACGGCCGTTGACCGCGAATGCGAAGCGCGCGCCGGTGGCGTCCGGCGTGGTGATCAGGCGAATGTCACGCAGGCCTATGCGGCGTGTTTCAGCGGCGTCGCCGACGGTAATGGTCAGGTCGTGCAGCGCCTGAGGGCCTGATCCGTTCGGGTGCCAGCGCGCGGGGTTCTTCAAGGTGACAGTCAGGTTCAGCCGCCCGCCGCGCGTTAGGCCCCGCTCGGTCACGCCGCAGAGCGACACCATCACTTCTGTACCGTCAGGTACCAGCGCCACCCCGGCGGACACGTGAACCGCGACAGCCCCATCGCCGTGCGTCTGGCTGATCCTCAGCCCTGAAATCACATCGACGCCGATAGGTTCCAGCCGTATCCCTTCATAAACCCCGAACGGGGCCAGCGCGATGTTCCAGTCCCAGCCGAAATCGCACTGGGGCTTCCGCAGCATGTTGCCGTTCGGGATCGGGCAGTTGTTCTGACTGTAGGGGATGTAGAAGGGCTGCGCCGCCTGCCGCGCAGCGGCTTCCTCTACGGACGACCGGAAAGTGATCTCGATCACGTTCGTGCCGACCTTCGCGGCACCGGAAATATCCGCCCGCTGCTTCCGGAACATGCTGTCGGCCTTCAGCACCTCGACGCCGTTCACCCGCACCTCTGCAACCGTGTCGAGCATGTCGGCCACAAAGCCATAATCGGTCCGGTCCAGCACCACCTCGCGCCGGATCGTCCAGTCCAGGTCCGCTATCCACCGCAGCCCGTATTCGTTCCGCCCCCAGTACGGGTCCGGGATCAGCCCCGCCTTGTGCAGCGCCGTGATCCCGTCACCCGGCACCTGCATGGGCGCCTGATACCGACCGCTTTCATCCGAAAGGGCCCATATGCCGGACAGGTCGATCATAAAGTCTCAGAGCCGCTTTTCCGTGCCCTGGTCGAACATGTGCGCCCTTGCCGCCGTGAAGCCGACGACGATCTTGTCGCCTTCCGCCACACGCGCCTGCCCGTCCATCCGGATACGGAGATCATTGCCGCCGACCTTGGCCCAGACCAGCGTGTCCGACCCCATCGGCTCGACGATGTCCACCGTGGTTTCAACGCTGAACGGTTGGGCCTTGGCGGCGTCACCTGTCTGCACATGCTCGGGCCGAATCCCGAACCATGCTGGCCGGTCGGCGCGGCCTCCGTCAAAGCCGTAGTCGCCGACAGGGATACTGACACCGTCCACTTCGAAGGAGTTGCCCTTCAGGTCGCCTTTGAAGAATGTCATCTCCGGGCTGCCGATGAAGCCCGCGACATACTTGTTCACCGGGCGGTTGTAGATGTCCGCCGGGCTGGCCAGCTGCTGGATCAGACCCGATTTCATGATCGCGATCCGGTCGGCCAGCGTCATCGCCTCGATCTGGTCGTGGGTGACGTAGATCATCGTGTTTTTCAGCCGCTGGTGCAGACGCTTGATCTCGACCCGCAGATCGGCACGCAGCTTGGCGTCGAGGTTCGACAGGGGTTCGTCGAACAGGAAGACATCCACGTCGCGCACCAGCGCCCGCCCGATCGCCACGCGCTGCCGCTGGCCGCCGGACAGGGCTGCGGGCTTGCGGTCAAGCAGGGGCCCCATCTGCAGAATCTCTGCCGCCCGTGTCACCCGCGTTTCGATCTCATTTGCGGGCATTCCGGCGATCTTCAGGCCAAAGGTCAGGTTCCCCCTGACCGTCATCTGCGGATAAAGCGCATAGGACTGGAACACCATGCCGATGCCGCGCTCGGACGGCTCTGCCCAGGTGACGTTCTTGCCCTTGATCCAGATTTCGCCTTCGGAAATGTCCAGAAGCCCCGCCAGACAGTTAAGCAGCGTGGACTTGCCGCAGCCTGACGGGCCGAGCAGCACGACGAACTCTCCCTCGGCGACATCGAGGTTCAGGTTCTGCAGAACCGCGGCTGCGCCGAAGTTGAGCGTGAGATTCTTGACCGAGACAGAATGCATGAGGATCAGCCCTTGACCGCGCCGGCGGCGATGCCGCGGACGAAGTATTTGCCAGAGAGGAAGTAGATGGTCAGCGGAACAAGGCCCGTGAGGATCGTTGCCGCCATCTCGACATTGTATTCCTTGACCCCCTGAAGCGAGTTGACGATGTTGTTCAGCTGCACGGTCATCGGATAGTTTGTCGGTCCGGCGTAGATGACGCCAAACAGGAAGTCGTTCCAGATACCGGTGACTTGCAGGATCACGGCGACAGTGAAGATCGGCAGCGACATCGGCGCAAGCACCTGGAAGAAGATGCGCCAGTATCCCGCCCCGTCGACGCGCGCCGCCTTGAACAGTTCATCCGGCAGGGACGCGAAGTAGTTGCGGAACAGCAGCGTCAGGATCGGCAGTCCGAACACCGTATGAACAAAAATCACCGCGTAAAGCGTTGAGTAAATGCCCATTTCCCGCGTGATGATGACAAGGGGGTAGAGAAACACCTGATAGGGGATGAACGACCCGACAAGCAGGATTGTAAAGCACCACTCAGCCAGCTTGAACGGCCAGTTGGCCAGCGAATATCCCGAGATCGAAGCCACCGCGATTGACACGATCACCGAGGGGATGGTGATGAAGACCGAATTCCAGAAGCCGGGCGCAAGCCCCGTGCAGTTCAGGCCGGTGCAGGCGGCTGACCAGGCTTTCACCCAGGCATCGAAACTCGGCCGCATGGTCGGTATGAAGATGTTCCCCTCGCGGATCATGTCGAGATCCTTGAGCGAGGTGATGACCATCACATACAGCGGAACCAGGTAGTAGATCGAGGTGATGATCAGCAAGGCGTAGATCAGCACGCGACCGGGCGCAAAGAACGGCTTGGGCTTGGCCCCGGAGGGATTGATCCTGGCTGTAGACGACATGGCCATGATGCGCTTATCCCCTGCTCTTCTTGCCGAATTCGACGATGATCCAGGGGATCAGAATGACTGCGGTGGCAAGCAGCAACACGGATGAAGCGGCAGTGCCCTGCGCCAGTGCGCCCACGAAAAGCTTCTCATAGATATACATGGACGGGACTTGCGACGAGTTGCCCGGGCCCACCCTGGGTCAGGGCCAGCACCAGATCATAGACCCGCACAGAGCCCGACGCGACGATCACAAAGATCGTGATCATCACAGGGCGCATCATCGGCACCACGATCTGAAGGTAGGTCCGCCATTTCGGGATTCCGTCTACCCGTGCCGCGCGCCAGATATCGTCGTCGATCCCGCGCAGACCCGCCAGCATCAGCGCCATCACGAGGCCGGTGCCCTGCCAGAGCCCGGCGATGACCACGGTGTAGATCGCCATGTCGCGGTTGGTCAGCCAGTCGAAGGAAAAGCTTGTCCAGCCCAAGTCACGGACGGTCTTTTCAAGCCCGAAGGCCGGGTTGAGGATCCATGCCCAGACCTTCCCGGTCACGATGAACGACAGCGCAAAGGGATAAAGATAGATTGTGCGGAATACGCCCTCGGCGCGGATCTTCTGATCCATGAGCACCGCCAGCAGAAAGCCGATGATGAAGGCAAAACCCGAATAGAGGATGCCATATAGCGCGAGGTTGGTGATCGAGGTGATCCAGCGCGGCGTGTTCCAGAGCCGCACATACTGCGCAAATCCCGCCCAGTGTTCGTAGAACTCGCGCGGTGTGAAGATCGGCAATGTCTTGATGTCGGTGAAGGACGAGGCCACCGTCCACATCGTGCTTCCGATGAAGACAACAAGCACGATGAAGATCATCGGCGTTGCGGCAAGTTTGGAGGTCAGATTCCGGAAAAGGGGATTTGGCCGCTTCATGTCCGAGGTTCCTGTTTCGGCCTGCACCAGTCGAATTCGGCCCGGCATTGCTGCCGGGCCGGACTTCAGATTGCGACTGATCCGGAGATCACTTGGGTGCCGCTTCGATGATCGCGGCAAACTGCTCCTGCGCTGCCTCCGGCGTGATCGAGAGGTCCGAGAAGAACTCTTTCATCACGTCGTTGATCTGGTTGAGCGAGTCACGATCCAGCATCTGCGAGTTGTTCGGGAACACTTTCGTGCCCTTGTCGAGGATCTCGAGGCCTTTTTTCATGCAGTCGTTGGCCGCGGACAGGTCCACGTCAGCGCGCATCGGCAGCGAGCCTTTCTTCAGGTTGAAGGCGACCTGGACTTCCTTGGTCACCATCGACGACGCCATGGCCAACTGAGCCTTGGTCACTTCCGGATCGGCACTTTTCGGGAAGTAGAACACGTCCCCGCCGGTGCCCAGAACGGGCTCGACACCCAGACCAGGCAGACAGTCGAAGTCCTTGCCTGCAACCATTCCGGCGACGGCAAATTCTCCGCCGGCCCAGTCGCCCATCACGTTCGCACCGGCCTTGCCCTGAATCACCAGCGCCACGGCATCGTTCCACTGCGGAACCACAGTCTTGGGGTCGATGATCTGGCGTGCCGCGTCGATCGCCTGGAACACCTTGGCGAATTCAGGGCCCCGGGCCAGGTCCAGGTTGCGGTCCTTGTAAACCGCGACATAGGTGTCCACGCCAGCAATCGCCACGATCAGGTCTTCGGTCAGCGTACCCACCGGCCAGCCTTCCGCCAGCGACAGCGGGATGATGCCTTTTTCCTTCAGCGCAGGTGCGGCCGCGACCATCTCGGCCCAGTTCTGCGGCGGCGCGATGCCCGCATCTTCATAGACCTTGCGGTTGGTCCACATCCATTGGCCCGAGTGCAAGTTTACCGGGACGCAATAGACCTTGCCGTCCAGGGTGCAGCTGTCCATCTGCGATTTCGGGCGCAGGACGTTCGCCCAGTCTTCCGCCGTCGCAAGCTCGGTCAGGTCCTGCATCAGGCCTGCGGCGATCAGGTCGTCCGCATCCTTGCCGGGGTTCAGCTGGGTGGCGCACATCGGGTTGCCGCCCAGAATCCGGCTGATGATGATCGGACGGGCGACGTCGCCCGAACCGGCGATCGCGCCGTCGACCCACTTGTTGCCGGTCGCGTCGAACGCCTTGGCGAATTCGGCAACAGCAGCCGCTTCGCCGCCCGAGGTCCACCAGTGGGTGACCTCGCAGTCGGCGGCCATCGCGGACGTCGCACCGCACAGTGCGGTGGCCGCGAGCAGAGTTGTCGTAAGTTTCATCAGCAAACTCCTCCCTGAGTTTTCTTCTAAATCGTTATAGCCAGAACCTATATCGATTTAGACTTTTCGATCAAGCTGCTTTAGCATCGTCGTGACCTGCGGTCAGCGACGGCCCCTCATCCCCGGAAATCCTGCAATTTCAGCGGGCTTTCCCGCAAGAGGAAAAGCGCGGGATCACGGAATGAAACAGGGACGGCACACGGGAATGAACAAGGGCATCGCAGCGACCGAGACTGATTCGGCGCAGGCCGATACCGGGGAACGCCCGACCCTGAAGACCATCGCACGTCTTTCGGGGCTGGCGGTGCCGACAGTTTCCCGCGCGTTGAACGATGCACCCGACATCGGGGACGAAACCAAGCGCCGCGTGAAGGAAATCGCGCGCCAGATCGGCTATCGCCCGAATCGCGCGGGCGTGCGCCTGCGGACCGGACGTACGATGGTGATCTCGCTCGTCCTGTCGACCGAGCACGACATGATGAACCACACGGCGCGCCTGATCTCGTCGCTGGCGGGCGCGCTGCGGGGCACCAACTACCACATGATCGTGACGCCATACTTCCCGACTGAAGACCCGATGAACCCGATCCGCTACATCGTCGAATTCGGGGTCGGCCGATGGCATCATCATGAACCAGACGGAACCGCAGGATCCCCGCGTTGCCTACCTGCTGGAGCGTGATTTTCCTTTTGCGACCCATGGCCGGACCGACTGGTCGCATCCTTGGGCGGATTTCGACAACGAGGCCTTCGGGATCAAGGCCGTGCGGATGCTGGCGGCCAGGGGGCGAAGGAAGATCGCGCTGCTTCCCCCGCCGCTGAACCAGTCCTATGCGCAGCACATGCTTGCGGGAATAGAGGCCGAAACCGCACGGCTTGGCCTTACACTGTCGCTGGTTGAAGGAACGACCGCGCATGGCAGCGGTGCCGAGATCGAATCCGTCATGCCGCCCTGGCTGACCGGGCCGGGTGCCTGTGATGGCTTTGTCGTTCCCGCCGCCGGTGCCACGATGGCGGTTGTATCGGCTGCCGAGGATCTGGGGCTGGCGGTGGGACGGGAAATCGACATCGTGGCCAAGGATGCAATCCCGTTCCTGCCGCGCTTCCGCCGCGAGATCATGACGGTGCATGAAGACATCATCCCGATCGGAGGATTCCTGGTGAAAGCGCTCATGCGGCGGATTGCCGATCCTCAAGCGGAACCGATGCAGTTCCTCGACGCGCCGCGGCTGGACTGACCGCCGTTCCGGAAAGTTTGCCCGGCATCCGCATGCAGGCTAGATGTCCTGTTCATGCAGGCGGAGTGACGGGCCCTGAAACCGCAGCGACCAAAATACCTCAAGGCACTTGCGACCGGCGTGTGGGAGGCACTTGACGACCGCAACCTCGGCCTGATTGCGGCGGGCGTGGCCTTCTACGCGATGCTGGCGGTGTTTCCCGGCCTTGCCGTCACCATCGCGATCTGGGGTTTCTTCTCCGACCCATCGCTGATGCGTGACAACTTCTCGATGATCGAGGAATTCATCCCGCATGACGCCTATGTCATCGTCTTGGACGAAGTGACCCGGCTCGTGCTGGCCAATCCAGGTGCGCTGGGCTGGACGACTGCGGTTTCGCTGACCATCGGTCTGTATTCTGCCCACAATGGTGTTCTGGCGTTGGTGTCAGGCCTGAATGCCGTCCATGCGCGCGAACCGCATCCCGGGTTCACCCGCTATCTGATCTCGACCATCCTGACGTTCGCGCTGATCGGCCTGATGATCGTCACGCTGGCGACTGTCGTGATCGTGCCGACCGCGTTGAACTGGATTCCCCTCGGTACCGCCGAGGCCTGGTTGCTGAAGGTCATCCCGGTCAGCATCCTTCTGATTGCCGTTCTGGTCTTCCTGGGCATGTTCTATCGCTGGGGCCCGAACCAGCCCGAGGCGCGGCACAGCTGGCTGACCCCCGGCGCGCTGTTGGCCGCGATCCTCTGGGCTGCCGCGTCCATCGCGTTCTCGGTCTATCTGGGGAACTTCGGAACCTATAACCGTATCTACGGGTCGATCGGCGCGGTGATTGCGCTGCTGATGTGGTTCTACATATCCGCCTACATCATCCTGTTCGGCGGCATCGTGAATGCCGAGATCGCACGGTTGCGGCGCTTTCCGCCTCAGTAGTCACGCTCGACGAACACGCCGAGACCTGTCTGTCCGTCGCTGTCCAAAGACCCGCGCAGCTTCACGTCCTTGGTGATGTCCAGGTTCAGCGTCACCTCGGTCTTGCCTTTGGCCCCGATGGCCAGTTCGGTGTAGGCGTTGCGCGAGATGTATTTTCCTGCGCGCAGGGCGACATTGCCGGTCTCGTCGCTGGTGATGTCGAGATCGTCGAGCCCGAAGGACGTCCTGAGCCGCCCGATGATCCCCGCGCCTTCGCGCCCGGACAAGGTGGCAATAGCCGAAGCAAGCTGCGCGGCCTGAAACGCCGAAATCGTGCCCAGCCCGCGCCCGAACAGAAGCTGCGCCACGACCTCTTCCTCCGGCAGGTCGGGCACGGACGAAAAGCTGATCGCGGGGGAGGTCGCCGGACCCTCGATCAGGACGGTCGCGGTGACGCTGTCGGTGGCGGTCGAGGCCGAAAAGCGGATCGTCGGAACCAGCGCGCCCTGCAGCTGGACCCGCCCGTCATCGATGGTCAGCCGCTTGCCCAGAAGGTCGAGGCGGCCCCGGATCAGGTTGAACTCGCCCACGGGCAGGATCGCATTTGTGCTGCCGGTCAGGCGCAGCGAGCCGCCCATTTCAGCGTCCAGCCCCCGGCCACGGACGAAGATGCGGTTCGGGGCCGAAATCGTGATATCCAGAGGAAAACCCGACTGACCGCGCGATGTTCCCGGCGCGGCACCGGTCGCGCCGCCCGACAGGCCTGCCCGGGCCCGGGTCTCCCGCACGGCTGCCGAGTCGCGCCTGTGGCGGATGTCACCATCGAACGAACCCGTTCCAGGACCTGTCGCCGCGATGCGGATCTCGGTCTCTTCGAGGTCGAGACGCCCGGATATCCGCGCCCCGGACAGGATCGGGCCGACAATTGTCAGACCACCGCTTACGCGCGTGTCATACAGCGCAGGACTGCGCAGGCGGACGCGGGACACCGTCATCGACAGGTCGCCGGAATAGGGTGCGGACAGGTCGACCGGGCCCTGCAGGGCGACGGACCCCCCGTCGCGGACCGCGCCGGTGGCGCGGATGTCGGCACGCCCGCCGGACAGGTCGGCCCGGAAATTCAGATCGCCGACAGCAATGCCATAGTTCGGGGCGATCAGCCGCGCGCCCGTCGCCTCGACACGCCCGGTCAGGGATGCAAGCCCCGGTTGCCCGGCCATGCGCAGATCGAAGGCGACCGGGCCTGCGACGTTCCGGGGCGCGAGAAGCGGATTCAGGATCGCGGCCTGGACCGTGCCGTTTGCCGCAAGATCAACGCTCTGGCCCGATGCTGCCACCCGACCGGTCAGGGCCGCGCTCGTGGCACCCGGCCCGGTCCCTGTCAGATCGACCGCCCACCCGCCACTGTCGGGGGCGACTGTCCCTTCGACAGTGACCGGCCCCGGAAAATCGGGCGCGAACAGCGCCAGATTTACCAGCCGGGCCGTTACGGCAATCTGGCCTGCCGTCCCTTCCGATGCGGCCTGAAAGCTGGCCTGCGGATTGGACAGGCGCAGATCGTTGATCCGGATTGCCCCGGCTTCCTCGGCGACGTCGAACGCCAGTGTCGATGTGCCCGCAAGCAGCCGGTCCAGGCCGGGCTGTCCTACCCGCAACCCGGTCCCTCTCCCGGTGCCGCGCAGGCGGCGCGCGCCGTCCGCTTCGGAATAGTCCGCAGTCGCCGACAGACTGCCCCGGTAATTGCTTCCAAGGGACGACAGATCGCTGAAGTCGGCCTGTCCGGTCAATTCGGCCCTGTCCGGGTCCAACCGGCCCGAAACCGTCGCTTTCAGGGTCGATGCCGTAACCGCCAGGCTGCGGATTTCGGTCCCCGTTTCGTCGCGCCGCACCGATGCGGTGATCCGCGACACGCCTGACAGCAGGCGGTCCGCCTCGGGCTGCGCTAGGGTCAGGTCCGTCCCGGTTGCCGTCAGATCGGCGTCAAACGCCCCTGTCAGGATCGATCCCGACCCCATCAGCGACACCTCGGCCGACCCGCCGAGCGGACGGCCTGCAAGGGATGAAAACCGACCCATCCCAGTAACCCGCGCGTCTAGGCGTCCCGCTATGCTGAAATCCTGGTCGAACCCCGCGACAGTCAGGTCGCCACCGGCGGAATAGCCCTGTCCGACAACAGACAGCGCCCGAAGTTGTAGATCGCCCCCGTCCTGCCAGTTGAACCGCGTCTTGCCAGCCAGAAACGGGCCGACCGCCGACTGAAATCCGATGTCGTCCAGCTTGATGCCGCCTGCCGCAAAGGCCAGCGTGCCGCCGATGCCATTCTTCGCGGCTGATCCGATTCCGGTGCGTGCGATGCGCCCCGACCCGTCCAGGCGCACCGTGGCCAGCGCTAGGCCGGACCGCTGAAGTCCGCTGAGGCGTCCGTCAAGTGTCCAGCCATCGCCCTTCGCCGCGTCGAACCCGATTGACAGGTCGCCCCCCGTCACCGTCGTTGGCGCGCCGGGGATCGGCAGAAGCACGGGCGTTCGGTTGTCGATGCCAAGCGATATCTGCAGATCGGCCCGCTGCGGCAGCCCATCGGGCAGGACCTGCGCCGTGCCGGACACCCGGATGGCGCGCGACTGCAGGACAAGCTCGGACAGATCGAGCTGTCCTTCGGGGGTTCGCCGACCCGCTGCCTTGAGTGACAGGGCGTCGCCGAAAAATTCGCGATAGGCAGGCAGCAGAAGCGGGGCGATGTCGCCGCTGACATCCGCGCGGAAGCTGCGCGCCGGTTCCGCGCCCGGCTGCGGCGCAGATGACAGGAACTCGATCTGCCCTGTCAGGCGCGGCTTGCCGTCAGATGAAAGGCTGACCTCCGCCAGAACGTCATCGATCGGACCCGCCGCCCGGACCGCCAGCGACAAGGCAGGCGTGCCCGGAATGCCCAATAGCGAGGCTGCAACGCCACCATCACCTTCGACGGCCAGAAAATCCAGCCGCAGCGCGCGCGTCGCGTTGGCGTAGGCAGCCGTCAGCGTCAGGCTTCCTTCGGCCCCGTCCTGCCGCGTGATGACAAGGTCCGCCTCGCCCTCCCCGCCCTCCAACTGCATCGACCCGTCCAGCGACACAACTGCCGCCTGACCCAGCAGGTCCGCACCAAGGGCAACGCGCCCGGCACTGATCGTGCCGATCCTGACCGCCACCGGCAGCTCGGGCAGGCTGAAGTCGCGCGCGGCCCGGCTGGCCGTGTCACGCCCCTTGGGTGCCCGAGGTAGGTCGATCTCGTCCGCAGTCAGCTCTTCGATCTCGATCCGTCGCTGCAGCAGGGCCGACCGGTTCCAGCGGATCGCGCCGTTGCGGATCGTGATCCAGACGCCATCCGCATCGGCGATGGTCATGCTGTCGAAAGTCGCGCGCGATGACAGCGCACCCGCGAATCCCGTGATCCGTACCGTGCGGCCAAGGTCCGACAGGTTGTCTTCAAGGAACGCGGTCAGAAAGCCCCGGTCATCATCGGACTGCGCCACGGCGGCGACCGGTGTCAGGCACAGCATGACCCAGATCAGAAGCGCACGCATCAGAAGGACTGCCCGATGCCGACATACAGTTGCACCCCGTCGCCGGTCGCGCCCGCAACCGGCCCGGCAACGTCGATGCGGATCGGTCCGATGCCGGTGTCATAGCGCAGCCCGACACCGACGCCCGCCTGAAAGCCGCTCGCGCCTCCAAACAGATTGCCGTCTGTCACAAGGCCCGCGTCGTAGAAGGCGACCAGCCCGAGCTTTTCGCCTATTTTTGCACGCATCTCTCCTGACAGGGCCGCGAAACTCAGACCGCCCGACCGTACGGTTCCGCCGCCGATCACCTGAACGCCGAGGGATTGATACGGCTGGCCCCGTACCGATCCGCCGCCACCGGTGTAGAAAAGGTAGTCGCGTGGCGCGCCCGCGACGGTGGCCCCGAGGATAGTCCCCGCCTGCACCCGGCCCGCGAGTACGAAACGGTCATCGGTGCCAAACCCGCGATAGGCGCGCACGTCACCCTTCAGACGGACCCCGTTGTCCGTGCTTCCAAATCCAAGGAAGGGCGTGGCTTCTGCCTTGAGGTAGTAGCCTTTCGTCGCCGCAAGCGGCACGTCGCGCCGGTCCCAGGTCGCAGTCAGGGGCAGGGAAAGCTGCCTGTAGCGCGATCTGCCCGCTGCGTCGGTGACCGTCGAGGCAGAGTACAGGATCGAGGCTTCGGCCGTGCGGTCTTCGTCAAAGATATGCGTCACACCAAAACCAAAGCGGAACGTCTCGGCGTCAAAATCCTGCTCGTCGGTCTTTTCCGCGCCGAGTTCCAGGAAAGCCCCCGTGTCAGGGGAAAAGGTGGCCGGGCGGTCCATGCGCAAGCCGAGGCTGTAGTCCGCACCACCGGTCGTCGCGCCGATTCCGGTGATCTCGCCGTCGATCCGCAGACGCTCGCCGCCGCCGAACAGGTTGCGGTGCAGCCAGAAGCCGCTGAGCGTCAGGCCGTCAAGGCTGGCGATCTCGGCCCCGAAACCGAACCGCCGCCGCGCCTCTTCGACGACAGCGATGCTGATATCGAGTGTGCCGTCGGGGTTCGGTCGCTCGGCCTCGGTCGCGGTGACAGACCGGAACACTCCCGTGCGGCGCAGACGGTCCAGCACCCGGTCCAGATCGTCCGGATCGAACACCTCGCCCGCCGGATACCCAGCGATCTTGACCAACCGCCGCAGGCGCAGGCGCTCATTCCCCGATACATCCAGCTTCCCGAAGCGGAGCTTCGGGCCGGGGTCGAGCAGGATCAGCGAATCGATCTTTGCGGTGGCGTGATCGGCGATGATCGTCTGGTCTGCCACGCGGGCCTTGGCATGGCCGGTCTGCCGCCAGCCTGCGACGCCGGCGGCGGCCGCGTCGCCAATGGCGGATGACCGGGCAAGAGCGGTGTCGGCATAGGCCGGAGGAATTTCGGTTCCGAGGGCGTATGGGCGCATCCGGGCGCGCAGAAACGTGAACGGCGGTCCGGGCTGGACCGACACCACAACCGACCGGACAGCCACGGGCGCTTCCAGCGGATCAATCCCCGCCGCCTCGCGCCCGTCGATCCGGATCGAGATCACGCCGGAATAGCGCCCTTCGGCATATAGTTCCCCAAGGATTCGGCCGTAATCGGACAGCGCCGCCGCATAGATCGCCTGCCCGTCCTGTCCGCTGTCACGCCGCAGTTCGGCCAGCAGGGACACCGCGACAAGACGGTCGCGCAGGTCGTCCGGCGCGCCGGGCGTGGCGAAGTCGAACTGCTCCAGCGCGGCGGCAGGCCCGGAAGGATGCAGCAGAACGGCCCACCCAAGCGCCGACCGCAAGCGCGTGCCGCAGACAGACTGCCCTCAGCCGACCGGTCACGCGCTGCCCCCCGACACTACTCTGGTTCCACGGCCCCGAGTCCTGACAGGATTCGACCGACCGCACCAGTGGCGCACCGCCGGTCGTTTCCGGTGTTGGCAGCGTTCTGCCCGGAATGTGAACGCGGGCCTCCGCCGGTCAGGACAGGGCTTCGGCCGGTTTCTGCTGCGCCGCGCGCCGCGCGATCTCGCCCCGGTAAAGCGCCAGGAAATCCACGGTATCGACGTTCAGGGGCGGGAAGCCGCCGTCTCGCGTGACGTCCGAAATGATGCGGCGCACAAACGGGAACAGCATCCGCGGGCATTCGATCAGCAAGTAGGGGTGCAGCTGATCGTCCGGCACGCCTTCGATGTGGAAGATGCCGCCGTAGTCGAGTTCCATCAGGAAAAGCGGGGCCTTGTCGGCCTTGTTCGATGACGTGATCTTGAACTTGGTGATCACCTCGTACTGATGATCGACCGGGCGCTTGCGCGCGTCGAGGCTGACCTGAACCTGAATATCGGGCTGCACATCCGCGTTGCTGAGGCCCTTCTGCGCCACTGCATTCTCGAACGACATGTCGCGGATGAACTGACCCAGCACCTGCATCCTGACCTGCGGCGCTGCGTCGGCCCCGTTTCCTGTTTCGGCCATCGGTTTTCTCCAATCCCTTCGGGTTGGCGGGCGGTTTAGCACCTTGCCCCTCCCCCCTCAATGCAAAGTCACCGGCAAAGGTGGCCGGACCGCAGGGGCCGTGGCGTCAGGGCCGGGTCCAGCCCGAAGGCGGCGTCTGCGGGGCTGCCAAGGGGGGCGCATCCTGCGAAACATCGGTGTATTCGCCGTCGATAACGTCGGAACCGTATCTCGGTCGGGCGTTCCCCGGGCCGGCCGCATGAACGGTCACACGCGAAGCCAGCGCCTTCAGAAGCGCCGCGCGAAGCGGCGGGATCAGCAGCGCCAGACCCGCAATGTCGCTCAGAAACCCTGGAACGATCAGCAGCAGCGCAGCGACCATCACGACGGCACCGTCCGCAAGATCCATTGACGGGTTGCGCATTCCCGCGACCGCCTGCTGCAGGCTCAGCGCGGTCCGGCTGCCCTGCAGGCGCAGCAGGAATATCCCGGCGGCAGCCGACAGCAGCACCAGCCCCACGGTTCCAAGCACCCCGACCCATCCGCCGACAATGACGAAGGCGGCGATTTCGGCGATCGGAAGGGCGACGAACAGGAATAGCGGCCACATCGGCAGTGTCTCCGGGCTACGGGGGTCAGGTGGACTTGACCCGACTGTCACCTTACATAAGTGCAGACAGTCCAGTTTTCCATTCCCGCAGGGGTCCGAGGTTCATCGCAATGTCCAGCGCCGTCATTCAGCTTCTCGTGCTTGCGGGGATCGCCGTGTTCCTGATCCTGCGCCTGCGCAACGTGCTGGGCTCGCGCGAGGGCTTCGAGAAATCGGCGGCCCCGCTGCCCGGGCCGGAAACGTCCCGCACCCGCAAGGGCTTCGAGGTGATCGAGGGCGGACCCGACCGCGACATCGTCGATCATGCGCCCGAAGGCAGCGAGGCCGCCAAGGCGCTTGCCGCGATGAAGCTGGTCGAGCCGTCGTTTTCCGTGTCCGAATTTCTTCAGGGCGCGCGCGGGGCGTACGAGATGATCCTGACCGCCTTCGACAAGGGCGAGTTGGACCGCATCAGGCCGTTCCTGTCGCAGGAGGTGTTCGACAGCTTCAGCGAAGTTGTCGCGGCCCGGAAATCGCGGGGCGTGACTGTGATGACCGAATTTCAGGGTCTGCGCGAACTGACGCTGGCTGATGCGACCTTTGACCGCGCGGCACAGCGAAGCCGAAATTTCGGTGCGGTTCGTGGCCGAGCTTGTCTCATCCGTCCGCGACATGGGCGGCAAGGTTGTCGAGGGCGACCCGAAAGCCTCGCGCAAGCAGAAAGACGTCTGGACCTTCGCCCGCACGATGGGTGCGAACGACCCGAACTGGCAGCTGGTCGCAACCGGCGACTGAGCGTTCGTCGTGATGACGGGGGATGTAGCGGGGCTGGATGGCTGGGGCTGTGGACGACCTTTCTGGCGCGCTTAGCGGCCTATGCGGCGACGCGGCCGCCGGGCTGGCCTGATCCCGTCGATGCTGACGCGCGGACTTTTTTCGAGACCCATTTCCGCGCTGCGCCTCCCGAATGGACCGCCGGGTCGATTGACGGGCTACTATGAGCCCGTGATTCCGGGGTCGCTGGAGCAGACGGAACGAATTCGGCGCTGCCCTTTACGCGGCACCTGTCAGGACTGCCGGCCGACGGCACTGGGCTAGCACGGGGCGAGATCGAGGACGGCGAGCTTCTGCGCGGGCTGGAAATTGCCTACGTCGCCGACCCGGTGGATGCCTTTTTCGCGCAGGTGCAGGGGTCGGCTCGGATCGCCCTTCCGGACGGGCGTCACCTTCGGCTGGGGTATTCCGGCAGGAACGGGCATCCCTATCGGTCGATCGGGCGCAGAGCTTGCCGCGCGCACGGCAGTTGCGCCCAATGCCGTGACCGCGCAGACGATCCGCGACTGGTGCCGCGCAAACCCGGCCGATGTTGCGGGCCTCCTGCGGACCAATCCGTCCTTCGTGTTCTTCCGGCGGCTCGACCTGCCCGACGAAGCAGGGCCGATCGGCACCGCTGGCGTTCCCGTCACGGCGATGCGCAGCCTCGCTGTCGATCCGGCCCACATTTCGCTCGGCACCCCCGTCTGGATCGAAACCCTGACCCCCGACCCGATCCGCCGCCTGTGCATCGCGCAGGACACCGGCAGCGCGATAAAAGGTCCGCAGCGCGGTGATCTGTTCTGCGGGACCGGCGACGCCGCAGGGCAGCTTGCCGGATCATTGAACGCGCCGCTGCGGATCACGCCGCTTGTGCCGGTCGGCTGGCAGGGGCAGTGCCATGACACGACGCCCGCGCGGGTTGCGTCCGGAGGAGCGCGAACTGTGGGACCGCATCGCGCGCAGCGCGCACGCGCTGCACCCCGAGGCACACCGGGCTGCGCATGCCGAGGAAAAGCCGGCTCTGAAGCCCGCAAAGCCGAAACCGCCGCTTGCCGCGTTTCGGCTGGGCGAGGCAGCGCGCCATCCCCCGTCCGGCATGACGCTGATCCCAGGTCCTGCCGAAGACCTTGCCCGCCAGCCTCTGCGCATGGACGCGCGGGCGCACAAAAAGATGACCCGGGGCCGCACGTCGCCCGAGGCGCGCATCGACCTGCACGGGATGACCATGGCCGAGGCGCATCCCGAACTGATCCGCTTCATCCTGAACGCACAGACACGGGGCCTGCGGCTGGTGCTGGTGATCACCGGCAAAGGCAAGCGCCGCGACGATCACGGCCCGATCCCGGTCAGGATGGGCGTGCTGCGCCATCAGGTGCCGGTCTGGCTGGCGCAGATGCCGCTTGGTCCCGCCGTGCTCCAGATCGCGCCCGCGCATCTGAAGCATGGGGGCGAAGGCGCGTATTACGTCTATTTGCGCAGGACGGGCTGATCCGCGTTGTCAGGTCAGGGCTTGGCGTTGGCCAGCGTCGAAATCGGGGACAGGATGATCTCGGTCGCGTTCCGGACCGTCAGGACGACGCCCGGCAACAGTCCCGAAGGACGCCGGTCATCGCCCGCAAGCGCCAAATCCACCTCGCTCAGACGGCCCAGAAGCGCGATCAGCGCGGGTGAGTTGCCGATGTTGAAATGCCCGGACCCGACGCTGAAGGCCGAGGTGTCGATCAGGGTCACTTCCAGATTGCCGATCTCGCCTGCTTCCTTGACGTTGCCCAGACGGTCCCCTTCGCCGGTCAGCCGCGCCGACAGGCTCAGCGCACGATCACGCTGGCTGGTGAAAATGAAGAAGGGCTGCGGCAGCTTGCCGATGCTGCGCGCCTGCGACTGGAACACGTCGACGTCGATGTCGGGCGACATCAGCGCCACGCCGGATATCCGCGACCGCGCAGGTGGGTTGCCGGAAATCGCCATCTGGCGCAGCGTTTCCATCGTCAGATGCGCGCCGAGCGAATGGCCGACGATGAAGATGTGCTCGGCCCCGGCTGCCGCCACTTCGTTCAGCAGCTTCTCCAGCCCGTCGCGCGCAAACAACACGCTGTCGCGGTCATAGACATAGCCCAGCACGCTGGCCCGCGACGGCCAGGAATAGCTGACAAGAACGCCGTCGGTCCCAAGGTCCTTACCCAGTTGCGCAAGCCGGTAGACGCCTTCGGCGAAGTTGGTGTTGTAGCCGTGCACGAAGATGATCGCCTCGCGCTTGCCTTTCGGCGATGCGCGCAGGGCGCGGGACAGATCGGCGCGGAACCCGGCGGCATCGGGAAAGACGTCACGGCCGACGGTCAGAAAGTCGCGCGCCGGGTCCGGCGCGCGGCCGCGTTTCGGCCACGTGATTTTCCCCGCCTCATGCGCGGGCGGAATTGATACATCATACCGCGCATACCGCTCGTCAAAGCTGCGCGCGATTCCGAATTCGCCGGTATCGTCCGGGCCGCGCGTGGTGCCGACAAACACGGTCTCGATATGTCCGATCCCGCGTGCGGCCGGTTCGATGACGGCGGTTCCGCGCGTCGAGCATCCTGGGACCAGAACAAGCGACAGGATGAGTATCAGTGCGCGCATCGGTCTGTCCCGTTCCTTGCCGGCGCCGACGGGCGCGGACCAGTGTACATAGCGCGAAAGATCGGCCAGGCGCGACAAATCGCCTGCGTCCGTGAAACAGGCAGGATCTGACACGCCGCCATTACCTGTGGCGGTCCTGATCCTGTCCGATCCAGCGATAGTAGCGGCCGATCAGATCGACCTCGCAAATCTTGTAGACCAAGTAGCAGCACAACGCCGCCGCGCCCGACACGACCAGTCCGGCCAGCTGAACCAGCCCGCCGTCCATCACCGCCCGCCATCCGTAGGTGGTCAGGAACCGCAGATTGGCCATCGTCTGGGTGAACAGACTGACGGTCACGAACGCAAAGCCGACCAGCATCATCCCGGCCAGCGCAAACACGACCAGGGCAGGCCATTGCGTCACATCAAGAATGCGGCGCAGCATCACAGCACATAGCGGCTCAGGTCCGCCGACCGCGACAGGTCGCCCAGGTTCTTTTCCACGAACGCCGCATCGACCGTGACCTTGTCGCCCGGCGCGGTCCGGCGCGGTGAAGGACAGTTCCTCGAACACCCGCTCCATCACTGTGTAAAGCCGCCGCGCGCCGATATTCTCGACCGTGCGGTTCACCTCGGCCGCAATCCGCGCCAAGGCTGCGATCCCGTCGGCGGCGAAGCGACACCGTTACCTCCTCCGTCCCCATCAGCGCCGTATACTGCCGCGTCAGCGCATTGTCCGTCTCGGTCAGGATGCGCACGAAGTCGCCTTCGGTCAGCGGTTGCAGCTCCACCCGGATCGGCAGGCGGCCCTGCAGTTCCGGCAGCAGGTCCGACGGCTTGGCGATATGGAAGGCCCCGACGCGATGAACAGGATATGGTCCGTCTTCACCGGCCCGTATTTCGTCGAAACCGTCGTCCCCTCGATCAGCGGCAGCAGGTCGCGCTGCACACCTTCGCGGCTGACATCCGCCCCCCGCGTCTCGGCCCGCGCCGCGACCTTGTCGATCTCGTCGATGAAGACGATGCCGTTTTCCTGCACCGCCGCCAGCGCCGCCGCCTTGACCGCCTCGTCATCCAGCAGCTTGTCCGCCTCTTCCGCGATCAGAGCCTCGTAACTCTCGGCCACCGTCATCTTCTTCCGCGTCTTGCGCCCGCCGAACGCCTTGCCGAAGATGTCGCCCAGATTCATCATGCCCATGCCGCCCGGCTGGCCCGGAATCTCGAACGACGGCATCGCGGGCGCGGCATCGGCCACGTCCAGCTCGATCACCGTCTGGTCCAGTTCGCCGCGTTTCAGCTTGCCCCGGAACATCTCGCGCGTCTGTTCGCGCGCGTCCGTGCCCGCCACCGCCTCGACCACCCGGTCCTCGGCCGCCTTGTGCGCCTGCGCCTTGACCGCTTCGCGCATCCGGTCGCGCGTCTCGACGATCGCCGCATCCATCAGGTCGCGGATGATGCTGTCCACGTCGCGGCCGACATAGCCCACTTCGGTGAACTTCGTCGCCTCGACCTTCAGGAACGGCGCCTTGGCCAGCTTCGCCAGCCGCCGCGAAATCTCGGTCTTGCCCACGCCGGTCGGCCCGATCATCAGGATGTTCTTCGGGATAAACCTCGTCCCGCATGTCATCGGGCAGCTGCATGCCGCCGCCAGCGGTTGCGCATGGCGACGGCGACGGCGCGCTTGGCGGCATTCTGGCCGATGATGAAGCGGTCGAGTTCCGACACGATCTCGCGCGGGGTCAGGGTGGTCATGTCGCCTCCGCATAGGGGGGAAGGCGGGTCTTGCCCGGAAAGGCCGGCAGCGCCCGCATCACGCCCCGGCGCAGCGGCACCCACCAGGTGCCCATCGCCGTGATGAATGCCCCAAGGATCAGAAGGATCGCCACCCAGTCGCCGAACTCCGGCCGCCGCCCGTCCCTGCACCGCCCAGGCGATCAGCAGCGCGATATAGGCGATGCCCGCCGTCAGGAACGACCGCCGGTCGATCACCAGCGCCAGCACCGCGATCACGGCCAGCGCCAGCGCCGTGGCCAGCCATCCCCGCCGTCCCGCCGATGTTGTACAGCGTCAGCGCCACGGTATTGACCAGCGCGGGCGCGGCCAGAAGGTGAAGCCAGAACCCGGTCGCCGCATGACGCCCCAGCCGGTATGGGTCCCGCATGTCGAACCACAGTCCGGCGGCGAAGGCGAGGCAGCCGAAGATCAACGTCGCCAGCGCGAATTGCGGGCTGTTGCGCAGGTCGAACAGACCGGCCAGTGCGCCCCTGCCGAGGCCACCCACCGATTCGATGCTTGCCGTCAGTCCATAGATCGCCGCCAGGGCGTAGATGCCCAGAAGGAACGCCGAAAAGGGCAGGCGGAACCAGCGGTACCAGATGCCCATTGCGACCATCGCGATCAGGGCCGCACCCACGAAGGACAGGCGGTCCGGCACGAAATCGCGCGCGAGCAGGGTCAGCGCGGACGTGTAGATGCCGATCCCGAAGGCCACCGCCAGAACCATGCTGGGCAGGTTCATCCGCCGCTTAAGCGTGAAATAGGTGGCCCACCACCAGGCGATGCCAGCGCAGATCAGCGGGCAGCACCATCAGCACGCCGATCCCGCCGAACCAGCTGAGGAACGCCGCGATCCCGGCCAGCAGGATCAGCAGGCCGACTGACACGAAAATCTCCGAAAACCCCCGGAAGAACTCGAACGGCTCATCCTCTGCCGCCATATGCGCCCGCTGTCCGGCCCGTCCCTGCGCCAGCGCGATCACGCCCGCCGCCTGCGCCTCGGTCAGGATACCTGCTGCGACGGCGGCGCGCAGGTCGTCCGGACCCATCGTGCGCATCTCATCCGACACGGATCGTCTCCACCGTCAGATTGCCGTTGGTGTAGACGCAGATGTCGGCCGCAATCGCCATTGCCCTGCGCGCGATCTCCTCCGCCGACATCCCCGTCTCCATCAGCCCTCGCGCCGCCGCCAGCGCATAGTTCCCGCCCGACCCGATGGCGGCCACATCGTTCTCCGGCTCCAGCACGTCGCCCGCCCCCGTCACGACAAGCAACTCCTTGCCGTCCGTCACGATCAGCATCGCCTCGAGCTTCTGCAGGTATTTGTCCGTCCGCCAGTCCTTGGCCAGCTCCACACAGGCGCGCGCCAGCTGCCCTGGCGCTGCCTCCAGCTTCTTCTCCAGCCGCTCCAGCAGGGTGAAGGCATCTGCTGTCGATCCCGCGAAGCCCGCGATCACGTCATGCCCGCCGGGGTTCAGCCGCCGCACCTTGCGCGCGGTGCCCTTGATGACGGTCTGGCCCAGGCTCACCTGCCCGTCGCCCGCGACCACCACCATGCCGCCGCGCCGCACGCCGATGATCGTCGTGCCGTGCCAGCCGGGAAACCTGTCGTCAGTCATGCGCGCCTCCGCTACCCCGGCAGAGATATGGGCGACTGTCCCTCCCCGCAAGCGCGCAAGCAAAAGGGCACCCTGTCAGGGTGCCCTTTGTCACGGCGATAGACGAATTCAGATCGACGCCTGAATCCAGTTCTGCAACGCCGCCTTGGGCGCCGCTCCGACCTTGTTCGAGACCGGCTGGCCATCCTTGAACAGGAACAGCGTCGGGATGCCGCGCACGCCCAGCTGCGCCGGGAGGTCAGGGTTTTCGTCCACATTGACCTTCACGATCTTTACCTTGCCCTCGTACAGCGCCGAAAGCTCTTCCAGCGCCGGGCCGATCTGCTTGCAGGGGCCGCACCACTCCGCCCAGAAGTCGACGACGACCGGGATCGCCGATTTGCGGACCTCGGCATCGAACGTGGCATCAGTGACGGCAACGGTGGCCATGATCGGACTCCAGTGAATGGGTTGGATGCGGAACCTAAGGTCACGCCCCGGCAGCGTCAAGGGATGGGGTCGATTGCAACGCCGACCTCACGATATCGGGAGGGAGATGCATAAGCGTTGCGGTGGCCGTCCACAGAATGGCGGTCTCGATGCGTCGGTCCGGATAGACCTGCGCCAGCAGTTCGGCGGTCACGCCCATCTGCCGCAGGATACCCAACGGCACCGTTTCGGCTCTGTCAGGAACATCGCGGTTCGATTTGTAGTCGATTGCCAGAACACGGTCGGGACCGACGATCAGACGGTCGATCACTGCCTGTGCCCGCCGACCGCCAAATACCTGAACTTCGCCGCTGACGGGCACTTCGGCCAGCGTGTCCGGCCCGAAAACCCAAGCCAGCGACGGTGTCGCAAGGACCGTTGCGGCGGCAGACAGCGCAAGCGCGGTCTCACCCTCCGTCGCCGGCTCATCGCCCTGTGTCAGCAGCAGGCCCGCAATCTGCGGCCAGTCCGACCGGGGCCAGTGCGGCAGATGCTCCAGCAGCCGGTGCAGCCGCGTTCCGAACAGGCGAGATTCCGCGCCGTCGCCGCCGCCGTCGCGCGATCCGGCCAGCACCTTCGGTCCCGGCAGGCCCGAGGCCTGCAAGGGCCTGACGCGGTCCAGCGCGGGCGTGACGGGCGTTTGGATCCAGTCCGCCATTGGTATGCCCGCGCCCGGCTCGCGCGGGGTGCCGTCCCCGTGCAGCGCGCGTGTATCCGATGCGGCTGGCCACTGCCCATGGGAATGTCTCAGAAACGGCCCGTCAGGCCCCGGAAGCGTGTCGGCCCCTGCCTTCTCCACGCCTTCAGCCACCAGATCATGCCACGACCGCCCCGTTTCTGACGCCCTCGATCCCGCAGACAATCAGCCACGACTGCGCCCGCGTCATCGCCACGTAAAGCAGCCGCATGGATTCGTCCCGCACCTGTTCCGCAGCTCTCTCTCGCGCCGCGGTCACAAGCTGCGGCTGGCTTGAAGCAGGCCCCTTCCATAGCGGGGTTCCGTCCGTATCGGAGAGCACACGATCCTTCTCTGGCGCTTTCGTTGCGGCTGTATCCGGCAGGATCACCACCGGTGCCTCCAGCCCCTTCGCGCCATGCACGGTCATCACCCGCAGCGCGTCCGTGGCCTGCGACATCTCGCGGCGCACCTCGATGTCGTTCTGCAGGACATGGCCCAGAAATCCCGTCAGGCTGGGTACCGCCGTCTGCTCATAGGTCAGCGCCTGCGCCAGAAGCTCGTCGATCCCGTCCTCGGCCTCGGCCCCCAGACGCGCGATCAGCCGCCGTCTTCCATCGTGCCGGACCAGTATCCGCTCGATCATCTCGTAGGGCCGCAGAAAGTCCGTCCGGTCGCGGAGGTCCTGCAGCAGCGCCGCCGCCTCCGGATACTGATCGGCCCGGTCGCGCAGTTCCGCCCACAGATAGCTGCCCTTCGCCCTCGGCTGCGCCAGCCGGTAAAGCTGGTCTTCGCTCAACCCGATCAGCGGTGAACGCAGCGCAGATGCCAGCGAAAGATCGTCCTCGGGCAATGCCAGTACCGACAGCAGCGCAAGGATGTCGCGCACGGCGAGTTCACGGTGGAGCTTGATCCTGTCCGCGCCCGCAACCGCCAGATGCTGCCGCTTGCATGCCCGGATGATCGACGAAAACAGGGGTCCACGCCTGCGCACCAGGATCAGGACATCGCCTTCGTGCATCGGACGTACCGTGCCATCGCGCAGCGTGATCTGCGTTCCCGCATCGATCTGGCTGCGGATTGATCTTGCGATCCGGTCCGCCAGAATGAACTCGGATGACGGCGCAAACCGTGTCGGCCTTGCGCTGCCGTAGTCCTCTGCCTCTGGCTTCGCCGTTGCGGGAATGACCGGCCAAAGGTCCACACGCCCCGGCAGGTGCGCGTGATGGGCCGTGTGTTCCGGGGGCCTCGCTCCAAGCCCCGACATGTCGTCGCGCCCGAACGTGAGGTCCACAGTGGCCAGAATGGCGGTCGACGAACGGAACGACGTGCCGAGCGCTGACTTCACCAGCCTGTTTCCCGCAGCAAGCTGACGGTCGAAATGCGCCTCGCGCGCTGTGAACTCACTCAGGTCCGCGCCCTGGAAGGAATAGATCGACTGCTTTTCGTCGCCCACGACAAACATCGTGCGCGGAAGCGGCCCGGCCCGGCCCGTCGCGCCATCGCCCGCGACGATCTCCTCGACCAGACGCGCGATGACGTCCCATTGCGCCGGGCTGGTGTCCTGCGCCTCGTCCACAAGGACGTGATCGATCCCGCCATCCAGCCGCCACAGCACCCAGGCCGCCACCGACCTATCCGACAGAAGCGCCCGGGTACGTCCGATAAGGTCATCGAAGTCGATCACGCCGCGCGTTGCCTTCGCCGCTTCGTACAGCGGCAGGTAGCCACGCGCGAAATTGTGCAGATCGACCGTAGCGCGGGCCGCTTCGAGACGGTTCAGGAAGTCCCGCGCTTCGGTCACGCGCTGCAGGAAGGCATCGAATTCCTCGGCGGCATCGCCCAGCGCCTTGTAGGCCTTCGATTTCAGGATGTTCTTGTTCGGCACGCCCGCCTGCGTCAGCACGCAGGCGGTGACGTCGGCAAGCGCCGCCCGGTCTCGCGCCCCTCGCGCCACTGATCGCAACGTATCCGCGACCGTCGCCATCGTGTCGCTGCCCCGCGCAAAGGCCGGGATCACCGCATCGAAGACCGCATCTTCGCGCCCATCGAAGACGATGGCGCAAGCGTCCTGCTCTGTCGCATCAATCCCCAGCCCGAAACGGCCAAAGATGTCGCCTGGCTTTACGTCACGCCCAAAAGCGTCTCTCTTCCGGCAGATTTCACCCAGAAAACCGTCGAACTTGGTTTCATCCAGCCGCCTGACCATCGCATCCAGAAGCATCGCATCCGGGCCCATCGCCAGCTCTTCGGCCACCATCCCGCGCAATTCCGCCGCTTGAAACTCGTCCATCTCGCGAAACCCCGGCGCGACGCCCGCCTCGACCGGAAAACGCCGCAGCAGCCCCGCGCAGAATGAATGGATGGTCTGTATCTTCAGGCCGCCCGGCGCATCGATCGCCTGGGCAAAAAGCCGTCGCGCCGCCGACAGCGCGCCCGGACCCGCGATGCCGCGATCCGGGTCCAGCCGCACCAACGCTGCGGCCAGTTCTGCGTCCGGCAGCATCGACCATTCGCCGAGGCGCGCAAACAGCCGGTTCTGCATCTCGCCCGCAGCCGCTTTCGTGATAGGTCAGGCAGAGAATTTTCTCGGGCCGCGTCCCCCACAGCAGCAGCCGCGCCACCCGGTCGATCAGAACCGATGTCTTGCCCGACCCCGCGTTGGCCAGCAGCCAGACAGACTGCGCGGGGTCCGAGGCCCTGCGCTGGCTGCTTTCGGCGCGGTCCCGCGTCATCCGCCGCCCCCGTCCCCGCCGCCGACATCCCCGGCGTCGGCCGGGTCATGCAACTGCCATTCGCCAAGCCGCGACAGATGATCGTACGCCCCTTCGTAGCGTGTGTCCTTCCATCGTGCCCGGGCGACATATCCCGTACCGCCATCGCGGTAGTTCTCGACCAGCCGGATAAGATCGTCCCACACATCGGCCAGCTTGCCGTCTTCGGGCGTGACCTGCCGTTCCTGGCCGTCCGCTGCGATATGGACATAGGTCAGCCGTCCCACTTCGGCGTGCAGTCCGCCGAACGCACCGGCTTCGGCCATGATCGCCTCCAGAGGCAGCTGGCGTTCGTCCTGAAACATGGCGGCCGCCGGCGGAAGGCCCCCGGTCTTGTAGTCGAGGATGTGCAGCTTCCCGTCCGTCATACGGTCGATCCGGTCGGGACGGCCCGTCAACACGAAGTCGTCCGAAACCTCAAGCAGGCCGCTTTGTTCAAGAAAAAGTGGCTCTCCTTCAGCCGAACGCCGTAGTTCGTTCATCAGAAACGGGCCCGCGAACGCCTCCATGCGCATCATCCAGAAACGGCGCTCGACCGGCCAGGGCACCGACGCGTTCAGCCTGCGTTCGGTTTCGGAAAGCAGCCTCTCCCGCAGGCCCAACAGGTCGCCGCGAAGGTCCGGAAGTGCGACTAGATCCTGCACAACCCGGTGCAGCACACGGCCCCGAAGGCGCGGTTCCGGTTCTGCCCGCAACGGGTCGAGCGGCCGCAGCCGCAGGACTTTTTCCGCATAGATCGCATAGGGGTCGCGGATAAGCGTGCGTATCTGCGTGACGCTCAGCTGGGTCGGGCGCGCCCGGACAGGCGGGCGCGGTGCGGGTCTTCGGGCCGGCTGCGGATTGCCTTTTGGCCTGTGCAGCGCCTGGGCAAGGTCGGTCCAGACCTGCCCGCGCAGACGCATGGCGGTCAGGGCATCTTTCCCATGCGTGAGGCCCGGCAACAGGTTCGTCAGGCGCAGCAGCCAGCGCGACGGAACCGTATCGGTTCCGTCGTTCCGGACTGACCGGCTGAGCACGACCTCGGCTGCACAGGCCGCCTGCTGAAAGTCATGCGCCGACAGCCCGATCCGGCGTTCCGGCGACAGCAATCCGACACGCCGCCGCATCTGCCGCGACATCCACGGGTCGGGCGGCGGCGGTTCGGGCCAGGTGCCCTCGTTCAGCCCCGCCAGCACAACCAGGTCGGCCCCCTGCACCCGCGATTCCAGGGTGCCCCAGATTGCCACGCGCGGGTCGGCTGCGACAGTTTCCCGCACCGGAACGGCTGCCAGATGTGCCAGCAGCACGGACTGGAACACCGGGGCCGTCTGGATGCCGCCAACAGTGGCCTCCGCCGCAAGCTCATCCAGGGCGCGGCGCAGGGCGGTGCCCGATTTCCCGTCCCACAGCCTGTGCTGACCGGTCGCATCCGGTCCAGCGGCAAAGCGATCGGCTACAAACAAAAGCGTCTCTGTCCATGCCGAAAGCGAAAATTCCGATCCGCTTGGGATACCATCGAGACAACCCGCGAGCCAGTTCGCCCAACCGTGCTCCTCCCGCATGTCGCCCCAGGCGCGGATATCATTCGCAGTCGGAAAGGCGGGGCCATGGCGGCGGAGCGTCAGTTCCAGTTCGCGGGTCAGGCGCAGATGCGGGCCACGTTCCCCGGCTGCGCTCGCCGTCAAAGGATGTTTGAGCACGATCAGCAGCACTTCCGACGTCAGCGGCGTGCCGAACAGCCCTGCGATATGGCGCAGGAACCGTCCCGGCGGTGTCTGTGACAGCGGCTCGCCCGCCGAATCGTCCGGAATGATGCCCCATCGGTCCAGCATGGCGGCCACCCGGCGCGCCAAGGTCCGATCCGGCGTGATCAGCGCCACCCGGCGGCCGTCTTCCGTCGCCTTTCTCAGGCAGAGTGCAACGGCCTGCGCCTCTTCGACCGGCCCGTTGGCCTCGATCAGGCTCAGTCCCAGCGCGGCCGCTCGGGCATCGCCCAGCGCCGGGCCATCGCGCAGCCAGTCGTCCGTCATCGGGGCCGGGCGCAGGGCCAGCGAAATCAGGCGGTTGCGCGCCGGGTCGGGTGCCGCAAACCCCTCGGACCAGACCGGAATATCCGCCAGCGCCGGTCCCAGCGCCAGCCGGAGAGCGGCAAAGCGGTACTGCGGATGGTCTTCGCTGGGCTGATCGGCATCGGACAGCGTTGCCCAGACGGTTGGCGGCAGATCGTAGTCGTACCCGGGCAGAACCACCGCGCCCTGCGGCAGCGACGCCACTGCAAGCATCAGGCGCAGAGTCGTGCCGCGGGAGCCGGTCGATCCTGCGACGATGATCGGTGTTGCCTGGCCATTCGCCTGCCAGTCCGCAATCAGCCGGGCGATGGCAATCTGCTGGCGTCCATCGCCGTCCTTCGCCGCATCTGCACCCGTGAAGCCCGTCGCAATCCGCAGAAATTCCAGGCTGCGCTGCCAGTGTTCGGCGTGATCTTCGGCCAGCGTCAGGTCTTCCAGACGCCCCGGCGGCACGCTTTCATCCTGCATCTCGGCCAGAAGCGCCACCAGGTCTTCCGCCAGCCCGAAAGCCGCCGTCGCGGGCGCGATCTGCGGCTGACGCGCGATCAGCGCCTCGACAAGGCGCATGACCTCCAGCGTCCGTCGCAGCTTCGGGACCGCCGGGGGAATGCCCGGCAGCGGATCGCTCGCCAGATCGGTCACCAGACGCAGGCGCGGCAGAAGGCGCGCGCCATTCGCGGTCAGCGCGCTGCGGACCGCTTCCTGCATCCGCCGGGTGTTGAAGAACACACTTGTCCGCGCCGCCAGGTCCGGCGGGTGGTCTGCCAGACGTCGCATCAACCCGTCCGCGAAGGCGCGCGCAAAATCGACGCCGGGTGCCAGACCGAACAGCCTCGGTTTGTCGGAGGGATCAAACACTGCGCGCACCCGTCAGCATCGTTTCCGCAAGCGCGATCGACTGCGGCTGGCCCACATCGCACCACTGCCCCGGATAGATCGCGCCGAACAGCCTGCCTGCGGATGCCATCTCGTCCCAGACCCGGTTCAGCGAGAACACGCGGTCCGGGACCGCCGCCACCGGCTCGGTCCGGATGATCTGTGCGCCGACATAGACAAACCCGCCTCCCCTTTGCAGCCGCCCTTCCGTGTCCGCGGCAAAGTCGCCCCGGCCCTGGTGCCCGACTGCGCGCCCAGTCGGGACCATAAGCAGAAGGGCGTCCATCCTGCTGTCGTCCCAGGCGTCCCCAAGCACGGCAAGCGGATTGGGGCCGGACCAGATGGCATCGGTGTTCAGCGTCAGAACCGGGCTGCCCCCCAGCATCGGCAGGGCTGCTTTCAGCCCGCCGCCAGTCTCCAGAATTGTCTCTGTTTCGGCAGAAAACACGACATCTGTCCGGTCTTTCAGATGCGCGCGGATCATATCCGCCCGATAGTGCACGTTCACCACGATCCGTTTCAGCCCAAGCCCGCAGGTCAGGCCCAGGGCGTGGTCGATCAGCGCACGCCCGGCCACCGGGATCAGCGGCTTCGGCCGCGTGGCCGTCAGCGGACCCATCCGCGTGCCGAACCCGGCGGCAAAAAGCATCAGGCTGTCCGGAATGTGCCGCATTGCATCCTCAGCCGCTCAAGCCCCGCTGTGTCGGGTGCTGGTAAAATCCCGTCGATGATCTGTCTCAGCGACCGCAGCGCAGGGTGGCGCAGGTTGCGCGCGAGATAGCCGAATTCACGCGGGATCAGCTGCACATACTGGGCCTTGCCATCCATCAGACAAAGGCGCGCAAACACCCCGATGATCCGCAGCGCGCGCTGCGCGCCAAGCAGGGCATAGATCGCCCTGAAGGGGCCCTCATCCCGCGCGGTGTCACGGACAAAGCGCCGGACCATGGCTGTTTCAATGCGCTCCGGCACGTCGCGTCTGGCATCCTGCAACAGCGAGACAAGATCATAGGCCGGGTGTGCAGCAAGCGCGTCCTGATGGTCCAGAACGCCGAGGCGTGCCACGCCGATCCGGTCCGGCAACCAGACCAGATTCTCGGCATGAAAGTCCCGCAACGACAGAACGGGTTCTTGGCCGCCCAGCGCATCGTAGAGCCGCGCAATCTCGCGGCCGATCCGGTCGGCCGCTGCGCTGCGCCGCCCCCCGGTTCCGGCCAGATACCAACGCGGGATGACGTCGACCAGATCGGCAAGGGCGGCACCGTTCAGGCTGGCCGCGAAATCCGGTGGCGGGTGCCGGTTCAGGTCGGCCAGAAAATCGACCGCAAGCGCGTAGAGCTCCCCGGCTTTGTCGGGTGCTGCCGCCAACCGCCGCGCGATCAGGCCATCGCCAAGATCCTCGACCAGCAGCCAGCGCAACGTTGGATCCCGCGCGATGATCGCGGGGGCGGAATAGCCACGTGCACGCAGCCAGTCTGTCACGCGCAGATACCGCCGGGCGACGTCGTCCAGTCCGTCTGGAAGCGACATCAGGATCGCCGTTTCAGACCCGCGCACCAGCCGCGCGTAGGACCGTGAGGATGCATCCCCGGCAAGCGGCACGCGGGTCGCGCTGCTCCACCCCGACGCCGTCAGAAAGCGGTCTTCATCCGTCACGGGCCGAAAGTCCCTGCCGCAGCGGCGATCAGCGCCACCCACCTGTCCGATCCCGACGACAGCCGCAGAATACGCGCGTCGCGCGATCCGTCCGGCGCCATCCGCACCGTCAGCGCGCCTGGCGGAATCTGTGCACCCAGCTTGGCGGGCCACTCGATCATCGTGATCGATCTGACGAAGCCGTCGATCAGACCAAGCTCGGACGCCTCGCCCGCGTCGATCAGCCGGTACAGGTCGGCGTGAACCAGCGGGACGGCACCATCGTAGAACTGCACCAACGTGAATGTCGGCGATGGCACGTCTTCGTGGCGTCCCTCGGCCGCCAGGCGCGACTGGATGATCGCGCGGGCCAGATGCGACTTTCCCGCACCCAGCGGTCCGTCAAGCAGCAGCACATCCCCGGCATCCAGCTGCGGCGCGATCCAGCGGCCGAAATCATCCGTTCGGTCCGGACCGTCAAGGCAAAGTACGGCATCCGAAAGGGCGCGTCCCATCATGCACGGCAGTCATACATCGCGGCGGTCGGTCCGCAAGCCTCGGCCCCGGCGCGCTGACCGGCCAGCGGCCACTCAGAGCACGGCCTGGGCGACGTCTGCTTCGGTGCGCGCCCGTTTGCGCAGGGTTCGCGCCGCAAGCCGTTCCGGCGCAAGCGTCCGAAAACCGATAAGGGCCGACCCGCCGGGCAGCCGCTGGAACCGGCACGTCAGCACCCGTCCGTCAGCAAGTTCGACATTGGCCAGATCGGGTGCGCCGGCATCGATGTCGCTGACAAAATCCGCAGCCTTCAGCCACAAATCCTGCCCCTGGCTTTGCGACGACCAAAGCCGAACGGAATCCTGCACCGTGATACCGCTGATGGTTTGCCCCGGATCGGTGTTCCAAAGCGACGCGTAGGCCGCGTTCGATACGACCAGATGACCTGCTGGCGAAAAAATCGCCACAGCCTCGTCGAAGGAATCGAGTGCGTTCTGGCCAAGCTCCAGCTCGGAACGGAACCGCCGGGTCAGCGAGGTCTCTGCACTTATGTCCTCGAACAGGAAGGCCACGGCACCGTCCGGATGAGGGCGTCCGATCACCCGATAGGTCTGGCCCGTCGGAAGCGTCCAAGCCTCGTCATAAGCGCCCGTGGCAGCGCGTTTTTCAAGGTCCGACATGCTTTCGCGCCAGTTCGGATAGTCCTTCAGCTCGGGGATCATGCGGATTTCGCGCAGGCGGTCCAGAAAGGCGAACAGGGTCGGGCGGGCCGACAGGAATTCTCCGCCGATCTGGGTCAGGTCGACCAGCGCCGGGTTGAACAGGGCCAGCTGCCGTTTGCGGTCAAAGACGGCCAGACCGATGGGAAGGTCTGCGAACGTCTTTGTCAGGGTCTGCACAAAGCCGCGCAGGGCCGTCTCGGCCCGCACGGCACTGTCGCAGGACACCGCAAAGTGCAGAACCCCGTTGGCCGTCGGATAACTCACCCTGTCGAACCAGAGCGCCGCGGGCGCTGCGCGAACGGCAATGCTGATCCGTGTCGGCAGCCCGGGCTGTGTGCCCGCGTCCCTCGGAAACAGGACGGGAAGCGGCCAGGCCAGCTCGGAGACATCGACCCCCAGGCTGCGGGCGGCCAGGCGCATGTACGACCGGTTTGCCCAGACCAGCATCCCGTTCCCGTCAAGCCGCCAAGCAGGCGAGGGACCAAGCGCCACAACTTCACGCAGGCCTGAGAGTTCCTCGGCTTCAGCCAGCCGGCTGTTCGACCGGGTTGTTCCCGGTGCCGCCGCGCCCCCTGCGGACAAGATCTCGATGCGGACAACCTTGCCGAACGTCTCGGCGACAAGGGACAGATCGGGTGACATCAGGTCGATCCTGCCGCGCTTGTCGAGTACGTCAAATTCGGCCTCGATATCGGGGAAGTCGGGCTCCAGCTCTGCAACCAGCCGTTCCCAGTCCGACTCGGACGGCGGGGATGCATTGAAGAAGGCAAGTGCGCTGGGCGATGCGTCGGCAAGGGTCGCGCCTTCAAACAGGAATATCGTTCGGTCGTCAGGACGGCCCATAAGCGCCGCATGTCCTGCGTCCCGTTTGCGCGCTATGCCGTAAGACGCGATCAGGATGGCCAGAAGCGCCGACGCCACAGACGTCGCAAACACGGTCGTTCCGAATGCGATCTGCATGTGCATCGAATCGCCACCCCCTCGATCACGGGGTTTCCACCCCGGTCGCAAGAGTTTTTCAGGAATGGTTAATGTGCCGTTAAGGCGGCAGTCCGACGGGTCGTTTTCTCCGTGGATTCGCGACGAAAACACCACGCCTGCTTCATGGGCCTACCTGCGGGTTGCTCCCGAGACTGCCGCGGTCCCGCGCCTCGATGGCTGCACGCGGCCACGCCACCGTGACGACCGCCCCGCCGAGCGCGCCGACAGGGCCTGCCTCGGTGCCGTTGAGGAAGCCGAGCTTCGCCCCCGTCCGCTCCAGAAGCGTTTTGGCGATGAACAGCCCCAGCCCCATCCCCTCGTAACCCGGTCGTTCCACCGCGCCCGCCCGCTCGGCCGACCCGGCCCTGTGCCGGACATACGGGTCGCCGATGCGGCCGATCAGCCCCGCCGGGAACCCATCGCCGTCATCCGAAATCGTGACCACAATGTCCGCATCGGTCCAGTCGGCATCCAGCCGTACCTCGTGCCCCGCGAAATCGACCGCGTTCTGAATCAGGTTGCGCAGCCCGTGCACGATTTCCGGGCGGCGCAGCACAACGGGCTGCGGCAGGCCCGAGGGGTTGTAGGCCGACAGCCCGATGATGATCGGCTTTCCCCGTGCCATATGCGGGTCGGCTGCTTCCTGCAGCAGAGCGGCAAGCGGCGTCGCTTTCAGGTGTAGGTCGTCTTTTCCCGCTCGACCCATCGACCGAAGTATGTCGCGGCACCGGTCCGCCTGTTCGCGGATCAGCGCCGCGTCCGCCGCCAGATCGGGCCTGTCCGCCAATTCGTCCGCCAGCTCTGTGCTGACCAGTTTGATCGTCGCCAGCGGCGTTCCAAGTTCATGCGCCGTGGCCGCCACGACTCCGCCCAGGTCGGTCAGCTTCTGTTCCCGCGCCAGCGCCATCTGCGTCGCCAGCAGGGCGTCCCCCATCGTATGCACCTCGCTCGCCACGCGGCGCGCGTAAAGCCCCAGAAACACCACGCCGATCACGATCGCCAGCCAGAAGCCGAACTCGAATATCTCCGGGACTGCGATCTCTCCACCGGAATCCCGAAGTGGTCGGTGGAACAGCGCGACCAGCGTGACCAGAGCAATCGTCACGCTGCCCACGAACAGCGATGATCGCGATTGCAGCGTTGTCGCGGCAATCGTCGCCGGTCCCAGGAACAGCACGGCAAACGGGTTCGCCAGTCCCCCGGTCAGCATCAGAAGTAAGGCCAGCTGGGCCACATCGAACAGGAAGGTCAGCATCGCCTCGGTCTCGGACAGGCGCTTGTTTGCCGGAAAGGCGAATGTCTGGACCAGGTTGAAGATCGCCGATGCAGACACGATCCCAAGTCCGGTCCACAGGTCAAGCCTGATCCCGAACCCCCAGACTGCGGTCAGCAGCGCCGCGGCCTGGCCGAATATCGCGGCCCAGCGCAGCAGGATCAGCGTCCGCAGCCGCACCCAGTCGCTGCGCATGTCCCGTCCGGCGATGTCGATCATTGTCACGGGTCCCGGGTCCTTCCGCATATCCCGGCGTCCAGCCTTGTCACGGCAACGGCAATTGATACCGGGCACCGGATCAGCGATCAATGCGGCACATCCGACCGGCAAGGACACCAATGCCTATCTCGACGCGCATCTATGCGGCCGCCGCCAGCGCCGTCACCGCCGCGGCACTGCTCGGTTTTGCAATCATTCCGGTGTTCCGGTCCGGCGGCGATGTCTTTGCCGATTGCCGCGAGACAGTGGTGTCGGGCGGGAACGGCGCTATCGGCGGACCGTTTTCGCTGACCGATGAAGACGGCAGGCCCGTCACCGAAGTCGATGTGCTGAAGAAGCCCGCGCTGGTCTATTTCGGCTATTCCTTCTGCCCCGATGTCTGTCCGACCGACCTGTCCCGCAATGCCCAGGCCGTCGATGTGCTCAAGGAGATGGGCCACGACGTTACGCCGGTTTTCATTTCGGTCGACCCCGCGCGCGACACCCCTGCCGTGATGAAGGACTTCACCGACGCCCTCCACCCGCGCATGATCGGGCTGACCGGAACCGCCGAGCAGATCAGCGCGGCTGCGAAGGCCTACAAGACGATCTACCGTGTTCCCGAAGCTCCCGAAGATATGAACTATCTGGTCGATCACATGACCTATACCTACCTGATGCTGCCGTCTGTTGGGTTCGCCGAATTCTTTTCCAGCGAGGACTCTGCGGATGAGGTCGCCAAGCGCGCGGCCTGCTTTATCGATGCCGCGGGATCGGCCTAAATTGACCTTGCTGCCCCGCAGGCCTATCTGCTCTGACAGGACGCAGGGAAAGGCCGAAAATGCCGGATGACTTCGCAGAACTTGGAAGCGACCGGTCGCTGCTTCTGGTCGACGACGATGCGCAGTTTGTCCACCGCCTGGCCAAGGCAATGGAAAAGCGCGGGTTCCTGCCGGAAACGGCCGAATCGGTCTCCGAGGGCAAGCGAATTGCGGAAGCCCGCCCGCCCGCCTACGCCGTCGTGGATCTTCGCCTGGAAGATGGCAATGGCCTCGATGTCGTCGAAACGCTGCGCATGCGCCGCCCGGATTGCCGGATTGTCGTTCTGACGGGCTACGGCGCGATTGCGACCGCAGTCGCCGCCGTGAAAATCGGTGCGACCGATTATCTGTCCAAACCGGCCGACGCGAATGACATCACGACGGCGCTGCTGTGTCGTTCGGCGGCACTTCCGCCGCCCCCGGAAAACCCGATGTCGGCTGACCGCGTGCGCTGGGAGCATATCCAGAGAATTTATGAACTCTGCGACCGGAACGTTTCCGAAACCGCCCGGCGGCTGAATATGCACCGCCGCACGTTGCAGCGGATTTTGGCCAAGCGCAGCCCGCGATAAGCGCTCGCGGGCGTTTTATACAAGGCCCGCCCTTGCGTCCGTATTCGCTTCTCGGCAATTATCGCGCATCCCCGCCAAACAGGGGAGGAAAAGGTAGAAAAACGTGAACACAGATCTGAATGCCCTTTCGCTGAAAGAGCTCAAGGATCTTCAGTCCCAGGTTGCAAAGACGATATCGGGATATGAAGACCGCAAGAAGCAGGAAGCCATCTCCAAGCTGGAAGAGCAGGCAAAATCCATGGGTTTTGCGCTGAGCGATCTGATCGGCGCAGGCGTCGCCCGCAAGCGCAAGCCCGTCAAGGCGAAATATGCCAACCCTGCCAGCCCCTCGGAAACCTGGACAGGCCGGGGACGTCGGCCGCGCTGGGTCGAGGCTGCCCTGAAAGCCGGAAGAAAGATCGAAGATCTGCTGATCGGATAAGGTCAGGCGCTGGCCTTCAGCCAGTGGGTGAATGTCCGGGCCGCTGCGCGCAGCGGCCCGGGCGGCGTGACGATGAAATAGGCGGGCCGGTCGTCCTTGGGGTCGAACACGACACGCAGGCGGTCTTCGGCCACATCCTCTTCAACCAGAGCTGCACTGACAATGGACAGGCCATAGCCCTGCCGCGCCGCCGTCAGCGCCAGTTCCTCGCTTGGAAGCATCGTCAGCTCGGCCGTCGCGGGGTTGATCCCGTTCGCCTTCAGCCAGCTTTTCCCTTCCGGCCAGTTTTCCTCGAACACCCACGGCATCGCCTGAAGATCGCCTATGCTCAGCGCGCGCCTGTCACCCAGTAGCGATGGCGCACCCACGACCACAAAGCGCGCCGAGGTCAGAAACTCTGACTGCACACCCGGCCAGGCCCCGTTGCCGAACCGGATCCCAACATCGATCCCCTCACGGCGCAGGTCCAGGACGCGGTGGTCGGGCCGCAGCGATACGCCGATCTCGGGATGATCCTCCCAGAATTTCCACAGGCGCGGCATCATCCATTCGGTCGCAAAGGTCGGCGACATTGTCACCGTGATCGGGTCGCCGTCCCGTTGGCGGCGCAGCGTGGCGACCGTGTTCTGGATCAGCCCGAACCCTTCGGTCAGCGACGCTCCCAGCTGCGCGCCCGCAGGCGTCAGCATCATGCCGCGCCCTTCGCGGTGGATCAGCGCCGCCGACAGCTCGGCCTCCAGCGCGCGGACCTGCTGGGCGACTGCGGCGGGCGTGACGTTAAGCGCACGCGCGGCGGCCGTGAACCCGCCGAGCCGCGCCGCTGCCTCAAACGCGCGCAGTGCCGAGATCGAGGGGAAGTGCCGCCAGTCTGGATCATCCATTTGATAGCCTGGCTAAATTGTAAGGAAAACTTCTGCGTCGCAAAATCCCAGAAATGAGGCTAGAAATCAAGGTATGATGATTGACGGAGAGAAAGAGATGCTATCCATTCTTGCCAATTCCCTGCTGATCGCGACCCACATGGGGCCTGCACAGCGCGACCTGCGCCACAACTATCCGTCCCACATGACGGAGCAGCTTCAGAAGCGCAGATGGTACCAGTTCGCCGGACTTCGGGGCTAAACCCCGATGCCATCCAGCAGCTGCCGGTGCCGTTCGACATAGTCTGCGCGCACATCCACGGGTGCGCGCAGGCGAATTTCCAGCCCCCGCAGCGCACCGTCACCGGGCCGCCCGAAGAACCGGTCCGCCTCGGCCATCGTGAATCCCGCAATCTGAACCGCTTCCAGCCAGGCCGAGATTTTGTCCGCCTGCTTGATCGCTTTTTTCACCGGCACCGGCAGAACCGCAGGCAGACCGAAGCGCAGATGCACGGCCGCCGTCAGCCGTTCGTCCATCTCGCCGTATCCCGGTCCCACCGCCGACTTCACCGGGCTTATCATGTCCCCGATTACATATTCCGGCGCATCGTGCAGCAGGGCGGCCAAACGCCAGCGGCGCTCTGCCGCAGGGTTCAGGCGCGAATAGATCGCCTCGACCAGCAGCGAATGCTCTGCCACCGAATAGGGCCAGTCCCCCCGCGTCTGCCCGTTCCAGCGCGCCACAAAGGCCAGCCCGTGCGCGATATCCTCGATCTCGATGTCCAGGGGTGCCGGGTCCAGCAGGTCCAGCCTGCGGCCCGAAAGCATCCGTTGCCAGGCGCGGGGTTGGGTCGGTCTTGTCGGCATGGCCTGTGCGATGCTGAAAGGGGGCAGCGAAAGAATGACTGCTGGCCCCGGCAGTGTGAAGCCCGGAACAGCGGATTTCCGCAATCCAGGACGGTCATGGGGGCCGAATTGCGGCGGCAATACCTTGTCCCTGACGCGCCTTGGGGCAAGAATCGCCGCTATTCCGGCGCAGCCTTCCCCCACAAATGCAGTCTGCCTGGGCCGTCATGCCCGTTTCGGGCCGGCCCTTTTCGGGAAGGACCTGACCATGTCTGCAAGATCCATCGCCCTGGCTTCATTCGCCATTGCCCTCTCCTCCTGTCCTGCTTTCGCTCAATCCGCCTGCTTTCAGCGCGAAGCGCTGATAAGCACGCTGTCCACCAAATACAGCGAGGCACCGACCGGGGGCGGCATGCAGAATCAGTCGCAGCTCATCGAAGTCTGGACATCGCCCAAGTCCGGCAGCTTCACGATCTTCGTGACGCAGGCGAACGGCGTCAGCTGCGTGGTGGCGACCGGAAAGCACTGGCAATCCATGATACCTGTACGGGAAGAAGGCGTTGCGGGTTAAGCGGCACCGCCCCCCGGCAACTTCCTTCATTGCCCGCAGGCCTGTCCGATGGTATCCGCCGCGCATTAGCGGATGCGTAAGGAGCCTGCGTCGTGGCCAAGGACTATATCGTTAAGGACATTTCCCTCGCCGCCTATGGCCGCAAGGAACTCGACATCGCCGAAACCGAGATGCCGGGGCTGATGGCCCTGCGGCAGGAATTCGGCAAGGCCCAGCCGCTGAAGGGCGCGCGCATCGCCGGATCGCTCCACATGACGATCCAGACCGCTGTCCTGATTGAAACGCTGAAGTCTCTCGGTGCCGATGTCCGCTGGGCGTCGTGCAACATCTTCTCCACCCAGGACCACGCAGCTGCGGCGATCGCCGAGGCGGGCACGCCGGTCTTCGCCACCAAAGGCGAAACGCTCGAGGATTACTGGGCCTACACCGACATGATCTTCCGGTTCAAGGAAGGCACCTGCAACATGATCCTGGACGACGGCGGCGACGCGACGCTGTACATCCTGCTGGGGGCCAGGGTCGAGGCGGGCGAAAAAGGCCTGATCGACGTGCCCACCAGCGACGAGGAAGTCTGCCTCTACAACCAGATCAAGAAGCGTCTGGCGGAAAGCCCGGGCTGGTTCACCAAGCAGCGCGACGCGATCAAGGGCGTCAGCGAAGAAACCACGACCGGCGTGCACCGCCTCTACGACCTGCACAAGAAGGGCCTGCTGCCCTTCCCCGCGATCAACGTGAACGACTCTGTCACCAAATCGAAGTTCGACAACAAATACGGCTGCAAGGAATCGCTGGTCGACGGCATCCGCCGCGCGACCGATACGATGATGGCGGGCAAGGTCGCCGTCGTCTGCGGTTACGGCGACGTCGGCAAAGGATCGGCCGCCTCGCTCCGCGGTGCGGGCGCGCGCGTCAAAGTCACCGAAGTCGATCCGATCTGCGCGCTTCAGGCGGCGATGGACGGGTACGAGGTCATCACACTGGAAGATGTCGTGCATGACGCTGACATCTTCATCACGACGACCGGCAACAAGGACGTCATCCGCATCGACCACATGCGCGCGATGAAGAACATGGCCATCGTCGGCAACATCGGCCATTTCGACAACGAAATTCAGGTCGCCGCGCTGAAGAACCACAAGTGGACGAACATCAAGGAACAGGTGGACATGATCGAGATGCCCTCGGGCAACAAGATCATCCTTCTGTCCGAAGGCCGCCTCCTGAACCTCGGCAATGCCACCGGCCACCCGTCTTTCGTGATGTCGGCCAGCTTCACCAACCAGGTGCTGGCGCAGATTGAGCTCTGGACCAAGGGCAAGGAATATCAGCCCGGCGTCTACATCCTGCCGAAGCACCTCGATGAAAAGGTCGCGCGCCTGCATCTGGCCAAGATCGGCGTCAAGCTGACGGAACTGCGCAAGGACCAGGCCGACTATATCGGCGTGAATGTCGACGGGCCGTTCAAGTCGGAACACTACCGCTATTGACCCGCTGCGGCCCAAGGGCCACGCGGATCAAGGATTGCGACGGCGCGGCCTTTGCGGGCTGCGCCGTTTTGCATAATGTTCGCGCATAAGGCAAAAGCGGTCGCCGGGTGCAACCGGACAGCGAAAGGGCAGGACATGGAAGAGGAATCCAAGCGCGAAAAGGTCCGGGCACGCCTGCTGGGCAAGATGCCGAAGGGCGGCATCGCGGCCGAGATCGGCGTCTGGGAAGGCAAGTTCAGCGAAAAGATCATCGAGATCACCCAGCCGCGCGAACTGCACCTGATCGACCCCTGGCTCTATCAGCCCGAATTCGGCAATACCGGTTTCGGACGCAAAAAGAACGAAACCCGCATGGACGAGATGTACCATGAGGTTGCCGCGAAATTCGCCGCCAATCCCGGGGTCAAACTGCACCGGGCAATGTCCGGTCCTGCGCTTCAATCCCTGCCCGACGCCTATCTCGACTGGGTCTATGTCGATGGCAATCACAATGAACCTTTCGTCGGCGAAGATCTCGATCTCTGTCGCCGCAAGGTGAAACCCGGCGGGATCATTTCCGGCGACGATCTCAACTGGCAGACCGAACAAAGCGGCGCGCCGGTGCGCAAGGCTGTCGATGCGCTGCTTGCATCCCTCGGCCCGAAGGCAAAGCTGACCGTGATCGCCAATCAGTACATGATTCAGCTTCCGTCCTGACATCTCCTTCGCAGCGGAATCTCGCCGCAGTTGACGTCGCGGAATAAAAATTCTGCTTTGCGTTTCGCCGCGCCAGCGCCATACCTACGCAGCCGCGCGAGGGACGCGGCAAAGGTTGTTTCAGCGCTGGGACGGGGGAAACCATGAGCAAGCGTGACGAACTGATTGCGAAATACGCCGACGATCTGAAGAACAAGTGCAAGATGACGCCCGACATGGCGCTTCTGACCAAGGTCACGATCGGATGCGGACCGGCGATCTACAGCAAGGATTCCGAAACGGTCGCCGCGTCACAGGCGAGCGAACTTGAGACGGTGAAGAAGAACTTTCTCGTCAAGAAGCTGGGTCTCAAGGATGGCCCGCAGCTGATGGACGCGATCAATTCCGTGATCGAAACCTACGGAAAATCCGAGCGGAACAAGTACCGCGCAGTCATCTACTACATGCTGACCAAGCATTTCGGCAAGGAAGCCGCCTACAAGTAAGCGCATCGTCGGATGTGACAGGGCGCCCGCATCTGCGGGCGCTTTTCATTTTCGGGGCATGGCCCGGATTTGTTAACAAATTGATTTGATGCGATTTTTCCATATTCTGGCCTTGCACAGCCGGGGTGGATCGCGCTATCCCTCCTGCAACAGGCCAGTATGGCCGAGACCCTTTCAGCGTACACGTGTGGTGGTTCTTGGGAACACGTGGGGTGGCAAAGGGTCCCGGCTTGCCGCCGTGGGCCCTTTGCTTTTTGCGGGCCTCCTCAGAACAGCGTCAGGATGATGCCCATGATGGTGCATCCGACGACGGCATTTACGCTGTCGATCCACCAGAGCGCAAATTTCCGCATCCCGAAGGCATAGTTCATCGCCACCCAGGGCGTGATGAAGAATGCGCCAATTCCGATGCCGCCCATGATCCCTTCGCCGATGCGTATCGAGCGCCGGACATCTGGAACACATGGCGCATCATCCCCGCCACCAGGACCATGGCGACAAACGCAATCAGGAAAGGTATCGGGCTGCCGTTTCCCTGCGGCTTTCCCGCCGCGTCCGTCGGGATGCCCGCGGTCCTGATCCAGGGCTTTGACATCGCGATGTACCATACTGCCGAGAATGCATAGGCACCCAAGGCGGCGGCGATCACATTCAGGAATTCCATTTCTTGCTCCTCCAGCCTCTCCCGCTGGCCAGACTAGTCTGGCTCGGACCGGGCGCGAAGGGGTAAAGATTTGGTAAATATGGTAGCGCTACCATGATACAAATCAATGACATGGCACATATGTCCACATGTGGACAGCCCCTAGTCTAGGGGTCAACCCCGCCCAAACCGCAGACCACCGCCCATTCCTCTGGGCTGACAGGCTGGACCGACAGCCTCGAATTGTTCACCAGCACCATCCCCGCCAGTCGGGGATCCGCCTTGGCCTGTTCCAGAGTCACCGGCTGCTTGAAGGGCCGCAACGCCCTTATGTCCACGCAGTCCCACCTCGGATCGTCCGTCGTGCTGTCCGGATGCGACAGCGCGCAGACCTCGACGATGCCAACGATCTCTTTCCCGATGTTCGAATGATAATAGAACCCCTGATCCCCGATCTCCATCGCCCGCATGTTGTTGCGTGCCTGATAGTTCCGGATGCCGTGCCATTCCTCGCCCGCCGCCCCCTTCGCGGCCTGCTGGTCCCAGCTCCAGACATCCGGTTCCGATTTGAACAGCCAGTAGCGCATCAGCCGATCACCTTTTTCCATTCCGTCACGCTCACGCTCTCGAACAACCCGGCCCTGCCGTAGGGATCGCCCGTCACCCAGTCCCGCGCGGCCTCAAGGCTGTCGGTCTCCAGCACGATCAGCGACCCGCACATCTGCCCATCCTCGATCAGCGGCCCCGCCATCGCCACGATCCCTGTCGCCTCGATATAGGCCAGATGCGCCGACCTTGTGTCTAGCCGGACCTGAAGCGCACCCGGCTTGTCGCGGGCCATGACGGCAAACAGCATTCCTATTCCTTCCGCAGCGGGCGCGACAACAGCGCCCGGACAGCTTCCTCAAGTCCGACGCGCCGGTCAATCAGATCGGCGACCATCGTGCAGACAGGCATGTCCGTACCGTCACGCGCAGCGATACCCGCAATCGCCCGCGCCGTGCCCGCCCCCTCGACCGTGATGGCCGGATCAAAGCCCTGCCCCGACCCAAGCGCCAGCCCGTATCGGAAATTCCGCGACTGCGGCGATGTGCAGGTCAGGACGAGGTCGCCCAGACCTGACAGTCCTGCCAAGGTTTCCGCCTGCGCGCCCCGCTGCGTGGCAAAGCGGACCATCTCGGCAAAGCCCCGCGTCATCACAGCCGCCCGCGCCGAATCCCCCAGACCCGATCCGATGACCACGCCCGCGGCGATGGCGATCACGTTCTTCAGCGCACCGCCCAGTTCCGCACCGGTCACATCGGTCGTCCGGTAAAGCCGCAGAACCGGAGTCGACAGCGCGGATTGCAGCGTTGACCCCGTGCGGTCATCCGCGCAGGCAAGCGTCAGCGCCGTCGGCAGACCGCGCGCGATGTCGATAGCAAAGCTTGGTCCGGTCAACACCGCATGTGCGGCATCCGGCGCGCACCGCGCCATGATTGCCGCCGCTCCCTCGCCCCGGGCAATATCAATGCCCTTCGCGCAGGCCACGATCGACGCGCCCCGGCGATCCCTCCAGGTCCGCCAGAAGCGCACCCATCGCCCGCGTCGGAACCGCTGCTAGGATGATATCCGCCGCCGAAAACTGGTCCATCTCTGCGGAAACCGCCACGCTGCCGGGCAACCGGCACCCCGGCAGATACCGCGCATTCTCCCGCGACGCCCGCATCGCGTCCGCCTGCGCCGCATCCCTTGCCCAGAGCCCCACTGCCGCACCGTCCCGCGCCAGCGCAATCGCCAGCGCCGTACCGAAGGCACCCGCGCCGAGAACCGCGACCTTCATGCCTTCGGCCCCTTCTTGCCCGAACCCAGCATAGCGGGCGCGGTTGCATCCAAAGGCCAGCGCGGCCTGGCCACCAGATCGGCATCATCCGACGGGCCGAGGCGCATTTTCTCGATCCCCGCCCAGGCGATCATCGCCGCATTGTCGGTGCAAAGCGATAAGGGCGGTGCCACGAACTCGACACCCGCCGTCGAGGCGACGGACTGCAAGGCCGTGCGGACTGTTGCATTGGCCGCGACACCCCCTGCCACCGCCAGAACTGGCCGCTCCGGGCTGTATGCCAGATAGATGTCCAGCGCCCGGCGCGACTTTTCGGCAAGCACGTCGGCCACTGCCGCCTGAAATCCCGCGCACAGGTCCGCGCGGTCAGCCGCTGTCAGTCCGCCGGACCGCGCGACCGCCTCATCCCGCGCGCGCATCAAAGCAGTCTTCAGACCAGAGAACGACATGTCGCAACCCGGACGGTCCAGAAGGGGGCGCGGAAAGGCGAAGCGCCCTGCATCGCCTGACTTCGCAGCCGCCTCCACCGCAGGCCCGCCCGGCTGCGGCAGTCCCAGCAGCTTCGCCGTCTTGTCAAACGCCTCTCCCGGCGCGTCGTCGATCGTCCCGCCCAGCCGCCGGAACTGGTTTGCCCCCGCGACGATCAGGAACTGGCAATGCCCGCCCGACACCAGCAGCATCAGATAGGGAAAGCTCAGGCCATCCGTCAGCCGGGGCGTCAGCGCATGGCCCGCAAGATGGTTCACGCCCACCAGTGGCAGACCCGACCCCGCTGCAAGCCCCCGCGCGCACATCACCCCGGCCAGAAGTCCGCCGATCAGTCCCGGCCCCGATGTGACGGCCACCGCATCCATGTCCCGCAGACCGACGCCCGCATCCCGCAGCGCGGCCTCCACGGCCAGATCGATCTTCTCCGCATGCGCCCGCGCCGCGATTTCCGGCACCACGCCGCCGAATGCCGCGTGCAGGTCGGTCTGACCCAGCACAACCGACGACAGGATCCGGCCCTGACCGCCCGACAGCCGCACAACAGCCGCTGCCGTGTCGTCGCAGCTGCTCTCCAGTCCTAGCAGGGTCATATCGGGTGTCATGGCTGGGCCGGATTGCATGGGGGCGAGGCGGCAGGTAACACCCAAGCCACCGCACGCACAATGCCCCGAGGGTTCATGCACGCCGACCCGCCCCTGCTGCCGCCAGCAATGCGGCCGACCTTGCTCCTGACGCGCCCGGCCGGGCAATCCGCCCGCTTTGCTGCGGCCTTCGAGGGTCGCTTCGGGTCGGGCTGGACGATCGTGGTGTCACCGCTGACTAGGCTTGTGGCGCTTGACGCGGACCTCGACCTGGCGGGAATTTCGACGCTGATCTTCACATCGGAAACCGCTGTCACGGTGTTTTCGCTGAAATCGCAGGACCGCAGCCTGCCATGCTGGTGCGTCGGGGCCAGAACGGCGGATGCCGCACGTCGTGCGGGGTTTGCCGATATCCGGCACGGAACCGGCAACGCGGCCGATCTTGCCCGTGAAATGGTCGTCGCGGGCGTGCTCGGTCCGTGCCTGCATCCACGCGGCGTCCATGCGGCAGGGGATGTGAAGACCTTGCTCTATTCCGCTGGAATAGAGACGAATGAGGCGATTCTGTACGATCAGACGGCCTGCCCGCTGACGCCGCAGGCGCGCAGCCTGTTGGCTGCGCGTGACCCGGTCCTCGTCCCGCTCTTTTCGCCGCGCGCCGCTGCCCTGGCCGCCGTGGAAATGCGGGGCCGCCAGTGTCCTTTGTGGCTCGCTGCATTCAGCCCGGCGGTCGCCGAGGCTGCGGCTTCGATGAAGGCCGACCGCGTTGTCACGTCCGTCCGTCCGGACGTCGGGGCCATGCTCGACGCGCTCGCGCGGCTGACCTCCGCCGACGGATCGGCTTGAGGCGTCCGCCCCCGGTCATTAGATTAAAACAGTGGTGCCGGTCGCCCATGCGACCCGCCGCCCGAATCAGAAGGACGTGACGCCGTGGCCCGAGCCAAGAAAAGCGATCCCACGGACCCTGATGCCACTGCGATTGCACCGGACGACGTGTTTGCCAGCCGCGCTGGCGCGGAAGTACCGGTTGACGGTCCGTCCGATGACCACGACCAGCCCTTTGTTCTGGCCGAACCCGTCGCGGATGCCCCGTCGGACCCCCAGTATGCGCCGTCAGCGCCGGAACCTGCGCGCCCATCTCCGCCTGCCCGCCGCAGCGTCTTCCTGCCGCTGGTACTCGGTGGCGCTGTGTCAGCCGGATTGGGCGCTGCGGCGGTCCTGTATACCTTTCCGAACGGCCTTCAGCCGGTCGCCCAGGCCCCGGACCTCGCCACGCAGTTCGCAGCTCTCTCCGAGCGGATCGACAAGGCGCAGTCCCTGGCCGAGACCGCCGGGTCCGACGCGGCAACGCTGCGTGCGGACCTCGATACGCAAGACGGCGCTTCCCGGCCTGACGGACCTTCAGGATCGCCTGGTACCGCTGGAAAGCGGCCTTGCCGACCTGGATGCGCGCATTGCGGCATTCGACACCCGGCTGACAGACCTCGAAAAACGCCCTTTGACGGGCGGGGCCGCGTCTTCCGGCGCACTGGATGCGTTCCAGCGCGAACTGGACGCGATGCGGGCGGAAGTTGCGGCAACGAAAACCGAGCTGGCGTCTGCCGCGACCGACGCCGCCTCCCGGATCGCGGCGGCCGAGGCGGAAGCCGACAAGAGCCGGGAAGAAACGATGGTCGAAACGCGCCGTGCAACCGCGCGCGCCGCCCTGTCGCATGTTCAGGCCGCGCTGGAAACCGGTGCGCCGATCGAGGGTGCGCTGGCCGATCTGGCTGCCGCAGGCGTGTCTGTTCCAGCAGAATTGACGGAACAATCCGCCGGGGTCCCCAGCCTTGCGAACCTGCGCGCGGCCTTTCCCGAAGCGGCCCGGGACGCCCTTGCCCTGTCGCTGCGGGACACGGCTGGCGACGGTGTGATTGATCGCACGCTGGCGTTTCTTCGCAGCCAGTCCGGTGCGCGGTCGCTGTCGCCGCGCGCGGGCGATGACCCGGACGCGGTTCTTTCCCGCAGTGAAGCGGCGCTTGGTCTGGGTGATGTTGCGACAGCGGTCAGCGAATTGTCCGGGCTGCCCGAGTCGGGCAAGGCCCGTATGGCCGAATGGATCGGTCTGGCGCAGCGTCGCCTGGCCGCCACGGAAGCAGTCGCCACGCTCTCCGGCGTGTTGAACTGACGGGGGCTGGCATGATCTGGTCATTCACAAAAATCGCCATCTTCGTCGCCCTGATCGCGGCAGGTGCCCTTGGCACCGCTTATCTGATGGAAAACGGTGGCAATCTTCGCATCGCCTTTGCCAACATGGAATTTACCTTCGGACCGGTTCAAGCCGTTGTCGCCGCACTTCTGCTGCTTCTGGGCCTGTGGCTGGCGCTCCGTATCCTTGGGCTCATTCTGGCTGTCTTCCGCTTTCTGAACGGCGACGAAACCGCGATCAGCCGCTATTTCGACCGCAACCGCGAACGCCGGGGCTTTCAGGCCCTGTCCGAGGGGATGCTGGCGCTTGCCTCAGGCGAGGGCCGGACCGCAATGGCCAAGGCCGCCAAGGCCGAAAAGTACCTTGCCCGGCCCGAGCTGACGAACCTGCTTTCGGCCCAGGCGGCAGAGCTGTCGGGCGATACCAAGACCGCGACCGAAGTTTACAAGCGTCTTCTGTCGGACGACCAGACGCGGTTCGTCGGCGTGCGCGGGTTGATGAAGCAGAAGATCGCCGAAGGCGACAGCGAAACCGCGCTCAAGCTGGCCGAAAAGGCCTTCGCGCTGAAACCGCGTCATCAGGAAGTGCAGGACGCGCTCCTGAAGCTGCGGTCAGAGTCCGGTGACTGGAAAGGCGCGCGGGAAGTCCTGGGCACCAAGATGCGGCAGGGTCTTCTGCCCCGCGACGTCCACAAGCGCCGCGATGCCGTCATGGCATTGCAGGAAGCCAAGGTGATCTTTGACGACGCCGCATCCATCGAGGCGCGCGAGGCGGCGATCGCCGCCAACAAGGCGTCACCCGACCTTATCCCTGCGGCATCCATGGCTGCGCGCAGCTATGTCGCGGCCGGAAAGCCGAAATATGCCGACCGCGTCCTGAAAAAGGCCTGGGAAGCCCAGCCCCACCCCGACCTTGCCGCCGCATATGCTGCGATTGTGCCTGACGAATCGCCGACAGCGCGCCTGCGCCGCTTCGACAATCTGCTGCGTCTGCGGGCGGATCACCCGGAATCGCGCATGCTGCGGGCCGAACTGATGATCGCGGCCGAGGATTTTCCGGGCGCACGGCGCGCGCTGGGCGATCTGATCGAAACCCATCCGACAGCGCGCGCCCTGACGATCATGGCGGCGGTCGAACGCGGTGAGGGTGGCGAGGATGCCAGCGTGCGCGCCTGGCTGACCCGCGCCCTGACCGCGAGCCGCGGGCCACAGTGGATCTGCGACAAGTGCCACGCGGTTCATGCGGACTGGGGGCCGGTCTGCGACAATTGCGGGGGCTTCGACACGATGGCATGGCGCGAGGCGCCCAAAAGCGCGAATGCAATGGCGAACGGTGCCGATATGCTGCCGTTGATCGTCGGGCGTCCGAAGCCGCTGCCCGAGGATGTGCCCGGCGACACGGATGTCGCAAGCTAACCGTCCGAACGTGGGCGAGGTGTTGGCTATCGGTAAATTCCGCGATTGACGCGCCGCGCCGATACGCTAGAAGCGGCGCGTTGTCAGGACCGCCGGTCAACGCGGCACCCTGACGAGAGAAGTGCCGGTGTAGCTCAGCTGGTAGAGCACGTCATTCGTAATGATGGGGTCGGGAGTTCGAGTCTCTTCACCGGCACCACTTCTCACTTTAATATCAGATACTTGGTGATAGTGCCCTTCGGGCAGCGGGCGACCGTGTGGCGCATGGTAGCACCCTGGGCGCACTCCGCCTACTTCGCCCCCGTTTCGGGCGTGTTCAGTCGCAGAGCGTAAACGGCCAAGCGAATCAGATACCCGACCGCTGGCCGAGGACGGAACGGCCACCCCCGACCCCCGGTAGGGGGGCCGCCGTCGCCGCGCTCGTATTGCCGATGTGCTCCGCGAAAATTTTGCTCGGAGGCCGGGGAAAGAGTAAACGACCCTAGGCGCTATCCTGATCGGAGTATTCTTCCTCGCGGTTAGCCCATCTCAGTCGCTCGCCATCGTCAGATGCAAAGCGACCGCGCCTCTCGAAGAAGTCTTCCAGTTCGTCAGCGCCCAATCCATCCGGGGGGACACGCCACCGGCCGCCCAGCACCCTTCCGGCTACGTCCCAGCAAAAAGTCCTGATCTCCCTCGCAACAGCAAAAATCAGGCGGAACGTTCCTACCGCGACATCAATCGAAACGGGCAAAAGAAGCCGAAATGCCAGGATTGCAGCAACGCAGGCCGGAAGAAGAAGCCAAATGGGCCAATCCAGAACGCTCTTTTCAAGCAAGCTCGGGATTTCCTGAAATGCGGCATGGAGCGAGTCCATCAGCGACCGCAAGGTGGTAGGACTGTCGTTCACGGCGGACCCTCTGGGCGACCGCTAACAGTTTGCCACGCTCTTTCGAATTGGCAAAGCCGTCACTTCCGGGATCGCCACGCCTACCGGTCCTCACCCGCATTGCTCAGGACCAGCAGGCGGTTCAACTTCTTCGACCAGTCATAGACCTGGGCATCCGCCGTCGGAAACGACAGCAGGTGGCGAGCCAGTTGCGGATCGGTCCATGCGCGATCGAGGATTGCGCGAGCGGCTGCGTTGCCGTCGGGAAACTGATCCGCGATCAGCCGTATCCGGCGCTCGATCATGCCTGCCGTGATAGCGTCCCTCGCAAACGTGAGGGCCGTCCCGGCGGGGCTTGCGAAGGCGTGGAGCATCCCGCGCAGCCCGCCCAGGTTCTCCGCGGTCCCGGACCCGGTGACGCCCTGAGTGCCGCGCCTGGACAGGATTTCGAGGCGCTTGTGTGCCTGACGCAGGGTGTTCATCTCATCGGGGCCGAAGACTTCCGCAAGCGCCTTCGCGTTCTGTTCAAAGACACGGCGCATGGCTGGCAGCGACGCCGCGATTTCGTCAGCGGACACGCCCGCCTTGCTCGCGGTCGAAACCTTCTCCTGCATCCAGTCTGCCACGGCCGCCTTCCAGCCATCGCGCGCACGGGGATCGTTCCGGAACGCGACCACCGCGTCGCGCATGGCTTTCACGGTGTCCCGCGACGAGAATACGGCAGCGACTGCGTTGCGCGGTTCGGAGTCGACGATTGTCCGCAGAATGCCCTTGTCGATTTCGCGTTCAGTGATCTTCATCCGGTCCTTCGCAGCGGCGAGGTCGGCGGCAAGTCTGTTGGCACCGGCAGTGCCGCCGCGGACGCGCTTCAAGAGATCGTCGAACCGGGTCCGGATTTCCGGAACCTGGCCGAACATGCCCTCCCGCGCAGCCATGAAGGCCGCCAGGCGCGTCTCCGAAACGCGGCCGTCCTGGATCACGCCCGCACGCACGGCGTCGGCCAGCACATAGTCGGTCGCAGCCGACTTGGCGGCGGCCGGATCGGGGCTGCGAGTCATGACGCGGGAGAGGTCTTCCGCTGCCGCGCGGCTGGTCGGACCGCCCACGAGGAACTTCCCGGCCGTCGTTTCCGGCACCAGAGGGCGCGACGGGTCCGCGCGATCGACTGTCCTGAAGAATTCAGGTGCCACGGTGCCGGATCGGTAGGTCGGGGCAAAGTCGTTCCGATACCGGCCGTCGGCCGCCGCCAGTTTCTCTGTGCCGGGCACGCCGAATTCAGCGGCGGTCCGCACGTCCGCATTGATGCCCGACCGAATGCCGCGCGCAGTGTCGGCTAGGCCGAAGTTGCCTTGAGCACGTGCTTCCGAACTCGACGCGGCTCAGCGCTTGCCGGTCCCGAAGGACTTCGCCGAGGGTCCGGTGACCGGGGGTTCCGAAGGCCGCCCAGGCTGACGGGGAACCGCCGGAAGGGTTTCCCCGCCGGTCGCTCCGCCCTCATCTGGAAATGCAAAAGCGTCCGCGATGCGCACCGACTTTTCGTCCCGCAAGGCGGGATTCAGGGCTCCGGCTTCGGTCCGCGCGCCCGTCGCCGCTGCACGCGCGTTTTCTGTACGGACCACGATGTCCGGGTCTGCGGCCGCGGCGTCGAAATCAGCGTTCTTGCCCGAGCGGTCGGGGATGTACGTCTGATCCACGATATTGCGGTGCAGATCGCGGCTCGCCTGATCGGCTGACCGACCGGCAGTGAGGTCCGTCGCCACGGTGGCAAGACCGTCGTTTGCCGTGTTCAGCGCCTCGCGCGACCGCGCAACGTCGGACCGTCCGTCGGCCAGCCGGTCCGCATTGATCCTGCGCGCCACCGGACGCGGCGCTCCAGGGTCAGCGGGGACGGGCCTTCCCGACGGATCGAGCAGAGTTCGCCCGTCCGGCCCGGTCACGTATTCCGGCCGGACGGCCGACACCCGCTGCGAAACGGAATCCATCACCGCTTGGTCCTGGGCAATGAACGGGGCCGGATTTGTGGCCCGGGCCCTGCGTTCCGCTGCAAGCAATCCGGGGTCGGCGGACAGGGGGCCGAGCGTCGGAGCGTTGCCATCACCGATGCCCGTCAGGTAGGCGGAGATGTTCGACCGCGCCTTGTCGGCATTGTAGGCTTTGTCCTTCAGCATCGCTGCCGCGATCTTGAAGTCCTTTCGCGGCACCGGAAGACGCGACACCGGGTCGACCGGCACTGTGTCAGTGGGCATGTAACGGTGAGCTTCGACCGCGCGGCCGCCTGTCGCTGCGGCGTTCTCAGCCGTTCTGGCCAGTCCCGCTCCGCCGACGCCGCCCGCGAGGCCAGCGAGGATTTCCCCGACCACGCCGAGGTTCTCCTGCACCGACTCAGGGGCGTATTCCTTGTAGGCACCCGTCATCGCGCCAGAGCCGAACCCGGCGGCAGCGTCACCGGCGAAGACACGCGCATCGCTGCCTTCGGCTGCGTAGGGCGCAGACAATGAGCGTGGCATCGCGCCCTGGAACTTGCGGATCAGACCGCTGGCCAGTCCCCCGCCGGACGAGAAGCGTTCAGCCTCATAGAGCGTCCGTTCCTCCGGGGTCATCTCTGCCTGATCGTAGAGCAGATCGGGCGCGATGGCCTCGACGCCGGACGAGAACGCGTCGGAGATCGACTGCGACCCCCCGACCGGGTTCTCGATTCCGGGCAGCCCGAGAAGGTTCGCCCCAGCATTCAGTGCCAGGGTCGGGATGTCCACGAATGCGCCGGGAACGTCAGCCACGCCTCTACCGACGGCCTGCGCGCCGATGGTCAGTCCCCGACCCGCGTTCTCGAGGAACGACGGCTGCGGCGGCGAAGGCTGGTGCGCGGTCGGGTTGCGGTCGCGGAACCCTTCCGGCATCGACGGTGCTGCCGCTGGTGCGGGACCGGTGTAGCCCGGCGCTGGCGGCGGCGTGGCGGGCGTGTTCAGGAAGTTCGAGTATTCGGTGTCGGCGGCCTTGACCGGATCGACGGGGGCGCAGGCGAGCGGCGTAGCGCGGTCTGCTCTTTCGCAACACGCTTGATTACGTCCGGCGACGTGCCCTCTGGAAATTCGAGGATGGTCCCGTCGAAGAGTTCAGCTTCGACGATCGGCGCGTCGCGAACCTTCTGTGCCGGTTGCTCGACAATTGGCGCACTACGCCAGCCCTTCCGGGCCGGTTCTTCGACGATCGGGTCAGATTCCCATGGCTTCTTGGCGAGGGGTGCGGCAGTAGGCGAAATTGCCTGCGCCCGTGAAATGAGCGACCTGGCGGTTTCCACATCGCCCGCCGCATATGCTTTGCGGGCCGCTTCCTTGTACTGTTCTTCGGTGATGCTGGCCCCTGCGGCCGGGTCAGCGGGCGCGGGCTGAATGATCGGATCGTCGCGCCAGGTGCCGCCGGTGGATTGCTTCGGGTATCTGTCCCACGGCGCGGACTTGCCGCGCCCGTAATTCGTCCAAGGCCCGTCGGCATTCGCCCTGCCAGGGCCGCCATTAACAGCTGTGTCAGTCATTTGCTTCGCCCGACAAAGCCGCCCGCAGGGGCGATCACTTTGGCTAGTCAGCGACACCGGCGGTTTGCGCACGTGGTGGAATGATACCCGATAAACGGCGATGGGCCAAGGTCAGGGGCAATTTTCGGGGCGAGATTGCACGCCCCTGCCGTCTCCCGATATGCCCTGCACTACAGCCTTACAGCAGCCGGGCATACACTGCCGTTCGAGAACCGATCCGCCGATCGCGTTGAGGACAAACGGCTTTCAGTGAGAGCGGACAAATTCTGCGCTTTGCAGCGTGTGGCAGTACGACTGAGGATCATAGAATCGCTTTGGGGTGCCGTGATGCGGATTTTGTTCTTAGCAACGCTCAGCGCATTGGTTTTCGCCCTTAGTCTAGCGCCAGCCCGGAGCGACACGGGCGACCTGTATATCCAAGTTTCATCCCATGCTACCGAGGCGTCGGCAGAGCGGGCAGCCAAGGCCTACGCAGAAAGCTTTCCGGAAGTTTCGGTGCATCCGACGTATTCCGGCGCGTATGCTGTCGCCGTGGCGCAAGTTCCTCCGAAATTCGGCAATGAAGTTTTGTCTGCGTTGAAAGACGCGGGGTTGATCCCGACAGATTTGGTTAGCACCCTGGCCTTCGCTACATGGATGCGACGTGGTCGCTGGGAGGCACCTACAAGCCCAGCGGTCGGGAGACTTGCGATGCCTCAAAGAAGGAGGCGAGTTGGGATGATGGGGCCCGACGGGGTATCCAGAACGCGCTTGTCTGGTCGGGTGACTATGTATCCAGAATTGACGGAGAGTTCGGACGCGGTACGCGACGGGCGATACGTCTGTTCCAGATGCGCAATGGATTTGCACCCACGGGCTATTTGACTCTTCTCCAGATCGTCCGGCTTGAGCGTATTCGACAAGAGCGCGTGAACGCAACCGGATTTCAAGTCGTAACCGACATGGACGCGGGAGTTCAGATTGGCATCCCGACCGCGTTTTTCCCGCCCAGCCTGGCCACCATCGACCACTATTCTTTCACTAAAGAATATCCGGGTGCTCCCGGATTTACAGCCGGAATCCTGTACCTTGTCAGCGCCAAAATCGGGCACGGCGACATGCAGGTTATGTTCGACGCATTTTCGAGCATGGAGATTTTCCCGTTTGATGCCTACAGGGTCTATCGGGATGACTGGTTTGTGATTTCAGCCGCTCGAACTGATGTATCAGTCTATGGGTATGTTCGGCGCTTCGGGAGTGAAGCCAAGGGGTTCATGCTGTTCTGGCCAGCTGTTGAGGATCATCTCTACAGTCCGCTGTCGGTTGCAATGTTCAATTCGCTTGAGAACCTGCCCGGGCTGACGCTGGACGGCAAGCAAATTGCAGCCGATCTTGCTCCCACTCCCTTTGACGATCCGGAAGCAACGGACCCGTCCTCCGTGACAACCACACCCGCTGCCTCACCAGAACCAGCCATAAACACAGGAGCCACTGGCACGGGCTTCTATGTGAATTCAGAAGGCTATCTTGTCACGAATGAGCATGTCATCGGCGAATGTTCGCGGTCCTTCTCTGCTGATGGTGAGCCTGCGGCTGTCGTTGTGGCCGACAAAGTCCGCGACCTTGCAGTTCTCCTAGTCCCATCGAGGGCGGGTGCGCAGCCTTATGTGTCGTTCGCTTCGCGACCCGTCGAACTTAATGCAGACGTCACTGCGATTGGCTTCCCTCTCCAAGGGGTCATCCAGGGGATCAACGTCACACGAGGATCGGTCAGCGGACTTTTTGGTCTTCAGTGGTGATACTTCAGCGCTTCAGATCACCGCGCCAATACAGTCGGGGAATTCAGGCGGGCCGCTCTTGGATGAACATGGCGGCCTCGTGGGGGTTGTTCAGTCGAAGCTCAAGGCCGAAGAAAGCACAGGCGACATGCCGCAGAACGTGAATTTCGCGATCCGAGGCGAGGTTGTTCAGACCTTCTTGTCGCAGAACAACATCCCTTTCGATGTGTCGCTGTCCGACGAAATCTTGAGGCCGGTCAGCTTGGCGGCTCAAGCAAGAAAGTTCACAGCGTTTGTTGAGTGCCGATAAACGATCCACTCACAGCTTTTGACCTGGTGAGCCATCGCGTTGTCAACAGCGACCACGGCAGGCACACCGATTGGGTCGAGTTCGACTTTTCCCGCCTGCGCCGCATGGTCGTCAGGCAGCACCATCACGTCAGCCCGACCTACCTGTTCCAGTATGCCAATCAGGTGGCATGACTTGAGGACAACCGGCACAAGTCCAACGGGACGCTGGCCTTCGGGCTGGTCGCCAACGCCGTGCAGTCGCCGGTCAGCCGGACGTTCAAGGGCTACTGGCAGCGGGTGTCGTGAGGCGGGCCGGTAACGATTTGTTGCCGCATTCTTGCCATGTTGACGCCCCTATCCATCTATCATAATGATAGTTGGCATGGAGAAGAGCCGCCCCGCGCCCGTCATCGCGTCGTTCAAGCCTCGACCTCAGAGCCTCTTGGCAACGGTTCGTCGGCTTGCTCTCGATTCGAAGAACGTCTTTTTTTCGAGTCATGCGACCGACCGGATGGACGAGCGCGGGATAACGACGCTGGATGTTCTTCGGGTTCTGCGCGTTGGCGACATAGTTGGAGAGATCGAAGCCGGGAAAGGCACAGGAGAGTGGAAATGCAAGATCGTCGAGCGCAGAAGGCGCGCACGAGAGATCGGCGTGGCGACAGTAGTGATGTGGGAAAGCAAACTGCTCATAAAGACCGTGGAGTGGGAGGACCTATGATTTCTGACAGGTTTTACCTGACAGGGCAGGATGTTTCGAAACTGCTTCTCTACAAGGGCTGCGGCCTAGAGGGCATCTATCTTCTGAATGGATACGAGAAGCTTGTGCATGATGGAGAGGTGCACATCAGCATCGTTGATCTTGAGGGCCTGCACAAAGCGATAGGCCGTCATTTGGTGTCACACAGAAAGGGACTGTCCCCGAAGGAAATTCGATTTCTGCGTAACACGATGGGCCTCACTCAAGCGGAGATGGCCGCGCGGCTTGGCAACAATAGCCAATCTGTTGCAAGGTGGGAAAAAGGTGAGTGTGAGATACCCGGAACGGCAGAGAAGCTTTTGCGCGCAGTCTTCTTGGCGTCACTTGTTCGCCAGGACGATCTGACCGCGCTTAGGGACCTGTTGGACAGCAAGCTAACTGAACTTGATGACTTGGACGAAGTCGTCTCGCCGCAGGCGCAGTTTGAACTGTTCGATCAATGGGAAGAGCGACATCTAGTTGCAGCCTGACAAAGCTGGCCCTTCACTGGGCCAGCCCCTACCTTACAAATCAGGGGCCACGTCGTTCGGGTCTTCGAGCCAGAAATCCTGCTGGTTGAGCTCGTGCGGTTCGTTGCAGACTGGACAGGGCGTCTTGCCCTTCTCGACATAGAGATTGCTGACGAGGAAGCTTCGATTGTCCATCGCAATGCCGGTGAAGTGCGAAGCGCCCGTTTTAGGGCACCGAACCATGAGACGTGCGATGCGGCCCCTCCCCAAATCCGAGTCACAGATCAGTATGACGATTCGCCCGCTCAGCGAAGATGCTTCGTCGGGGCATGGCGATGTAGGGCGACCTCGTTAATCCGCCCTTCAGCCCGCGCCCGGCACCACTCGCAACAACTCGTCACGCAGCGGCCTCTGCATCAGCTTCGCCACCTCCCACGGTGCGTACAGCCACGTCTCCCACTCGTCCTGTTCCGTCAGGATCACCGGCATCGCCTTGGGGTGGTGCGGGGCCACGACGCCGTTCGGCTCGGTCGTCAGGAACGCATAGAGCGTGTCGGTCGTCGGCCCGTCCTTTAACTTGCGGACGGACGTCCAGCCCCGCACGACGATCCCCGCAAAGAACCCGGTCACGCCCGCCGTCAGCTCGAACCAGACCTGACCGCCGCCCGCGCGTGGTTCGGCGAAGCGGTCGAACGGCACCAGGCAGCGGTTCGCTGGCCCCAGCCACTGCCGCCAGTGCGGCGAGGCAGTGTTGCGGATGTTCGTGACGCCCCGGTCGGTCTTCTTCCCGACCAGATACTGCGCGGGCGTCGGCAGGCCGAAACGCGCGTTCTCGGTCACCAGCGTGCCGTCCCCGGCGGCGACGACAATCGCGTGCGTGTCGGGGTAGATCGCGGGCCGGGGTTCAAGGTTCGTGCCGCCGGTGGCGAGGGTCGCGGGCGCGAAGACCTGCCGCATCGCGTCCACCGGGCGCGTGTGGCTGTAGAGGTTGCACATCGCCAATTCCCCCTGATTCCACCGTCAGCCTAGCAGACCGGCGCAGGCTTGCCGAATTGTGCCCGTTCGGTGTTTGTTCCTGTGATGCCGATCAGCTGGGCGATCTTGTCGAGGCGGACCTCTGGCCGCAAATCACCTGCCGCTCCTGCGGGCAGACCGTTCTGGGCGGCACCGCAGCGCTGGCCGCACAGCACGGCCGGACCTATCCGCTGGTCCGCTACCTAAGCCGTTTGCGCTGTGGCAAATGCGGTGCGCCGCCCGACGTGGCCCTGATATGGCAGGACAACGGAGCCGCCGCGCGCGGCCCCGGCCCGATGAACGTCCGCTGGGAACTGGTGCGCGGCGACGGCGGGCCGCTGGTGCAGGGGAAGATCAGTGCGGGGGAGTGAGGCACGGCGTCTGCAAGTCGGGGACGGTGTGGATGGTTCAGACGTGAGCACGCGACCGGTTCGTGATCTGGCGTTCGGTCCGGTGGACCGATGGCGAGGCGCGGTTCAGTGCAAGCCGGTATCGCGGTGGGGACGGTCGGCTGCGGCGATAGGACGGCGTGCCTGTCGAGGGGGCAAGAGTAAATGATCCTTTACGGAGCGGCCGAACGAAGCCGATGGCAGTCACGTTCTTAGCGGTAAAAGAGTGTCCAAGGCCCGCTTTCTACATGTGACAGCTATCACGGGGAGGCCTAAAAATGCGCAGTGACGCGCACTAAGGCGCACTTATGCGCAGTTGTTGGGAGCGACTGCGCACTTGGCTTAAGGTGCCCGAGCGGCGCATCTCCACCGCCCCCTAGCGACCGCGCAGCGCAGTCGCATAGGGGTGTGGGGAGTGCGCGCGCACCTTGTTCGAGGGGGCGGGACGGTCGAAAGCAGGAGTTGGCGGTCATCCGTGCCCGCGTCTCCGCTGTGCGGTCTGCGCGCACTCGGATTACATGACACCATTGTCGTCGCAGGGATCGACCGGCCCGCGAACAACGTGAGGTGCCATGTGTCTGCTGGTCTTCGACTTCCGATCTTCCCGGGAAGGTACCCTGCGGAAATCCAACCATCGAGCAGCGACTTCACTTTGGACCGCCTTTTTTTTTTTTTTTTTTTTTTTTTTTTTTTTTTTTTTTTTTTTTTTTTTTTTTTTTTTTTTTTTTTTTTTTTTTTTTTTTTTTTTTTTTTTTTTTTTTTTTTTTTTTTTTTTTTTTTTTTTTTTTTTTTTTTTTTTTTTTTTTTTTTTTTTTTTTTTTTTTTTTTTTTTTTTTTTTTTTTTTTTTTTTTTTTTTTTTTTTTTTTTTTTTTTTTTTTTTTTTTTTTTTTTTTTTTTTTTTTTTTTTTTTTTTTTTTTTTTTTTTTTTTTTTTTTTTTTTTTTTTTTTTTTTTTTTTTTTTTTTTTTTTTTTTTTTTTTTTTTTTTTTTTTTTTTTTTTTTTTTTTTTTTTTTTTTTTTTTTTTTTTTTTTTTTTTTTTTTTTTTTTTTTTTTTTTTTTTTTTTTTTTTTTTTTTTTTTTTTTTTTTTTTTTTTTTTTTTTTTTTTTTTTTTTTTTTTTTTTTTTTTTTTTTTTTTTTTTTTTTTTTTTTTTTTTTTTTTTTTTTTTTTTTTTTTTTTTTTTTTTTTTTTTTTTTTTTTTTTTTTTTTTTTTTTTTTTTTTTTTTTTTTTTTTTTTTTTTTTTTTTTTTTTTTTTTTTTTTTTTTTTTTTTTTTTTTTTTTTTTTTTTTTTTTTTTTTTTTTTTTTTTTTTTTTTTTTTTTTTTTTTTTTTTTTTTTTTTTTTTTTTTTTTTTTTTTTTTTTTTTTTTTTTTTTTTTTTTTTTTTTTTTTTTTTTTTTTTTTTTTTTTTTTTTTTTTTTTTTTTTTTTTTTTTTTTTTTTTTTTTTTTTTTTTTTTTTTTTTTTTTTTTTTTTTTTTTTTTTTTTTTTTTTTTTTTTTTTTTTTTTTTTTTTTTTTTTTTTTTTTTTTTTTTTTTTTTTTTTTTTTTTTTTTTTTTTTTTTTTTTTTTTTTTTTTTTTTTTTTTTTTTTTTTTTTTTTTTTTTTTTTTTTTTTTTTTTTTTTTTTTTTTTTTTTTTTTTTTTTTTTTTTTTTTTTTTTTTTTTTTTTTTTTTTTTTTTTTTTTTTTTTTTTTTTTTTTTTTTTTTTTTTTTTTTTTTTTTTTTTTTTTTTTTTTTTTTTTTTTTTTTTTTTTTTTTTTTTTTTTTTTTTTTTTTTTTTTTTTTTTTTTTTTTTTTTTTTTTTTTTTTTTTTTTTTTTTTTTTTTTTTTTTTTTTTTTTTTTTTTTTTTTTTTTTTTTTTTTTTTTTTTTTTTTTTTTTTTTTTTTTTTTTTTTTTTTTTTTTTTTTTTTTTTTTTTTTTTTTTTTTTTTTTTTTAAAAAAAAAAAAAAAAAATAGCGCGTCCTGGATGCCAGCCACTGGGCGTTTATAGCGACCGGATCGCACGTGGCTTTCGACTGCCAGTCTTTGATTAAAGGCTTCTTGTTGGAATCCGCCGGAAAGATGCGGTATCCGCGCGCAGCCCATTCGAGCGCTACCCGACGGTTTTCCGCCTGAATTTGTTGTGCGGACAGCGCACTAGCATCCGGTGCCGCTTCGGAGTATGTTGCTTGCATCTGGACTATCTCTTTGGGCGCGCTTGCAGGCCCCACCTGCGGCGCGCCGTTTCGTTTGTGCGACCGGTTCAGCCGACCGCGCGCGCTTCGATCCAGGCGCGAAGCGAGCCAGCAGGGTAGGCGACCCGATTTGCACTCAGCACCACAAAGCGTGGACCGGTGCATCGGCACCGCCAACGCGAAAGCGTTACGGTGGACACGCTGAGCATCGCAGCGGCCTTGCGGGAAGGCAGAAGGCATTCGGGACCATAGTTGATCTGATCGGTCATTTCGCATTACCTCGATGCAGTTTCTGGGAGCAGGGGATTTCGAGCGATGCGGGCTGGTAGTGCCTGGCACTATCAAGCGGGAAGTTTGCTTTCTCCCACGCTTCAACAGCGGATCGCTCAAGCCATATCCCGTTCACCGGGATTGGATTCGGCAGTCGGCCAGCTTCAGAAAGACGCAGCAGATTCAGACAGAGTTGAGATCGTACTGATCTGCGAAGTCGGTCAGCGAAATCAACTGGTGGGCATTTCGCGGCGGCCCTTTCCCCCAACTGTCTCGCCACTCACGCACGAGGCGTGAAAGGTGATGTTCGTTGACGGGCAGAAGCACATAGAGCCGCTGGTCAATGCCTTGAATTAGCGGCGCGAAGGCACTGTAGTCCCAGAAGACGGAGAAGCTCTCTTCCAGGTCCCATCCAAATCTCCTGGCAAATGCATTAACGGGCGCATAGGCGCGCAGAATGACTGCCCGGCTGCTCTGAAAGGCAGGCGCCGGTCGTTTCAAAGAACCGCGGGCATGTGATTGAGACCCGGTGAGCCCTTCGGCCCTGTCCGGCCATCCGGCGCAGGTGGCAATATTTGTGAGACGAGGCGGATCGACATGCGCTACCTCCAAGCCCGAATGGGCGGCCAGGATTGCCCGTCTGCGATCCGGGCACGTTTGCGCATGTAAGTTCAGGTTATACGGTGTCTGACTCGATAGGAATAGGTGGAGCGGAAATGATTTCGGCACTTCACCAAATAGTGAAAACGGCATGTCAAGAAGATTCTGCATATCCGCGATTTTCTTTGCCGCGCGCCCGAGTCAGCAAGCCGCCGCCCCGGCCAGGTTGTTTGACCGGCGCAGGCGCGCGCTCTTTACCGTCAGGCCGCTTAGTGCAGGCTGTTCATTGAGCGAAGTCTTAGGCAACTCGGACTATACCGCGCCCCGCAGCCTGACCACGTTAGACACGCCTTTCGGGTCTACCACGGCCGCCACATGCAGCGCCCAGCGCTCTGCGGCGGCCGTGCGCTCTGCAAGCCTCGGATCGCGGTCATAGACCACCCTAAGGGTCTCTGGCCTGTGGTTCAGCATGATCTCGGCAACGTCGGGATCGACCCCAAACCGCGTCAAGCCGGACCGGAACGTGGGTGCGATCGTGCAGGGTCCATGGCAACGCCTTTTCAGGCTGCGCACCGGCAGGCGACCGATCCACCGCGTCAGCCGCGAGCTGCGCGCGAAAGTTCTTGTCCAGCTTCGACCAGCCCGAGATCGCTACTCTGCCGCCCGTTGTGAAGGCGAATTCGCAGCCGTCATCCCGCGCGAGGCCTGCCAGAATTGACCGCGCCAGCGGCGGCAGCGGCACTTCATGGGCGATTTCTGTTCTTTGTTTCGTTGGCCGGGATGCGCCAAAGTGTCCCGTCGTCGCTCAAGTCGGACCAGCGCAAGCGCGACGTTTCCGTGCGGCGCTGCCCGGTCAGGATCAGGAACCGCACCAACGCACCAAAGGGGGGACTCACATCAGGGCCACCCGCCGCCTGCCAGGCATGGGCGATTTCTGCGTCACTCAAGTCGCGGCCCGGCTGGGCGAACCGCTGCGCCCGCGTCGAACGCGCCGCGCGATGGCCTTGCAACGGGTTTGCATCAATGAGGCCGCGATCTGCGCACCATTTGAAAAAGGTCGAAGCATGAACTCTTCAGCGCCCTGGCCGCGCTGGGCATGTCCGCAGCCTCCAGAACCTCCACCGCCTCGATGACGGCGCGCCTGCCGATCTCGGCAACTGGCCGGTCCGTCAGATGGCCTAGCAGGTGCCGTCGGAGCGAGGATTGCACCTGTGCCCGGCCAGCGACCGCGCGTCGCTCCTGATCCGCGCTGTAGCGGGCCAGAGCCTCTGACAGCAGCAAGGCAGGAGTCGCTTTCTCGCGCGCCTCACGTCGTCTTTGCTCAACCGGGTCGTCGCCCTTAAGCACACGGGCGCGCAGTTCGAGTGCGAAGCTGCGCGCATCGTCGAGCCTGAGCCCATCGACCTTTCCTATCGTGAAGCGCCGCGGCGTCCCGGCTCTGCCGTAACCGGCCCGGTAAGCGACTATATACGTCTTGATCCCGCTGGGCAGGCAACGGACGCCGAAGCCCAGCACGTCGCTGTCCCACACAGTCACTTCGCCGCTCTTGGGTGGTTCGATCTGCCGTATCCGTTCGGCTGTCAGTCGGACCTTGCCCGGCTTACGCATGGCCGATGGCCCCGACGTCCAGATGCGAATATTCGCCATAAGCGGAGTATTCCCAAATGTCGGCGAGGCTTTCCGCGTCGCGAAGCGATACACCCGGCCAGTCGGCTAGCGCTTCGATCAGGTCGTTCTGCATCTTCGATTCAGTTCGATCCGACCCGTCGCGGAAGATGGCGCAGGCTTCCGTGTCCAGAAACGCGGGGCAGGACAGGTTGATGACAATTGGCCCGTCAAGCGCCGGGTGCTCGATCTTCAGCCTGTTTTCCGGCAGAGCGGTCAGAGCGGTCGGATTGCCTTGGGCGAGGATGAAGGGAAGCATTGCCGTGGACTCCTTGAGCGGCTTCGGTAGCGCTATGGTAGCACGCGGATGATGCGATATGAATAGGTTTGATGCGAAACTACTAACATTTGTTGTCGTATTCACAGTAAATACAAGGCCTTATGAGCAACCGTCAGGCCCTACCGTTTACGCAATATACGACAGAGCACGTCATTCGTAATGATGGGGTCGGGAGTTCGAGTCTCTTCACCGGCACCACTTCTCTCCCTCCCAGGCATAGTCAAAGCCCGTCTCCTCAGACCGCCCTGACGCTACGACGCATCACAGTTTCGTGGACATCGGTGCCGTCTGTTGCCTTGCCCCGTCTGGGAAGGGGATAAGCCGGGCGCAGATATCGTCCGGGGGAGTACGCGCGTGAATGTTCGGTCCGGGTCACTGCTGTTCGCGCTTGTCCTTTCGACCTTTTCTGTTCCAGCCGTCGCCGATACGGCCGACGGGTCGGCGCTGATCGGCAATGACTGGGACAGTATCGTCAGTACGGCGCGCGGTGGGCAGGTCAACTGGTTCCTCTGGGGCGGCGCTGACAACATCAACCAGTATGTCAGCGGCTATATCGGCGGTATCCTGAAGGACCGCTACGGCATCACCCTGAATCGTGTCGGACTGACCGATACGGCCGAAGCGGTGAACATTGTCCTTGGCGAGAAAGAAGCCGGGGTGACGGATGCCGGGGCCGTGGACATGATCTGGATCAACGGCGAGAACTTCCGCACAATGAAGCAGGGCGGTCTGGCATGGTGCGGCTATACCGAGACACTGCCGAACAACGCATTGGTCGACTGGGACAGCCCCGCCATTGCCAACGATTTCGGCGTTCCGGTCGATGGTTGCGAAGTGCCGTGGAACCGTGCGCAGTTCGCATTCGCCCATGACAGCGCGACACTGCCCGAACCGCCCCGGTCAGTCCCCGCCCTGCTGGACTGGATCAGGGCCAATCCGGGCCGGTTCACCTATCCTGCCCCGCCCGATTTTACCGGATCGGTTTTTGTGCGCCATGTCTTCTACCATGCCGCTGGCGGAGCCGAGGGTCTGATGGGCGGCTTCGATCAGGCAAGGTACGACGCGGTGGCCGCAAAGACCTGGGCCATCCTGAACGACATCGAGCCGTTCCTCTGGCGAGAAGGCGCAACCTATCCCACGTCTGTGAACCAGCTGAACGAGTTGTTTGCGAACGCCGAGGTGGCCCTGACCTTCAACTACGATCCCGCGCAGTTCGGACTGGCCGTGGCCGCAGGCACCTATCCCGATACGGTGCGTTCCTACGGGCTTTCGGACGGCACGATTGCCAACACCAACTACACTGTCATCCCCTTCAACTCGCCGAACAAGGCGGCGGCGCTGGTTCTCCAGAACCTGCTTCTGTCGCCCGAGGCGCAGCTGGCAAAGGCCGATCCTGCTGTCTGGGGCACAAACCCCGCGATTGAAGTGGACAGGACAGACGCGGCCCTGCAGGCCGCCTTTGCGGCTATTGATTTGCCTCCGTCCGTTGTCCCGCCCGCGGAACTGGCCAAGGCTGCGCTGCCGGAACTGCAGGCGGACTGGATTGCCGCCATCGAACAGGGCTGGATTGCGAATGTCGGTCAGTGAATAGTGCGGGCTGGCCGCGATCTGGGTCGCGAAGATTGCCGGGAAAAAGGCCGCCGCAGGGATGTCGGATCGCCTGAAAATCGCCCTTCTTCTGGCACCCGCCCTTGCGGTGATCGGCCTGCTGTTCTTCGGTGGGCTTGCCGTCGGCATTCTGCGGTCACTTGGCTACATGTCCGCGACCGATCTGTCGGAACCAGGCCTCGGCGCCTATCGCGCGGTCCTGTCCGATCCGCGCTTTTTCCGGTCGTTCCTTCTGACCCTTCACATTGCGCTGGCTTCGACCGTCCTGTCCGCAGGCATTGCCCTCTGTGCCGCGCTGCTTCTGCGCCAGACCTTTGTCGGACGCAGGCTCGTCGGTTTTCTGTTTCAGCTGAACCTGACGATCCCGCATCTCGTCGGTGCCATCGGCATCCTCTACCTCTTCTCGCAGTCCGGTAGTTTCGCGCGCCTGGCGTTTCGGATGAACCTGATCGCGCAGCCGGGCGACTTTCCCGCACTGGTCTATGATCCCTGGGCGATCGGCATCATCCTGCAATACGTCTGGAAAGAAGTCCCCTTCATCGGCGTGGTCCTTCTGGCCAGCATGCAGACCCCTCAGACCGACCATGAGGCAGTGGCGCGGACGCTCGGGGCAACGCGCTGGCAGGCTTTCCGCCATGTTCTTCTGCCGCAGATCCGTCCCTCGCTTCTGGCGGCCTCGGTCATCGTCTTTGCTTTTACCTTCGGGGCCTACGAGATTCCCGCCCTTCTGGGTCCGAGCCATCCGCCGACCCTTCCGGTTCTCGCCTACCGCAGCTATGTGGGCGTCGATCTCTCCGGACGACCGCAGGCATTGGCGATGGGCGTGATCATTGCCGCGCTGTCATGCGCACTGATCGCGTTGTTCCGCAATGTGCTGCTGCGGGACATCCGGCGATGAGGTCGGCGGTCTTTTCAACCCGCGCGGTCGGCACTGCCCTTGCCGCGCTGCTGGCCCTATGGCTTGTGCTGCCGCTTGTCCCGCTTGCGATCTGGTCCTTCGCTCGGGGCTGGCGTTTCCCCGATCTTCTGCCTCGGGACTGGTCGCTTCAGGCCTGGCAATACGCGTTTGATCCCGTTTCAGGCGTGTTTCCCGCTCTTTGGCATGTCGGTCACGATAGCGCTCTGCGTCACCGTCCTTGCCATCGTACTTCGGTCTTCCCGCGGGCTGGGCGCTCGGCCGCTACCGTTTCCCCGGCAAGGGCCTTGTCGAGTTGGCCATTCTGGCACCGATCATCGTCCCCGGCCTCACGGCCGCGATGGGCATTCATTCGGTCTTCATCGGTCTCGGTCTGACAAACACCATCGTCGGCGTTGTGCTCGTTCACCTGATCCCGACCCTTCCTTACATGATCCTCATTTCCTCGGGCATCATCGCCAACCACGATCCGCTCTTGGCCGAACAGGCGCGAAGCCTGGGCGCGTCGCCGCTTCGCGCCTTCGTCCACGCCACCGTTCCCGCAATCTTTCCCGGCATCCTTGCCGGGGCCCTGTTTGTCTTTCTGGTGTCGTGGAGCCAGTATCTGCTGACATTGTTGATCGGCGGCGGGCGTGTCGCAACGCTGCCGCTGGTCCTGTTCAGCTTTGCGGCCTCGGGGCGGAATGACATCACCGGGGCGATCACGGTGATCTACATCGTGCCGGGCATTCTGATCCTGCTCATCACCTCACGCCTTCTGCCCGGCAAAAGCGCTGCGGCCCGGGGCTTTGCGCAGCTGTGACCCGGGTATCCCTGATCGACCTTGGCAAGACCTGGCCCGGCATGGCGCGCCCGGCGCTGGAGGGCCTGTCGCTGGAGATCGCCAAGGGCGAGCTTGTCGCGCTGCTCGGCCCCTCGGGCTGTGGAAAGACGACTGCCCTTCGGATCATTGCGGGTCTGATCCAGCCGACGTCCGGCGATCTGCGCTTTGATGGCCGCCCAGTGCTGGGCCTTCCACCCGAGCGCCGCAACGCGGTCATGGTGTTCCAGAACCACCTCTTGTTCCCGCACATGAACGTCGTGGAAAACGTGGGCTTTGGTCTGCGCATGCGTGGTGTTCAATCCGCCGACATCGCGGGCCGCGTGGACGAGATGTTGTCGCTTGTCCAGCTGCCCGACATCGGCAGGCGGAAACCGCACGAACTGTCCGCGGGCCAGCAGCAGCGCGTGTCGCTTGCCCGTGCGCTGGTGCTGAACCCGGGGGTCCTGCTTCTGGACGAACCGCTGGCAAATCTGGACACGCAGCTGCGCGCCGGGATGCGCGATCTGATCCGCGCGCTGCAACTCAGGCTGAAACTGACCACGCTGTTCGTGACGCACGACCAGGAAGAGGCGGCCGCAATCTCCGACCGGGTGGCCCTGATGCTGGATGGTCGCCTGCGGCAGGTGGACCGGCCGGACATCTCTGTTCAGGCGACCGGCAGACAGGGTGGTGGCCGAATTCATCGGGGCGAGGAACTTTATCCCCGGTCATTCGGATGGGGCGGTCTTCCAGTCTGCCCTCGGGCCGCTGCGGCTTCCTCGCGGTTCTCTGCGGGGACCGTCCACATTGACAATCCGGCCCGAGGCGGTCTGTCTTGGCCCTGGCGAGAACGTCCTGCAGGCAATCGTCAGGTCCCGCAGCTTCCTCGGAACCCGCACGCATCTTCTGATTGGCACCGACGGTCCGGATCTTCAGGCGACCCTGCCGCCCGATCAGGCCGGGGCGCTTTCGCCCGGCGACAGTGTTACAGTCCACTTGCCGGTCAACAGCATCTGGGTCATTCCCTGAATGCACCGGATTCCCCGCATCACGGCAGTCGGGTGTTCACCGCGCAGACTGACGGGCTTATGGCGACGCAGGAGCGGCCTTCCGATAGGTCGTGATTCCGGCGGTTGTCAGCCTCGATACTGCCGGACCCGTCACCCGCTCTGAATGTCCGATGAACAGGTGGCCGCCGTCGCACATCGTATCGGCGAAACGGCTCCACAACCCGGCCTGTGTTTCCGGGTCGAAGTAGATCGCTACATTCCTGCAGAAGATGATGTCAAACCGCCCTCGCATCGGCCAATCCTTGACCAGGTTCAACTCGCGGAAGCGGATCAGCGCGCGCGGCTGCGGTTCTGACCGTGAATGTCTCATCTCCGTCGCTGCGGGCATGAACCATAGTGTCTGCGGGTCGGCTCTGGCAGGGCCTTCATCTCCGCCTTCGGATACCGCCCGGCCCTTGCCGCTGCCAGAACGGCCGGATCGATGTCTGTCGCAAGGATGCGCAGGTCCAGCGTCTCGGCCTCGGGACAGAGCGCCAAGACCGTGAACGCCAGCGAATAGGGTTCCTGGCCCGCAGAACACCCCGCCGACCACAACCTGACACGCCGTCCGGCCCGCGCCGCAGCGATCAGCGGAGGAAGCACGTTTTCGCGTAGCGTTCGGAAGTGATGCTCCTCCCGGAAGAACTGCGTCACGTTTGTTGTCAGGGCTGACAGAAGCTCGATCTGTTCCGCCGGTCCCCGGTTCCCGTCAAGCAGGTCGCAATAGGCATGGAAATCCGGCAGGCCGAGTTTGCGCAGACGCCGGACCAGGCGGGAATAGACCAGCCCCTTCTTCGCCGACGGAAGGTGCAGGCCGAATTCCCGCCGCGCCCGGTCGGCGATCCTGATGAACTCGGCGTCCGAAAAGGCATAGTCCATCGGGGCGCGGTGGGCGGAACGCCGGGATATCTGGGTCATCCTGTGCCAACCGCCTGAAACCGAACTGATGGGTGATCAATGTGCCGGTTGACGGACAGCCGGACCACGACACCGCACCATTTCAGGCCCTTGTTGCGCACCAGTCTTGAGGAAACGTTGACCGTCACAGGATTATTGCCGGTCCGCTGCCGTCACATGCGGTTCCAGGCACCGACGTTCCGGGCTAGTCTGTTCCGGATGGGCGGAGCGGACATGGCAGACGCAGGCGGAGCAGGTCCGGAAAAGCATCCTGCCGAACTGACCTTGCGCGGTCTGCGCGTCTTCGTTGCGCTGGAAGAAACCGGGTCCGTCGCGGACGCGGCCCGCCGGATCGGCGGCTCGCGCTCCGGCGTCAGCCAGCACATCAGCGCCCTCGAGGCCGCTATCGGGGTGCGGCTCTTCGACCGGCGCGCGCGCCCTGTCGTTCTGACCCCGGCTGGGCAGCTGTTGCGCGCTCATGCCCATCGCATTCTGTCGGCCGTTTCCGATGCGCAGGCCGATCTTGCCGGCATCAGCATGTCGAGCCTGCCGCAACTGAACCTTGCCATCATCGACGATCTGGACGCATCGCTGACCCCGGTTCTGGTCAGCGCCCTCCAAGCGCGCTTCAGCCGCTGCTTTGTGCATGCCTTTTCCGGCCGGTCAGATCGCATCGTGGAACGGCTGCAATCGCGCGACGCCGACATTGCCGTGACAGCACTTCTACCGGACAATCCGCAGGCTTTCCGCGCCGTTCCGATCCTGCGGGAATCCTTCGTTCTCGTCGCCGCAAAAGGGGCTATTCCGCCTGGCACCGATGTTCGCGAGGCTCTGCCCGGCTGCCGTTCGTCCAGTATTCCGATTCTCTGCCGATCGGCCAGAAGATCGAACGTCACCTCAGGCGTGTTCGCCTGAACGTCCCCCGCCGCTATGCGTTCGAGGCGACGCGGTCGGTGCTGGCGATGGTCGTCGAAACCGGCGGCTGGGCGATCACGACGCCCCTGAACCTCATGGACGCCGAACGCTTCCTTCCGGACGTGCAGGTGCTACGCCTGCCCTTCGCGGGCGAAACGCGCCATGTCTGGCTGATCGCGCGGGCGGATGAACTCGCAGGCCTGCCCGAAGAACTGGCGGCGCATTGCCGCGCGCTGGTGCGCGACCGGCTCATCCCGCGCTTCCGGGCCTACGCGCCCGATCTGGCGGACGCGCTGGAAGTGATGCCGGACGACGCCTGATCCAGCGCGAACCGCCGGATCGCGGTAACAAGGCAGTCCAGACTGTCGGTCCAGCGCACTCCGGTCAGAGTATCGGTCAGAAGCGACAGCTCGGTGCAGGCGACCAGAAGGTGGTCCGAGCGCTCGGCCAGTGACTCCGCCTCCTGGACCAGCGCCTCCCGCGCCCCGGCGCCCGTATCGCCCGCCTTCACCCGGCGGATCAGCGCCAGAACGGTCTCATCCCGCTCCGGCCAGACCATCGTCAGACCCGCAGCGGCAAAGGCCGCGTCGAACGCCTTGCTCATCCGCACCGCAGGCGAGGCCAGCATCCCGATCCGCCCCCTGGGCAGCACTGCGACCGTCGCCTCCCGCATGTCCAGAAACGGCAGGCGCGTCGCCGCCCTGATCGCACCTGCGTAGGCATGGGCCGTGTTGCAGGGCATCGCCAGCGCCTCTGCCCCTGCCGCTTCCAGCCCCCGCGTCATCGCCGCAAGCACCGGACCCGGGTCTTCGCCCGTCCCCTCGATCAGATGCCGGATGCGGCTCGGCACCTGCGGGTTCTGGTGGACGATCAAGGGGATGTGGTCCGCGTCATCCTGCGCCGCGGTTGCCGCGATCAGGCGCTGCATGAGCAAGACCGTCGCCTCCGGCCCCATTCCGCCCAGAATCCCGACCGTCTTGATGCCGAACGCCCTCATGCGTGCGGCAGCACATGCGTGTACCCGGTCAGGCCGATGGCCCCGCCGGTATGCAGGAACAGAATCCGCTGGCCCTTGGTGAACTGCCCCGTCCGCACCAGGTCGATCAGCCCCGCCGCGCCTTTCCCGGAATAGACCGGATCCAGCAGAATCGCTTCGGTCCGCGCAAACAGATTGATTGCCTCCAAGGTGCTGTCTGCGGGGATGCCATAGCCCTTGCCGATGTAGTCGCAGTTCGCCACCACATCCCCGCGCGCCACCACATCTTGAACGCCCAGCTTCTCCTCAGTCGCCTGCGCCAGCCGGAACACGTTCGCTTCCTGTGTCTCCCTCGGCGCGCGCACGCCGATCCCCAAAAGCGGCAGCTGCGCGTTCAGCGCCTTGAGGCCCACGATAAGCCCCGCATGGGTGCCCGCGCTGCCCGTCGCCGTGACCATGTGATCAAAGACCAATCCACCATCGACCATCTGCCCCAGCAGTTCCAGCGCGCAGTTCACGTACCCCAGCGCCCCCGTCGGGTTCGAACCGCCGCCGACAATCGCATAGGGCTTGCGTCCCTTTGCGCGGAAGGTTTCCGCCACCGCCGTCATTTCGGCGTTCATGTCGAGACCGGGGCCTCGGTGCTCGATGGTCGCGCCGTGCAGCACATCCAGCAGGACGTTGCCGTTCAGTCGGTAGTTGGGCTCGTTATACCCCGTTCGGTCTTCCAGCAGGATATGGCAGTCCATCCCCAGTTTCGCCGCCGCCGCCGCCGTCTGCCGCGCGTGGTTCGACTGTGTGGCCCCCTGTGTCAACACGATGTCGGCCCCCTGTGCCACAGCCTCGGCCATCAGGAATTCCAGCTTCCGTGTCTTGTTCCCGCCCGTCGACAGCCCCGTGCAGTCGTCCCGCTTGATCCAGATTTCCGGTCCGCCCAGCAGCGCCGACAGACGCGGCATCGGTTCCAGAGGCGTGGGCAGATGTGCCAGCCGGATCCGCGGAAAACGGGATAAATTCATCTTTTGACCTTTCAGTTACCGGCAGCCTTGGCCATCGGTCCAAGTCGTTCAAGCCGGATTTCGGCCGACCGCGCATGCCCTTCCATCCCCTCGAACCGGCTGATCGACGCCGTGACTGTGGCCAGATCAGGCAACGCCTCGGCACCGACGCGCTGCCATGTGACGGTCCGGAGAAACTTGTGAACAGACAATCCGCCTGTATAACGCGCGGCCCCGCTGGTCGGCAGCACATGGTTCGTGCCCGTCGCCTTGTCGCCAAAGGCCACCGTCGCCTCGGCCCCGAGGAACAGCGACCCGTAGGTCGTCAGGCGAGCCTTCCACCAGTCCAAGTCCGCGGCCTGCACATGGAGATGCTCGGGCGCGATCCGGTCGGCCAGTTCGGCCATCTCTTCCCGCCCGTCGCACAGAATGATTTCGCCCAGCGCACCCCAGGCCGCCTCGGCCGCAGCGCGGTTCGACTGCGGCAGTTCTGCCGCACAATAGGGGGCCAGCCGCGCCACCTCGTGCGCCAGCCGCATGTCATCCGTCACCAGCCAGACCGGCGAGGTCGCGCCGTGTTCCGCCTGCGCGATCAGGTCCCAAGCAACGGTCAGGGGGTCCGCCGTCGCGTCCGCGATGACCAGGCTGTCTGTCGGACCCGCCACCATATCGATCCCCACCCGGCCGAACAGCTGTCGCTTCGCCTCGGCCACATAGGCGTTCCCAGGCCCGACCAGAATATCTGCCTGCGGCAGACCGAACATCCCGAAGGCCATTGCCGCCACACCCTGCACGCCACCCAGCGCCAGAACGCGGTCGGACCCGCAAAGCCGCAACGTGTAAAGGATCGCATCCGGAATGCCGCCAGGCGCATCGCCGCGCGGTGGCGAGACAGCGGCAACATGGCCGACACCCGCAACCCGCGCAGTTGTCACGGTCATCATCGCGCTGGCGATGTGGCTGTAACGCCCGCCTGGTACATAGCAGCCCGCCGACCGCACCGGGATCAGTTTCTGCCCCGCGATCAGCCCCGGCCGCAGTTCGACCTCTGTCTCGCGTACGGACCCGCGCTGCGCCTCGGCAAAGCGTGCAATGTTAGATTGGGCATAGGCGATGTCGTCCCTCAGCCGTTGCGGAACCCGGCTGCTGGCCGCGTCGATCATCCTGGCTGCGATCTCGATATCGCCCTCATGGCCGTCAAGTTCCCGCGCCATCCGCCGCGCGACCGCTTCCCGCCCGGATTCCAGTTCGCTCAGCATTCGTCCCACAACCGCCGACAGTCCCGCCGCCCTCGCGACCGGAGCGGCGTCGGCGCGCTTGATGTAGGTCAGTCCCATCGGATGCTGTGTCCGCCTTCTGCTGGATTTGCGTCCTCCGCCATTCCCGTCAAACCCGGCAAAAGGGCAACCGGCAATCCAACAGTTCAATGAAATGGAATATCATGCTCCAAAACTATAAACGATGTATGTGTTCTGCGCGACCGGCGGTGGCAGGCCGGATCCGAAATATTCCTCTGACCGACAACGCAAAAAGCCCGGGCATTTCTGCCCGGGCCTTTGCAGTGAATGGTGAGCCGGACAGGATTCGAACCTGTGACCCGCTGATTAAAAGTCAGCTGCTCTACCAACTGAGCTACCGGCCCGTCACAGGCCGCGTCATTAGGGGTGCGGGCAAGGACGGTCAAGCGGAAAAGCCTTTGGTTGCGCGGCACTCTGGCGGAATGGCCCCCGCAGGCGTATATGCCCGCCCATGAAGGATCAGCGCGCCCCCCAGGGCCTGCCGTTCATGAAAATGCACGGTGCGGGCAATGACTTTGTGGTCATCGATTCACGCGGGCTCAGCCCAGTGACGACGCCCGCTCTTGCCCGCGCGCTGGGTGATCGGCACAGGGGCGTGGGGTTCGATCAGCTGGCGGAGATCCGGAACGCCGAGGGCGTCGATTTCGCGCTCGACTTCTGGAATGCCGACGGCACCCGCGCTGCCGCCTGCGGCAATGCAACCCGCTGTGTGTCCGACCTCGTGATGCGCCAGACGGGCAAGACCGCCGTCACCATGATCACCGCCCGCGGCGGTCTCGCCGCAAGCCGCCTGCCCGATGGCCGCGTGTCGGTGAACATGGGGCAACCCCTGCTCGACTGGTCCGACATCCCGCTTGTCCGTGCCATGGACACGCTGCATTTGCCTTTGCCCGGCGATCCGGTCGGCGTCGGCATGGGAAATCCGCATTGCGTGTTCTTCGTGCCGGATGCCGAAGCGGCCGCAGTCGAGGCCGACGGCAAAGAAGCCGAAACAGACCCGCTTTTCCCCGAACGCACCAATGTCGAATATGCCAGCCTGACCGCCCCGGACCGCCTTCGCATGCGCGTCTGGGAACGGGGCACCGGCATCACCCTCGCCTGCGGGTCCGGCGCCTGCGCCACGGCTGTAGCCGCCCACCGGCGCGGCCTGACCGGTCGGCGCGTGACCATCGACGTCGATGGCGGCACCCTCGAGATCGACTGGCGCGATGACGGCGTCTGGATGACCGGCCCGGTCGCCTATGTCTTCGACGGCATCCTGACCCCCGCCTTCATCGCCGCCCACGCATGAACGCGCCCGTCTTCGCCACCCTCGGTTGCCGCCTGAACGCCTATGAGACCGAGGCGATGCGCGAGCTTGCCGAACAGGCCGGTCTGTCGAATGCAGTCATCGTCAACACCTGCGCGGTGACGGCGGAAGCCGTGCGCAAGGCCAAACAGGACATCCGCCGTCTGGCCCGCGACAACCCCGGCGCGCCCGTCATCGTCACCGGCTGCGCGGCCCAGACCGAACCCGCGACATTCGCCGCAATGCCGGAGGTCACCCGCGTCATCGGCAATACCGAAAAGATGCGGGCCGAGACATGGGCCAGCTTGATCGCCCCCGACCTGATTGGCACGACCGAACGGATCCAGGTCGACGACATCATGTCCGTCCGCGAAACCGCCGGTCACCTGATCGACGGGTTCGGCCGCCACCGCGCCTATGTCCAGGTCCAGAACGGCTGCGATCATCGCTGCACCTTCTGCATCATCCCCTTCGGACGCGGCAATTCCCGCTCTGTCCCCGCAGGCGTTGTCATCGACCAGATCAAACGGCTGGTAGACAAGGGCTTCCTGGAGGTCGTCCTGACCGGCGTCGACCTCACCTCATGGGGCGCCGACCTGCCTGGCCAGCCCCGGCTCGGCGACCTCGTTCTCCGCATCCTCCGCCTTGTCCCCGACCTGCCGCGCCTGCGGATCAGCTCCATCGACAGCATCGAAGCCGATGAAAACCTGATGCAGGCCATTGCCACCGAACCCCGCCTGATGCCGCATCTGCACCTTTCCCTTCAGCACGGCGACGACCTGATCCTGAAGCGCATGAAACGCCGCCACCTGCGCGACGACGCGATCCGCTTCTGCGAAGACGCGCGCCGCCTGCGCCCCGGAATGGTCTTCGGCGCGGACATCATCGCCGGTTTCCCGACCGAGACGGACGCGATGTTCGATCAGAGCCTGAAGCTGGTCGGGGATTGCGGCCTGACCTTCCTGCACGTCTTCCCCTATTCCGCGCGGTCCGGCACCCCCGCCGCCCGCATGCCGCAGGTGAACGGCAAGGTGATCAAGCACCGCGCCGCCCGCCTTCGCGCCGCAGGCGATGCTGCGCTTGCCCAGCCATCTCGGCTCACAGATCGGCCAGATGCACCGCATCCTGACCGAAAGCCCGCGCATGGGCCGGACCGAGCAGTTTGCAGAAGTGTCCTTCGCTGCGGATCAGCCCGAAGGAGCCGTCGTCACAGCGACCATCCGCGGTCACGACGCACATCGCCTTCTTGCCTGACGCCGTATTGTCACCGGGACAATCGCCTCGCTGACACGGGCAGCGGCCCTGTGATAAAGCCCGCTGATGCATCCCAATCCCGCCTTCCGTCAGACCCCGGCCGACCGAAACCTCGACTTTCGTCCGCGACCGCGGCTTCGGCGTGGTGTCCGTAAACGGCCCTGACGGACCGCTCGCCGCCCACGTGCCTTTCGCTCTGTCGGACGACGGCGCGTCGCTCGATCTGCATCTGGTGCGCTCGAATCCGCTTGCGCGGGCGCTGACGGGGCCGATGCGCGCCGTTGTCGTCGTGTCGGGGCCTGATGCCTATGTATCGCCCGACTGGTATGACATGGACCATCAGGTGCCGACATGGAACTATGTCGCCGTGCACCTGCGCGGCCTGCTGTCTCTTCTGCCCGAAGACGACATGCGTCCCCATCTCGACGCACCTGTCGGCCCGCTTCGAAGAACGGCTCCGACCGAAGAAACCCTGGCTGACGGACAAGATGCCGGAAGAAACCCTGATCAGGATGATGCGCCAGATCGTCCCGGCCCGGCTGACCATCACTGACATACAGGGCACGTGGAAGGTCAATCAGAACAAATCGGCTGAGGCGCGGTTGGCCGCAGCAGGGCATGTGGCGCGTTCGCCGGTCGGCGGCAATCCCATTGCGATTGCCGCGCTGATGCGTGATCCCCCGGCCTGAACTGCCGCAAGAAAGGCAAGCGACAATGCGCCTCTTCCATTCCCCCGCTTCTCCTTACGTCCGCAAGGTCATGGTCCTGCTGATCGAGACCGGCCAGCTGGCCGATGTCACGATTGTTCCCGTTACCGGCAATCCGCTCGATCCCGGCTCGATGCCCGTCGCCCAGAACCCCCTCGGCAAGATTCCCTGCCTCGAACGTCCCGACGGCCCTGCGCTTTTCGACAGCCGCGTCATCTGCCGGTATCTCGACGAACGCGCGGGCGGACGTCTCTATCCCCCGCCGCCCCGCCTGTGGGAGACCCTGACGCTCGAGGCGCTGGCAGATGGCGTTCTCGATGCAGCACTTCTCATGCGCTACGAAACCCATGTCAGGCCCGAAGCCTCGCGCTCGCCCGCGTGGATCGAAGGACAATGGGCAAAGATCGCCCGCGCGCTCGATACGGTCGAAGACCGCTGGATCGCTCATCTGAACGGCCCGTTCGACATGGGTCAGGTCGCGCTGGCCTGCGCGCTGGGCTACATCGGCTTTCGCCATGCCCAGCGCGACTGGCGCACCGGCCGGCCCCTGCTGTCGCAATGGGCGGATCGTGTTTCTGCGAGGGAAAGTCTGGCCAGCACTGTCCCTACAGGCTGACAGCACGCGGTGCCCGGGCAGGACAGGCTCGCCCTGCGCCGCTTTGTCCGCTGGACGCCCCCGGTTTTGGCGGCTAATAACCGCGCGTGAAGATTGTCTAAATCTTTGTCGCCGCTACGTGCTGGGCGAAAGACGACGGCCACGTAAAGTTCCGCCAAGGGAGACACGCGCCCCATGTCCCACGCCGATCATCCGCCAGGCACCCGCCGCGACTTCCTCTACTATGCCACAGCCGGTGTCGGCGCGGTTGCTGGCGGGGCGGCCGCCTGGACGCTTGTCAACCAGATGAATCCCTCGGCCGATGTCCGCGCGCTTGCGTCGATCTTCGTCGATGTCAGCGCCGTCGAACCCGGCACGCAGCTGACCGTGAAATGGCTGGGCAAGCCGGTGTTCATCCGTCGCCGCACGCAGGAAGAAATCGACGCCGCCCGCGCGGTGCCGCTGTCCGATCTGGTCGATACCGCAGCCGAGAACGCGAACAAAGGCCCCGAGGCCGAGGCGACGGATGAAAACCGTGCGCTGGACGAAACTGGCGAATGGCTGGTGATGATGGGCGTCTGCACGCATCTGGGTTGTGTGCCGCTGGGTGATGCGGGGGATTTCGGCGGCTGGTTCTGCCCGTGCCACGGATCGCACTACGACACCGCCGGGCGCATCCGGAAAGGCCCTGCACCGCGCAACCTGCCGGTGCCGGTCGCGGCCTTCACCGATGAAACCACGATCAAGCTGGGCTGAGGGGGTCTGACAGATGGCTGGTATCCCGCACGACCATTACGAGCCGAAGTCCGGTGGCGAAAAGTGGCTTCACAGCCGCCTGCCGGTTGTCGGGCTGCTTTACGACACCCTGATGATCCCGACGCCGAAGAATCTGAACTGGATGTGGATCTGGGGCATCGTCCTGACCTTCTGCCTCGCGCTTCAGATCATCACCGGCATCGTCCTGGTCATGCACTACACGCCGCAGGCCGACATGGCCTTCGCTTCGGTCGAACATATCATGCGTGACGTGAACGGCGGCCACATGATCCGCTATCTGCACGCCAACGGCGCGTCGCTGTTCTTTGTTGCCGTCTACATGCACATCTTCCGCGGTCTCTACTACGGCAGCTACAAGGCCCCGCGCGAGGTGACGTGGATCATCGGCATGCTGATCTATCTGGCGATGATGGCCACAGCGTTCATGGGCTATGTCCTGCCCTGGGGCCAGATGTCGTTCTGGGGGGCCACCGTCATCACCGGCCTGTTCGGCGCGATCCCCGGCATCGGCCCGTCGATCCAGACCTGGCTTCTGGGCGGCCCCGCCGTCGACAACGCCACGCTGAACCGCTTCTTCAGCCTGCACTACCTTCTTGCCCTTCGTCATCGCGGGCCTGGTGATGGTGCATATCTGGGCGTTCCACACCACGGGGAACAACAACCCCACCGGTGTCGAAGTGCGCCGCACCTCCAAGGCCGATGCCGAAAAGGACACGCTGCCCTTCTGGCCCTACTTCGTCATCAAGGACCTGTTCGCGCTGGTCCTGATCCTCGCCGTCTTCTTCGCCATCGTGGCGTTCATGCCGAACTTCCTCGGCCACCCCGACAACTACACCGAGGCGAACCCGCTCTCGACGCCCGCGCATATCGTGCCGGAATGGTACTTCCTGCCCTTCTACGCCATCCTGCGCGCCTTCACGTCCGAGGTCTGGGCCGTGCAGTTCGTCCAGTTCATCACCTTCGGCATCATCGATGCCAAGTTCTTCGGCGTGCTCGCCATGTTCGGCGCGATCGTTGCACTGGCGCTGGCACCCTGGCTCGACACGTCCACCGTCCGCTCGGGCCGCTACCGCCCGATGTTCAAATGGTGGTTCGCGCTTCTGGTCATCGACTTCGTCGTCCTGATGTGGGTCGGCGCGATGCCAGCCGAGGGCGTCTACACCTGGATCAGCCTGATCGGGGCGACCTACTGGTTTGCGTATTTCTTCATCCTGCTGCCGCTGCTGGGCGTGATCGAGAAGCCGCTGCCGCAGCCCGCGACGATCGAGGAGGATTTCAACGCGCATTACGGCACGGCAACGCGCATGGCAGCGCCCCGCAGGCCGCCGAGTGAGGGACAATCAGATGACCAGGATCAAGACCCTCGCCCTGACCGCAGCCGCGACGCTGGCGCTGTCTGCGGCTCCCCTTCTGGCCGCAGAAGCCTTCGAACCCGAAACGACCGACGTCGCCTTTTCCTTCGAAGGCCCTTTCGGCAAGTTCGACGAACACCAGCTGCAGCGCGGGCTTCAGGTCTATACGGAAGTTTGCTCGGCCTGCCACGGGCTGCAATATGTCCCGATCCGCACGCTGTCGGACGAAGGCGGTCCGCACCTGCCGGAAGACCAGGTGCGCGTCTATGCCGAACAGTGGACGGTCATCGACAAGGAGACGGGCGAAGAACGTGCCGCCGTTCCCGCCGACAAGTTTCCGCATTCCGCGCTGGAAAACGCCCCCGATCTCAGCCTCATGGCCAAGAAGCGCGCAGGCTTCCACGGCCCCTACGGCACCGGCATCAACCAGTTCCTCAAAGGCATCGGCGGACCCGAGCACATGTTTTCCATCCTGACCGGCTATACCGGCGAGGAAAAGGACGAGGCGGGCACGACGTATTACGAGAACCACGCCTTCTCGACCGGCTGGATAGCCATGCCCCCGCCGCTCGCCGACGATCAGGTCGCCTATGCGGACGGCACCCCGGCGACCGTCGCCCAGATGGCCGAGGACGTGTCGGCCTTCATGATGTGGGCGGCGGAACCGCATATGATGGCGCGCAAGCAGACCGGCTTTGTGGCCGTCCTCTTCCTCGGCCTCCTGTCGGTCCTGCTGTACCTGACCAACAAGCGCATCTGGGCAGGGGTCAAGGGCAAGCACGCCTGACCCTCGCCGGATGTCAGACTGTGTGAAGGCGCGGGCAACCCCCGCGCCTTATCCTTGACCGAGATAGGCACGCAAAGCAGGCGGCGGATCGGCCAGCAGCGCCTCGGTCGGCGCAGGCGGATTGGCGGCCCCGTCGGCAACCAGCACCGTCTCGGGGCACAGACGCAGCGCATCCGCCGGGTCATGGCTGACCATCAGCACCGTCGCACCCGTTTCGTCCGCGATCTCTGCCACAAGGTCCAGCATATCGGCTTTCAGCGCCGGGCCCAGTGCTGCAAAAGGCTCGTCTAGCAGCATCAGCGGGCGTGCCCGCAGCGCCGCCCGTGCCAGCGCCACACGACCCTGTTCGCCTCCCGACAGCGTGCCCGGACGCCTTGACCCGCTGCCGCCGAGCCCCACACGCTCCAGCGCCGCATCCACACGCAGCTGCTCCTCCGCTGACAGCCGCAGCCCCGGACTGATCCCCAGACCCACGTTCTGACCAACCGTCAGATGCGGGAACAGGTTCTGGTCCTGGAACAGGATCGTCACCGGGCGCGCGCCTGGTCCGAGCGGCGCAAGGTCCGCGCCCTGCCACAGGATCCGGCCCTGCTCCGGCCGGACAAAGCCCGCCACCGCTGACAAGAAGCGTCGACTTGCCCGCCCCCGATGGCCCCAGAACCGCCACGCGCGCGCCTATGCCGATTTTCAGATCGGCCTCCAGCCGGAAGGCACCCGCGCGCAGCACCACGCCTTCAAACTGCAGCATCCACCCGCCCTCCCCGGTCGATGACCCAGAACACCAGCAGGCTCAGGCCCAGCAGCAGCAGTGCCGCCCCCGATGCCGCCTCCATCCGGTAGGCCCCCATCAGGCGGAACACCTCGACCGGCAGCGTCCCCTTTGCCGGGTCGCCGAACAGGGCCGCCACGCCCAGATCGCCGATCGACAGCGCCGCCGTCAGCCCCGCCGAGAACCGGATCGCCCGCGCCATCCGGGGCAGTATCACCAGCCGCAGCCGCGCCCATCCCGGCATCCCCAGACTGTCCGCCAGCCGCCCGTAGTCCCGCGCCACCTGCCGCGCCGACGGGATCAGCGCACGCAGGGCGAAGGGCAGCGCCATGGTCGCATTCACCAGCGCCGTCATCGCCAGCGACAGCGCAACCGGGTCGGCCCATGGCCGGATCGCCAGAAACAGACCCGTCCCGGCGACCAGCGGCGATACGGCCAGCGGCAGGACGCCCAGCACCTCGACGCCGTGGCCGCCCCGGCCCGCGACCAGCGACAGGGGCAATGCCATCGCCAGCAGCAGCGCGACCGCCGCTGCCGCCACAGCCAGCGACCTCACCGCTGCCGCCCAGACCGTGGTGGGCATGTCTGCCAGCCCAGCCAAGCCCCCAGCCGTGACCGCAGCCAGCGGTAGCAGCAGAAACCCCGCCACCAGCACCAGCAGGGCCGCGTCGGCCGCCCGGCGCCACGCCGCCTGGCCGTCCCACCGGTCCTGCACCCGGTCCAGCCCCGCGCCAAAGGCGGCAGGCTTCCGCATCGCCAGCGCAGCTGTCGCCGCCGCAAGGCATAGTGCGACCTGAACCAAGGCCAGAGCCGAGGCGCGTGCCAGATCGAAGTCGAACCGGAACGCCTGATAGATCGACAGTTCCACCGTGGTCGCCCGCGGCCCGCCGCCCAGCGTCAGCGCGACCGCGAAGCTGCTGAGGCAGATCAGGAAAACCGCGGCCAGCGTCGCGGGCAGCACTTCGGCCAGCATCGGACGCTCCAGCACCCGCGCGACATCGCGCGGCGCAAAGTCCAGCGACGCGGCAAGGCGGAACCGTTCGGCCGGAATCGCCATCCAGCCCTGCAGGATCAGCCGAACGGCCAGCGGCAGGTTGAAGAACACATGGGCCAGAACGACGCCGTGCAGGCCATAGATGGACACCCCCGGCAGCCCCAGCGCGGTCAATCCCGCATTCACCCAGCCGCCCCGCCCGAAGACGGTCAGCAGCCCGATGACTGCCACGATCACCGGCAGGATGAAGGGCGCGCCCAGTGCCGCGATCAGCAGCCCGCGCCCCGGAAACCGCCGCCGCGCCAGCGCGCGGGCCACCGGCACGGCCAATGCAACGCTGACTGCCGCCGACAGCGCCGCCTGAAGCAGCGTGAAGCGCAGGGCCGCCCAGTCGGCATCCGTCGGCCCGGCAAGCCCGCCCGCCCGCCAGATCACCGGAATCAGCGTGCCCACCGTCAGGGCAAGCACCATCAGCCCCGCGATGATCGCAGGGGCCTGTTTCACTTCGACAGCGCCGTCTGCCACTCCGCCACCGCCGCATCGCGCATCGCCGCAGCATCGCCCGGGTCCAGAAACAGGCTCTGTTCCGGCTGAATCAGGGTCTCGAAGCCCTCGGGCAGCCCCGCCTCGGGGGTTACCGCCGGATACATCCAGTTCGTCGTCGGGATCGCGGCCTGTGCCGCGTCACCGACCAGATAGGTCAGAAATGCCTCGGCCAATTCGGGCTGATCGGTTGCCGCCAGCTTTGCCGCCACCTCGACCTGCAGCATGTGCCCCTCGCTGAATGCCGCCGCCGCCTTGCTGGCATCGCCTTCGGCGATCAGGTGATAGGCAGGCGAAGTCGTGTAGGACAGGACCATATCCGCCTCGCCCTTCAGGAACAGGCCATAGGCCTCGGACCAGCCCGGCGTAACGGTCACGATGTTGTCCGCAAGGTCGGTCCAGAGCTGCCCGGCCTTGTCGCCGTACGCTGCCTTCACCCATAGCAGCAATCCCAGCCCTGGGGTGGATGACCGCGGGTCTTCGATGATCACCTTGACGTCCGACGCCGCCAACGCTTCGCGAGCGATGCGGGCGGCGCGGGCAGTTTCGTCTTGTCGTAGACAAAAGCGAACCAGCCCCAGTCGAAGGGCAGATAGGTGGTGTCCGTCCATTCGACGGGCAAAGCCCAGGTCGGGGAAGGCACCGAATTCGGCTGAAACAGACCCGACTCCGCCGCCTTCGCCATCAGGTTGACGTCAAGGCCGACCACAACGTCCGCGTCGCTCGACGCCCCTTCCAGCATCACCCGCGACAAAAGCGCCGCGCCGTCGCCCGCTGTCGTCCAGCGCAGGTCGCAGGCGCAGGTCGCCTCGAACCCCGCCTCGATGGCGGGCCCCGGCCCCCATTCGGCGGCGAAGCTGTCATAGGTGTAGACGTTCAGCACGGGTTTGTCCGCCGCCAGCACGGGGCTGGCCGACAGGATACCCGCGATCATCAGAGCGTTTCTCATTCGCATCTCCAATGGTCAGGCGGGGAGGAGATGCGGGCGCGTGTCGCCTACCTTCCCTCCGCCGGTCTTAACCGGTTCAGGTTCAACGGGTCCGCATTTCTGCATCTCAGCCCTGATTGGGCACCCCGAGGTAAGGTGCAACATAGGGGCGCGGTCGGGGGCCGCAAGGTGAAATTCCTTGAGGGGCCGCCAGCCCCCCGCTAGACCCGCGACAAAGGAGCCGTCCCATGAGCCTCAACACCTTCGGCCACCTGTTCCGCGTCACGACCTGGGGCGAGAGCCACGGGCCGGCGCTGGGCTGCGTCGTGGATGGCTGCCCGCCGGGGATTGCGCTGACCGAGGCGGACATCCAGCCGTGGCTGGATCGTCGCAAGCCGGGGCAGAACAAGTTCACCACCCAGCGGCGCGAGGATGACATCGTCCGGATCATGTCGGGCACCTATGAAGGCGTCACGACGGGGACGCCGATCGCGCTGGAGATTCAGAACACCGACCAGCGGTCCAAGGATTACTCCGACATCGCCGCAGAAGTTCCGGCCGGGGCATGCGGACATCACGTATCATCAGAAATACGGGCTGCGGGACCCGCGCGGGCGGCGGCAGGTCATCGGCGCGGGAGACGGCGGCGCGGGTGGCTGCAGGTGGGGTGGCGCGGAAGGTGCTGGCGTCGCTGGCCCCGGGCCTGACCATCACGGGCTATATGGTGCAGATGGGGCCGCACCGGGCGGACCGGTCGCGGTTCGATCCCTCGGAGATCGAGCGGAACCCGTTCTGGACGCCGGACCCGGTCGCGGCGGGGGAGTGGGCGGGGTATCTGGACGGCCTGAGGAAGGACGGGAATTCCTGCGGGGCGGTGATCGAGGTGGTCGCCTCGGGGCGTGCCGCCGGGACTGGGCGCGCCGGTCTATGGGAAGCTCGATTCAGACCTTGCCGCCGCGATGATGTCGATCAACGCGGTCAAGGGGGTGGAGATCGGGGACGGGATGGGGGCGGCCAGCCCTGACGGGGATCGAGAACGCGGATGAGATCAGGATGGGGAAGCGATGGCCCGGAGTTCCTGTCGAATCATGCGGGCGGGATACTGGGCGGGATTTCGACCGGGCAGGACGTGGTGGTCCGGTTCGCGGTGAAGCCCACCAGTTCGATCCTGACGCCCCGCCGGACCGTGACGGCGGCGGGAGGGGAGGCGGAGATCGTGACCCGTGGCCGCCACGACCCCTGCGTGGGGATCAGGGCGGTGCCGGTGGGGGAGGCGATGATGGCCTGCGTGATCCTGGACCACTGGCTGCTGGACCGGGGCCAGACCGGGGGGGTGCGGGGGGTGATCGGGGGGTGAGACGGGGCGGTCCCGAGTCGGGACCGGAATCGGTTTCAATGAAATCAATGGGTTGCGAGGCGATTTTAGGGGTTTGTTAAGGATTCGGAGGCTCAATTGTTCATATGATACGCGGCTTCCGCTTGATGATCTCACTCCACGCAGGCAAGACTGATTCGGACAATGGCCGCCAAGGAGTAGGTGATGGGCGCGACCTACCCGACCAAGCTCATCCTTGCATTCCGAAGCGGCGGACTGTGCGCTTTGCCAATGTGCGGAAAGCACCTGACTTACGCGGCAACGATAGGAAATGACACCCAGTTGGGTGAGGCAGCGCACATATTCGGCGAAAAGGCTGGCGCTGCTAGGTACCAAGCTTCCATGACCGACGCTCAAAGAGATGACGTCAAGAATCTCATCTATCTGTGCACCGAGTGCCACACCATCATCGACAAGGTTGAAGCAGACTGGCCAGCAAGTAGACTTTTTGCGCTTAAGGAAGCGCACGAAAAGAAGGTCCATCAGGCTATGCAGGAAGCATTCGCCAATTTAGATTTTGCCGAACTTCAACAAGCGATTTCATGGGTGCGTACCTATCCACCAGCCGCCAACGGTTCATTTGACTTGGTTTCGCCAAATGAAAAAATTGTTAAGAACTCCCTTTCAGTTGGCACGCGTCACATCATAGCTGCCGGACTTGCGTCACGCACAACGGTGTCAGATTACGTCGAGGCTGAGGCGCAGCTCGATCCAAAATTTCCTGATCGCTTAAAGGCGGGCTTTCTCGAGGAATACTACCGGTTGGTTAGAGAAGGCCATAGTGGTGATGAGCTTTTCGAACTGATGTGCGTTTTTGCGCAGCGAGGGCTAACCCGCCAAAGTGATCGAACTGCTGGTATCTCAGTTCTGGTATATTTGTTTGAAATATGCGATGTTTTTGAGAGATGATCCTTCCAACAAAGCATATTTCCCAAGATGAGGCCCTCATCGGGGTTGGAGCTACAATACTGTCATGCCTAGTATCTCCCATGACAGTGTCGGCTCTATGGGAGCGCCTAAGACTTAGCGCGAACGTAGGCACGTTCGAAAGATTCGTTCTCGCGTCAAATCTTCTCTACCTCTTGGGTGCAATAGAGATGAAGAATGGCCTAATAGGGAAGGTGGCGAAATGATTCACGCCGTGCGCGCAAACAGAAAGGGTTTTCGAGAAGTATTTTTCTCGCATGGCGTGAACATGATACTGGCGGATAGGTCGGCAACATCAGGCGACAAAGATACGACTAATGCACTCGGAAAGTCGACGCTAATAGAAATTATTGACTTCTGCCTTGGGAGCAATACAAGCCCGGCTAAAGGTCTTCGGATCGAGCCGCTGCAAGGCTGGTCCTTTACGCTTGAAGTAACACTAGGCGGAAATAAGGTTGAAGTTACTCGGGCAACGGATTCTCCAAATGTCTTTGCAATAACTGGGCCGACTTTAGGCTGGCCGCATCTACCAACGCTAGATAAAGAAGGCACACCTGTCCTCGATCTAAAGCGCTGGAGGGCAGTATTGTCGCTATGCTATTTTGGCCTTGATGAGTTGGTTGCCGACCATTCTTACAAACCGTCCGCAAGGTCCCTGCTTTCATACTTATCAGAAACGAACCAGCGTCATACAATACACCCTTCAAACACTTTGACAACCAAAAGACATGGGATATTCAAGTCCATAATGCATTTCTGCTTGGCCTTAATTGGGAGAAAGCGGCAAGGTGGCAGCAACTGAAAGACCAAAAAGCCGCATTGGATGCTCTCAAGCAGGCAATTAAAACAGGTGCGGTAGATGGTGATTTGGCTTCAATAGGAGAGCTAGAGGCCGAGCGGCTGCGGCTAACAACGAAGCTCGAACGCGAGCAAGCTGCCCTTGCCGAGTTTCGTGTTTTACCGCAATATCGAGAGATTGAAGCTCAAGCAAACACTCTCACTAAGACGCTTCACGAATTAGTAAATGCAAATATTGTTGATGGCAGGCGACTAGAACTTTATCGAGAAGCGATCGCTTCGGAAGATGTCCCTGATGAAGATCGATTAGAGGACCTCTATTCGGAGGCTGGTATCGTTCTGCAGGGTGCAGTCAAGAGAACTTTAGACGATGCACGAGCATTCAACAAAAGGATCATTGCGAACCGCAGGGAATTTATTGCGAGTGAAATTTCTGAGTTAAATGCGAGGATAGAGGACCGCAACCGGAAGATCGAAATCCTTACTGAGCGCCGGGCGAAGTACTTGAGTGCAATCGCAGGCCAGGGAGCTCTTGAAGAGCTGACAAAACTGCAGGAGATTACTATTGCCACGCGCGGCCAAGTGGACGATATCTCTCATCGTATTGACCAGCTTCGGCAGATGACTTCAAAGTTGGATACAATTAAGGTAGAAGTGGTAGAACTTAAGCGGGCGACGACGCTTGACTATGAGGAGCGTCGTGAAATCTGGGCGACGCCGGTTAGACTGTTCGCGAAGTTTTCGGAGAATTTATACAGGAGTGCCGGTCGACTAGTAATCGACATCGATGCCACAGGGTATAAATTTGACGTTGAGATTTCTGGAAGCCCGAGCGAGGGCATAAGCAAGATGAAGATATTCTGTTATGACTTGATGTTGATATGTTTTGCACGAAAACGAGGGCTTGGGATAGATTTTCTTGTCCATGATAGCACTATCTTTGATGGAGTCGACCCCCGCCAGCGTGCCCACGCGCTTGAGCTGGCGGACGCTATGGGAAAGGAGTATAACTTCCAGTATATTTGTACTATTAATTCTGACATGGTTCCGGTTGAAGATTTCTCGCCCGGATTCGACTTAGATAGTTTGATCCGACTAAGGTTGACCGATACAGATGCGAGCGGCAGCCTACTGGGGCTTCGCTATTAGCGCTCGGGTCTTCCCCTCACCTCCCCTCCGCCCACTTCTCCACCAGATCGAACACATCGTCGATCAGCCCGCCCTTCTTCGCCTCCGGCCCCGCGAACCGCAGAATCCAGCCGCCGCGCGTCATCTCGCGCCGGATCGTCAGCCCCTGTTTCAGCCCCAGCATCCGCCGCGGGCGGCCCGCGCCTGCGGGGGCCTCCGCGTCCTCCAGCGCCGCGGCACCTTCCCGGAGGAGGGGGAGCATGGCGGACCACTGGGTTTCGGGCGAACTGGCCGCGCACGGGGCCGAGGGCGGCGCGGAGGAGATCGGCGATGTCGCCGCGCAGCACCAGGGCGATGCTTTCCATGCGCTGGGCAGTGAGGGATTCGGGCTCGGTCAGGCTGCCGTCGAGCGCCTCGACAACAGAGGCGAAGGCGCGGAGGCGGGCGCGGCGCTGCCTGGAGAAGGTGGGGTAGAGGGCGGCGACGGCGGCGTCGGGCGTGGGGAAGATGCCCTCGGTCACGGCCTGGATGATGAGGCGGCCCTTCTCCCACGGGGTGATCTGCGACCTGATCTCGTTCTCGGTGACCATGGCGGCCATGGCGGCGGGCATGTCGGCGGGGGTGCGGAGGAAGGCGGGGATGGTGGCGAAGCGGGTGTCGGTGCGGCCGTGGGCCAGGGCGCGGAAGGCGGTCAGGCGGCGGAGGCCGGAGATGAGGCCGTAGCGGTGGGTGTCGGTGGGTTGTGAGAGCTGCCAGACCTCGACGGGCTGGCGGAGGCCGTCGGCGGCGATGGAGAGGGTGAGGTCGGCGAGGGAGGCGGGGTCGAGGACGCTGCGGTCGCGGAGGAGGGCGTCATCGCGGATTTCGGAGAGGGGGATATCGATGAGTTGGTGCATGGGGGCCTCCACGGGGTTGCGGAGGGGGAAGGTGAGGGGAGTTGGTGAAGGCAGGGTTGAAGGCGCGCGCGCTTATGCTCGGTGGTAGGGCGACCCGGCGAGGATGGTGGCGGCGCGGTAGAGCTGTTCGGCGAGCATGACGCGGACGAGCATGTGGGGCCAGACCATGGGGCCGAGGGAGAGGACGAGGTCGGCGCGGGCGGTGAGGGATGGGTCGAGGCCGTCGGCGCCGCCGATGAGGAAGGCGGCGTCGGTGCGGCCGTCGTCGCGCCAGCGGGCAAGCTGGGCGGCGAGGGCGGGGGAGGAGAGGAGGGTCCCGCGTTCGTCAAGGGCGCAGATCGCGGCATCGGGGGGGATGGCGCGGGCGAGCAGGAGGGCTTCGGCGGCGGGGCCGGTGGATCTGCGGTCCTCGACTTCGGTCTCATTGGCGGGGCCGAGGGAGAGGGGGCGGCCGGTGCGGGTGAGGCGGGTCGAGATAGTCGTCGATGAGCAGGCGTTCGGGGCCAGCGCGGAGGCGGCCGACGGCGATCAGGTGGAGACGCAAGGGTTAGACGCGGGCCTTGGCGAGGCCTGCGGCAGAGGGCATCCACATCTTTTCGAGCTGGTAGAACTCCCGCACCTCGGGGCGGAAGACGTGCACGACAACGTCGCCGGTGTCGATCAGCACCCAGTCGCCCTGATCCTTGCCCTCGATCTTCGACGCGCGGCCAAGGTCGGCCTTGAGGCGGTCGACGAGCTTCTGGGCGATGGCCCCGACCTGGCGTGAGGAGCGGCCGGAGCAGATGACCATGTAGTCGGCGACGTCAGACCGGCCCTTGAGGTCGATGGACACAACGTCTTCGGCCTTGTCATCGTCGAGGGAGGCCAGGATGCGTTTCAGCAGGTCGTCGCTTGCAGCATCGGTGGGCTGGGCCGTCATCGGCGCAGTCCGCGCGACCGGGGTTCCGATGCCGGAACCGGCCGCTTCAACAGATTGAGACAGGACATCGTCCTCCGGAAAGTGGCGCGCCGCCGAAGGGCCCGGGCGCGGGGCGTGAAGATAAGGTAGCACCGGGTGGGTGAAATCTCAATGACGGTGGGGAGAAAGGCGCGTTTCAACCTGGCCGAGGGGCTGGCCACAGGAATGCAGTGACTCCAACGCCTGTCGTCCTAGCCCAGCGGCATCGACATTTCGACCTCGCCTTCGACGATCCGGCCGGTCGTGCGCAGTCCCATCCGTTCGTAAAATCGCTTCGCGCCGTCATTGCCGGGTGCGAAGGAGGTCTGAAAGCTGCCGTTGCCGCGTGATCTGGCCCAGGCGATGGCGAGCGCGACGGCGGCACGCCCGATCCCCTGCCGCTGAAAGCTACTGCCGACCATCAGGCGCAGCAGGAAGGCGGCGTCGGGGTCGTCGCCGTCGAGCAGGTCGTCGTGTTCACGGAAGTCGATCAGGGCGAGCAGGCCTGTGATCTGCGGTCCATTTCGGATCGTGAACGCGTAACCGCCTGTTATGTAATGTATTTCTGCCAGTGTGACCGCATTGGGCGCGACGAAGTCGACTGCTGCGCCGGATGCACGGCCAGCGCAAAGAGCGTGTCGAGATCGTCGCGGACGACCGGATGTATCGAGACCGCCTGTTCCGTCATCCGATTCCTGACGCACCCAAAGACCACGCCACCATTGCGTCAGCGTGCTGACCGGACGCCGATCCTACCACATTTTCCTTCTCGGATCGTTGCTCCGTTGATCCGAGGCGGCACCCGCACGCGACGCAGTTTTCGAGCGGGCCGCGCACCACGCTTGATCCGCCGGGGATTCGGGCGTAAATCGCGCCGCATGATCCGCTTCTTCGACATGGATGACCGGTCGCGCCTGCCTTGGCGCTTTCACCGTCTGCCTTTGGCGCTGCGCAGTCGCGGCTGAGCCCTGCTGCGGCTGCTTTCGGCCGCCCGCTCGCCTGCCATCCGCAATCCCACGAGGACCGCCATGACCGCGAACCCGAAAACCCTCTATGACAAGATATGGGACGCCCATATCGCCCATGAGGCCGATGACGGCACCTGCCTTCTGTATATCGACCGCCATCTGGTGCATGAAGTGACCAGCCCGCAGGCCTTCGAAGGTCTGCGCATGGCGGGTCGCAAGGTGCGCGCGCCGGAGAAGACCATCGCGGTGCCGGACCACAACGTGCCGACAACGCTCGACCGCGCGAACGCCGCGACGATGACCGAGGACAGCCGGATTCAGGTTCAGGCGCTGGACAAGAACGCCAAGGACTTCGGCATCCACTACTACCCCGTCAGCGACATCCGGCAGGGCATCGTGCATATCGTCGGACCGGAACAGGGCTGGACCCTGCCGGGCATGACGGTCGTCTGCGGCGACAGCCATACCGCGACGCACGGCGCCTTCGGCGCGCTGGCGCACGGGATCGGCACGTCGGAGGTCGAGCATGTGCTGGCGACGCAGACGCTGATCCAGAAGAAATCGCAGAACATGAAGGTCGAGATCACGGGGTCGCTGCGCCCCGGCGTCACGGCCAAGGACATCACCCTGTCGGTCATCGGGGCGACCGGGACGGCGGGCGGCAACGGCCATGTCATCGAATACTGCGGCCAGGCGATCCGCGAGCTGTCGATGGAAGGCCGGATGACGGTCTGCAACATGGCGATCGAGGGCGGCGCGCGGGCGGGGCTGATCGCGCCGGACGAGAAGACCTATGCCTATGTCATGGGCCGTCCGCACGCGCCGAAGGGCGCGCAGTGGGAGGCGGCGCTGGCGTGGTGGAAGACGCTCTACACCGACGAGGGCGCGCATTTCGACAAGGTGGTGGTGCTGAAGGGCGAGGATATCGCGCCGGTCGTGACCTGGGGGACCAGCCCCGAGGATGTGCTGCCGATCACGGGCGTGGTGCCTGCGCCGGAGTCGTTCCAGGGCGGCAAGGTGGAGGCGGCGCAGCGGTCGCTGGACTACATGGGCCTGACGCCGGGCCAGAAGCTGAGCGAGATCGAGATCGACACCGTCTTCATCGGCTCCTGCACCAACGGCCGGATCGAGGACCTGCGTGCCGCCGCCGCGGTGCTGAAAGGCCGCAAGAAGAAGGACGGCCTGCGCGCGATGGTCGTGCCCGGGTCGGGACTGGTGCGGGCGCAGGCCGAGGAAGAGGGGCTGGCGCAGATATTCATCGACGCGGGCTTCGAATGGCGTCTGGCGGGCTGTTCGATGTGCCTGGCGATGAACCCGGACCAGCTGTCGCCCGGCGAACGCTGTGCGGCGACGTCGAACCGCAACTTCGAGGGGCGGCAGGGGCGCGGCGGACGGACGCATCTGATGCGCCCGGCGATGGCGGCGGCGGCGGCGGTGACGGGGCGGCTGACGGATATACGGACCTTCGCGGAAGAGGTGGCATGATGGACAGGTTTGAAACGCTGACCGGCATCGCCGCCCCGATGCCGCTGGTCAATATCGACACCGACATGATCATCCCGAAGCAGTTCCTGAAGACCATCGCGCGCACGGGGCTGGGCAAGAACCTGTTCGACGAGATGCGCTATACGCAGGACGGGGCGGAGATTCCGGGGTTCGTGCTGAACCAGCCGGCCTACCGCAAGGCCGAGATCATCGTGGCGGGCGACAATTTCGGCTGCGGGTCGAGCCGGGAGCATGCGCCCTGGGCGCTGCTGGATTTCGGCATCCGCTCGGTGATTTCGACCAGTTTCGCGGACATCTTCTACAGCAACTGCTTCAAGAACGGCATCCTGCCCATCGTGCTGCCGCCCGAGGCGGTGGCGCATCTGATGGAGGACGCGCGCAAGGGGGCGAATGCGCGGATCACGGTCGATCTGCCGTCGCAGACGGTGACGGCGTCGGACGGGACGGCGTTCGCGTTCGAGATCGACCCGTTCAAGAAGCACTGCCTGCTGAACGGGCTGGACGATATCGGCCTGTCGCTGGAAAAAGCGGCATCGATCGACGCGTTCGAAAAAAGCGCTGCGGTGCAGCGTCCTTGGGTCTGACTCTCGCGTAAACACAAAATGTTGCGTTGCCGTTACGGCAGCCCGCCGTCGCTTGCGGCGGGCTGTCGAATATTGGTTCTGAAAATGATGCAATGCAGCACTAGTTCCACCACGAATTCGCCCCAAACGCTTGCTTAACCTTAATGCAAGGTTGCCAGGGGAGCTGGATGTGGGCATGGATTTCACCGGAGTAAGGCAGGCTGCCACCTGTATCGGTGCTAGACCAGAATTGGGGACCGGCTGTGAATCGGTCCCTGCCAAGGCGAGGAAGACGACGTGATCTCGCAGCTCACCGGCGCATTCGTGCGCGCCATTCTGGTCATGGTGCTGATCGCCACGCCATCGCTGATGCTGCCGGGCGTGCCGCATGACACGACGCAGATCGTCGCCCTTGTCGCCCTGTTCGCAGCTGCGCTGACCTTCTTCGAATACGCCTCGACCTATCCCGGGCTGGTCGAATTCCGCGATGCGCCGCCGTTCAACCGGCTGCGGTTCCTGTCGCTGTTCGCGACAGTTCTGCTGCTGTCGGCCATCGTGCGCGGCCAGACCGAACCGACGACGCTGACGACATTCATCGAGGTGCTGGGCAACCGGCTGGGCGGGTCGATCGACGTGCCCTATTCGCCCGGTCCGGCTGGTCGTGCTGATGCTGCCCGAGGACATGACGCTGGATCATCTGATCCTGGTGCGGACCTCGGCCGGGATCAGCTATGCGATATCGCTGCTGACGCTGGTGTTCTTCATCGTCTCGATGCGCTTCATCGGCTGGCCGGACCGCATGGGCAGCTTCAACGTCTGGATCAACCTGCCGACCTTCGATCCGACGACCGGCGGCGATGTCGTCGAGCGCCTGAACCGGGACGCGCGCTTTAACATTGCGTTAGGGTTTTTGCTGCCATTCATGGTCCCGGCGGCCGTCAAGCTGACCTCGCTCGCGTTCGAGCCGGTGACGCTGGAAAGCCCGCAGACGCTGATCTGGACGATGACCGCATGGGCCTTTCTTCCCGCATCTTTGTTCATGCGCGGCATCGCGATGGGCCGGATCGCACAGATGATCGCCGAGAAGCGGCGGCAGAACAACCTGTCGGCCGAGGCGGATTTGCTGCCGGCCTGATCCTGCTGGCTGCCTGGGCCGCGCCCGCAGTCGCCGAGACGCTGACCATCGCAACATTACAACGCTGAACTGACGCGGAAGGGGCCGGGCCTTCTGCTGCGCGATGTCCTGACGGCGAAGGACCCGCAGGTGGAAGCTGCGGCGCGGGTCATCGCGGGACGGTCGCCCGATGTGGTGCTGCTGACCGGGTTCGACTGGGATCTCGACCTGCTGGCGCTGCGGGCCTTCGCGGCGCGGGTGTCGGCGGCGGGGGCGGTCTATCCGCATCTGTATTCCGCGCGCCCGAATACGGGCATGCCGACCGGCCTCGACCTCGACGGTGACGGGCGTCTGGGCGAGGCGGACGACGCGCAGGGCTGGGGGCGGTTCACGGGCGAGGGCGGCATGGCGGTGCTGTCGCGGCTGCCGCTGGACGAGGCGGCGGCGCGCGATTTTTCGGGGATGCTATGGCGCGACCTGCCGGGCAACCTGATCGCGGAGGAGACTTTGGCCGAAGGGGCGGGCGAGGTGCAGCGCCTGTCGAGCACGGGTCACTGGGATCTGCCGGTGATTCTGCCGGACGGGGGGCGGCTGCATCTGCTGGCCTTCGCTGCCGGGCCGCCGGTTTTCGACGGGCCGGAGGACCGGAACGGGCGCCGGAACCACGACGAGACGGCATTCTGGCTGCGCTATCTGGACCGGGCGCTTCCGGAAGCGTCGCCGGACGGGCCGTTTGTGATCCTCGGGACGGTGAACCTCGATCCCGCCGATGGAGATGGACGAACGGAGGCGATCCGTGCGCTGCTGTCCGACCGCCGCGTGACGGATACCTTGCCCGCATCGCGGGGCGGGGCGGTGGGTGCGGATGGGGGGCACAGGGGCGATCCGGCGCTGGACACGGCGGTATTCGCGCCGCCGAAGGGGCCGGGCAACCTGCGGGTCGACTATGTGCTGCCGTCGGCGGACCTGCGGGTGACGGACAGCGGTGTCTGGTGGCCGGAGCCGGGCGACAAGGGCGCGGAGGATTCCGTGGTGGCCTCGCGGCACCGGATGGTCTGGGTGACGGTGGAGATCGAATGACGCCTTGTGCAGTCCGCCGTCACTTGGTCCCGCGCATCTGATCGAGAAAGTCGCGCAGCAGCGGGACGCGACGGGGGCGGAAGCTTTCGTCCGTCGCGGCAACGCTGACGATACGCTGCAGGATGAACTTGCGCAGGTCCTGCCGCAGGCAGCACCAGGCAAGCAGCATCTGGGAATTGTCGAGGAACACCACCGACAGCGGGTAGACGCGGCGTTCGGTCCGTTCCCCGCCGGCGTCGGTGTAGACGATGTCGAGCGCGCGTTCGTCCCAGCAGGCCTGCCGGATCAGGTCGAGGCCGGGCGGCGGATCGGGCGGGCGGTTCCAGCGGTAGACCTGCAGGACGGCGTGCAGCGCGTGACGCTGGACCCGTTCGGGCAAGGTTGCGACGATCTTGGCCAGCGCGGCCTCGGCCGCCTGTGCCAGCGCGGGGTCGCCGGTCTGGCGGACCCCGGCAAGTCCCAGCACCAGCGCCTCGACCTCCAGCCGGGTGAACATCTGGGGCGGCAAGGCCGGGTCCTCGGTCAGCGTGTAGCCATAGCCGGGCGCGCCGTCGATCAGCGCGCCGCCCGCGCGGAGCGTGTCGATGTCGCGGTAGAGCGTCCGGTCGCTGACGCCCGACTCCTCCGCGAGCCGCGCGGCGGTGACGGGCGCGGGCAGGGTGCGGAGCAGATGGAGGAGGCGGAAGAGGCGGTCGGATTTGCTCATGGGATGATATTAGCACATCCGATCCTGACGGAAACTGGCAGGAGGCGGTTGCGATAGTGAGTCCATTGTCAACCAAAGGAGACCAACATGCTGACGCTCTATCCATGCCCCGCAGTCCCGCTCGTCCGCGCATTGTCACCCTGCTCGACGAGCTGGGTGCACTGGACAAGGTGGCCATCGAAATCGTGGACATCTACCGGGCACGGTCGCAGTCCGGCGCGCGCGACCCGCGCAACCCGCATCCCGAGGGGAAGGTGCCGTTGCTGGTTCATGGCGACATAGCGATCCGCGAATCGAACGCGATCATGCTGTATCTGACGGACATGTTCCCCAAGGCCGGACTTGGCGTGCCGGTCGGACATCCCCTGCGCGGGGAGTATCTGTCTTGGCTGGCGTGGTACGGCAACGTAATGGAGCCCGCGCTGATCCTTGACTACGTCAAGATTGCCCAGCCCGGTGACGGCGAACGTATTCCGGACGGGCGCAGAGGTGACGGCCCGGCTGACTGAGGCGCTGACCGACCACCCCTATCTGGTCGGAGACCGGTTCACCGCCGCCGACCTGATCTGCCATTCGCCGTATGCGTGGTTTCAGGACGCGGTGCCGGACGTGCCTGTGATGCGGGACTGGATCGCCCGGTGTCAGGCGCGTCCGTCGCAGATGCGCATGCGTGACTTTGATGCACAGGCCATGGCTGCGTAGCAGGAAAGCGTCAGCCGGCGGCTGCGGTCGCCGGCTTGACCTGCTTCGACAACTGCACCGCCAGAATCCCGGCCATGATGACCGCGACACCCGCGAAATCGGCCCAATGAAGGCTCTCGCCCAGCAGGATCGCCGCTGTCGCCACCCCGAAGAAGGGGTTCAGGAAGTGAAATGTCGCGGCGCGGACGGCGCCGATGCGGCCGACAAGGCGGAACCAGACCCAGGTGGCCAGCAGGCCCGGGACAAGCGTGGTGTAGGTGAAGGCGAGGATCAGGCGCAGGGTCCATGTGACCTGCCAGTCTTCGAACATGACAGCCGCCACGGCGAGGATCGCCGCGCCGACCAGCATCTGGAGGCCGACGATCATCAGAAGGTTGCCGCCGGATGTGGCGGAGCGGACGGTCAGGGTGGCGACGGCAAGGGCCAGCGCGCCGATGCCGCACATCAGGACGCCGGTCAGATCGACCCCGCCCCCGAACCGAGCGCCCATGATGATCGTGACGCCGATGACGCCCGCAACCAGGCCGGCCAGCCCCAGCGGGCGGATGCGGTCGCCGAAGAACACCCAGCCGAGAAGTGCGACGAGCAGCGGCATGGTGGATGCGATGATCGAGGCGAGCGACGCCTCGATGGTCCGCATGGCAACGAAGTTCAGGCCGAGGTAGAGCGCATTCTGGCAGAGGCCGAAGATGAGGACGGAGCGGCGCTGGGCGGGGGTCAGACGCCAGGACTGGCCCAGCGCCAGCGCAATGCCGATGCCGATCAGGCCCGAGATCAGGAAGCGGAAGGCGAGTGCTGTCATCGGCGGGGCATCGACGACGATCATGCGCGCCGAGGTGAAGGCCGAGGACCACATGAAGACGAAGGCAAGGCCCATCAGGGCTGCGCGAAGATCCAAGCCGTGCCTCCGGAAAAGAAAAGGGCCGCCGAAGCGACCCTTATCCGGCGTTTCGCCAGCCGCAAGAGCGTCAGGCGTTGACGCTGTCCTTCAGTGCCTTGGCGATCGAGACCTTGACCACCTTGTCGGCGGGTTTCATCATCGTTTCACCCGTCGAGGGGTTGCGCACTTGACGTTCGGGCCGGGCGCGGCAGACAACTTTGCCGATCCCGGGAACGGTGACGGCACCGCCGCCAGCGACTTCCTTCGAGACAACTTCGGCCAGCCCGTCGAGCGCGGCCGAGGCAGTCTTCTTGTCCGAGCCCATCGCTTCGGCAAGCGCCGCCACGAGCTGGGTCTTTGTCATCGGTTTGGACATTGCTCTGTCTCCTCATGTCGCCCCGCTTCTTGGGGGGTCATCGGGCCATATAGCCGCATATTGTGGGAGTGCACAACCGTTTGTGCGGTTTTCTTGGGGAAATCGGCCCTTTGTGGCTGAACTTTCGCCGTCAGAGGAAGGCCGTTTCCTCAAAACTGCGCAAGCTTGCGGCTGTGGATGCGTTCCAGGGGCATGTCGCGGAGCCGTTCCATGGCGCGCACGCCGATCAGCAGATGGCGGCTGACCTGGGTCCGGTAGAACTCGGTCGCCATGCCGGGCAGCTTCAGTTCGCCGTGCAGGGGCTTGTCCGAGACGCAGAGAAGCGTGCCGTAGGGGACGCGGAACCGGAAGCCGTTGGCGGCGATGGTGGCGCTTTCCATGTCGAGCGCCACGGCGCGTGACTGCGACAGGCGTTTGACCGGGCCGGACTGGTCGCGCAGTTCCCAGTTGCGGTTGTCGATGGTGGCGACGGTGCCGGTGCGCATGATGCGCTTGAGATCGAACCCTTCCAGCTGCGTGACCTCGGCCACCGCCTCCTGCAGGGCGATCTGGATTTCAGCCAGCGCTGGGATGGGGACCCAGACGGGCAGATCGGCGTCGAGGACATGGTCTTCGCGCAAATAGGCGTGGGCGAGGACGAAGTCGCCCAAGGACTGGGAATTGCGGAGACCCGCGCAGTGGCCGACCATCAGCCAGGCATGCGGACGCAGGACGGCGATATGGTCGGTCGCGGTCTTGGCGTTGGACGGGCCGACGCCGATGTTGACCAGGGTGATGCCCTGACCGCCTCGACGTTTCAGATGATAGGACGGCATCTGCGGGGTTTTCATCGTGACCGGCAGCACACCGTCGCTGGCATTGATTTCGGCGTTTCCGGGGGCGACGAAGGATGTGTAGCCGCTGGTCGGATCGGCCAGCATCTGGCGGGCGTAGGATTCGAATTCATCGACGTAGAACTGATAGTTGGTGAACAGGACGTGGTTCTGGAAATGGTCGGCGTCGGTCGCGGTGTAGTGCGACAGCCGCGCGAGGGAATAATCGACGCGCTGGGCGGTGAAGGGGGCAAGATGCCCTGACCCGTCAGGGTTGAGAACGGCAGTGCCGTTGACGATGTCGTCATTGGTGGTGGACAGGTCCGGCACGTCGAACACATCGCGGAGGCTGAAAGTTCAGCACGCCTTCCTGCGGGATTTCCACGCTGGGCTGGGCGGCCATGGCGAAATGCAGGGGAATCGGCGTGGTCGAGGGGCCGACGATCACGGGTACGCCGTGGTTTTCGATCAGCAGGCCCAGCTGCTGGACCAGATAGTTCCGGAACAGGTCGGGCCGGGTGATCGTGGCGACATAGGTGCCGGGCACGGCGACATGACCGAAGCTGAGACGGCTGTCGGCCTTGGCGTGGCTGGCCGTGGTGATGCGCACCTCGGGGTAGAAGGCGCGGACGCGGGCGGCAGGCTTGCCGGTGCGGAGGACTTCGGCGAAGCGGTCGTGCAGGAAGCGGGTCGACTGGGTATAGAGCGCCTCGAGCCGCGAGACAGCGGCTTCGGCGTCGGTGAACGCCTCGGGCGCGCTGGGCGTGGGGCCGAGGATGGGCAGGAAGTCGGGCACGGAGGGCCCGGCCATCGTCTTTTCAAGCGCGGTTTTCTCGGAAGCGTTCATGCGAAAAGGTCCGTCAGTTTGAATCTGGTCACATCGACCAGGCCCAGGTCGGAAATCCGCAGTTCGGGGATCACGACGAGGGCCAGCAGCGAATGCTGCATGTAGGCGTTGTTCAGCGTGCAGCCGCATTCGGCCATCGCGGCGACCATCCGCGTCGCGGCGGCCGCGACCTCTGCTGCGGGACGGTCGGACATCAGCCCCGCGATGGGCAGGGGCACGCAGGCGATCTCGGTGCCGTCCTTCCAGACCGTGACGCCGCCGCCGATGTCGGCCAGGCGGTTGACGGCCAGTGCCATCTGGTCGCGGTCGGTGCCGACGGCGATGATGTGGTGGCTGTCGTGGGCGACGGTGGAGGCGATGGCCATGCGGCCCTTGTAGCCGAAGCCGGAGACCAGCGCGTTGATGACCGTGCCGGTGCCGCGGTGGCGTTCGACAAGGGCGATCTGTGCGATGTCGCGGGTGGGATCAGGGTCAATCCTGCCGGAAGAGACACGCATTCCGAGGGTCAAGCGCCTGCGTCGGGGCCTGATTTTCGACAACGCCGATGACGCGGGCTGACACCTCGGCCGAACCATGCGGCGCTGTGATCACAAAGTCATCCGGCGTCAGCACGCGCCCGACATTGACCGTCTGCCGCGCAGAGTCGGGCCAGTCGTAGTGCGGGCAGGCGACCGTCAGTCTGCCGTCCAGTGCCACCGTCCGCCCCCGCGCGATCACGTGTTCGATTGGCAGCGTCGTCAGGTCGGATGTCAGGATCATGTCGGCGCGGCGTCCGGGCGCAATGGAGCCCAGTTCGCGCTCCAGCCCGAAATGGGTGGCGGTGTTGATCGTGGCCATCTGGAGCGCCACGAGCGGATCGCAGCCGCAGGCGATGGCGTGGCGCACGACCCGGTTCATGTGGCCGTCGTTGACCAGTGTGCCGGAATGGCAATCATCGGTGCAGAGGATGAAGTTGCGCGGGTCGAGACCCTTTTCGGTGATCGCGGTGATCTGGCTTTTCGACATCGTACCATGCCGACCCGAGCCGCATCATCGACCGCATCCCCAGACGCACGCGGGCCACGGCGTCGGCCTCGGACGTGCCTTCGTGGTCGTCCGCAGGGCCGCCCGCGACATAGGCGGCGAAGGCCGGGCCGAGGTCGGGGCTGGCATAATGCCCGCCGACCGTCTTGCCCGCGCGCTGGGTCGCGGCGATTTCGGCCAGCATCTGCTGGCTGCCCGCCGTGACGCCGGGAAAGTTCATCATCTCGCCCAGACCGATGATGCCGGGCCAGGCCATCGCCTGTTCGACGTCATCCGGGCCGATCTCGAAGCCCGTCGTCTCCAGCCCCGGCGCGGAGGGCGCGCAGCTTGGCATCTGGGTGAAGATGTTGACGGGCTGCATCAGCGCCTCGTCATGCATCATCCGCACGCCGCGCAGGCCGAGGACATTGGCGATTTCATGCGGATCGTGGAACATCGTCGTGGTGCCGTGCGGGATCACGGCGGCGGCGAACTCGGCAGGGGTCAGCATGCCGCTTTCGATATGCATATGCCCGTCGCAGAGGCCGGGGATCATGTAGCGCCCGCCGGCCTCGATCACCTCGGTATCGGGGCCGATGGCGTAGGACAGGTCGGGGGCGATGGCGGCGAAGCGCCCCTCGGCGATCGCGATGTCATGGCCGGGTAGCACTTCGCGGGTGTGGACGTTGACCCAGATGCCGCTGCGGATGACCAGATCGGCAGGAGCGCGGCCTGCGGCGACGGCCACAAGGCGGGGTGCGGCGTCAGGCCAGGGGATGATTGGGAAAGCAGGCGTCTTCATGCCCGATTCTGGCAAATCGGGCGGACGGGCGCAAGGGCGAGAGAATCAGTCTTGACGACATACCAACCGGTCGGTATGTATCAGGTATGGAAAACGTGCCGTCCCCCCAAAGTCCACCGCCCGCGACCGGCTTCTGAATGCCGCGCTGCGGGTCATCCGCGAAAAGGGCTATGCCGCGACAACGGTAGACGATCTCTGTTCGGCGGCGGGCGTGACCAAGGGCGCGTTCTTTCACCATTTCAAAAGCAAGGAAGACCTTGGCATTGCGGCGGCCGACCATTGGTCGGCGGTGACGGGGGCGCTGTTTGCGGCCGCACCTTATCACGCGCCCACGGACCCGCTGGACCGGGTGCTTGCCTATCTGGACTTCCGGGCAGCGCTGATCGACGGGACGATCCCGGAATTCACCTGTCTGGTGGGCACGATGGTGCAGGAGGTCCACGAAAGCTCGCCCGGCATCCGTGATGCGGGATTTGCGAGCATCGCAGGCCACGCGGCGACGCTGGAGGCCGATATTGCCGGGGCGATGGCGCTGTACGGCGCGCCCGACGGGCGTGACCGCGAAAAGCCTGGCGCTGCATACGCAGGCGGTCCTGCAGGGCGGGTTCATCCTGGCCAAGGGCAGCGGCGACCCGGACCTGACGCGCGACAGCGTGGATCACCTTGACCGCTACATCAGGCTGCTTTTCCGGCGGCCTCTTCGAGAGAAGGAGAGATCATGAGCCCGACAACCTCGTTATCCTGCAGATGCGGACAGGTCCGGATCGAACTCACCGGTCAACCCATGCTGAGCGCTGACTGCTGCTGCGACAGCTGCAGGAAGGCCTCAGCTGAGCTCGAGGAGTTGCCCGGGGCGGTACCGCTTCGTGGTCTGTATGGTGAGACGCCCTTTGTCCTGTACAGAAAGGATCGGATCGGTCTGCCCGACGGGCGCGGGAATCTGCGTGTCTTTCGCCTTTCGCCCGAGGCGACGACACGCCGTATCGTCGCGGTCTGCTGCAACACGCCCCTGTTTATGGAGTTCAAGGGCGGCCATTGGCTGAGCCTCTACGGCACACTCTGGCCCGAAGGTGCGCGGCCTGCGCCCGACCTTCGGACGATGACCCGCGACCTATCCGACCCGGCCGCGCTGCCTGATGATGTGCCGAACCACCAGACCCAGCCGCTCTGGTTCTTCGGGCGCCTTGTCGGTGCCTGGATCGGAATGGGGTTCCGCAGTTCCAAAATCGATGTGGAAGGAGAGCTTTATGCCCAGGATCTGACGACAAGATCACCGTTCAGAACGTCACCTCGCCCGGCCACATCTACAAGGTGGACCGCACGAAATACGAAGCGATGCGCAAGGCGCTGATGGCCGTGCTGCCCGGCAGCGCGCCCGGACTGACGGTGGCAGAGGCGCATAAGGCGCTGTTGCCGCATCTCGACGCGCAGCTGTTCCCGGGCGGCGCGAAGGCGGGCTGGTGGATGAAATGCGTGCAGCTTGACCTCGAGGCGAAGAAGGTCATCGCGCGAGCGCCGAAAGCCCCGGTGAGGCTGTTCAGAGTTTAGCGAAGGGACGAAGACCATGACTGCGACGAACACGATCCGCCTGCACCGCGTGCTGGCCGCGAAGCCCGAGAAGGTCTATCGGGCGTTCCTTGATCCCGATGCGATGGCGCGGTGGCTGCCGCCGAACGGTTTCACCGGCAAGGTGCATCACAGCGACCCGAAGGTCGGCGGCAGATACCGGATGACCTTCACCAATTTCACGACCGGCAGCGTCATCGGCTTCGGCGGCGAATACCGGGAACTGATCCCGGGCGAACGGCTTCGTTACACGGACGTCTTCGAGGACCCGAACCTGCCGGGCGAGATCGAGGTGACGGTGACGCTGAAAGCCGTGTTCTGCGGGACCGAGATGCAGATCGTGCAGGCGGGCGTTCCGGCGGTGATCCCGGAAGAGGCCTGCTACCTCGGCTGGCAGGAGTCGCTGCAGAACCTGGCGCGGCTGGTCGAGCCGGAGATTCCGGGGTGAGGTGACACCAACAAGACGCAGGGAGTATTCCGATGACACCCATCATTACCGCTTTTGAAAAGTCGCCCGATGGCGGCAAGGGACTTGCGCGTGACACGCGCGTCCGCTGGGCGCTGGAAGAAGTGGGACGAGCTTACAACGTCCGTGGAGTTTCGTTCGGTGCAATGAAGGAACCTGCCCACCTGGCGCTTCAGCCTTTGGGTCAATTCCTACCTATGAAGAAGGCGATCTTGCCCTGTTCGAGACAGGGTCGATCATCTTCCATATCGCCGAGAGCCATGCGGGCCTGCTGCCTGACGGTGCGAATGCCCGGGCGCGCGCAGTTACATGGATGTTTGCGGCACTCAATACGGTGGAGCCGCCGATCCTCGAACTTCAAAATGCCAAGCTTCTGGAGGGCGACAGGCCTTGGGCCAAGGAGCGCCTTCCTCTGGTCATGGATCGCGTCCGCAGCCGGTTGAAGCAACTTTCCGCGCGCCTTGGCGATGCCGACTGGCTCGATGGGGCCTTCAGCGCGGGCGACCTGATGATGGTGTCGGTGTTGCTGCGGCTGAAACCGTCGGGCTTTCTGGACGAATTTCCGGACCTTGCGGCCTATGTCGCCCGAGGCGAGACGCGGCCCGCCTACAGGCGCGCCTTCGCAGATCAGTTCGCTTTCAACACTAGGTCGCCGGGATAAGTGTAGGCGGAAGATGACAACCAAGGAGGACGACATGACCTATGTTGACGGATTTCTCATCGCCGTACCGGCCAACCGGAAGGCGGACTTCATCGCCGTCGGGCTGCGCAACGCGGGCCTGTTCCGCGAATACGGTGCGCTGCGCGTCGTGGACTGCTGGTCCGACGATGTGCCGCATGGCAAGCAGACAGACTTCTACATGTCCGTGAAGGCAAAGGACGACGAGGTCGTCACCTTCGGCTGGGTGGAGTGGCCGTCGAAAGAGGTGCGCGACACGGGCTGGGCGGCGATGATGAAGGACCCGCGCATGACAGATGATGCGATGCCTATGCCCTTCGACGGGGCGCGGGTGGTCTATGGCGGGTTCAGGATGGTTCAGGAAAACGGAGCGAAGCTATGACCGTCACCCTGACCCCGTTCCTCTGGTACACGTCCGAGGCCGAGGAGGCTGCGGCCTTCTACGCCTCTGTCATCCCCGAATTCGCATGTGGACCGGGTGACGGTCTTGCCCGTCGACAGCCCCTCAGGCCCGCCGGGATCGGTCCGGGTCGTGGAATTCACGCTGGCGGGGCGTCCGGTCGTTGCGATGGCGGCCGGCCCGCACGATGCGTTCAACGATGCCGTCTCGATGCTTCTGACCTGCGACGATCAGGCCGAAGTAGACACGCTTTGGGGTGCTCTGCTGCAGGGCGGCGGCAGGGAGGTTGCCTGCGGCTGGCTGACTGACCGCTTCGGGCTGCAGGTGGCAGATCTGTCCGCGGCGGATGTTCGAGATGATGGCGTCGCCGGACCGCGCCGCGGCGGCCCGTGCCTCGGTGGCGATGATGGGGATGGTCAAGCTGGACCTGCCCGCGCTTGAGGCGGCGTTCGCGGGGTAGGCTCAGACCCGCAGCACCACCCGGGCGATCAGCCAGGACACGAGCATCGACAGAAAGTCGGAGGCCAGCAGGACCCAGACCTCGCTGCCGCCGTCGTCGGCGATGCTGGCGGTCCAGAGCGACAGCCCGTCGACGTTGCCCGCTATGCCGACCAGCAGAAGGGCGGCGGTGTTGGTGCCGAAGTGGAAGCCGATGGCAGCCCCGAGATTTCCGGTGCGCGCGGTCAGGTCGGCGGCGAGGCAGCCGAACAGTCCCGCCCAGACCGTGACCCAGATCGCCGCCTGACCATAATCCGCAGGGCTGTAGTGACCGGCGGCGAAGATGGCGGAGGGCAGGACCATCCAGAGGAGCGGTGACCGGAAGCGGGCGGCAAGCTGCTGCTGAAGATAGCCCCGGAAAGCGATTTCCTCGGATGCGGTCTGGATGAGCAGGCCCGCGAGCGCAGGCAGCAGGAAGGTGGCGAACGTGCCGAGGCTCACGCCGGGGGCGACGCCCGGCAGCCGCGTGAGCAGGGGCAGCATGAGAACAGCCAGCACAATGATGGGCAGGGCGACACGGCAAGCGTTGGCGATCGTGGCGCGGGCGGGTCCGAACAGGGTTCCTGCGGTGCGGGCGTGCAGGATGCGGACCGTGGCGAAGGTGCCGAGGCCGAGACCCGCAAAGCTGTAGAGCAGCAGAAGAACGCCGCCGGGCGTGTGCCCGGTGATCATGGCGACGTAGAAACCGCCAGCGAGGATCGCGCCATAGCGCCAGTAGAAAAGGGCACCGCCGACGACGATGACAAGGATGTAGATGGCGACGATCAGGACGACCCCAAGGACGGTCCGCCACAGCTGCGGGCGGGCGCGGGCAGGGGCGACGTAGGCGTCGTGCGGGGCATAACGGCCTGAGAGAATGCGGGTCAGGTCCAGACTAACGCTGCCTTGCCGGGGGTAACCGGGCCGTCATGCGTGACGGGCCGTGGCGGTGACGACGCCTGCGCCGATGAGGAGGGTCCCGCCCGCCTTGTTGAAGCGCGAGATGACACGTTCGTTGCGGACGAGCGTGCGGGCGCGGCTGGCGAGCAGGCCGTAGCCGAAGGCATTGGCGAAGGCGAGGATCAGGAATGTGGACTCGAAGATCAGCATCTGGGTCCAGAAGTCGCGGTCATTGGACAGGAACTGGGGCAGGAAGGCGACAAAGAACGTGATGCTCTTGGGGTTGAGCGCGGTGACGAGCCAGGCGTGGCCGATCATGCGTCCGATAGCGGTGCGGTCGGTGATCGGGGACGCGTTCAGCGATCCGCCCGCGCGCCACAGCTTGAGGCCCAGCCAGATCAGATAGGCGGCACCCGCGAATTTGAGGATGGTGAAGAGGGTGGCGGAAGCGGCAAGAAGCGCGCCGATGCCGAGCATCGAGAGCGTCATCGCCGTGAAATCGCCGAGTGCCACGCCGATGGCAGTAGGCAACGCAGCGCGCCAGCCCTGACCGAGGCCATAGGAGACGACCAGAAGGATCGTCGGGCCGGGGATGACGAGCAGAAGGGTCGAGGCGGCGACAAAGGCGAGCCAGAGGTCGAAGGGCATGAGAGAGTCCTGCTGCGGAATCCCGGGGACATATGCCCCCGGACAAGCCGAGCGTATTGGGATCACGGTGAAATGGACAGAGCGCAGAATGAACGCGCGGCCTTTCAGGTCCAGTCGAGCACAACTTTGCCGGACTGTCCTGAACGCATGGCAGCGAAGCCATCCTGAAATTCCGCAACTGGGAACCGGTGGGTGATGACCGGGCGGATGTTCAGGCCGTTGGTCAGCATGGCGATCATCTTGTACCAGGTCTCGAATATCTCGCGCCCATAGACGCCCTTGACGGTGATCGCCTTGAAGACGATGCGGGACCAGTCCACCGGGGATTTGCCGGGCGGGATGCCCAGCATGGCGATGCGCCCGCCCATCACCATCGCCTCGACCATCTGGTCAAGCGCCTGCTGGTTGCCGGACATTTCCATGCCCACATCGAAGCCCTGGGCGAGTTTCAGGCGGGCGATGACGTCCTTCAGGTCTTCCTGCGCAACGTTGACTGGCGTGACATCGGCGACCTTTTCAGCGAGGGCGAGCCGGGCGGGGTTCACGTCGGTGATGACGACATGCCGCGCGCCGACATGGCGGGCGACGGCGGCGGCCATGATGCCGATGGGGCCGGCACCTGTCACCAACACATCCTCGCCGATCAGGTCGAAGGACAGAGCGGTGTGGACGGCGTTGCCGAGCGGGTCGAGGATCGCGCCGATCTCGTCATCGATCTCGTCCGGCAGGGGGACGACGTTGAAGGCGGGCAGCCGCAGGTATTCCGCGAAGGCGCCGGGTTCGTTCACGCCGATGCCGCGCGTCTCGGGGTCGAGGTGAAACTTGCCCGACCGGCTCTGGCGGCTGTGCTTGCCGATCAGGTGGCCTTCGCCGGAACAGCGCTGGCCGATGGCCAGGTCGGTGACATTGCGGCCCAGCTCCACGATCTCGCCCGCGAATTCGTGGCCGGTGACGAGCGGGACGGGCACGGTGCGCTGCGCCCAGTCGTCCCAGTTCCAGATATGGATGTCGGTGCCGCAGATGCCGGTCTTGCGGATGCGGATCAGCACATCATCGGGACCGATCTCGGGCACCGGGCGGTGTTCCAGCCAGATGCCGGGTTCCGGCTTCGCCTTGACCAGCGCCTTCATGTCGTTGCGCATCAGCCCAGCCTTTCTCAAATCGCCCCCGTCGCCTTGCCCGCTTCTGCGAAGGCGGCCAGCGCGAAGTCCAGATCGTCGCGCGTCAGCCGCGCGTTCATCTGGGTGCGGATGCGCGCCTGTCCCTTGGGCACGACCGGGAAGAAGAACCCGGCGACGTAGACGCCGCGACGGTCAAGTTCCGCCGCCATTCGCTGGGCGAGGGTCGCATCGCCGAGCATGACCGGAATGATCGGATGTTCGCCGGGCAGGAGGCGGAAGCCTGCCTTTTCCAGTCCGGCGCGCCAGTGGCGCGCGTTGGCGAACAGCGGGCGCGCAGGTCGTCGGCCCGCTCGACCAGATCGAGCGCGGCGAGCGCCGCGCCGACGATGGCGGGGGGAAGGGCGTTGGAGAACAGATAGGGCCGGGCGCGTTGGCGCAGCAGGTCGATGACCGGCTGCGGCCCGGCGATGTAACCGCCCAGCGCCCCGCCGAGCGCCTTGCCGAGCGTGCCGGTCAGGATGTCCACCCGGTCAGCGACGCCGTGGTGATGCGGCGTGCCGCGCCCCTGTGGCCCCATGAAGCCGGTCGCGTGGCAGTCGTCCACCATCACCATCGCGCCGTAGCGGTCCGCAAGGGACGTCACGGCCGGGAGGTTTGCGAGAAACCCGTCCATGCTGAAGACGCCGTCGGTGGCGATCAGGATATGCCGCGCGCCGTCGGCGCGGGCCTGTTTCAGCTGGGTCTCAAGATCGTCCATATCGGAGTTGGAGTAGCGGTAGCGTTTCGCCTTGCACAGGCGGATGCCGTCGATGATCGAGGCGTGGTTCAGGCTGTCGGAGATCACCGCATCCTCCGGCCCCAGCAGCGGCTCGAACAGGCCGCCGTTGGCGTCGAAGCAGGCGGCGAAGAGGATGCTGTCATCCTTGCCGAGGAAGCGGGCCAGCTGTTCCTCCAGTTGCCGGTGCAGGTCCTGTGTGCCGCAGATGAAGCGGACCGAGGCCATGCCGAAGCCGTGGCTGTCCATCGCGGCCTTGGCGGCGACGATCAGGGCCGGGTGGTCGGCGAGGCCTAGGTAGTTGTTGGCGCAGAGGTTGAGGACCTTGCGCGCGGATTGTCCGGTGCCCACCGTGATGTGGGTGCCCTGCGCCGAGGTGATCAGGCGTTCGCGCTTTGTCAGACCGTCGGTGTCGATGGCTGACAAGGTGGCGGTCAGATCGGACAGAAAGGCGCTGCGGCCGGACATCGGATGCCTCTGCATGTGTGCGGTGAGCATAGCCGGGTTCGGCCTGTCCCCGATAGTGCGCCAGCGACCCCGGTGCCGCAATCCGCCTTGCCCCGCACCTGCCCGGTCATTATCCCTTCCGCCCAAGTGAATCCGGGGACAAAGATGACCAACCAGCGCTTCGACAAATCCAAGCTGCCCAGCCGCCATGTGACCGAAGGCCCCGCGCGCGCGCCGCACCGGTCGTATTTCTATGCGATGGGCATCACCGAGGAGGAGATCCATCAGCCGTGGGTCGGCGTGGCGACCTGCTGGAACGAGGCGGCACCCTGCAACATCGCGCTGAACCGGCAGGCGCAGGTGGTGAAGCACGGGGTGAAGAAGGGCGGCGGGACGCCGCGCGAATTCACCACGATCACCGTCACGGACGGGATCGCGATGGGGCATGAGGGGATGCGCTCGTCACTGGCATCCCGCGATGCGATTGCGGATACGGTCGAACTGACCATGCGCGGGCATTGCTATGACGCGCTGGTGGGGTTGGCGGGCTGCGACAAGTCGCTGCCGGGGATGATGATGGCGATGGTGCGGCTGAACGTGCCGAGCGTGTTCATCTATGGCGGGTCGATCCTGCCGGGGCGCTACAAGGGCCAGGACATCACCGTGCAGGACATGTTCGAGGCTGTGGGCAAGGTGCAGGCCGGGTCGATGTCCGAGGCAGAACTGGAGATCATGGAGCGGGTGGCCTGCCCGTCATCCGGGGCCTGCGGGGCGCAGTACACGGCGAACACGATGGCCTGCGTGAGCGAGGCCATTGGCCTTGCGCTGCTGAACTCCTCCGGTGCGCCTGCACCCTATGAAAGCCGCGACCAGTATGGCGAGGCGTCGGGCGTGGCGGTGATGACGCTGATCGAGAAGAACATCCGCGCGCGGGATGTGGTGACGCTGAAAAGCTTGCAGAACGCGGCGCGGGTGGTGGCGTGCACGGGCGGATCGACCAACGCGGCGCTGCATCTTCCCGCGATTGCGAATGAGGCGGGGATCGATTTCGATCTGTTCGACGTGGCCGACATCATGCGCGACACGCCCTATTTCGTGAACCTGCGGCCCGGCGGAAAGTATGTGGCGAAGGACCTGTACGAGGTCGGGCGGCGTGCCGGTGGTGATGAAGGAACTGGCAAAAGCGGGTCTGTTGCACCTCGATTGCATGACGGCAAGCGGGCGGACGCTGGGCGAGGAGCTGGAGACCATCAAGGGCGAGCCGGACGGCAAGGTCATTCACCCGGTGGCGACGCCGATGACGAAGACCGGCGGCGTGGTGGGGCTGAAGGGCAACATCTGCCCGGACGGGGCCATCGTGAAGGTCGCGGGGATGACCGAGGCGGAGCAGGTCTTTTCCGGCCCGGCGCGGGTGTTCGAGTGCGAGGAAGACGCCTTCGCGGCGGTGAAGGCGCGCGAATACAAGGAAGGCGAGGTGATCGTCATCCGCAACGAGGGTCCGGCAGGCGGGCCGGGGATGCGCGAGATGCTGGCGACGACGGCGGCGCTGTCGGGTCAGGGCATGGGCAAGAAGGTGGCGCTGATCACCGACGGGCGGTTCTCGGGCGCGACGCGCGGCTTCTGCGTCGGGCATGTGGGGCCGGAGGCGGCGCATGGCGGGCCGATCGCGCTGCTGCGCGACGGCGATGTGATCACGCTGAACGCGCTGACGGGCGAATTGTCCGTGGCGCTGACGGACGCGGAACTGGCGGCGCGCAAGGCCGATTGGAAAGGTCCGCGCAAGACGGCCTATACCAGCGGTGCTGTGCACAAATTCGCGCGGCTGGTCGGCGGCGCACGCTGGGGTGCCTTGACGCATCCGGGGGCGAAGGCCGAATCCCATGTCTACATGGACCAGTAAGGCGCGGGTCGCGCTTGCGCTGATCCCGGTCCTGCTGTCGGCCTGTGTGCCGGGCGACATGCTGCCTGCGGGCGGCGGGGTGTCGCGCGTGGCGGTGTCGGACGGTGCGGTGGTCGTCGCCGGGCCGCCCGGCTACTGCATCGACCGGGAAGCCACGAGGATGGGTAACGGCAATGCCTTTGTGCTGCTGGGGTCCTGCGCGGCGCTGGGTGGCGGACAGGCACCCGCAGCGCAGGCGGTGCTGACAGCATCTGTCCTTGCGGGCGCGCCGACATCGCAGCCGCTGGTGGCGGCGTTCCCGGAAATGGCGGCGTTCTTCCGGTCGCCTGCAGGACGCGCGGCGCTGAGCCGGTCGGGACGGGTGGCGGATCTGACCGTCAGGCAGATCGAGACCGTCAAGGATGTCATGGTCCTGCGCCTGAGCGACACTTCGGCCAGTGCGGGGGCGTCGGTGGAGCCGGACTATTGGCGCGCGGTCTTCTCGGTCCGGGGGCGGATCGTGAGCCTGTCGGTGCTGGCCATGAAGGCGCAGCCGATGGCTGCTGCGGGGCAGCGCCGCGTGCTCGATGCCTTTGTGGCGCGGGTGCGTCGGGAAAACCGTGTTGCCCCCGGGACATAGCGCGCGCGACAGCGGCGGTTCACTCAACCCGGCATTGCAAGGCGGACCGGTTCGGCATTAACACTTGGACGGCCCGGCAGAACAGCGGTGCCTTGAAAGGGCCAGGGGACGATGCCCGGACGGATCGCAACCTATCTCGACACGCTTGCAGAGCGTCGTATCCTGCGGCGCTGGGCGGACGCACAGGGGCAGGTGCCGGACCTGGGCGCGCTGAAGGCGCTGCGTGGTCGTGTGCGGCATGTCCGGCGCGAGGCCGACCGGCTGCTGCATCTGGCCGAGGGCAGGCTGGCGGTTGCGGGCCAGGGCAACACGCTGCCCCAGGCGCTGCATTCGGACTGGGCCTGGCGGCCCGAGGCCTGGCGCGGCCCGCTGCGGCCGTCCGGGCTGGCGGCGGTGGGGACGCGCACGGGATTCGGGTCCGAGGCGACAGTGTTCCACGACTGCAAGACCAGCGAGCTGTCATTGCGGCAGGTGCGGACCCGTCGGAGCGCGGACCGCGCGGCCTATGGCCTGCAGATGGAGGTTCTGGGTTTTGACGGCAGTTTCCTGTCGCTGGTGATCGACCTGCCCGAGGATGCGGTGCAGGGCATCACCCAGCGCCATCTGGTCCGTCTGGATGCGGTGATCGTGGCGGAAAGCCCGATCGAGATGTTCGCGCGGCTGAACGTCAAGCACGGGCCGAATACGGAACAGCTGGTGCGGGAACTGCCGCGCGGGTCGCAGGAGGTCATCGTGGAATTCGACCTGGCCTATGCGAAATTCAACGAAAAGCGGGTCGAACGCGCCTGGGTGGACCTGATTTTCGACCGCCCGGCGATGAACCGGATCGACCTGCGCGATGTGGCGTTCAGCCGGCGGCTGCGGGCGGATCTGTGATGGCGGGGCTGGAGCTTGTCACTTCGGAACTGCGGGCCGGGCGCTGGGAAGGCGTGCTGCGCGGGTCGTCCGACGCGCCCGAGGTTGAGGCGCTGTTCGACGGGCGGTCGCTGGACGGGCTGACGGTGGTGCAGTCGGATGAGGGCTGGGCGATCAGCGTACCGGTGCCGTCCGATGTGCTGAACGATGGGACACAGGTGATCGTCCTGCGCGACCGGCGGACGCAAGGCACGCTGGGCCGTCTGACGCTGGCGGCGGGTCCGGCGGCCGAGGACGACCTTGTGGCCGATGTCGAACTGCTGCGGGCGGAGCTGGACCTGCTGAAGGCGGCGTTCCGGCGGCATGTGCGGGAAACGGGCGGCTGAGGCCGCCCGCAGTGCCTGTCAGATATCGATGTCGCACCAGATCGCGTGGTGGTCGGACGCGGCGTGCACCTTTCGCGTCAGGGTCGGATACATGTCCCAGCGGTCAGATGCGGTCCATGCGCCTTTGCGGAAGATGCCGCCGAGCGTGACCTTGGCGAAAAGCGCAGGCGACAGCAGGATATAGTCGATTTTCAGGCTGTCGCGCCCGGTGTCGAAGGTGCCGATCCCGCGCCCGCCGCTGTCGGCGCGGTACTGGAAATCGGTGAAGGCGGGGTGGGTCGAGATGTCCTGAAGGTCGGTCCCGGTGAGCAAGGGTGCAAGTTCGGCGCTGTCTGGCGTGTCGTTCAGGTCGCCGAGGATCGCAATGTTGTCCTGACCTGCCGTACGCAGCGCGCGGTAGATGTCGGCGGTCGCATTGGCCTGCGCCAGGCGTTTCTTGCGCGACGTGTCGTCATTGCCGCCCATCTTGCTTTTGAAGTGGTTCGGCAGGACATGCAGGACAGCGCCCGACGGAGTTGTAACGACGTAGTCCGGGCAGTCGCGGCTGAAGACCGGCTCGGTCGCAGTCATCATCAGGTGGATATGGCTGGTGACGGCCCCGATCGGGAAGCCAGGCGCGGCGGCCAGCCCGACGTCAATGCCCCGGTCGTCATTGCCGTCGACGAGCATGATCTGGGCAAAGCGCTGGGCAATGCCGAGCCGGGCCGACAACTGGTCGTGGAATTTCTTCAGCACCGGGCGGCTTTCGGCCTCGACCACCGCCAGCACGTCGGGGGCGAGGTCGGCGATGACGCGGGCGGTGTTCAGCATCGCCTGTTCATCCACCGGTTCGGTCTTGAGTTCGCACCAGCCGACCCAGTCGGCGCGCCCGTTTGCAACGATCTCGCGGGGCAGGTTCGCATCGCGGGGGCGGCGGATCAGCTGTTCGCGGATGCGCCGGATGCGGGTGAAGCCGCCGAGCGGGGCATCATCGGCAGAGCCTTCATCGGACTTCAGCATCCCGAGCAGCGTGATGATGTCGAGCATGCGCGTCTTGTCTGCGGGCGTGTAGACGTCCTTTTCGAACAGTTTGTTCAGTTCGGCATGGGCGTCGAGCACGGGCTGGTGCGCGGTGGGCGGCGCATCGTCATTGAAGACACGGGCGCGGTCGAACAGGTTTTCGACGTTGAAAGCGGCAAGTCGCATGAAAGCCTCCGGTGCTGAAATGCCGTGAGCATAGCACAGGGACGTGACGGTTCAGCGCAGCTTTTTCAGGATGTCGAGGCTGGCATAGCCGTCGGGGATCTGGCCCTGGGCGCGCTGGAAGGCGCGCACGGCGGCAAGGGTCTTGGGCCCGATCTTGCCGTCGGCCCCGCCGGTGTCATAGCCTGCCGCCGTCAGGCGTTCCTGCAGTTCGATGCGTTCGGGCAGGGCCAGGGCGCGGTCGTCGCGCGGCCAGGAATGCCGGATCGGGCCGCCGCCCTTGATGCGGTCGGAGAGGTGGCCGATGGCGATGACATAGGCGTCGGCGGCGTTGTAGCGTTCGATGACGTGGAAGTTCGGGAAGATCATGAAGGCAGCGCCGCGCGCACCGGCAGGCAGCAGGATGGATGCGGGGCCGTGATTGCCTATGGCACTGCCGTCGGCGGCACGGATGCCCAGCGCCTGCCAGTCGGCGGCGGACTTCCGGGTGCGCTCGCCGGACAGAGAAGCGTCGAAATCGGCTGGAAGAGACACTTCCAGGCCCCAGGGCCGGTTCTGCGCCCAGCCGAAGCGGGCGAGGTAGGCGGCGGTCGAGGCGAGCGCGTCGGCGGGGTTGTCGGACCAGATGTCGCGCTTGCCGTCGCCCGTGAAGTCGACGGCATAGGCGAGGTAGCTGGTCGGGATGAACTGGGTATGGCCCATCGCTCCGGCCCAGCTGCCGGTCATCCGATCGGGCGTGACATTGCCGCCCTGGATGATCTTGAGCGCGGCGATGAGCTGATCCTCGAAGAACCCGCCACGCCGCGCGTCATAGGCCAGCGTGGCCAGCGCCTCGATCAGGGGAATGTCGCCCATGACCTCGCCATAGGCGCTCTCGAGCCCCCAGACGGCGACGACAACTTCCTTGTCGACGCCGTATGTCGCCTCGATCCGCTCCAGCAGCCTGCGGTTCTGCCGCAACGCCTTCTTGCCGTTCGAGACACGCTCGTCGGACACGGCCTTGTCGAGATAGTCCCAGATCGTCTTGGTGAATTCGCCCTGATGGCGGTCCTTGTCGATGACATACGCATTGTAGGTGACGCCCCGCATCGCTCGGTCGAAGGTGTCGGCAGAGATGCCGTGCGACAGGGCACGGGGGCGGAAACGGTCGATCCAGCCCTGCAGACCGGCTGTGGTGCCGACGCGGATCAGGGATTCGGGTCCGGTCATCGGGGCCTCCGGCGCGGGAATGAGGGGCGTTGCGGGGGCGTGCTGGGCGAGGGCGCTGCCAGCCGCCAGCGCCGCAAGTGCTGTGAACGCCGCGATCCGGAATGCCATGCTGCTGCCTGCCTGTTTCTTGTTCTGGGGCGAGTGTAGCGCAGGCGGGCGGGCGGGCAAAGACGGTGGTTGCGGGGTGCGGCCGCCGGGGCGGATTGCGCGATGACTGGCGGCGACCGACAGGTAGGCCGTTCATTCTGGCACCCAGCCCGGCATCCGTCGCACACAGTCCGGAATCCCACCGTTTCTGCCCTGCCCGGTTTCGGCTACGCTAGGGCCTAACCCGTCGGCCCTTATTTCAGGCCGCCGGACTCAGCACCATGCGGTCTGCGTTTTTAACAAGTGTGGTGGTCGGCATTGAACCAAAGGAGTTTTGAGATGACCAAAGATACCAAGAACGTCGCCGAGATGCGCAAGGCTCTCGGGAATTTCGGCCTCGATCTCGGACAACTGAACTTCATCGAGCGGGACGCGCTGTCGAACGTCGAAGGCACGCGGTTTCACATTACCGACAGGACGCCGATCCTGGTCCCCGATGACAGCCCCAGCCATGGGGGAGGCGGACCGCGCGAATTCTGCTTTTCCGGTCAGGCTATGGACATCGGCGGCAAGTCCATCACCGGCAGCGACGGCAAGATGCGATGGATTCTGACGAACTATATCTGCGAGGATGCCCTGAGGGTCATCGAAGAGCCCGTCGCGTTCGTGGCCACGCCCCGTGCGACGGGTCCTGTCATGATGACCAGCAACACGGTATCGACAGGGAATGACCTGGTGATCGACGTGTTCAGCTGGAATGCCGACGGCACCCCTGCCGCCAACATCCGCTTCTCGTGGCGCTGCTGGTTCAATTTCCCGCAGATCATTCTGTAGCGGTCCGTCGGGGCGTCAGGATGGTGCGTTCGCAAGTCGGGACGCGGGCTGAAGGGTGGTGGACGCCCGGGTATCTTGCCGGAGGCAGATTGGTGGGCGGAATCGCCCACCCTACCCCCGCCGCGTTCGCTCGACCTTGCGCTTCACCTTTGCGGCCTTCGTCTTGGCTGCACCGGCCTTGCGCCCGACTGGGCGTCCCCGCCGCGCCGAGGGGCCGCCGGGCATGCCCTGCCCTTCCAGCTCCAGAAGTTCCAGCACCAGCCCGCCGGTCACTGGAACCGCCTCGGCCAGGCGGACCAGAACCCGCTGGCCGATGCCGATGGTCAGGCCGGTATCGGCACCCATCAGGGTCTGGCTGTCGGCATCGAAATGGAAGAACTCGCGCCCCAGTGACCGGATCGGGATCAGCCCGTCGGCCCCCGTTTCGTCCAGCTTCACGAAGACGCCGAAGCGCGCGATGCCGCTGATCCGCCCCGGAAATTCCGCCCCGACGCGGTCGGAAAGATAGGCCGCCAAATAGCGGTCGGTCGTGTCGCGTTCGGCGGCCATGCGACCGGCGTTCGGCGGCCGAGATCAGCTCGGCTGTTTCCTCCAGCATCTCCTCGTCCTGAGGCGACAAGCCGTCCTTGCCCCATTTGTGTCCGGCGATCAGGGCGCGGTGGACGATCAGGTCGGCATAGCGGCGGATCGGCGAGGTGAAATGCGCGTAGTTGCGCAAGTGCGAGGCCGAAATGCCCGAAATTCTCGGGGTGGTAGTAGGCCTGCTGCATCGACCGCAGCGTCGTGATGTTGATGAGCTCGTCGAAATCGGTGCCTTCGGCGGCGGACAGCAGCCGGTTCAGGTGGGAGGTCTTCAGCACCTGGCCCTTGGCCAGCGTCAGGCCCGACGCCTCGGCCACATCGCGCAGCGCATCGAGTTTCAGAGGCGAGGGTTCTTCGTGGACGCGGAACAGGAGCGGGCGTTTCAGGCGGATCAGTTCTTCGGCGGCGGCGACATTGGCGAGGATCATGAATTCCTCGATCAGCCGGTGCGCGTCGAAGCGGTCGCGGAACGCGACAGAGGTGACTTTGCCCTCGGGCGAGAGCTCGATGCGGCGTTCGGGCAGGTCGAGGTCCAAGGGCTGGCGACGCTCGCGCGCCTTCGATGCGGCGGCATAGGCGGCATAGAGCGGGCGGATGACGGGGTCGAGCAGCGGACCGCAGCGGTCGTTCGGATTGCCGTCGAAGGCCGCCTGGACCTCGTCATAGCGTCAGGCTGGCGGCGGACCGGATCATGGCGCGGGTGAAGCGGTGGCCGATTTTCTCGCCGTCCGCGTTCAGAGTCAGGCGCACCGCCAGAACCGGGCGCAGCACGCCTTCGTGCAGCGAGCAGAGATCGCCTGACAGGCGGTCGGGCAGCATCGGCACGACGCGGTCGGGGAAATAGGTGGAGTTTCCGCGCAGCCGCGCCTCGCGGTCGAGCGCCGAGCCGGGGGTCACATAGGCCGCGACATCGGCGATGGCGACCCAGACGATGTAGCCGCCGGGATTGGCAGGATCCGTGTCTGTTTCGGCATAAACCGCATCGTCGTGGTCGCGCGCGTCGGCGGGGTCGATGGTGACGATGGGCATCGCCGTCAGGTCTTCGCGGCCCTTGGCGCTGACCTCCTGCACAGCGTCCGCCTCGGTCAGCACTGAATCGGGAAAGGCGTCGGGGATGCCGTGCTGGTGGATCGCGATCAGCGAAACCGCCCTGGGGGCCGATGGGTCGCCGAGGCGCTCGACGATCCGCGCGCGCGGCAGGCCCATGCGGCCCTTCGGTCCGGCCAGCTCTGCCTCGACCAGTTCGCCGTCGGTCGCCCCGTGCGTCGCCCCCGCAGCGACCAGCCATTCCTTGTCGGACCCCTTGTCGATGGGCAGGATGCGTCCGCCTTCGACAGCCTTGCGGAAGATGCCGACGATCTTGACCGCGGTGACGCCGATCTTGCGGATCAGCCGCGCTTCGTAGTGATGTGCCTCGCCGCCCACCGGGTTGACGCGCGCCAGTATCCGGTCACCTTCGGCCACCGGCGCATCGGCCTTTCGCGGCACGAAGAGGATGCGCGGCTCGGGTCCATCGCCCTGCCATTCCATCGGTCGCGCGAACATGTCGCCCTGCGGATCGGGGGCGAGGATGGTCAGCACGGTCACGGGCGGCAGGCCTTCGGGGTCGCGGTAATGCTTGCGGTCCCGGTCTACCGCGCCGTCGCCTTCCAGTTCGCGCAGGATGCGCTTCAACTCGATCCGGTCGGCCCCCTTGATGCCGAAGGCGCGGGCGATGTCGCGCTTGGCGGCATGGCCGGGATTGGCCGCGATCCAGGAGAGAAGCTCGGCTTTGGAGGGGAGAGGTTTCATGGCGCTGCCCTAGCATGGGCGGTGGGTCGCGTCATGGGCAAAGCGGTCCTAACCCCGCAGCGGCAGGACCATGTCGCGGTGCGGGATGCCCGCATCGTCGTAGACGGGACCGGTCGCGCGGAAGCCGAGCCGTTCGTAAAAGCCGATGGCATGGGTTTGTGCGCCGAGAAGGGCGACGGCAATCGCCGGGGTCGGCGCGGAAGACCTCGACCGCGGCCTTGACAAGCGCGGCCCCGATGCCATGGCCGCGGGCCCCCGCAAGGACGCAGACGCGACCGATCTTGCCAGTGGTGCCGCTGGTCAGCAGGCGCGCAGTGCCGACTGGTTGGCCCCCAAGCATGGCCAGCAGGTGCCGCGCGGTGGCGTCCTTGCCGTCAACCTCATCCGCCGCGCTGACGCCCTGTTCTTCGATGAAGACGGCCCTGCGCAGCGACTGGCACAGGGCGATGTCATCAGTCACCGCGATATCAGCGGTCATGCGAAATAATCAGCCAGGACGCGCAGATAGATGCGCTTCAGCGCCTGTATCTGGGCCACTTCCACGTGCTCGTCGACCTGATGCATGGTCTTGCCGACCAGTCCGAATTCAACGACCGCGCAGTGATCCTTGACGAACCGCGCGTCGGAGGTGCCGCCGGACGTCGAGTTGGCAGGCGTGATGCCGGTTTCGGCGGTGACCGCCGCCGCCACCAGACGGGTGAAATCGCCGGGCGGCGTCAGGAAGCTTTCGCCCGAGATGTCGGCGGAAACGGCCAGCGTGACGCCGGTTGCGGCCTGCACCTTTGCTGCCTCGGACTGGAGCCAGCCGGCCAGCGATGCGCCGGTATGGGCATCGTTGAAGCGGATGTTCACGGTGGCGGTGGCCCGGGCGGGGATGACGTTCGACGCGGGGTTGCCGGTATCGATGGTCACGACGGCCAGTGTCGAGGGGTCGAAATGGCCCGTTCCCTTGTCCAGTTCATGGCTGGCGAGCCGGTCCAGCAGGCGGACAAGCGCGTGCAGCGGGTTCCTGGCGCGGTGGGGATAGGCGGAATGGCCCTGCACGCCGCGTCGCCGTGATCCGGGCGGTCAGCGACCCGCGCCGGCCGATCTTCATCGTATCGCCAAGCGTTTCAGGGCAGGTCGGTTCGCCCACGAGGCAGACCGACATCGCCTCTCCCTCAGCCCGCATCCAGTCGAGGATCGCGGTCGTGCCGTCATGCGCCGGCGCCTTCCTCGTCGCCGGTGATGGTCACGATGACGGCCCCGTCGGGCGGCGTTTCGGTGACGAAATCGCAGGCGGCGGCGACAAAGGCCGCCACGCCGGACTTCATGTCCGTCGCCCCGCGGCCCCAGAGGATGCCATCCGAAATCTCGGCCCCGAACGGGTCATGCGTCCAGGCGGCGCGGTCGCCTACCGGGACGACATCTGTGTGGCCGTTGAAGCCGAAGCTGCGGTTCGCACCCCTGCGGCCCCAGCGGGCGAAGAGGTTCGGCGTGCCGTTCCGGTCAATACGGGTGCAGGCGAAGCCAGCCTGTTCGAGCGCCTGCTGCACAACCGACAGTGCGCCGGCGTCGGCCGGGGTGACGGACGCACAGCGGATCAGGCGGGCGGTGAGATCGACGGGGTCGACGGGGGTGGCGGCGCGGGCGGTCATCTGTGTCCTGCGGCGAATGGTGGCCCACCGATAGCGAAGCGGACCTGTGCAGGCAACGGTCGCCGGACGGCGCACCGGTGTTGCCGATCAGCCACCGGTTGCGGTGCGCTGCCGCGCACGCCTGTGGATAAGTCTTAACACAGCGGCGTCGCAGGAACATAGTGCCCGGATAACAAGACGACCCGAGGCAGGGCAGAGGCGAAGCGGGTGCAACGACACCCGGAACGGGCAAGGCGGGCCACGGGCGGATGGGGACCGCCGGCATGGTCACCTATGCGCTGACCTCGCGGAGCGAGGCAGACGTGGCGACAGGCGCAGAACTGACCTACAGCACGAATGTGACGGCGCTGCAGATGGCGAATGCCATTTTTGGCCTCGGCACCGTCGTGACCGGCGCGACCTTCACCGGCGATACACGATCGCGCGGGACCTTTGCGAACGGCAACAACCTGTCGCCGGGAACGGTGCCGGGCGATACCGGCGTGATCCTGTCCACCGGGCGGATCGTCGACTACACGCAGTCAGGCGGCGACCCGAACCGATCGACCCAGATGTCAACCGACACCAACGGTCCCAACAACAACGCGCAGTTCAACGCGCTGGCCGGGACGAACACCTTCGATGCGGCGATCCTGGATGTCGATTTCATCCCGATCGGAAGCGTGATGTCGCTGAACTTCACGTTCTCGTCCGAAGAGTTTCCGGAATTCGCCACATCACAGTTCAACGACACGGTCGGCATCTGGATCAACGGGCAGGTCGTGCCGGTGCAGATCGGCAGCGGCAAGATCAACGTGATGAACCTGAGCGGCACCAGCAACCAGAACGGCTTCGTCAGCAACATGGCCGACCAGTTCAACACCGAAATGGACGGCTTCACGATCACGCTTAAGGTAACGATCCCGGTCAATCCGGGCGTGGTGAATTCGCTGCGCATCGGCATCGCCGACGTGTCGGATTCGCAATACGATTCGAACATTCTGATCAAGGCGGATTCAGCCCAGACCCAGCTTGTCGCCATCGGCGACCAGGAGACGATGTTCACTGGCCAGACCAAGACGCTGGACGTTCTGGGCAACGACGTGAACAACTTCATTGGTGTGATGGTGATCACGCACATCAATGGCGTGGCCGTGGTGCCGGGCCAGATCGTCACGCTGCCATCCGGCGACAAGATCCGACTGAACGCCGACATGACGGTGACGGTCTTCACCGACAACGACGCGGACAAGTTCAACTTCACCTACACTGTGAAGAACCTGTTGGGGCAGACGGATGTGGGTATCGTCACCATCGACACGGTGCCCTGCTTTGTGGCGGGAACGCTGATCCGGACGCCGGGCGGCGAGGTTCCGGTCGAGGCACTGAAGCCCGGAGATCTGGTCGAGACGCTGGATGACGGGCCGCAGCCGATGCGCTGGATCGGGCGGCGGTTGGTCGTGGCCAAGGGAGCCTTCGCGCCGGTCCGGATCGCGCCGGGGACATTCGGCGGGCATGGGGCGCTGATGCTGTCGCCGCAGCACCGGGTGATGGTGCAGGACCGGATCGCCGAACTGCTGTTCGGCGATCTGCCGAGGTGCTTGTGGCGGCCAAGGACCTTGTGAACGGACGAAAGCGTGCAGGTCGTCGAAGGGGGCTGGGTCGAATACGTCCATATCCTGTTCGACCGGCATCAGGTGGTCTGGTCGCAGGGTCTGGCGACCGAAAGCTTTCCTTCCGGGGCCGCAGGTGGCGGGCAACCCCGAAGCCGAGATCGCGGCAGAAATCCGCGCGATCTTTCCCGAGATCGATCTGGCGACGGGCGACGGCTACAGCCCGGCGGCGCGGCGGGCGCTGAAGGCGCATGAGGCGCGGGTTCTGATGGCGGAAGGGGTGGCGGCATGATCTGGCATGTTCTGGCGGAACCTGGGACAGGGGTGCAGCGCATCGCGGGCGCGGAGATGCCCGGCATGATCCGGCGCGGCACGATCCTGTGCGAGATCGACACCGCGCGGCTTCTGCCGAATGGCGGGCCGATCCTGCATGCCGCGCGGCGGGGGGCCGAACCGGTCCTGCTGTCGCTGGGCTATTCCGAGGATGGCCGCCTGCGCGTCGTTCACCGCAGGGGCGCGCAGGTTCTGGCGCTGTCGGTCGGTATCGGCGGGACTGCTGGCGGCGGGGATATTGCGGGTCAGCTATCACTGGGATGCGGGCACGGGCACGGCGACCCTGACGGCGGAGGACCCGGGCCGCGGCGCGATCCTGCAGAGCGCGGGGGCGGCCCCGCCGCCGCTGGAGGCGGAGGACGCGCTGGCGCTGGTTGCGTCGGCCGGGGCGGGGACGGTGCGGTCGGTTGCCGTGGGGTCGGGGCGGCACCCGATCGGCGCGGGGGCATGCTTTGCGGGCGACACGCCGGTGATGACCCCGGACGGCCCGGTTGCGGCGCGGATGCTGCGGGCGGGCGATGTCGTCGTCACGGATGCGGGGCCCACCGGGCCGTGCTCTGGTCGGGGCATATGACCGTGCCCGGCGACGGGCAGCTTCCGTCCGATCCGGCTCTGCACGCCGTATTTCGGGGCGACGACGGACCTGTTCGTGCCGCCGCATGCGCGGGTGGCGCTGGGCGGACCCGAGGTGGAATACCTGTTCGACACCGAGGAGGTGCTGGTCGAGGCGCGGCATCTGGCGAATGACCGGACAGCGGCGACGGAGGGCGGCGGAGCGGGGCTGGTGACGTGGCACGGGCTGCTGCTGGACGAGCCGCGCCTGATCGCCGTCGATGGCGCCTGGATCGAGAGCGTCTATGTCGGGCGGCTGGCGGCCTCGGCTGCGGTGGCGGCGACGACGGCGCTGGGCGCGCTGGCGGCGGAGGGGCGGCTGCCCACGCACCGCAGGCCGGTGCGGCGGGAGCTGTGCGATTTCGAGGCTGCGACGCTGGTGCTGAACATGTCGCAGCGGCGGTCGCCGGTGGCGGCCTAATCCTCGCGAATAGAACGGCGTCATCTGGGCGACGATCACCGCGTTCTCGGCCAGCGCGCGGTCCATCAGGGCGCGTTCATCGGCGTCGATCTGGTCGCCCTGCTTCAGGCGTTCGTCGAGCGTGCCGTGGCCTTCGATGTCGAGGGGGGACAGGTCGGCGACCTTCAGCACCGCGACCGTCTCGCGCACCGCCTCGTCCTCGGTCACGCCGGAGGCGTAGATGAGGAGGGCCGCACCGGTGGAGGCGGCGGGCAGGCCGTCGCCGGGCTTGCGGCCGACCTGGACGAGCAGGGTGTAGACCTGCTGGGGGCGGCGGGGTTTCTTCGGCGGGGTCTGGGGGAGCGTCTGTCATGGCGGGGGGCGGGGTGGACTGCGGGAGGGGCGGAGTCAAGGGGGATGGGGGCGGTCCCGAGTCGGGACCGGGGGTCGGGGTGAGGGAAATCAAGGGGTTACGGGGGGAAATTAGGGAAGTGGAAAGGTTTGGAGGGGTGATGACGACCCGTTGCTATCGTTCACCGGCGATCCATCACCGCTATCCGGTGTTCGACAATGCGGCGGTCCGGGCGAGGCACAGCATGGTTCCTGCCAGCACCGCGCGGTCGTCGTACAGGCGCACGACTCTTCTTGTGCTGGTCACGGCCCCAGCTAGGACCGCTTGTTGACTTACAAGTCGGCTTGTAGGGTCGGTTCGCGCACGAGCCGCCTAAATGGCCCTTGCTAAGGCGCTGAGCGTGGTAAGCTGAATATCGCAGGTTAGGCTTGTAGCGTACGCAGTAGTAGTGGCAGGTGGGATGACAATTGGCGAAACACTAGATCGGATTGGTAACTTCCTCTCCGCTCGTTGGAATGAGTCTAGTGTCGTGCTTTCGGCACCTGTCCTTGAGTGGCCAATGTGGACGGGAATAGTCGTCTTTATTGGGCTCTTTCTGTTTTGGTCGATGGCGTTGCGCATAGCGCGCGACGAGTTGGTCAATCCGACTGGCGAACAACTCAACTCAAAGTCTCGCTGGGATCGTCCCTGGACTATGGTCGTTGCCAGCGTCGTCTGTGCCTGCGTCTCGGTCTGGATATTTGTCGCCGACGAGGTGCCTCAGATTTTGGGAATCTGTTTTGCATTCATGGGATGGTTCTTTTTTCGCGGCATCGGCATAGCGAGAGAGTGGATGAGACTGAAACAGCGTTACAGAGAGCAGTCAGAGCTTGACCGATAGTCATGCGGGCATGACCTGAATTTTCGGCTACAGCTTATCGCAACCGAATCCCTTTCATCGAGAATTGCGAACTAATCTACCTGTCTTTCCCACCCTGAGCGGGACAAGACGATCTTCCAGTGGAGGATCGGCCCCGCTCACGGGCGCAGCGAAGCAACCAGACCGCGGCAGCACGGGACTACGGAGGCCAGCGCCCGGCCCGGGCGGGCGAGAAGCGCCCGCCGGGGGCGGGACGGGCGCTGGCCGGTGGCTTTGGGCCACCGGCGGTCCGGGTTGGGGCGTTGCGTTGCGGCAGGCCCGAGGGGGCCTGCGGGGTGGGCGGTGGAATGGCGGGGCGAGCCCCACCCTACGGGGCGAATTCAAGCGGAAACGCTCGGACCTATACCGCCCGGAACAGCCGCGAATGCGGCCCGGGCAGCGCCCGCCTCCCGGCCCGGCCACGGGCCGGGCGTTCTTCGCGGAAGTCGTCCACTGGACGACTTCTGATCGCTCATCACCCCCCTGGGCGGGCGCTTCTGCACCCTGAATGCGCAGAACTCCTGTGGAAGTGGCTCGACCATAAATCGCCTAAAATCCACGTTGCAGCGCCCACCCGCGGTCGGGCGCTGCCCTCTGTTGCGCGGAATGGTGCGCAATGAATGCGCACCCTAAGGCGGCTCCGCGAAGAAGTGCGGTGGAGGGGTTGGACAATAAAGTGCCTGGGAACGGGTGTTGCAGCGCCCACCCGCGGTCGGGCGATGCCCTGTGTTGCGCGGAATGGTGCGCAATGATTGCGCACCCTACGGGGAGGAGGGGATGGTGGGGTGAAACCCCACCCTACATGCTGGACGGCATGGCGGGGCTTGCCCCGGCCTGCGGGGCGGGATGGGAGGTGGGCGGAATCGCCCACCCTACGGCGGGGTGAAGCGCCGTCAGTCCCGCAGCAGCTCGTTGATGCTCGTCTTCGACCGGGTCTGCGCGTCCACCTTCTTCACGATCACCGCGCAGTAGAGGTTGATGCCGCCCTTGGACGGCATCGATCCGGCCACGACGACCGACCCCGCCGGAACCTCGCCATAGAAGACGTCGCCGGTCTCTCGGTCGACGATCTTGGTGGACTTGCCGATGAAGACGCCCATGCCGAGGACCGAGCCCTCGCGGATGATGCAGCCCTCGACCACCTCGGACCGCGCGCCGATGAAGCAGTCATCCTCGATGATCGTGGGGCCCGCCTGCATGGGTTCGAGCACGCCGCCGATGCCGACGCCGCCGGAGAGGTGGACGTTCTTGCCGATCTGGGCGCAGGAGCCGACGGTGGCCCAGCCGTCCACCATGCTGCCCTCATCGACATAGGCGCCGACGTTGACGAAGGACGGCATCAGCACGACGTTGCGGCCGATGAAGGCCGAGCGGCGGACGATGCTGCCGGGGACGGCGCGGAACCCGGCGGCGCGCCACTGGTTCTCGCCCCAGCCGTCGAACTTGGAGGGGACCTTGTCCCACCAGGTGGCGTTGCCGTTGCCGCCGGGGATGACTTCCATGTCATTCAGGCGGAAGGAGAGGAGGACGGCCTTCTTGGCCCATTGGTTCACGTGCCAGTCCTGCCCGCGCTTTTCGGCGACGCGGAGGGTGCCGTTGTCGAGGGCGGTCAGCGTCGCCTCGATGGCGTCGCGGGTCTCGCCCCTGGTGGCGGGGGTGATCGCGTCGCGGGCCTCCCAGGCGGCGTCGATGGCGGTTTCAAGTGCGGCGTTCGGCATGGGGCACCCCGATATGCGATCTGGTTTCAGGCGGGTCCAGCCTATAGACGGGGCACCGGACCCACGCAATTGCCCCCGGAACAGACATGAACGACGACCCCCGCCCGCATCCCTTCCGCGACAGCCATCAGGACGCGGCGGCGGCGAAGGAAACGCCGGACACGCCGCAGACCCGGGCGCCGGCCTATCGGCTGGCCTTCACCGACCGGGAGTTCCTGCTGCGCGAGGAGCTGCGCCCGGTGCGATTGCAGCTGGAGCTTCTGAAGCCGCAGATGATCCTGGACGAGCGCGGCATCGCCTCGACGGTGGTGCTGTTCGGGGGCGCGCGGATTCCGGACCCGGCGCATAGGGGCCGGGCACGGTCGAAGGCGCTGGCCGATCTGTCGCGCTACTATGACGAGGCGCGGGCGTTCGCGCGGGCGATCACCGAACGCAGCCTTGCCGACTACGGGCGCGAATGGGTGATCTGCACGGGCGGCGGGCCCGGGCGTGATGGAGGCGGGGAACCGCGGGGCGGACGATGCAGGGGGCCAGTCGATCGGGCTGAACATCGTGCTGCCGCATGAACAGGCGCCGAACGCCTACGTGACGCCGGACCTGTGCTTCAACTTCCACTATTTCGCGATCCGCAAGATGCATTTCCTGATGCGGGCGCGGGCGGTGGCGGTGTTTCCGGGCGGGTTCGGGACGATGGACGAGATGTTCGAAAGCCTGACGCTGATCCAGACGGGGCGGATGAAGAAGGTGCCGTTCCTGCTGTTCGGGCGGGCGTTCTGGGAGAAGGTCGTGGACTGGGAGATGCTGGCGGAGAGCGGGCTGATTTCGCGCGAGGACCTGGGGCTGTTCCGGTTTGTCGAGACAGCGGCGGAGGCAGTGGAGGCGATAGACGGATGGCAAGGTGCCGACGATACGCGCGAGGAGCTGCCGGGGCGGTGAGGGTCAGCCGGTCCGGGTCCGGCGGAGTGGCTGAGGATCGGCGGCAGGGAACGGTGTGCCGAACCGGCGGCAGAGGGCCGAGAGGCTGTGTCCGAGGTCCGACCCCTTGCAGAGGCGACGGCCGCCCGGATGGGCGACAAGGACGATGCGGCCACCCGCCTCACGTATGGCGTAGCCCTTGCGCGCGAGGCGCGTCAGAAGTTCGGGCCAAGTCTTTGCGTAGTTGAAATCGTCGGCGAGGAGCGCCCGCAACGGCGCGACGAGCCGCTCATCCGACCTGACGGTCGTCTTCGCTCTCTCTCTGCGGTAAAGGTCGCGGGTGATCGCGTCGCGCACGATCTGGCCGACGCTGGCGTCGTCCGCCGCCGCGACCTGTCTCAGCGCGGCGAGCATCGCCTCCGGAAGCTTCAGGCTCACCTCGATCCTGCCCAAGACTTACCGCGCGCATGGTTAAGGCGGCGTTAAGCGCGCGCCGGGCTTTTGACCGCACGTATGGCCGACCGCCTGACCTTTTCCGTCGCCGACTTCAGCTGCCCGCAGGCCGCCATGATGTCCTCGCCGCGCGGGGTGCGGATGGGCGAGGCATAGCCCGCGTTGTGGATGATGTCGGCGAAGGCGTGGATGCGGTTGCCGGAGGATCGCCGGTAGGGCGCGCCGGGCCATTCGTTGAACGGGATCAGGTTCACCTTGGCCGGGATGCCGCGCAAGAGGTCGACCAGCCGCCAGGCGTCCTCCTTGCTGTCGTTCACCCCGTCCAGCATCACGTATTCGAAGGTGATCCGCTCCGAGTTCGACAGGCCGGGATAGGCGCGCAGCGCATCCAGCAGCGTCGCGATGTTCCACTTCCTGTTGATCGGCACCAGCGTGTCGCGCACCGCGTCCGTTGTCGCGTGGAAGCTGACGGCCAGCAGGCAGCCGATCTCGGTCGCCGTCCGCGCGATTTCGGGCACGACGCCGGAGGTGGACAGGGTGATCCGCCGCCGCGACAGGGAAATCCCCTCGGGGTCCATCGCGATCTTCATCGCGTCGCGCACGGCGTCGAAATTATAGAGCGGCTCGCCCATGCCCATCAGCACGATGTTCGAGATCAGCCGCGTCTCGTCCTTGGGCGCGCCCATCACCGGCCATTCGCCCAGATCGTCGCGCGCCAGCATGACCTGGCCGACGATCTCACCGGCGGTCAGGTTGCGGACCAGCTTCTGCGTGCCGGTGTGGCAGAAGGAACAGGTCAGCGTGCAGCCGACCTGGGAGGAGATGCAGAGCGTGCCCCGGTCTTCCTCGGGGATATAGACCGTCTCGACCTCATGCCCGCCCGCGATGCGGATCAGGTACTTGCGCGTGCCGTCCGCGCTGACCTGCCGCGTCACGATTTCGGGCAGGGCAATCTCGAACCGCGTCCGCCAGCAGCGCGCGGTAATCCTTGGCGAGGTTCGTCATCGCCGCGAAGTCGCGGACGCCCCAGTGATAGACCCAGGCCCAGACCTGCCCGACGCGCATCTTCGCCTGCCGTTCTGGCGTGCCGGCGGCGATCAGCGCGTCACGCAGGCCGTCGCGGGTCAGCCCGACGATGTTGATGCGGCCGGTTTCCGGCAGCTTGCGCGGGACGGTCAGGACATCGGGGGTGATCGGGTGCGGCGGCAGTCATCGGCGGGTCCGGGTCAGGGCGAAGTGGCTCATATATGGGACGCGCAGCCGAAAGGAAACAGGCGGGTCTTGCCGTGCCCTACCCCGCGCAGCGCTTGGCGGCCTCGTCCAACGCCCCGGACACGCCGAGCAGGCTGAACGTGTCCTTCGTCTGCGTGCCCCGGCCGGAGCGGGCCGAGAGGATCGCGGATGACCCGGCCTTGAGCGCGGTGATGATCTTCGCGTCATCCTCTTTCGAGGCCGACCAGGCCCATTCGCCGTCGGCGAACAGGTCGAACTTGGTGCCGCCCACATCCATCTCGACGGTCGAGCCGTCGGCGAAGGGATAGCCACCGGTGAAGCTGACCTCGCCGTCGGCCACGCCGGGGCGGTAGGTGATGAACAGAAGGATGTCGCCGCGGCGGACCGAGACGGACTGGCCGTCCTTGGTGTTGACGGTTTCCTTCGGGGCCGAGACGCCCCAGCATTCCTTGGGGTTCTCATCGACAAACACCGACCAGTCCGTGTTGGCGGCGACGCGGTTGGTGGATTCCTGCGCGCAGGGCGCGGTCGCTGCCATGGCGACAAGGGCGGCCCCGAGGCCAGCGATCATGCGTGCGGTCATTTCAGCCCCTGCCTTCGACCTTTGCCACGGCGCGCCGATGCGGCGCATTTCCGGATGGCGAAGGTCTTTTCAACCCGATATTCCATCCCTTAACCGATTTGGGGCGCAAGGGAAAAGCCCCGTTGGCGGGATTTCGCGCAAAGGTGAGGGCTGGTCCGATGGCATCCGTTCCGATGATCGAACTGTGGCGCGGCGGTCTGCGCGAAGGGATTCACCGAGGCCACGCGGTGATCTTCGGGCCGGGCGGGGTGGAACAGGCCTGGGGCGACCCGGATGCGGTGATCTTCCCGCGCTCGTCCTGCAAGATGATCCAGGCCCTGCCGCTGGTGGAAAGCGGCGTCGCGGACCGGGCGGGGCTGACCGACGCGCATCTGGCGCTGGCCTGCGCGAGCCATATCGGCGCGGCGGTGCATACCGACATGGTGCGCGACTGGCTGGGAACGCTGGGCATGGGTGACGACGACCTGCGCTGCGGGGCGCAATGGCCGTCGGACCTGCCCGCGCGTGACGGGCTGATCCGGGACGGGGCGACCCCTTGCCAGATGCACAACAACTGTTCCGGCAAACATACGGGCTTTCTGATGCTGACGCAGGCGATGGGGGCGGGTCCGGAATATGTGGAGATTGACCATCCGCTGCAGCGGGCGATCCGCGCGGTGACGGAAGAGGTGACGGATCAGGCCGTCGCGGGGCATGGCATCGACGGCTGTTCGGCGCCGAACTTTGCGACGACGGTCACGGGCCTTGCCCGGGCGATGGCGCGCGTTTGCGTCGGCGACCGGAACCGGGGACACGCGCGACCGGGCGATGGCGCGGCTGCGCGACGCGATGCGGGCGCATCCGGTGCTTGTCGCGGGCGAGGGTGAGGCTTGCACCGACCTGATGCGGGCGATGGGCGGCCGCGTGGCGGTAAAGTCAGGGGCCGAGGGGGTCTATGTGGCGATCCTGCCGGACCAGAAGCGCGGCGCGGCACTGAAGATCGAGGATGGCAGCGCCGCGGGCGCGGGAGGCGGCGGTGACAGCGCTTGCTGCTGCGGCTCGGGCGCGTTGGACGCGGGGCATCCGGTGGTGGGGCGGCTGCTGACCGGGCCGCAGAAGAACTGGCGCGGTCTTGACGCGGCGGAGCTGCGGCTGGCGGCAGGGGTTCGGCTGACCGCAGGGCGACGCGTCAGAGGTCGAAGCGGCGGTGGGTCTGCCCGACGACGCGGCCGTCGGACAGGGCGAAACCGGGGTTCGCGTCATAGTCGCGGAAGCCGATGCGGGCGTAGTAGGCGAGGCCGCCGGTGTTGTCGCAGCGGATCGTGGCCTTGAGCGCGGTCAGCCCGGCAGCGCGGGCGTTCCGGCAGGTCGCGCGCGAACAGCGCGGTGCCGATGCCGCCGCCGGTTGTGCCGATGCGGACATAGGTTCCGATGCTGGCCCAGCCTGCGGGCATCGGATCGTAGGTCGAGATCATCTGGAACCCCAGCGCCGCCCCGTCGCGTTCGGCCATGACGCAGGAGACGACGGGGTCGCCGGTCACGAACCATTCGGACAGTTCGGCCTCGGTCAGCGGGGTTTCGAGGGCGGTGGTGCCGCCTGCGCGGATGATGTCGTTCAGAAGCAGCGCAGCTCAGGCACGTCTTCGGCGCGGGTGTCGCGGATGGTCAGGTCAGGCATCGGCGAACTCATCCGCTGCATAGCCCTGCAGATACAGCAGCGCGGTCAGGTCGCCGTGGTTGATGCGGATGTCGCACTGCGCCTGGACCGAAGGCTTGGCGTGCAGGGCGACGCCGGTGCCCGCAAGTCCCAGCATCCCGAGGTCGTTCGCACCGTCGCCGACGGCGATGGCGTCGGCGGGGGTCAGGCCGAGGCGGGCGGAAATCTCTCGCAACGCGGTCGACTTTCGCCTCGCGCCCGAGGATCGGGCGGGCGACATCGCCGGTCAGGAGGCCGTTGCGGGCGAGAAGCGTGTTGGCGCGGTGTTCGTCGAAGCCGAGCCGGGCGGCGACGGGGCCGGTGAAGGCGGTGAAGCCGCCGGAGACGAGGGCCGCATGACCGCCGCTGGCCTTCATCGTGGCGACCAGCGTGGCGCCACCGGGCATCATGGTGATGCGTTCGGCGAGGACCTTTGCGATGACCGTTTCCGGCAGACCCTTCAGCAGCGCCACGCGCTCGGTCAGCGCCGCCTCGAAATCCAGCTCTCCGTTCATCGCGCGGGCGGTGATGGCGGCGACATGCGGGCCGACGCCCGCCTCGGCGGCCAGTTCGTCGATGCATTCCTGCCGGATCATGGTCGAATCCATGTCGGCGATCAGCAGGCGCTTGCGGCGGTTCTCGGCGGGCTGGACGACAAGGTCGAAGCCGAGCGATTGCAGATCTGCCCAGACGTCCCAGCGGTTCGCCGGGATCGGCGGGCAGGTTGAATTCCGCCGCTATGCCGGGGTTCAGCCAGCGCGCATCGCCGCCGCCCCAGGCGTTGCGGAGGCTCTCGACCGTCGCGCGGTCGAGGTCCGCGCGGGCGGGGTCGGCGATCAGGGTGGCGGTGAACATGGGGGCGCGACGATCCGGGGTTTCGGCCATCTCAGACCATATCGGCGGGCGGGCTACAACGGCTGCGGCATCGTGCCAAGCCACTATCGACCGCGTTGCGTCGCATGTCGTCGATAGTGGCGGGATTGTCTGTCGCGGCGGCAAGCTCGGTCAGGCGCAGGATGGCAGTCAGGATGTCGATGCGGCGCTGGTCCGGCCTCTGGCCTGTTTCGGCGGCATACGACATCGACGATGCGCAGGACCAGATCGCGGGCGATGAAGCCGGGATAGACGAACTCCCGGTGAACCGGGCCGATGCCTGCGTCGGCGAAGTCGTAAAGCCCGGCAAGGCGGTTCCGGGTGAAGTCGAAGGCCATGTTCCAGCCGTGGCCGTCGAAATAGCCGCAGGTCTGGCCAAGCGGGTCGGGTCCGAGGGCTGGCATATTGCCGGATGACGGCGCGGGCGCGGGCGCGGAGGGTTTCGGGCAGGGCGGGAACGGCCTTTTCCAACAGGACGTCCGGGCTCGCCCAGGGCTGGGCGGGCATGGCGCCGGCGGTGAGGGTCAGGTCGGTGGGGATGCCGTGAAGCTGGGCGTAGAAGATGCCCAGCGTTGCACCGAGACGGGCTTTGGCGGCCTCGGGCAAGGCCGCATAGGCGTCGGGGGGAAGGTGGTCGCCCGGAAGCGTCCGGTGGGCGGAAAACAGCGGCGGCCCTTCGAACAGGGTCATGTCGGGAACCGGAACGGACAGGCGCGGGCGGATGAGGCGCAACAAGGCGACCTCGCGGCGCAGCGACGCTGCCGCGGTTTCGGACTGCGGAAACTTGAAGATCATCGGGCCGAGGGCGATGGCGACGCTGTCCCAGCTGTGGGTCAGCACGGTGAACGGCGCGCCTTGCAGGTCCGGAAATGCCGCGTGAACAGCGGCCAGTAGGCGCTCCACCTGATCCTCGGTCAGTTTACTCTGCACGTCAGCATGCCCCGCCATCCGGTCGTATCCGGCACATGATCTGCCGCTTACCCGCCAAATTCCGCTTGCGCCAGAGCCGCGCCGCCCTTATTCCCCGCCTTGGGACACCCTTCCCCAACGAAGGGCGGTTATCTGGAAGGATACCATGACAGACGTTGCAAAACCGGCTGCGCGCCCGGCAAACCCGCGCTTTTCCTCCGGCCCCTGTGCCAAAATCCCCGGATATGACCTGTCGATGCTGTCGGACGCGCCCTTGGGCCGTTCGCACCGCGCTGCCGTCGGCAAGGCCAAGCTGAAGCAGGCCATCGACCTGACGCGCGAGGTGCTGGGCGTGCCCGCGGATTACCGCATCGGGATCGTTCCGGCGTCGGATACCGGCGCGGTCGAGATGGCGATGTGGTCGCTGCTTGGGGCGCGCCCGGTCGAGATGCTGGCCTGGGAAAGTTGTTCGGCGAGGGCTGGGTGACGGATGCGGTCAAGCAGCTGAAGCTGGATGCGACGGTGCGGGTCGCGCCCTATGGGCAGATCGTGGATTTCGGGCTGGTGGATTTCGACAAGGACGTGGTGTTCACCTGGAACGGCACGACCAGCGGCGTGCGCGCTGCCGGACGGCGATGCGATCCCGGCGGACCGCAAGGGCCTGACGATCTGCGACGCGACCAGCGCAGCGTTCGCGATGGACCTGCCCTTCGACAAGCTCGATGTGGTGACGTTCAGCTGGCAGAAGGTGCTGGGCGGCGAAGGGGCGCATGGGATGCTGATCCTGAGCCCCCGCGCGGTGGAGCGGCTGGAGAGCTATGTGCCCGCTTGGCCGCTGCCGAAGATTTTCCGCCTGACATCCAAGGGCAAGCTGATCGAGGGCATCTTCGAGGGCGAGACGATCAACACGCCGTCGATGCTGGCGGTCGAGGATTACCTGGTGTCGCTGAACTGGGCGAAGTCGGTCGGCGGGCTGACGGGTCTGATCGCGCGGTGCGAGGCGAATGCGGGGGTGATCGCGGAGTTCTGCGCGACGCGCGGCTGGATCGCCAATCTGGCGGAAGACCCGGCGACGGCTTCGACGACCAGCGTGTGCCTGAAATTCACCGATCCGCGCATCGCGGACGGCGCGGGGTTTGCCAAAGCCGTGGCGAAACGGCTGGAGAAGGAAGGCGTGGCGCTGGATGCCGGGGCCTATCGCGACGCGCCGCCGGGACTGCGCATCTGGTGCGGCGCGACGGTGGAAACGTCCGACGTCGCGGCGCTGATGCCGTGGATCGACTGGGCGTTTTCGGCTGAAATAGAGACGCTTTCCAAGGCGGCATAGCCGTGGCGGTGGGCAGGATTGCCCACCCTACCCGTCGTACGGTGGGCGATGTCGCCCACCGCACCCCCCAATCCAAAGGACCCCATCATGGCCCCCAAAGTCCTCGTTTCCGACGCCCTGTCCGAAACCGCCGTCCAGATCTTCCGCGACCGGGGGGTGGAGGTCGACTACCTGCCCGATCTCGGCAAGGACAAGGAGAAGCTCCTCTCCGTCATCGGCAACTACGACGGCCTCGCCATCCGGTCCGCCACCAAGGTCAGCGACAAGCTGCTGGCGGCTGCGACGCGCCTGAAGGTCATCGGGCGCGCCGGGATCGGGGTGGACAACGTCGATATCCCTGCGGCGTCGAAGCAGGGCGTGATCGTGATGAACACGCCCTTCGGCAATTCGGTCACCACCGCCGAACATGCCATCGCGATGATGTTTGCCGTGGCGCGGCAGCTGCCCGAGGCCAGTGCGTCCACCCATGCAGGCAAGTGGGAGAAGAACCGCTTCATGGGGACCGAGGTCTTCAACAAGACCCTCGGCGTCATCGGCGCGGGGAATATCGGCGTGCATCGTCTGCGACCGCGCGCTGGGCCTGCAGATGAAGGTGCTGGCCTATGATCCCTTCCTGTCGGACGACCGCGCGACGCATATGGGCGTCACCAAGGTCGAGCTGAACGAACTGCTCGCGCGGGCCGATTTCATCACCCTGCATGTGCCCCTGACCGACAAGACGCGCAACATCCTGTCGAAGCAGGCGATTGCGGCGACGAAGAAGGGCGTCAGGATCATCAACTGCGCGCGCGGCGGGCTGATCGACGAGGGCGCGCTGGCCGAGGCGCTGAAAGCAGGCCATGTCGCGGGAGCGGCGCTGGACGTCTTCGCCGAGGAACCGGCGACGTCCTCGCCGCTGTTCAACATGCCGAACGTGGTCGTGACGCCGCATCTGGGCGCGTCGACGACCGAGGCGCAGGAGAACGTGGCGCTGCAGGTGGCCGAGCAGATGTCGGACTATCTGCTGACCGGGGCGGTGCAGAACGCGCTGAACATGCCGTCGGTGACGGCGGAAGAGGCCGCCGTGATGGGCCCCTGGATCAAGCTGGCGGGGCATCTGGGCGCATTCGTCGGCCAGATGACGGACGAGCCGATCAAGGCGATCAACATCCTTTATGACGGCGCGGTTTCCGACATGAACCTGCAGGCGCTGAACTGCGCGGTGATCGCGGGGATCATGAAGGCGACGAACCCGGACGTGAATCTGGTGTCTGCACCGGTGATCGCCAAGGAACGCGGCATCCAGATCGCGACGACCCGGCAGGAAAAATCGGGCGTGTTCGACGCCTATATCAAGGTCACGATGGTGACGGACAAGCGCGAGCGATCCATCGCGGGCACCTGTTTCAGCGACGGCAAGCCGCGCTTCATCCAGATCAAGGGCATAAACATCGACGCCGAGATCGGGCGGCATATGCTGTACACGACGAACGAGGATGTGCCGGGCATCATCGGCCTTCTGGGCATGACGATGGGCAAGAACAACGTGAACATCGCGAACTTCACGCTCGGCCGGTCCGGCGCGGGGCAGGAGGCGATCGCGATCCTGTATCTGGATCAGGCGATCGACCCGAAAGTGATCGAGACACTGGAAGGGACAGGCATGTTCCAGCAGGTCAAGGCGCTGGAATTCGAGGTCGCCTGAGGCCAAATCCAACGAGGTCAAATATCCCACGGGGGTGCGGGGGTGTGAAACCCCCGCCCTCGCCGGTTCCGGTCACTCCGCGTTCGGCCTGACCCGCGCGGCGGTCTTGTCGGCGAAGGCGGCGAGGCGTTCGCGGGCGTCGGGTTGGGTGTTGACGATGCCTGCGACGGCGGCCTCCATGTAGGACGCATCCATCGCCGACATGTTCTGCACATGGCTGATCGCCGAGCAGATCGCGAAGTTGGTCAGCGGCAGATTGCGGGCCGCAGCACGGGCGATCTCCAATCGCGCGGTCGAGGCTCGATCCTGCCACGAGATACTGGCAAAGACCGACATCGACCGCCTCCTGCCCCTGATACACGCGGCCAGTCAGCATCATGTCGAGCATCCGCGCCTTGCCGACCAGACCGGCCACGCGGATCGTGGCACCGCCGCCAGTGAAGAGGCCGCGCTGGCCTTCGGGCAGGGCGAAATAGGTGGTCGCATCGGCGACGCGGATATGGGCCGAAGAGGCGAGTTCGAGGCCACCGCCGACCACGGCCCCCTTCAGCGCGGCGATGACGGGGACGCCGCCATATTCCATCTTGTTGAACGCCTCGTGCCAGCGGAGGCAAAGCTGCCAGAAGGCAGCGGGGCAGCGGTCGGCCCCGTGATGTTCGACGAGATCGAGCCCGGCGCAGAAATGGTCGCCCGCAGCCGCCAGAACGATGGAGCGGACGCCCGCGCGGGGGGCCGTGTCGAACAGGCGGACCAGATCCTCGACGCTGGCGGCGTCGAGCGCGTTGCGCTTGGCGGGGCGGTTGAGCGTGGCGACCAGGACGCCGTCGTCATGCTCGGTCAGCGCGATGTTGGTCAGGCCGAGGCCAAAGATCGATGCCATGCGCGGTGCCCCTCAGATGAACGGAATGCCGGTCAATGTCCCGCTGCGCGGGCCGCTGGCAAGGTGAATCGCGCCAGGGCCGACGATCTGGCAGAACGAAGCGAGGGGCGCTGCCGTGCGGACGGAGACACGGACAGCATTCTTGGCCCCTTGCGGTTTGCCGATATGTCGTCGCCGCAACGGGGCGTTTCGCGTTCGACCGCGACCTGACCCGGCCCCCCAGCGACCGGCCGCGCAAGAAACTTGTGCTTTCCGGTTCCGCCCACTACGTCACCAGCGCCAGACCGGGCTTTCCGTCAACAAAAGACATTGCGCGCGCCATGCAGACCTATGCCATCGGGGATATTCACGGGCACCGCGACAAGCTGGAAGCGGCGCATGCGCTGATCGAGGCGGACCGCGCGGCGAACGCCGACAAGGACGCCGTGGTGGTGCATATGGGCGATCTGGTCGACAGGGGGCCGGACAGTCGGGGCGTGCTGGATTTTCTGATCGCAGGGCACGCGGCGGGCCGCGGATGGGTGACGATCCTCGGCAATCACGACCGGATGTTCGGGGGATTCCTGAACGATGCGGATCATCATGACAGGGGCTTGCGCGACGACCTGCAGTGGTTCGATCCGCGTCTGGGCGGGGCGGCGACGCTTGCATCCTACGAGGTCGGCACTGCAGACCGCATGATCCATGATGTCCACGCCGATGCGGTACGGGCGGTGCCTACGGCACACAGGGTGTTCATCCGGGGGCTGCCCGCACATTATCTGCGGGGCGAGGCGCTGTTCGTGCATGCGGGCATCCGGCCGGGGATCGATCTGCGCGATCAGGTCGAGGACGATCTGGTGTGGATCCGGAAGGGGTTCCTCGAGGACCAGCGCGACCACGGGGTTCTGATCGTGCATGGCCACACGGCGCTGGAGCGTCCGACGCATTACGGCAACCGGCTGAATGTCGATGGCGGCGCGGGATATGGTCGTCCGCTGGTGCCGGTTGTGGTCGAGGGGCGGAATGCCTGGAATCTTGACGCCGCAGGGCCGGGTGCTGGTTGCACGGGGGACGATCTAGGGTGGTGCGCCGGGTTGCGACGATGGTGTCGAACCCGATTGTCGTGACGCGCACCGTAGCGGACGCGCGCTGGACGCTGCCCGACCTGAGCATTGCCGTGGTGTCGGACCTGCATGTCTGCCGTCCCTGGACGACGCTGGCGATGGTCCGGCGGATCGTCGCGCGGGTGAACGCGCTGGGCGCGGACATGATCCTGCTGCCCGGGGACTTCATCGCCGACCGCAACCTGCCCGCGCTGCGCGAACCTGCCGAGGCGGTGATCGGCGCGCTTGCGCCGCTTCGCGCGCCGATGGGGGTGTTCGCGGTGATGGGCAATCACGACTGGTGGGACTGCGAGGTCAGCCGGGTGACGGACTTCATGCGCAATTCGGTGCAGGACGCGCTGGATGCGGCACATATCCATCACCTGCAGAACCGCGCTGTCCGGGTGCCGCACGGGCGGGGCTTCTGGCTTGTCGGGATCGATAGTCAGGACGGCGTGAAGCATCTCAAGCGCCGGGGGTTCCACCGCCCCGAAGAAGCCTTTGCCGAGGTGACGGGCGATGCACCCGCGATCCTGATGGCGCATGAGCCGGACTATTTCGCGAAGGGCGACGCGCGGGCGTTCCTGCAGATCAGCGGGCATACGCATGGCGGACAGGCGAATCTGATGGGGTGGCGGCCGATGACGCCGTCGCGGTTCGGGCCGCGCTATGCTTACGGGCATATCCGCGAGGGCGGGCGGCATCTGGTGGTGTCGGGTGGCATCGGATTTTCAGGCCTGCCGCTGCGTCTGTTCCAGCCGCCGGAGATCACGGTGATCCGACTTACCGCAGCGTGACGCTGACCGTCGCGGCCTGACCGCGCGCGTCGATGACGGACAGCCGCACAAATCCCGGACCTGCCAGCGGCAGTGCGGTTTCGCGGGCGCGGTCGGCAAGCGCGACAGGCGCGCCGTTGGCAAGCCAGGTGAAGGGCGGGGTGCCGTTGCGGACCTTGACGGTAAGCGCCGCGCCCGCCTCCACCTCTGCTCCGTCGGGGGGAAACGCGACCTCTGGTCCGCCGCTGGCGATGGTCGCAAAGGCGGCACCGGGCGGGCGGAAACGTTGCAGATTCTGCGGCAGGCGGGCATTCGGGACGATGATCGTCGCGGGTGGCGGCGGAGGCAGGGGCGTCAGGGCGGGTGCGATGCGGCCGAACACCTCGAACAGGATCGGGGCGGCCAGTTCGCCGCCGAAGGCACCCGGCACAGAGGACCCGTCGGCGCGGCCCATCCAGACACCCGCGACATGCGCGCCGTCGAAGCCCACGGCCCATGCGTCGCGGTGGCCGTAGCTGGTGCCGGTCTTGTAGGCGAGGCTGTTGGCAGGGGAATTGGGGGGCGGGGCGAGGCCGGAAAGGATGTTGCCGACCATCCAGGCGGCCTCTCGCCCGAAGAGCCTCTGCGGCAGCGGCCCTCCCGTATCGGGCGTGACCGACAGACGGACGGGGTCGCCGAGGCGGGCGAGGGCGGCGTAGGCCTGCACAAGGTCCTGCAGGGTGACTCCCAGCCCGCCGAGTGCCACGGCCAGACCGGGCGGGGCGTCGCCGGGCAGGACCGGTGTGACCCCGGCGCGGTTCAGCGCGGTCAGCAGGCGGGCAGGCCCCAGCGCCTCGGTCAGTTCGATCACGGGGACGTTCAGCGACAGCTGCAGGGCGTCGCGGACGGACACCGTGCCCCGGAACGTGCGGTCGAAGTTCTGCGGGGCATAGGTGCCGAAGGCGATCGGGCGGTCTTCGATCAGCGTTTCGGGATGGGCGAGGCCGTCGTCAAAGGCGAGGCCATAGACGAACGGCTTCAGCGTCGATCCGGGCGAGCGGATCGCCTGCGTCATATCGACGAACCCGGCGCGGGCGGTGTCGGTCAGGCTGGGGGAGCCGACCGAGGCGACGATCCCGCCGGTGCGGTGGTCGGCGACGACGATCGCGACGGACAGGCGGTCGCCTGACTTGGCGATGGCACGGCGGGCGAGGGATTCAAGCGCGCGCTGCAGGTTGGCATCGATGGTGGTGCGGATCGTCCCGGTCAGCGGGTCGGCGGCGCGCAGGCGTTGCGTCAGGTGGGGGGCGAGGGCGGGAAAGTCCCGGCGGAGCGTCGGGACGGGTTCGGTCAGGGCGGCCGCGACACGGTCGGCATCAAGGATGCCGTCGCGGACCATGCGGTCGAGGACGCGGGCACGGGCGTCAGAGGCGACGGCGGGATAGCGGTCGGGGCGGCGGGTTTCGGGGGATTGCGGCAGGGCGACCAGCAGGGCGGATTCGGCGGGTGTGAGCCGGCGCGGGTCCTTGCCGAAATAGGCGCGGGTCGCGGCGCGGATGCCTTCGACGTTGCCGCCATAGGGGGCGATGCGCAGATACAGGCCCAGAATCTGATCCTTGGTCAGGCGGCGTTCCAGTGCGAGTGCCACACGCATCTGGCGCAGCTTGCCGGTCACTTTTCCGGTGCCCGAATCCTCCATCAGGCGGGCGACCTGCATCGTCAGGGTGGACCCGCCCGACACGACGCGGCCGTTCCAGGCGGCCTGCCCCAGCGCGCGGATCATGGCGACGGGATCGACGCCGTGGTGGCGGTAGAACCGCTTGTCCTCGTAGCCGACCAGCATCGCGGTGAAGGATGGGTCCACCGGGCCGGGGTCCATGCGCCAGCGACCGTCGGCGACGGTGAATGCGCGCAGCAGGGTGCCGTCGCGGGCGAGAACCTCGGTCGAGGTTGCGATGGCGAGCGGCGGCAGGCCGGTTGCGGCGATCCAGCCGTCGAACAGGTCGCGCGCGGTGGCCGTAGCGAAAAGCGCCGCGACAAGGACAAGGGGAAGGATACGGCGCATGGCCTGCTCCACGCCCTATTCCGTGATCGTGACCGTGCCGGTTTCGCTGCGGGCGCGGTAGTCGGGGCGGTACATATCCTCGACGCTGGCGGCGGGCAGGTGGAACGTGCCGGGGGATACGGCGCGGACGACATAGGCCAGGCGGAACGGGTCCGACCCGTACCAATCGACGGCGGCAAGGAAACGGTCCTGCCGGAATTCGACGGTGCGCGTCTCCTCCACCGTCGTCAGCCAGTCGAACGCGGCGATGTCGCCGCCCGCGATCAGGTTCGGGTTGTCGATCTCGAACCCTGCGGGCAGCGGGTCGTTGACCATCAGCCGCGCCTCGCCGCCGGCATAGGGCGTGACCTCGAGCACGGTGACAAGACGGGTGCCCTGCTTGACGGTGGCGGGGTCAACGCGCTTCGCCCTCAAGCGAGTACCATGTGCCGGGTGATGGTATAGCCGTTGCCGCCAGCAGGTTCAGGCTCGGACGGGACGCCGAAGGTGGTCAGGGTCAGCGTGGCTTCGGTCCCCGATCCGTTGGCGATGACCTGAGGCTGCGCCGTCGCGTCGTCGGCGATGACGCGGACCAAGGGGCCGGTGACGGCTGCGCCGTTGAGCGTGAAGCCCTCCGATCCGGGGCGGTCGATCAGGGCGTGGGTGGCGAGAAGCGCCCAAGTCGCCTCTTGCGTCGAGAGGTTGCGGCCGGCGAGGCCGGAGGCCACGGCGTCGCCAAGGCTGGCGGGGATCGCCTTGGACCCGCTTTCGGTGGCCAGTGCCAGAAGGGCGGTCGCGTCGCGCAGGTTGGTGCCGTAGTCGGCGCGGTAAAGCTGCGCTTCGGGCTGCGCCACCTGCGCCGCGATCAGGTTCGCGGCGCGGGTGAACATCGCATCGGCCCGGGTCTGGTCGCCGTAGGACGGCCAGTGCGGCGCCAAGCTGCGCGGCCCCCATCGGCGTGGTGAAGGCGTCGCCCTTGACGTCGGCGTAGTAGCGCAGGTCGCCGATGGCGGCGGCCCCTTCGCGGGCCATGACCATCAGCGCGTAGGCGATGGCTTCGCCGCCCGCGTCGAAGTCGGGGGCGAAGTTGACCTGATTGCGCAGGTTGTCCATCGCGTTGCGGAAGGCGGTATCGGGGACGGGATGCCCCAGCGCGCGGGCGCGGGACAGGAAGTCGGTGACATAGGCGTCCAGCCACATGTCGCCTGAATCGGCATACCAGAGGCCGAAAGCGCCGTTCGAGGACTGGTTCAGCAGGACCTCGGCAATGCATCTCGTCGATGCGCTTGGCGATGTCGTTGTCGCCCGCCAGGCCCATCGCGGTGGCGACCTGATCGAAGTAGAGCAGCGGCAGGGCCTTGGAGGTGATCTGTTCGGTGCAGCCATAGGGATAGCGGTCGAGCGCTGGCGAGAAGGCCGGGGGCATCGAAGCGCGCGATGGGGCCGACGGCAAGGGTGGCAGAGCCTGAGCCGGGGATGAGACCGGCGAAGACGTTCTCGTCAAGCGTGAAGCTCGTCGCCCGCCGCGAGCGTGAAGCGGGACTGGCGGCTGATGACCGGGTCGTTCGACTGGACGGGGACGTTCAGGGTTTTCACCAACTGCTTGCCGTCGGGCGTGGTCAGGGCGACGCGGATCGTCTGGGTGCCTTCGGTCTCGCCCGCCGTGACGGGAACGGACACTGTGGCCTTGCCCAGATCGGCCAGATCGACGCCCGAGGGGGCAGCGCCAAGGGTCAGGCCTTCCGCTGTGACGTCGAGACCCATGCGGCCGGAGGGGCCAGTGGCGTGGACGATTTCCAGCAGAAGGCGCGACTGGTGTCACCGGGCGACAGGAAGCGCGGGACGGAGGCGGTGACGACGACGGGGTCGCGGACAAGCACGTCGGCGTTCGCCTGCCCGACGGCGGTCTTGGACCAGGCGACGGCCATCAGCTTCACAGTGCCGTTGAAGGACGGCAGGGTGAATTCGGTGCGGGCATAGCCGTCGGGGCCGACCTGAACCGGGCCGGAGAAGTAGGCGACGAGTTCCTCGGTGGGGGGCGGGGCCTGCGTCTTCATGCCTGCCGCGGAATCGCCGCCGGAGCGGACGGTGCCGAGCGCGCCGTTCTGGCTGTCGATCAGGCGACCGTAGATGTCGCGGATGCCGATGCCGAGCTTGCGCTGGCCGAAATAGTGGCCTTCGGGGTCGGGCGGGGTGAAGCCGGTCAGGTTCAGGATGCCGACATCGACGGCGGCGATGGTGGCATAGGCGGTTTCGCCGGGGGCGATGCCTTCGACCTTGAGCGCGACGGGCAGCGGGCCGCGCGGGTCGGCCTCGGGCGGGGTCTCGAACGCGACGGTCAGTTTGCGGTCGCCGGGATCGACGGGCGCGTAGGACAGGCCGAGCGCGCGGACAGGGTTGCGGCCCGCGTCGGTGTCGAGCGGGCGGATGACGGAGGCGGTGACATAGGCACCGGCCCCCCATGCGTCGGTGACGGTCAGCGGGATGGTGTTCTCGCCCGCCGTCACGGGCACGGCCTTCATGTCGATCAGGTGGTTCGACACGACGGTGACAAGCGCGGTCCCTGCGGCGCGGGGCACAAGGCGGAGGGTGGCGGTTTCGCCGGATTTGTAGGCGGGTTTGTCCAGCGACAGTTCAAGCGTGTCGGGTGTCGCGGCGGCATCGGCGGGCGCATACCAGCCCGCGTAGAACTCAATCGACGTCGCAGCCTGCGAGCCGTCCGTCGCCTCGACGATCACCTCGTAGCTGCCCCAGTCCACCGGGGCCGCGATGGTTGCGGGGCCAGCGGCGGTCAGCGCCAGATCGCCTTCGGCCACGCGGGTGCGGGTGGTGGTGACTTCCCAGTTCCACTGACCGTAGAGCGAATACCACTGATAGTCGGTTTCAAGCCGGTTGACCGTCCAGTGGACGGCCTGATCCGCCGCCTTGGCGTCCGGGCCGACCGCCACGACGTTGAAGCGCGCTTCCGTGCCCTGCGGGACGACGCCCCCTTCGAAGGCGGGCTTGACGCCGATCACGGGGGTCGCGGGCAGCAGGGTGCGGGTGATGCGGCGTTCGACCGGGCGGCCCGAGCCTTCGACCAGACGGACGGCGAAGCGCGCCTCAAGCGGGCGGTTCGCGGCGGCACCAAGGTCGGGGAACGTAACGTAGATCGATGCCTTGCCGTCGGCGTCGGTCGCGCCATCGGAGGACAGGCTGTCGGCGAAGGGGCTGAACGCTTCGTCATAGCGCCCGAAGCTGTAGCCGTCGAACCCCTCGACGCCCGCTGCGGCACTGATCCGCAGGTCGCCCTCGATGCCGAGGTCCGCCCCCGGGGCGCCGAACAGATAGCGCGCGTCGATGGCGATTTCGGGGGCGTCGGCCAGGCTGATCGGGCCATCGGGCAGGGACAGGGTAAAGTCGATGCGTTCGGGCAGGAAGTCTTCGACAAGGAAGCCCTGACCGGCGAGGATCACATCCTCTTCGACGAAGCTTTCGATGCGCCACGTGCCGCGCGGCGCGCCGCCGCCGATGGGCAGGCCGACGGCATAGCCGCCCGCGCCCGCGCTGGTCACAAGCTGGCGGGAATATTCGACGCCGTCCGGGCGCAGCAGGCGCACCGTCATCGGCAACCCTTCCAGCGCCTGCATCTGCGGATCGCGCGCAAGGATCGTCGCGTTCACCGTCTCGCCGGTCCGGTAGGCACCGCGGTCGGTCGTCAGAAAGACGTCGATGGGCGGCGACGCCTCGCGGCCCGCGACGCCACGGTCGGACAGGTCGAACTCCGGGTCGGTCAGGGACAGGAAGGCGAAGTCGTCGCCCTGTTCGACCGTCACAAGCGCGGGTTCCGCGCCGCCCGATCCCTGCGTCATCGCGGCGGGGAAGTTGGCATAGCCCTGATCGTCGGTCGTGACCGTGCCGATGATCGCGTTCGACCGCGACACCAGCTTGGCCGTCACGCCCGCCTTTGCCGTCGCATCGGCCAGCGAGCGGACGAAGACGTGCAGGCCGTCGGTGCCCGACATCGTGGTCAGGCCGAGGTCGGAGATGACGAACCATTGCGTCGCGGGCGGGAAGTCGTAGGGGTCGCGGCCCGGCACGGCGGCCTGCAGCGCATAGATGCCGGGGCCGAGATCCTTCAGCACATCGTCCATCGGCAGGCGCGTGGTGACGTCCGTGTTCACCTCCATCGCCACGTCCGCCTCGCCTGTCCAGACCTGTTCGGCGACGTCGTTGTTGAAGCCCTCGCTTTGCCAGTAGTCCAGCGGACGCGCGAAATAGTCGTTCTGGATCGATCGGACGAGGTTGCGGTCGGATATGCGCTGCAAGGTCAGGGTCAGCTTCTGCGCGTTGACGGTTTCGACCGGGATGCCCGCCCCCGCCAGACGCGGCAGGATATAGGCGCGGCCCGAAAATCTGACGGCAGGCGAGCGGTCGCGGACATAGAGGTTCAGCGCGATGTCCTTGGCGAGTTCCTCGCCCGTCGCCGAGGGCAGGCCCTCGCGGAAGGTGACGGAATAGCGTTTGCCATGCGTGACGCCCGCGACGCAGATCTGGCTGCCGGAGGCTTCGACGGACAGGCCCGTCACCTCGGTCTTCACGAAGGTCGAATAGTCCACGCCGGATTCGGCCAGGGGCTGGTTGAAGACGGCGCAGATGCGTGGGTTCGCGGAATCGTTCTGGACCGAGTTTTCGCTGATGTTGAAGCCGTATTTGCCGATGGCGTCGTCCAGAAGGGTGGCCGTGTCGTCGCGTGGCTGCAGCGACTGCGCCAGCCGCAGCGCCGGGATCATCGACGCGCCGCGCCCGTTGACCTCGAAAGCGCGGGCCATCAGGACCAGCGCCGAGGTCTGGACGGGCGCATTGTCGGCGCGCAGATAGGCGTTGATCGCCGCGGTGAGGGCGCGGGTGTTGTAGGCCTGCTTGAGGTTGGTGTCGCCAGTCTGAGTGTCGAGCAGAAGTTGGCCGTATTCGACCCACTGGTCGGCGGCGTCCGTCAGGTTCAGTGCAGCACCCTGGAATCTGGCGGCAGTTTCAAGATCGCCCGAGGCGCGCGCGTCGGCAGCGGATTGCAGATGCTCTTCGGCGCTGAAATCGCCTGTGATGTGTTCGTTGGCCAGCGTCTGGGCCTGAGCGAGCGCCTGATCGAAATCGTAGTCGGCGAGAAAGGTCAGGTCAGCGGCGCGGGACGATGCGCGCGCGGCGGCACCTGCATCGGCCGTGCGGACCCAGCCCGAATAGGCCCCTTCGAAATAGTCCTGCGCATCGACGCCGGATTTTGGGAAACAGGACCCGGCGCGGCTGTTGAAGGTGAAGGCGGTGCAGGCGTCATTCGTCAGGCAGGCCTGTTCGCAGGCCTCGAGCGTGGTGTCGAAAATCTGCTGGATGTCGCCGCCCGCGAAATCGGTGTTCTCGGTCAGGACCATTCGGCGTTCGGGGATGTAGATGCGGTCCTGTGCGGCCAGCGGCAGGGCAGAAAGGCCAAGGCATGTCAGGACAAACGCAGAGAAAACGTTGCGCATCGGAACACTCCCTACCAACTGGATGCCTGGATGGTCGCATGGGCGGTGCGCGTATGGCAAGGCAGGTATCGCGACACTGTCGGTCGGTCTGCGTCAGGCTTAAGTGTTCGTTCACCTGAAACCGGGATTGTCGGGTGGGATGCCAAGGCGGCCCCTGCGAGGCACGGGAAGGCGGAAGACCGGGTGCAGTCGATCAGCGAAAAGCTTGTCAGGGAACGAAGGGCAAGACTGGCGGCGGAACGGCTGCTGGACCAGAAGAAGACGGAACTTCTGGCCGCGCATCAGAAGCTGTCGCGGCATGCGCTGAGTCTGTCCGAACAGGTTGTCGCGCAGCGCGGCGTACTGGTGCGCGCGGAATCCGAGGCGGCGGACCTGCGGGGTGCGCACACCCGCGCGCTGACGGATCTCGACCGGCGCGAATGCCGTGGCCGAGACGGCGGAACGGCGGCTGTGGGCGGCGCTCGATACATTCAGCGAGGGCTTCGCGCTGTTCGACCGCGACCTGCGGCTGGTGGTGGCGAACCGGGCCTATGTCGGGGCGTTCCGCGGGTCTGGTGGAACTGGGGCCGGGAACCAGCTATGACGCGCTGCTGCGGCAGGTGGCGGCGACTGGCCTGGTGGAACTGGACGGGGCCGACAGCCATGACTGGCTGCACGAGATGACAGCGCGGATCATGGCCGAACGGATCGTGCCGAAGGTGATCGTGCTGAAGCCGGACCGGCACATCAAGCTGATCGACCGCCGGTCGCCGGACGGCGATCTGGTGTCGCTGGCGATCGACATCACTGACACGATCCGGCGCGAGGCCGAGCTGGAAGAGGCACGCGAGACGGCCGAGGCGGCGAACCGGGCGAAATCGGCCTTTCTGGCAAACATGACGCATGAGCTGCGTACGCCGATCAACGGCATGGTGGGCATGGCCGAGCTGCTGAGCGAATGCGTGACGGACGACGAGCAGCGGCTGTATGCGGAAACGATCCGGTCGTCGGGCGACGCGCTGCTGACGATCATCAACGATGTGCTGGATTTCTCGAAGGCCGAGGCGGAGCGGCTGAAGCTGTTCCCCGAACCGTTCGATCTGGAACGCTGCATCCACGAGGTGCTGCTTCTGCTGCAACCCGCAGCGCGCGACAAGGGGCTGCAGCTGCTGGTCGATTTCGATATCTTCCTGCCGACGCGCTTCGTGGCCGATCCGGGGCGCATCCGGCAGATCCTGACGAACCTGATCGGCAATGCCGTGAAGTTCACGCAGAAGGGTCATGTGATCGTCCGGGTCGTGGGGTTCGATGCGCCGGACGGGCTGCCATGACCTGAGGATCGCGGTCGAGGATACCGGGATCGGCATCGCGCCGGACCAGATCGAGCGGATTTTCGGGGAGTTCACGCAGGTTGAGGATCAGGCGAACCGCACGTTCGAAGGGACGGGCCTTGGCCTCGCGATCACCAGGCGGCTGATCGACCTGATGGACGGATCGATCTGGGTGGACTCGGTGCCCGGGGAGGGGTCGAGCTTTGGTTTCAGCCTGACGCTGGCATCGGTGCCAGGCGATCCGGACAGGCTGGATCGCCCGATCACGCTGACATCGGCGCTGGTGATCGCGCCGCCGAAGATCGACCGGGCGCTGCTGCTGCATCAGTTGCAGGCCATCGGAATCGCGCCGCGCCATGCGGCGGGACTGGGCGATATGGCGCGTGCGGATCACAAGGCGGCACCCGACGTCGTTCTGATCGACGATTCCGTGACCGAGGGCGATCCGGACCGGGCCTTGGCGGCGGTCAGGGCGCTGTGGCCGGACGTGCCCGTCATCCTGCTGGCCGCAAGTGCCGTCACCGTGCCATCGGCGGGGCCTGCGTCGCGGATGACGGTGCTGGGCAAGCCCCTGATGCGGAGCCAGCTGCACCGGATGCTGCAGGATCTGTCCGGTTCTGCCGCGGGCGACACGCGCGGGCAGGCAGTTGACCCTGCCGATGCGCCTGAGCCCAACCAGCCACGCCGGATGCGGGTGCTGGCGGCAGAGGACAACAAGACCAATCAGCTGGTGTTCCGGAAGATGCTGAAGGACTGCGACATCGACATCCGAATGGCCAACAACGGGCGCGAGGCGGTCGAGATGTATCGGGCCGAACGGCCCGACCTGATCTTCATGGACATCTCGATGCCCGAGATGGACGGGCGCGAGGCGACGCGCGCGATCCGCGACCTTGAAGCTGCGCAGTGCGCGCCGGTCGGGTGCCGATCATCGCGCTGACGGCCCATGCGATGGCGGGGGATGATGTGTCGATCCTTGCCGCCGGAATGGACCACTACATGACGAAGCCGCTGCGCAAGGCGGATATTGTCGGCCGGGTTGTCGAGTTCTGCCCGCCAGGCGCACGGGCGCTGACCGGGGATGCGGGCGGATGACGGGAACTTAGACGATCAGGTCGATTTCGCGGATAGCCTTCCAGGAGCCGTCTTCCTGCTTTCGGAATACCAGCATGACGTGAAAGTCGCCGCCGCATTCCCCGCGCTGGATACAGCATCCCATGTCGCCGCTGCTGTCCTGCCAGAGCGTTTCGAGGGAAGTTACCGGCGGCAGTTCGTCGAACGCCTTGCGGAGCGCATCCCGCCCTTTCAGGGACCTGGACATCGAGAACACGTATTCCACATCTTCCGTATAGGCTTCGGCGCAGGCCGCCGTGTCGCGCCGAATTGAATTGGCGACAAACGTCTGCGAAATGACATCCAGCGCTTCTGCAAACTCCATCCCAGCCACCCCTCGATGCTTTGTTTCAGGGGCGTGTCCTACCATGGCGGAGCGGTGCCGCGAAGGCAAAGTGTCGGGTCAATCGCCGTGCAGCACGTCCAGGAAAGCCTCGCCGAAGCGTTCGGTCTTGGCTGGTCCCATGCCACTGATGTGGTCGAGGTCGGACAGCGTCGTGGGGCGTCGTTCGGCGATGTGGCGCAATGTGGTCTGCGTGCAGGAGAGCGGCTTGCCGGTGCCGTCCGGGCCACGGGCGAGGGTCAGCTGCACTTCGGCGAGGCGGTCAAAGATTTGCGCGGCATCACGGCCCGCGAGTTTGAGGCGGGCGGGGTGTTGGGCGGCGGGGGTGCTGCCGGTGATGACGGACAGGAATATCTGGCCGTAGCTGGCGAGCTTCTTGGTCCCGAGACCGGAGATGTGCGCCATCGCGTCCAACGTGGCCGGATGCTTTTCGGCCATCTCGATCAGCGTCCGGTCGGTGAAGATGATGTAGGCGGGCACGCCCGCCGCCTCGGCCAGTTCGCGGCGTTTGGATTTCAGCGCGGCGAGCAGCGGCGCGTCATCCTCGCCGATCAGGGCACGGGCAGGCGCGCGGGTTTGCCGGGTCATCGCGTCACGGCGGAAGGTGACGGAGGCCTCGCCGCGCAGGACAGGGCGCGCCGTTTCGGTCATGCGGAACGCGCCCTGGCGTTCGGCATCGGGGCGGATCAGGTCATGCGCGGTCATCTGGCGGAAAATCGCGGTCCAGTCGGCGCGCGACAGGTCGCGGCCGATGCCGAACGTCGAAAGGCTTTGATGGTTGCGGGCGCGCACCTTTTCCGTCTCGACCCCCAGAAGGATGTCGGTCAGGTGCCCTGCGCCGAAGCTTTCACCCGTGCGAAGCATCGCCGACAGCGCCTTGCGCACCGGTTCGGTGGCGTCGAACAGATCGGGCGGCGTGTCGCAGAGATCGCAGTTGCCGCAGGGGGCGGTGGTTTCGCCGAAATAGCCGAGCAGACGCTGACGGCGGCAGGCGGTGGCCTCGGCAATGCCGAGAAGGGCGTTCAGGCGGATGTGGTCGGCGGCCTTGCGGTCGGGCGGGGCCAGCCCTTCATCGATCTGGGTGCGGCGGAAGCGGATGTCTTCCGGGCCGTAGAGCGTCAGGGTTTCCGCAGGTGCGCCGTCGCGGCCCGAGCGGCCGATTTCCTGATAGTAGCTTTCGACCGATTTCGGCAGGTCGGCATGGGCGACCCAGCGGATGTCGGGCTTGTCGATGCCCATTCCGAAGGCGACGGTGGCGCAGACGATCAGGCCGTCTTCGCGCTGAAACCGTGTCTCGGCGATGCGCCGGTCTTCGGCGTCCATTCCTGCATGATAGGCGAGCGCGGACTGGCCATTGTCGCGGAGGGCGGCCGCGAGCGTTTCGGTCTTGGCGCGGGTGCCGCAATAGACGATGCCCGACTGTCCCGGCCGCGCCGAGGCGAAGTCGAGGATCTGGCGGCGGGGTTCGTTCTTGACGGTGAAGGCAAGGTGGATGTTCGGGCGGTCGAAGCCGCGCAGGAAGATGTCAGGCGCGTGGCCATCGAACAGGCGCGTGACGATCTCGTCGCGGGTTTCGGCGTCGGCGGTGGCGGTGAAGGCCGCCAGCGGGACATTGAGCGTGCGGCGCAGATCGCCGATGCGCAGATAGTCGGGGCGGAAATCGTGGCCCCATTGGCTGACGCAATGCGCCTCGTCCACGGCGATCAGGGTCGTGTTGATGCGCTTCAGCAGCGCCAGCGTGCCGGTGGCGGCCAGCCGTTCGGGCGCGATGTAAAGGAGCCGCAGATGCCCGTCATCAAGCCGCTGGAAGACGCCTTCGGTTTCCTCGTCGGTATTTCCGGACGTCAGCGCCCCGGCTTCGACCCCCGCTTCGGTCAGGGCGCGGACCTGATCGCGCATCAGCGCGATCAGGGGCGATATGACGACGGTCACGCCGTCGCGCATCAGCGCTGGCAGCTGGAAGCAGAGCGACTTGCCACCGCCCGGTCGGCATGATGGCCAGCGTATTGCGGCCAGCGGCGACGGCGGCCACGACCTCGGCCTGGCCGGGGCGGAAGCTGTCGAATCCGAAGACCGAGGAGAGGAGGGCGGCGGCGTGATCCATGCTGCGGTCCTCGCGGCAGTCAGCCGTAGAAGAACCCGACATTGTTGGTGAGCGTCCTTTGCAGGATCAGCAGGACTACGAAGGCGACAAGGGGCGCGAGATCGAGCCCGGGCGTCTGCGGCAGGAATTGGCGGATCGGGGCGTAGATGGGTTCCAGCAGGCGGTTCAGGCCGTACCAGAGCTGGGCGACGGCGGGCTGGCGGGTGTTCAGCACCTGAAAGCTGATGAGCCAGGACAGGATGATGTGCGCGATCATCACGAACCAGATCACGTTCAGGATCAGCATCAGCGCGTCGAACAAGGAAGCCATCGGCCACTCCGCAATCAGGGGTCGTGCACAGGTAGGGCAGGTGCGCGCAAAGGGCAACCGGGTCGCGGCTTGCGCGGCGGGGGGATTTCGGGCTTGATCGGCGCAAAGCAAGAACGATGCGGCGCAGGAGCAGGGCAGGCAGAATGGCGATTTCGGCGAGAAAGCGCATCTGGGGCTGGTATTTCTTTGACTGGGCCAGCCAGCCCTACAACACGCTGCTGCTGACCTTCATCTTCGGCCCCTACTTCGCGGAAGTCGCGCGGGGGTATTTCGCAGGCCAGGGGATGGAGGCCGACGCGGCGAGTGCGGCGTCGCAGGCCTACTGGACGGGCGCGCAGACGATCACGGGCCTCTTCATCGCGGTGTTTTCGCCGATGTTCGGGGCCATAGCGGATGGCGGCGGCAACCGGATGACGTGGATATGGCTCTTTTCGGCGATGTATGTCGCGGGGGCGTTCGCGCTGTGGTGGCTGGTGCCGGGGACAGCGTCGCTATTCTGGCCGATCGTCTGTTTCAGCATCGGCTTCATCGGGATGGAATTTGCGACAAACTTCACCAATGCGCTGATGCCGGACCTCGCGGGGCGGGACGAGATGGGCAAGGTGTCGGGGTCGGGCTTTGCATTCGGTTATGCGGGCGGCGTGCTGGCGCTGGCGGTGATGCTGCTGTTCTTCGCGGAAAGTGCGACGACCGGAAAGACCTTCGCGGGGTTGGCCCCGGTGCTGGGGCTGGACCCGGGCTTGCGCGAGGGGACGCGGGCGGTCGGGCCGTTCACCGCGGTCTGGTATGTGGTGTTCATGGTACCATTTTTCCTGTGGGTGCGGGAAGCGCCGAAGGCGGCACGTCTTGGGGTGGGCGAGGCACTCGCACGGCTCTGGGCGGGCATCAAGGGACTGCGGCACCGGACCAGCCTGGCGGCCTATCTGGCGTCGTCGATGTTCTACCGTGACGCGCTGAATTCGATCTATGGCCTCGGCGGTGCCTATGCGTCGAACGTGCTGGGCTGGTCGGTGGTGCAGAGCGGTGTCTTCGGGATCATCGCTGCGGTCACGGCGGGCGTGTTCAGCTGGATCGGCGGGCGGATCGACGCGCGGATCGGGCCGAAGCCTGTGATCGCGGTCTGCATCCTGGTGCTGGCTGGGGTCTGCGTGACGCTGGTGGGGCTGAGCCGGGACAGCCTGTTCGGGACTGCTCTGGCGGAAGGGTCGCCCCTGCCCAATCAGATTTTCTATGTCTGCGGCGCGCTGATCGGGGCGGCGGGCGGCGTGCTTCAGGCGGCCAGCCGGACGCTGATGGTCTACCACACGGCACCGGGGCGAGAGGCAGAGGAGTTCGGGCTGTATGGCCTGAGCGGCAAGGCCACGACGTTTCTGGCACCGGCGCTGATCACGGCGGTGACACTGGCCACAGGCAGCCCGCGTCTGGGCATCGCGCCGCTGGTGCCACTGCTGCTGATCGGGCTGATCCTGCTGATCTGGGTGCGGCCATTCGGCGAAAGGAAGGTCTAGCGATGCGATTGCTTGCCATCGGTCTTCTGAGCCTTGCGCTTTCAGGGCCTGTGCAGTCCGCGCCGTTGGCGAAGGACCTGTTCGGCGCAGCAGACGCGGCATCGAACCAGAGGCCGCAATCGGTCGGGACCTATGCGCGGGGTTGCGGTGGCGGATTTGTCGAGTTGCCGGAATCCGGTCCGACCTGGCAGGCGATGCGCCTGTCGCGGAACCGCAACTGGGGGCACCCGGAGCTGGTGGATTTCCTGATCGACCTGTCGGGTACGGCGCGGCAGATCGGCTGGGCGGGCCTTTACATCGGCGACATGAGCCAGCCGCGCGGAGGGCCGATGACCAGCGGCCACGCGAGCCATCAGATCGGGCTGGACGCGGATATCTGGATGCTCCCGCCGCGCAGTCTGGATCTGAGCCGGGGACAGCGTGAGGAGATCAGCAGCATCTCGGTGCGGACGGCGGACCAGCGGAACATCACGTCGAACTGGACGCGGGCACATGCGGCGCTGTTGAAGGCGGCGGCGCTGGACCCGCGCGTGGACCGTATTTTCGTGACCCCGCCCGCCAAGATCGCGATGTGCCAGAACGCACGGGCTTCGGACAAGAAGTGGCTGCAGAAGATCAGGCCGCTGTACGGTCATGACACGCATTTCCACGTTCGCCTGAAGTGCCCGAGGGGCAGTCCGGGTTGCCAGACGCAGACGCCGTCGGTCAGCGAATTGTCCAACGGCGGGGATGGCTGCGATGAAAGCCTGAACTGGTGGGTGACGACCTATCTGGAGGAACTGAAGAAGCCGCCCAAAAAGTCTGCCGGCAAGCCCCCGAAGACGCCGAGACAATTCACCATGGCAGACCTTCCGAAAACATGCGCCGCAATCCTTTCCTCGGACTGATCCTTGCGGTTGTCGTCGCCTTTCCAGCTGCGGCGAGCGAAACGCGGTATCTGGGAACCTATGTCTGGACCGCCGACGATCCCGATTTCGGCGGCTGGTCGGGATTTGACACGTCGGCGGACGGTGCCGCGTTCCGGGCGGTGTCGGATATCGGCAAGACTATCGGCGGACGGCTGATCCGGGATGCTGCGGGGGTGGTGACGGGTGTCGAGGCGACACCGATCATGCCGCTGCGGGGTGATGCGGGCGAGATCATGCGCGGGACGACCCGCGATGCCGAGGGTGCGGACCTGTCGGCGGACGGCAGTTTCGCGGTGTCGTTCGAGGGCGCGAAGCGGACGGCGCGGGTGATGACCTACGCGGGCGAGACAACCAAGGGCGTGATTCTGACGGACGGACGCTTCATGGGAAAGCTGGCCGAGAACAAGGGGCCAGAGGCGCTGGCGTTTCTGCCTGACGGGACGGGCTATGCGATTCTGGAAGGAGCGTCGGGGGTGTTCGGCGGCCATCGGGTCTATGCCGGGAAAGGCCAGGAGTGGTCCGAGGTCTTCTCGATCCCACGCGCCGGAACATGGAGCCCGGTTGGGGCCGACTTCGGGCCGGACGGACGTCTCTATCTGCTGGAGCGGGATTTCTGGCCGCTTCTGGGGTTCCGCAGCCGGGTGCTGCGGATGAAGGTCACAGCGGATGGCGTGGCGGACCGGGAGGTTCTGTTTGAGACGCATGTGGGCGTGCATGACAATCTGGAAGGCATCGGGGTCTGGACGGCACCGGATGGGTCGTTGCGCATGACGATGATTTCCGATGACAATTTCCGTCGCAGCCAGCGGACCGAGATCGTGGATTACCTGGTCGGCGACTGAGGCGGTCTTGACCGCGCGCGCCCACAGGCGTAGGGGCCGCGCGTTCCCGGGATCGCTGGGGGCCAAGTCTCCGCAACCTTGTCAAAACGGAAAGCATCCATGACCCGTCTTCTGCCCGGCATCCTTGCCATGGCCACCATCGTTGTGGCGTCGAACATCCTTGTGCAGTTCCTGTATGGCCAGTGGCTGACCTGGGGGGCCTTCACCTATCCCTTCGCGTTTCTGGTCACCGACCTGACGAACCGGTTCCAGGGCGCGGCAGCGGCGCGGCGGGTCGTGATCGCGGGGTTTGTGGTGGGCGTGGTCTGTTCTCTGATCGGCAGCCGGATCGTGGGCGAATTCGGACCGCTGGTCAGTTTCCGCGTCGCGGTGGGGTCTGGTCTGGCATTCTTGTGCGCGCAACTGCTCGATATCGCCGTGTTCAACCGGCTGCGCGAGGGCAGCTGGTGGAAAGCGCCGTTCGTGTCGACCCTGTTCGGGGCGACGCTGGATACCTGCATCTTCTTCACGGTGGCGTTTTCGGCGGCGCTGACATTCATCGAACCCGGCAATGACGTGAGTTGGGCGGGCGAGATTCTGCCGGCGTTGGGTGTCGGGCCCGCCGTTCCGCTCTGGGTGTCGCTGGCGATTGCGGACTGGGGCGTGAAAATGCTGCTGGCTTTTGTGGCATTGGTGCCGTTCCGCCTGTTTATCCGGCGGCACGCCGCAAGGCTTGCGTAAATTAACTTGACGCACACCATCTGTGTGGCACGATTCCAAGTATCGGCAACACATGAAAGGAGGTGGTCCAGTGTCTAGAGTGATATTGGAGAGAGGTGTCGGAACAGTCAGGGGGGCCGTGACCTGAGGGCAGTCCCGAAGGTCGAACATCCCTGATTGGGTAACGCCCTTGTCCAAGGGCACCCTAACCGGGCCATCTCCTTAGATCTCGGAGGGCCACCCTGACCAAGGGTGGCCCTTTCCTTTTGGGGCGCGCAGGCGGGGTTTTCCACCCCCGCACCCCCGGAGGATATTTGAGACCAGAGAATGTCAGTGGACGCGCTACTCTGGTCGCGGGCGCAGGAATGCGTAATCTGCGCCCATGCTGCGCATCACCGATACAGTGTTCATTGCTGACTGGGAGCTGGCCGAGGAATTCACCCGGTCGCAGGGACCCGGTGGGCAGAACGTCAACAAGGTCTCGACGGCGGTGGAGCTTCGCTTCGAGGCGGAGCGCAGCCCGCATCTGACGCCCGCCCAGAAGGCGCGCCTGAAGCGGCTGGCGGGACGGCGCTGGACGCTGGAAGGGGCCATCGTGATCCGGGCCGAGGAGACGCGGAGCCAGGCGCGTAACCGGGAGATGGCGCGGGAGCGTCTGGCCGAGATGATCCGTGAGGCGCTGGTCGCGCCGAAGCGGCGGGTGGCAACCAAGCCGACCTATGGCAGCACGCAGCGGCGGCTGGCGGGCAAGGCAGTGCGCGGGACGGTCAAGGCGGCGCGGGGCAAGGTGGCGGGCGATGACGACGAGTGACTTGATCGCGCGGCGCGCGCGGCTCTTGGGGCCGAACGTGGCGACCTTCTACGACGATCCGGTGCATCTGGTCCGGGGCGAGGGCGTCTGGCTGTGGGACGCGGACGGGCGGAAGTACCTCGACTGCTACAACAACGTCGCGCATGTCGGGCATTGCCATCCGAAGGTGGTCGAGGCCATCGCGCGGCAGGCGGCGACTGCTGAACACCCATACGCGGTATCTTCACGAGGGCATCCTCGACTATGCCGAACGGCTGACGGGGACAGTTCGGGCATGATCTGTCGCCAGATCATCATGGTGTGCTCAGGGTCCGAGGCGAACGACATCGCGTTGCGGATGGCGCAGGCTATGACAGGCAAGACCGGATTCATCGCCACGGACAACACCTATCACGGCAACACGACGGCGGTGGCGGCCCTGTCCACGCGGCGACCGCCGATAGGCGGCTGGCCCGCCAACATCCGCAGGGTGCCCGCACCGGATTCGCTGACGCCATTGGGCGGATCACTGGCGGCGCAGCCGGGGGCGTTCGCTGCGAATGTGGCGGCGGCGATTGCAGACCTTGAGGCGTCGGGGCACGGGTTCGCGGGGCTGATGCTGTGCCCGATCTTTGCCAATGAAGGGTTGCCCGAGGTCGGACCGGGGTTTCTGGATGACACGGCGAGGGCGGTCAGGGCGGCGGGCGGGCTGATGCTGTGCGACGAGGTGCAGCCGGGCTTTGGGCGGCTGGGCAGCCATTGGTGGGGGCATGACTGGCTGGGTTTCGCGCCGGACGTCGTCAGCCTTGGGCAAGCCGATGGGCAACGGGCATCCGGTCGCGGCGGTGGTGGCGCGGCCGGATGTGATGGCGGCGTTCCGCGAGGCCTTCGGGTATTTCAATACCTTCGGCGGCAATCCGGTCAGCTGCGCAGCGGCAATGGCGGTGCTGGATGTGATCGAGGAGGAGGGGCTGGTTCAGAATGCGGCGGATGTGTCGACTTATGCGCTGGGCCTGATGCGGGATCTGACGCCATCCGCTGATCGCGGGGGTACGGGGCGCAGGGCTGTTCTTCGGGATCGAACTGGCGCGGGACGGGGTGCCTGCGCCGGAGGCGGCGCATGACGTGGTCGAGGGGATGCGGCAGCGCGGCGTGCTGATGGGGCGGATCGGGCGGCAGCAGCATATATCTGAAGCTGCGCCCGCCGATGCCGTTCAGCCGGGCAAATGCGGATCAGGCGGTGGAGACGCTGGCCGAGGTTCTGGCGACGGTGCCGGCGTGAGACCGGAGGACGATGCGCAGGATGCGGCGCTGGCCCGCAGCATTGGGGCGGGTCGGCGATCGGCGTGCCCCGGCTGGTGAAGGGCGCGAAAACGCGGTGTATCGACGTGACGGCTGCGGGACGGGATCGCGGGCGGCGCTGCGGCTGCACCGGCCGGGATACCAGACCCGGAGGCGCGATCGAGGGCTGAATTGGCCTGGATGGCAGGCGCTGGCCGAGGCAGGTCTGGCGGTGCCGGAGGCGGTGCGGACGGAAGGCGGGGTCTGACGGCGTTTGCTGGTGACAGGATCGTCAGCGTGGTGAGGTGGTTGGCGGGCGAACCGATCGGGGCTGCAGAGCGACCGCTGGACGGGGTGCGACGGACAGGAGGCGCTGATGCGGAGGTTGGCGCGCTGATCGGGCGGATGCACAACCTGACGGATCGCTTTGGACCTGCCCGCGACGCTTGAGCGGCCGCGCTGGGATGCGGAGGGGTATCTGGGCGAGCGCCCGCTCTGGGGGCCGTTCTGGGAGAACCCGGCCTTCACGCTGGACGAGACGGGCGATGATCGAGGTGGCGCGGACGAAGGCGCGGGGCGAGCTGGCCGATCTGGCGCGGGAAAGGGTCGGATTTCGGACTGATCCACGCGGATTGTCTGCGCGAGAATGTGCTGGACGACGGGCGGGACCTGAAGCTGATCGACTTCGACGATTCCGGTTGCGGGTTCCGGTCTGTACGATCTGGCGACGGCCATATTCCAGAGCCTGGAGGAGCCGGCGCTTGCCGCAGATCGTCCGGGGTCTGTCTGCGCGGCCATGGCGACGTTCGGCCGGGGTCGGATGCGGGACAGCATCTGCCGCTGTTCGTGATGCTGCGGACCTTTGCCTCGGCAGGCTGGATCGCCACGCGCGCCACGGCGGACAACCCGAGCCAGAGGCTCTACGCCGAGCCGGGCAGTGCGGTTGGCAACGCACTATCTGGCAGGATCGGCCCCCTGGGACGAGGCCTTCGACTGAACCGGAGGTCGGGCAAGAAACGATCCGCAATTCCCCGCGCAATTGCCGCGAAAACAGGAGATTGGCGGTTCCGCCACGAAGGCCGGTCATTCTTGGCTTGCGCCGGTGATCCTAAGCCATCAATAACCATTCCGGGCAGGGCTTAGCGAAGAACGATGCGACATACATGCTGAAAAAAGCCCTGATGCTCGTGTCGGGCAACGCCTTTGCATCGGTGCTTCTGCTGGTCCGCAACCTTCTGGTCGCGCGGATGCTGAGCCCCGAGGACTATGGCGTCGCATCGACCTTCGCCATCGCGATGTCGATCGTCGAGATGATGTCCTATCTGGGCCTGCAGCAGCTGATCGTCGTCGACAAGGACGGCGACGACCCGCATGTGCAGGCCGCGATGCAGGGATTTCAGGTGATCCGGGGGGTGTTCTCGTCCGCCGTCATGTTCCTGATCGCGGTGCCCTATGCGGCGTTCCTGGGCATTCCGCAGGTCGGCTGGGCCTATCAGATTCTGGCGGCTCTGCCGTTTCTGAACGGCTTGCAGCATTTCGACCAGCACCGGCTGAAGCGGCATCTGAATTTTACACCATCGATCCTGTCATCGTCGATACCGGCACTGATTGCGGTGCTGACACTGTGGCCGATTGCGATGATCTGGGGCGACTACCGGGTCATGCTGGTATCGCTGTTCATCCAGGCGGCTGCGATGGTGCTGCTGTCGCACCTGACGGCTGAACGGCGCTACAGGCTGGCCCTCGACATGCCGATCATCCGGCGGTCGATGAAGTTCGGCTGGCCGCTGCTGCTGAACGGCATCCTTCTGTTCGGCATCTTCAACGGCGAAAAGCTGATCGTCGGGCGCGAGCTGGGCATGGCGTCGCTGGCGATCTTCTCGATGGCCTTCACGCTGACGCTGACGCCGACGCTGGTGATGGCGAATTCGATCCAGTCGTTCTTTCTGCCGATGCTGAGCAACGCGCGGGACAATCCGGGCGAGTTCCAGCATCTGGGCAAGGTGACGATGGAGGCGGGGCTGGTCGTGGGGATCACGCTGGTCTTCGCGACGGCGGTGATCGGCGGGCCGGTGGTGGGCTATCTGCTGGGGCCGAAATACTTCGACATCCTGCCGATCCTGCTGCCCCTGGCGGTCATGCAGGCGGTGCGGGTGGCGAAGACGGGCAGTTCGGTCGTGGCGCTGGCCAAGGGACGCGCGGGCAATGCAATCGCGGCGAACCTGTTCCGGGTTGCGGCGTTGCCGATCGCCTGGATCATCGCGATCCGGACCGGGGACATCATTGCGATCAGCTGGGTGGCCGTGGCGGCCGAGGCGGCGGGGTTCGCGTTTTCGCTGTATCTGGTCAAGACGCGCGCGGGGCTGGCACTGAAGCCGCTGATCATCCCGATCCTGCTGACAGCGCTTGTCTGCATGGTGTCGACCTTTGTGTCCTGGGCCGAACCCGAGGCACCGACCTTCGGGCAGCAATGGCACCCGCTGTATCTGGTGGTGATCGCGGTCAGCTTGCTGTCGCTTCTGGGCATGTCGGGGCTGCGGAACTTTGCGGTGCGGCGGCTGCGGCTGCGGTTCCGCTAGGCGCGCATCCTGACCACGCGCGCGGGTACGCCGACGGCGATGGCCCCCGCTGGCACGTCCTTCGTCACAACCGATCCGGCACCGATGACGGCCCCGTCGCCGATGGAGATACCGGCAGTCAGGATGGCGCGGGTGCCGATCCAGCAATCCTGCCCGATGGTGATGTCGCGTTCGACCATCGGCTGATCGGTGATGCGCTGCCCGGCGGCGAGGCCGTAGTCGGCGGCAGTGACGAAGCATTCGGGGCCGAAGGTGGTGCGGGCACCGACGCGGATCCAGCTGGTGGACTTTCCGGCCCAGAGCGAGCAGCGCGCGCCGACCTGCACGCCGTCGGCAAGCGCGATGCGCTCGGCATTGGCGAAGGACACGTTGGGGGCAAGCCGGACGTCGCGCCCGAGCGTCAGTTTCCGGCGCTGGCGGACGTGGGTGTAGCCGTAGAAATGCATCAGCCGCAGGGGGTGCAGCAGCACCGCTGGATCAAGCGCCGAGCGGACAGCCCGCATCAGGCGGATCGGCAAAGAATTTGTCGGGGCGGCCATGCGGGGATACTCAGAGGCAGTGCAGGCGTGTTAAAGCATTGTGGCGGCAGGCATTCAATTGCCGATGAGGGGTGATGAAGCGGATGGCCAGGCGGCTTTATCGGGGCGCATGGGTGGCGGCTGCGCTGGCGGCATCGGCAGGGCCGGGCGGGGCCGTGGGGCTTGAGCCGCTTCAGCGCTTTGTCTGGGCGGTCGAGGATGCCGATTTCGGGGGCATGTCGGGTATTCTGGTCGATCCGGGCGGGTCCGCCCTGACGGCGGTGTCGGACCAGGGGACAATCTGGCAGGCAGCGATCCGGCGCGACGCGGCAGGGCAGATCGAGGGGGTCGACACGACCTTCAACGCCCGCCTGAAAGACAGCAAGGGTGAGGACGTCTCAGGGTTCCGGCAGGATTCAGAAGACCTGGCACCCGGCGCGAACGGGCGGGTGTTCGTGGCCTTCGAGGGCTATGCGCGGATCAGCGGGTTCGATCTGCCGGACATGCACCCGGTCGCGCTGCATGACTGGGAGCAGTTCCGCGGCCATCTGGGGGAACGAGGCCTTCGAGGGGTTGGCGATGCTGCCGGACGGGCATCTGCTGGCGGTGATCGAACGGGCAAAAGACGGGGCCTATCCGACCTTCATCGAGGACGTGACGGGCTGGACGGAGGGGCCGCCGATTCCGGCGGGGGATGACGGCTATTCGGCGACCAGCGCAGATGTCGGGCCGGACGGGATGCTGTATCTGCTGGAACGGCGCACGACGATCCTGATGTCCTTCGTCACACGGATCAGGCGGTTTCCAGTGGGGGCGCTGGGCATCGGCGCGGGTGAGGTCGTGTTCCAGTCCGAGGCGGGTGATTTGCCGAACATGGAGGGGATCAGCCTGTGGAGGGCACCGGACGGCGCGACGATTGGTGACTCTGATCTCGGACAATGGTTTCAACGGGACGGATACGGTGATCGCGGAGTTCCGGCTTACGGAGTAAGCGCGGCCCCACGCGCGCGCGCCTGCTGCCTGACATAACGGAGCGCAGGGCGTTCGATCAGGTGCCAGGACAGGACGGCACAGGCGAGCGTCAGCGGGAAGGCTGTCACCATGTTCATCAGGGGCGTCTGCGGGCCGAAGGCCCAGACCATCAGGCCCTGAATCGGGAACGCATAGACATAGATGCCGTAGGAATAATCGCCAAGCCGGTTGTAGGCGCGGACGGGACCGCCGGGGCGCAGTGCGAGAAGCAGCGTTCCGTAGGATAGGGCGAGAACGAGGATCGTGTCGTAGAAAGGTGTCGCGCGCAGAAGTGCGGCGGCGGCGATGAGGGCGGAGAGCACGAGGAACGACAGCGGCAACCGGTCGCGCCAGAGGCAGGCGAGCATGCCGATGGCGAAGGGCTGTGAGAGGTTGAGGAGCTGGTCGAGCTGATAAATCGTGTCTGTTCCGGCCTGATCGAGGGACTGTCCGACGCCGATCCAGCCGATGAGGGCTGCCGTGGCGAGCGCCCGGCGGGCAAGAAGGCCGGTCAGCCCGGCGATAACGACGCCGACATAGCAGGCGATTTCATAGCAGAGCGTCCAGATCGACCCTTCTACGGACGGATAGGGGTTCGTTTCGAACACGCCGGGCAGGGTGTACTGGACGGGATAGGTGATGATGTTCCGGACGATGAAGGTCCAGGTCCGGGGGTCGGTCAGGTATGCGCCTGCCGTCAGGGTCGTGACGAGCGGACCGAGGACCAGGGCGACAAGGATGACGGAAACGGCAAGACCGGGAAGCAGGCGGGCGGCGCGGGCGGCGGCGAAGGCGCCGAGGGTGGCACTGCGCTGGTAGCTGGCCGTGATGAGAAAGCCCGAGGCGGCGAAGAAAACGAGGACGGCCATGTGGCCGAGGGACGCGCCGACCGTTGCCTCGAACGGTTCCGGGGTTCCGGTGCCCAGTGCGATGGGAAAGGCGTGGCTGACAAGCACGGCTGTGGCGGCGATCGCCCGGATCAGGTTCAGGTTGTTGTCGCGGGTAAGAAGGCGGTCGCCGAGGATCATGGCGCGGTCAGCAATGCGGAGATGGCGGCGACCTGCCGGGCGACAAGGACGGCGTCGCCGCGCGATTCGACGTTCAGGCGGACGACGGGTTCGGTGTTGGACGAGCGCAGGTTGAAGCGCCAGTCCGGAAAGGACAGGCCGATGCCATCCATGTCGTCGATGCCGATGGCTTGGTCGCGGTAGGCGGCGACGGCGCGGGCGATAGCGGTTTTCGGGTCGGTCAGGGTGAAGTTGATCTCGCCGGACGACGGAAAGCGGGCCATGCGGTCTTCGACAAGATCGGCGAGGGAGTGGCCGCTGCGCGAGATCAGTTCGGCGATGACAAGCCAGGGGATCATGCCGCAGTCGCAATGCACGAAGTCGCGGAAATAGTGATGCGCCGACATCTCGCCGCCATAGATCGCCCCTTCGTCGCGCATCGTCTGCTTGAGATAGGCGTGCCCCGTGCGGGTCTGCACGGCACGGCCGCCCCCTGCGGCAACGGCGTCCTGTGTGTTCCAGATGATGCGGGGGTCGTGGACGACAGCCGAGCCGGGGGCTTTGATCAGGAAGGCCTGCGCCAGCAGACCGACGATGTATTCGCCCGGGATGAAGCGGCCATTGTGGTCGAAGAAGAAGCAGCGGTCGAAGTCGCCGTCCCAGGCGACGCCCATGTCGGCCTGGGCGGCGATGACGGCGGCGGAGGTGACGGGCTGGTTTTCGGGCAGAAGCGGGTTGGGGATGCCGTTCGGGAAGCTGCCGTCCACGTCGTGGTGCATCCGGTGGAAGGTCAGCGGCGCGCCGCTTGTCGGCAAGCGCTGCGGCGATGGCGTCGAAGGTGGGACCGGCGGTGCCGTTGCCCGCGTTGACGAGGATCGTCATGGGTTTCAGCGCCGCGATGTCGATGAAGGACAGCACGCGGGCGACATAGGCGGCGCGGGTTTCGGGGATGGCGGTGACTTTGCCGCCGGGTCTGTCGGGGTGGAAGCCCTGCGATTCGGCGCGGGCCCTGATCGCGGCAAGGCCGGTGTCGGGGCCGATGGGGGCCGATCCGCGCCCGACGATCTTCATGCCGTTGTAGTCGATGGGATTGTGCGAGGCGGTGATCTCGATCCCGCCGTCGGCGTCGTGATGGGTGGTGGCGAAATAGACCTCTTCGGTGCCTGCGAGGCCGAGGTCGAGGACATGGACGCCCGCGTCGGTCATGCCCTTGGTGACGGCGGCGGCGAGGGCGGTGGAGGAGGCGCGGCTGTCATGGCCGATGACGATGGTCTTCGCGCGCAGCTCCTCGGCGAAGGCGCGGCCGATGCGGTAGGCGATGCCTTCGTCCAGATCGACGCCGAGGCGGCCGCGCACATCGTAGGCCTTGAAGCAGGTCAGCGTCATGGGCGGACCGGCAGGCGGGCGTTTTCGGCGGCACGTTGATAGGCGGCGATCAGACTGTCGACCTGATGGTCCCAGCTGAGATCGGATTCGACCCTGTTCCGGCCGAATTCACCCATTTCGGCGCGCCGCGCCGGGTTGTCGAGAAGCTCGGTGATCTTTGCGGCCATGTCGGCGGTGTCGTTGGCGCGGGCGTAAAGCGAGGCATCCTGCGCCGAATGCCGCCCTTCGGTCACATCGAACTGCACGATGGGCTTGGCGAAGGCCATGTATTCCTGAATCTTGTTCATCGTGGACTTGTCGTTCATCGGGTTCACCCGGTCGGGGTTCACGCAGACATCGGCGGAGGACAGAACGCTGAACAGGTCGGCATCGGGCGCGCGGCCGGTGAAGGTGACATGGTCCGACAGGCCGAGGTCGGCGGCCTGCTTTTTCAGGTCGGGCAGAGCGGGGCCGCCGCCGACCAGCACGAACTGCACGTCGCGCTTCATGTCGTGGACGATCTCGCGGGCGGACTGCAGCAGCAGGTCGATGCCTTCCTGATCGCCCATCACGCCGACATAGCCGACCATGTGCTGCCCGCCCGTTCTTCCATTTCGGGTCGGGCGGCATGACGGTCAGGCGTGACAGGTCGGGACCGGAGCGGACAACGAAGACATCCTCTGCCCGCTTACCGCCCCGCGTCAGGGCGATATCGCGGTAGGACTGGTTGGTCGAGATCACGACATCGGCGGCGCGGAAGTTCCAGCGTTCGAGCCGCAGCATGAGCCGCCAGAAGAAATCGCGGCGGTTGAATTTGGCCTCGTACAGTTCCGGGTTGATGTCGTGGTGATCGAAGATATAGGCGCGGCGGCGGAACAGGCGGAAGGGCCAGGCGACGAGGAAGATCAGGTCGGGCGGGTTGCAGCCCTGGATCGTGTCGAAGCCGCGCAGGCGGCGGATTTTCAGCGCAAGGCGGAATTCGTGGAAGAGGGCGGCGGAGTACTCGACGGCGAAGCCTTTTGCCCCCTTGGCTTCCAACGGCAGGGTGTGGCGGTGGATGTGGACGCCGTCGAGGAAGACGTAGGGCTCTTCATACCCCTTGCCGGTCGGGCAGATGACCGACACCTCGGCCCCGGCGGCGGTCAGCGTGCGGCATTCGTGCCAGACGCGGCGGTCGAAGGGCAGCGGCAGATTCTCGACGATGATGAGGATGCGGCGACCGGCGAGGGGGCGTGTGCGGCGCACACGGTCCAGGGCGGTTTCGGCTGGAACAGACACGGTATCGCGCATGGTCACGGCAGTTCGGAAATGTTCAGGACCGGTACATCGGGGCGCAGCGACAGGCCCTTGATCGTGGCGTTGGCGGCGATCACGCGGTCATAGGCGGCGCTTTCGGCATGGGCTTTGGTCACCAGCAGTCGCTCGATGGCGGGAAGCTGGGTGTAGGCGTAACCGAGATTCGCGCCGACAAGTTTGGACGCGTCGATGGCCGGATCGAAGATTTCCAGCGCATAGCCCTGCGCCAGAAGCTTGCGGGCAAGGTCGACGTTGGGGCTTTCGCGCAGGTCGTCAGTGGCGGCCTTGAAGGCGAGACCGGCGAGCAGGATCTTCGCGCCGGGGTTCAGACCGGCGATGGCATGGGCAAAGATCGAATGCTTGTGCGCGTCGTTCGACCGGATCAGGTTTTCGACCAGCGGCAGGTTCACCCCCGCATCCGCCCCGATATGCTGGAGCGCGCGCACATCCTTGGGCAGGCAGGACCCGCCGAAGGCCCCGCCGGGGCGCATGTAATAGGCCGAGATGTTCAGCTTGGTGTCGGACACGAAAATCTCGTGCACTGCCTTGGCCGAGATGCCGAGCGCGAGGCAGACGCGGCCCAGCTCATTCGCATAGGCGACCTTGACCGCGTGCCAGGTGTTGTCGGCGAATTTGGTGAATTCCGCCTCGCGGTAGCCCGTGATGAAGGTCTGGGCAGTGATGTTGGCGTTCAGCGCGGTCATCCGGGCGTCGGGCTTGCCGTCGGCGGTGCCGATGACGATCTTGGGCGGGGCGAAGTAGTCCTTGACCGCCAGACCTTCGCGCAGGAATTCCGGGTTGTAGACAAGGCTGACCAGCGCGCCGGTGCGGTCGCCGAGAATGGCGTGGAAGATCGGCTGGATCAGCTCTTCGATGCTGCCCGGGCGAATCGTGGACCGGTAGGCGACCGTCAGGGGCGCGCCTTTGCGGGCTTCGATGGCCCGCGCGATCTGGCGGGACACGTCGGCGATGTAGGTCATGTTGTGGCCGCCGTCGGGGGCAGAGGGCGTGCCGACGCACACAATGGCGAGATCGGCGTCCAGAAGGTGGTCGCCGATGGCGGTGGCGGCATCGATCCGGCCAGAGGAGAGGCCCTTGGTCAGCAGGTCGTCGACACCCGGTTCGACGATGGGGGCCTTGCCCGACAGGATCGCGCGAACCTTTGCGTCGCTGACGTCAATGCCGACGACCGAATGGCCTTCGGAGGCGATGCAGCAGCTTGCGGTGAAACCCACATAGCCCAGACCAAACACGACAACTTTCATACCAACTCCAGTTCTGGTCCGGACGCCGGGCCCGGAAAACAGCTTATTGGCGCAAGGTCAACACGCCTGCGCCCCGTCAGGTGCGGGCGTAGACATCCTCGTACCGGATGATGTCATCCTCGCCCACATAGCTGCCGGTCTGCACCTCGATCAGATACATCGGCAGCTTCCCGGGATTCTCCATTCTGTGAAGCGCGCCAAGGGGAATGTAGACGGACTGGTTTTCAGTCAGAAGACGAACATCGTCACCGACCGTGACTTTTGCCGTTCCGGCAACAACGACCCAGTGTTCGGACCGGTGCACATGGCTTTGCAGGGACAGTTTCGCGCCCGGCTTGACCATGATGCGCTTGACCTGAAAACGGTGGCCGAGGCAGAGCGTTTCGTACCAGCCCCAGGGGCGGTGGTAACGCGGATAATCTTCGGCCTGCGGGGCACCTTCGGATTTCAGCGTATCGACAACGGCGCGGACGTCCTGTGCGGCGTTCATGTCGGCGACAAGAACGGCATCGCGCATCGCGACGGCGATGATGTTGGTGAGACCCAGGCCGACGAGGTGGATGTTGTCGTCTTCCGAACGAAGGAGGGTATTGGTCGAGTTGATGGCGGTCGCGTTGCCGGTTGTGACGACCCCGTTCGCATCGGGGCCTTGCGCCTTCCAGACGGCATCCCAGGTGCCGAGGTCGGACCAGCCCGCATCGACAGGGACGGTCGAGACGCGGTCGGACTTTTCCATCACGGCATAGTCGATCGAGATCGCACGGGCGGTCTTGTAGGCGTCCTCATCCAGACGGAGAAAGCCGAGATCTGTGGTCCGGGCGGCGAGTGCCGCGCGGCAGGGGGCTTCGAGATCGGGGGCGTGCTTGCGGAAAGCATCGAGGATGCTGCCGACGCGGAAGAGGAAAATCCCGGCATTCCAGAGGTATCGGCCCGAGGCCACCATGGTTTCGGCGGTCGCCTGATCGGGCTTTTCGACAAAGCGCTGGACGGGCATGCCGGTGCCGGATGAGGGCGGCCCAGAGAGTTCAAGGTAGCCGTAGCCGGTGGCGGGTCGGTCAGGCGTGATGCCGAAGGTGACCAGATGGCCGTCGCGGGCCAGCGGCACGCCAGCGCGGATCGCGGCGATGAAGGCGTCGGGGCGGTCGATGCTGTGGTCGGACGGCGCGATCAGCATCAGCGCGTCGGGCGTCTCCTCCAGCGTCAGGGCGGCAGAGAGAACGGCGGCGGCTGTATTGCGCGCGACGGGTTCGAGGATGACCTGCGCGGGCGCGATGCCGACTGCGGCGGCCTGGTCGGCGGCGAGGAAGCGGAAGTCGGAATGGGTGACGATAAGAGGGGCGGCGAAGCCCTTGGCATTCAGGCGGCGGAGGGTTGCCTGATACAGGCTTTCGGTTCCGAGAAGCGGCGAAAACTGTTTCGGGAAGGCCCGGCGCGAGGATGGCCAGAGCCGTGTGCCGGAGCCGCCGCAGAGGATGACAGGATGAATCCGGTCATGGGGTTCTGTGGTCATCAGGCTCTCCTTCACCGGGTCTTGTCGGCGCATTGTCGCCGCAGCAGAAACGTAAGAATACGTCAATAAGTTGGCAGGTTAGGCATATCAACCTGTTGATTGGGCTGAATTCTGACGGTGTGCAAGAAGGGCAAAGGCCCAGCCAGCCAGAAAGCCGCCGAGATGGGTTTCCCAGGCGAGATGCCCCTTCATCGCCCACCAGAGGATCAGGTTCAGCGCAGCCAGCATCAGAAGCGACCGGTAGACGGGCGTCAGCCGCTGGCGGTTCCTGCGGCGGGCGGTGAATTCCCAGGCCAATAGCGCGCCGGCAAGGCCGAAGAGCGCGCCCGATGCGCCGATCATCGGGGCGATTTCGTCGGAGAGCAGCGCAAAGCCGACCGCTCCGCCGATCAGGCAGATCAGGTAGAGCCAGAGGAAGCGGGCGGTGCCGATGCGGGCGATGACGGGATCGCCGAGCGAAAAGAGCGTGATCATGTTGACGAGGAAGTGGCTGAAGCCTGCGTGAAGGAAGCCGTAGGTGGCGAACATGGCGGCGGGCTGGAAGGGATAGTTGGGCTGCCAGTTCCCCAAGAGACCGGACCAGAACCCGGCATACTGCAAGGCCGTCCCGCGCCAGCGCGCGCTGCCCCAGAAGCCGAGATCAGACCCGCTGAGGATCAGTTCAGGCAAAAGGCAGGCCAGGGCAATGGCGACAAGGGCAGGCTGGTGCAGGGGATTGCGCGCGCCGACTCCGTCCTCTTCGCCAAACGGCGCGGCCCCTTCGGCAGGGTCAGTCATCGGTAAGGTCCAAGCGGCGCAGAGATGTCAGAACGGCACAAAGCGCGGCATCGGTTTCAGGGATATCTTCATGAACCGCATCAGGCGCGCCTCGGCATCCGCCTCGGTCTCTTCCGGGCCGATGGCGGTCACGTAACGCACCAGCGCGCCGTCGGTGCGGCCGAGTGTCAGGCTGTCCTTGAGCACGCTCAGCTTGGCTTCGAAGTCGTTGGCAATACGCTTGCCGCGGCCTTCGAACCAGTAATAGACCAGCTGCTTTGACAGACCCTTCTGGATGATCGCGCGGTTGGCGGTGAACGTGCCGTAGCCCGCGTCAGTCAGGTCGAGCGGAACTTCCTCGAGGGTGAAAACCTCCCACCCGCCGGTCGGCAGGCAGACCTCGGGCGAATGGATGCCGGCCCCGTCGGTCTGTTTCAGATAGTAGCCGACAAACAGGCTGACCAGAGCGGCTTCGTCCGGTTTTTCAAAGAAGGCATTCAGATAGTCGTCGGCGGCGAGCACCCGTTCGATGTCGGTGTCGAGCTGCGAGGTATAGGACCGCCAGCCGCCGATATCGCTGGGGAAGACCGCGAAGGGATCGCGCTGAATCTCGCCGATTTCGGGCGCGGGAAGGAAATGCCAGGCGGCCGAGACACCGCCGGTCAGCAGGGCTGCGGCCAGAAGGGCGGGGGCGAATCGGATGGCGAGGACGCGCGACAGGATGCCGCCGAAGCCTTCGAAATCGAGGTCGATGGCGTCGGCAAGCGGCAGCGGGTTGGGCGCAAGCCGCTGCAGGAGGATCGCCAGCAGGAACAGGATGGCGACACAGATCAGGAAGATGACCCAGCCTTCGAAGAAATGCGTGAAGCCTTCGACATGGGCGAGGCCGTAGCTGTTCACCATGACGCCGATGACGCCGATGCGGACCGAGTTCATCAGGACGGTCAGGGGAGCGGCCGCGAGAAGCAGGACGATTTTGTGCCAGAAGGGTCCGCGGTAGAGGATGGCGAAGAGGTAGGAAAAGCTGAGGATCGGGAACAGGTAGCGCAGACCGGAGCAGGCTTCGGCGACCTGCAGCTTGTAGACGCCAAGATCGATGACATTGCCTTCCAGATAGACCGGGACGCCGGCGAGGGCGACGAACCAGACGCCCAGTTCCGATGAGATGCCCTGCAGGAAAATCGTCAGCTTCCAGTAGAGGAACTGCGGCAGCGGCAGCATGAAGACGAGGTGCACGACGCCGAGCTGGTGCGTGATCCCGCGTTTCCAGCCGAAGACGGTCAGCACGACGCCGCCGACCCAGACGATCATCGCATAGGTGACGATATCGGCGATGCGGGTCAGGTTGCCGATGGCTGCAAGGGCAAGCGCGAAGGCGATGACGGCAACGCCGGGCCAGCGGTCGGTGACATTCGGATTGACGGGCGGCGAGCGGCGGATTTCGCGCAGGAAGAGGTAGAGCGAGATCAGCGGGATCAGCGGGCCATGGCTGTATTCGGCGGTGGACCAGGCCCGGGCCAGCGACTGAAATCCGATCCAGAAGATCGGGAACGACCCCGCAACAAGCAGGACAAATGCAGCCAGCCCAGCGGTGTTGAGGCCGATGCCGCCTATGGCCGAAGGCTTGGGGTCGGTGGCGGAGTTCGTCATCGGCGGGCTGTTCGACCAGAGGCTAAGGGGATGCGATACGGCTGTTCTGCCGCAGGACCGGCAGACTGTGACTATAGAGCATTGATGGCATTTCTGCGAGCGTCAGTGCGGAAAAATGCAGAAAGTCGGTGCACCAGAAGGGGAGATATTCCGCGATCGTGTCAGGGGCGGAAACTGAAGTTCCGGTCGACGGTGACGAATATCGAGTTCGATTGCGCCGCACCGACTGCGGCGGCGTCGTCGACATGACGGATCAGGATGCCGCCCTGAAGGTTCCAGTCGGCGGTCAGAGCGCGGGTGTAAGAGGCCCGCAGATTGGTGCGTTGGACCGTGGGCACTGTGCCGGTGCTGGCGTCTTCGGTGACACCGTAGTCCAAGGCGACGTCGATGCGCGACTGGCTGTCGATGTCGTAGCCGTAGGCAAAAGCCAGGCGAGTATCGAGCACATCCTGAGAAGCGTTGTTGGTCGAAATGCTGCGGTTGAGCGAGACCGAGTAGTTGCTGGATTTCAGCTGCTGCTTGTAGGTGACATTTGCCGTCGTGCGGTCTTTGCCAGTGTCGCCCCGCGTCACGCCCAGATTCGCGGAAAGGGTGCCGGTTGGAAAGTCGAGGCTGCGTCCGACCTGTACTGTCGTGCGACCGCCGTTCTGGTTGACGCTGCGCGACAGCGACAGGTTGTAGTTTCCGTTGACGACATCCCGGGTGACCTGGAACGATCCAGTGGCGCCCGAGCGGCGGGTCGTTCCGCCGATGGTGTCAGTTTCGATTCTGGTCGTTCCGAGGGTAACGTCAAAACGCAGGCTGGGGTTAACTTCCTGGGTAAGGCCGACTGACAGATCGCGGGTGACACGGTCTGTCTGCACGGCATCATCTGCGGTGAACCAAGTGAGGCCGCCGTTCAGCGCTACCTTGGTGACCTGCGACAATGCGAAACTGACGGAGGCCTTGGCGACATCGGTGCGTGTATCGAAAATTGACGGATTCACGACGCCGGTAAAGCTTTTGTCGTTGGTACTGAGCGTCACGGAATAGCCGATGGGGTCATTCAGGCCAGTCTGGAAATTCAACTGCGCGAAACGAGTGGTCTGAACGCCGCCGCCTCCGACCAGGCTTCCGTAGATCTGCTCTTCCCGCTCGACTTGGAAAGGATCAATGAACTCGCGGTCCACGTGGCGGTAGCGCGTGTCGAAGGAAAGTTTGCTGTTCGATGAGGCCAGAGCATAGTTGAACCGCAGGTTCTGATCCTCGAAACCCGCAAGGGACCGGCCAGGGATGTCGCCGACACGGAGGATCGTTGAAGCCTTCAGGATGGCCGAGGAATTCGGTGTGATGCTGCTCAGGCCGAAGCTGAGCAAAGTATCAGAAAATAACGTTGTCCCCGCACTGGTCGGGTTCAGCTTGAAGTTGTCGTCCAATTTGAGGGACGAACTTACGCCGAAATCAAGCTGAAGGCCGCCCGTCGTACCCTGCGGGGATGCGACGGTCGGCCAGATCAGACTTGTCAGTGCCGCGATTGACGCGATCTTGTTTATGCTCGTCCCCACCGACGTCCCGCCCTTATTCGAAAAGTCTGCGCTCCGGCACCACGATCACGTCGCCACTGCGCAGCACGATGACCGGCGACTTGGCCCCGGCCTGCACAGCCTTGTAATTGTATTGGTAGACGGTTTCCAAGCCGGTTCTGCGGTCCGCGCGGCGCAGCTGGATGCGTTTGGTTGCCGCGAACTTGCTCAGCCCGCCGGTTTCGGCAAGGAACTGCAGCAGGGTCGTGCCCGCTTTGACGTCGACTTTGCCTGGCTTGTTGACCTCGCCAACGGCGTAGATCGTTACTGCCCCGGGCGGCGTTTGGAAGGCCGATGCCGCAGCGGTTGCGGCATTCGCTGCGGCCTGCGCCTGCGGCGAGACCTGGCCGATGTTCAGAAAGACGGTCGGCGAAGAGGCGAAGTTAGGCGCAAGCGCTGCAGCGATCGCGCCACGGACGGAATCGACTGTGCGACCAGCGGCAGATACGGACCCGGCGAGCGGAACGCTGATCGTGCCGTCGGGCAGCACAAGCAGGCTGCGGTTCAGCGACTGATCCTCGAGAACCTCGAACTGAAGGATGTCACCCGTCTGGATCTGATAGGAACCCTGCGCATGTGCAAGTGGCGCGAGAAGAAGCGCGAAGAGGGCTGCGAGTAGCGGTCTGAACATGAAGTCACCCGGCAATAATCGAATCGGGTTAAGATTACGCCGCAAGCCGTGGGAAAACAAAACCTTAACTTCATCACAGGTCCGAAGACGGACGCGCCGCACCGCAGCGTGCCCAAGCGGCAACAGGTGACTTGCGCCGGTCAGTTGTCGGCGGTGACGCCCTTGGCGGCGAGTTTCGCAACCTCTGCGCGAGTTTGCGGAACGAAGGGCCGCTTGTCCTGATCCGTGACAAGGGCCAAGACCTTGTTGAACTGCGACAGCGCTTCGGCGTCGCGGTTCAGCGCTATATAGGTCATGCCGAGGTGATACAGGACCTGCGGGTCGTCGGTCAGCGCAGCGGCTGCCTGTTCAAGCGCGGGCAGCGCCTCGGCAAGATTTCCGCGCCGGAAGGCGATCCAGCCGTAGGTGTCCTGATAGGGCGGCACAGTGGTTTCGCGTAGGCGGCGTGCGATCTTTTCCGCGCGGTCCAGATTCTCCGCATCGCTGTAATGGGTGGACAGAAGGCTGGCGAGGTTGTTGGCGATGATGAGGTTCGAGCTGTCCTTGGCGTAGAGCGCCTCGTAGACCGCGATCGCCCCTGCGATGTCGCCACCGCGTTCCAGAAGCCCGGCCTTGGCCCATTGCAGTTCGGCGGCATCGGGAAGCGCCACAAGGGCCTCCTCCAGAACCGTCCGCGACTGATCCTGCCGTTCGGGATCGGACCCGACCGACCGGAACAGTGCCATCCAGACCTGCAACCGCGTGGCATCTTCCTTAAGCAGGTCGCGGTAGGCCGCTTCGGACCGTGCCGTGTCGCCGGTTTCACCCCAGACGGACGCTGCGACGAACCTTAACGAAGGATCGTCCGGTGTTTCGGCCAGAAGCTGATCGGCATAGGACCGCGCCTTTTCGGTGTCGCCCTTGGCCAGATGCGCGCGGATGATCGCGATCTTGGGGGCAAGGCCGCCCGCGCCCTGGTCGACCAGGCCCTGAAGATAGCTGATCGCCGCGTCGGTCTTTTCCTGACCGGCGAAGATCGCTGCGCGCAGGCCGGTCGCGGCCGCCACGGTTTCGGGCGAGGCCAGCCCCTCAAGCTCGGCCGCGACGGCTTCGGCGCGCGCCCAGTCCTTGATGCGGATGTAGATGTCGCCAAGCGAGTCCGAGCAGCTCTGGCGTGCCGGGCGCAAGCCTGAGCGCATCGATCAGTACATCTTCGGCAGCGACGTTCTGATTGTCGGCCATCAGGAACTGCGCGAAGCGCACTGATTCCTCGGGCGCGCTGTTGGACGCATTGACCGCGAGCTGAAGCATTTCGCGCATCAGGTCGCGGTTTCCGTCACGTTCGTAGGCCTGGGCCATCAGCGTCATCACGGACGAATCGCGCGGGTTCTGTTCCAGCGCCTTGCGGAGTGTCGTGATCGCCTCGCCGGTCTCGTCGCCCAGGATCAGCCACGATGCCTTGAGCTTGAGCGCTTCGACATTGCCTTCATCCTCGGCCAGCACTTCTTCAACGAGCGCGCGCGCAGCGACCTGGTTTCCGGTAGCGACCTGCATCTGGGCCAGCCCGACCTTGATCTTGCGGGTATCGTCGGACGATTCGGCGGTCTTCAGGATCGCTTCCATGTCTGCGATGGCCTCGTCGCGCTGGCCGAGGTCGAATTTCAGACCAGCACGCGACGACGTGAAGACGGGGTTCGGGTTGACCTTGATGATCTCGTCAAGCTCGGCCAGCGCTGCCTGAAGGCCGCGGTGGTCGGACAGGAAGCGGATCAGGACCAGGGTCTGAACCGGGTCTTCGTCGGCCCGGTCGATGCGACCGCGCAGGAAGTCTTCTGCGGCGTCAATATTGTCCTTGGACAAGTACCAGCGCACCAGGCCATCGCTGATGCCCTGGTCATCAGGAAACCGTGCAACCATGTCTTTCAGGCTGGATTCCACCCCGGCCTCGTCGCCCATGGCGGCCAGCGCGGATATCCTGACCGCGTAGAGGCCGGTATCTTCGGGCATTACTTTGATCGCCGCGTCGACGGCCTTAAGCGCGCCCCGATAGTCCTGCAAGCGCAGGTGGTTATCGATTTCGACGCCGTTCAGCAGGACGCTTTCGGGGATTTTCGGCAGAAGAGCGGACGCCTTTGCCGCTGCAGTGGCCATCTTTGCGTCGTCACCGGAAACCGAGGCCTGGCCATAATCCGCGGCCAGCCGGGCTGCCTGAAGGCGCAGGTCATCGGGATAGCTGGAAAGGCCGACGGTCAGGTGGCGCTCGGCCTCTTTCCACTCGCCGGCCTGGGTCGCGATTTCCGAGAGGGCGCGCAGGCCGTCCAGATCGTCAGGATACTGTTCCACCAGACGCAGATACTGGCCATATGCTTCGCGCAGGTTTCCCCGGTCGCGTTCGGCCTGCGCATAGGCGAGACGCGCTTCGCGGTGGCTGCCGTTCAGCTGGAAGACATTGCGGAACTCGACCAGGGCGCGATCAACATCGCCGGCCTCGATCAGCCGCATCCCGGATTCGAAATGCTTCTGGGCACGCTCTTCGGCCGAATCGCACGCGGCAAGTGCCGTCAACACGAGAGTCAGCGCAAAAACCTTCAACACACCTGAAAACGTCATTCCCGCCCCGGTCGCACAGTGCCGAACCGCTTAGGTAGGGCAGAACCATCATTTCGGAAGAGGTATTAGAGGATTGTTTGGCGGATTTGAGGCGAAGACGCCAATTCCATCAATAGCCCGTGCCCTTGAACACGACCCGGAAGGTCAGGAAGATCAGGCTGACGTCGCCGAACAGGCTCAGGTTCTGTTCGTACAACCGGTCGAATTCGGCCCGCTGGGCAAAGTTGCTGTCGTTGCGGGCAGACACCTGCCAGAGGCCGGTCAGGCCGGGGCGCAGGGCATAATAGGACAGTCCGGGATACATCGGGCGCTGCTGCGGCATCATCGGACGCGGGCCGACGATCGACATGTCGCCGATCAGGACGTTCAGCACCTGCGGAAGTTCATCGAGCGAGGTCTTGCGCAGAAACCGCCCGAACCGTGTGATCCGGGGGTCCTGCTTGAGCTTCTGGGTACTGTTCCATTCCTGCCGGGCACCGTCGTTCCGGTTCAGGAACGATTCCAACTGGGCGTCGGCGTCTGGCACCATCGTGCGCAGCTTTATCATATTGAAGGTGCGGCCGTTCCGCCCAACGCGGGGGCTGCTGTAGAACGGCTTGTGACCGTCGAGCGCGACGATCAGCGCGAGGAGCATGATCAGCGGTACGACCACGATGCCGGTAGCAAAAACAAAGGCGAGGTCGAAGCAACGCTTGAGGCCGTTCCGGTAGACACCGGCCTTGCGGGGCAGAACCACCTGTCCCACCGGCGCGCTGGATCGCTCGATGCTGTCGGTGCGATCGTTAAGCTGCATTGTCATTGGCACACTCCGGGTGCGGCCCACCGACCGTTTCTTGATCGGCCCCACCCTTACCCACCTAATTTCACTCGATCCGACGCATCGACATCACCGCAGTCGGTTCTAGCATCAAGATCGGCGGCCTCAAATGACGAAAATCCTGACCTTGCTCGAATCCCCCGTTTTCCGCATAGGTTTTGGGCATCGGCCGACGGTTTGTGCTGCAATGCAGCGAAAACCCGCCGGGTCGGCGTTTCTTAGGGGGCGACAAGCCGCGTGGCGAGAGTAGTTTTGTGCGACTTAAGGCAACAGCGGTTCTGATGGGGGGGCAGACAAGACGGCGAATCGCGCGTAATGACATCGGGGGGTCGGTGAAGACAAACCTGGCGGAGACGCCATCAAGTTGACGAAGTTGTGTGACGCATTGCCTCGTGTGTTTCGGGCGCAATCAGAGTAAAAAGTCCTGTGGCATTGGGCATCGGTGGTGCCTTGGCCCTGATTGAAATGGATGTTGGATGAACAAGGTCGTTGAGACCAGAACGGACGACGCGGGCAGCATCGGCTTTTACATGGATTTCTTCGGGTTCACCGAGCGTCCGTTCACGCTCGTCCCCGATCCGGATTTCCTGTTCTGGTCCGCGCAGCACCGTCGTGCCTATTCCGTGCTGGAATTCGGCATCCTTTCGCGCGCGCCCATCACGCTTGTCACCGGGGGCGTCGGATGCGGCAAGACGACGCTGCTGCGGGAATTGCTCCGCCAGTTCGAGAACCGCGTGACGGTGGGCCTGATCTCGAACGCGCAGGGCGGCCGGGGCGAGCTGATCCAGTGGGTCCTGAACGCGCTTGGCGTGCCCTTCGATCCGGCTGTCGGCTATGTGCAGATGTTCCAGAAACTGCAGGACTTTCTGATCGACGAGTATGCGCGTGGCCAGCGCGTCGTGCTGATCTTCGATGAGGCGCAGAACCTTTCGGCGGAAAGCCTGGAAGAGCTGCGGATGCTGACCAACATCAATTCGGGCAAGGACGAGGTCATCCAGCTGGTTCTGGTCGGCCAGCCCGAACTGCGGGAAATGGTGCTCGATCCGTCGCTGCGGCAACTGGCGCAGCGGATTGCGGCCAGTTTCCACCTGTTGCCGCTGGATGCGACCGGGGTGACGGAGCTGATCGTCTACCGGCTGCAGGCGGCAGGTGGGACGGGGCACGAGATCACCGAGAATGCCGCGCGCAGGATCCATGCAGTGACGCATGGGGTGCCGCGCCTGGTGAACCAACTGTGCGACATGTCGCTGCTGTATGCTTGGAGCATGGACCATCACCAGGTTGACGAACGGGTCGTTCAGGCTGTGCTGGACGATGGTGTGTTCTTTGCGGCCCAGATTGCGGCCGCCGATGAAGAGAAGCGTAAATGAACATTGATTTTTCGTACTATTTTGCCGTTTTCCTGCGGCGCATTCACTACTTCATCCTCGTAACGGCATTGGTGACGGCGGCTGCCCTGGCGGCGGCATTTCTGCTTCCGCCATCGTACGAGGCACGCAGCTCGCTGCTGATCGAGAGCTCGCAGATTCCAGGCCCAATGGCCGCGCCGACCGTGCAGATGGCGGCGATGGAGCAGCTTCAGACGATGGAGCAGCGCCTGATGACGCGCGCCAACCTTCTGGACATCGCCAAGCGGCTGAAGGTCTTCAAGGATGTCGACCGGATGCGTCCGGATGAAATCGTCATGGCGATGCGCGCGCAGACACGGATCATGAAGCGCGCGGGCAAGGATCAGGCCACCGCGATGGACATCAACTTCACCGCTGACAACGGGCAGGTGGCGGCGGGTGTGGTGAACGAATACGTCACGCTGATCCTGAACGAGAACCTTGCGCTGCGGACGGAGCGGGCAGGCCAGACCCTGGAATTCTTCGAGCAGGAGGTCAAAAGCCTGAGTGCGGAACTGGACCGGATGAGCCAGAAGATTCTGGACTTTCAGAATGCCAACCGGGATGCGTTGCCCAATACACTGAATTTCCGCATGAACCAGCAGACTTCGCTTCAGACGCAGATCGCGCAGCTGGATCGCGATATTTCAGCCTTGGAGGATCAGAAAGAGAATCTGATTGCGATCTTTGAAGTGAATGGCACGATCGGGAATGCGGCGGGGGTGCAGAAGACGCCGGAGCAGATCCAGCTCGACCAGGCGCGGACGCAGCTGTCGAACATGCTGATCAGCATGTCGGACACTAACCCGAAGGTTAAGCTGATGAAGCAGCAGGTCGCTGCGCTAGAGGAAACCGTCCGGCTTCAGTCGCCGATCCAGACGGCACCCGATACAAATCCGGCCAAAGCCATGCTGGACGTTCAGGTAGCAAGCATCGATTCTCAGATCGCCGACAAGAAGGATCAGAAGGAAATTCTGGATGAGAAGCTGGTCGAGCTGACCGATACGATCGACCGGACGCCCGACAACCAGATCGCTCTGGACGCCCTGACGCGCGACTATTCGAACATCCAGCAGCAGTACAATCAGGCGACGGGCCGGCTGTCGCAGGCGGCCACGGGCGAGCGCATCGAACTGATGTCGAAGGGCGAGCGGATCACGGTGACGGACGCCGCGACGGCGCCGAACCAGCCGACCAGCCCCAATCGCGTCCTGATCTCGCTGGGCGGCCTTGGTGCGGGGATGGCGCTGGGAATCGGCCTGATTTTCCTGATGGAGCTTCTGAACCGGTCCGTGCGTCGCCCGAAGGATCTGATCAAGAGCTTTGGCATAACGCCACTGTCGACGATCCCCTACATGCGCACGCCGTCCGAAACTGTGATGCGCCGGGGGGCATTCGCAGGAATGCTGCTTGTGGCGGTAGTGGGAATTCCTGCGTTGATTTATGCCGTGCACGTCTATTATCAGCCGCTCGACCTGATCCTGAGCCGCGTTGCATCGAAATTCGGGATCAGCCTCTGACGAGGTGGTCGTGCCGGGGACAAGAGACAGGTAAAGCCGAAGATGGAAAGACTTGAAGCCGCCCTTGCGAAGGCACGCGAACAGCGCAAAGGAATTGAGCCGGTGCGCGCGGTTGCCGGTGCGACCTCTGCCCCTGCCAGGCCGGACGGCGCGGACTGGACCGACCTGCCCGAACTTGTCATTCCGGCGGACCGCGCGCTGCGCAACCGGATCAGCGCCCTTCTGGGCGGCAAGGACGCCGTGCCCTACGACATGCTGCGGTCGCGGACGATCCGGCAGCTGAAGGAAAAATCGTGGAGCCGACTGGCCGTCACCTCGCCCGATGCGGGCTGCGGCAAGACGACGATTTCGCTGAACCTGGCGCTGAGCCTGTCGCGTCAGAAGGACCTGAAGGTCATGCTGTTCGACATGGACCTGCGGCGCCCGAACCTGAACAAGACGGTCGGCCATACGCCCGAGCGGTCGTTCTGGGAAGTTCTGGATGGAAAGGTCGCCTTCGAGGATCATGCCCTTCGCATGGACACCAATCTGGTGCTGGGCACAAACGCCATGCCCTGCGATCATCCGGCCGAACTGCTGCAGAGCCAGACGACGAAGGATGTGCTGGACGCGATCGAAGCGCGGTGGAAGCCGGACGTGATGATTTTCGACATGTCGCCGATGCTGGCCAGCGACGACAATGTCGGTTTTCTGGGCAATGTCGATTGCGCGATTCTGGTTGCCGCCGCGGAGAGCACACGGATGTCGAACATCGACATCTGCGAAAAGGAACTGGCGCAGCTGACGAATGTGCTGGGCGTCGTGCTGAACAAATGCCGCTATGCGGATGACTCGGTCGGCTATACCTACGGAACATATTGAGACGAACGGCACGCGGGCAGGCCGCTCAGCCGCCTTCGGTCGGAAACGAAAAAGGCCGGGCTTTCGCCCGGCCTTTCCGTATCAGTCGAAGGACCAATCAGGCCGTCTTGCGACGGCGCAGAGCGGCAAGTCCGCCAAGACCGCCGAGCATCAGCAGGCCTGCGGCCGGAACCGGAACCGGAGCGATATCGACCGATGCCAGCGCACCGTCAGCGACACCCTGCGCGTCATTGCCGAGGCCGATGTAGAACTTGATCGACTGCGTCACGATCCCTGCGAACGTGCCGCCCGCGTAGCCCGCGCGGCGCGATCCGCCGGAGTTGGCCAGATCGGCCGCCGAGAAGGCGATGATCGTGCCGTCGTCGGTTTCGGCGTAACCTTCTTCGAAATCGCCGTTTGCGGCGATGAAGAGGTCGAGGAAGGACGCGCCGGTCAGCTTGACAGCCCAGTCAAAGGTCAATTGAAGATATTCAGACCCCTTCTTTATCGACGAGATTTCATCGTCGCTGGTCTGCTTGTCGAGAGCCGAGCGCACACCGTAGCCGTCGCGCTGCAGGGCAAGACCGGTAGAGGCGAGGTTGGAGCCCTGTCCGTCGAACAGCTGCGAGTTGTTCGCCACGCCAGCAATTCCGACATTCGTGCCGGCGGTCAGCGTCCAGCCGACGTTGCCCGCCGTGCCGGACGTTCCGGTCGATGCCTTGGTGAAGTCGATGGTTGTCGCCGAAGCAGCGGTCGCGCCGACTGCCAAGACAACGCCCGCGACGACGCCGGCAAGTTTGTTGCGTTGAAACATGAAACACCCCTTCAAGGTAACGTAAGGTAAATACACCCAGCCACAGTTTTAGCACATTTCGCCGTGAATCAAACGCCCAAAAGACAAAATTCTGCCGTTAACCGGTTTGAAAGAACGGCGAATCAACCGAGAGTTGAGGGTCGCGCCACGACCCCGGAAAACTGCGTCGAAAACCGGCATTCAGTGCCCCTTTGCGACCATCTCAGCGGCCACGACAGCTTACTGTCTCAAATAGGTGAACGGAGTGTTGACGTGCGCAGCCCCTGCTAGGCACGGTCGCATATCCGCCAGGGCAAGAACGCCGTGCTGGACACCGTCGGCAGCCGCAGTGACTGTCGCGGCAAAAGCAAATCACATCCGAATGACTTCCGACTGCGCCGTCATCATCCCGCACTACAACGATACGGTCCGATTGCGGCGATGCCTATCGGGTCTGGTGTCGGGGGGTATCGACGGGGTCGATATTGTCGTGGCCGACAACGGGTCGACCGACCCGATTGCACCCCTGATGGCCGAGTTTCCCCAGGTGCGGTTTGTGACTGAGGCGCGCAAGGGCGCAGCGAATGCGCGCAATCGCGGGGTCATGGCAACCAAAGCGCCACACCTGTTCTTTCTGGACGCGGACTGCATTCCGGCTGCCGACTGGCTTGCCTCGGCGATGCGCAACCGCGATCTCGGCGATATCGTCGGCGGCGCGATCACGGTGTTCGACGAAACGCCGCCGCCGCGATCAGGCGCGCAGGCCTTCGAGACGGTCTTTGCGTTCAACTACCGCGACTATATCCTGAACAAGGGGTTCTCCGTCACGGCGAACCTGCTGACGCGGCGAGACGTGTTCCTGGCGACCGGCCCGTTCATCGATGGTGTCAGCGAGGATGAGGAATGGTGCCGGCGCGCGCGCGACGCCGGGTTCGGGATTGTGCTAGCCGAGGATCTGCGCGTGTCACATCCGACGCGATCAGACTGGGCATCGCTGCGCCGCAAATGGCTGCGCCTGACCCAAGAGATGTACCAGCTGCATCTGACGCGGAAGGGGCGCGCATCATGGGCCGTTCGCTCGGCCGCAGTCGCCGCAAGCGGCGTCGCACATCTTCCAAGGGTTCTTCGGCACTCCGGGCTGCAGGGGCCGGTCGAGCGTCTTCGCGGCTGCGGTACCTTGATCCGCCTCAGGTTTCTGCGGGCCTTCTGGATGCTCCGGCAAGCGTCTGGACTGCCGATCCGCTGAGGCGCGGCGGTAGCCTTTGTCCGCAGCTCTCGAAACAATCAAAAAGACGCGCTGCAAAAGCAAAACCCGCCGGGAAGTGCCCGGCGGGATTGCATCCTCAGAGACTCGGATCAGAAGCTTTCGAATGCCCCCGCATCCGGTGCAGCACCCTTCCAGCGAGCAATGCCCAGGATATCGGCCTTGTTCGTCCTTGTCTTGTCGCCCGCGTCAATTGCCTTTGAGCCTGCCTTGAGCGCGAGATTCTGCTGCGTGAAAGCAGCGAATTCATTCGTCGCGATGCCAGCCCGCTGGTTGTTGCCGAAGTAGATGTTGTTGGCTGTGTTGGTCGTGTCGATGAAGTTGGTCGCAAAGTTGTTCACGACCTGGACGTTCTTCGGCGCGGTGCCGTTCTTATGGTAGGAAACCCGGATCCACGGGTGCTTTCCGCCGGCGCCATTCGAATTCACGACCGTATTCTGGCGGATGATCGTGTTTAGGGCACCTGCAACCGTGATGCCGTGATAGGCCGAGGCGATGATCGAGTTATTCTCGATCCGCGTCCCGTCGTACATACCGTCGAACATCCCGATGCCCTGCAACTGGCAGCGGTACGGGCTGGTAGCTGACTGGGTCCATTCGAAGAACTTGTTGTTCTCAACCACCAGGTTCATCAGCGTTCCGGTTCCGGGCTTGCCGCCGGCGCCGACGGAATAGGCCTGGAAACCGTCGGCATGGTTGCCGTCGATCTGGAAGCAGTTCTGAACCTTGTTGTTGCGCACGATCGTGTCGTTGCCGAGCGCCCGCATCCCGTCACCGCTGAAGCCGTCGATGATGTTCTTTTCGACCAGTGCCGAGGCACCCATCGAAAGGATGCCGTGCTGAATGCCGGTGATCCGGTTGTTCGTCACGGAGTTGCGCGGACCCTGGGTCATGAAGCCGATGCGCTTTTCGGCGGTCCAGGTGGTGAGCGGCCATTTCATGTAGTTCGCCGAGTCGGCGTCAGCCCGCAGATCGAGTGAATCGAAGGTAATGTCGGATGCGCTGCCGTAGGTGCGGATGATCGCCCCGTTATTGGTCGAGGTCAGCGGCCACACCTTGAGGCCGCGGAAGACGATGTTCTTCGAGCTGTCGACCAGAATGGTGTCGACATGCGCTGTCTTGCCGGACATCGGCGCGACCACGACGGTCGAAGAGAATGCCATGCCGCGGAAGGTGATCGGACCGTGATAGCCATCCATGAGGAAGATGCGATCACCGCCCTTGACCTGACCGGAGCTGAGCAGGGCCCCGACGGATTTCCAGGTCGTGGCACCACTTGGAACGGTAGCTGCGGCGGCGGTGACCGTCGGAGCAGTCGTTGTGGTTGTGGTGGTCGTTGTCGTACCGGTGGCCACCACATCGGACGTTTTCGCCGTCGTCGTGATGGTTGGCGATCCCGCCAGCGGGATCGTCGTGGTCGGCGCGGTTGTCTGCGTCGAATTCGGACGGATCCACTTGCCGGCCGTGGTGGGATTCAGCGCCAGAAGTGTAACGCTGCCGGAATCTGTCGTCGGCGCGGTTCCGGCCGTGCTGGCCTGAAGCGTGATGACGGCAAGTGCAGTGCCGGCCACGGGGCCGGCCTTGAGGGCCTGAACGTAAAAGTCTGTCGCAACGGCCGGGGTGAGACAGGAAACTAGTCCGACACTGGTCAGTAGAATTGTGCGGATCAGGCGCATACGTATTCCCTCTCGATCCTCGAGTGTGTCGATGCACAGAACAATGCGTCAGAACATGACCAAAATGGGGCGACAATGCAGTATGGGTGTGACGCCGCCGACAAATCGTTCTGACTGCAGAAAGTCGTTATAAATCATTAAATTAGCATTAATCGAATAGTGCGATATTTATGGGTTCCGTAGAGGAAACAATACCTCCGTGCGCAGGATTCCGCTTAAATTTACGAGAAACCGGAAGAATTGCGCCGACCAAACCGGACCGGAAACAGTTTTGGCCCCCGCCTGATCGTATGCGACGAATCCTGTCGAATTCGGGCAGCGCGGCGGTCAGGACAGCCGGGAGCAGTCGCCACATTCTTGCAGCAGGACAGACAAAATGGACCCTTTCGACGGCTTGCCGACGACCCTTACGACCCCGGCGCGGGACGCTCAGGCCATCGTGCCCAGCGACACGGTCGCGCTGACGATCATGCCGCGCGCCGTCTATGTCGGCGTGGCGGGAAACCTTGCGGCGTTGATGCCGGGGGGACAGACGGTAGTGTTTCAGGCCGTGGCGGCGGGAACGCTGCTGCCGATCCGCGCGGCGCGCATCAATGCGACCGGCACCACCGCGGGCGGCCTGATCGCGCTCTGGTAAGCGGGCCGGGCCGGGCCTATCGGCCCGCCAGCACGCCCCGGAGCGCGTCTTCGTAAGCACCGAGTTTGGCGCGGCCGCGCGCCAGCGATGCTGCGACCTGGGCCTTCAGGGCGTCCCTGTCGGCATAAGCCGCCATGATCTTGGTCAGGATGGCTTCCGACGTCTCCGTCGTGCAGTCGACCGTCCGGTCATAGCCGATGGTCCCGAACAGGCCCGCAAACTTGCGGCTGTAGGCCATCGGCACGACCGGCACGCCCGGATGAGAACGCTGCGATGCAGCTGTGCATCCGCGCGCCCATGAAGAAATCCATGCCCGAAATATAGGTCTTTGCCTCGGACGGGGTGGCGAAGGCAGGGGCGACGATCACCCCGGGAAATTCAGCCGCCAGAGCTTCGGATGCCGCATAGTCGTCTTCCGGTGATCCGGTTCCCCGCAGGATCACATGCGGAATCAGATGCACCTCGCATCCCCCCGGCAAGGCCTGGAACGACCGGATGATGTCGCGGATCAGACCGGGATAGTCCGATTTCAGCCCGAACATGTTCTTGCGGTCATAACCGCCCGCCATCAGCAGCCCCGAAACGTTCAGTCCGATCCTCGGCTGACCCCGCCGCGTCCGCGCGGCCGCGCGCTCGAACGGCAGCTTCAGCGCTACATCCGACGCCTCGATCACGGGGCGCTTCACGCCAAGCTCGCGCACGCAGGCAGTCGACATCGCATCCCGCGTCGCCACGACCGCGCTGAGCGTCAGGGTCCAGCGGGCAAGCAGCTTTGACAGACCATGCTTGAACGGACCGACGGTCTGGGGTGCAACGACCAAAGGCCGCCGCGCCAGGTGGGTCAGGAACTTCATCAGGAACATCCGGGACAGCCGCTTGGGTCCGTAGATGTCGGCAAAACTGTCGCCCGCGCCGATGTCGATGACGATGTCGGACCGCCGGACCGTGCGGAAGAACCCGCCCGGCGACACAAGGAATTTTCCGCCGACCTTCAGCACTTCGATGTCCGGACCGGTCACATAGGGCGCGCGCGGGTCCTTCCAGTCGATCACGGTGATCTTCATCCCGCGCCCCGTCTCGCGCGCGAGCGCGCGCAGAATCTCGACTTCGGACACCGTCAGGGCACCGACGCCCAGATTGTCGGACACGGTCGAATGATAGATCAGGCAGACGCGAAGATCGGGCAGGGAAGCGGACAAGCCGGTGGCTCCTGTAGGATGGGCGCGCGGCTGGTAGCATGACGGCGCGGGAAATAGGAACTGATTTATGCGGTTGGGCTAGAGCCTGCCCCGCATCGCCCGGCGCGCCATGCCGAGGAAATTCTTCAGGTTGCGCTTCAGCGGGTTCTGTCGGGCCGCCGCAGCAATGCGCAGTCCGCGGTAGCGCGGGATGGGCTTGCCCAGCAGGCGCAATGCGGCCAACCGGGCGAACAGCGCGCGCCGCCGTTCACGCTGGCCAGGCTGGATCGCCGCCAGCTTGGCCATGTCGAACCCGTCCGTCGCAATCACGCCCGCGCTGCGCGCGGCATCGATTATCCTGGTCCCGGCCTCGGTCCGGGCGAGGATCAGGCTGACGCCGTCCGCCTCTTCGAACAGCGGATAGCCCTCGTCATCTGCTTCCCACGCATCCGCACAGACGATGTCCGCCGCCACGCCGGTGCCGTCGGCGCAGATCTTGCAGCGGTGCTGCACATGCTTGGACAGGATCCTGCCCCAGCTGTCGTGATAGGTCATCGAGCGTTCGGAGCCGTCTTTCAGCACAGCGGTCGCCCGGCCCGGCCAGCCGTTGCCGCGAAAGCGGAAGGCTGCGGTCTCGGGCAGGGACGTACCCAGCGCTTTCAGCACCTGCTCTGCCCCGGCCTGCGAGGGGACGCCGGCACAAAAGAAGGAGAGGATTACCGGAAAGCTGTTGCGCACCCGGTCGTCCCGCTGCGACCACGCGCGCAGTGCAGCAGCGTCGCAGGGCTTGCCGACAAAGGCATAGCGCCGTCCGTCGCCAATCAGGCGGTGCAGGTCGGCAAGCGGTGCCGAGGGCGCATAGCGCGATCCGGCGGCAGTCAGGATGTGGTCGGGTCCGGTGCTGATGACCGTTGCATTTGCAACCGGCACGGCTGTTGACGACCCCGTCTGCACGACCGCATCCACGGCCCCGGACGTGACAAGATGTGACAGAATCGCCGTCAGCCCCGCCCCGGAAGACCCTGCATGGCGCACGGCAGGGTCGGTCGCCCAGCCCGTCTCCGCGCGGACGTATGGCCCCCAGAGGTCGGTGTCGGTGCGTCCAGCTACAACGGCCGACTGGCCAAGGCCCGGGCAGGCCGCCGTGACGCCCGCCTCTTCCTCTGGCGACAACGCTGCCGACTGCACCGGGCGCAGAAAGCCCGGTGGCGTCATCGTCATGGTGACTTTGCCGGGCGCTATCGACGCGCAGGCCCCGCAGCCGGAACACAGCGACCCACGCGCAACGCGCGCGAGACCGGGAGAGGCGAAGGCATCGGGCGACGACGGCATTGGACCCATGACACTGCGGACGGCGCGGACTTCCTATGCGCCGTTCGGGATCATGGCAACGCGCCAGACGCTGGTCGCGGAAACATTCCGTCCGCCCTGACGTCAATGTCGGAGATTCCCTGTGCCGCTTTCGGGCTAGTGATAGGCCCCGGCCGAGGTCGCCGAAAATGGCCGCGCGGCACCGGACAGGTCAAACGCCAGCAGTCCGCCCGTCACTATCCCCTTCGCCGGCGACCCCGCCTGAAGCGCATAAGTGCCGCCACCCGCCCCGGCGGTGGGGCCAGTCGTCGTGTGCGCGGGCGAGGTGAACTGCGGCAGGATAGGCGTGGTCTGCGACGTGCCGACAATGCTGCCCAGACCGATGAATTCCTGCCGGAAGTTGGGCGCAGCCGCGTCGAACTGGTGGAAGTCCTGCGCGACCCCCACGCCGAACAGATAGGGCCAGTTGCCGATGCGCGTCCCATCCAGGATGAACACGTCACCCTTGTTGTTGACCGAGACCTGGATGTTGCCCTTGACCGCCATTAGCCGGTGCGTCCGCGCCGTGCCTGCCGTTTCATCGTAGAACAGGTTCGACCGGCCGTTGTTGAAGAACCCCGCGAGCGTGTTGTGGAAGGCCAGTGTATGCAGGGTGTTGGTCGTGGCGCTGTCCGGGCTGATCGAAAAGCCGGTGTTCGACGTGGCCGAAAAAAACTCGATCGCATTCTGGACCACCGCGCAGGACATCGTCTCGGCCAGCCCGCCATAGTTGGGGCGGTAGCCGGACAGATAGTTGAACGCGCAGACGGCCCCGTTGCTCGACCGCGTACCCCCCGCCAGCAGGCCGTTCGCGTGGCTGCCGCCGGTCAGGCGCGACCCGACGACAAGCCAGTTTTCCACCGTCACGCCGCTCGTGCATTGCAGCCCACGGACCATCCGCACCTCGAACGTGCCGGCGGCGATCGGCGATGTTCCCGCATTCAGCAGATCGCATCCGGCGATCATCAGGTGTGAATTCGACAGGATAGACGCATTGTTGTTCGCGTTGTCGAAGATCACATCGTCCAGAGTGACCACCATCTGCGGCGCGGCCTCGCCCTGCAGGGTCAGCAGCCCGGTGCGCTGGATCGTGCAGTCGGCGATCCGCAGCCAGGGGAACCGAGTACGGAAGGCGGCGGCCCCGAAGGTCACGATGGCCGAGGCCTTGGCGACAATCGGGTCGCGCGTGATTGTCACACCCGCCGCTGTCATGGCCACGTCGGTCGCCACTGCGGTCGAACCCAGCACGAAGGCTCCCGCCCCGACGCGCAGGATGCAGCCGTCGAGCACGCCGCCGGTAACGCCCGCCTGCGTCTTGAACGCCTTCAGGGCGGCCGCGATGGTCAGGAACGGTGTCGCGGCGGCCGTGGCCGCTGTTGTCGATACGACCCCGGTCGTGTCGTTGCCGGTGGTTGCGACATAGGCGAGGGGCGGCAGGCTGAATTTCGCTGTGTTGCGCACGAAGACACGCGGCGAGAATTCACGGGCGGCGCTTGCCGATGCGCTGTCCCGGACCGATGCGGCAGTGCCGATCCACGGATAGACCTTGGCGTTGCAGGTCACGACGGAGGGGTTCGCCAGCGTCGAGATGTCCACCGTCGCGCGGTAGACGATGACCGCGTTCCGGTCGGACGTCCGCCCTGACACGACCGATGCCGATACCTTCTGCGTCACGGTCGTCGTGCCGTCGGTCGCGCTGAATTCGACACAGGCGACCTGTTCGCCGTTCCGCGCGTTGCGGTGAAAGGCGACCAGCTCCAGGGTCACGCTGTTCCCGATGACAACCCGGTCCGGCATGGCCCACTGCGCCACCGGCTGCGGCGAGAGTTCGGTGCTGCTGTTGACCGCGCCCGTGATGACATTGCCCGCATAGACATAGTCCGACAGAGCGACGGTCGAGGGCGTCAATGTCGCGTGGTTCGGATAGACCTGCCGTACGCGTTTCGTGATCGTCAGCGTGTCCGCATAGGTGGTAGCCGCGCCTGCGGTCGTGAACCCGGCGCGCTGGACGGCGAAGCTTTCGGGGTTGCCGACGGGGTCGAAGGTCGGCGGCGACGGATAGGTCGCAGTCCAGCCATCGGCACTGACCGCTGTGATCGGCGCGTTCTGTCCCCGCCCTGTCCGCCGCTGCGCGGAAACACCGGCATTGCTGTCGATGTGCCAAGAAAAATCTGCATGACGCCTCCGATTCCCGTGTGGCGCAGGACGGAACGCTGGCTACGGCTGACTCCGAGGCAGAAACGTTCTTTCCATGCGGCGACCATCGGGCCGCTTCGGCAGGCAGGCTTAACATCGCTTGTGCCCTGTTGCGCGAAACGCAACAATTGCGGACGCTTAGGTCAGATTTGCCCGGAAGGACCTATGACAGCGCCGTGACCGGGCAGTTTGCGGCTCGCCCACAAGGTCGAAATGAAGTATCAGCACCTGCATTGTAACAAGCGGGTTGCGCAGGTGAGAGAAGGGGTCTGGCGGTGAGTTTGGCCGAAGCCATGCCCCGGTCGCCCGGGTCTTTGGGAGAGCGCAATCTCTCTGTGCCAGGCGTGGGTAAGCTGCCTGTCGTAGTGTTCCTGTATCTTGCAACCATTGCCCTGCCGATCGGCTTCGACATGGGCAGCCTTGCAATGACCGGGATGCGGGTCGTTCTGCTGATCACCATCCTGCCCCTGTTCTTCGGACTTCTGGGCGGAAGATACGGTCGCATTTTTCCCATCGATATTCTGTTCATCCTGCATATTCTTTGGGCAACCATCGCGATGGCGGTGAACAACCCGAACGTCGTCGTCCAGAACATGGGGTCAACGTCGGTCGAGTTCCTCGGCGGCTATCTTGTCGGGCGCGCGCTTATCCGCACGCCGGGCGATTTCGCGGCGCTGGCGCGCGCTCTTTTCTTCATGGTGATCCTCTCGCTGCCGTTCGTCATCTCGGAATCGCAGACCGGAAAGCCATTCATTCTTGACCTGATCAACAGCGTCCCCGGCCTGACCACGTTCGGCGACGTCGTTGCCGATCAACGCATGGGCCTCGAGAGGTCGCAGTGGGTGTTTGCGCACCCAATTCACTACGGCTTGTTTTGCTCGGTCGCATTCTCGCTGTGCTGGGTCGCGTTCCGCGGAATCTTCTTCGACATCAACCGCTGGCTATTCGGGTCGCTGATCGGTGCCTGCACGTTTCTGGCCCTCTCCAGCGGAGCGCTGCTGGCGCTTGCGCTGCAGATCGGACTGATCGGCTGGGCCTGGATATTCCGCAACAACAAGCGCCGCTGGTGGCTGCTGCTCGGACTGTTCGCCGTGGTTTATGTGGTCATCGACCTGCTTTCAAGTCGGACGCCGATCAAGGTGTTCATGAGCTATGCGACGTTCTCTGCCTGGAACGCCTATTGGCGCAGCATCATCTTCGACTGGGGCATGTTCAACGTCTGGGCCAACCCGATCTTCGGCCTCGGCCAGCGCAACTGGATTCGCCCATCCTACATGTCCTCGGGCAGCATGGACAATTTCTGGCTGGTCATGGCCGTGCGCTACGGCATTCCTGGGTTCGTGCTGATCGCCCTGGGCTACATCGACGCGATCCAGCGCATCATGCGGCGCAATTTCGAAGGCGATGCGACGCTGACGCAGTTCCGCCGTGCCTGGGTCTTCACCTTCCTCGGTCTCAGCTTCACCCTGTGCACCGTCCATATCTGGACCTCGATCTATTCCTTCGTCTTCATGATGCTGGGTGCCGGCGTCTGGATGGCCGGCTGGCAACCCGCAAATGCGCAATCCACTGCCCCCGCACCGACCCCTGAATTGCGCGGCTCGTCCCGCCCGGTGTCGCGGGTTCGCGGACGTCTCATTCCGGAAGCGGCAGACCTGTCGACCGATGCCGATCCGGCCTTACCGGCCATGTCGGACTCTGCCGCCGGGACGGACGCTGGTGGGGTCGATCCCCTGCGCCCCGAGCGCCGCCTGACCTACACGCGGTTCACAGATAGCATCCGTCGTCGGCAGACCGGAAGAAACGCGAAAAGCTGATCCGATGACTCGCAGAACCGATTCCGAAACAGGCCGCCCTGCGCCCGCCGATCCCGCCACCCCTGCCATCGGGGTCGCCATCGTGTCGTTCAACTCGGGCGATGTCATTCTTGACTGCCTCGAAAGCCTGATCGCCTCGGAAGGTGTCCGGCTCCATATCGTTGTCGTCGACAACGCCTCGACCGACGACACCGTCGCGCTGATCCGCGACTGGGCGTCTGGCAAGCCCGGCTTTGTGGTCGCGGACGACCTGCCTTTTCCTTTGAATGCCAAGCCGAAGCCGCTGACCTTGGTCGAAAGCGATGGCCCGGCCGCCGTTCCCGAAGCACCGTCCGTCCTGCTCGTCCATGCGGGTGTCAACGGTGGCTATGCCGCAGGTGTCAATGCCGGGCTGAAATCCCTTTCCCTCGTTCCGGGTCTTGACCGCTTCTGGATCCTCAACCCCGACAGCGCCGTGCCGCCCGCATCGGCCCGTGCCTTTGCGACCCAGCCAGTCCCGAAAGCCGGGTTCTCGCTGATGGGCGGGCGCGTGAATTACCTCGAAGACCCCGACTGCATCCAGATCGACGGTGGGCGCGTCAACTGGCGCACCGGCGTGACGATGAATGTCGGCATCGGGTCCCCCGCCAGCACCACGCCCGCGCCCGATCCGGCCTCGCTCGACTTCATCACAGGCGCCAGCATGGTGGTCTCGCGCGCCTTCTGGGACCGCGCCGGGCCAATGGCCGAGGACTATTTCCTGTATTACGAGGAAGTCGACTGGGCGATGCGCCGCGGTGACCTGCCGCTGACCTACTGCCCCGGCGGCATCGTCTATCACCGTGCCGGAACCTCGATCGGTTCGCCACGGCTGGACCGCGTCGGATCGCCCTTCTCGCTCTACTTCAAGCACCGCAACCGGATGCGCTTCATGCGCCGCTTCCGGCCGCTGGCCTGGCCAACCGCGCAGGCCTTCACGCTGCTCAAGGCCGCGCAGATGGCTCTGAAGGGGCATCGCCGCGAAGCTTCGGTTCTGCTTGGCGCAAGTTTTGATCGCCCTCCGCCCGCCGAAGTCCGGCAGAGGATCAAGGGCCACGCCGCCCGTCTGGCGTTCGGAAAGGAATACGCGCCGTGATGCCGCGGTCGTCGGCGTGGCATTCGGCTGGTAAATCCCCATGTATCTTGCATCCGTCCCGTCGTCCGGAATGACCGAACGCCTGTCCGGCCTGCCCAGGGTCCGCGCCCTGATGACGATGCCCTGTGCCGAGTCGGGCGTCGGCTACACCTGCCGCAGCCTGCTCGGATCGGCTGCGCGCGCCGGATACCCGCTGACCTTCGACACATCGCGCCTTGACGGCGCGACCGAGCCTTTGCTGTCCGTCCGGACGGTTCTCGGGCCGGTGTTCAGACATGCGCCTTTCTGGGCCGTGCGCCCATTGGCCGGACCTCTTCTGCATCGGGGGTTCCTCGGGTCGGTACGCCCAGGCGACGTCGCCTATCTCTGGCCGTCAGTGCCCGTCTCGGTCTACCGCGCGCTGAAGGCGCGCGGCATTCTGATCGTCGCTGAGGCGATCAATACCCGCATGGCAGTCTCGCGCCCTATCCTCGAGAATGCCTATGCGCGGCTCGGCCTGCCGCCGGCCCACGGGATCACGGATCGGCGCATTGCCGATCAGGCCGAGCGATATGGCCTGGCGGACTATATCTTTGCGCCCAGTCCCGGAACTGCGGGTGCTCTGGCCGACCCGTCGATCAGTGCCCGCATCCTTTCGTCAAGCTATGGTGCTACGATCCCGGCGGCCCTGCCCGAACGAGGCCCGAAATCGGCAGGCGACCCCGTCACCTTTCTGTTCGTCGGCCAGCAATCCGTCCGCAAGGGTCTGCAGACCGTTCTCGATGCCTGGAAGTCCGCGCCCCCGCACGCGCGTCTCCGGATCGTCGGCGGGATCGAACCGGGTCTGGTCCGCCTCTACCACGATGTGCTGAACCTGCCGTCAGTGACATCGGTCGGCTTCAGCCGCGATGTGGCGGCTGAATACCTGAACGCCGATGTTTTCCTGTTCCCGTCGCTGGAAGAGGGCGACGCTCTTGTGACCTACGAAGCGGCGGCCCATGCGCTTCCCATCGTCGCAACCGCTGTCGGCGCGGGCCGCTTCGGTGCCGATACCGGCGCATATGTCGCCGTTCCGCCGCTGGACGCATCCGCGCTGGCGCATCAGATCGCCGCGTTTGCGGCATCCGAGGATCGGCGCCGCGATCTGGGGGAAAGGGCGCGTTCAGCAGCCCTGCCGTACGACTGGAAACTCGTGGGGCCCCGGAACTTCCGCATCCTGCATGACCGGTTGAAGTCGGACAGCTGACCGACTGAAGCCGACGGAGCGGGATGACCCATCAGAACCCCGGACCATGTATGCTCCAAATGCGGCACAACTCTGTGCGCAGAACAGGAGGCATATGTGCATTTCTGCGGTCACTTCATCACGGCAATGCGACTTGGAGTGAGATCGATGTGACGTATGCTCGCGACGGACATCAAACGCGGGAGTGTGCCTGATGAACGTATTCGGAAAAGGTCTGGCCATCGGTCTTCTGGCAGTTGCGGGCGTCGCAGTCGCGGCGGATGCGTCTGATCCGACGGTGAAAGCCTGGCAGACGCTGATGGACGGCCAAGGCGGCAACGCAAAGATTCTGGGCGACATGGCGGGCGGAAAGACCGAGTTCGATGCAGCCAAGGCGGCCGAGGCGGCGGCAGCGATTGCGGCATCCTCGGCGATGATCGCGGACGCGTTCCGCACCCAGGCGAGCGATCCCAAATCCAAGGCCAGCCCCAAGATCTGGGCGGACTATTCCGGGTTTGAGGCCAAAGCCGCCGACCTGATGAAGGCGGCGCAGTCGATGGATACATCGACGGTCGAAGGTGTCGGCGCGGGGATGGGTGCCCTCGGCGGTGCCTGCGGTGCCTGCCACAAGGCCTATCAGAGCTAAGCGCGCCTTACGCGCGGCGATAAGGCCCGTACCGACTTGTCGGCGCGGGCCTTTCCTTGTCCGGCAGCAGTCAGCCGCAATAGGCCCGGACGATCCGGTCGCTTGCGTCGAGCAGCAGGTTCAGCCGATCGCCCCTGAAATCCATCGTGACCGCCTGTCCCGGCCGGATGATCCGCGATGCTGCTGGCAGGCCGGAGGTCTGGGCTTCGGCGATACCGGCACCCAGGAAATCCTGCCAGGACCCCGCGCCGCAGGAGTCGGACAGAGCCGTCGTCGACCGGTGGCAGCGGCGTGCAGGCCGAAAGCGCGATCAGCGCGGCGGGGCAGAGATATCGAAGCATCGGGACTCATCCTCCGCAGTTGCCTTGTGACGGGCTTTCGCCGAATGTCGCCTCAAGTCTAGGGGAGGAGACCGACCGATGAGAACCCGTGCCGCCGTCGCCGTCGCCGCAGGCAAGCCGCTGGAGATCATGGAGGTCAACCTCGACGGCCCCAAGGCCGGTGAGGTGCTGGTCGAGATCAAGGCGACGGGCATCTGCCACACCGATGAATTCACCCTGTCGGGTGCTGACCCCGAGGGGATGTTCCCGGCGATCCTGGGGCATGAGGGCGCGGGCGTCGTCGTCGAGGTCGGGCGCGGGCGTCACGACGCTGAAGGCGGGCGACCATGTCATCCCGCTTTATACGCCGGAATGCCGGACCTGCCCGTCCTGCCTGTCGCGCAAGACGAACCTCTGCACCAGCATCCGGGCCACGCAGGGCAAGGGCGTGATGCCGGACGGGACCAGCCGGTTCTGCATGCTGGATGGCACGCCGATCCTGCATTACATGGGCTGCTCGACCTTCTCCAACTTCACCGTGATGCCCGAGATCGCGCTGGCGAAGGTCCGCGAGGACGCGCCGTTCGACAAGATCTGCTACATCGGCTGCGGCGTCACGACCGGCGTCGGCGCGGTCCTGAACACCGCGAATGTGGAGGCGGGGGCGAAGGCCGTGGTGTTCGGCCTCGGCGGGATCGGGCTGAACGTGATCCAGGGCCTGCGGCTGGCGGGCGCGGACATGATCATCGGGGTCGATCTGAACCCCGACCGCGAGGCCTGGGGGCGAACAGTTCGGGATGACCCATTTCGTGAACGCGCGGGAGGTCGACGGACATCGTCGCCCACATCGTCAACATGACGAAGACCCCGTTCGACCAGATCGGCGGGGCGGATTATTCCTTTGACTGCACCGGCAATGTGAAGGTGATGCGCGATGCGCTGGAATGCACGCACCGGGGCTGGGGCCAGTCGATCATCATCGGGGTGGCACCGGCGGGTGCGGTGATCGAGACGCGGCCGTTCCAGCTGGTCACCGGGCGCGTCTGGAAAGGCACCGCCTTCGGCGGCGCGCGGGGGCGGACGGATGTGCCGAAGATCGTGGACTGGTACATGGCGGGCAAGATCGAGATCGACCCGATGATCACCCATGTGATGCCGCTGGAGGACATCAACAAGGGGTTCGACCTGATGAAGCGGGGCGAGAGCATCAGGGGGGTGGTGGTGTATTGAGGGGCGGGAAAACCGGCCTGCCGGGGCGTGTCCACATGTGGACAAATCTGTAAGTGGTTGGGATAGAAGGGTTTTCTGGGAGTTGTTAACCTGGTGGTAAGGTTTGGTCGGGCGTTCGGCGTGCCGGGTCTGAGTCGAATAGTCCGGCACCGGACGGGCCAGGCGATGGTCACGACACGCAAAGGCTTGACCTTCCAGTCCATATAGCCCCTTCAACTGCTATCGTCTTGGCTTCGGGCACCGGCAAGGGGACGCCCTCATTGAGCCTTCTCTTATCGCCTGCCAGGATTCGGCGGTCTGACTCAAACCGCGTCGTTCTGTCATCCATGTGCCAGTATTCGGCTAAGGGCGGACTGGCGAGCGACTATCACTTCGCACATCTCGCGCGCTTTGGCCTCGGTGGTTTCGGCGCGGTCATGGTCGAGGCTACGGCCGTGACACCCGAGGGACGCATATCCTATGCCGACTGGCCGTGGCTGACAGACTATATCCAGCCCCTCGCCCGCCTCGAACTCGCTTTCTGCGCAGCCAAGGGGCAGCCTCAGGCATCCAGGTCGGCCATGCAGGCCGCAAGGCATCCTCTGCTGTCTGGTGGCGTGGGCGCTTCGACGAGACCGAGGATGAAGCCACTGGTTGGATTCGAGGATTGGCCAACAGTCGGACCCAGCGCTATCCGCATGCTCCGGATTCAGCTGAATACAAGCTGCCGCGTGCTCTCAACATCGTCTGAGATGGACGATATCCGGAGCAGCCTTCGGCGCGGCAACTACAGCGGGCGGAGCGAGCCGGTTTATATTTGGTCGAGGTCTCGACTCCGCTCCACGGCAATACCTTTGCTCCACCAATTCCTCTCGCCCTATTGGTCCAACCAGCGCGAGGGATGAATTCGGCGGGGCAGGCCTGGAGAACCGGATGCGCTTCCCCCAATCTCGGTGGTCAAAGCCGTCAGGGAGGCTTGAGCTCGGCAGTGATAAAAGCCGATGTTTGTCCGAATCTCAGGCCGAAGCATAGGGAATTGACGGTGGCTGGACCGTTGAGCGACAGCATCATTTACGCCAGCGCGTTAAAGGCATATATATGGCGCGGACCTCATCGACTGTTCGTCAGGGGGTTTTGAGGGCGGGAAGTTTTCGGTCGGATCAAGGGAATCAGGTTCGCTACTGGCCGCGTGCCGAATAAGGGAACGGGGCATGTCGCCTGCCATAAAGACCATTGGGACCGTGGGACTGATCGCAACACCCGACGAAGCCGAAGCTATCGCGGAAGGGCATGCCGACCTTGTGGCGCTGGCCGCACGGCGCTCGACGACCCGAATTGGCCGCTCCACGCCCGCTTTCAGTTGGGCGGCACTGAGGACCACTATGCGGATTGGCCGCGCCAGGCGGGCTTCGTCGTGCGCCAGAAAGACCGTGCGCTACGCCTACGCGGCTTTGCCAAGAACTAACCGCGTGACAACAATTGCGCGACTTAACTTCAGCAGATGCAGGAGGTCGCTTCCGCGGACGCCCTTGACCGTTATGCGTTGAGAACGCTTGCCATCACCCCAGTGAAGCGAGGTCCCGGGTCAGGCCCGGGACGGCGGCGCGTGGTGGGCGGAATCGCCCACCCTACGGGCCGGGGCGGGCATTGGGCGGTGGATGGCGGGGTGAACCCCGCCCTACCGGCCGTAGTCGCGTTCGATCTGGTCCATGATGTCATCCATCAGCATGCCCTTGGCGTCGGGGCCGGTGAAGTGCAGGCTCCATCCCCTGAGCCGGCGTTCGCGGCGGATCATGACACCCGGCCGGGGCGTGCCGAGGCGGCGCGGGTAGCCGGGGCGCGGATCGCGGGGTGAGGGGTCGCGCAGTTCGGCCTCGGCTTCGGTCAGGACATTCTCGATATGCGCCATCTGGCGGGGCAGGTCCGGCAGGGTCAGTTCGCCGAGTGCGGCCACGATGACGTCGGTGAACCCGGCGCGCGCGGCGGTGGAGAGGCGCAGAAGCTGGCGCTGGGACAGAAGATGGGGCGTGCGGAAGAGGCCGCCGAAGGTCACGACCGCCTCGGACATGGCGCGGATGCGGGCGCGGCGCTGGCGGTCGGAGGAGCGATACAGCTGGTCGATGGCGGCATCGACCGTGGGAAAGACCCCGCCACTGGCGGCATCGACGGCGATGCGCGCCTGATCCCAGGGCGAGATGTCGTCGCGCAGGTCGTTTTCCTCGATCATGGCGGACAGCGCCTCGGCCTCGGTTCCGACTTTCCGCACGATGGCGGGAATCGCGGTGAAGCGGGCGTGGCCCCATTCTTCGGCCAGCGAGCGGAAGACCGAATACCGGCGCGCCCCGGAGATGAGGCCATAGCGGAACGGGGCCTCGGGGTGCGTATAGGCAAGAACCTCGACCGGCAGGCGCAGGCCGGACCGGAGGATGGACTGGCGAAGCTCCTCGATGGTCTCGGGCGACTGGTGGCTGCGGTCGCGGGGCAGGGCGTCGGGGTTGATGTCGGACAGCGGCACGAGGATGATGCGGTCGGGTTCGGGCGGCGGGGTGGTTCTGGTGGCTGCGTCGGATGGCGTGGTTGGTTGGGTGTCGGTCATGGTGGTCTCCCTTTGCGGATGCGGCAGGGTGACCCGGCGGAGGGGGGTGTTGCGCGGAAGGGCTGAGGGGCGCGGGGACGGGCAGGGCTCGCCCGGCGCCTTCGGCTTGATTCCGGGCGGTGAGAGGTGGGCGTCTGCGGAAGTTTCCAACGCGGAGGGACTGATCGCCCCAACGATCTTCCTGCGGCGGCGGGGGTGTCGCGGAAGAGCGGCACCGGGCGTCCCTTGCGGGTCGGCTGGCAGCGGCCTAGGTGTTGGGGGACAAACGGACGGAGAGCATCATGGGCACGCTTCTGGAAGAGACGGCGAAAAAGGACAAGGACGACGAAGCGCAGGGCGGCCAGGCCGACAAGCTGTTCTTCAAAAGCCGCAACGTGCTGGTGACGGGCGAGATCAACGACAAGCTGGCGCAGCGCGTGGTGATGCAGCTTCTGGCGCTGGCCGAGGACGGCGACGCGCCGATCAACATGTTCATCTCGTCGCCCGGCGGGCATGTCGAAAGCGGCGACATGGTCCATGACATGATCAAGTTCGTGCGTCCGAGGGTCCGCACCATCGGGTCGGGCTGGGTGGCGAGCGCCGGGGCGCTGATCTTCATCGGGGCGGACAAGGCCGACCGCTACTGCCTGCCGAACACGCGGTTCCTGCTGCACGAACCCTCGGGCGGGGTCGGCGGGCAGGTGTCGGACATCCAGATCCAGGCGGAACAGCTGCGGATCATGCGCGAGCGGTTCAACCACCTGTTCGCGGCGGCGACGGGGCAGAAGCCGGAGAAGATCGCGGCGGATACGGCGCGGGATTTCTGGCTGACGACCCAGGGGGCGCTGGACTACGGGCTGCTGGGTCAGGTGATCCAGTCGATGGATCAACTGAAGTGACCGGACGGTCGTCTGATGGCGCGCGAGGGGGTCTCGCTTCTGGCGGTGCTGATCGACGCGGACAACGTGCTGGCGAAGCATGCCGAGGCGATCCTGAAGGAAGTGACGCGGTTCGGCGAACCGGCGCTGCGGCGGGTCTACGGCGACTGGTCGAGCGCGCAGCTGGCGGGGTGGAAGGCGCAGGCCAAGGACCTGGGCCTGGTGATGCACCAGCAGTCGGCGAACACCAAGGGCAAGAACGCGAGCGACATCGGCCTGGTGATCGACGCGATGGACATCCTGCATGCGGGCAAGTTCGATGCCTTCGTTCTGGTGTCGTCGGACAGCGACTTCACCCGCCTGGCGAGCCGGATCCGGGAAGACGGGCTGGAGGTGATCGGCATCGGCGAGGCGAAGACGCCCGAGGCGCTGCGCAAGGTCTGCAACGTCTTCGTGCTGATCGAGAACATCGTCGGCGAGGCGGAGCCGACGCCACGGCCTGTGAAATCGCTGATGCCCGCGATGCCGGTGTCGCAGGATCCGCCGGAGGAAGCGCCGAGAAAGCTTGCGGCGTCGAAGGCGATCCCGTTCATCCGGGCGGCGATGAAGAAGCTGGACCCGGATGGGGAATGGTACGCGCTGGGGTCGCTGAAGCAGGCGATCGTCAAGGACAACCCGGATTTCGACGAACGGACCTATGGCTGCGGCAAGTTCAGTGACCTGCTGCAGAAGACGGGGCGGTTCGAGGTGAAGATGGAACAGGGCCGCGCGCCGGTGGTCAGGGACATGGCCTGAGATCGGGTGGGCCACGGGCGTACCTTCCGGGCGGCGGGCCAGAAGGAGCCGCGCGATGCGGACGCTTCAGGACGCGAGGAACCGGTTCGAGCCCCTGCACTTGCCCATCCCCGCTTCCCGCTCTAGCTTGGAATCATTCTAAAACGGAGCCCGCCCATGATCCCCGGCCTTGGCCAGCGACGACGATTCAGGGACCTGTCGGAACAGGAAATCCTGGCACTGGCGATTTCGTCGGAAGAGGATGACGCGCGCATCTACCGGACCTATGCCGAACGGCTGCGCGGCGACTATCCGTCGTCGGCGGCAGTGTTCGACGGGATGGCGGCGGAGGAGGACACGCACCGCCAGCGGCTGATCGACCGGCATGTCGCGCGGTTCGGCGATGTGATCCCGCTGATCCGGCGCGAACATGTGGCGGGGTTCTATGCGCGCAAGCCGGTCTGGCTGATCGGGAACCTCAGCCTCGACCGGATGCGCGCGGAGGCTGAGGAGATGGAGCGGGTCGCGGGCGCGTTCTATCTGCGGGCGGCAGCGAGCACCACGGATGCCGAGACGCGGAAACTGCTCGGCGATCTGGCGGCGGCGGAGGCCAAGCACGAGAAGCGGGCCGAGGACCTGGGCGACCAGCACCTTGGAAAGGAGCCGAAGGCCGAGGAAGACCACGCGGCGCGGCGGCAGTTCATCCTGACCTGGGTGCAGCCGGGGCTGGCGGGGCTGATGGACGGGTCGGTCAGCACGCTGGCCCCGATCTTCGCGACCGCCTTTGCGACGCAGAACACCTGGACGACGTTTCTGGTGGGGCTGGCCGCATCGGTCGGCGCGGGCATCTCGATGGGCTTCACCGAAGCCGCGCACGACGACGGGGTGCTGTCGGGGCGCGGCAGCCCGTGGAAGCGGGGCCTCGCGTCGGGCGTGATGACGGCGCTGGGCGGGCTCGGCCACGCGCTGCCCTATCTGATCCCGGATTTCTGGACGGCGACGACGGTGGCCATGGTCGTGGTGTTCGTGGAGCTGTGGGCGATCGCCTGGATCCAGAACCGGTTCATGGAGACGCCGTTCTTGCGCGCGGCATTCCAGGTGGTGCTGGGCGGCGCGCTGGTCTTTGCGGCAGGGGCGCTGATCGGGGGCGGGTAGGGCGCGCGCCCGTCGGAGGCCCCCGGGGGGTTCACCCCCCGGACCCCCGAGAGTATTTCTGCCAAGGTGAAAGCGGAGGGTGGCGCGATGGATGCGAAGGATGACAGCGCGCTATGAGGCACTGCCGCTGCCGGACCGGGTGTCGCTGCCGGATGACCGGGCACTTGCGGAGGTTCAGGAGTTTCTGGCGGACCTGCGCACGCGGCATACGGTGCGGGACTTTGCCCCGACGCCGGTGCCCGAGGCGGTGATCGCCGCGGCCATCGCGGCGGCGGGGACAGCGCCGTCAGGGGCGAACCAGCAGCCCTGGCATTTCGTGGCGATTGCGGACCCTGAGATGAAGGCGCGGGTGCGCGCGGCGGCGGAGGAAGAGGAACGCGCGTTCTATGCGGGCGGGGGCGGCGACGAATGGCTGCGCGCGCTGGAGCCCATCGGGACCGGGCCGGAGAAGCCGCATCTGACGGTTGCACCCTGGCTGATCGTCGTCTTTGCGCAGCGCTGGGGGACGGCCCCGGACGGCAGCAAGGCCAAGCATTACTACGTGCCGGAAAGCGTGGGGATCGCGACAGGGTTCCTGATCGCGGCGCTGCACCGGGCGGGGCTGTCGATGCTGACGCACACGCCGAACCCGATGAAGTTCCTGAACGCGATGTGCGGGCGACCGGATAGCGAAAAGCCGGTGATGATCCTTGTAGTTGGTCACGCGGCGGAGGGCGCGACGGTGCCGGCGGCGGCGAAGCGGAAGAAGCCGCTGGACCAGATCATGACGGTGCTGAGATGACGCTGTTTATCGACGCCGATGCCTGCCCGGTGAAGGACGAGGCTTTGCGCGTGGCCGAACGCCTGAACGTGCCGGTCAAGATCGTGTCGAACGGCGGCCTGCGGCCCTCGGCCTGGCCGCTGGCCGAGATGATCTATGTGCCCGAGGGGCCGGATGCGGCGGACATGTGGATCGCGGACCGGGCGGGGCCGGGCGACGTGGTGGTGACGGGCGACATCCCGCTGGCCGCGAAATGCGTGGCGGCGGGGGCGCGGGTGGTCAAGCACAACGGCGAGGTGCTGACGGCGGCGAACATCGGCAACGTGCTGGCGACGCGCGACCTGATGGCGGACCTGCGGGCGGCGGACCCGTTCCGGCAGGGCGGAGGACGGATGTTCAGCCGGGCGGACCGGTCACGGTTTCTGGACGTGCTGGACCGCGAATTGCGGGCGGCGGCGCGGTGATGTCGCGGGCGGGACAGACGGACGCGGGCCTGACCGGCGAAAGAGCAGAATGTCCGAAGCCCTGTCCATTACCGACCGGCCCGAACCGGAAACCCGTCGCGCCCCGCTGATCGGCATCCTGTGCGCCATCGCGGGCAGTGCGGTGTTCTCGGTCAATGACATGGCGATCAAGCATCTGTCCGGGGACTATGCGCTGCATCAGGTGATCCTGATCCGCGCGCTGATCGGGATGGTCTTTGTCATCGCCCTGATCCGTGTCTCAGGCGGCAGTTTCCGCCAGCTGACGACGCGGCGACCCTTCGCGCACCTTGTCCGGCTCGCTTTCGTCATCGTGTCGAACTTCAGCTATTTCGTGGCGCTGGCCGCGCTGCCGCTGGCCGATGCGACCGCCATCGCCTTTGCCTCGCCGCTGATCATCACGGCCCTGTCGGTCGTCGTGCTGGGTGAACAGGTCGGGCCGCGGCGCTGGGCGGCGGTCGCCATCGGCCTGGTCGGCGTCATCGTGATGCTGCGGCCCGGATCGGGGGTCATCCAGCCTGCGTCGCTTCTGGTTCTGTTCGGGGCCTTCACCTATGCCTGCGTCAATCTGATGTCGCGGCACATGAAGGAAACCGAAAGCGCCATAACCCTGAGCTTCTTCGTGCAGGTCGGGTTCGTGGTTGTCTCGTCGCTGATGGGGCTGACCGTCGGGTGACGGGCATCTGGCCGGGTCGTCCGATCCGTCCATCGCCTTTCTGTTCCGGGAATGGGTCTGGCCGCCGGTTGCCGACTGGCCCTGGTTTCTGGCGACCGGCATTGCGGTGACCATCGGGGGCCTTCTGGTGACGCAGGCCTACCGTCTGGGGGAAGCGGGGCTGATCGCGCCGTTCGAATATGCTGCGATGCCGATGGCGATCTTCTGGGGCGTGCTGGTCTTCGGGCGCTGGCCCGACATGACCGCCTGGATCGGCATTGCGCTGATCTGCGGCGCGGGGCTTTATGCGTTCTGGCGCGAGGCAGGGGCGAGGCGGGCATGAAACCCGAAGCGGTGATTTTCGACATCGGCAACGTGCTGTGCGGCTGGCAGCCCGAGCGGTTCTACGACACGGTGATGCCGCAGGCGATGCGCGAGAGGATGTTCGCCGAGGTCGATCTGCACGGGATGAACGAGCTGATCGACAAGGGCGCGCTGTTCAAGGAGACGGTCTATGACTGGGCGGACCGGCATCCGGACTGGTCGGGCTATGTGCGGATGTGGTTCGACAACTGGTTCGACCTTGCGTCGCCCTATATCGACCGGTCGATCCGGCTGCAAAGGGCGCTCAGGGCCAAGGGCGTGCCGGTCTTCGCGCTGACGAATTTCGGCAGCCACAGCTTTGCGCATGCCGAGACGCGCTTTGCCTTCCTGCGCGATTTCGACCGCCGCTACATCTCGGGCCACATGGGCGTGACCAAGCCCGATCCGCGAATCTATGCTATGGTCGAGGCGGACTGCGGGATTTCGCCGGACCGGCTTCTGTTCACCGATGACCGGCCCGAGAACATCGCGGCGGCGGACGCGCGGGGCTGGGGCACGCATCTGTTCGAGGGGCCGGACGGATGGGCCGACCGGCTGGTGGCGGAAGGGCTGCTGACGGCGGAGGAGGCGGTATGACGATCAGGATCGTGGGGCCCGAGGCCGAGCGGCATCTGGACTGGATAGGGCTGACCGATGCGCTGGAGGCGGGGCACCGCCTGCCGAAGGCGCAGGTGGCCGATACGCTGATCTACCGGGGCAAGGACGTGATGCTGACGCGGTCGGCCTGGATCGACGGGATGGGTCTGGCGGTCAAGGCCGCGACGCTGTTTCCGGGCAACCGGGCGGCAGGCAAGCCGACGGTGCTGGGGGCGGTGAACCTGTTTTCGGACAAGGACGGGGCGCTGGAGGCGCTGGTCGACTTCACGCTGGTGACGAAGTGGAAGACGGCCGGCGACAGCCTGCTTGCGGCGCGGAAGCTGGCGCGCCCGGATGCGCAGACGATCCTGATCGTGGGGGCGGGTGCCGTCGCGCGGTCGATGGTCGAGGCCTACCGCGCCGTCTGGCCGCATGCCGAGATGATGGTCTGGGCGCGGACGGACGAGAGCCGGCGGGCCTTTGCGAAGCAGACAGGCGTGGCCGTCGCGCCCGGTCTGGAGGCGGCGGTGCGCGGCGCGGACATCATCGCGACGGCGACGATGGCGACCGACCCGCTGATCCGGGGCGAGTGGCTGCGACCGGGGACACATCTGGACCTGATCGGGGCCTATAACGCGCAGATGCGCGAGGCCGACACCGAATGCTTCCGCCGGGCGAGCATCTTCGTCGATGCGCGGGCGACGACCATCGGGCATATCGGCGACCTGATTGCGCCGATCGCTGAGGGTGCCATCACGGCGGCGGATGTGCGGGGGGATTTCTACGACATCGCATCGGGCGCGTTCGGACGGACGCATGACGACGAGATCACGCTCTGCGAGAACGGCGGTGGCGCGCATCTGGACCTGATGACGGCGCGCTACATTCTGTCGGCGTCGCGCGGTTAGCGGTCAGGCGGGCTGCGCGGACAGCGGGCGTTCGCGGATCGGCAGGTGGACGAGGGCCGAGAACACGCAGATGCCGACGCCGATCCACCAGACGATGGTGTAGGTGCCATAGGCATCGTAGAGCCGCCCGCCGAGCCACGCGCCGAGGAACGAACCGAGCTGGTGGCTCAGGAACACGATCCCATAGAGCGTGCCCATGTAGCGCAGCCCGTAGATATGCGCGACGAGGCCCGAGGTCAGCGGCACGGTGGAGAGCCAGAGCGCGCCCATGCAGACGGCGAACAGCAGCACGGTGCCGGGCGTCATCGGAAACAGGATGAACAGGGCCGAGATGACAGCACGGGCAAGGTAGATGCCGGACAGCAGGTACTTCTTGGAATAGCGGTTGCCGAGCCAGCCAGCGGTCAGCGAGCCCACGATATTGGCCAGCCCGATGACCGAGATCGAAATGGCCCCGAGGGCGGAGGTCGAGGTGATGCCGATCATGGCGAGGGCCGAGCCGGGGGCGATGGCACTGCACATCTCGGTCACGAAGGCGGGGAAATGCGCGGTGACGAAGGACAGCTGGTAGCCGCAGGAAAAGAAGCCGAGGAAAATCAGGGTGTAGGACGGATCGCGGAAAGCCTTGAGCAGGACGGTGCCCAGGCTTTCCTCAAGCTCGGCCCGGCTGACGCGGTCGGGGGCGCGCATCATCGGCAGGACGGCGAGGGCGGCGATCAGGATGGCCGCGAAGATGATGAAGACGGTCTGCCAAGGGTAGAAGGCAAGCAGCCCCTCGGCCAGCGGCGGGCCGACGACCTGGCCCGCTGACCCTGCGGCGGTGACGACACCGAGGGCCATGGAGCGGTTGCCCGGCGACGCGGCACGACCGACGACAGCCAGGATGACGCCGAATCCCATGCCCGCGATGCCGAAACCGACAAGCACGGCCAGCAGCTGGTGCTGGCCGGGCGTGACGGCAAAGGACGACAGGATCAGGCCGACGGAGTAGAACACTGCGCCGAGGACGATGGCGCGGCGGTCGCCGAATTTCTCGGCCAGCGCGCCGAAGATCGGCTGGCCGATGCCCCAGGCAAGATTCTGGATGGCGATGGCCATCGAGAAGTCTGCGCGTGCCCAGCCGAATTCCGACGCGATGGGAATCTGGAAGATGCCGAAGGTGGCGCGCACCGCGAACCCGGCCATGATGATGACGCATCCGGCGATGAGGACCGGGGTGACAAGAGGTGCGCGGGCGGCTGTCATCGGAGCTTCCTTCGGGTTCGCCGCGTCATGGACCGACGCACCGGCAGGGTCAAATCGTCAATTGTGATCGTCACAATCGCGCCTTCCCCTGCACGCGGCGGCAGGCTACCCAAGATGCGATGACGGAAAGCCTGACCGACCTTTACGAGGCGCGCGCCGCCGATGGCACCCTGAAGCCCGATGCGGCCCAGCGCGCTTTGCTGCCGCTGCTCGATGGCCTGCGCGCGGCGCTGGACCGGCCGCAGGCGAAGGGGCTTAAAGGCCTGTTCGCGCGCCCGGCCGAGGCACCGAAGGGGGTCTATCTCTGGGGCGGTGTCGGGCGCGGCAAGTCGATGCTGATGGACCTGTTCCATGCCTCGGTTGCCACCACGGCCAAGCGGCGGGTGCATTTCCATGCCTTCATGCAAGAGGTGCAGGCGGGCATCGCCAAGGCGCGCAAGGCGGGGGCGGAGGATGCGATAAGGCCGGTGGCCGAGGCGATCTCCGCGCAGGTCCGGCTGCTGTGCTTTGACGAGATGCAGATCAGCGACATCGCCGACGCGATGATCGTGGGGCGGTTGTTCCAGCTTCTGTTCGACAGGGGCGTCACTGTGGTGACAACGTCGAACCGTCCGCCGGACGATCTCTACAAGGACGGGCTGAACCGGGCGCTTGTTCCTGCCGTTCATGGCAGCTTCTGAAGGACCGTCTTGAGGTGCTGCCGCTTGATGGCCCGACGGATTACCGCCAGCACCGCCTGGCCGGGCGGCAGGTCTATTTCACGCCGGTGGATGACGTCGCGCGGACCGCCATCGACGCGGCATGGGCCGACCTGACCGGCGGGGCGACGGGCGAGCCGCTGCGGCTGCGGGTGAACGGACGCGACGTTGTGCTGCCGCTGAAATGGGCGGGCGTGGCGCGGGCGTCGTTCTGGGATCTCTGCGGCCAGCCGCTGGGTCCGGCGGATTTTCTGGCGATCGCCGGGGCGGTCCGGGTGCTGATCCTGGAAGGCATCCCGCAGCTGTCGTCGCAGAACTACAACGAGGCGAAGCGCTTCGTGACACTGGTCGACGCGCTGTACGAGGCACGCGTCCGGCTGATCGCATCGGCGGCGGAGGGGCCGGAGCGGCTGTACATAGAGGGCTCGGGGTCGTTCGAATTCGAGCGCACGGCCAGCCGCCTGCGCGAGATGCAGGGGGCCGGATTGGGGGACGTGATCGGCGCTCATCCGCCCTTGCGGGCTTTGTAGCTGACCGAGCGAAGACGGCCCTACCGGGCCGGACGAGCGCGCGGCGTCACGCCGCCTTGTCCGTCGCCAGGATGTCGCGGACCATCGGGATGACTTTGGTGCCGTAGAGCTCGATGCTGCGCATCATCGCCTCGTGCGGCAGCGCGCCCATCGAGTATTTCATGTCGAACCGGTCGGCGCCCAGCGCCCGCACGGTCGCGGCGATGCGGCGGGCGACGGTTTCGGGCGCGCCCACATACTGGCTGCCCTGGCGCACTTCGGACAGGTAATGGTCCTTCGTCGTGGGCGGCCAGCCGCGTTCGCCGCCGATCTTGTCGAACATCGCCTTGTGATAGGGCCAGGCGGTTTCGATGGCCTCTTCGTCGGTCGCCGCGACAAAGCCGTGCGAATGGACGCCGAGAGGTTTCGCAGGCTTGCCGATCTGCGCCCAGGCGCGGTGGTAGAGATCGACGAAGGGTTTAAAGCGGCGCGGGTCGCCGCCGATGATGGCGAGCATCATGGGCAGGTCATGGCGGACGGCGCGGATGACGGATTCAGGGCTGCCGCCGACGCCGATCCAGGCGGCGAGCGGCTGGGCGAGGGATGGGTAGACGCCGCCGACGTTGAGCGGGGGCCGCGTCTGGCCCTGCCAGTTGATCGGGGCCGCCCTTGAGGAGGGTGGCGAACAGGTCGAGCTTGTCTTCGAACAGGACTTCGTAGTCGTTGAGGTCGAGCCCGAAGAGCGGGAAGCTTTCGGTGAACGATCCGCGCCCGAGGATGACCTCTGCCCGGCCGTTCGAGAGGGCGTTGAGGGTGGAATAGCGCTGGAAAACGCGGACGGGGTCGTCGGAGGAGAGGACGGTGACGGCCGAGCCGAGGCGGATGCGGTTAGTGGCGCTGGCGATGGCGGCCAGCACCATCTCGGGCGAGGAGACGGCGAAATCGGCACGGTGGTGTTCGCCGATGCCGATGAAGTCGATGTTCAGCTGATCGGCGAGCACAGCCTCGGCCACCACGTTGCGGAGGACCTGGTCATGGGGCAGCGGCTGGCCGTCGGGGCCGTTGGTGACGTCGCCGAAAGTGTCGAGGCCGAGTTCGATCATGGTGCGTCTCACGGGCAGATTGGGTTGGCAGAAAGGTAGGTGAGGCGGGCGCATTGTGCAAATGGGCAGGGGTGCACAGGGGATGTGTGCGGGCCGATGGGGTCACTATCCGTTCGCCCGCAGCACCGACCCTGCCAGATAGAGCGAGCCGCAGATCAGGATGCGCGCGCCGGGATGGCTGGCAGCGATGGTGCGGACGGCGGCGAGGACCGAGGGCGCGGTGGCGGCGGTGATGCCTGCGGCCTGTGCTGCGGCTTGGGTCTGTTCCGCCGTCAGGGTGTTCTTCTCGCCCGGGATCGACACGGCGGTCAGGCTGGCGGCCTGTGCGGCCAGCGGGCGCAGATAGCCCGCGATGTCCTTGGTATTCAGCATGCCGACGATCAGATGCGTGGGCTTGCGGGCCATCCCAGCCAGCGTCGCCGCGATGGCCTCGCCCCCCGCCGGGTTGTGGCCGCCGTCGAGCCAGAGATCGCAGCGTTCTGCCGCATCGACCAGCGGCCCTTGCCGCAGGCGCTGCATCCGCGCGGGCCAGTCCGCATCCGTCACGGCAGCCTCATAGGCCGTGATGCCGAGGTCGAGGAACCTGAGCGCGGTCAGTGCGGCCCCGGCATTGTCGATCTGATGCGGTCCGGGCAGGTTCGGCAGCGGCAGGTCCAGCAGGCCGTTGTCATCCTGATAGACCATGCGGCCCGCGTTCCGGCCACGCCCGCCAGTGCTGGGCGGAGGCCAGAACCGGGGCGGCGAGGCGGGCGGCGATGCGTTCGATGACCTCAAGCGCATCTTCGGTCTGCGGCCCGACGATGACGGGCACGCCGCGCTTGATGATCCCGGCCTTTTCGGCGGCGATCAGGGGCACGGTGTCGCCGAGATATTGCTGATGATCGAGGCTGACGGGTGTGATGATCGTCAGCAGCGGCCGGTCGACGACATTCGTGGCGTCCAGCCGCCCCCCGAGACCGACCTCCAGCAAAGTGAAATCGGCCTTGGTCCGAGCGAAGGCCAGAAGGGCCGCGCAGGTCGTGATCTCGAAATAGGTGATCGGGTCGGACCCGTTCGCGGCCTCGCATTCGGCCAGAATGTCAGCCAGCCGCGGTTCCGCGATCAGATCGCCCGCGAGGCGGATGCGTTCGTGGAACCGGGCGAGATGCGGCGAGGTATAGGCGTGGACGGTCTTGCCCGCGCCTTCGAGCCCCGCGCGGATCATCGCCTGGGTCGAGCCTTTGCCGTTGGTCCCCGCGATATGGATGACGGGGGGCAGAGATCGTTCGGGGTGGCCCAAGCGCTCAAGCAGCCGCCAGACACGGTCCAGCGTCAGGTCGATGACCTTGGGATGAAGCTGCATCATCCGGTCGAGGATGATGTCTGAGCCTTGGGTCACAAAAGGTTACTCGGCTGCGGCCTGGACGGGTTTCGCGGGGACGTCCGGCTTCGGCAGGTCGCCCTTCACCGCCGGGGTCTGCCGCATCAGCATGCGCGTGATCGCGATCAGTTCGTCGCGCATGTTCTTGCGGTGCGTCACGCGGTCCAGCATGCCGTGGTCGAGCAGATATTCGGCGCGCTGGAACCCTTCGGGCAGCTTTTCTCGGATCGTCTGTTCGATGACGCGGGGGCCCGCGAAGCATATCAGCGCGTTCGGTTCGGCGATCTGGATGTCCCCCAGCATGGCATAGCTGGCGGTCACGCCACCCGTCGTCGGATGCGTCAGGACGACGATGTAGGGCAGGCCCGCCTCTTTCACCATCTGCACGGCGACGGTGGACCGCGGCATCTGCATCAGCGACAGGATGCCTTCCTGCATCCGCGCGCCGCCTGCGGCAGAGAAGAGGATGAGGGGCAGCTTGCGCTTTACCGCGCGTTCGGCGGCGGCGATGATGGCGTTGCCGACGAACATCCCCATCGACCCGCCCATGAAGGCGAAGTCCTGTGCGACGACGACAACCGGTGTTCGCCCGATCTCGCCCTCGCCGACCAGCATCGCGTCCTTCTCGCCGGTTGCCTTCTGCGCGGCCTTCATGCGTTCGGGGTATTTCTTCTGGTCCCGGAACATCAGCGGGTCGGCGATGGGTTCGGGCACCCTTACCTCGGTGAAGATGCCGCCGTCGAACAGATGGTCGAACCGTTCACGCGGCGTGATCGCCATGTGGTGGTCGCAGTTCGAGCAGACGTTCAGATTGTCGGCGAGTTCGCGGTGGAACAGCATGGTTCCGCATTCAGGGCACTTGGTCCACAGATTCTCGGGCACCTCGCGACGCGAGAACAGCGAGTTGATCTTGGGCCGGACGTAGTTGGTGATCCAGTTCATGCTGTCCTCGTCCCGGCTGTGCCGCAAGTGGACTAGGAAATAGTCCCCGGGGGCAGGGATTGCAACGATCAGCACATGGGCGTGAGGATCGTGAAGGAAGGACCTGCGCACAACGCTTACGTGTCAGAGTCCGCGCAAAGGACCTACCCGGCAACTTTTCAGGGGCGCGTCCGTAGGTTCTGGCGGACAGGCAGAGGGAGAACGCGCGATGGCGGGCACCGGGGCGACCGAGGGACAGCTGGTCTATCGCCAGCGCATCTGGACGCGGGCAACACACTGGATCTGGGCGGTCAGCCTGTTCTTTCTGCTGCTGACGGGTCTTCAGATATTCAACGCCCATCCGACGCTGCATGTCGGGCTTGAGGCGGGTTTTGAGTATGACAACGCGATCCTCGACATCGGGGCGCGGCAGGATGGCGACGCAGTCGTCGGCTATACGCGGGTGTTCGGGACCGAGTTCGACACGACGGGCTGGCTCGGCTGGTCGGGGGACGAGGCGCGGGCGATTCCGGCGGCGCTGACGATACCGTCCTACCGGTCGCTGGCGGCGGGGCGGGTGGTTCATTTCTTTTTCGCGTGGCTGCTGGTGGGCACGCTGGCGGTCTGGCTGGTCGCGTCGGCGCTGAACGGGCATCTGCGGCAACTGGTCCCGTCGCTGTCGGACCTGCGGGCGCTGCCGCGCGACATCGCGGACCATGCCCGGCTGCGGTTCCATCACACGCGGGACTACAATGTCCTGCAGAAGCTGGCCTATGCGGGTGTCCTGTTCGTCGCCCTGCCGCTGATGATCCTGACGGGCCTGTCCATGAGCCCCGGTTTCAACGCCGCAGCACCCTGGCTGCTGGACGTGTTCGGCGGGCGGCAGACGGCGCGGACGATCCACTTCATCGTCATGCTGGCGCTGGTAGCGTTCTTTGTCGTGCACATGCTGATGATTCTGGCGGCGGGGCCGCTGAACGAACTGAGGTCGATCATCACGGGCTGGTACCGGGTCGATGCGGACAAGGGAGAGGCAAAATGAACCGGCGGGGATTTCTGCGGCAGGGGCTGATCGGGGCATCGGCGCTGGGCTTGGCAGGCTGCAAGGTGCTGGATGCCGAAGGTGTCACGCGCAACGTCATGGCGGGGGCGAACGGGCTGACCTATCGGGCGCAGCGGATGATCGGCGGGGGGCATACGCTGGCCCCGGAGTATTCCGAGGCAGACATCCGGCAGGGGCAGCACCCGAACGGGGTGACGAACCCGCCGGATGAGGATTATCAGGCGCTGGCGGCGAACGGATTCGGCGACTACAGCCTGACCGTGACGGGGCTGGTGGACAAGCCGCTGACCCTGTCCCGCGACCAGTTGCAGGCGATGCCGTCGCGCACGCAGATCACGCGGCATGACTGCGTCGAGGGCTGGTCCTGCATCGCGAAATGGACGGGCGTTCCCTTGGCGCTGGTCCTGGATCTGGCGAAGCCGAAACTGACCGCGCGCTATGCGGTGTTCCGCTGCTATGACACCATCGACCGCAGCCTTGCCGGGGCGATCAAGTATTACGAAAGCATCGACCTGATCGACGCTTATCACCCGCAGACGATCCTGGCCTATGGCCTCAATGGCAAACCCCTTCCGGTGGCCAACGGCGCGCCGCTGCGGGTGCGGGTTGAGCGGCAGTTGGGCTACAAGATGGCGAAGTACGTTCACACGATCGAACTGGCGTCATCGCTGGTGGACTACGGGGACGGGAACGGCAGCTACTGGGCCGATCAGGGCTATGAATGGTACGCAGGGATCTGATGGCGCGTCAGGCCAGTTTCAGGCGTGACCGCTCCATCAGGCGCGCGTGCAGCGTCCGGGCCCTTGCGGCCAGGTCCGCGTCATGCGCCCCGATCTCGGTCACTTTCGGCGTGCGGATTTCCTTCAAAGGTCCGGCCTGAATCTCCAGCCGCCGGGCGATCATGCGCCACATGACCGGGTCGGTGGCAATCGCCTCGGACGGGATGAAGCGGATGTTGGGAAGGGTCTCCTCGACCGCCAGCATCGCCTGATGCGCAGCGGTCCACGTCGCCAGCCAGTAGTTGATGCCCATCGGGTCGCCCTGCACCGCCTGCCCGAACCGGAACGGGCGGTGTGTCGCGCCGAACTCGTGGTGGCTGAGCCATGTCATGTAGCGCTGGGTGAAGGCGTCGGCCGTCAGGAACCGCTTGTGCTGGTCCAGCAGGCTGCGCGCGTGCTGCAGCGGATCGCGGACGGGGATCAGGATGTCCGCGCCCGGAAAGGCGCGCGCCAGCGGCCCGAGCCGCAGGATGTTGTTGTTGTTCTTGCACAGATAGCGCGTCTTGCCGGTCTTCAGCAGGATCAGGCGCACCAGATCGCGGTAGCCCGCCATCACCTCGGCATCCGGGCGGTGCGGCGTGAGGTGATCGGCAAGGATATAGGACTTGCCGTCGAAGACGCGCCAGTAGACTTCGTCGAGCGCCTCGGGCGACTGGAAATCCACCTCGATCCCGTCCCCGTGCGCGCGTTCCGCCCGCGTGCCTGCCTTCTGGCCGCGCCCCGACAGCTTTGCCCAGCTGTTCGGGGCCAGAACGAAGGGCATGTCAGCATAGGTCAGCGATCCGAAGTCGCCTGTCCCGTGAATCTCGCGCATCAGGATCGTCGTGCCTGCGCGGGCGAGGCCGGTCACGAAGACATGCTTGCCGCTGTCGGCGGGTGCCTTTTTCAGGAACCGCGCGCGTTCGATGTCATGCATCATCTCGGCCAGCGGCCCCAGCGCCATGCCGTGCAGCATCCGGTCGAGCGCTGAGTAGTCAGCCACGGGACAGCTTCATCCTGAGCCAGATATAGACCAGCGACACTGCGCAGAGCACCAGGATCACAAGCGGGCGGAGCAGGGTTTCCGTCCAGGCGGCCAGGCCACCGGGATAAGCCAGCCCGACCAGCGCAACGGGGAGGAGTGCCAGGCAGAGGAACAGGAAGAACCCGATGGAGTTCTTCGCCATCCGCAGCGAATAGGCGGGCAGGATGCGTTCCTTCCAGTGGTCCGAGATTTTCTTGCTGGCCAACACATGCATCGACTTCTGCGACACCTGCGCCAGCCCCTGCGCCGTCCGGATCAGCGGCAGGCGCAGCATAGCTTCGCTGGCAAGAATGCCCGCCAGCGCCACCAGAATCCAGGTCATGTCACTCGGCTGGCTTGTCGGAGGCAGCACCCGACGACTTCGGCTTGCGCCCCTTCATCAGCCGCTTGATCGGATAGTAGAGCACCGCGACGATGGCCAGAAAGATCGATCCCAGGACACCTAGCACGGCCGCAACCGCGCCAGCACCGACGCCCGGACCGATATACGCCTGCGCAGCGACAGGCTGGAGCAGCACAAGCGCCGCCAGCGCGGCGGTCAGGAAAAGCTGTCTATTCATTGCAATCCACTTTGGTTACGGCCGCGAGCACTCTATCACCATAGTCCTGTTCGACATAGCGGCTCCAGCCCAATTGATAGATGTGGCCGTTCGTTGAACGGTTGAGGTAATCGGCCAAGACCTTGCCGTCAGCCGAAACGATCATGAAGCGGGCATCGCGCAAATCCTCGATCATCGTCGCACCGCCGGGCAGAACAGCGTGCAGACCGGCATGGAAGGTGAGAATCTTTTCCCGTTCAAAGACGTCCACCAAGTCGCGTGTCACGCTGTCTGTCGCGAAGTCATAGGTCACAATGTCGGAATATCCGTCAAAGACCGGTTTGCCGCCCCGGTCCTGCACATCGTTGTTATAGACGCTGATGCGATGGTCATCGACGATGTCCACGTCATGCTGCGATCTCCACGGCCCGACCTTGGTCCAGACGACGGCATCGCTGGAAGGACGGTAGAGCATGACCATCGACAGGTTGCGGATGTTGAGGAAGACGTCGCCACGCTTCCAGTAGGGGCCGTCGGCAAGCACCGGCTCGACGTCGTTCAAGTGCAGCGGGTCGGGATAGGAGTGATCGTTCGAGAACATCAGCTGGCTCATCCCGTTGTCGATCAGAAGCTGCACGATTGATCGCCGGAACAGGATTTCGCCTGACGGGGCTACCTGCACGACGGTATCGTCGCGGAAATTGTCGGGCACGCCCTCGACGCCCGAAGGCTCGGTCACGGCAGGGGCCCAGATATTGCCATCGGCGTCAGGTTCGGAGGAATGATGGAACATGATCGCATCCTGCACCCAGATCCGGCGCGCGCAGGCGTCGAGGCGGAACATCGGGGCGTAGTGGTCTTTGGTGATCAGGTCGCCGTTCGGCATCAGCACCGGATGCAACTGACGGAAGTGTTCGTTGTCCCAGTTGTTGTAGTCAGAAAGCTTTGACGCCCGGCTGACGTCCTTCAGGTCGGTCGCAGCCGATTGCAGCCATGTATGGACCGTCTGGAAATCGCTGAGGCGCACCAGATCGACGGCATTGCGGCGGATGTCGGCGTCATAACGGCTGAGAAGGACATAGCCGGGCAGGGGCGGGTCGGGAGGGCCGTAAGGAAGGGTCCATCCGGCGGGCCTTCCGGCAAAGCGGTCCTCGCCGAAGATCTTGAGCGCCTTGTCCTCGCCAAGCACTTTGCCGACCGTCGCGGGCAGTTGCGCCACCGAACGCGCCGCCTGCGCGACCGGACCCGCCTTCTTGAAGCGTTCCGCCTTCAACACCTGCGCGCCGAAGAATACCGTTGCGATCAGACCCGCCCCAGCCAGCAGAAGAACGAGCCAGATCTCGATTTTCGCAAACATGATCTTCTGCATCGGGCGGTGTGTTCCTATTCTGGTCTTCAGCCCTGCGACGCCGGTATGCGGCCCGCAAGGGTGTCTGGTCATCAACATCGCCCCGGGCGGCAGGATTAGCGCATCGATTCAGCAACTCAAGCCATTCCGGACAACTCTTGCGCGATAATTTCGCCAGGGCCCGGCGCAGTGACGCTTGCGTGACGTTCCGGACCAATCGATAAGCACGGCATGCCCCGGTTTCTTCTGTCGCTTGGCCATGGATATTCGGCCGCTGCCTTGACCGCGGTGCTTCTGCCCTTAGGCTGGGACATCGCGGGCACCACACGCAGCGCGGATCGTGCGCGCGTAATTGAACAGAGCGGGGTCAGGCCGCTGATCTGGCCGGGCAGTGAGGTGTCGCAAGTGCTGGGCAAGGCGACACATCTGCTGACGTCGGTTTCGCCGGATGCGGATGGCGATCCTGTGCTGCCCGTGCTGGCTGAAGAAATTGCTGGTGCCGCGCCGCATCTGGAATGGGTGGGCTACCTGTCCACGACGGGCGTCTATGGTGACCATCAGGGTGGCTGGGTGGATGAGGCGACGCCGCTGACACCGACGACGGAGCGGGGCCGTGCGCGGGTTCTGGCAGAAGACCAGTGGCGCGATCTGGCCGCCCGGTCCGGCCTGCCCCTTCACATCTTCCGCCTGGCGGGCATCTACGGACCGGGGCGCGGCCCGTTTGAGAAGGTGCGGGACGGCACCGCGCGACGGATCATCAAGCCGGGGCAGGTGTTCAGCCGGATTCATGTCGATGACATCGCGCAGGTGCTGGCGGCGTCGATGGCGCGGCCTGATCCGGGGGCGGTCTATAACGTCTGCGACGATGATCCGGCCCCGCCCGAGGATGTGATCGCCGAGGCGGCGCGGCTCCTGGGGATGAAGGTGCCGCCTGCGGTTCCGTGGGATCAGGCCGACCTAGGGCCGATGGCGCGCAGTTTCTACGCCGAGTCAAAGCGCGTGCGGAACGACCGGATCAAGGCGGAATTGGGCGTGCGGCTGATGCATCCGGATTACCGCAGCGGGCTGCGGGCGCTGCTGAAGGCTGAAACCTCCTGACTTTTTCGGCGATAACGCCCTTGTCACTGACGGAACCCGGCCCATATCGCGTGGGCGGGCCGGGCCCCTCTGACGATCATGGTGATCGTGATGTCGGACCGCATCGAGTGTTCTCGATGTCAGGCCCGGCTGTGTTGCCCATGCCAGCCCGACATCCGGCGCACTCCCTTTGTGGAGAGGACCGCGATGGACTTCCTGACCCCCCTGTTTCTCGGCACGCCCGTCTGGATGTGGCTGCTGTTCGTCGGCATCGTGCTGACGCTTCTGATCCTTGATCTCGGCGTCCTCAACAGGACCGACCACGAGATCGGGATCGCCGAAAGCCTGAAGCTGTCGTCGATCTACATCACGCTGGGCGTCGCCTTCGCGGGATTTGTCTGGTGGCAGATCGGGCTTGAGGCATCCAAGCTGTATCTGACGGCGTTCGTCGTCGAAAAGACACTGGCGATGGACAACGTCTTCGTCATCGCGCTGATCTTCAGCTACTTCGCCGTGCCCCGCGAATACCAGCATCGCGTCCTGTTCTGGGGCATACTCGGCGTCATCGTCCTGCGCGGGGTGATGATCGGCCTCGGTGCCACGCTGGTCGCGCAGTATGGCTGGGTTCTCTACATCTTCGCTGCCTTCCTGATCCTGACCGGCATCAGGATGATGTTCACGGGCGACAAGGACCATGACATCGACGGCAACCCTGTGCTGCGCGTCCTGCGCCGCCGGATGAACGTGACGGACCGGATCGAAGGCAGCGCGTTCTTTGTCCGCAAGCCCGACGCATCGGGTCGGATGGTGCGCTGTGCGACGCCGCTGTTCCTGGCGCTGGTGCTGATCGAGATCGCCGATCTGGTTTTCGCCGTCGACTCCGTCCCTGCGGTCTTCGCGATCACGACCGATCCCTTCATCGTCTACACCTCGAACATCTTCGCGATCCTCGGACTGCGCGCGCTTTACTTCGCGTTGGCGGCGATCCTGCACCGCTTCCACTATCTGAAATACGCCCTGGCACTGCTTCTGGTCTTCATCGGATCGAAGATCTTCGTGGCGGACATTTTCGGATGGGAGAAGTTCCCGGCCAGCTGGTCGCTTGGCGTGACCTTCGCGATCCTGACGGCGGGCGTCGTCTTCTCGCTGTGGAAGACCAGGGGCGGGGAGGCGGCGCGACTGACACATTGATCGAAAGGGCGTGAGCGGGGGCAGGGCAGATGTTACAGTGCCTTGATACCCGCCCGCCTGCGCCCACATGCGGGGGGCGTCGGCGGGCCAACCCGCCCGCGACGCGATCCGCAATCGACAGAGGAGCCGCCATGACCGCCGATGTGACAAGCGATCCGAAGACCTATTCGAAAACGCCCGAAGCGCTTGCGCGCCTGACGCCCGAGCAGCGCCGCGTGACCCAGACCGACGGGACCGAGCGCGCCTTCACGGGCGAATACTGGGACCACAAGGAACCGGGGCTCTATGTCGATGTCGTCTCGGGCGAGCCGCTCTTCACCTCCGCCGACAAGTTCGACAGCCATTGCGGCTGGCCGAGCTTCACCAAACCCGCGGTCCCGGCGCACGTGGCGGAAAAGACCGACGTGACCCACGGCATGGTGCGGACCGAGGTGCGGTCGAAACACGGCGACAGCCATCTGGGTCATGTCTTCACCGACGGCCCGCGCGAGGCGGGCGGCCTGCGCTACTGCATCAACTCGGCCTCGCTGCGGTTCGTGCCCTTGGACCGGTTGCGACGCCGAGGGCTACGGCGAATTCGCGGACGCGGTCCGCAAGGGAGGGAAATGATGTCCGGAACCGAACGCGCGATCCTGGCCGGCGGCTGCTTCTGGGGGATGCAGGACCTGATCCGGCGGATGCCCGGCGTGATCTCGACCCGCGTGGGCTACACCGGGGGCGACGTCGCCAACGCGACCTACCGCAACCACGGCACCCATGCCGAGGGGATCGAGGTGGTCTTCGACCCGGCCAGGATGAGCTACCGCCAGCTTCTGGAGTTCTTCTTCCAGATCCACGACCCGACGACAAAGGACCGGCAGGGCAACGACCGGGGCACGGCCTACCGGTCGGGCATCTACTATCTGTCGCAGGCGCAGCATGAGGAGGCCGTGCGGACCATCGCCGACGTCAACGCCTCGGGCCTGTGGCCGGGCAGGGTGGTGACGGAGGTCGCCCCAGCAGGCCCGTTCTGGGAGGCCGAGCCGGAACACCAGGACTATCTGGAGCGCATCCCGCACGGGTATACGTGCCACTTTGTACGGCCCGGCTGGAAGCTGCCGAGGGTGGCGGCCTGAGGCAATCGAGCGAGGGGCTCTGCCCCTCGCTTCGCTCAGTCCTATCAGGGACCGGCCAGAATGATCGAGGCGATTTCGACATAGCCCCGGTCGATGGCCAGCATCAGCGGCGTCTGCCCGTCACGGTCGGCTAACGTCGCATCTGCCCCTGCCTGAACCAGCGCCCTGACGGTCGCCTGATGGTCAGGCCCGCCGTCACCCAGCACCACTGCCTCGATCAGCGCCGTCCAGCCGAGGTTGTTCACATGGTTCAGCGGCGATCCCGCCGCGATCAGGCGGCGCACGACTTCCGCATGGCCCAGATGCGACGCGGCGATCAGCGCGGTGCCGTTCCAGTTGGTGTGGATGTTGTCCGGGCGATTCCCAAGGCTTAGCGCCAGCGACATGAGGTCGGGGTCATCGGCAACGGCGGCGATGGTGACGGCGTCATAGCCCACGGGGTCCTGCGCGTTCACGTCCGCACCGCCCTTGGCCAGTGCGGCGAAGGCGTCGTCCTGCGAAGCAAAGGCGGCGACGATCAGGGGTGTGCGGCCGTCGGGGTCTTTCGCCTCGGTGTCCGCACCATCGGCGATTAGGCTGCGGATGGCGTCGGCGTCGCCGTTGTGGGCGGCCCGGTGCAGGCCGGTGTAATCGGCGATCTGAGTGGCGGTGGGCGGGGTCTGGGCAAAGGCTGGTAGGGCGATGAGGGTGAGGATGGCTGTCAGGATGCGCATGGCGGAGCTCCGAAGGATAAGCGGAGCGTAGCGCGAGAGCGCGGCGGCGCGCTCTCACATCTGCGCGTTCAGAACTTTACGCTGTCACCTGTCCCGCGCGATGACATAGCGCGCACAGGCGCGAAGATTGTCTGCCGCCGCCCCGTATCCGGCCAGCGCCGCCTCTGCCTCTGCCACAAGGTCGCGGGCGCGCGCCTTCGCCCCGTCCAGACCCAGCAGCGACACGAACGTCGCCTTGCCCGCCTCGGCATCCTTGTGCAGCCGCTTGCCGGTCTTGGCAGGGTCGCCCTCCAGATCCAGGATGTCGTCGGCGATCTGGAACGCCAGGCCCAGCGCCGCCGCATAGGCACGCAGCGGCCCCCGGTCCGCCCCGGCCAGAATCGCCCCCGCCTGCGCCGCAAACCCGATCAGCGCGCCGGTCTTTCCGGCTTGCAATGCGGTGATCTGGGCCAAGGTGAGCGGGGCGGGAGAAGTTTCAGCGGCGATATCGAGCGCTTGCCCGAGGACCATGCCTTCGGCACCCGACGCATGCGCCAGCGCCCCGACCAGTTCCACCCGGTGCGCGCCGAGAACCGGATCGCAGCACAACTCGAACGCCAGGGTCTGCAACGCATCCCCTGCCAGAACCGCCGTCGCCTCATCCCATTTCACATGCACCGTGGGCTGACCCGCGACGCAGGTCGTCGTTGTCCATGCAAGGCAGATCGTCGTGCACCAACGAATAGGCGTGCAGGCATTCGACTGCGGCCGCAGCAGGCATCGCCTGCGCATCGGTCAGACCATGCAGCCGCGCCCCTTCCAGAACCAGAAACGCCCGCAGCCGCTTGCCGCCCGACGCCCCGTAGCGCATCGCGTGGACCACGGGCATGTCCGGTCTGTCGGCCAGCGCTGCCGTGACAGCAGCCCCGACAGCGGTCTGGACGGCCTTCAGGCGCGCGGCGAACATTTACAGGCCTTCAACCGGCACCGTTCCCGTCGGCTGCCCATCGACCAGCGTGATCTTTGCAACCTTCTCCTCGGCGGCCTTCAGCCTGGCCTCGCAATGCGCCTTCAGCGCCGCCCCGCGTTCATACAGCGCGATGGACTTCTCAAGTTCCACATTCCCGGATTCGAGATCGCGCACGACGCCTTCCAGCGCCTTCATCGCCTCTTCGAAACTCATGCCCGCGATGTCGCTCATCCTGTCCGCCCCGTCAGAACCCGCACATGCGCCGCAGCCGACGCGGCAAGTGCCTCCAGATCATATCCGCCCTCCAGCGACGACACCACCCGCCCGCCGCAGGCCTTGTCTGCAACGTCGCAGATCGCCTGCGTGATCCAGATGAAGTCGGCTTCGGTCCAGTTCAGCCCCGCCAGCGGATCGGCGCGGTGCGCATCGAAGCCCGCGCTGACAAGGATCAGGTCGGGCGCGAAGGCCGCCACCCGGTCCAGCGCCGGTTCCCATGCCGCGCGCATCGCCGCGCCGCCCGATCCACCGGCCAGGGGCAGGTTCACCACGTTGTCATGCCCGCCCCTCTCGGTTGCCGCCCCGGTGCCGGGATACAGCGGCATCTGATGCGACGACACGAACAGCGCGCGCGCGCTCATCCCACAGGATGTCCTGCGTGCCGTTGCCGTGATGCACGTCGAAGTCGAGCACCGCGACGCGGGCCAGCCCGTGATGGTCCAGCGCCCGCTTCGCCCCGATGGCCACCGACCCGAACAGGCAGAACCCCATCGCCACGTCGCGTTCGGCATGGTGGCCCGGCGGGCGCATGGCGACAAAGGCGTTCCGCGCCTCGCCTGCGATCACCGCATCGACTGCGGCGCAGACCCCGCCCGCCGCGCGGCAGGCAGCGTCCAGCGACCCCGGTGACATGAAGGTGTCGGCGTCCAGCTGCGCCCAGCCCTCGTCGGGCACGGCGGCCCTGATCCGGTCGAGATAGCTTTGCGGATGCGCCCGCAGCAGGTCGGCATCTGCTGCCAAGGGTGGGTCGCGCCGCTGCAGCCCTGCGAAATCAGGTCCCGCCAGCGCCTTCTGCACTGCCTCGAGCCGTTCCACCCGCTCGGGATGTCCCGGCGGCGTCACATGGTCCAGACCGGCTTCGTGTGTCAGGAATAAGGTGCCCAAACCGCTCTTCCAATGAGACTGAAATATCCCCGCCGGAGGCTCCGGTGCCGAAGTCGATCACTCCGGCGACAGCATATACCCCGCGCCGCGCACCGTCTGAAGATAGCGCGGCTGCTTCGGGTCGCTCTCGAACTTCCGCCGCAGCCGCGTGATCTGCACATCCACCGCGCGTTCCTGCGCCTGCCCGCCATCCTTGCCAGAACTGCGCCCAAGGTCATCGACCAGCTTCGTCCGGCTGAGCGCTTCGCCCGGGCGCGCCGCGAAGAGGCGCATCAGTGCTGCCTCGGTCGAGGTCAGGCGCACCGCCACGTCGCCGCGCCACATCTCGCCCCGGTCGACGTCATAGCGCACGGGACCCAGATGCAGCACCTTGGCCAGCTTCGCCTCGGCCACCGGGGCAGGGGTGCGCCGCAGGATCGCGTTTATCCGCAGCAGCAGCTCCTTCGGTTCGAACGGCTTGACCAGATAGTCGTCCGCACCCGCCTCCAGCCCCGCGATCCGGTCCGCCGTTTCGCCGCGCGCCGTCAGCAGCAGCACCGGCGTCGCCGATTTCGACCGCAGGTCGCGCGTCAGGCTGATGCCATCCTCGCCCGGCATCATCACGTCCAGCACGATCAGATCGAAGTCGAGACCCGCCAGCAGTCGCCGCGCATGTGCCGCATCGCGCCCAGCCGTCACAAAGAATCCATTGCGCATCAGGAACTTCTGCAGAAGCCCCCGGATACGCTCATCGTCATCGACGATCAGCAGGTGGGTGTCCGCGTCTGTTGTCACTCCGCCACCACCCCTGTCATCCCGTTTCCTTCATCGCCTGATAGAACCGCCGGAGGTCGGGGTCCATCATCGCCTCCAGCACCTGCCGGAACCCGGCCACCGCCTGCGGACCCGCTGCGCGGTAGGCCGCGCGCATCCGGGCCCGCTGGGCATCCGACAGTTCCCGTTCCAGCGTCTGGCCCGAGGCGGTCAGGAACAGGTGCCGTTCCCTCTTGTCAGTGCGCCCGACGCGGCTTTCGACAAGACCGTCCTCGATCAGGCTGCGCAAGACACGATTGAGAGATTGCTTGGTCACGCCCAGCACGGCCAGCAGAGTGTTCACGGTCAGGCCGGGCTGGCGGTTGATGAAATGCACGGCCCGGTGATGTGCGCGGCCATAGTCCTTCGTCTCCAGAATGCGGTCGGGATCCGACGTGAAGGCGCGGTAGGCAAAGAACATCGCCTCGATGCCCTTGCGCAGCTGTTCGTCGGTCAGGAACAGAAGGTTCTCGCCGCCCGACCCCGCATCTGCCATGCAACCGCCCCTGCTCTGCTTCGGCGCGATGATACGTCAGCGATACTGACGATCCAAGGGCCAAGCGTCGGACGCCAGATATGTCAGCCTTGTTGACTTTCCGCGACTCAACTGATAGCCACCGGTCGATTTTGCGCAATATTATGTCCGAAACGGACCTATGCTGCGCAATTTCTGCAAAAACCGCGACCCGAGGGAGGAAGACATGGCCGGGGCCTATGATGATCGTGACGGCAAGATATGGATGGATGGCGCGCTGGTCGAATGGCGCGACGCCAAGGTGCATGTCCTGACGCATGCGCTGCACTATGCCTCGTCGGTTTTCGAGGGCGAGCGCTGCTACAACGGGCGCATCTTCAAGGGGCATGAGCATTCCGAGCGCCTTTTGAACTCCGGTCGCCTTCTCGACATGCCGATCCCCTACACGGCGGACCAGATCGACGTGGCGAAAGAGGCCGTGTTGAAGGCGAACGGCCTGACCGACGCCTATGTGCGCGCCATCGCCTGGCGCGGCGCGGGCGAGGATATGGGCGTCGCCTCGCTGAACAACCCGGTGCGGATGGCGGTCGCCTGCTGGACCTGGGGCAGCTACTACGGCGACGCGAAGTTCAAGGGCGCGAAGCTGGACATCGCCAAGTGGAAGCGCCCCAGCCCCGAGACGATCCCGTCCGAGGCCAAGGCGGCGGGCCTTTACATGATCTGCACGATGTCCAAACACGCGGCGCAGGCCAAGGGGTGTTCTGACGCGATGATGTTCGACTACCGCGGCTATGTGGCCGAGGCGACGGGGGCCAACATTTTCTTCGTGAAGGACGGCGAGGTGCACACGCCCAAGGCCGACTGCTTCCTGAACGGCCTGACGCGCCAGACGGTCATCGGCATGCTGCGCGACATGCAGATCAAGGTGCACGAACGCCACATCATGCCGGAGGAGCTTGAAAGCTTCGAACAGTGCTGGCTGACCGGCACGGCGGCCGAGGTGACGCCGGTCGGGCAGATCGGCGACTATATGTTCGAGGTCGGCGAGCTGACGAAACGTGTGTCGACGGAGTACGAGCGGCTGGTGCGGGCCTGATCAGGCCCTGAGAGTCACCAAAAAAGGGGGCCGCAACCGGCCCCCTTCTGTCTCGGGCTTGGTTTTGTCCGCTCGATCACGGACAGGGCTTCACCACGCTGGTCCCGTCCGCATACGTATACCGGCACTGACGCGCGCGCTGCGACGGCTCGCTGGCCGCGCCGATGGTCGCACCCAGCGCGCCGCCCACGACCGCCGCACCCAGCTTGTCGCCGTCATCCGCGACGATGGCCCCCAGCGCGGCCCCGGTCGCGGCCCCGATGCCGACCGCGTCGTTCGACGCGTCGCAGGCTGCAAGCGCCAGAAGTCCAGCTGCCGTCAATACGATCTTCCGCATGATATTCCCTTGTCCCGGTGATCCGCCGCGGCCGTCCGTCAGGCCTCGGCCCCTTTGTCGATCTTCACGTAGCGCGGCAGGCGCGTGTCGCCAACCCGCGTTGCCGTGCGCGCGTGCACCGACTTGGCCGCAGGATGCGACCCCTCGGGCTGTTGCGCGCGTTCTATCCCGGCGAAGCGCACCAGGCGCCCGGTGCTCTCGGCCGTCTGATGATCCGCGATATGTCGTGTCATGGCGTACCTCCGATGTGGCCTGTCATGTCCGTCCGGCACCGGATGGGCACCGCACCTGCGGACCATCATGCACCCGAAAGGCCGCCCGGCACCACAGCTAAGAACGGCTGGCCACGCGCAAGGCGGCAAAACGCGCAAAGCCCAGCCTCACCGCGACCCCTCCTGGCGCGAGGTCTGCGCCTTCATGTAGGATCGCAGCACGGCGTTGATCCGCGTCTGATACCCCTTGCCGCCGGTCTTGAAGAACGCAAGCACATCCGGGTCGAGGCGGATGGACACGGCGCTCTTTGTGGGAAGTTCGAGTATCTCCGCGCTCGACCAGTCGAAGTCGATTTCGCCGTCGTCCTGGGCCGCAGCCAACCGGTCCCAGTCCGTTTCACCCTTTCGCAGTCGTGCCTCTGCCAGCGTGATGCGCGTCAATGAGGTCTTCTTCATCCTTGCGGGCCCTCCGCGCCGTGATGATTCGAAACGCAACGCCCCGGATTGTGAAAACCACTGCTACGGGCATACCGTGAAGCCGACCCAGAGCAATCCACCGTATTTCTCCCTCAAACTTCGAACGGGCGGTGATCGGGTCATCACCAAAAATCAGGACCGCCTCGGCAAAGTCGATGCCGTGCTTACTCAGTGTCGCACGTCGTTTGCTTTCGTCCCATTCGAATTGAAGCGCATCTGACATGCCACATCCCCCGAAACCCGGCTCTGGATGAGGCGCGTCCTGCGCCACCGTGACGGTCGTATACACAATTTGTGTCTATAAAGCAAGTTGCCCCACCGCCCACCTTGCCGCATCCGCCACCGCCGCGTCCGCGTCCGCCTCCAGCCCCGCAGCCACCCCTGCTAGCCCCGCATCTCCCGAATTCCCGATCGCATACAGCACATTGCGCACAAACCGCCCCCGCCCGATCCGCTTGACCGGCGATCCCGCGAACATCGCCCGGAACCCCGCATCGTCCAGCTTGGCCAGATCGGCCAGCTTCGGCGGTTCCGCGAACCGCGACGCATAGCCCGTCTCCGACGCCGCCACCGCGAACTTGTTCCAGGGGCAGACGGCCAGGCAATCGTCGCAGCCGTAGATCCGGTTGCCCATCAGCGGACGCAGGTCTTCGTCCACCGGCCCCTTATGCTCGATGGTCAGATAGGAAATGCACCGCCGCGCATCCAGCCGGTACGGCGCGGGGAAAGCCCGCGTCGGACATATGTCGAGGCACGCGGTGCAGCTGCCGCAATGGTCGGCCTCCGGCGCGTCCTTCGGCAGGTCCAGCGTCGTGAAGATCGCGCCGAGGAAGAACCAGTTACCCAGATCGCGCGACAGCAGGTTCGTGTGCTTTCCCTGCCAGCCCACCCCTGCCGCCTGCGCCAGCGGCTTCTCCATCACCGGGGCGGTATCGACGAAGACCTTGATCGCTTCGCCGGGGGCCTGCTCCAGAAGCCAGCGACCCAGTCGCTTGAGACGTTTCTTGACCAGATCGTGATAGTCTTTTCCGCCCGCATAGACACTGATTGCCCCCCGGTCGGGCTGCCCGAGAACGGCCATCGGATCGTGGTCAGGCGTATATAGCTCGGCCAGCATGATGACGGATCGTGCTGCGGGCCAGAGCGCGGCGGCGCTGCCGCGCCAGTCCATCCGCTCGGCCATCCAGCCCATCTGGCCGTGGTGTCCCGCCTCCACAAAGCTGGCGAGCCGCTCTGCGGCCCCGGGCACCGCGTCCGGTGCGCAGATGCCGCAAGCCGCAAAGCCCTCGTCGCGTGCGCGCGCGACCAGAAGCCGCTTGAGGTCCGGACCATTCATCTTGGCGGAAATACTCCACGGGGGGGCCGGAGGTGTTAAACGCCCGGCGCGGGATCAGAAATCGAGGTCCGCATAATGCGCGGGCGGCGGAAAGCCCGGCACCTGATCGGCCAAGAGCGACCGGAACGACGGGCGCGACTTGATCTTGGCATACCAGTCCTTGACGTTCGCCTGCCGGTTCCAGTCCACGTCGCGGATGTAGTCGAGGCAGGACAGATGCGCGGCGGCAGCAAAATCCGCCAGCGTCAGGTCATTCCCCGCCAGCCAGCGGCGCTGGTCCAGCAGCCAGCTCAGATAGTCGAGGTGATACTTTATCTTCGACGCACCCGCCTTGACGTTCTTCGATTCCGGGTAGCCGAGGCCCATGATCTTCTTGTTCACCCGTTCGTACAGCAGGTTCGCCGTCACCTCGGAATGGAACTTGTCGTCGAACCAGGCGCAGAGGCGGCGCACCTCGTAGCGCCCTTCCGCCGTGCGCGGCATCAGCGGCGGCTGCGGCACCGTTTCGTCCAGATATTCGCAGATCGCCTGGCTTTCCGACATCGTCCGGTTGTCGATCTTCAGCACCGGCACCTTGCCCGCCGGATTGCGCCGCAGGAATTCCTGCCCCTGTTCCCAGTAGCGCTCCTCGATCAGCTCGACCTCGATCTTCTTCTCGGCCAGCGTCAGCCGCACTTTGCGGCAGAAGGGCGAGAGGGGGACGTGATAGAGGCGGGTCATCAGCTGTGCGGGCCGTCCGTTGACGTTCGGTCCCTGATACCGGGCGTGTCCCCCCGCTTCAATCCTCGAAACAGCGCGCCCGACCGTCCGCCTCGATCGTTGCCGCCCCGTCGGCGATTTCCGCCGCGCGGTTGCGCAGGAAACGCGACGGCTTGCCCGGGTCGCGGTCCTTGGGGTCGGGCAGGGCGGCGGCGATCCGCGCGGCCTGGGCGGGGCTCAGTTCGGCCGCCGACACTCCGAAATAATGCTGCGCCGCCGCCTCGAATCCGAAGATGCCGGTCCCCGTCTCGGCCACGTTCAGATAGACCTCGACGATCCGCCGTTTGGTCCAGATCAGTTCCACCACCGGCGTCAGCACCGCCTCCATCGCCTTCCTGACCCAGCTGCGCCCCTGCCACAGAAAGACGTTCTTCACCACCTGCTGCGTGATCGTGGACGCACCCCGGTTCGCACCCGCGTCCAGCGCGGCGCGGATCGCGGTCATGTCAAAGCCCCAGTGCAGACAGTAATTCGCGTCCTCTGCCGCCACGACCGACCGCCCGGCTTCCGGCGCCATGTCCTCGATCGGGGTCCAATCGCGTTCGATTCCGCCCAGACGCCAGCTTTCGGACATGGAATACAGCGTCAGGCGGGGGTTCACGACGGTGTAGAGAAGGACGAGGAACAGCAGGATCGCCGCCCAGGCCCCGATCAGCCGCAGCCCCCAGCGCAAAGTGGTCCGCAGCGCCCCGCGCAGCGTCAGGGGCGCGCGCGCCGTCGCCGCCTTCTTCTTCCGCGTTCTTGTGGTTCTGCCCGTCGCCATCGCGGCCAGCAAAAGCACGGGCCGGGCAGCGCGGTCAAGCGCGCCCGGTCAGCCCTTGCCCCCGCCCAGCTGGTCGGACGGCTGATGCAGCGGGGCCATCTGTTCCAGAAGGGCCTTCAGCGCCCCTTCCGCGTCCTTCGACAGCGAGGTCTGCACAACCCGGCCCTTGGCCTTGAAGGCCCCCAGACGGTCCAGAACCTTGTCCGCCGTCATCTTGCGGATCAGCACACAGACGGCGGCACCGCCCTTGTCCAGCGAGGCGCCGACGCTTTTCATAAAGTCGTCATTGATGCCGATGTCGCTGAGTTTCCCCGCCAGCGCCCCGGCCCCCGCCCCGACAGCCGCGCCGATCAGCGGGTTCAGGAACAACAGGCCCACCAGCGCGCCCCAGAACGCCCCGCCACCCGCGCCCGCCGTCGTCAGGTTCACTGCCTGATGCAGCTTGACGTCGCCATCCGCCTCGCGGCTGACGATGACGACGTCCTCCATCTCGATCAGGTATTCCTTCTGCAGCTTCACCAGCTCGGCCCGCAGGGCAAAGGCCGTGGCCTCATCGGGAAAGGCGACGATGACGAGATCGGACATGGGGAGTCTCCCTTGGATGAACGAGGTGGAAACGACGCGTTCAATCCGGACACTACCACTTCCAAAGCGCTTTGGAAGGATTCTTTGGGCAGAACGCTGACTGACGCGGACCCTTCAACGGCAAGCGGACGCGGCTGGCAGGTGTTGACCTACTCCGCCGGAACCGCCTCTGCCCCCGCCACGCTCAACGGGTGCTTCAGATGCGGCAGCATCTCCTTCGGGCAGACCTGCACGAAGTTGCGCCGTTCTACCGTCCATTCGGCCAGGATCGTCGCGGCCTTCCGGCTGCCCGTCTCGGCGTGGTGGCGCTCGATCAGGCCCTTCAGCTGGCCTTCCCAGTGCGGGTGCCCGACCGCCACCGTCACCAGTGTCTCGTGGTTTATGAACGGCCCCGTGATCCGCTCGGGGTCATAAACATAGGCCATCCCGCCCGTCATGCCCGCGCCGAAATTCGCGCCGATACGGCCAAGGATCACCGCCACCCCGCCGGTCATGTACTCGCAGCCGTTCGACCCGCAGCCCTCGATCACCACCTTGGCACCCGAATTCCGCACGGCAAACCGCTCCCCCGCCCGGCCTGCGGCAAAGAGGTATCCGTCGGTCGCGCCGTACAGCACCGTATTGCCGATGATCGTATTCTCGGATGCTGTCAGCGGCGAGGCCATGTGCGGCCGCACGACAATCAGGCCGCCGGACAGGCCCTTGCCGACATAGTCGTTGGCGTCGCCGGTAACATCCAGCTTGATCCCCGGTGCCGCGAAGGCCCCCAGTGACTGTCCGCAGGATCCGGTCAGCTTGACCGTCAGATGGTCGGGCTGAAGGCTGTTGTTCATCCCGAACTTGCGCACGATATGGCTCGACGCCCGCGTCCCGATGGTCCGGTGCGTGTTCCGCACGGCATAGGACAGCTGCATCTTTTCGCCATCCTCGAAGAACCGCGCGCCGTCCTTGACGATCTCGGCGTCCAGCGTATCCGGCACCGCGTTGCGCGGCTTCGACCGGTCATAGACGATCCGGTTCGACCCATCGACGGTGATGAGAAGGGGGTTGAGGTCGAGGTCGTCCAGTTCCGCGGCCCCGCGCGAGACCTGGGTCAGCAGGTCGGCGCGCCCGATTACCTCATCGAGGCTCCGCGCGCCGAGACCGGCGAGGATTTCGCGGACCTCCTGTGCATAGAAGGTGATCAGGTTGACGACTTTTTCCGCCGATCCGGTGAACTTCTGCCGCAAGGCTTCGTTCTGTGTGCAGACGCCGACGGGGCAGGTGTTCGACTGGCACTGGCGCACCATGATGCAGCCCATCGCGATAAGCGCCGCAGTGCCGATACCGTATTCCTCGGCCCCCATCATCGCGGCAATGACGATGTCGCGCCCTGTGCGCAGTCCGCCGTCGGTGCGCAGCGTGATGCGTTCGCGCAGGCGGTTCATCGACAGGACCTGATGCGCCTCGGTCAGGCCCATTTCCCACGGCAGGCCGGCATACTTGATGCTGGTTCCGGGCGAGGCCCCGGTGCCACCGTTGTGACCTGAGATCAGGATGTTGTCGGCCTTGGCCTTTGCAACGCCTGCCGCAATGGTCCCGACGCCGGACTGGCTGACCAGCTTGACCGTCACCTTGGCGCGCGGGTTGATCTGCTTCAGGTCGTAGATCAGCTGCGCGAGGTCCTCGATGGAGTAGATGTCGTGGTGCGGGGGCGGCGAGATCAGCGTCACCCCGGGCGTCGAATGGCGCAGCCGCGCAATCAGCTGCGTCACCTTGATGCCCGGCAGCTGTCCGCCTTCGCCGGGCTTGGCACCCTGCGCGACCTTGATCTCCAGCTCTTCGCAGGCATTCAGATATTCCGCCGTCACGCCGAAGCGCCCGGACGCGACCTGCTTGATCTTGGCGGACGGGTTGTCGCCGTTCGGCTCGGCGTGGAAATGCGCGGGGTCTTCGCCGCCTTCGCCGCTATCCGATTTCGCACCGATCCGGTTCATCGCCACGTTCAGCGTCTTGTGCGCCTCGGGGGACAGCGCCCCCAGCGACATGCCCGGCGTCACGAACCGCTTGCGGATCGAGGTGATGCTTTCGACCTCTTCGATCGGCACCGGTTTACCCAGCGCCTTGATGTCCAAAAGGTCACGGATATGGATCGGCGGGTTCGACCGCATCGCGGCCGAATACTGCTTCCACAGGTCATAGGACGCGCGGTCGCAGGCCGATTGCAGCATGTGCATCGTCGTGGCTTCCCAGGCGTGCTTTTCGCCGGACCGACGCGCCTTGTAGAAGCCGCCGATAGGAAGCACGTCCGCGCCGCCTTTCCAGCCCTTGGCATGAATGCCTTCGCATTTCTGCTGGAGGCCCGTCAGGCCGATCCCAGAAATGCGGCTCTGCATGCCGGGGAAATATTCGGCCACCAGCGCGCGGCTCAGGCCAACCGCCTCGAAGTTCAGCCCGCCGCGATAGGACGACAGGACGGAAATGCCCATCTTGGACATGATTTTCAGCAGGCCCGCATCGACCGCATCGCGGTAGCGCCGCATCGCGTCGATGAATGCGCCTTCGATCAACCCGCGCCGGTGCCGGTCGGCAATCGAATCCTGCGCCAGATAGGCGTTCACCGTCGTCGCCCCACAGCCGATCAGCACCGCGAAGTAGTGCGGGTCGATACATTCCGCCGACCGCACGTTCAACGAGGTGAAGGTCCGCAGACCCTTGCGCGTCAGCCACGAATGCACAGCGCTCGTCGCCAGGATCATCGGCATCGGGACCTTGTCCGGTCCCTGATGCTGATCCGTCAGCACCAGATGTCCCGCGCCCGACCGCACCGCATCTTCCGCCTCGGCCCTGATGCGCTCAAGCCCCAGCCGCAGCGCATCCGGACCTTCCGCAAAGGTGCAGTCGATCATGCCCATATTCGCGCCGAACAGTTTCGCCATCTCGTCGAATTCGGCATTGGCGATGAAGGGGCTTTCCAGCACCAGAATCTCGGTCTGCGACGAATCCTCGTCCAGCACGTTCTTCAGGTTCCCGAACCGCGTCTTCAGCGACATCACCCGGCTTTCGCGAAGCGAGTCGATGGGCGGGTTCGTGACCTGGCTGAAGTTCTGGCGGAAGTAGTGCGACAAGGGGCGATAGACCGCTGACAGCACCGCAGGCGGCGTGTCGTCGCCCATCGACGCGATCATCTCCTTGCCGTCCTCGGCCATCGGGGCCAGAACCTGCTCCAGTTCCTCGACCGTATAGCCCGCCGCGATCTGGCGCTTCCGCAGCTCGGCCCCTTCGTAAAGATGTGTTTCCGGCACGTCGCGCAGCAGCGCGTTCACGTCCGTGACCTTCTCGATCCAGTCGCCGAAAGGCTGCGCCGCGGCCAGCCGGTCCTTGATCTCGCGGTCGTGGTAGAGCTTGCCCTCGGCCATATCGACGGCGATCAGCTGCCCCGGCCCCAGCGCGCCCTTTTCCTTGACCCGCGTCTCGTCCACAGGGACCATCCCCGCCTCGGACCCCGCGATCAGCAGGCCGTCGCCCGTCACGACATAGCGCAGCGGCCGCAGCCCGTTGCGGTCCAGCCCGCCGCAGACCCAGCGTCCGTCGGTCATCGCCAGCGCGGCGGGGCCGTCCCAGGGCTCCATCACCGCGTTGCAGTAGGCGTACATATCCGCCCATTCCTTCGGCATTCCGGTCACCTGCTTCGACCAGGCTTCGGGCACAAGCATCGTCTTGGCCATCGGCGCGGACCGTCCCGCGCGCACCAGAACTTCGAACACCGAATCGAGAGCACCGGAATCCGACGTGCCGTTCGGGATGATCGGCTTGATGTCCTCGGCCATGTCGCCGAACGTGCCCGACGCCATGCGGATTTCGTGGCTCCGCATCCAGTTGACGTTACCCTTCAGCGTGTTGATCTCGCCGTTGTGGGCCAGCATCCGGAACGGCTGGGCCAGCGCCCATTGCGGGAAGGTGTTCGTCGAATAGCGCTGGTGATAGATCGCGAAGGCGGACTCGAACCGCTCGTCCATCAGGTCGGGGTAGAAGACGGCGACCTGCTCGGCCAGCATCATGCCCTTGTAGATGATCGACCGGCAGGACAGCGATGCGAAATACAGGCCCGCGATCTGCGCCGATGCCGCCGCCTTTTCGATCCGACGGCGGATAACATAGAGCTCGCGCTCGAACGCCTCTTCATCGACGCCCTTGGAATTCTTGATGATGATCTGTTCGATCTCGGGCCGCGTCGCGTTGGCCTTTTCGCCCAGCACCTCGACGTTCACCGGCACATGCCGCCAGCCATAGATGTAGTATCCCATCCGCAGCACTTCGGTTTCCACGATGGTCCGGCAGCGTTCCTGTGCGCCGAAATCCGTGCGCGGCAGGAAGACCTGGCCGACGGCGATCAGCGCCTTGAGGTCCGGCTCGTGCCCAGTCCGGCGGATCTGGTCCTGGAAGAACTTGACCGGGATCTGCACATGGATGCCCGCGCCGTCGCCCGTCTTGCCGTCGGCATCGACCGCGCCCCGGTGCCAGACCGCCTTCAGCGCCTCGATCCCGTTTTCCACCACGCGCCGCGAGGCCTTGCCATCGATGGACACGACCAAACCCACCCCGCAGGACGAATGCTCATCCTCGGCGCGATACAGCGAATGCGTGTCCATGAAGGCGCGGCGGGCTTCTTCCTCGGCCACCCAGTTCGCGGTGATTTCGGTCATGGCATTACTCCTTGTCTGGCTCGGCGAGGAACGTCTGAGTGATCGTGACCTTTGGCTCGCCCGCAGTGAAAAGCAGACGGTCGCCAAATTGCGCGTAACGAGCTTTGGACGGCCCGCTTACGTTGCGGAAAAGGGGCAGATCGAAACCATAGATACTTTCATTCTCGAATGATCCTGACTCTTTGTCAGAGCCGTCACCGCCCGAAAGGCGCCAAGTCCCCGTGATGCTCGTTGTATTCCACGCGCTGACACAGCCTTGGAACTCGGCGGAAAACCGGCCAATCACTTCGGCGTTCGGCCCGGCCAAGTCGTCGGCATTGTTGAGAGAGTCCGTGTCTGCACCGGTATAAACCTCACTAACGCTCCCTCCTTTGTTCACAGTCACCTTTCTTGGGAACTGCTTCGGCCCTTTGATGATGTCCGGCCCGTCCATCTTCACAACCATCGGCACACCGGCATCGATCGGGCACCAGTCCGTCGGCGCACCAAGATAGGTGGCGTCGAGGAAGACCTCGCTGACATCCTGCGACGCAGCAGGGCCTGCCGCGTGGAGGGAAGCGACGAGCGACGTGTTCACAAGACCCCACCTTCTTTTGGCGACAGCATCTCCAGTCGCGCGTTCAGCTCTGCCCCGGTCCGCCGGACCGCGCGCCCGAAGAACGGCACACCAGCCGGTCATTGCGCATCCTCCGGCACGAAGAGGTTCTTCGCCTCATATTCCGCCCCCGTCGCCCGTCGGTGGTCGCCCGCCAGATGCACCGACGCCATCGCCCGGTCCGAATAGACCTCGGACCGCAGTGGCGCTTCCAGCACCGCGTCGAACAGGCCCGGCATCAGGTCATAGGCGTCGCCTCCGGCCCCGTGTTCCGCATCCACAGATGCGAACCGCAGACCGCGCAGAACGCCCGTTCCGCGAAGTCCGACGACTGGAACCGCGCCACCGGCCCTTGCACCGTCACGCCCTCCGCATCCGCGTTGAAGCACAGGAACAGCCCGCCCGACCAGCGCTGGCACATCCGGCAATGGCAGGCCCCCGGACGTGGGTCATGCGCGCCCGCGACGGTCACCGTGACCGCGCCGCAGAGGCAATGCCCCTCGATCATGGCGCGCCCGCCAGGCTGGCCGTCACGACGCCGCATTCATGGACCGGGACCTGCGACAGGAACCCCTTGTCGCCCGGAAAGGCGAATTCGACCGGCGTGTCGCGGACATTCGCTTTGTCGCCGAAGGCATTCACGAAGACCTCCGTGTCCGAAAAGAACCGCCGCCAGTCGCGGTGGATCAGCTGCCCGCCCTCGCTCTGCTCGATGAAGCTTCCGTCCATCGCATATGTCTTGCTCTCGAACTGCGTCTGCTCCAGCGGTACGCCGTCTATCGTCACGCTGTCGCCGGTCAGCCGGTCATATCCCACATAACGCCGCACCTCGCCGGTGGAGCTTTCCACGGTGAAATCCCAGTCGTCCCGCCCCGTCGCCAGCAGTGCCGTGAAGGACGCAGGATCGGCCGCGATAGCGCCGATCCGGTCCACCTCGCCCGTCTCCAGCGCGATGCTCTCCATCCAGCGCGTTTCGCTGTCAATGCGCGCTGAATAGTACGGCCCCTCGCCGTCGAGATTCGTCATCCACTGGTCGCCTGCCGCGTCGCCCGCGCAGCGGAAAAGCTGCAGCACCCGGCAGTTCAGCGTCTGGACCGTGGCGAAGACATCGCATCCGGCCGGGGCCGCGAAGGGCCTGTCGCTGCCCGCCATCGCGGGAACCGCGCACAGCACGGCCAGCGCCGTTGCCGCGCCCGGTCCGAACGGAAGGACGCGCCCATGCGTCATTCGACCGGCACCCCCAGCGGGTCGATATGCCCGGCCCGTGCCGTCACCACGTCGCAGTCGAATTTCGGGTCGGACGACAGGAACCCCTTGTCGCCCGGGAAATCGAACTCGACCGGCGTGTCGATCCGGTTCTCGCGGTCGCCCGCCGTATTGGTGAATTCCTCGCGGTCCGAATAGAACAGCCGCCAGTCGCGGTGGATCAGCTGGTTGCCTGCGCGCCGCCAGATCATCGATCCGTCGGCAGCGTAGGCTGTCAGCTCGAACCGCGTGCGTTCCAGCGGAACGCCGTCAATCGTCACCTTCTCGCCCGTCAGCTGGTCGAACCCTTTGTAGCTGCGCACCTCGCCCGTACTGGCCACGGTCGTGAAGTCGAAATCGTCCCGCCCGGATTGCAGCAGCACGGTGAAGGACGCAGGGTCTGTCTCGTCCTGAAGCTTGTCGGTCTCGCCCGAATACAGGTCGATGCTTTCCACCCAGCGCGTTTCGCGGTCGATCTGGCTGGAGAAGTAGGGGCCCTGCCCGTCGAGATAGGTCATCCACTGATACCCGCGCGGGTCCGCATCGCAGCTGTAGTGCTGGCTGATCTGGCAGTTGCGCTGCTGCACGGTCGCATAGGCGGTGCAGCCTTCGGGCACGGGGAAAGGTTCGGCGGCATGCGCGGGCAGCGCCGCGACGGCGGCAAACATTGCCTGAACAAGGATAGCGAAGGTCTTCACTGCAACACTTCCTTCATTCTCTGGGTCAGACTTCCTGACCCGTTAGCTTCTGCCCGCAACCACCTGCGGACGCTGCGTATGGCAGGTTGCCATACGCATGCTGGCAGGTTGCTGGCACCCCGCCAGCCCTATTCCGCCGCCACCTGAAGCGGCGACGTGAAATAGGTCAGCACCGACTGCGCCGCCTCGCGTCCGTCGCGGATCGCCCAGACCACAAGCGACGCCCCGCGCACGATATCGCCGACGGCAAAGACGCCCGGCAGGCTGGTCGCATGGCTGCGGAAATCGGACTTGATCGTGCCCCAGCGGGTGACTTCCAGTTCGGGTGTGCCCCACAGGGTGGGCATGTCTTCCGGCTCGAAGCCCAGCGCCTTGATGACCAGATCGGCCTCCTCGGTATAGTCAGCGCCTTCAATGATCTCGGGGGCCTGGCGGCCTGTCGCATCCGGCGCGCCCATCCGCATCCGCTGCACCATCACGCCTTCGACGGCCGTGCCGCCGGTGAAGCCCTGCGGGGCGGATTGCCAGACGAACTCGACGCCCTCTTCCTCGGCATTCGCCACTTCGCGCTGCGACCCAGGCATGTTCGCCCTGTCGCGGCGGTAGAGGCATTTGACCGACGTCGCGCCCTGCCGCACGGCGGTGCGCACGCAGTCCATCGCGGTGTCGCCGCCGCCGATCACGACGACCTGCTTGCCCTCGGCGTTCAACTCGCCCGAGTCGTATTCCGGGACCTCGTCGCCGAAACCCACGCGGTTCGACGCCGTCAGGAAATCAATCGCGCGGACAATGCCCTGCGCGCCGGACCCCGGCCCCTTCAGGTCGCGCGACTTGTAGACGCCCGTGGCGATCACCACCGCGTCATGCCGCCCCCTGATCGCGTCAAAGGTGATGTCCACGCCCACATCGCAGTTCAGCACGAACTGCACGCCGCCCTGTTCCAGCTGGGCGATCCGCTGCATCACCACGTCCTTTTCCAGCTTGAAGCCGGGAATGCCGTAGGTCAGCAGTCCGCCCGCGCGGTCATAGCGGTCATACACCGTCACCTGCACGCCCTGACGGCGCAGCACGTCCGCCGCCGCAAGCCCCCCCGGCCCCGCGCCGATGATGCCGACACTTTCCGGGCGCTCGTCATGCGGTTTGATCGGCTTCACCCAGCCGTTGTCCCAGGCGAGGTCGGTCAGGTATTTCTCGACCGCGCCGATGGTGACGGTGCCGTGGCCGGACTGCTCGATGACGCAGTTTCCTTCGCAGAGCCGGTCCTGCGGGCAGATGCGGCCGCAGATTTCGGGGAAGGTGTTTGTGGCCTGGCTCAGCTCATAGGCTTCCTGAAGCCGGCCCTCGGCGGTCAGGCGCAGCCAGTCGGGGATGTTGTTGTGCAAGGGGCAATGCGTCTGACAGTAGGGCACGCCGCACTGGCTGCACCGCCCCGCCTGCTCCTCGGCCTTCTGGGCCGCGAACTCGCGGTAAATCTCGCTGAAATCCTGCGCGCGCACGGTGGCCGCACGCTTCTCCGGCGTCTCTTTCGACACCGTGACAAAGCGGAGCATCTTCTGCTGGGCCATGACAACGCCTCCCTCGGACCTTCGCGCGATGGTTTAGCAAGGGGTCAGCAGAAATAAAAGTAAGTTATGCTGACCTTATTTTGCTATTTTGTGATGAAGATCATCACCGGATGCGGTTTTCTGCCTGAATTTAGGTAACTCATATTTACCTAATTACTAGAAGCCCGCGTAAAGGGCCAACAAAGCCGCCCCGCCCACAATGATTCGCCACCAGCCGAAGACCGCAAATCCGTGGCGACTGACATAGGAAAGCAACCCTTTGACCACGATCAGCCCCGCGATGAAGGCGCAGGCGAAGCCGACGGCGATTTCCCAAGCTGCCCCGCTGTCCAGCACGTCGCGGTTCTTCCACAGGTCATAAGTGAAGGCAGCCGCCATCGTCGGGATCGACAGGAAGAACGAAAATTCCGCCGCCGCCCGCTTGTCGGCCCCCAGCAGCATCGCCGTCACGATGGACGCGCCCGACCGCGATACCCCGGGGATCATGGCGAGGCACTGGGCGATGCCGATGACCAGCGATGTCCCCAGCGGAAACCGGTCCGCCTGCATGATGCGCGGGCGCAGGGGCAACCGGTCCACCGCCAGCAGCACCACACCGCCGATTACCAGCATCCAGGCGATCAGGCGCGGGCTTTCGAACAGCACGGTCTTGATGAAGTCATGCGCCAGGACCCCGATGACGACGGCCGGCAGAAAGGCCAGAAGAACGGACCCGGCGAACCGCCGCGCCTGCGGATCGGACGGCAGCCCGGCGATGGTGGACCAGATTTTACCGAAGTAGACGCCGACGATGGCGATAATTGCGCCCAGCTGGATCACCACCTCGAACGTCTTGCCCGTGCTCTCAAACCCGAGGAAATGCGCGGCGAGCAGCAGGTGGCCGGTGGACGAGACAGGCAGGAATTCGGTCAGGCCCTCGAGAAGCCCGAGGGCCGCGGCGACCAGCGTCGTGTCGGACATTCAGGAATGCTTCCGCAGGTTTTTTGCCGACGCCTTGATCGCGTCATACTGCCCAGATGGGCGGAACCGCCACAGATAGTCGGGCAGGACCGCCGCCATCGCGGTCGGCGTGATGCCGAGATCGGCAAAACCCTTTGCGCCCTCGGCGACAACGTTGTCGGAGGTCAGGGACCTCACCTGATCGCGGGTGATGACCGGGTTCGGGACCAACCCGCCCGTCACCCAGTGGCCGAAATCAAAGACCGAAGCCACGATCCGCGCGACCCAGAAGGGCAGGTTCACGACGAGACGGCGGCGGTTGATGACCGACAGCATGCGGCCCATCAGGCCCTTGAATGTATCGGCGTCCGGACCGCCCAGCTCATAGACCCCCGGTGCTGCCTGGCCCGTCAATCCCGCGACAGCGGCCTGCGCGACGTCGTCGGCATAGACTGGCTGGAACCGCGTCGCCCCGCCGACGACGGGCAGCACCGGCCCGACGCGCGTCATCGCGGCGAAGCGGTTGAAGAACTGATCCTCGGCCCCGAAGATGATCGAGGGGCGCAGAATCACCGCGCCGGGAAAGGCCCTTGCGACGGCCGCCTCGCCCGCCGCCTTCGACCGCGCATAGGCGCTGGCCCCGTTCGCATCCGCCCCGATAGCCGAAATCTGCACAAGCCGCGCAACCCCAGTCTCGGTCGCGATACGCGCGATCCGCGCCGCGCCCTGATGCTGCACGGCTTCAAAGCTGTTGCGTCCGCCCTTGTCGAAGGTCCCGACGCAGTTCACCACAGCGTCTGCCCCCGCCATCGCGGCACGCACGCTCGCGTCGTCACGGATATTGCAGAACACGGGCTCGACCTGGCCCGGCGTGCCATAGGGTTTGACAAAGATCGCCTCGTTCGGTCGGCGGCAGGCGACGCGGACGCGCCAGCCGTCCTTGGCCATGCGCCGGGCGATGTAGCGCCCGACAAAGCCTGATCCGCCGTAGATCGTGACAAGGTTCGACATGGGTGCTGCTTCCCCTTCTGCGTTGGCCTTGGTGAATACTGCCCCGCCCCTATTGTCACAAGACGAGATTCCGTCGCGCCCCCGTTGACACAGTCCGCACCCCCGGCTATCCCGCCGCAATCGACACCTGCCCAGGTGGCGGAATTGGTAGACGCGCTGGTTTCAGGTACCAGTGTTGCAAGACGTGGAGGTTCGAGTCCTCTCCTGGGCACCAAACCCCTCCACCAAAGGGGGTTTACGTTGGCAGTCCACTTTCATTACGGCGACCTGCCCGATGGGCTCAGCCTCGGGTCCGTCGTCGCCATTGACACCGAGACGATGGGTCTGGACCCGCGCCGCGACCGGCTGTGTCTGGTGCAGCTGTCTTCGGGTGACGGGAACGCGCATCTGGTGCAGATTGCGCAAGGCCAGAAACATGCGCCCAATCTGGAACGGATGCTGGCTGACCCGGCAGTGCTGAAGCTGTTTCACTTCGGCCGCTTCGACATCGCAGCACTTCAGAAAGCCTTCGGCGTGGTGACGGCCCCGGTCTACTGCACCAAGATCGCGGCCAAGCTGGTGCGCACTTTCACCGACCGCCACGGCCTGAAATACCTCCTGATCGAGCTGCTGGGCATCGATGTGTCCAAGCAGCAGCAGACCTCGGACTGGGGCGCCGAAATCCTGACCGACGCGCAAAAGGAATACGCGGCGTCGGACGTGCTGTACTTGCACCGCTTGAAGGCCGAACTTGATGCGCGGCTGGCGCGCGAGGGGCGGACGGAACTCGCGCAACGCTGCTTCGATTTCCTGCCGACCCGGGCCGAACTCGACCTGATGGGCTGGGGCGGCGAAACCGACGTGCTGGAACATTGATGGCCGATGACATCCTTACCACCGCCCGCCGTGTGATCGGGATCGAGGCGAGGGGCCTTGCCGCGCTGTCCGACGCGCTGGGCGAGGGGTTCGAAAAGGCCGTCGCGGCGATCCTTGCGGCGCGGGGCCGGGTGATCGTCTCGGGCATGGGCAAGTCGGGCCATATCGCGCGCAAGATCGCATCGACCCTCGCCTCGACCGGAACGCCCGCGCAGTATGTCCACCCCGCCGAAGCCAGCCACGGCGACCTCGGCATGGTCACGCCCGACGACGTGGTGATGATCCTGTCGAACTCGGGCGAGACAACCGAACTATCCGACATCATCACCTATGCGCGACGCTTCGGCATTCCCCTGATCGGCGTGGCCAGCCGCGAGGGATCGACGCTGCTGCGCCAAGCGGATGTGCAGATCGTGCTGCCCCAGGCGGAGGAAGCCTGCGGCACCGGCAATGTGCCGACAACCTCGACGACGATGGCGCTGGCGCTGGGTGATGCGCTGGCGGTCGTGCTGATGGAACGTCGCGGCTTCACGCCCGCGCATTTCCGCGACTTCCATCCGGGCGGAAAGCTGGGGGCAACGCTGACGACCGTGCGCCATCTGATGCATGCGGGCGACGAGATGCCGCTGGTTCGGTCGGACACGCCTATGGCCGAGGCGCTTCTGGTGATGAGCCAGAAGGGCTTCGGCGTCGTGGGCGTGACAGATGCGGATGGGCGGCTGACGGGAATTGTGACGGATGGCGACCTGCGGCGGCACATGGACGGGCTGCTGTCGCACGTGGTGTCCGAGGTGATGACGCGCAGCCCGCTGACCATCGCGCCTGACGCCTTGGCGCAGTCGGCGCTGGCCACGATGAACGCGCGCAAGATCACCTGCCTGTTCGTGGTGCCGGACAGTGGCGACGGGCGGCCCGAGGGTATCCTGCAGATTCACGACTGCCTGCGTGCCGGGGTTGCCTGAGTGATGGCCACGGCAGGCGACGGCCATTCGCGGCTCGTGTTCTGGCTCAAGATCGTGCTGCCATTGATCGCGCTGGCGATCCTGTCCACGCTGTTTCTGGTCTCGCGCAATATCGGCGGCGATGGGACGGTGCCGTTCTCCGATGTCGATCTGGACGCGCTGGCCCGCGATCCGCAGCTGTCGGCACCGGAATATTCCGCCATGACAAAGGACGGTGCCGCGCTGACGGTGAAAAGCGACCTTGCGCGCCCGACCGCGAGCAGGTGTCGTCGCCACAGCCATCGTCGCGCGGTACGACGCGCAAGGTGGGCTGCGCATCGACCTGTCAGCGGCACAGGGAAGCTTTGACGAGGCGGCAGGAATGCTCACGATGTCCGGCGGCGTCCGGATCGAGACGTCGGCCGGCTACCGGCTGGAGACGGGTGATCTGACCGGACGGCTGGACCGCACGCAGCTGGCGGCCCCGGGCGCGGTCGTGGCAGAAGCTCCGTTCGGGCGCATCGATGCGGGCGCGATGCAGCTGGATCGCGCAGACGGGAACGAGGGTGACAGCATTCTGGTGTTCAAGAACCGGGTGCGGCTGGTATATGATCCGGGAAGTTGAGAGCACCGATGACATTCCCGCGCCTTGCCTTTGTGACGTTCGCTGCCGCGATGGCGCTGTCCGCGCCCGTGTTCGGGCAAGGTGCGAGTGTCGCATTCGGCGGCATCAAGGCGGACCCGACACTGCCCGTCGAGGTGACGTCCGAGACCTTCTCGGTCAACCAGACCGACGGAACGGCGACCTTCTCGGGCGATGTGCTGATCGCCCAGGGTGAGATGCGCCTTTCGGCGGCAGAGGTCCGCGTGGAATACGCGACCGGCGACCAACGCAGGATCGACCGCCTGATCGCCACCGGCGGCGTGACGCTGGCCAGCGGCAAGGACGCCGCCGAGGCGCGGGAGGCGGAGTATTCGGTGGCGGCGGGGGTTGTCGTGCTGCGGGGCGATGTGCTGCTGACGCAGGGGCCGAACGCGATTTCGGGTCAGGTGCTGACCGTGGACCTGACCACGGGCACCGGCAAGATGGAGGGCCGCGTGCGGACCATCCTCAATCCGGGGGGCAACTGATGGCACCGCCCGTCCTGACGGTTGCGGAAGGGTCCGCCGGGCTGAAGGTCCTGCATCTGCGCAAATCCTATCGCCGCAGGCCGGTGATCCGCGATGTGTCGCTGGACCTCGCGCGGGGCGAGGTCGTGGCGCTGCTGGGGCCTAACGGATCGGGCAAGACGACCTGCTTTTACAACATCGCGGGTCTGATCACGCCGGATTCAGGGCAGGTCATCATCGACGGACGGGATGTGACAGCGCTGCCGATGTACCGCCGCGCGCGCCTCGGCATCGGCTATCTGCCGCAGGAGGTGTCGATCTTCCGCGGGCTGTCGGTCGAGGACAACGTGATGGCCGTGCTCGAAGTGGCCGAGGCTGACCGCCACAAGCGGCGCGAACGGCTGGAGGAGCTGCTCAGCGATTTCTCCATCACGCATCTGCGGCGCGCGCCCGCCCTGTCGCTGTCCGGGGGCGAACGGCGGCGGGTCGAGATCGCGCGCTGTCTGGCCGCCGATCCGCGCTATCTGCTGTTGGACGAGCCCTTCGCGGGCGTGGACCCGATTTCGGTCGGCGACATCCGGACACTGGTCCATGATCTGAAATCGCGCGGGATCGGCGTTCTGATCACCGACCACAACGTCCGCGAGACGCTGGAAATCGTCGACCGCGCCTATATCCTGCATGACGGCACGGTGCTGATGAGCGGCACGGCGGACGAGGTCGTTCGTGACGAGAATGTCCGGCGCGTTTATCTCGGGCAGAACTTCCGCATTCAGTAGGGGACAGCGGCAGCATGGCGATGCGGCCCGGCCTGACGGCCCGGCAAACTCAGCGGCTGGCCCAGCGACTGGCGATGACGCCGGGCATGCGCACCTCGCTGGCGATGCTGCGGATGCCGGCCGACCAGCTGATCGAAGAGATCGCCCGCGAGGCGGCTGAAAACCCGCTGCTTGTCGTGACGCACCGGTCGTCATCCGGGGGATTTGCCGGGATCGATGCGGCCGAGGCTGCGCCGGTCAGCCTGTTCGTGTCGCTGGCGGCACAGATCACGCAGCAACGGCTGGAGCCCGAAGTCATGGCCGCTGCATTGCTGCTGGCGCGCGAATTGCGGGAAGACGGCTATCTGGACGTGCGCCTTGACGACGTGGCTGATGAAACCGGTCTGCCGCTGCCGGATATGGAAGCGGGGCTTGCGGCACTGCAAAGCTGCGACCCGCCAGGCGTCGGTGCGCGGACCTTGCAAGAATGCCTGGCGCTGAAACTGATCGACGCCGGAGAAAGCGCAGCGCTGTCACGGGCCATCGTCGGACGCCTGGATGACATCGCGGAAGAGCGCTGGGCACGCGTCGCGCAGGCGGTGCATGTGACCCCGTCCGAGGCCGAGCGGATCGGGGCCGTGCTGCGCACGCTGACTTCGGTGCCGGTCGAGCATCCGGCCCCGCCGGTCCTGACGCGGATTCCGGATGTGATCGTCGTGCCGGGTCCGAATGGCCCGATGCCGCGTATAAACCCGGATGTCTTCCCCAGGCTGACTGCCATGGCGGTTCCCGCCACGGCGAACGAGAGGATGCGCGCCTATGGGGCGCGCGCGTCAGCGTTTCTGGCAGCATTCGAGGCCAGGTCGCGGACGCTTCTGCGGATCGCCCAGGCTATCGTGGATGCGCAGCAGGGGTTCTTTGCCGGGACCACCGAAGGCCTGCGGCCCCTGTCGCGGGCCGAGATTTCCGATAGCCTGGCCTTGCATGTGTCGACACTTGGGCGGGCAATTCAGGACAAATCGCTGGCCTTTGGCGGCAAGACACTTCCGCTGAGCGGCTTCTTTTCGCTGTCCCTGCCGCAATCCGGCGGCGTGATCTCGGTCTTTGATGTTCAGCGGCGCATCCGGACCCTCATCGCTTCGGAAGATTCAGCAGCCCCCCTTGCGGACGACGCGATTGCTGCACAACTGAAAGACGAGGGCGTTGACATCGCACGCCGAACTGTCGCCAAATATCGGAAATGCATGCGCATCCCGTCATCGTTCGAACGCAGGCGACGCAAGTTGCGAAAAGCTGCGGGTCAGCGTCGGACAAGCGCAGAACCGGCTTCCTGGAATCGACCGAAGACGTGACGTCCCGCCTGCCCGGCGGGCCGCTCACCCCATGCGAGGAGCTCCCATGCGATACCAGATCAGCGGCAAACAGATGGATGTCGGCGACGCCCTTCAGGTCCATGTCCGTTCGGAACTGAGCGCCGCAGTCGAGAAATACGCGCAGCGGCCGACCGACGCGACAGTCATCTTTTCGCGCGATGCCCATGAATTCGCCTGCGAGGCGACGGTTCATCTGTCGACCGGCATGACCGCGTCTGCGCGGGGGACCTCCACCGAAGTCTACGCGGCCTTCGACAGCTGCCGCGAGAAGATGGACAAACAACTGCGCCGCTACAAACGCCGCCTGCGCGATCATCACCGCACGCGAGCCTTGCCGGTTGAATTCGAAGGGGCGCCGATGTATGTGCTCGCGCCGGACGCGGAAGAGGACGACGGAGAGCCGGGGTCGCTGCAGCCCGTGATCATCGCCGAAATGGAGGCGAAGATTCCGTCGCTCAGTGTCGGCGAGGCAGTCATGCAGATGGAACTGTCGGGGCAGTCGTTCCTGCTGTTCCGCAACGAGAAGAACGGTGGGGTGAACATCGTGCACCGCCGCGACGACGGAAACGTAGGTTGGATCGACCCGACCGCGACGCAGTAACAGGCGACCCCGGGGAAGGGGGCGCAGGACCAGTAGAGCAAGATGCAACTTTCAACGCTGTTGCTGCCGAACGCCGTCAGGGTCTTTGCGACCATGGCGGGCAAGAAGCGGTTGTTTCACGAACTTGGTGATCTCGCCCATTCGGTGCTGGGTCTGAACGCTGCCGATACGGTGGACGCGCTGCAGGAACGCGAGTCGCTCGGGCCGACCGGCGTCGGGCATGGCGTGGCGATTCCGCACGCGCGGATCGATGGCCTGCCCCGGGTGCTGGGCCTGTTCCTGCGGCTGGAACGCTCGATCGACTTCGACGCGGTGGACCGTCAGCCCGTCGATCTGGTCTTTGCATTGTTCGCGCCGCGCGATTCCGGTGTGGAGCATCTGAAGGCGCTGGCGCTGGTATCGCGGACAATGCGCGATGGTACGGTCTGCGCTAAGCTGCGGGCGAACACCGACCCGGCGGCGCTACATGCCGTCCTGACCGAGACGCGGTCCAATCAGGCGGCGTAGGGCGCGAAGCCGAAGTTGAGATAGTCGCGCCGATAGGCGGCATGGACGGCCTTCTCCAGCTCGCTGTCCCAGATTGCTCCAAGGCGGCCTGCGCTGTCGTCCCGCCCGGCAGGCAACGGCGGCGGCTTTGCCCCTACCGATACGGCGAGCATTTCCAGGTCCTCCTCAAGCCGATCCTCGCGCAGGATCACGTCCGGGTGGCAGAGCTGCGCGAAGCCGTCCAGCACCGCAGTCTGGCTGGCCCAGATCGGGTCCGTGCGCAGGCCGGTCTGACCGTCGAGGTTCATGCGGACAAAAGACAGAAACCCCGCGAAACCGCGCCGCAGGTCTTCGGGATCCGCCCCCTCGGGCAGGTCTATGCCATGTGCGCTGTGCAGGGTGGCACGCAGGTCGGCATAGCCGTCGGACAGGATGTGCCGCTCGTAGGCGCGGAACGCGCGCAGCGCCGGATGCGTCAGCACCGTGAACTTGCGATGTCCGGGACGGTCCTGCATCCAGCGGCGCAGCGCGTTGCGGGTGAAATCCACCTCGATGCCGCGCGATGACGCCGCACCGATCCGCGACAGCCAGTCCCTGACCGGCGCTTCGGGTCCGCAGCGGATGGGCAGGTGGAGCAGTGACGCGCCGCTGGCCGCCACAAACCCCGGTACAGCGGGCCCGCGGCGTGGTTCGAGATTCGGGATTCGCGACAGGTTGAACAGGTCGAGCCTGGCCAGGCTTTGTTCCATTTCGGGCAGGTTCGACACGATTTCGGCCAGTCCTTCGGGGTTCTGTCGAACTATCGCGCGTGACGGTGCGTCCAGCCTTTGGTTCAGGCCCAGCCATGCCAGCAGGCCGTTCAGGACAGTGACGTCGCCCAGATCGTCATAGGCGATGTGGAACGCCGTCTGCCCCCGCGTCTGCAGCGCGCGGAGGATCGACAGGTAGAAACCCTGAAGATCCGACAGATGTGCCTCGAACGCCGTCAGCGTCGAAGCTGACATCAGCCTTGCTGCGATCCTTCGCGCGGGTGATCTTCCATTGCCCGGTGGCCCCCGCGATCCGTCGGCTGATGAAGCTGTCCGCCGGGTTTCGTGTCAGGATGATCTTGGCGCAGCGCGGGTCGTCCAGCAGCGCATCCAGCACCCGCGCATCGTGGTCATGGAAATAGCGGAAGCCGTTCAGGCCGGGCTGCGACCAAAGCCTGGTCAGAAAGCCCGAAGGGTCGCTTTCGCGCCGCTTCAGGTCATGGCCAAGCAGACTGTCGCGCCCCTGCCAGCCGATGAAGTAGGGGTTGAATGCTTCGCCATGGCAGGTCAGGCCGGGAACCTGGTTCAGGCTGGCTTCCAGGAAATTCGACCCGGTCCGCATTCCGCAGAAAATCACGAAGCTGGTGAATGCGGTTGGCACGATGGGGCTATTTCACGAGATAGGGGCGCGACCTTCGGCCCTGGGTCTGCCCCGGTTCCTCGCCGACCGGGAAATCGCCCATCAGCGTCGGCTGCATGCCCTGGTTCTTGAGGTTCTGCAGGAACTGCCCGAACCCCCAAAGATCGACCATCCGCGGGGCCTCGGCCAGCCGCCGCGTCGCCCGCGGACTGATCTCATCGATGATCGTCTGCAGCGGCTCCATCGGGTTGTCGATGAATTCTGCCATCGACCAGATCCGGACACGCGCCTTGACGAACATCGACCGCAAGATCGTCAGATGCTCGGTCTCGACCTTCTGCAGGCGCGCGGCCTCTTTCCGGATCGCGGTGAAGTTCTGGTTCGCGCGGAACAGCGGAATGGCCCAGGTGCCGGTGATGACGGATATCTGCGCGTTCGGGTCTGTCGCCATGAACCAGTTGACCTCCTGGTTGTCGCGCGGACTGAACTGAAAGCACTGCCGTTCCCCCCGCGTGTTCCAGATCAGGTTCGTCAGGTAGGCGCGCGGATTGTAGTCGCGCAGCGCGGCGCTGTCGGCCAGCGCGCCGTTGAAGATCGTCTCGCCCCCTGCCAGTTCGACGCGCTCCGGCGCGAAGATGTGCCCGTGCACGCGACCGCCGACCGACTTGCCCAGCCAGACGTCGAACGCCTCGAACAGGTCGCCGAAGCCGTGGAAAACCGAGTAGGGCGCACAGGTCTTCCCGTTCTCGCGGTCCTTCAGTGGAAAGCGGCTCTGCATGTACAGACCCGGCCGTCCCCGCGTGCGGCGTTCGACGGCCTTTGCGAACAACCGGTCGATCTTGCCCGGATTGGGTTCGGCACGCTCGCCCTGCTGTTCGGCGGGGGCCAGGAACACCTGGTAGAGTTTGTTGGCCTGCGGCCAGATCTTGCGGGCGACAAAGCAGTCGGACCGCCGCAGCAATTGCAGGTGATCGTCGTAGAACGTATGCGGCTTGCCGGTGAAGTCGAACTTGGACAGTGTCAACGACCGGCTTTCGATCTGTGTCGAATAGAGCCGCGCGAGGGTTTGAAAGTAGCTCTCGTCGGGAATCCAGACGCGACGAAAATAGCGGTCATGGGCGGCGCGGTCGTCATCCTCGAGGATCGCCGACAAGGTCTGGCGCGTCAGGCACCACCACTGGCTGCCCAGATGCGGAACCAGTCCGGCCGGGACACGGCGGCGGAAGCCCAGCCTGCGCTGCAGGGCGACGTAGCGGTCGAACAGGCGGCGCCGCTTGCGGAACGAGAACGGGAAGCGCAGCGTGAAACGTTCCGCGCTGAGGCCCCCGACCGTCCAGCCGACATCTGCTGTGGTGACGCTTTCGATGAAATCGGTGCGGGGACGTGCGCCAAGATAGTCGATCAGCTCGGCAGGGGGCCGCAGCGGAAGACATGCGCCAGAAGCCAGATACACATGCCGGACCCCGGCATGCAGCGCGAGCATCTGCGTCGCGGCGGCCTGCGTCGCCTGCACCAGCGACCAGGTTCCCCATTCGCAGGCATAGCGGCGCGAAAAGCTGATGTCGTCGCGGTCGGCGAGGGCAGCTTTCAGATTGTCCATCTCGGCCTTCGGCACCCGCCGGTCGACATGGATGACAACCGGGCAGCCCGCCTGTGACCAGTGCCGCGCGACCTCGGCGGCGCGGTCGAGCGCGGTGTGGCAGAGCATGAGGAAGCCGACGCTCATGCCCAGTTGCCCTTGGACATCAGACCCAGAATCTCCAGCTGACGCCAGTTGATGTATTTCTCGGACCATCTGCACCACAGGTCCGGGTTCGACCTCAGCGTTTCTGCATAGGCGTGGTATTCGCGCCCGCCCGCGAAATGCTCATTGCGCTGCATCTCCTCTTCGACCTTTTCGGTCAGCGTCGACAGAAACTTGGCATGCAACAGACAGCCCGACGCTTTCTCGCCGCCCCATTCGTCGTAGGTCATGTTCAGCCCGCGCGGCAGCAGCATGTGGGTCGAACTGACATAGGCATACGACCGCCGCCACTTCACCAGCGGTATCTTGTTCAGCGAAGGCGCGTGGTCAGGTGCCTCCTGGAACATGGTCCGGGCACGCGGTCCACCCTGTATCCACAGGTTGCCGAGCTTTGGGTTCTTCGAGATCATGTAGTTGCCGCTGTCGAACCATTGCGCGATCTCGAACGGGTTCTGGCCTTCGCGGTAGGGTTGCCGATCGATCGGCCCCTTGGGATACATGTCCATGACCATCGCGGGGAAGGTCCGGATCGAATAGGTGTCCAGCCAGTCGGTCAGCGCGCGGATCGGCCTCGTGTCGCAGAACGGATAGATGAAGAATTCATCGGGATCGACGGTCAGCGTCCAGTGGCCGGTGCCGTATTTCCTGAGCAGCCAGTTCATCCAGTCCATGCCGAAGCGGGCGGCTTTGTAGCTGCTGTCAGACGACCAGACCGAAACGTCCTTCTGCTGGGCCAGGTATTCGCGCGACCCGTCCGTCGACCCGTTGTCGACGATCAGGAAATGCCCGACGCCCATGTCGCGGTAGTAGCGCAGGAAATAGGGCAGCCGGACGCGTTCATTCCGCAGGGTTGCGAACAACAGCACATCCTTGGGCCGAATATTGGCGCTGCGGTCCTGCACTGCCGCCAGCGTCCTGCGTTTGCGGAACGCACGGTAGAGCCAGCGCCGACGCTGCCAACGAAGTTTGTATCTGTCCCAGACCCTCAATCCGACCCTTCCGTCAGGCGGGAAACCGGCGTGTGTCCATCATGGTTAACCTGTTGGCGTTAAGACTGCCTTGAAGTGATTTTCCCATGTCAGACCTGCAACGATGCCGCTGCATTTCGCCCGTTCGCCCCTGCCCGCACCGAGTTCTTGTATCTTGTCCGCCCAAGAATAGAGATCGTTCGGGTCTGCGTAAACGGGAGAGTTGCCGAAGAGTTCACGGTAGACCGGCAGGTCGGCGGCGATGACACGGCAGTCGCGCGCCAGCGCCTCGGCCACGGGCAGGCCGAAGCCTTCGGCGAAGGACGGCATCAGCAGAGCGGTGGCGCGGGTCAGCAGGGCGGCGACTGCGGCGTCGGACAGTCCGGGCAGTTCGACGATCCCCGGCGGGCGGGCGTCGAGGCGGCGGAAGACATCGGCATTCCGCCAGCCGCGCGATCCGGCGATGACAAGCGTCGGGCAATGGGCAGGCGTAAGGCTGCGATGCAGATGCGCCCAGACATCGAGCATCAGGGCGTGGTTCTTACGCGGTTCGATGGTTCCCAGCGTCACAAAAAACCACCGGGGCAGGTCGGGCAGGCCCGAGGCGTCGGGTGCCGCGAGATCAAGCCCGAGCGGCGCGACAATGATGTCAGGGCATCTGTCGCCCGGGCTGACCTGGCGGCGGACCGCATCTGCTGTGGCGCGCGAGGGGCAGACGATGCGATGTGCGTGGTTCAGGGCGGCGTTGAGCTTTTTCCTGAAAGCCTCTGGCACCCCGGGGGCAGCATAGGTCGGATGGTCCAGCGGGATGGTGTCGTGGACCATCACCGTAAGCGACAGGCCTTGAACGGCAGCCAGCTGCCGAAGCGTGCCTTGTGACAGGTTGGAATGCCCGACATTGAAAAATGCCACGGGACCGGGGCACGCACTGCGGATCATGCGGGCAAGCCCGCCCTGCCAGGACCGCGCCACGGCCTTGGGACGCAAGGTGGCTTCGGTTAGGACCCGCGCAGTCGGGCTGCGTCCGATGCGCCCTGCAAGACCCGCCTGCGGAAGGTCGGCGGGCACGTCGAGAAAGTGCAGGATGTCCTGTCCCGCTGTGCCGGGCAGGAGCAGATGCCCGAAGGATGTGCGGAGCAAAAGAAAGAAGCGCACGGAATCGTTCAGGAAATGCTTCAGATAGGCCCGCTCGACCCGGTCCACACCGGTCAGCGGGCCGCGCCCGATCCGCGACACCAGCCGCGTGACGTCCAGTATCCGGGCCTGCGCCTCAGCCGTCATATCCGCCGTGCTGATGCCAGCGCCACGCATCCGCGATCATGTCGCCCATGTTCGACCGCGTTGGCCGCCATCCCAGTTCGCTGATCGCGCGCTGGCTGCCCGACACCAGGCTGACCGCGTCGCCGCCCCGCCGCGCCCCGTAGATCACCGGCACATCCCGGTTCGTGACGATCCGCGAATGGTCGATCACCTCGCGCACCGAAAACCCCTTGCCGGTGCCAAGGTTGAAGACACGCCGTGGCCCTTTGCCGTCCAGCAGCCGTCCAGCCCCAGCACATGCGCATCGACCAGGTCGCTGACATGCACGTAGTCGCGGATGCAGGTGCCGTCCGGCGTCGGATAATCCGTCCCGAAGACCGTCAGCGCCGGCCGCTGTGCCGTCGATGGCGTCCAGCATGATCGGGATCAGATGCGTTTCGGGCCGGTGGAATTCGCCCACCTCGCCGTCCGGGTCCGCGCCCGCCACGTTGAAATAGCGGAAGATGACGGGGCGCAGCCCGTGGCGACGCGCGAAATCGCCCAGCATGTCCTCGATAGCGCGCTTGGACTTGCCATAGGCGTTGATCGGGCGCTGCGGCGTGTCTTCGTCCAGCATCACGCCGTCATGGTCGCCGTAGGTCGCGCAGGTCGAGGAGAACACGAAGTCGAGGCACCCGGCGGCCACCGCCGCCTCGATCAGGGTCAGCGAGGCGAGGGCATTCGCCCGCCAGTAAAGGCCGGGGTCGCGCATCGCGTCGCCGACCAGGGACAGCGCGCCGAAATGCATCACGGCGACCGGTTTCCAGCGCGCGAAGACCGCATCGAGCCGCGCCCGGTCCGCCAGATCGCCCTGCTCGAACGGACCGAATTTGACCGCCGCCTGCCAGCCGGTGACCAGACTGTCGTAGGTGACGGGCACAAAGCCCGCACGTTTCAGCGCCTTGCAGGCATGCGAGCCGATATAGCCCGCACCGCCCGTGACCAGCACATGATCCGCCATGAAGTCCTTACTCGGCGGCCCGCTGCATCGCCGTCATCTGCGTCAGATACTGCGCAAATTCGTCGCGAAGATCGTCGCGGGCAAGCCCGAAAGCGACGGTGGCCTGAAGGAAACCTGCCTTCGACCCGCAGTCAAAGCGCTGGCCCCGGAACCGGAAGCCGTAGACGTTGCCCGACCTGCGGAGTTCCTCGCCGATGGCGTCGGTCAGCTGGATCTCGCCGCCTGCGCCCGCCTTCATGCGGTTCAGGTTCGCCATGACTTTGGGGGTCAGGATGTAGCGCCCGATCACGGCCAGATTCGACGGCGCTTCGTCCTTCTTCGGCTTCTCGACCATGCCCTTGACCGACACGAGCGACCCCATGTCGTCCTTGATGTCGAGAACCCCGTAGAACGATGCCTTTTCCGGTGGAACTTCCATCGCGGCGACCATGTTGCCGCCGGTTTCGGCATAGGCCTCGACCATCTGCTGCAGGCAGGGCTTTTCAGCCGCGATGACGTCATCGGGCAGGATCACCGCGAAGGGTTCGTTGCCGACCAGACGTCTTGCGCACCAGACCGCGTGACCAAGGCCCAGCGCCTTGTGCTGGCGGATATAGGCGATTGCGCCGGAATCCATGTTCGTCGTCTTCAGGACTTCCAGAAGATCGTCCTTGCCGGACCGCTTCAGCGTCGCCTCAAGCTCGTGCGCGTGGTCGAAATAGTCCTCAAGCGCGCCCTTGCCGCGCGAAGTGACAAAGATGAATTCCTTGATGCCTGCGGCGCGCGCCTCGTCGATCGCGTACTGGATCAGCGGTCGGTCGACCAGCGTCATGATTTCTTTGGGAATGGACTTGGTCGCGGGCAGGAAACGGGTGCCCAGTCCGGCGACAGGAAAAATCGCCTTGGTAACTTTACGCTTCATTCTATCACCCTCGTTTCGCGGCTAAGGAGTGCCGGTCAGTCAGCCCAATCGTCGAGAGGCACGGTCGGTTCCGACTTGGACGAGCATAAGGCATTTTGGTGTCCTTTGAGGGGGAAAATTGACTGTTCGTTAATCAGGAGATCAAGAATCTTGCCACAATCCCTGTCTGTCACGCGGATATCTGCCGGTAAAGGGACGAAATCCCTACCACCTGCCCGACTCTGCGGCGAAATGTGGACCAGATAAAGCGCGGGGGTCCGTGCCCGGCCCGGCCGAAAATGCCGCCCGACTGTTCCCAGTAGCCGTCATCCGAAAACCGCAACCGGTGCGGGCGGGCCGTCGGCGACAGCAGAATCAGCGTGACGATCTGTCCTTCGGCCACCTGGCGGGCACCAAGCGCGCGAAGCCTGCGGGCCTGCCAGGTCCGGCCCGGCAGCACAACGCCAGCGCGTGGGCCGGACGCAGGCAAGGTCCGAAATGGCCGGAAGTCCGAGGCATCAGGCCCGGAGATTGCTGGCGGGGCGATCAGCGCGCGGCTGTCCCCGGCGGCCCAGCCTGCCGACAGCGTGGCCAGAAGACGCGCGACATCGCGCGGCTCGATCCCGCCGGTCACGACATGGCGCAGCAGCCGTCGGCGCTGCTGTTCCTGCATCCAGCTGAAAACCTCGGCGGGTTCTGGATCGCCCGCCCCCGCATGCTTTCGCAGGAAAACCGCAAGACTGGCGCCGATTTCATGCAGGTCGGTGGGCGACCGGTCCGCCGCGCGGCCGGCATTCGCGGCGAAGGCATGATGGACCACGGCATCGGGCACGATGGCGGTCAGGCAGGCCAGCCGCAGGTTCACGTCGCCTTCGTCGAGATAGAACCGGATCGCCGGATCGAAGCCACCGATGGCCGCCAGCGCGGAATGGCGGAACGCCATGTTGGTGCCGACCGTCTTGATCGCACCGGCGGCGGGCGGCGGCAGCGCGACCGGGGCGTCCTCCGCGACGGGCAGGTTCAGCGTCTGGCCCAGACGGTCGATGACGGCACCGCGCGACTGCCAGGACAGACCGTCGCGCCCGCGCACGAAACCCGTGGCGGCCTGAACCGACGGGTCCGCGAAAGGCGCGGTCAGCCGCCCGAGCCAGGTCGGCTCGGCTATCGCATCATCGTCGATGAACGCCGCGATATCGCCGCTGGCCAGCGACAGTCCCAGGTTGCGCGCCGCCGAAATGTTCGCCTGTTCGAACCCGGCGGACTTGACCGGAAGGCCCCGGACCGCCGCCAGCCCGGCCGCATCGGCGACCACCACAACTTCGAAGCGCGGATGGTCCTGCTGCGCAAGCGCCGTCAGACATCGCCGAAGGTGACCGGGGCGTCCGCGCGAGACGACGATCACACTGGCCGCAATCGCCGCGTCTGCCGGGCCCGTCACGCCACGCCCATCGCGGCCATCATCGCCTCGATCCTCGGCACGTCCTCGGGGTTGTTCAGCTCCCAGAACTGACGTCCGCGCGCCAGCACCTCGACGCAGAGAACCGACCGGCCGTTTTCCAGAAAGCGGAGCTGTTCCAGCCCCTCCAGCGTTTCCAGCGGGCCGATATCCCACGCGGGATACGCCGCCAACGCGGCAGGACGGATAGGCATAGACCCCGACGTGGTGGAACACGGGCGTCGGCTCGTCATCGCCATAGGCCCGCGCCGTGTACGGGATGACTTCCTTCGAAAAGTAGAGCCCGCGCCCGCCCGCGCCGAAGACAGCGGTCGTGCCGCCGACGCGACCGGCGCGTCGATCCTCCAGAAAACCGTTCAGCGCCCGCCCGTCGCAGCGCAGCACCGGCGTGGCGATGTCGGCATCCGGATCGGCGCGCAGCCCGGCGACCAGATCCTCGACGAACCAGGCGGGCGTCAGCGGCGCGTCGCCCTGGAGGTTGACGACAATCTCAAAGCCGCCGCCCAGACGCTCATGCGCCTCGGCGCAGCGTTCGGTGCCGTTGCGGCAGTCTGCCGACGTCATCGCCACCTCCGCCCCGAAGGCCGAGGCATGGTCCGCGATCCGGTCGTCGTCCGTCGCCACCACGACTCGGTCCGCGCCGCGCACGGCCATCGCCGCATCCCAGCTGCGGCGGATCAGGCTGCGTGCCTCGCCTGCAGCACCTGTCAGCAGGGCCAGCGGTTTGGCGGGGTATCTGGTCGAGGCATAGCGCGCGGGGATGACGATCAGGACGGACATCACTTCACCAGCAGCACGCCCGGCGCATAGGCAATGAAAAACCCGTTCGCAAAGCCGGACTTGCCGTAGGTGAAGGGCGCATGATCGTCGAATGTCACCATCAGGCCGCCCGCGCCGCGCAGGACCGCGTCACCTGCCGCCGTGTCCCATTCCATTGTCCGCCCCAGACGCGGATACAGGTCCGCTTCACCTGCCGCGACCAGGCAGAATTTCAGCGACGATCCCGCGCTGGTCATGTCGCGCACCGCATAGCGCCCGATATAGTCGTCTGTTGCCTGATCACGGTGCGATTTGGAGGCCACGACCATCAGCGCGCGGTTGTCCGGGACGGACACCGACAGCGGCACCTGCTCACCGATGCGGTCCTTGTCGAACCGACCCTTTTCCTCGACCGACCGTCCATCCGCCAGTGTATAGAACAGCCGTCCGACGGCGGGCGCATAGACGACGCCGCGCAGTGGAATGCCATCCTGAACAAAGGCGATGTTCACCGTGAAATCGCCGCGCCTCTGGACGAATTCCTTGGTGCCGTCGAGCGGATCGACGATCAGGAAGGTGGTCACGTCCTGCGCGTGGCTGTCGGACTGTTCCTCCGTCACCAGCGCCATCTGCGGATAGGCCTCGGCCAGGCCTTCGGAAATCAGCCGATCCGCGGCCTCATCCGCTTCCGTCACCGGGCTTGCGTCCGATTTTGCGCGGACCTCGAAACCCGGGCTGTTGTAGATCTCCATGATCCGGTCGCCCGCTTCGAGCGCGAGGCGGCGCATCACCACGGTCAGGCGTTCGAAGTCCAAGACAGATACTCCGGTCCGAAAGGTCGTTGATCCGACATTCACGAAACCTTATGCTGTCCCGGGCCACGATCGGCAAGGCACCGCAACGGCGCGCCGCCGCAGAACAACGGCGCAGGATCAGGCACAACCGCAGATGTTCGAGGCACGCAGGAACCGGACCGCCTTTGGCGAAGCGGTCAACATACTGGCCCTGATCTATCACAATACGGTCCGTTCGGTGCGGCGCGGGCACGGCAATGCCGTCATCGGACTGCTGCTGAACATCCTGCAGACCGTGGTGATGATCGTCGCCTTCTGGGCCATGATGAACATCATGGGCATGACGGGCATCGGCCTGCGCGGGAACTTTGTCCTGTATCTGATGTCCGGCATCTTCATCTTCATGACCCATACCAAGACCATGGGCGCGGTGATGGCCGCCGAAGGCCCGACATCGCCGATGATGCAGCACGCGCCGATGAACACCGCCATTTCGATCTGCGCCGCGGCCCTTTCGGCCCTGTACACGCAGGTGCTGTCGATGGTCGTCGTGCTCTATGTCTATCACGCGGCCTTCGTGCCGATCACCATCGAGGACCCGGTCGGGGCCTTCGGAATGCTGCTGCTGGCCTGGCTCTATGGGATCGCCGTCGGCATGATATTTCTCTCGTTACGGCCCTGGATGCCTGAGGTCACGACCATCGGCGGCACGATCTACAGCCGCGTCAACATGATCGCCTCCGGCAAGATGTTCACCGCCAACACCCTCAGCTTCGGCATGCTCAGCGTGTTCGACTGGAACCCGCTCTTCCACCTGATCGATCAGGCGCGCGGCTTCACCTTCCTGAACTACGGCCCGCGCTATACCTCGATCAGCTATGCGGTCTATGTCAGCCTGGCGCTGATCATGATCGGCCTGATGGCCGAGTTTTTCACCCGCCGCCACATCTCGCTCAGCTGGAACGCCCGGCGGTAGGCCGCGCATCCGGCATGGGCGCGGCGGGAACCGGTGCCGCCGTCTGGATTTTGCCGCATTTGTCATCAGAATGGCGCAGCGGCTGAGTTTGACCGTTGGGACGAAACGATGAATGACCTGTCTTCCGTGGCCGAAACATCGGCTGGCGCGGCGCCGAAGCTGAAAGCGACGAAGCGCGGGCTGAACCGGCTGGGCGGGCTGCGCAAGGCCATTCTCGGCGTCTACCGGCTGGTCTATGTCCGGCTCTGGGGCATGGACATCCACCCGACAGCGCAGTTTTCGCTGTCCGCCAGGTTCGACCGGACCTTCCCCAAGGGCGTGCATGTCGGCGAGAATTCCTACGTGGCTTTCGAATCCCGCATCCTCTGCCATGACCGCACGCGCGGCCTGTATCTGCACACCCGCGTCGGGCGGAACTGCTTCATCGGCGGGCGCAGCCTGATCCTGCCGGGGGTCGAGATCGGCGACAACTGTGTCGTCGGTGCGGGGTCCATCGTCACCAGATCGGTGCCGCCCCGGTCCATAGTCGCAGGCAACCCGGCCCGCATCATCCGCAGCGATATCGAGGTCGGGCCATATGGCCGCTTCCTGACCGCCGACGACACCGAGGCTGCGCTTGCCGCGCAGGGTCTGACCTAGGCCGCCGATGGGGGCGCTCCGCTTCCTTGATCCGTCTTGCGCTGATCCTCGCTGTCGTCGCGGGCATGTATCTCTGGGCGCTGCGCGACCGTGGCTGGACGCCCATCGACCGCGCCATCGCGCCCATCGACAGCGGCAACATGCCGATGACCATCGCGGTTCTCGGCACCAGCCTGACCGCGCGCGGCGACTGGCCGGATGCCGTCGCAACGAGGCTCGGTGCCTGCCTGAACCGCCGTGTGACCGTTCAGCGCTTTGCCGAGGCGGGCGCGAATTCGGGCTGGGGGCGTGCGCGCATCGCCGATGTGATCGCCGCCCGGCCAGATCTGGTGCTGATCGAGTTCGCGGTGAATGACGCCGACCTGCGCGATGGCGTCAGCCTGTCCGACAGCATCCTGAACCACACGGCGATGCTGCGCGATCTGGCGCGCGACCTGCCCGATGCCCGCATCGCACTTGTGACGACCAGTCCGGTCTTCGGCCTGCGCGGCTGGCTACGCCCGCGCCTTGCCACCTATTACGCCAGCTACGGCGATCTGGCCGCGGATGCCGGGACCGGGGTCATCGACCTCTATGCGCGCTGGCGCGATCTGCCCGACGCCAAGGCGCTGTTCCCCGACGGGCTGCACCCCGATGCCGCAGCCGCGACCGCCCTGATCGCCCCGGCTGTCACCGAGGCCATCGGCAGGGCAGCCGGGCGGAGCTGCGGCTAGACCGCCGCCGCCACGCGCGCGCCGAAGATCGCCGACCCGATCCGCACATGCGTCGCGCCAAAGCCTGATCGCCGTCTCGAAATCCGCGCTCATCCCCATCGACAGGCCCGCAAGACCGTGTGCTGCCGCCATCGACCGCAGCAGCCGGAAGTCCCCCGACGGGTCGCACCCTTCCGGCGGGATGCACATCAGCCCCGCCAGCGGCAGACCCATCGCCCTGCATTCGCGCAGGAACCCATCCGCGTCCCCCGGCAGCACCCCGCCCTTCTGCGGTTCTTCGCCTGTGTTCACCTGCACGAACAGGTCCGGGCAGACGCCCCGCGCCTCGGCCAGACGCGCCAGCTTCTCGGCCAGCGACAGGCGGTCGAGCGTCTGGATCGCGTCGAACATTTCCACCGCCACCTTCGCCTTGTTTGTCTGCAACGGCCCGATCATGTGGACCTGCACACCCGCGAACCGCGCCCGAAGGTCCGGCCATTTCGCCGCCGCTTCCTGCACGTAATTCTCGCCGAACACACGCTGGCCCGCCTCCAGCGCATCCTGCACGCGGCCCAGCGGCTGCACCTTCGACACCGCGATCAGCGTCACCGAGCCGGGCGCCCGGCCTGCGTCCCGCTCCGCCTGCGCGATCCGCGCCCGAATGTCGTCCAGTGCCATGAGGGTCCCCCTGTCGCCCCGGATCAGAACGTCATCGCCAGCCCGAGGTCAAAGGAATTGCGACCCGTCGTCAGGTTGCGGACAGCGCCGCCCTTCAGCGTCAGGGACGGCCCGATATCATACTCCGCACCGATCCCCACGGCGCGGGCAGATGCACCAAGTCCGAGCGCGGAGTCGTCGGCGGCGAACACAGCAACGGATAGCGGACCTGACGTATATCGGGCTGACACGGCCCCCTGACGATAGCTGACGCCCTTGTCCCGGATCACCCCCGCCAAAGCGCGCAGCGTCACGGGGCCACGGAACAGGGCGATGCCGCCTGCCACGTGGCGCGCGCCCGCTGCCTGCCCCTCGACCCCTACTGACAGGCGCAGACGGTCGGTCTTGCGGTCGATCCCGAAGGCCCAGGCGGTGGTGGCACCAGAGGGGTTGGAGAGCGAGACTGTATAACGGAACGGATCGGCGGTGCGCGTGATCAGGATCGACGGATCGGCGGTGGCGACAGGTGCCACCCCGCCGCCCGGCACAAACGCCGTCCCGCCATTGGCGATATAGGTGATGTTGTTCAGGTCGCCGAGTTCGGTCAGCCCGACGACAGCCACCTGTCCGACGGCTGCTGCGGCACCACTGGCAGTGTCACCCATGGCAATACGCCAACCGCCGCCCTCGGCAAAGACCGACCCCGCCACGACCCCGCGCGGCGTTGCCCGCACTCCCTGATCCTGCCGCAGCGCCGAAGGTCAGGCCGCCATCTGTTGTGCCGGACAGCGCGAACTTGATGCGCACGCGGCTGGTGAGGATGGGGCGATGGGCCGCGTAGAGCTGATGCAGCCCCATCCGCGCGTCACCCGTTATCTTGATGTCCGCATGGGCAGCGGCAGGCAGGACCAGCGCACAGGCCAGGGTTGCGCAGCAGACGGGGCTGAACAGGCGAGACGGCATGGCGCGGAACCGGGTTGGCGAAGGCATGGCGTCACAAAAGAAAAGAGCGGGCCAAGGCCCGCTCTTTCCGAAGGATCGTTTCGCTCAGATCAGAACGAGAACTTCAGGCCAACGTCAGCGACGGTGTTAGAGACACCAGCATTTTCGTCCGACCCGATCATGCCGGCCAGCGTCGCGCCGCCGCCGAGATCATAGGTTGCACCGATGCCGGCAAACGTGTCGTTGCCCGTGCCGAAGTCGGTGTAGACGGCGGTCAGGTTGGCACCGCTGACGGCGAAGTCAGCCGAGAGCGACCACGCCAGGTCCGCAACGCGGCTGTCGTCGGCGACTTTCGCCTTGATCGTCGCGCCGCCGAATTTGACCGAAGCCGAAGCCGAGAGCTGATCGGCGTTGCCGGAGGTGATACCAGCAAGCGGGTTGACGTCCGTGTCAGCCGTTTCGTAGCCGACAGCGAACGAGTAGTCGCCCGCAGCGTACTTGACCGCGATGTTGATCTGGTCAGCCGTGTTACCGACCGTCGGGATAGCACTGTCTGCATCCGTCAGAGCGGTGTTGGTCTGGCCAGCGCCGACGCCGACCGTGAACGCGCCCGTCGAGTATTCGTAGTAGGCAGCGGTCTTGGTCGTGCCGATGAAGCCGATCTCGTGCAGACCGTCATTCGGACCGTAGCCGAGGCCCGAGGTCTGGCCGACCAGCGCGTCCGGACCACCCGAAACGTCGCCCATCGTCAGCTTGCCGAACGCGCCCTTGATGTAGACGGTCGAGTCGCCGTTGGCGGTGTTGCCAACGCCCGACTGGTCGTTGCGGACTTCCGCACCGAACGACAGGCCGCCGTCGGTTTCGCCCGAAGCGGTGAAGACGATGCGGACACGCGACGAGAAGACGGTGTCGTTGCCGTCATAGACCACGCCCATACGGGCCGAGCCGCTGACCTTAACGCCGATGTGGCTTTCAGCAGCAGCCACGCCAGCGGTCATCACGAGCGCCGTCGTAGCAATAAGAACCTTTTTCATTTCGGTTTCCCTCGTTGTGTCAAAGGTAGGCCCAACTCAGGGGAATCCGAATTGGGTATGGAGCCTATTTCTGCTGACGCCCCCGGCTTTGCAACGACTAGGACCGGGGGGCGGGGAAGTGTGCGGGGCGATGGTGCGTTCTTGCCACAGTGAATTCCGGGGGTGTTTCCCCCGCGTCCATGCGGCCCGCGCCCGGTGCCGGCGGGCAGGGGGGAAAAACCTTGTCGCCCCAAATGCCATGGGCTAGACAACCGACAAGGCAGGCGGGGGCGGGACCGATCCATGACAGCAGTGTGCGCAGGACACAGGGCCGGACGATTCGTCGCGGCTGCGGCGGCGCTTGCGATGCTGGCTTCCTGCGGTGGGGGCGGCAGCGGATTGGGCAGCAGCGGCAACCTGTTCGGCGGCGGATCGAAGCGGACGGCGGAAACGCAAGCGGTGCGTCAGCAGGCCGTGCGCGAAGAACCGCGCCAGTCGACGATCTGGGACCTGTTCACGAACTCAAGCGACCCGAACACGACGGTCGAGGTGAACAAATACCTCTGGCAGGCATCCCTGGAGATTCTGAACTTCCTGCCGATCCAGTCGGTCGATCCGTTCTCGGGTGTCATCGTGACCGGCTACGGCACACCGCCGGGCGGCGGGCGGGCCTATCGCGCGACGGTCTATGTGCAGGACCCGGCGCTGGATGCGCGCAGCCTGAAGGTGGCGCTGATGTCGAAGGGCGGGGCGGTGCCGCCCGACACGCAGCGCGCGGTCGAGGACGCGATCCTGACGCGGGCGCGGCAGCTGCGGATCAGGGACGGCGGGCTGTGATCTGAACCGCCGGGGAGGCCAGCCTCCCCGGACCCCACCGGGATATTTGCGCTCATCGGAAATGCGGACGGCAGGCTGGACCTTGCCGGGTCGGCCTGTATAACCGCGCGCAATGCCTTCCGAAGGACCGCAAGATGAGCCGTTACGACCCCGCGACGAGTGAGCCCAAGCTGGCAGAAGGCCTGGGACGACGCGGGGATATTCGCGGCGAAGGATGGTGCCGGGAAAACCCAAATATTACGTGCTGGAAATGTTCCCCTATCCGTCGGGGCGCATCCATATGGGGCATGTGCGCAACTACACGATGGGCGACGTGGTGGCGCGCTACAAGGCGGCCTGCGGGTTCAGCGTGCTGCATCCGATGGGCTGGGACGCGTTCGGCCTGCCGGCCGAAAATGCGGCGATGGAGCGCGGCGGGCACCCCAAGGACTGGACCTATTCCAACATCGCGGACATGCGGGGGCAGATGAAGCCGCTGGGGCTGTCGCATCGACTGGTCCCGCGAATTCGCAACCTGCGACCCGGAGTATTACGGCCAGCAGCAGGCGATGTTCCTGGACATGCTGGCGGCGGGGCTGGTCTACCGCAAGGCGGCGGTGGTGAACTGGGACCCGGTCGACATGACGGTCCTGGCGAACGAGCAGGTCGAGGACGGGCGGGGCTGGCGGTCGGGCGCGCTGGTCGAACGGCGTGAGCTGACGCAGTGGTTCTTCAAGATCACGCGATATTGCGGGGGAACTGCTGGAGGCCATCGAAGGGCTGACGGGCTGGCCGGAGAAGGTGCGTCTGATGCAGACGAACTGGATCGGCAAGTCGCGGGGGCTGCAGTTCGGGTTTCAGACGGTGGGCGCGCCTGAGGGATTCGACAGCATCGAGGTCTATACGACGCGGCCCGACACGCTGATGGGCGCGTCGTTCTGCGCGATCTGCCCGGATCATCCGCTGGCGAAGGCGTTGGAGGCGGCGGACGCCAAGGTGGCGGCGTTCGTGGCGGACTGCCGCCGGATCGGGACGACCGAGGCGGCGCTGGAGACGGCGGAGAAGAAGGGGATGGATACCGGGGTGCGGGTGACGCATCCGCTGGATGCGTCCGTGCAGCTGCCGGTCTGGATCGCGAACTTCGTGCTGATGGACTACGGGACGGGCGCGATTTTCGGCTGCCCGGCGCATGACCAGCGGGATTTCGAGTTCGCGTCGAAATATGCGCTGCCGATTCCGCCGGTGTTTGTGCGCCGGAGGGGGCGGACGAGGCACCGCTGACCGAGGCTTATACCGCCGATGAAGTCGGAGCGGGTGCGCTACGTGCGCGGCTTCGCGGGCGAGACGGTGCAGACCGGCGATGCGGCCATCGCGGCGGCCATCGCGTTCTGCGAAGGCAAGGGCGTGGGCAGCGGCGTCACCAATTACCGCCTGCGCGACTGGGGCCTGTCCCGCCAGCGGTTCTGGGGCTGCCCGATTCCGGTGGTGCATTGCCCCGATTGCGGCGTGGTGCCGGAGAAGAAGGAGAACCTGCCGATCCGCCTGCCCGACGACGTGACCTTCGACAAGCCCGGCAATCCGCTGAACTGGCATCCGACCTGGCGGAATACGTCCTGCCCGCCTGCGGTGGCGCGGCGCTGCGCGAGACCGACACGATGGACACCTTCGTCGAATTCGTCCTGGTATTTCGCGCGCTTCACGGCCCCCCATGCGGCGACGCCGACAGTTGCGGCGGACGTGGCCTACTGGATGAACGTTGACCAGTATATCGGTGGGGTGGAGCACGCGATCCTGCACCTGCTGTATTCGCGGTTCTTCGCGCGGGCGATGATGAAGACCGGGCACCTGCCGGTGAGTGCCATCGAGCCGTTCAATGCGCTGTTCACGCAAGGCATGGTGACGCACGAGACCTATTCGTCCTTGGAACGAACTAAGGCAGCCGACCCGCGTGGAGAGGGCGTAGGATATACGCAGTACTACTTCCCCGAAGAGGTGATCCGGGACGGCGACGACGCGCGTTTGAAGGACGGCAGGGCGGTCGACATCGGGCCGGTGATCAAGATGTCGAAGTCCAAGAAGAACGTAGTCGATCCGATGGACATCATCGCGCGCTATGGCGCGGACACCGCCCGCTGGTTCGTGATGTCCGACAGTCCGCCCGAACGCGACGTGGAATGGACGGCCTCCGGTGCCGACGCGACAAACCGGCATCTTGCCCGCGTCTGGCGTCTGGCGTCCGAGGTCGACACGCGTGGTGCGGGCGATCCCGCGCAGGACGCCGACCTGCTGCGCGCGATGCACCGGGCGATTGCCGATGTAACGGCGGGGATCGAAGGGTTCGCCTTCAACAAGGCGGTGGCGTCGCTCTACGCCTTCTCCAACGCCTTTTCGAAGTCGGACGCGAGTGCCGGGGCCAAGCGACGGGCGATGCTGACCATGGCGCAGCTGATGGCCCCGATGGTGCCGCATCTGGCCGAGGACATCTGGGCGATGCTCGGCGGCGCGGGTCTCGTCTCGCAGGCCGACTGGCCCAAGGCCGATCCGGCGATGCTGGTCGACGACCATGTCACCCTGCCGATCCAGATCAACGGCAAGCGCCGCGCGGAAATCAGCGTGCCGAAGGATATGGCCGTGGCCGAGATTGAAAAGACAGCGCTGGCGGATGAGGATGTGGTCAGGTTCCTTGCCGGTCAGCCGGTGAAGAAGATCATCGTCGTGCCGGGGCGCATCATCAATGTCGTCATATGACCGCCGGACCCTGCTGACGCTGATCGCGGCGCTGCCGCTTGCGGCCTGCGGGTTTGCGCCCGCCTACGGACCGAAGGGACCTGCGCGCGCTCTGCTGGGGCAGGTCCGTCTGGCTGCACCGACCGACAAGAACGAATTCGACCTTGTCGAGCGGCTGGAGGAGCGGCTGGGCCGGACCTCCACCGGGCGCTATTCTCTGTCCTACACCATCACGACCACAGCATCGGGCCTTGCCGTGACGCCGACCGATGACGTGACGCGCTTCAACATCGATGGGCGCGTCACCTACCGCCTTTTGGAGACCGGTGGCGAAAAGGCGCTGGCAGGTGAAGTCACCGCCTTCACGTCCTACTCCACCTCTGGAACGACGGTATCGACCGTCGCCGCGCGCGAAGATGCGTTCCAGCGGCTGATGGTCATTCTTGCCGACCAGATTGTCACCCGGCTGGTGGCCGGGTCCGCTGGTCTGGACGGATGAGTCCGGGCGCATGAAGCTGTCCGGTGCCGCCGCTGCCCGTTATTTTGCCAGCCCGGAAGCCGACCGTGCGGGGCTGCTGATCTACGGGCCCGACACGATGCGTGTGGCGATGCGGCGGCAGGAGGTGATCGCCGCGCTGATCGGCCCCGAAGGCGAAGCGGAAATGCGCCTGGCGCGGATCGCGGCGGGGGAAGCCCGGCGCGATGCCGCGCTGGTGCCAGACGCGATGCGCGCCACCGGGTTCTTCCCCGGCCCGCGCGTCGTGTTTCTGGAAGACGCGGGCGACGCGCTGGCCCCGGTTGCCGCCGAGGCGCTGCGCGACTGGTGCAAGGGTGACGCCGTGATTGTCGTCACGGCGGGTCAGTTGGCGGCGAAGTCAGCGCTGCGCAAGGTGTTCGAGGATCATCCGAACGCCTATGCCGCCGCGATCTATGATGATCCCCCGGGGCGGGACGAAGTCGAGGCGATGATGAAGGCGGCGGGCATCGCGGCCCCCGACCGCGCCGCGATGGAGGACATCCTCGCCTTGTCGCGCAGCCTCGATCCCGGTGATTTCCGCCAGACGCTCGACAAGATCGCGCTGTTCAAGCTGGGCGACAGCGCGCCGCTTGAGCCGTCGGAGATCGCGGCACTTGCGCCCGGCAGCGCGGAGGCCGATCTGGATGAGGTGGTTGATGCGGTTGCTGACATGCGGACCGGCGATCTTGCGGCGCTGTTCGCGCGGATTGGGGTCGGCGGCAGCGTTCCGGTCGGCCTCTGCATGGCGGCGACCCGGCACTTCCGCGCGCTGCACGCCGCGGCTGCCGATCCGCAGGGACCGGCCGCGGCGCTTGCGCGGGCCCGCCCGCCCGTTTTCGGCCCCAGACGCGACCGGATGGTGCGGCAGGCGCAGGCCTGGGGCACGGCGAAACTGGAACTGGCGCTGCGCGAGCTGACCGAGACCGACCTGGCCTTGCGATCATCGGCGCGTGTGCCGGGACTGGCGCTGGTCGAACGTGTGCTGATCCGCATCGTTTCGCTTGGCCAGCGCAAGGCGGCAGGCTGACCTGGGCCAGGCATGAACACGGCTCCACAGCATGTTTGCGAACGAACCAACCGCATGCCGCTGCGTCTTACCGATCTTGATGACATGGTACCAGTCCTTCGACTGATCCGGACGGCTTTTGCCGTCATGGAGGGTCGGATCGATCCGCCATCTTCTGCGGTGCGGCTGACGCCGTCCGATCTGGCGGACGCGGCAAGGGCGGGCGAAGTCTGGGTGCTGCGCGATTCGCAGAACGGTCCCGAAGCCGTAGTCGCGTGCATGGTGCTGACGCCAGGCCCTGATCACCTGTATCTCGGAAAGCTGGCCGTGGACGAAGCACATCGCGGGCAGGGCCTTGCGCGGCTTCTGACCGATCTTGCGGTTCTGCGCGCCCGGACACTGGGGCTGGGTAGTGTCCGGCTTGAGACGCGGGTGGAACTGTCGGAAAACCGGCATACATTTGCGGCGCTGGGGTTTACCGAAACACGGCGGACGTCACATCCGGGATATGACCGGCCCACCAGCATCACGTTTGAGCGGAAGGCAGGCGATCCGACATGACCACTCCTACGCTGCTCGGCCTCTGCGGCGCGCTGCGCAAGGATCCACCAACCGCCTGCTTCTGGCCGAGGCGCTTCGCGCCTTCGGGCCAGCACGCTACGCCGAAGGCAATCTGCGCCTGCCGCTGTTCGACGAGGACGTCGAAATCGCCAAAGGCATACCGCCATCGGTCACGCGGTTGGCTGATCGCATCAAGGCGGCCGATGCCGTGGTGATCGCCTGCCCGGAGTACAACAAGTCGCTGACCGGTGTTCTGAAGAACGCGCTCGACTGGGTCAGCCGGACCAAGGGCAGCCCGTGGCGCGACAAGCCCGTGGCGATCATCGGCGCGGCGGACGGGCGGGCAGGCGGCGACCGCGCGCAGTTCGCGCTGCGGCTGGCGATGGTGCCGTTCCGCGCGCGGGTTCTGCCGGGGCCGGAGGTGATGGTGGCGCATTCGCGCGAGGCGTTCGACGCGGACGGGCGATTGAAGGAGGCGTCCTACGCCAAGACGCTGGCCGACCTGATGGCGCAGCTCCGCGCTGAGGCGGCACGCTAAAGTGCGGCGGGGCAGAACTCCGCCGGTATCTCGTCGCGCCCTTCCAGCACCAGCGCCGCCATGACCTGCCCGACCTTCGGCGCGATGCCGAAGCCGATCTTGAAACCCCCGTTGGCGACATAGTGCCCCGGCCGTCCCGGCCATGCGCCAAGGATCGGCGAGCGTGTGGCCGCGCGCGGCCGAAGGCCTGCCCAGCGGTCGATGACCGGCGCGTCGGCCAGCGCGGGGACCATGGCGCGCGCCTTGGCGATCAGCGCGTCCAACTGCGAATCCGTGTCGTCCGCGCGCGACCAGTCCCGTTCGGACGTGGACCCGATGGCCACCGTCCCGTCGCCATGCGGCACGATGTGCAGTCCATCCGCGAATATCTGCGGCGCATCGGCCGCATCGTGACGCAGCAGCGCCGCCTGGCCCTTCACCCCGGTGCCGACCGTTCGTCCCAAACCGCGCGACAGCTCGTCCAGTCCCGCTGTTCCCGTCGCCCAGATGACGGTGCCTTCGGCCTTGGCAGCACCGACGATGATCTCGCCGCCCTTCGTACGTAACCGCCGCTGCGAGGGCGGCAAGTGCCCGCCTCGGATGAATCCGCGCCGCCAGCGTATCGCGGATCAGCCAGCCCGACGGGCTTTCGGGCGCAAATGCACCCGCGTCGGCGGCTCGGATCACCTCCCAGACCGCTGCAGTCCCCCAGACCCCGCGTGCCGCGTCACCCCGCGCCCGGGCAAGGTTGACGGCCGCATCGTCTGCAATGGTCTGCAACCGTCCATTTCGGGCAAAAAGCGGGTCTATCTTGGCAGAACCCGCCACCTCGGCCCAGAACCCTTCAGCCACTATCAGGCTTTCGAACTGGAACTGCTTTTTCGCGTTCCATCCGCCCGGCACATGAGGGGACAGCGCGCCCACCAGTCCGCCGCTCGCCCCGGCGCCGACGCCCGCGGGCTCGACCACACGCACCCGCGCGCCCGCCATGGCACAGGCCCAGGCGCAGCTCAGGCCGAAAATCCCGGCCCCCATGATCGTCACATCCGGCTTCATAAGCCCCGGCTAGCGTAAAGCCGCGCCGCAGACCAGTCTTGCGGACTCTGGCCGAGTGAAGGCAAGTGGCGGGGGACGGCGGTAGGCATCGGGCAATGGGCGATCAGAACCGGGCGGACGAGGTGCAGTGGACGGATGACGGCGTCCCGCGTTCGTCCCTGTTCGACGACCCCTACTATTCGCTGCAGGGCGGCCTCGAGGAAACACGCCACGTTTTTCTGACCGGCAATGACCTGCCCGCCCGGCTCCGCGGCGGCTTCCGGATCGCCGAGCTCGGGTTCGGAACCGGACTGAACCTCATCGCCGTCGCCCTTGCCTGGCAGGTATCCGGACGCCAAGGACGTCTGCGCTTCACCAGCTTTGAGGCTTATCCGATGCCTGCCGCCGACATGGCCAGGGCGCACGCCGTCTTTTCAGGAATCGACACTCTTTCAGCGGAAATTGTGTCCAGCTGGCAAAAGGGACAGCGTCAGTTCAGCATCGGAAACATTGATGTCGATGTGATCACGGGTGATGCCGCCGACACCCTTCCGGTCTGGTCAGGCCTCGCTGACGCGTGGTTCCTCGACGGCTTTTCCCCTGCAAAGAACCCCGGCCTCTGGTCCCCCGGCCTGCTGGCGCAGGTCGCCCGCCACACCGCCCCCAGCGGCACCTTCGCCACCTACACCGCTGCCGGGCATGTCCGCAGGGCCTTGCAGGCGGCAGGGTTTCAGGTATCCCGCGTTCCGGGCTTTGGCACCAAGCGCCACATGACCCGTGGAATCCTTCCGAAGTGACAATCCAGAACACCCGCCTCGGCATCCTGCTGGTCATTGCCGCCGTCGCCGTTTTTTCGGTGCAGGACGCCTTTTCGCGCCATCTTGCAGGCAATTACAACACGCTGATGGTCGTCATGGTCCGCTACTGGTTCTTTGCGGCCTTCGTCCTGATGCTCGCGCTGCGCCAGAAAGGTGGCCTGCGCACGATGGCAACGCGCCAGCCCGTCCTGCATTTCCTGCGCGCAGCATTCCTGATCACCGAGGTCTGCGTGATCGTGCAGTCCTACACCCTGATCGGTCTTGTGCAGACACATGCCGTTTTTGCCTGCTGTCCGCTGCTGATCGCTGCCCTTGCCGGGCCTTTGCTGGGGGAAAACGTCCCACTGGCGCGCTGGATCGCCATCGGCTGCGGCTTTGCCGGGATCCTCGTCATCCTGCAACCCGGCTCGGGGGTGTTCAACCTTCTGTCCCTGCTGCCGCTGCTGTCGGCGCTCATGTACGCGCTCTACAGCCTGATGACGCGCAAGGCCGCCGCCCGCGATGCCAGCCTTGTCTCGCTGTTCTGGTCGGGCATCATCGGTGCCGTGCTGATGACGCCCATCGGCCTGTTTTACTGGCAGCCGATCTCGGGTCCCGACTGGGGCTTCATGGTTTTCTACGGCCTGATGGCCGTCTTTGCGAACTGGCTGGTGATCCGCGCCTATGAACTGGCCGAGGCATCGGCGCTGCAGCCCTTCGCCTATCTGCAGCTGGTCTTCGTCTCGGCCATCGGCGTGGTTGTATTCCATGAAGACATCCGCGCGAACGTTGTCATCGGTGCCGCCATCGTGGTTCTGGCTGGCCTGTTCACGCTGGTCCGATCGCGCGAGACCCGCGCGGTGGAGGCGGTGTGAAAACCCAGAACCTGCGCCTCGGCATCATCCTGATGAGCCTGACCAGCTTCATCTTCTCGATCCAGGACGGCATCTCGCGGCATCTGGCCGGGGAGTACAATCCCTACCTCGTCGTGATGTTCCGCTTCTGGTTCCTGGCGGTTTTCGCAGCCGCCCTCGCGACCCGCTCGCCCCTCGGCTTCGGTGCGGCCGTCCAGACCCGCAGACCGAAGGTCCAGCTTCTGCGCGGCATCGTTCTGGCGGGTGAGATCAGCGTGATGATGTTTGCCTTCGTCGCTTTGGGCCTGGTCGAAAGCCACGCGGTCTTCGCCTGCTATCCCCTGCTGATCGCTGCGCTGTCGGGGCCCGTCCTTGGCGAACGCGTCGGCTGGCGGCGCTGGACGGCCATCGGTGTCGGGGCAGTCGGCGTGATGATCGTGCTGCAACCGGGTGGCGGGGTGTTCTCGCCGCTAGCCATCATCCCCTTCGTCTCTGCCCTGATGTTCGCCTTTTATGGTCTTCTCACGCGCTATGTGGGGCGCACCGATGCCGCATCCGCCAGCTTTTTCTGGACCGGAATTGTCGGCGCGCTGGTGATGACGCCCTTCGGATTGTCGCACTGGCAGCCGATGACCCCAGCCGATGCGGGCTGGATGTTCCTGCTGTGCTGCACCTCCGCAGCCGCACACTGGACGATGATCCGCGCCTTCGAGGTGGCCGAAGCCAGCGCGATCCAGCCCTTCGCCTATCTGCAGCTGGTCTTCATCTCGGTCCTCGGCATCGGGGTCTTCGGCGAGACGCTCCGCCCCAATGTCGCCATCGGCGCGGCGATCATCGTCGCCGCGGGGGTATTCACGCTGTGGCGGGAACGGAAGGTGCGCAGGGCTAGCGCCCCTTCAACTTCTCCGTGAAGCTCACGCCTGACATGTCTTCGCCCAGCCGCGCACGGTAGACGAACCAGCTTTCCGCGACCCGCATCACGTAGGTCTGAGTCTCGCGGAAGGGTATCGCCTCGATCCAGTCCACGACATCCACATCCGCCGACCGGGGGTCGCCCCGGTCCTGCATCCATTGGCGCGGCCGCCCCGGCCCGGCGTTATAGCCTGACGCGACCAGCACCGGCGACTTCCCGAACTCCTCGACCAGCCCCGCCAGATAGGCCGATCCCAGCCGCGCGTTGTAAAGCGGGTCCGAGGTCAGCTTGCCCGCGCTGTAGTCCACACCCAGCTTCGCCGCCATCATCTTCGCTGTCCCGGGCATCACCTGCATCAGACCGCGCGCCCCCGCGCCCGAAACCGCTTCCGGGTTGAACTCGCTCTCGCGCCGCGCGATCGCCAGCGCCAGCGCGTTCGGCACCGGCAGGTCCAGTTTGTGCATCCCCATGAAGGGATAATAGGCGCGCGGCCAGATCACCCCCTTGTCGGCCGCCGCCTTGGCCAGGACCAGCGCCAGATAGGCATCGTTCCATTCGATGGCCTGACCCGCCAGCGCCCCGATCTCCTGTCCTGACAGACCTTCCGCCAGATGAAGCAGGAACCGCGCCGCCAGCGTCCGGTTGTCGGCCTGATCCAGCAGCGCTGCCGCCTGATAGACCGACGATCCGGCTAAGGTTTCAGGCACGGCCGGATAGTCCTCTCCCCCGGCCAGCCTTGCGTCGAACGACCGACCGATCCGTTCGCCCGCCAGCAGCCCGTAGTAAGCCCAGGGATAGTCCGCCGCAAAGGCATAGGCCGCCGTTGCCTGATCGCTGCGCCCCAGCGCCTCGGCTGCGCGGCCCTCCCAGTATCCCGCGCGTGCCAACGTGATCGGCCCCTCTGCTGCCGCCCTGACCCGCCGGAAATGGGCCAGGGCCGTCTCCGGATCGTTCAGTTTCCGCAGCGCGATGTATCCGGCCAGCCATTCCAGATCGGCATAGTCGTCATCCGTCGCCGACAGATGGTGGGCCGCCGCCATCCGGTAGGCCGTCTTGGCGCTGCCCGCGCGCATCTCGCGCCGCGCCAGTGTCCGCCGCCAGTCCGACCAGGCCGCCGGCTCGCCCAGCGTCTCGGCGCTCTCCGACCGTTCCAGCAGCAGCGAACCCGCCTGGTCATACAGATCCTGCCGGATGCGCCAGCGGAAACGGTCATAGGCAAGGCCCCACGACCCCGCCATCTTCTCGGGCACCGCCTCGATCAGGCCCGTCACACCTTTGGCACCGGTCTGCAAGGCGATGCGCGCCTCGGCTACCTTTCGCGTGCCTTCCGAGGCGTAGGGCAGCATCCGCCGCGCCTGTTCCGGCTCGCCTGCCTTCAGCATCGCCGCGACGCGGCCGTCATTGTGCTCCGCCAGCGCCCCGCCGTAGCGCGACAGATAGGCGTCCTGCTCCTCGGCCGTCAGGACCAGACTGCGCCAGCCCCGCACCAGCTCCGCACCCGCTGCGTCAGACTGGCCTGCCGCCGACAGTGCCGCGACCAGGGCCAGCGACCCGGTGCCTGTCTGCGGCTCTTCACCGCCGAAGTAAGCGATCACCCGCCCGGCGTCGCCCGCGTCGGGCAGGAATTCCTCGCCCGCCTTGCGCAGAAGCGGCAGACCCGGCCAGTCGCCATGCGCCGCGAGGAAGTCTTCGTACTCCCGCAGCGACCCCTTGCCGTCGCGCAGCCGCAGCCAGTCAACCACCGCCGCCGCGACCGGCCCCGACTGCCGCGCCAGTCCCTGCGCTTCGGACCAGTCCTTTCCCTCGGCCAGGATCAGCGCGCGGCGGAATGCGCCCGAGTCATCGGCGGCTGCCGGCGCGGCGATCAGAACCGCCGCGAAAGCGGCGCGCAGAAAGGGTGCGAACATGAAACCGGGCCTGCGTCTTTTTCTTTTGCCGCGCAGGGTAGCCAAAGGCGCGGCGTCCGCAACACACAAACTTGGCAATCCCCGCCCTTTCCCCTAGGGTCCGCGCCGGTCTGAAACCGGGGCACCCTAGCCCCACCCGTTGTAAAGGAAACCTCCGATGTTCCGTGGCTCGATGCCCGCCCTCGTCACCCCGTTCCGAAATGGTGAGGTGGACTTCGACACGCTGAAAAAGCTGGTGGACTGGCACATCGCCGAAGGCAGCCACGGAATCGTCCCCGTCGGCACCACCGGCGAAAGCCCGACGCTGACCCATGACGAACACAAGGCCGTCATCGATGCCGTCGTCGCGGCTGCCGATGGCCGCGTGCCCGTCATTGCGGGGGCAGGGTCGAACAACACCGCCGAAGGAATCGACCTGATCCGTTTCGCCGAAAAGGCCGGGGCCGATGCCGCGCTGGTCGTGACGCCCTATTACAACAAGCCGACGCAGCGTGGACTGATCGCGCATTTCACCGCGATGCACGATGCCTGCAACCTGCCGATCATCATCTACAACATCCCGCCCCGTTCGGTCATCGACATGATGCCCGACACCATGGGTGAACTGGCGAAGCTGCCGCGCATCGTCGGCGTCAAGGACGCAACGGCGGACATATCGCGCGTGTCGAAGCAGCGCGCGACCTGCGGGGCAGCTTTCATCCAGCTGTCGGGTGAGGACGCAACGGCGCTTGGCTTCAACGCACATGGCGGAGTGGGGTGCATTTCCGTCACCGCCAACGTCGCGCCGCGCCTCTGCGCGGAGTTTCAGGAGGCGACACTGGCGGGCGACTATTCCAAAGCCCTCGACTATCAGGACCGCCTGATGCCGCTGCACGAGGCGATCTTCATCGAGCCCGGCCTTGCGGGCGCGAAATATGGAATGTCGCGTCTGGGGATGTGCTCGGAGGAGGTGCGCCTTCCTCTGACAGGGCTGCTTGATACGACCAAAGCCCGGATCGACGCAGCGATGCGCCATGCGGGGCTTCTGAATTGACCGGGGCATGCTGGCGGTCGCGGCACTGCTTGCCGCATCGCACTGGATGGCTGGAGTGGCGCAATCCGGGTGCGCTTCGCGGGGTGGTACGGTGATCGGTCTGCGCGTTCTCGCCGTTGTCTCGGCCACGCTCTCTCTTTTCGCCTTGCCCGTCATTGCGGCCCCCTGCAGCAATTCCGGCGGCGACTACGAGGTCTGGAAGCCGATCATGGCAGAGGAAGCCGCCAGTGCCGGGATCGGTCAGCGCGGCATTGATGCCCTTTTGGCCTCTCGCTATTCCAAGACGACGATCTCTGCCGACCGGAACCAGAAAAGCTTCAAATACTCACTGTCGAAGTTCATGCAACTGCGCGGTGCCGACGCCATCGTATCGCAGGGCCGGTCGCGTCGCGCCAGGAACGCCGAATTCTATGCATCGCTCGAACGCGCCTACGGTGTTCCGGCGGGTGTCGTGATCGCGATCCACGGTATGGAGACCGGGTTCGGCAACTTCATGGGCGATACAAACGTCGTCTCGGCTATCGCCACCCTTGCCTATGATTGCCGGCGCAGCGACTACTTCACGCCCCACCTTCTGGCAGCCCTGAAGCTGATCGACCGGGGCTCGATCTCACCGAGCACCGTCGGCGCAAAACACGGCGAGCTTGGGCACACCCAGTTCCTGCCGGGCAATGCGCTGGCCTACGGCGTAGATGGCAACGGCGACGGGCAGATCGATCTGGCCAACGCGACCGACGCGCTGGCCTCGACCGCGAATTTCCTGCGCCAGAAGGGCTGGCGGCCCGGCAAGGGTTATCAGAAGGGCGAGCCCAACTTTGCGGTGATCCGCGAATGGAACGCGGCCTCGGTCTATCAGGAGGCAATCTCGATCATGGCCGCCCGGATTGACGGCTAAGGCCTTACGCCCTGCGCTGCGCACCAGTCTGTTTCCACAGTGCACCTACGCACCCCGCCCTCACCGTCTGTGCGCCCCAATCCGGCCACATCCCACCGGCAGGCTGACCCTGCGTTAAGGTTAAGGAGTGGTCTGGTCATGCGTTACGCTGTCGCTTTTGCCTTCATGTTCGGCGCCGGTCCTGCCGCCGCCGAACTTCAATGCGACATGCAGAAGGGCCGCCTTGTCTGCGACTACTCGGCCGCGCTCGCAGCTGATGCCCGCCAATCGTCTCAAGCCGATCCTGAACTGGTGGCCGCGCTGGTTCCCGGTTTCGATCAGGCCGATGCCGCCGAATACGACCGGACGACCGATAGCGCCTTCTCCGAAGCGATCTGCTCCTACGCCAACACAGACGAGGCTATGCCCGGCTGCTGACCCGGCGACCAGCGCCTAGGGCAGCAGTTCCGCGCTGACCTTCGGCGCGTCACGCGCCGCCGAAAGGTCTTCGGCCATTGCGATCAGGCCAGTTCCTTTGGCCCACCAAGTGTATTCCCGCAGGTCCGGGTCCGCGGTGCTTTCCGTGTAGACCCGGACGACATCGGGATAGGTGCCCGCCGGAACCGTCGTCGGCGGCAGTCCAGGCTCGGCCACCGAGAATTCCATCTCCTTCGCCTTCGGGGCATGGGCGCGGAACATCGGGGGTTCGGCCACGGGCACCGCACGCAGCGCGATCCCGGGTTCCGCGCCATCCGCCCCGGCGCGCCAGGTCGCCCCGCCCGAGGTTCCGGTCTGCTTGCCCGCCGCGCCATATTCATAGACCGTCACATCTTCGCCGAAATACCAGACCGCTCCGGCGGCATCAGTGGCGTAGTAATCGACAGACCGTTCGGTCAGCAAATCGCCTTCGTATTCGTCGTCCTGGATCGCGACGGTCTGGACGCCGATCACAACCGGCCCCTTGCCAAGGATCGTCCGCACGAATGTGAACGGTCCCGGCGTGCCGTCGTCGCCGATGATTGTCCCTTTCAGCGTGCTGACGCGGCCAGCATCCAGCGGGAAGTAGGCATTGGCAGCGCTGCCCGCGAACGCCGCCGCGTCAAAGGCAGGCAACACCGGGCCCTCTGCTGCCGCAATCGCCGGCGCGAATGCCAGTACCATCGCCCCCAGCGCACCGCGCATTCCGTTCATCAGTATCATCGCATGTCCTTTCCAAGTCGGTGTTTCACTGACCCGACAATGCGGCGCGGCGCACCGTCCGAAAATCCGACCCATGCGTGATGCCGGTTTTATATCATCCGGCGGATGGACCCGGTGCGTGGCCGCGCGCATATTGGCGCGGTTGAAGAAGGGCCCGCCATGCCGCGCCGTCTGTTCCTGATCATCGTCGCCACGCTGGCTATTGGATTGTCCCTTGTCGCCATCAGCCTGCTGCGCATGCAGGGGTCCGTCACCCTTCCGGTCGTGATCGACGAGGTGATCGAGAAGCTGACTCTGGTTCTGGGCATGGCCGCCGTCGCCTGGACCATGCAGGGGGTCCGCGACCTGCGCGAAGGCCAGTCGGCGCTGTCCGCCAATCTGGCCCGAGCCGTCGCGCAGGGCGAGGACTGGCGCACAGCCCGCCGGACCGAGATCGCGGCCTTCGGCGAGGCGGTGGCCGACCAGTTCCGTACATGGCAGCTGTCGGCCGCCGAGATCGACATCGCCGGGCTGCTGCTGAAGGGCTGCTCGCTGAAGGAGATCGCGCTGGCGCGCGACACGTCCGAGGCGACGATCCGGCAGCAGGCGCAGTCGATCTACCGCAAGTCGGGACTGTCGGGCCGGGCGGAACTGTCGGCCTATTTCCTTGAATCGCTGTTCGCCGACGCCGAAGAGTCGCGCAGTCGTCGTCCGGGCTTGACCATGGTCCATCCTGCGGGCTAGCCCCCGATCCGTGACCAGCATCGCTGCAGCACCCGAAACCGACAACCTGCGCGGCAGTCTTTGGATGGTTGCGGCCATGGCCGGATTCGCGGTCGAGGACATGTTCCTGAAATCCGCCGCCGCCACGCTGCCGGTCGGGCAGATCATGGTGATCTTCGGCGCGGGCGGGACGCTTCTGTTCGCCATCTTGACAAAACTGCGGGGCGAGGCGCTGTTTCCGGCCGCCATGACGTCGCCCGTCATCCTGATCCGCGCCCTGTTCGAAGTGTCGGGACGGCTGTTCTATACCCTTGCAATCGCGCTGACGCCTCTGTCCTCGGCCTCGGCCATTCTGCAGGCGAGCCCGCTTCTGGTCGTGGCGGGTGCGGCGCTGGTGTTCCGCGAGCGTGTCGGCTGGCGGCGCTGGGCCGCGATCGGCGTCGGGTTCGCGGGTGTCCTGATCGTCCTGCGCCCCGGTGCGGACAGCTTCACGCCGCTGTCGCTGTTCGCCGTCCTCGGCACGATCGGCTTTGCCGGGCGCGACCTTGCCACCCGCGCTGCCCCGCCAGGCCTGTCGAACATGCAGCTGGGTGTCTACGGCTTTGCCATGATCGTAATCGCTGGGGTCGGGATGCTGGTGCTGTTCGGGGGCGCGGCGGTGCCTGGCCCGCATGCCGCCTTCAACCTTGGCGCTGGCATCCTGACCGGCGTCGGGGCCTATTACGCGCTGACGACCGCCATGCGCACCGGGTCGGTCGGCATTGTGACGCCCTTCCGGTACACCCGCCTCGTCTTCGCGCTGATCCTTGGCGTGACCGTCTTTGGTGAACGCCCCGACGCCCTGACGCTGATCGGAAGTGCTGTCATCGTCGCAAGCGGCCTCTACGCCCTGTGGCGCAGCAGCCGCCGCACCGCCTTGACTGCCGCCTGACTCCCCCACATCTGGACTCGTGTCCCCGCCTCCCCTATCTCCGGCCGCATCATGGCCGAGAAATCCGACCCCAATTCGAAACTCATCGCCGAAAACCGCCGTGCGCGGTTCGACTATTTTGTCGAGAGCGACATAGAGGCCGGAATTGTCCTGAGCGGGTCCGAGGTGAAGTCCCTGCGCATCGGCCAGTCGAACATCGCCGACAGCTATGCCTCGGTCGAACGCGGCGAGCTGTGGCTGATCAATTCCTACATCGCGCCGTACAAGCAGGCGGGCATCTTCGGTCACGAAGAACGGGCGCACCGCAAGCTATTGGTTTCAAAGAAGGAACTTGCGCGCCTGTGGCAGGCCGTCGGGCGCGAGGGGATGACACTTGTGCCGCTTGCCCTCTACTTCAACGACAAGGGTCGGGTGAAGCTCAAGCTGGGCGTCGCCAAGGGCAAGAAGCTGGGCGACAAGCGCGAGACGGAAGCGAAACGCGACTGGAACCGCCAGAAGCAGCGCCTTCTGAAGCAGGGCTGAAAGCACACATTTTCAGCAAATTCAGTTGCCGTAGCGGAATGAATTGCCGGACGCATTTCGTTCTGACAGTCTCGCGGCAACCGGCCTGTGGGGACAAAGGGCTGGATAAATCAATAAAAACAGTCTGTTAGACAGAGGGAACCGGACAATGGAACTTATCATCAGCCTGATCGCGGGCGCACTCGGCGGCAATGCCGTCGGCGGCCTCGCAAAGAATCTCAACCTCGGCGTCCTGCTGAATTCGGTTGCGGGCATCGTCGGCGGCGGTCTCGGCAGCCAGATCATCGGCATGCTTGGTGGGGCGGATGCCGCTGCCGCCGCAGGCGGGCTCGACTTCGGCTCGATCATCTCTTCGGTCGCGTCGGGCGGTGTCGGCGGCGGCGTGCTGATGGCGATCGTCGGCGTGCTGAAAGGCATGATGGCCAAGTGAACCGAAGTCGGGGGCGCGTCCGGCGTGATGTGCCCCCGTCAACCGCCTTGCCGTTCCGCCCCGCGACCGCATAGATTGCAGCGCTGCCGACCGGGACGCGGACCATGACCAAAGAAGATCCCCAGACTCTTGTCTCCACGGCGTGGCTTGCCGCGCATATCCGCGACCCGGACATAAGGGTGCTGGATGCGTCGTGGTATCTGCCCGATGCGGGACGAGACGCTAAGGCAGAGTACGCCGCCGCCCATATCCCCGGCGCGCGCTTCTTCGACATAGACGAGATCGCCGACACGCGGTCCGGCCTGCCGCACATGGCCCCGCCCACCGAGAAGTTCATCAGCCGGATGCGCGCGATGGGTGTCGGCGACGGACATCAGGTGGTGGTCTATGACGGGTCGGGGCTGTTCTCGGCAGCGCGGGTCTGGTGGACCTTCCGCCTGATGGGCAAGCGCGATGTCGCGGTCCTGGACGGAGGCTTTCCGAAATGGCGTGCCGAGGGGCGTGCGATCGAGGACATGCCGCCGATCCTGCGCGACCGCCACATCACCGTCCAGCGTCAGGCGTCGTTGGTCAAGGATGTCACGCAGGTCGCCGCCGCGTCGAAGCTGGGCGACCACACGATCATCGACGCGCGGTCGCCCGGGCGGTTCACGGGCGAAGAGCCGGAGCCGAGGCCGGGCCTGAAGGCAGGGCATATCCCCGGCTCGGTCAACGTGCACTACCGGACGCTGCTGAATGACGACGGCACGATGAGGCCGGCAGCCGATCTGAAGGCGATCTTTCAGGCGGCGGGGGCCGATCTTGTGAAACCGGCGATCACGACCTGCGGGTCGGGAATCTCGGCGGCGATTCTGTCCCTCGCGCTGGAACGGATCGGCAAGCGCGATCACGCGCTCTATGACGGGTCCTGGGCGGAATGGGGCATGTATGGTGACCTGAAGGTTGCCCGCGGCTGAACCGGACCCCCTCGACGCGCTGGTGATCGGCGCCGGGCCTGCGGGCCTGATGGCCGCCGAAGCGCTGTCCGGGTCGGGCCGCCGAGTGACCGTGACCGAGGCGATGCCGACACCGGGGCGCAAGTTCCTGATGGCCGGCAAGTCGGGTCTGAACCTGACCAACGACGAACCAGCGACTGAGTTCGCGGCACACTATGCGCCGGACTGGATCGCGCCGATGGTCGCGGCGTTCGGCCCGGTGCAGGTCTGCGACTGGGCGCGCCAGCTGGGGATCGCCGTCTTCACCGGCTCTTCCGGCCGGGTCTTTCCTGCAGGGATGAAGGCGTCGCCCCTGCTTCGCGCCTGGCTCGCACGTCTGGGTACAGCTGGCGTCACGCTCCGCACCGGCTGGCGCTGGTCCGGGTGGGAGGGTGACGCGCTGCGCTTCCAGACCATGGTGGGCGACAGGCTTCTGCGCCCGCAGGTCACGGTCCTCGCACTCGGCGGTGCAAGCTGGGCGCGCCTCGGCTCTGACGCGGCCTGGGTGCCGTGGCTGACCGACCGGGGTGTCACCGTCGCGCCCTTCCGCCCCGCCAACATGGGCTTCACCGTCAACTGGTCGCCCTACATGGCCCGGCATTTCGGCCAACCGGTCAAGGGCGTCGCCCTGATCGCGGGCACGCAGCGCGACCGGGGCGAATTCGTGGTGTCGCGTCGCGGCATCGAAGGCGGCGGCGTGTATGCCGTCTCTGCCGCCGTCCGCGATGGAGCGGCCCTGACGCTGGATCTGTTCCCCGACCTGTCCGAAGCCACCGTCGCCGCCCGCCTGTCCCGTGCAGGCCCGCAGGACAGCCTGCCGAACCGCCTGCGCAAGGCGGGCCTCGATCCTGTCCGCGCCGCACTGGTGCAGGAATGGGGCCGACCGCTCCCAACCGGCGCGGCGCTGGCCGCGCTCCTCAAATCGCTCCCCGTCCGCCATTCCGGCCCGCGCCCCATCGACGAGGCGATCTCCGTCGCGGGCGGCATCGCCCGCGACAGCCTGACCGACGGCCTCGAACTCCGCGCCTGCCCTGGCATCTTCGCCGCCGGCGAGATGCTCGACTGGGAGGCCCCGACCGGCGGCTACCTGCTGACCGGCTGCCTGGCGACCGGGCTATGGGCCGGGCGGGCTGCCGCGCAGCACCACGCCGGACACGCCTGAAATGCCCGATATCTTGGGGATAACCGCCGCCTATCCGCCATATGCGGTGCTTCCCCGTTGACTTGGGGCATCCATTCCGAAGAATGCGACGACCGCAACCGACTCATCGCCCAGCACCCGGACACCCCCAACCTTGCGCCTGACCCGCCTCCGCCTGAACGGCTTCAAAAGCTTCGTGGACCCCACGGACCTTGTCATCCATGACGGGCTGACCGGCGTCGTCGGCCCGAACGGCTGCGGCAAGTCGAACCTGCTCGAGGCGCTGCGCTGGGTGATGGGCGAGAACCGCCCGACCGCGATGCGCGGCGGCGAGATGGAGGATGTGATCTTTGCCGGGTCCTCGACCCGCCCCGCGCGGCACTTCGCGGAAGTGGCGATCACCATCGAGAACACCGACCGGACCGCCCCGGTCGGGTTCAACGACCACGACCATATCGACATCGTGCGCCGGATCACGCGCGATGCGGGGTCGGCCTACAAGGCGAACACCAAGGAGACGCGCGCGCGCGACGTGCAGATGCTGTTCGCGGATGCATCCACCGGATCGCACAGTCCGGCGCTGGTGCGGCAGGGGCAGATTTCGGAACTGATCAACGCAAAGCCCAAGAACCGCCGCCGGGTGCTGGAAGAGGCGGCGGGGATCGCCGGGCTGTATCAGCGGCGGCACGAGGCGGAACTGCGGCTGCAGGCGACGGAACAGAACCTGGCGCGGGTCGATGACGTGGTCGAGGCGATGGCGCAGCAATTGGCGTCGCTGGCCAAGCAGGCGAGGCAGGCGGCGCGCTACCGCGAGATCGGGACCGAACTGCGGCGGGCCGAGGGCATGCTGCTCTATCGTCGCTGGCGCGAGGCGGATACGGCGCGGGCGGCGGCAGAGGCGGGCCTGACCGAACGCACGAAGGCAGCGGCACAGGCAGAGGGTGCGGCATTGGCGGCGGTCCGGGCGCGCGAGGGGGCGGACGCGGCCCTGCCGCCGCTGCGCGAAGAGGAGACGATTTCGGCGGCGGTTCTGCAGCGGGTGCTGGTGCAGCGGGACAGCCTCAAAGCCGATGCGGACCGGGCGCGAGCGGCGATCCATGCGCTGACCGCACGGATCGACCAGCTGACGCGGGACGGCGAGCGCGAGGCGGCGCTGAACCGGGACGCGGGCGAGACGATGGCGCGGCTGACGGACGAAGACGCGGGGCTGGTCGCGGCGGACGAGGGGCATGGCGGGCGGGTGACGGTCGCCGCTGCGGCTGCGCATGAGGCGGCGGAGGTTCTGCAGGACCGCGAGGCGAAGCTGGGCGAAGCGACCGAAGACGTGGCGCGGCTGGCCGCAAGGCACCAGTCGGCGCAACGCTTGCTGGCGGACCTGACGACGACGCTGGATCGGGCGTCGTCCGAGGCGGACAAGGCGCGGGCGGCAGCGGTCGAAGCGGAAGGCGCGCTGGGGCGCGCGGGCGCGGATCGCGGCGTGGCCGAGGCGGCGCTGGCCGAGGCGCAGGCGGCTGCCGAGGCGGCCGAGGCGGCGCTGGCAGCGGCGGATGCCGCGCGCACCGATGCGCAGTCGCGCGAGTCCGAGGCGCGCGCGGCGCGTGCTGGGGCCGAGGGAGAGGCCGGCGCGCTGCGGGCCGAGGTCGCGGCGCTGGCGCGGCTGGTTGACCGGGAATCGCAGGCGGGCAAGCAGGTGCTGGACCGCGTGACGGTAACGAAGGGCTATGAAAAGGCGCTGGGTGCCGCGATGGCGGACGACCTGCGCGCGCCCGAGGTCGGGTCGGGCACGGTGTCGGGCTGGGCGACGCTGCCGGGGTATCCGGATGCGCAGGGGCTGCCGGATGGGGTAGTGGCACTTTCGGCGCATGTGCAGGTGCCCGATGTGCTGCGCCGCCGGATCGGGCAGATCGGGCTGGTGGACAGGGCGGACGGGGCGCGGTTGCAGCCGATGCTGAAACCCGGCCAGCGGCTGGTGTCGCGTCGAGGGCGATCTGTGGCGCTGGGACGGGTTCCGGGCAGCGGCCGAGGACGCACCGCAGGCCTCGGCCCTGCGGTTGCAGCAGCTGAACCGGCTGGTCGAACTGAAGCGCGATCTGGAGGAGGTCGCGGCGCGGGCGGACGGTGCGACGCGCGCGCATGATGTGCTGACGCGGCGGCTGGCCGAGGCATCCGAGGCGGACCGCGCGGCGCGGGATGCGCGGCGGGCGGCGGATCAGCGGATGGCGGATGCCAGCCGCGCCCTGTCACGCGCCGAAGCGGAGCAGTCGATCGCGGGCGGCAAGCTGGAAAGCGCGCGGCTGGCCGTGGCGCGGTTCGGCGAAGAGGCGACGGCGGCCAGCCTGCGCAGCGCCGAGGCCGTGGCGGCGCAGGCGGCGCTGCCCGATCTTGCGGCGGCGCGGGCGGGGATCGAGGCGGTGCGTCAGGCGGTCGAGGCGGCGCGGATCACGATGATGTCGCGGCGGTCGGCGCATGACGAACTGCGCCGGGAAGGCGAGGCGCGGACCAAGCGCCGGGCCGAGATCGCCCGCGAACAGGCGTCCTGGGCCGAGCGTCTGGCGACGGCGGAAAAGCGCATGGCGGAACTGACCGAACGGCGCGCGGCGTCGGAGGCGGAACTGGCGGCGGCCAGCGCCGCGCCCGCGCGGATCGAGGCGGAACAGGCCAAGCTGGAAGCGGCGCGCGAGGTTGCGGATCAGCGGCGTCGGCAGGCGTCGGATGCGCTGGTGACGGGCGAGACGGCGCTGCGGCAGGCGCAGGAGAGCGAACGCGAGACGGAACGCGCGGCATCCGAGGCGCGCGAGGGTCGCGCGCGGGCCGAAGCGCGGGCAGATGCTGCGCGCGAGATTCTGCACGAGGCGGCGGCGCGGATCAGGGACGAGGCGGAAACGGACCCCGAGGGCCTGCTGACGTCGCTGGATGCGGACCCCGAAACGATGCCGGATGCCGAAACGCTGGATCACGATGTGAACCGGCTGAAGCGGCAAAGGGATGCTCTGGGTGCGGTGAACCTGCGTGCGGAAGAGGACGCGCGCGAGATTCAGACCGAGCACGACACGCTGGTCACGGAAAAAGCCGACCTGGAGGAGGCGGTGAAGAAGCTGCGCGCCGGGATTTCAGGGCTGAACCGCGAAGGGCGCGAGCGGCTGCTGACGGCGTTCGAACAGGTGAACGCGAATTTCCGGATGCTGTTCACGCATCTGTTCGGCGGCGGCGAGGCGAACCTGGTTCTGGTCGAATCCGATGATCCGCTGGAGGCGGGGCTGGAGATCATGTGCCAGCCGCCGGGGAAAAAGCTGGCGGTGCTGTCGCTGCTCTCCGGGGGCGAACAGACGCTGACCGCGCTGGCGCTGATCTTCGCGGTGTTCCTGGCCAACCCCGCGCCGATCTGCGTGCTGGACGAGGTGGACGCGCCGCTGGACGACGCGAACGTGACGCGGTTCTGCGACCTCTTGGACGAGATGACGCGACGGACGGACACGCGGTTCCTGATCATCACGCACCACGCGGTGACGATGGCGCGGATGGACCGGCTGTTCGGGGTGACGATGCAGGAACCGGGCGTCAGCCAGCTGGTCAGCGTGGACCTGAAGCGGGCCGAACAGATGGTTGCCTGAGGATCCGCGCAGATCCGATCCCGGTAACTTCCCGTTAATGCTTAATCTTTATGGATACGTCCCATCGAAGCAGTCTGGGGCGACTGACATGCGCGAGATCATTGCCGTGGCGTCAATGCTGTTCTTCCTTGCGATCACCGGGTCGCAGGCGGGGCAGAGCTGGGTGTCGGGCACCTGCGGACTTGGCGACATATTCCAGACTGCCAGCGGGTGCACCAACCAACCCTAGCACCGGTGCAAAGTGGCTAAGACCTCCGCCCCTGTCAGAGTGCCTCCAAAAGCACCGCCGTGGGCCAGGCATCGGCGGGCAGGCCCAGACGCGCCTGTTCAGCCTGAACCGCCTCGCGCGTCTTCTCGCCCAGAATGCCGTCGATCTTGCCGACGTCGTACCCCCGCGCCGCGAGCTTTTTCTGCAGGGATTTCATCTGGTCGCCCGACAGGCCAGGTTCGGGGTTGCCCGCATCATAGGGCGGCGCGCCCTCCAGCCGCGTGGCGAAATAGGCCGCCGTCGTCACGTAGACGAAGCTCTTGTTCCATTCGAAATAGACCCGGAAGTTCGGGTAGGCCATGAAGGCCGGCCCCTTGCGTCCCATCGGCAGCAGCACCGATCCCATCATCGCCTCCGGAAGCTCGGCGCTGCGCCCCGACACGCCCAGGTTGGCCCACTCCGCGCCCGACATCTGATGGTTCAGGCCCGTCTTCGACCAGTCGAGATCGCCCGGCACCGCGATCTCCAGCAACCACGGTTCGCCCGCCCGCCAGCCGAGGCCCTGCAGCATCTTCGCGCCGGACAGCAGCGCATCCGGGGCTGAGGTCTTCAGCCGCACATGACCGTCGCCGTCACCATCGACCCCGTTACGCAGGATGTCGTCGGGCAGCATCTGCACCATGCCGATCTCGCCCGCCCAGGCCCCCTTGGTCGTCGCCGGATCGAAATCGTCGTTGCGATACAGCTCCAGCGCTGAAAAGACCTGCGGGCGGAACAATTCCGGCCTGCGGCAGTCGTGGGCCAGAGTCACCAGTGCATTCAGCGTGTTGAAGTCACCCTGCACTGCGCCGTAGTCCGTCTCGAACGCCCAGAACGCCAGCAGGACACCCGGTGACACACCGTATTCGGATGCCATGCGGTCGAAGGTGGACCGGTATTTCTTCAGGTTCGCGGCACCGTTCGTGATGCGGCTCTGGCTGATGAGCGATTTCGAGAATTCGAGAAAGGTCTTGCGGAACACGCCCTGCGACCGGTCCGCCTTGAGCACCTTCGCATCCTGCCGCACGCCCGCAAAGAAGCGATCGATCTGATCGGCGGATGCGCCCGTCCGGGTGGCCTCAGCCTTCAACCCCCCGACAAACGCGCCGAAGTCGCCGCCGCATGCGGCATTCGCGGATGTCGGGCTGCCGAGGCCGAGGGCGATTGCAAATGCCAGAACGGTTCTCAACTGCACGCTCCCTTACCGTTACGCAGCGGCACTCTTTCCGGTGCCTTACCGCCGAATTATCCCCCTGAATCTTTGCGCGGATTGTGGTTCTGTGTCTATATGGAGACGCAGGAACTGCCGCGAGGTGCCCGTTGGCCCAGCGGTCCGGAGTGCAGATGAACGTCCTGATCGTCGAAAGCAACGCCAGTCTGGGCACCCTCTGGAAGCGCCACCTGGAGAGGCACGGCGCATCGGTCGATCTGGCGGAAAGCCAGGAGGACGCGGCCAACCTCATCGGGCACAAATCGCATGAGGTGATCGTGCTGGACCTTGTGCTGGCAAAGGGCAGCGCCTTTGCAGTCGCCGACTACGCGAGCTATCGTCGGCCGGACGCGAAGATCATCTTCGTGACCAACACGACGTTCTTTTCGGACGGCTCGATCTTTCAGCACATTCCGAACGCCTGCGCCTTCCTGCCCACGGAAACGCCGCCTGAAGACCTGTTTGCGCTGGTGGAACACTACAGCATGGCACACTGAGCCTTGTGGTCGGGTCGGCGAATATCGCTGCCGGGAAATTCCGGTCCGCAACGCGCAGCCTGATTGTTCCAGATGCCGGGACGATCAGCGCTTGCAAGCAGGATTGCGCGAAAAATGCGTGATACGCGCCGGAAATCCATCCATCCGCTTGATTTTTAACCACTTCCGTCCATCCTGACGCTGTGGAGGTGGTGTGATGTCCGAGTTTCTGCCCAAAGAGGTCCGGGCCGGCCTGGAGGAAGCGCGCAAGCGTGAAATCCGGCGAAAGTCGCGTCTGCGCGTGATGGCAGGCGCGGACGTCTATCCGATTCTTCGGTTCTGGGACGACGGATTTTCACTGGATGCCGATCAGGTCGACCATCTGCGCGGACTGGTCGATATTTTCGATGGCGCGCGCCACCTGTACCAGTCGCTGATCGTCGCCTCGGACGTCGAGGAAGGCGAACTGATCTGCGTGATGAAACGTTCGACCGCCGCTTTGGACCGCCCGCCGTTGGACTTTGTCCGCGACGAATTCGCGCCTGTCGCGCTGATAGCCAAGAACTGATTACTGCAGATCGGCGAAGGCGCGGGTCAGCCGCGCCACAGCCTCCTCTATGCGCGCGCGCTGCGTCGCAAGGTTGAAGCGCAGGAATGTCTCGCCCCCCGTGCCGAAGGTATACCCATAGCTCGCGGCAATCCCGGCATCCTTCAGGACCCGCGCCGTGAAGTCTTCGCGGCCCATACCGGTGCCCGCGAAATCGACCCAGGCCAGATAGGTGGCCTGAAGCGGCATCGACCGCAGGCCGGGGATCGCGTTGACGCCCGCATCGAAGACCTGCCGGTTGCCGTCGAGATAGGTCATCAGCGCATCGACCCATGCGGCCCCTTCGGGCGAATAGGCGGCGGTCGCCATCTGCATGCCGAAGCTGTTCGGCGAGATGCCGAGGGCGATCATCCGGCCGGCGAAGGCGGCGCGGAGCGCCGGGTCGGCGATGATGACGTTGCCGATGTGGCCGCCCGCGATGTTGAACGTCTTGGTCGTGGCCGTCATCGTGACCAGCCGGTCGGCGATGCCTGGAACCAGCGTCGCCAGAACGTGATGCCTTTCGCCCGGATAAACGAGGTCGTGGTGAATCTCGTCCGAGATCAGGATCAGGTCGTGCCGGACGCAGAAATCGGCAATGGCGCGCAGTTCATCGACCGTCCAGACCCGCCCGCCGGGATTGTGCGGCGAGCACAGGATCAGCATGCTTTCCGTGCCGGTCATCGCCGCCTCCCAGGTGGCGATGTCGAGGCAGTGCTGACCATCCTGCACCTTCAAAGGACATTCGACGACACGACGCCCCGCAGCTTTGATGATGCGGGAAAAGGCATGGTAGACCGGCGTCATCAGGATCACGCCGTCGCCCGGTTTCGTGAAGGCATCGATGCAGAGCGCGGCGCCGTTGACCAGGCCGTGGGTGGTGAAAATCCACTCTGGCTCGACCGCCCAGCCGTGACGTTCCTGCATCCACCAGCGGATTGCCGACAGGTAGGCCCGGTCATCGCCGAAATAGCCGTAAATGCCATGCGCTGCCATCCGGTCCACCGCCGCCTGCACAGCGGCGGGCGGGCGGAAATCCATGTCGGCGACCCACATCGGCAGGCCGGTGGCGGCGGGCACGCCGAACAGCTGCTCCATGGCGTCCCATTTTTGGCAATGGGTGCCGAAACGCGGGATGATCTCGTCGAAACTCATGGCGGAACCTTCGATCGGCCGGAAGCTGAACCGGACCTGAACCCCAGACACCACAACACGGCCGGAACGGAAACATGTAAATTGTAACCCGCACAGTCGAGAGGGCGGGCCGCTGCGCCGCACCATTGCGCGGCCAAATCTTCTCGCCTAGATCAGGCGCATGAGCCTGCGTTCCATCCTGATCCATCCTGACCCGCGCCTGAAGAAGGTGGCAAGCCCCGTCACAGTGGTCACCGACGAGCTCCGCCGGACCGCCGATGACATGCTCGAGACGATGTATGATGCGCCCGGCATCGGCTTGGCCGCGCCGCAGATCGGTCTGTCCGTCCGGCTGATCGTGATGGACTGCGTCAAGGACCCGGACCTCCCGCCGCGACCGATGGCGCTGTTCAACCCCGAAATCCTCTGGGTGTCGGACGCGAAACGGGTCTATGAGGAGGGCTGCCTGTCGATCCCCGAACAGTTCGCCGATGTCGAACGTCCGGAAGAGGTCGGTGTGCGCTGGATGGACCGGGACGGGCGGATGCAGGAGGACCAGTTCAGCGGTCTCTGGGCGACCTGCGTGCAGCACGAGATCGACCATCTGAACGGCAAGCTGTTCATCGATTATCTGACGCCGCTGAAGCGTCAGCTGATCACGCGGAAGATGGAAAAGCTGAAGCGCGAGATGGCGCGGGCGTGACCGTCCGCGCCTGTCTGCCTTGGCCGGACAAGCGTCTGCGGACGGCGGCGGACCCGGTCCCCGCGATCACCGAGACGGTGCGTATGATCTGGGACGATATGGTGGACACGATGGAAGCGATGCCGGGCGTGGGGCTGGCGGCACGCAGCTGGGGATCATGCTGCGGTTGGCTGTGGTCGATGCATCTGACAAGCGCGGGCAAGCGGTACGGATGGCCAATCCGGAGGTGCTGCACGCCTCGGTGCAGATGCGGAAACATGAGGAGGGCAGCCCGAACCTGACGGGCGTTTCGGCGGTGATCGAGCGCCCGCGGGCGGTGACGGTGCGGTACCTGAACGAGGCGGGCGAGGTCGAGGACCGTGATTTCGTGGCGCTGTGGGCGACAAGCGTGCAGCATCAGATCGACCATCTGAACGGGCGGATGTATTTCGACCACCTGTCTGCGACGCGGCGGACGATGCTGATTGCAAAGTCGGAAAAGCTTGGGCGGCGCGCATGAAGCTGATCTTCATGGGCACGCCTGAGTTTTCGGTGACTGCGCTGAAGGCGCTGGCCGCGCGGCATGAGGTGGCGGCGGTCTACAGTCAGCCGCCGCGCCCGGCGGGGCGGGGGCAGAGAGAGCGGCCATCGCCGGTGCAGATCGCGGCCGAGGCGCTGGGCATTCCGGTGCGGGTGCCGGTGTCGCTGAGATCGCCGGAGGCGCAGGCGGAGTTCGCCGGTTTGGACGCTGACATCGCGGTTGTGGTGGCCTACGGGCTGATCCTGCCGCAGGGGGTGCTGGACGCGCCAAAGCTCGGGTGTCTCAACATCCATGCGTCGCTCTTGCCGCGCTGGCGGGGCGCCGCGCCGATCCACCGGGCGGTGATGGCGGGGGACGCCGAGACCGGCGTGGCCATCATGCGGATGGAGGCGGGGCTGGACACGGGGCCGGTGCTGCTGACGGAGCGGATGGGGATCGGGGCGGAGGAGACGACGGGCGACCTGCACGACCGGCTGTCGATGATGGGCGCGCGGCTGATCGTGACGGCGCTGGAGCGGCTGGGGGCGCTGGAGGCCGTGCCGCAGCCCGAGACGGGTGTCACCTACGCCGCCAAGATCGGCAAGGGCGAGGCGCGGGTGGACTGGACCCGGCCCGCAGCAGAGGTGGACCGCCTGATCCGGGGGCTGTCGCCCTTCCCAGGGGCGTGGTCCATGGCGGGTGGCGAACGGCTGAAGCTGCTGCGGTCACGGCTGGTTTCGGGGTCGGGTGCGCCGGGGCAGGTGCTGGGTGGCCTGACGGTGGCCTGCGGGACGGGGGCCGTCGAGATTGTCGAGGCGCAGCGGGAAGGAAGGCGGGCTGGTCCGGCGGATGAATTGCTGCGGGGATGGGCGGTGCCAGACCGGCTGACCTGACCGGCTGGTCTGACCGGCATTCCATTTTCCCCGTCGATCCCCCATATCTGGCGAAACGGAGGACGCCATGCCGGTCATCGCGCTAATCATCATCGGTGCCGCCGCCGGGTTCCTTGCGACCCGCATGATGCGCATTGAGACCGGGATTGTGGCAACCGTTGCCATCGGCGTGCTGGGCGCGCTGATCGGTGGGCTGATCCTGCGGTCGCTGATCGCGCTGGCAAGCTGGGCGGCGGGGTTCGTGGGCGCGATCCTTGGCGCGCTGCTGCTGATCTGGCTGTGGCAGCGCTATGCGCCGAAGGACTGAGCGATGATCGGGATGCTCTTCGGCGGGCTGACGTCAGCGGGCACGCGGGCGTTTTCGCTGGCGCTGACGCTGTCGGTCTGGCTGATCTCGCGGCCCGGCGGATGGGCCGTGCTGGTGGCGCTTGCGCTGCTCGCGCTCAGATGGTTTCCCGAGGGAGCGGCGGTGCCGTCGCCCTGACGGGCTTGAAAGGGGCCATCCCTGCGCGCGCCAATTCGTCGGCGCGTTCATTTTCGGCGTGGCCCGGCATGGCCCTTTATCCACCGCCATTCCACCTGATGGCGCGCCTGCGCGGCGTCGAGCCGCTGCCACAGTTCGACATTCTTGACCGGCTTCTTGTCGGCGGTGCGCCAGCCGTTGCGTTTCCAGCCGTGAATCCACTGACCCACGCCATTCTTTACATAGGCACTGTCGGTCACGATGATGATCTTGGACGGCTTCGCCAAGGTCTCCAGCGCCATGATCGCCGCCATCAGCTCCATCCGGTTGTTCGTCGTGTCCGCCTCGCCGCCCGACAACGTGCGTTCCTTGACGACGGCGTCGCCTTCGCGGGCAAGCAGCAGCACGCCCCAGCCCCCGGGGCCGGGATTGCCCGAACATGCGCCGTCTGTGTATGCGAACAGATCAGGCATGCGCACGCATGATGACGAACGGGTCGTTCGTCCCGGCGAGGCCGACCTCGCTTCCCTCGATGGTGGCGGTCACATGGAAACCAGCGGTGGTCAGCAGGCCCGTCAGTTCCGGCACGGTCACATAGGTGTAGAACCGGCCAAGGCGGTCACGGCCCTGCCCGGTGCCGGTTTTCATGCCGATATGCAGAAGGCCTTTAGGCTTCAGGGCGCGGTGGAGCGCGGCCAGGTGGCGCGGCAGGTCGGTGCGGGGGGCATGCAGCAGCGAGAAGTTCGCCCATATGCCGTCATAGGCGGCATCGGCGTCGATGTCGTCGAACGTCGCCAGCCGCGCACCTATGTCGTGGTGCCTGTTCGCCAATTCGACCATGGCAACCGAAGCATCGACCGGGTCGGGGCGGAACCCGGCCGCACGCAGGAAGGCAGAGGCTGTGCCCGGCCCGCAGCCAAGGTCCAGCACCCTGCCGCCCGCAGGCAGCATGGCCATGAAGGCGGTCAGATACTGTTCAGGTTCCGCCGAAGCGAAGCGGTCGGCATAGTCCGCCGCCCGTTCGTCATAGACTGCGACGGTGCGCGGGTCGGTGCTCACGCGGGTTCCCGCAGCACGCGCGGCACCTTGAATTCCACGCTCTCGACCGCCGTTTCGACCAGTACGACGGTCACATCGAACCGCGCGCGGAAAGCGTCGATGACCTCGTTCACCAGTTCCTCGGGCGCGCTGGCTCCGGCCGTCAGCCCCAGCGACCGGATGCCCGCCAGCGCCCGCCAGTCGATGTCGCCCGCGCGCTGCACGAGCTGGGAATAGGCACAGCCTGCCGTGCGGCCGACTTCGACCAGACGCATGGAGTTCGAGGAGTTGGGCGCGCCGATGACAAGGAGGGCGTCGATCCTGGGGGCGACAGCTTTGACGGCTTCCTGTCGGTTCGTCGTCGCGTAACAGATGTCTTCCTTGTGCGGCCCGACGATGGCCGGAAACCGCGTGCGGAGCGTATCGACAACCGCAGCGGTGTCATCGACTGACAGGGTGGTCTGCGTGATGAAGGCAAGTTTGGCCGGATCGCGCGGGACAAGGCGCGCCACGTCGGCGGGCGTTTCGACAAGCAGCACCTCGCCCGGCGGGAGCTGGCCCATCGTGCCCAGAACTTCGGGGTGCCCGGCATGGCCGATCATCACCATCTGCAACCCGTTCTCGTGGTGGCGGGCCGCTTCGTTGTGCACCTTGGTGACAAGCGGACAGGTCGCATCGACCGCGATCATGTTACGCTGCGCGGCCTCGACCGGAACGGATTTCGGCACGCCGTGGGCCGAGAATATGACCGGACGGTCGGGCGGGCAGTCCGACAGCTCCTCGACAAAGACGGCACCCTTGGCGCGCAGGCCATCCACCACGTATTTGTTGTGCACGATCTCGTGCCGCACATAGACCGGTGCGCCCCACTTCCCGAGCGCCATCTCGACGATCTTAATGGCGCGGTCCACGCCCGCGCAGAAGCCGCGCGGGGCGGCGAGATGGATGGTGAGCGGGGGCAGGGTCATCCGGGGTGTCCAGGGCAATGTCGCTGGACGCAAGACCTAGGCCAAGCCCCAGAAAATGGAAAGGGAGCGCGGATGCGCCCCCTTTTTCGTCATCAAAGGGACGGTGCCGGTCAGCCCGGGGCCATCGCGGTCGTTTCCTGCGGATCGAGACGCGGTTCGCGCGGAGGACGCCCGATCACGTCGCGCAGCGCATCGAGTTCGATGAAGTTGTCGGCCTGGCGGCGCAGTTCGTCGGCGATCATCGGCGGCTGTGACCGGATCGTCGAGACGACCGAGACGCGCACGCCCTGACGCTGAAGGCTTTCGACCAGCGGGCGGAAATCCCCGTCGCCCGAGAACAGCACGATGTGATCGACCCGGGGGGCCAGTTCCATGGCATCGACCGTCAGTTCGATGTCCATGTTGCCCTTCACCTTACGCCGTCCCTGCGCATCGGTGTATTCCTTGGCCGGCTTCGTCACCATCGAAAAGCCGTTGTAGTGCAGCCAGTCCACCAGCGGGCGGATCGGAGAATAGTCGTCATTCTCCAACAGAGCCGTGTAGTAGAAGGCGCGCAGCAGCTTGCCGCGGCGTTCGAATTCCTGTCTGAGCAGCTTGTAGTCGATGTCGAACCCGAGTGCCTTCGCAGCGGCGTAGAGGTTTGATCCATCGATGAACAGCGCCAGCCGTTCGTCCTTGTAGAACATAAAATCTGACCCTTCCGAAAATGACTGTCGCACGGCAAAGACAGAGTGGTAACGGTAATGCCCAACCCCACGACAGGGATAAGGGATATCTAGCCGAAATCGATTGTGTGACAATAGCATGAAAATGAAGAAATGCCCATAGAAGCCGCAATTGCGCTGGGCAGTAACGCCACGTCATCGGCAGGAACGCCCGCGGAAGCGCTTCTGTCGGCGCTAAACCGCCTGCCAAACGATTCTTTGCGTCTGACAGGCGTCAGTCGGTTCTTTTCAACTCCGGCCTACCCGGCCGGATCGGGGCCGGATTACGTGAATGCGGCGGCCCTGGTGCAGACAACGCTCGCGGCATCCGACCTGCTTGCCCATCTGCACGCGGTCGAGGCTGGTCTCGGGCGCGAGCGTCGCATCCGCTGGGCGCAGCGTTCGATCGATCTCGACCTGCTCTGGTACGGCGACAGTGTCCTGCCGGACCGCGCGACCTTCAGCCACTGGCATGGCCTGGCCGCTGAACGGCAGGCGCAAGAGGCGCCGGACTGCCTCGTTCTGCCGCATCCGCGCCTTCAGGACCGGGCGTTCGTGCTGATTCCCCTGGCCGAAATCGCGGCCGGGTGGCGTCATCCGTTGCTCGGCGTAACCGTGCGTGACATGGTTGCGGCCCTTCCCGCTGCAGAAAAGCAGGCGATTTCCGCCATCTGAAGGGGATTCATCGCTTGTCATGACCTGCATCAGCGCCTAGATAGCAGTCTCCCCGCGATCCCCTTTCTGAGGTGCCCGATGGCCCGCGTGACCGTTGAAGACTGCGTTGACAAGGTTCCGAACCGGTTCGAGCTGGTGATGCTGGCGTCGCATCGCGCGCGCGAGATTGCAGCAGGGTCGCCGATCACGGTTGACCGCGACAACGACAAGAACCCCGTGGTATCGCTGCGCGAGATCGCGGATGAGGGTCAGCAGGCATCGGCGCTGCGCGAACGCATGATCGAAAGCCTGCAGACCCAGATCGAGGTTGACGAGGCCGAGGACGATTCGATGTCGCTGCTGATGGGTGCGGAAATGGTCGACCGTCCGATGCGCGTCGATGACGACATGTCCGAGGAACGGCTCCTGCGCGCGCTGATGGAGGCGCAGGGCGAGGGCTGAGGCGCCCCGCGCCCTTCGGACCCTTGATGATCGATGTCGAAGACCTGATCGCACTGGTCCGCAACTATAATCCGGGCACGAACACCGACCTGATCCGCAGCGCTTATGACTATGGCTCGCGGATGCATGATGGTCAGAAGCGCCGGTCGGGCGAAGACTATTTCACCCATCCCGTCGCCGTCGCGGCGATCCTGACGGAACAGCGGCTGGATGACGCGACGATCATCACGGCGCTGCTGCACGACACGATCGAGGATACGAAATCGACCTACGCAGAGGTCCAGAAGCGGTTCGGCGAAGAGATTGCCGAACTGGTCGATGGCGTGACCAAACTGACCAACCTGCAACTGCTGTCAACCGAGACCAAGCAGGCCGAGAACTTCCGCAAACTGTTCATGGCGATGTCCAAGGACCTGCGCGTGATCCTGGTCAAGCTGGCCGACCGGTTGCACAACATGCGCACGATCAAGTCGCTTGCGCCTGCCAAGCAGGCACAGAAAGCGCGCGAGACGATGGACATCTTCGCGCCGCTGGCGGGCCGTATGGGCATGCAGTGGATGCGCGAGGAACTGGAGGATCTGTCCTTCAAGGTCCTGAACAATGAAGCGCGCGCCTCGATCATCCGCCGCTTCATTACCCTGCAGCGCGAAACCGGCGACGTGATCCATAAGATCACGGCTGACATCCGCACTGAGCTGGAAAAGGCGGGGATCGAGGCTGACGTGTTCGGGCGGGCCAAGAAGCCCTATTCGATCTGGCGCAAGATGCAGGAAAAGCAGCTGACCTTCAGCCGTCTGTCCGACATCTACGGGTTCCGCATCATCACGCGGACCGATGCCGACTGCTATCGCGCGCTGGGTGTGATCCATCAGCGCTGGTACGCGGTCCCTGGGCGGTTCAAGGATTACATAAGCCAGCCCAAGACGAACGGATACCGGTCGATCCACACGACCGTATCGGGCCGCGACGGCAAGCGGGTCGAGGTACAGATCCGCACCCGCCAGATGCACGAGGTGGCCGAGGCGGGCGTGGCGGCGCACTGGTCCTACCGCGATGGGATGCGCGCGCAGAACCCCTTTGCAGTCGATCCCGCCAAGTGGATAGCCACACTGACCGAACGTTTCGGCACCGGCGAGGACAACGACGAGTTTCTCGAGAACGTGAAACTCGAGATGTATTCCGACCAGGTCTTCTGCTTCACGCCGAAGGGCGACGTGGTGCAATTGCCCAAGGGTGCCACGCCCATCGACTATGCCTATGCGATCCACACGCGCATCGGGAATTCCTGCGTCGGTGCCAAGGTGGACGGCATCCGCGTGCCCTTGTGGACGCGGCTGAAGAACGGTCAGTCGGTCGAGATCATCACGGCGGCAGGCCAGCGCCCGCAGGCCACCTGGATCGACATCGTCGCCACCGGCCGCGCCAAGGCGGCGATCCGGCGGTCCTTGCGCGAAGAAGACCGCGAGCGTTTCGTCAAGCTGGGCCACGAACTGGCGCGTGTGGCGTTTGAACATGTCGGACGCAAGGCGACCGACAAGGCGCTGCGGACGGCGGCCAAGACGCTGGGCTTGCCGGACGAGACCGAGGTTCTGGCGCGGATGGGGTCGGCCGAACTGACAGCCCGCGAGGTGATCGAGGCGATCTATCCCGAGTTGGCCACCCGCACGGCCGAGGAAGTCGATGCTCGACGCGCCGTCGCTGGCCTTGCGGCCGACCAGTCGTCGCGGCGCGCGAACTGCTGCCAGCCGGTCCCCGGCGAACGCATCGTCGGCATCACCTATCGCGGTCAGGGCGTCGTCGTTCACGCCATCGACTGCCCGGCACTGGCGGAATTCGAAGAACAGCCTGCGCGTTGGGTCGACCTGCACTGGCATTCCGGCCGCCACGCGCCGGTGCATACGGTCAGCCTGAACCTGACTATCGCGAACGACGCAGGGGTGCTCGGCCATATCTGCACCTTGATCGGACAGCAGAAGGCCAATATCTCGGACCTGACTTTCGTCGATCGGAAGCCCGATTTCTACCGGCTGATCCTGGAGGTCGATCTGCGGGATGTGGAGCATCTGCACATGGTCCTGACCGCGCTTGAGGCGGAAAGTGACGTGGCGCAGGTGGAACGCTACCGTGACATGGCCCGAAAGCCCTGATCGCAGGTCTCCGGGGTTGGTTTGGGGAAGGGATTGGGCCTTTGGTCTTCAAACGGCGCACTCCGCGCGGCTGGGTGCAGACCTTCATCGAGTTCTTCTATCCGCGCGGCGGCTGGTACCGCGCTGCGCAGTATGTCATTCACCGCGTCCGCCGCCTGCCTGATGCGCCGCACCGGATCGGGCGAGGGGTGTTCGCGGGCGTGTTCATCAGCTTCACGCCGCTGTTCGGATTCCACTTCATCGGGGCGGCCCTGATCGCACTGGCGATCCGGGGCAATGTGCTGGCGGCGCTGCTGGCGACCTTCATCGGAAACCCCCTGACAACACCGATCATCGCTTACACGTCGGTCGAACTGGGCCAGTTCATCCTCGGCGGCCACGGCTCGCTCAGGTTCGAGGAGATACTCGTTCGCGTTCAGCGGCGCGACGAAGGAGCTGTGGCGAAATGCCTTCGCGCTGTTCACGCCCGCACCGACGCATTGGCGCGAGCTTGGCGGGTTTTTCCGGACGATCTTTCTGCCCTATCTGGTCGGGGGGATCGCGCCGGGCGTCCTGACCGGGCTGATCTGCCAGTCGCTGACGCTGCCGCTGATCGAGGCCTACAAGAAGCGACGCACCAAACGGCTGCATGACCGGATGCAGAAGCTGCGCGCGATGGCCGAGGCGCGAAGACGGGCGGAAGCGGGCGAGCGGGGGGCCGAGCGATAGCGGGCGTATGCAGCATTGTGACGGATACAAACCGGGGCTGGCTGGCCGTGCGCATCCCCGATAGCGTCCGCCGGGATCTGCCCTAAGGATGACTGACATGACCGCGACGACCCCGCCCAGACACCTGCGCCTCGGCGTGAACATCGACCATGTCGCAACGGTCCGGAACGCGCGCGGATCGGCCTATCCCGACCCGGTGCGAGCGGCGCTTCTGGCCGAAACCTCCGGGGCGGACGGCATCACGGCGCATCTGCGCGAGGACCGGCGGCACATCAGCGACAGTGACATCGAACGGCTGATGGAGGTGCTGTCGGTGCCGCTGAACTTCGAAATGGCTGCGACCGAGGAAATGCAGGTGATCGCCCTGCGGCACCGCCCGCATGCGGTCTGCATCGTGCCGGAAAAGCGCGAGGAGCGGACGACGGAGGGTGGTCTGGAAGTGGCGCGGGAAGAGAACCGTCTGGCGCATTTCATCGCGCCCCTGCGCGAGGCGGGGTGCCGGGTTTCTATCTTTATCGCTGCGGACGCGCGCCAGATCGAAGCCGCACACCGGATCGGGGCAGAGGTGGTGGAACTGCACACCGGGGCCTATTGCGATTTCCACGCCGAGGGACATTTCGCCGAACGGGATATCGAACTGGAACGCCTGCGGTCGATGGCAACGTTCGCCAATGGCCTGGGGCTGGAGGTGCATGCCGGCCACGGGCTGACCTATGACACCGTGGCACCGGTCGCGGCGTTGCCCGAGGTGATGGAGCTGAACATCGGGCACTTCATCGTCGGTGAAGCGATCTTCATGGGGCTGGCGCCCGCAATTGCGGAAATGCGCCGGATCATGGACGGCGCGCGCGGCGAGTGAGGGCCCTACCGGGCGAGCCAGCCGATTGCGGCGAAGACCAGGGCGACGCCGCCCCATTGCAGTGCAGTCATCGGCTCGCGCAGGAAGCGCCAGGCCAGGATGATGGTGATCACGCCAAAAACGGATGAGGCGACTGCGGCGTATTCGGGATGCGCGGTGGCACCGGCGGCAATGACGCAGGTGAGGGCAAGCGCGTCGAGGCCGCCCATTGCGGCAATCAGGGGCAGATGCGGGCGGTGGAGTGTCAGCGGACGCTGGCGGAAAGCTAGGAGGACGAGCATGCCCAACGTGGTGACGATGCGAGCCATCATCACGACAGGCAGGTCGGGGGCGTGCTCCGCCGCGAGATGGCCAAGGGCGAATGTCAGGGCGAATCCGACCGAGGCGGCGGCAGCCCAGAAGATCGCCTTGCCGCGGCTGTCCCGTGCGGCCGCGTCGCCGTGCTCGCCGCCGGTCGAGGCGACAAGGCCGACCCCGGCAAGGACGGCGAGGACGGCGAGCCACTGATCCACGGTGACGGTCTGGCCTTGCGTCGCAGCCCAGCCGACCGACAGGACAGGGAAGGACCCGGCGATCGGGGCGACAAGCCGGACGGGGCCGATGCTGAACGCGCGGTAGAGACCGACGCCGCCCAGCACGTACGCAAGGCCCGAGAGGGCAGCCAGACCGGCGCCTGTGGCGGTGACATCGGGCCAGCCGCCCTGAAGCAGCGTGACGGGGGCAACGAGAAGCACACCAGAGACGAGGACGGCAAGGAACACGGTTAGCGGATCGCTGCGCTGACTGACGAAGCGCACGCAGAAATCGTGCAGGCCCCAGCAGAGCGCGGCGGCCAGTCCGAGCGCGAGAGACAGCATGCCCGAAGTTGCTCCTTTCGGCGCGCCCGGTGCAGGCGGGCGGGGGTGCCGACAGAGTTAGGCGGTTTCGCCGTCACGCAAAAGCCGGACAAGATCCTTACCGGCAAATCCCGGGACCTGCACCGGAAGCGACAGGCGCGACCAGGCATCCGGCGGGATCGAGATATCGGCCAGATACAGCGCGCCCATGACATGGGCGAACGCCTGCGACAGCGACCCGCGCTTCGGCAGACCAAGCGCCAGCGTCGCATCGGCACGGATCGCCGGCGCGCGTATCATGCCTTCCTGGGCGTCGAATCCCGATGGCAGGTCCAGCGACAGTATGGGTGCGGCGCTGGCATTGGCCCAGGCGATCAGGTCGGCGGCGCGTCCGCGCGGATTGCCACGCAGGGAATAGCCGAAGATGCCATCGAGGATCAGGTCGGGTGCTGCGGCGGGCGGCTCGACCGGGCCGCGACCGAAGGCCGCGTGGATCGACAGTTCGCGCGCGCCACCCGTGCCAAGACGTGTGGGTTCCGTGGCAAGGATCAGGCTGACCTCTGCGCCCCAGTCCGCCAGCCGCCGCCCGGTCAGAAGCGCGATGTCGCCGTTGCCGCCCTTGCCTGCCAGCACCGCGACGCGCCGACCCGACAGATCGCCGTCACGCAGGTACCGCTGCACGGCAAGCCGCGCAAAGGCACGGCCCGCGTTTTCCTTCATCAGCGGCAGGGCGATCCCCAGCCCTTCGGTCATCAGGAAGTCGATCTCGACCATCAGGGCCGAATCCGCCTCGGGAAACCCTTCCACGATGGGAATTCCGAACGAATCGAAGCCTGCCGCAATGTCGGGTCTGATCCTGGTCATGGCGAACCGACTACCCTGCCTTCACCGGTGGCGGTCGGGAATTCCGGCGAATCCCACGCGAACGTGCATCGCTGAAACACGATGCCGGGCCAAGCTGGACCCTGACAGTCTGGCAACGCGGCCCCCGGTCGCATATGGCTGGACGGGGGCAGGGCGCGCCCGCCGTGACTGCGCGACCGATGGACAGGACCGCATGAGAAAGCCGCTGATCTTCCTGGCCATCGCGCTGACCGTCCTTGTGCTCGGCCTGATCTTCCAGTCCCGGCTGCCCGATCTTGCGGGTTTCAGGCAGCTCGTCGCCGGGGTCGAGGCCTATCGCAGCGTGCATCCGGTCCTTCTGGCCGTGCTTTACTTTGCCGCTTACGTCGCGGTTGCGGCGCTGTCGCTGCCGCTTGCCATCTGGATGACGCTGGGCGCAGGCGCGGTATTCGGGTTCTGGACCGGCCTTCTGATTGCATCCTTCGCGGCCAGTATCGGCGCGACTCTCGCCTTTCTCACAGCCCGCTACTTTCTGCGCGATGCGGTCGCGGCGCGGCTGTCCGGCCGGTTCAAGGCGGTTGACGAAGGCATGGCGCGGGACGGGGCGTTCTATCTGTTCACGCTACGGCTGATCCCGATCATCCCCTTTTTCGCGGTCAATCTTCTGATGGGTCTGACCCGTATCCCCGTGCGACGTTTTTACCTTGTCAGCCAGGCCGGCATGCTGCCAGCGGCCGCGATCTATGTGAACGCGGGCACCCAGATCGCCCGGCTGGACGGCCTGCGCGGCATCGTATCGCCGCAGATCCTGCTGTCGCTGGCAGCACTCGGACTGTTCCCGTGGGCGGCGCGATGGATCGTCGCCCGGTTGCGGGCGCGCAAGGTCTATGCCCGCTGGACGCGACCCGCGCGGTTCGACCGCAATCTGATCGTGATCGGCGGCGGGTCGGCGGGGCTGGTCAGCGCCTATATCGCCGCAGCGGTCAAGGCGACGCGTCACGCTGATCGAGGGGCACAAGCTGGGCGGCGACTGCCTGAACTATGGCTGCGTGCCGTCGAAGGCGCTGATCCGGTCGGCCAAGGCCGCGCACGAGATGCGGCAGGCCGGGCGCTTCGGGTTGGAACCGGTCAGCCCGCAGGTGAACTTCCGGCAGGTGATGGCGCGCATCCGTGAGGTCATCGCGGATATCGAGCCACATGACTCGGTCGAACGCTATACGGGCCTCGGTGTCGAGGTGATCGCGGGTTACGCCCGGCTGACCGACCCCTGGACGGTGGAGGTGACGGGACCCGAGGGGACGCGGAAACTGACCACGCGGTCGGTGGTCCTTGCCACCGGGGCGGAACCCTTCGTGCCGCCGCTGCCGGGTCTCGACCAGACCGGGTTCGTGACCTCGGACACGCTCTGGGACCGGTTCGGCGCGATGGACGCAGCCCCGGCGCGGCTGGTCGTGCTTGGCGGAGGGCCTATCGGGTGCGAACTGGCGCAGGCGTTCCAGCGGCTGGGAAGCCGCGTGACGCTGATCGAGATGGCCCCGCGCCTGCTGATCCGCGAGGATGACGAGGTATCGGAAGCGGTCCGCGCATCGCTGGTTGCGGACGGGGTCGAGGTTCTGACAGGGCACAAGGCGCTGGCCTGCGGGCGCGCCGAGGGTGGACCGTGGATCGAGACCGAAGCCGCAGGTGCGACCCGGCGCATCGCATTCGACGAGATGATCGTGGCCGTCGGCCGCGTCGCCCGTCTGAAGGGCTTCGGGCTGGAGGACCTGGGCATCCCGACGGGCCGTGTGATCGGGACGAACGAGTATCTCGAGACGCTGTATCCCAATATCTTCGCGGCAGGCGATGCCGCGGGGCCCTATCAGTTCACCCATGTCGCGTCGCATCAGGCCTGGTTCGCCGCGGTGAACGCCCTGTTCGGCCAGTTCCGCCGCTTCCGCGCGGACTACCGGGTGATCCCGGCAGCGACATTCACCGACCCGGAGGTGGCGCGTGTCGGGCTGAACGAGGTCGAGGCCAAGGCGCAGGGAATCCGGTATGAAGTGACCCGCTACGGCATCGACGATCTGGACCGCGCGATTGCCGACGGGTCTGCACAGGGCTTCGTCAAGGTGCTGACGCCGCCCGGCAAGGACCGCATTCTGGGCGCGACCATCGTCGGCACCCACGCGGCGGACCTGCTGGCGGAATTCGTGTTCGCGATGAAGCACGGCAAGGGGCTGAATGCGATCCTGTCGACGATCCACATCTATCCGACCCTGGCCGAAGCGAACAAATACGCGGCGGGCGAATGGCGGCGCGCGCATGTGAACGCGACGGCGCTGCACCTTCTGGCGCGCTATCACGCCTGGCGCAGGGGCTGACCTTGATCGACCGTTTCGTCATTCCCGTTCAGGAACGGGTTCTTGCGGGACCCGCGCGACATCTGGTGGCACGCGGCATCACGGCGGATCAGATCACGCTGGCCGGGTTTGCCATGGGCCTGCTGTCGGTGCCGCTGCTGGCTTTCGGGCTGTTCCTGCCCGCCCTTGCCGCGATCCTGCTGAACCGCCTTGCGGATGGTCTGGACGGCATCGTCGCGCGGATGACCCGGCCGACCGACCGCGGGGCCTTTGCCGACATCGCCTTCGACTTTGCATTCTATGCGGCGGTGCCCCTTGGATTCGCGCTGGCCGACCCGTCAAGCAACGCGCTTGCGGCGACCGTCCTGATTGCGTCCTTCGTCGGAACCGGTTCGAGTTTCCTTGCCTTTGCCGTCATTGCGGCAGGCCGGGGCCAGCGCGCGGCCGACTATCCGACCAAGGGCATCTACTATCTGGGCGGTCTGACCGAGGGCACCGAAACCATCCTGTTCTTCGCCATCGTGTGTCGTCTGGCCAGCGGCATTTCCCTGGCTCGCTCTGGTATTCGCGGCGCTTTGCGCCATCACTGCCGCCACCCGCTGGCATCAGGGCTGGACCGCGTTCTCGAACCCGCGCCCGAAGAACTGACAGGACCTGTCAGTCGGAAAGCATCCGGAAACCATCCGCCCGTTTGCTGACGCCTCCATATGTCGCGTGCCTGGCACCAGTCTGCGCAATCAGCTGCGATAGGTTCGTTCTGACCTCTGAGGATGCGCGTTTTTTTTCGCTTGACGTTCGCAACCGATTCAAACGAAAGTCCGCGCACCGATTATTCGGAACCCAGGGAGGGATGATATGAGAAAAGCTCTCATGTCGGCCACGGCCGCCATGGCTGTGGTGGCGTATGCCCCGTTCGCTTACGCGGACATGGCTGCCGCCGAAAAGTGGATCAACGAGGAGTTTCAACCCTCGACACTTTCGGTCGACGAACAGAAAGCCGAAATGCAGTGGTTCATCGACGCCGCTGCGCCTTACGCGGGGATGGAGGTCAACGTCCTGTCGGAAGGCATTCCGACGCACGGATATGAATCCGCCACGCTGACCAAGGCCTTCGAGGAAATCACCGGGATCAAGGTGAACCACCAGATCCTCGGCGAAGGCGAAGTCGTGCAGGCGGTCCAGACCCAGATGCAGACGGGCCGGAACCTCTATGACGGCTATGTCAACGACAGCGACCTGATCGGGACGCATGCGCGGATGCAGCTGGCCTACAACCTGACTGACATGATGGCGGGCGACTGGAAGGCTTCCACCAGCCCGACGCTCGATCTGGACGACTTCATGGGCAAGTCGTTCACGACGGGACCGGACGGCAAGCTCTATCAGTTGCCCGACCAGCAGTTCGCCAACCTCTACTGGTTCCGCAAGGACTGGTTCGACCGGCAGGAATACAAGGACGCCTTCAAGGCCAAATACGGCTACGACCTCGGCGTTCCGGTCAACTGGTCGGCCTATGAGGACATCGCCGAATTCTTCACCAACGATGTGAAGGAAATCGACGGCGTCCAGATCTACGGCCACATGGACTACGGCAAGCGCGCGCCCGACCTCGGCTGGCGCATGACCGACGCCTGGCTGTCGATGGCGGGCGCAGGCACCAAGGGTGAACCGAACGGCATTCCGATCGACGAATGGGGAATCCGGATGGAGGCGGGCACCTGCAACCCGACCGGATCGAAGACGTCGCGCGGCGGCGAAGCGAACGGCCCGGCGGCGGTCTTCGCAATCGCGAAGTGGGACGAATGGCTGCGCAAGTACGCACCGCCCGGTGCAGCTGCCTACGACTTCTATCAGTCGCTTCCGGCGCTGAGCCAGGGCAACGTGGCCCAGCAGATCTTCTGGTACACAGCCTTCACCGCCGACATGGTCAAACCCAAGGCGGACGGCAACAACACGGTCGATGACGAAGGCACGCCGCTCTGGCGGATGGCGCCGTCGCCGCACGGACCGTACTGGAAGGAAGGACAGAAGGTCGGTTATCAGGACGTGGGATCGTGGACGTTCCTCAAGTCCACCCCTGCCGACCGCGCGCAGGCCGCCTGGCTCTATGCGCAGTTCGTGACGTCGAAGACCGTCGATGTGAAAAAATCCCATGTCGGTCTGACCTTCATCCGCGACAGCACCATCCGGCACGAATCCTTCACGGAACGCGCGCCGAAACTGGGCGGTCTGGTCGAGTTCTACCGCTCGCCCGACCGCGTCCGCTGGTCGCCCACGGGCATCAACGTGCCTGACTATCCCAAGCTCGCGCAGATCTGGTGGCAGCAGATCGGCAACGTGAACTCGGGTGCCGCCACGCCGCAAGAAGCCATGGACGCGCTCGCCCAGGAAATGGACGACACCATGGCCCGCATGCAGCAGGCGGATGAGGCCGGAAATGTCTACGGCGGCTGCGGCCCGCGCCTGAACGAGGAAAAGGACCCGGCCGAATGGCTGGGCAAGGCGGACGGCCCGAAAGCCAAGCTCGAGAACGAAAAAGAGCAGGGCATGACGGTCGCCTATGACGAGCTGATCAAGCAGTGGTCTGAAGCCAACTGACCGGAACCATGCTATGACATCGGGGCCGGGGGAGCGATCCTCCGGCCCCTTTCACGGGGGGTGGGATGACAATCGAACTGAAGGGCGTGTCGAAGCGGCTGGGTGCGGAGATGCACATCCATCCGACCGACCTTGCGCTGGAACCGGGCGGCTTCAACGTCTTTCTCGGCGCAACCGGCGCGGGAAAGACGACGCTGATAAAGATACTTGCCGGCCTCGAGAAGCCGACCACAGGGTCGGTCTGGTTCAACGGCCGCGACGTGACCCGCGACAGCCCGCAGAAACGGAATGTCAGCCTGGTCCATCAGTTCTTCATCAACTACCCGAACATGAACGTGTTCGAAAACATCGCCTCCCCGCTGCGGGTCGCAGGCATGACCAAGGCGGAAATCGAACGCCGCGTCGGGGCCGCTGCAGAATTGCTGCGTCTCGGGCCGATGCTGAAACGCAAGCCCAACGAGCTGTCCGGCGGCCAGCAGCAGCGCACGGCACTGGCCCGCGCCATTGTCAAGGATTCCGGGCTGGTGCTGTTGGACGAGCCGCTTGCCAACCTCGACTACAAGCTGCGCGAGGAACTGCGCGACCAGCTGCCCGGCCTGTTCGCGGGGCGGCAGGCCACGGTTGTCTATGCAACGTCGGAACCGTCCGAGGCGCTGCTGCTGGGCGGCCACACCGCTACCCTGCATCAGGGCCGCGTGACGCAGTTCGGCCCGACCGCCGCGACCTACCGCGACCCGGCGAACATCATCACGGCGGATGTGTTTTCGGACCCGCCGATGAATGCAGCTCCGGTCACGAAACAGGGTGCGGTCATCCGTCTGGCCGACGGCGTCGAATGGCAGGCCTCTGGTCCGTCCGCCGACCTGCCCGACGGGCAATATACACTTGGCCTGCGCCCGCATTTCGTCTCGCCGCGCGGCGGACCGGGTGTGCCTCTGACGGGCGAAATCGCCATCGCGGAACTGACCGGGTCGGAGAGCGTGGCCCATTTCAGCTTCGCGGGCCGAACCTGGGTCGCACAGTCCGACGGCATGCACCCGTATCAGATCGGAACGCGGCAGGACTTCCGGCTGGATGTCGCGCGCGGGCTCTACTTCGATGACAGCGGGAGGCGCGTCGCCTGATGGCCCGGATCAGCCTGGAGAAGCTCAAGCACGCCTACGGCCCGAACCCTTCGGCACCGTCTGACTATGCGCTGAAGGAAATCAACCTCGACTGGCAGGATGGTGGTGCCTACGCGCTTCTCGGTCCTTCCGGCTGCGGCAAGACCACGCTTCTGAACATCATATCTGGCCTCGTCATCCCTTCGCATGGCCAGGTCCTGTTCGATGGCCGCGACGTGACCCGCCTCGCCCCCGCCGAACGCAATATCGCGCAGGTGTTCCAGTTTCCGGTCATCTACGACACGATGACGGTTTACGACAACCTTGCGTTCCCCCTGCGCAACCGGGGCGTGCCCGAGGATCGGATCGCCGCCCGCGTGGCCGAGATTGCCGAGATGCTGGAACTGACCGACCAGCTTCCCAACCGCGCCTCCGGCCTGACCCCAGATGCCAAGCAGAAGATCAGCATGGGCCGCGGTCTGGTCCGCGACGACGTGAATGTCGTCATGTTCGACGAACCGCTGACCGTCATCGACCCGCATCTGAAATGGAAGCTGCGGTCCAAGCTCAAGGAACTGCACCACCGCGTCCGCGCAACGATGATTTATGTGACCCATGACCAGACCGAGGCGCTGACCTTCGCCGATCAGGTCGTCGTCATGCAGGATGGCCAGGTCGTCCAGATCGGCTCGCCGGTGGAGCTGTTCGAGCGTCCTGCGCATACGTTCGTCGGGCATTTCATCGGGTCGCCCGGGATGAACGTCATCCCCTGCGAGGTGCGCGACGGTGCGGCTTTTATCGGCGGGCAGCATGTCATGGCCGCAGCGGGCGTCACCGGCGGGCGGACTGAAATCGGCGTCCGTCCCGAATTCGTGTCCTTCGGGCGCGAGGGTCTGCCCGCACGGGTGACGCGGGTGGCGGATGTGGGCCGCAACCGCGTGGTCGAGGCGCGGGTGGGCGACACCAAGGTCAATGCCATTCTGGACGAGGATACGACCATCCCCGAAGGCGACACACATCTGGTCTTCGATCCCGCCCAGACCCGGGTCTATGCCGACGGCTGGCTGGCGGCGGAGGCAACGACATGAAAACCTGGAACAACCGCGCCTGGTTCATGGTGCTGCCGGTCCTGCTGCTCGTCGCCTTCAACGCGCTGATCCCGCTGATGACGGTCGTCAACTATTCGGTGCAGGAAACCTTCGGCGACAACACTTTTTTCTGGGCCGGCCTCAGCTGGTTCGAACAGGTCATCACCTCGCCCCGCTTCCATGCTTCCCTCGGTCGCCAGCTGATGTTCACCGCGATCATCCTCGTGATCGAGCTGCCCCTCGGCGTCGCCATCGCGCTTGCGATGCCCAAGACCGGGCCGTGGGTGTCTGTCTGCCTTGTCCTGATGGCCCTCCCGCTTCTGATCCCGTGGAACGTTGTCGGCGCGATGTGGAACATCTTTGCGCTGCCCGACATCGGCCTGCTTGGCTACGCCATCAACGCGATGGGTATCGACTACAACTACACCCAGCAGCCCTTCGCCGCCTGGTTCACCCTGATCCTGATGGATGTCTGGCACTGGACGTCGCTGGTCGTCCTGCTCGCCTATGCCGGGCTGACATCCATCCCCGATGCCTACTATCAGGCGGCCCGCATCGACGGCGCGAAACCCTGGGCCATCTTCCGGTTCATCCAGCTGCCGAAGATGAAGCGCGTGCTGACCATCGCAATCCTCCTGCGCTTCATGGACAGCTTCATGATCTACACTGAACCGTCCGTCCTGACCGGCGGCGGGCCCGGCAACTCCACGACGCTGCTGTCCATCGATCTGGTCAAGGTCGCGCTGGGTCAGTTCGACCTCGGTCCGGCTGCCGCGATGTCGCTGATCTATTTCGTAATCACGCTTCTCGTCTCATGGGTGTTCTACACCGTGATGACGAAAGACGAACAGCAATAGGAGGCGGAGCCATGCGTATGCGCGCCATCGTCCCGACCGTCTACATCCTGTTCCTGCTGCTGCCGATCTACTGGCTGGTCAGCATGTCGTTCAAGACCACGAACGAAATCCTGGGCGGGTTCAGCCTGTTCCCGCAGACCTTCACGCTGGACAGCTACCGCACGATCTTCACCGACCCGACCTGGTACTGGGGCTATATCAACTCGATCCTCTATGTCTCGATCAACACAGTGATCTCGCTCGCCGTTGCCTTGCCCGCAGCCTATGCCTTCAGCCGATACCGTTTCATCGGCGACAAGCACCTGTTCTTCTGGCTGCTGTCCAACCGCATGGCCCCGCCCGCCGTCTTCGCGCTGCCGTTCTTCCAGCTGTATTCGGCCGTCGGCCTGTTCGACACGCACTGGGCGGTCGCCTTGGCGCATTGCATCTTCTCGGTGCCGCTGGCGGTCTGGATACTGGAGGGGTTCATGTCCGGCATCCCCAAGGAACTGGACGAGACCGCCTATGTCGACGGCTATTCCTTCCCGCGTTTCTTCGCCACGGTCTTCATCCCGAACATCAAGGCCGGCATCGGCGTGACCGCGTTCTTTACCTTCATGTTCAGCTGGGTCGAGATGCTGCTGGCGAAAACGCTGACCGCCGTTCAGGCCAAGCCCATCGCGGCGACAATGACCAAGACGGCGTCAAGCGCAGGATACGAGCTGGGGCTTTTGGCAGCGGCCGGGTGCCTGACGATCATCCCGGGGGCGATCGTGATCTGGTTCGTGCGGAATTACATCGCCAAGGGCTTTGCATTGGGGAGGGTGTGATGAAGCGCCTGCTGTATCTCGCCGCGCTGATCCCGCTGCCGCTGCTGGCACAGGAGGCCGCAAAACCCGCCGCAGGCTGGGCCAAGGTCGGCGAAAAGAAGGACGCGGCCTTCAGCTGGACGCAGCCGATGTTCGATGGGTTCTGGATGGCCTGGACTCCCGCGACGATGGCGTTCTTCCTTGTCGTCTTCAGCCTGATCGCCCTGATGGGCCTGCTGGAATACCGCCACCCCGGCGGCGCGGAACGGGATGGAATCCTTGGTCTGACCACGACGCGCGGCGACCGGCTGTTCATCAGCATCCTCGGCTCGGCCTATATCCTGCTGATCGTGCTGTTCTTCTTCGGCGAACCTGCCGTTCTTGTCGCTGCCGCAGCGGCGGCGCTCTGGTTCGCGTTCGTGTTCTGGAAGGTGTGATGGCCTTCAGGGCTTCGGACGCGCCTCGATCACCACAAAGGCCTGCGCCCAGGGGTGGTCATCCGTCAGGCTGACATGCACCACGGCCTCATGCCCCTCGGGGGTCATTTCGCGCAGGCGCTCCGCCGCCCAGCCTGTCAGGTGCATGACCGGCTGGCCCGTCCGCAGGTTGGCCACGCCCATGTCCTTCCAGGAAATCCCCATCCGAAGGCCCGTGCCCAGCGCCTTGGAGCAGGCCTCCTTCGCCGCCCAGCGCTTGGCATAGGTGCCAGCCACATCCTTGCGGCTCTCGGCCTTTGCCTGTTCCCGTTCCGTGAACACCCGGTTGCGGAAGCGGTCGCCGAAGCGGTCGAGTGTGCCCTGGATACGCTCGATATTCGCAAGGTCGGTGCCGATGCCGAGGATCATCCGAAAGGTCCACGCGTCTGAGGGTAGTTGCCGCGCCACCTGCCTACATCCGGGCACGCGCCGTCAAGGGGCCGCTATCCGCGTAGCCCGTCCCAGAAGCCCTTCACCTTCGTGAAGAACGACGAGCTTTCGGGGTTGTTGTCCTCGCTCAGACGCTCGAATTCCCGCAGCAGCTCTTTCTGGCGGCTTGTCAGGTTCACCGGCGTCTCGACCGCCAGCTCGATCAGCATGTCACCGGTCCCGCCGCCGCGCAGGGCTGGCATCCCCTTGGCGCGCAGGCGCATCTGCTTGCCGGTCTGGCTGCCGGGCGGAAGTTTCACGTTCGACCGTCCGCCGTCGATGGTCGGCACCTCGACCTCGCCGCCCAGCGCTGCGGTCGTGACCGACACCGGAATCCGGCAGAACAGGTTCACCCCGTCGCGCTGGAACAGCGCATGTTCCTTCACCTCGATGAAGATATACAGATCGCCCGACGGTCCGCCGCGCAGACCCGCCTCGCCTTCGCCCGCCAGCCGGATGCGGGTGCCGGTCTCGACGCCCGCTGGGATGTTGACCGACAGCTGGCGGTCCTTTTCGATCCGGCCCGCACCGCCGCAGACCTTGCAGGGGTTCTTGATCGTCTGGCCCGCGCCGTTGCAGGTCGGGCAAGTGCGCTCGACGGTGAAAAAGCCCTGCTGCGCGCGGACCTTTCCCATGCCCGAACAGGTCGGGCAGGTGACAGGTTCGGACCCGCCCTCCGCCCCGGTGCCGTGGCAGGTGCCGCAGGCCACGGATGTCGGCACGTTGATCGCCTTCTGGACGCCCTTGAACGCCTCTTCCAGACTGACGCGCAGGTTGTAGCGCAGGTCCGACCCGCGCTGCGCGCGCGACCGTCCCCCGGCGCCACCGCGCTGGCCGCCCATGAAGTCGCCGAACAGATCCTCGAACACATCCGAAAAGGCCGACGCGAAATCGCCTTGCGCGAAGCCGCCCTGCGGCCCGCCGCGGCCGCTGCCCATGCCGTTCTCGAACGCCGCATGACCGAAGCGGTCATAGGCCGCCTTCTTCTGATCGTCCTTCAGGACGTCATAGGCCTCGTTCACTTCCTTGAACTGCGCTTCGGCCTTCGGATTGTCCGAATTGCGGTCGGGATGAAGCTCCTTCGCTTTGTTGCGATAGGCTTTCTTCAGCTCTTCGGCCGATGCCCCGCGCGCGACGCCCAGAACCTCGTAGAAATCGCGTTTCGCCATTCTGCACCTTGGGGTCAGAACGCAGAGGCCGACCCGGGGTCACGCCCGGGCCGGCCAGAGCATTTCAGCCGTTGTCAGTTCCGTTTCCGCTTGTCGTCGCCGAGGTCTTCGAAGTCGGCGTCGACGATGTCGTCGTCCACGCCGCGCGGGCCGGACTCGCCGTCATCGTCCTTGGCACCCTCGGACGCCGCCTGCGCCTTGTAGATCGCCTCGCCCAGCCGCATCGCGGCCTCGGTCAGGTTGGTGATGCCGCCCTTGATCTTGCCCGGGTCGTCGGACTTCAGCGTTTCCTCCAGCGCGCTGATGGCCAGTTCGATCGCCTCGACCGTTGATCCGTCCACCTTGTCGCCATGCTCTTCCAGCGACTTCTCGGTCGAATGGATCAGGCTTTCGGCCTGGTTCCGCGTCTCGACCATCTCGCGGCGGGCCTTGTCCGCGTCGGCATTCGCCTCGGCGTCCTTGACCATCTTCTCGATGTCCTCGTCCGACAGACCGCCCGAGGCCTGGATCGTGATCTGGTGCGCGCGGCCCGTGCCCTTGTCCTTGGCGTTGACGCTGACAATGCCGTTGGCGTCGATGTCGAAGGTCACCTCGATCTGCGGCATGCCGCGCGGCGCGGGCGGGATCTGTTCCAGATTGAACTGGCCCAGCATCTTGTTGTCGGCGGCCATCTCGCGCTCGCCCTGGAACACGCGGATCGTCACCGCGTTCTGGTTGTCCTCGGCGGTCGAGAAGATCTGCGATTTCTTCGTCGGGATCGTCGTGTTGCGGTCGATCAGGCGGGTGAACACGCCGCCCAGCGTCTCGATGCCCAGCGACAGCGGCGTCACGTCGAGCAGCACCACGTCCTTGACGTCGCCCTGCAGCACGCCCGCCTGGATCGCGGCACCAAGCGCCACGACCTCATCCGGGTTCACGCCCTTGTGCGGGTCCTTGCCGAAGAACGCCGTCACTTCCTCGATCACCTTCGGCATCCGGGTCATGCCGCCGACCAGAACCACCTCATCGATGTCGCCCTTCGACAGCCCGGCATCCTTCAGCGCGTCGGCGCAGGGCTTCATCGACTTCTTGATCAGGTCGGCGACCAGGCTTTCCAGCTTGGCGCGGGTCAGCTTGACCACCATGTGCAGCGGCGTGCCCGACTTCATGTCCATGCTGATGAACGGCTGGTTGATCTCGGTCTGCTGGCTGGACGACAGCTCGATCTTGGCCTTTTCCGCCGCCTCTTTCAGGCGCTGCAGGGCCATCTTGTCGCGGGTCAGATCGACGCCGTGTTCCTTTTTGAACTCGTCCGCCAGATAGTTGACGATCCGCATGTCAAAGTCCTCGCCGCCGAGGAACGTGTCGCCGTTGGTCGATTTCACTTCGAACAGACCATCGTCGATTTCCAGGATCGTGATGTCGAACGTGCCGCCGCCGAGGTCATAGACGGCGATGGTCTTCGTCTCTTTCTTGTCGAGGCCATAGGCCAGCGCCGCCGCGGTCGGTTCGTTGATGATGCGCAGCACCTCAAGACCGGCGATCTTGCCCGCGTCCTTGGTCGCCTGGCGCTGGGCGTCGTTGAAATAGGCCGGAACGGTGATGACGGCCTGCGTCACCGACTCGCCCAGATAGCATTCGGCGGTTTCCTTCATCTTCTGCAGGATGACGGCCGAAATCTGCGACGGCGAATACTTGTCGCCCTTCACCTCGACCCAGGCGTCGCCGTTGCCGCCGTCCACGATGTTGTAGGGCACCAGCTTGCGGTCCTTTTCGACCTCGGCATCCGTGACGCGGCGGCCGATCAGTCGCTTGACCGCATAGACGGTGTTGGCGGGGTTGGTGACGGCCTGGCGCTTGGCGGGCTGGCCGACAAGGCGTTCGGTGTCGGTGAAGCCGACGACCGAGGGCGTCGTGCGTGCGCCTTCCGAGTTTTCGATGACGCGCGGCTGCGATCCGTCCATGATGGCGACGCAGGAGTTGGTGGTCCCGAGGTCGATCCCGATGACTTTGGCCATGTGCAATTCCTTCCGTAGGCGATGTGCTGGCGGTCAGGCCCGCTTGCGGCCCCTGACCCCCGATCCCAGAATTGGGCCGGGACGGTTCAGACCACCGCCCGACCGGCTTCCGGGGGTATATAGGGAGGGGGGTCGGGGCCTGCAAGCGCCCGAGTCGGGGGAGAAAGAGGAAGATTTGCCGGAAAACCACGCAGAGACGGACAGCGGGCGGATCACCGGGATCGGCGGGGCGCAGCTTTGGCCCGGGTTCCTTGATCCCGGGCAGCAGGTGGCCCTTGTCGAAGATGTCCGAAAGGTCGTTGCCGCCGCACCTTTCTTCCGTCCCGTCACCCGGCGAGGGCTGGAAATGTCTGTCCGAATGACCTCTGCCGGCGGTCTGGGCTGGGTCTCTGATCGGCGCGGATACCGCTATGAACCGCACCATCCCTCCGGCGTTTCCTGGCCGCCGATTCCCGAAAGCGTGCTGGACATCTGGCGGGCCGTCGTCGGGCAGCTGACCGTCTGCCCGATTGCTGTCTGGTGAACTACTATGACGGCGACGCCCGGATGGGCCTGCATCAGGACCGCGACGAGGCCGACTTCCGCTGGCCCGTCGTCTCGGTCAGTCTGGGTGACGACGCCCTGTTCCGCATTGGCGGCACCGCGCGCGGCGGGCCTACCCAGAGTGTCTGGCTGCGGTCGGGCGACGTGCTGGTCATGGGCGGAGATGCCCGGCTGGCCTTCCACGGCGTTGACCGCATCGCGCCGGGAACTTCGACGCTGCTGCCGAAGGGCGGCCGCATCAACCTGACGCTGCGCGTCGTCACCTGACCCGCTGTCAGCTCAGCCAGACCCGCGCATAGGGCGGCAGCACCACATTGCCGCCATGCGCCGTGACATCCGCATCCGACAGCGCGTCATGCATCTGGCTGATGCCATAGCCCTTGGCCTGGGCCTCGGGCAGGTGCAGCCAACGCTCGGTCATGTTGAACAGGCACAGCAGCGGCCCCGTCGGCGCGCGGCGGATGAAGGCGAAAAGCCCCACAACGCCGGTCTCGATCACCTCGGTCGGGCAGTCCGGCATGCAGCGCCTTTGTCGTCCGCCGCCGCGCCAGAATATCCCGCACCCCCCGGAACACCCGCCCCGCCGGTGTCGCTGCGCCATCGCGGTCGCGCGCCCGCGCCCAGTCCATGTGCGGCCGGTGCACCCAGCGGCTGTCATGCGCGATGTCCGCATCGTCCTGATAGGAATAATCGTTCATCAGCGCGATCTCGTCGCCCATATAGATCAGCGGTATGCCCCCGAAAGCCGCGATGATCGCGTGCCCCAGCAGGATGCGCTGGATCGCCAGCTCCACCCCGCCAGGGTCGCCCTCGGCCATCGCCCGTTCCAGCCCGGCAAGCGATGCGAAGCGACCCGGAAATCCGGCAATCGCCCGTCGCTTCGTTCTCCTGGAACGGCAGCCCGCGCGCAAAGCTGCCGGGAAACGACCCGCGATAGAAATCCGACAGGAACCGCCGGTGCCCGAAGCCCGAAAAGCCCAGATCGCCCGCATCCTCGTCGGTCACCGCCCAGCCGATATCGTCATGGCAGCGGATATAGGTCGCATAGGTCGCGTTGGTCAGCGTGGTCGGGAAATGCGTGCCCAGAACATAGGACATCAGCTTGGTGTCCCGCGTCGCCAGCGCCGACCAGAACTGCACCATCAGGCTGTTGTGATAGGCAAGGTTGCCCTCGCGCCCGTCATGCTCGCCCCGCCCCAGATAGGGCAGCATCTCGGCCGGTGCCACGATCGCCTCCTCCAGATGGATCACTGCGGGGGCCGCGATCCGGCTGGCCGCGCGCAGCGCGTGCAGGATCATGTGGACTTCGGGCTCCGACTGGCACCGCGTGCCCATGCGTTTCCACATGAAGGCGACGGCGTCGGCGCGCAGCACATCGACGCCCTTGTTGGCGAGGAACAGCATGACCTTGACGATCTCCAGGAACACCTGCGGGTTGGCCCAGTTCAGGTCCCACTGATGTTCGTTGAAGGTCGTCCAGACCCATTTCTTCATGTCGGGATAGAAGGTGAAGCTGCCCGGCGCGTTGTCCGGGAAAATCTCGACCAGCGTCTTCTCGTACTGCTTCGGCACCGTGTCGTCGTCGAACATCAGGAAGTAGTCCTGATAGACCGGATCGCCCGCCCGCGCCTTCACCGCCCATTCGTGTTCCTTGGCGGTGTGGTTCAGCACAAGATCGACGCACAGGCTCATGCCCCGGTCGCGCAGCGCTGTCGCCGCCTTCTCGAAATCCGCCATCGTACCATAGGCCGGGTTGATCGCGCGGTAATCCATGATCGAATAGCCGCCGTCGCTGTCGCCGGGGCGCGGCTTCAGGCAGGGCATGAAGTGAACATAGGTGATGCCCAGCTCGTCCAGATAGTCGAGCTTGTCGTGCACGCCTTTCAGCGTCCCGCAGAAGCGGTCGATGTAGAAGACATACCCCGCGCGGTCGGGGCGCTGGAACCAGTCCGGCTCCAGATCGCGTTTCAGGTCGAGGCGTTTCAGGTCGGCGGGCCGGTCCGCCCAGGCCTGTTCCAGCGCCGCGGTCAGGTCGGCGCAGAACGACGGATAGGTCGGAAGATGCGCCGTAAAGCCGCTCCAGCATCCCCCACAGGTCATCCGAGCTGCGCGCCATGCGCAGATCGAAGATGTCGCGGTCCTGCGCGCTGAGTTTTGCGGCCATGGCGGTCCTCCCCGTCGCGGGAAGATTAGGGGCGCCAAAGCGCTTTGAAAAGCGTCTTGGTGGCGCTCAGGGGCGAATGATCAGCCGGGTGCGGTGGCGGACGCGGTTGACGATCCACAGCAGGTCGCTCCGGCGCGAACGCGACGCATCCGGCCGTCGGCGCGCCGGGTCTGCCGCCAGGCGTGCAGAAAGATCGCCGAGCCGAGGCCGGGCTGCGCCTCGGGCCAGTTCCAGTCGGTCACCAGAACGACGTCATAGAGCGGATCGGCGCGGCGCAGCGTCTCATGCCCGGCGGTGAACGGCGCGCGCACCATCTGGTTGTAATCCGGGTGATCCGGGTCTTCGCACCAGAAGTCGCCGATGCGGATCGGAACCGCCCAGTCCGGCAGCCGCGATGCCGCGACACGGTCGGGGCGATACAGCAGCCCGACAATGCGGTGGGTGCCCGCAGGCGTGCAGCCATCGCCTTCGCGCTTGCGCGCGGTGATCCCGTTGCGCCCGACGGTCGCCGGAAAAAGGCGACCCTGAAACCGCACACCCATCGGTGTCACAACCAGATCGTCGGGTGTCACAGCAGATGCCCCGACTTCGCCGCCTTGGTATCGAGGTATCCCGAATTCCAGTGCGTCCGCCCGACCCGCAGCGGCACCCGCTCGGTCACGCGCAGCCCGCAGCCCTCCAGCATCGCCACCTTCGCCGGGTTGTTCGTCATCAGGCGCACTTGGCCAAACCCCATCTGCCGCAGGATCGCCGCACCCAGGCGGAAATCGCGCTCGTCATCCTCGAACCCCAGCCGGTGGTTCGCCTCGACCGTGTCGAACCCCTGATCCTGCAGCGAATAGGCCCGCATCTTGTTGGCCAGGCCGATCCCGCGCCCTTCCTGGTTCAGATACAGCAGCACCCCCGCCCCCTCGCGCCCCCATCTGCGCCAGCGCCGACCGCAGCTGCGGCCCGCAGTCGCATTTCAGCGACCCCAGCAGATCGCCGGTGAAACAGGCCGAATGCAGGCGCGCCAGAACCGGCCGGTCGCGCGGCGGCTGGCCGATCTCGACCGCATAATGCTCCTCGCCCCCGTCATCGGGCCGGAACACATGCAGCCGCCCGGCCTCGGACGCCTCCAGCGGCACGCGGGCCGAGATGACGGCATTCAGCACATGCGGCGCAGCCAGCAGCGGGGCAAGCGCGCCGCCGTCCAGCAGCGTCAGTCCCTCCGCAGCTGCAATCGCGGCGGCATCCGCCACCGACAGGACAATCGCCGCCGGAAGCAGCCGCGCCGTCTTCAGCAGCGCAATCGCCGTCCGGTGCAGATCGGCCGGCCCATCGCGCAGCGTCCGGAACGGCCCCTTCATCGGTGTGGTCAGGTCGCCCGCCGGGTCTGCCACCGCCTGCACCCAGTCCAGCCCGGCATCGTCCGGCACCGCGATCCGCGCCAGATCGCCGTCATAGGCCCGTGCCTTCAGCGTCTCCGCCCGCCAGCCGGTGACCGCCAGCACCGGCGGTCCCCATCCCGCGCAGCGCCGTCAAGCCGTGCCGCCGACAGCGTTTCGGCCGGAACCGCCAGAATCGCATCGTCCCGACCTGTCAGGGCGACAGGCACACCCATGCGCAGATCGGCGCGGGCGCGGTTCAGGCGTTCGGCAAGGCTGGGTCCGAGGGGCGGTTCTGGGATCATGGGTCAGGTATTCCTGCCTTCCCACATAGCTGCGGGCGACGGAAATTGAAACAAAGGCCGTTCCACTATGAACTCGGCGTGAGAAGTCCGTTGCAAATCTTGAGAGATGCCTGGCCGAGGCGCATGTCACCATCAAGGAAAGCGGAGGGCATCATGGCCAATCTGAAGAAGATCCTGCTGGTGGACGATGATGCGGACCTGCGCGAGGCGCTGGCCGAACAGCTGATCTCGACCGAGGACTTCGACGTGTTCGAGGCGGGCGACGGCCACGAGGCGATGGATAAGGTCAAGCAGGCGATCTACGACCTCGTGATCCTCGATGTCGGCCTGCCCGACACCGACGGGCGCGAACTGTGCAAGCGGCTGCGCAAGCAGGGCGTCAAGTGCCCGGTGCTGATGCTGACCGGGCATGACAGCGACGCCGACACGATCCTCGGGCTCGATTCAGGGGCCAACGACTATGTGACCAAGCCGTTCAAGTTCCCGGTCCTTCTGGCCCGCATCCGCGCGCAGCTGCGCACCCATGAACAGTCCGAGGACGCGATCTTCCAGCTGGGTCCCTACACCTTCAAGCCGGCGATGAAGATGCTGATCGACGTCAAGGAAAAGAAGATCCGCCTGACCGAGAAAGAGACCAACATCCTCAAGTTCCTCTACCGCGCGACCGAGGGCGTCGTGGCCCGCGACGTGCTGCTGCACGAGGTCTGGGGCTATAACGCGGGCGTCACGACCCATACGCTCGAGACACACATTTACCGTCTTCGGCAGAAGATTGAGCCCGATCCGTCAAACGCCCGCCTTCTTGTGACCGAATCCGGGGGCTACAGACTGGTGGCATAGGAACCGAAACGGCGAATCACCGTTACGATCCTGACGAGTTCCCCTGGCCACAACGGGGTTATGTTGTGGCATCCTCCCTGTTGGACTGGCCCGGGCTTCGGCCCGGGCTTTTTTTCCGTGCGGCTCTCGCCGCCGGCCATCGTCGACTCCACCAAAGAGCGCGCGGATCAGACCGGCCCCGCGGCCGCAGCCAGCCAGGCGGCCATCTCCTTTCGCAGCGGCTGCGCGCGGTCGGGGTCAAAGGCGCGCGGATCGGCCCCGAAAATGCCCTGCAGGCTGTGGCCGGGATCGTGCCGTTGCGTCCCATATGGGTCTTCGCCCGCCTCGCCCGGCCGCGCGTCAGGCAGTGCGGTCATATCGACGGTCTCCGGGTGAAAGGCGGCCAGCAGCGTCGTCTCGAACAGACCGGCGTGATCGGGCGGCATCGGTGCATCCCGATTGCCGTTGACGCCCAGCGCCACTGCACGCATCGGGCCGCCCATGGCATTCCACTGCGCGGCAATGCTGGCAATCATGGCCAGCTGTCCGTCGGCGAAATGCCCGGTGAACAGAACCGCCTGCCGCACGCCCAGCGTCTCCAGGCGTGTCAGCGTGAAACCCAGGATCGCCGCGATCTCGGCTGCGTCCGGCATCATCACGGTCCAGGGGTAATCCCCGTGACCGCCGCCTGTGCCCCACCACAGCGGCGGATAGACCAGACCCCCGGCGATGTTGGCGGCATCCAGACACAGGCCATGCGCCTGCAGCCCGTCCAGCCCGACCGGCAGATGGTGGCTGTGATACTCGATCGTGCCCAGCGGCAGCCAGACGCGCGGGCAGCGGGCCATTTCGGCGGCGATCTGGCCGGGGCGGAGCAGTTCAAGCTGGCGCATCGCGTCCGGTCCTACTGATAGAAGTTGCGCGGCCAGAGGTGCGCCGCCAGCGCGGTCTTCAGATCTTCGGGAAACGGCGCGCCGTCGCTGTACACCACGTTCATATCAACCTGCGCCGGGTCTGCCATGCCGGGAATGACGCAGGACAGTTCCGGACAGGACAGCACATAGCGCATCGCCGCCTCGGCCAAGGTCGGATAATACGGCGCGCAGAGCGTCTTCAGTGCCCGCACGCGCGCCAGCGTCTCGCCAAAGCGGTCGCCCCGGAACAGTTGCGCGGGAACCGAGCCAGCGGCGAAGGTGGCGTAGGTGCCCTCGTTCCAGTGCCCGACCAGCGACCCGGAATCCAGCGGCACCCGCGCGATGAAACCCTGCGTGCCCGCGCCCGCCCGGAACAGATCGCCCGCCGGGCGCTGTTCGAACAGGTTCAGCACGACCTGCTGGCTGGCGACCAGCCCGAGGCGGGCCAGGTCCACCCCGTCCTGCGGGCGGTAATCGCGGATCGACACGCCGATCTGGTCGATCTTGCCCTCGGTGCGCAGGGCGTTCAGCGTCTCAAGCCAGTCGAGTTCATGCAGACCCGAGGCCATCCACGAATGCAGCTGGAACAGGTCGATCCGGTCCACCTGCAGCCGCCGCAGCGCATCGTCGACCATCCGGCGCAGATACCAGGCCGGATAGCGCCCGCGCATCTGCGGGGTCTCGTCGTCGGGTGCCGGCCATTCGACCGGCTGCGCCTTGGTTGCCACGTAAATCTTGTGACCGCGCCAGGTCTTCACGGCCTGTCCGACCACTTCCTCGGAATGCCCTTGGCCGTAGATGAACGCGGTATCGACAAAGTTCACACCCCGGTCGAAGGCATGATGCAGCGTGCGGATCGATGCCGCGTCATCGACAGGCCCCCAGTCACCGCCCAGCTGCCACGCGCCGAACGCGATCTCGCCGACCTGCCATCCTGTGCGGCCAAAACTGCGATATCTCATCCTTGTCTCCGTTTCCCCTCGCCCGCGTCTAGCTCAACCGCAGCCGCAGCGCCCCGTAAATCAGCAGTGCACAGCCCGACACCCCGGCAAACCAGAAGGGCGCATGCAGCGCCGCTAGCCTGCCGACCGACGGCTCGGCCAGCGACACGATCAGCCCGCCCGCCAGCGCACCGACCGGCATCATCCCCCAGCCGAAGAACCGGTAGATCGAATTCACCCGGCCGAGGATCGCATCCGGGATGATCCGCTGGCGGTAGCTGACCGTCACCACGTTCCACAGCATCCCGCCCGCCGCCTCGATGAACAGCGCGGCACCGGTCACAAAGACCGACGATGTCGCAGCAATCAACAGATAGGACAGCGCGAAGGACGCAAGACCGGCCAGCAGGCTTGCCCGCGTCCCGATCCGCGCGGCTATCGCAGGTGCCGACAGCCCGCCGATCACCGCGCCGGTCGCCCCGACTGTCAGAAGAACGCCGTAGCCGAAGGCGGTCAGTCCCAGCACCTCCTGCCCATACAGAACCAGCATCGTCAGCGTCGCCAAATAGGCGGCATTCACCAGTCCCAGCACCACGGCCAGCCGCAGCAGAAGCGGATGCGCACGCATCCAGCGGATGCCTTCGGCCAGTTCCGGCATGAACGCCCTGCCGACCGTGCCCTGCCGTGGAGGCAGCGTTACCAGCCAGACAATCCCCGCCGCCGCCGCGAAACTCGCCGCGTCGAACCCGAACGGCACCGCAATCCCGAGGCCGATCAGCGCCCCCGCCAGCGGCGGGCCGATGAACTGGCCCATCACCGTCTCGGCGCTCCACATCTGGCCGTTGGCGCGTTCAAGGTCCGCCTTGTCCACCACCGAAGGAAGCACGGTCTGCGCCGCGTTGTCGCGCAGCACCTCTGCTGTCCCCAGCAGGAACGCCAGCGCCGCGAGCAGGAAAATGCCTTCGGGCATCGCACCGGCAACGGGCGCGTAAGGTGCCGACAACGCCAGCCACACGACGCCCAGCGTCAGGATCATGCGCACCAGATCGGCGCGCACCATCAGAACGCGCCGGTCCAACCGGTCGGTCCACACGCCCGCAGGCAGTGTGAACAGGAACCACGGCAGCCGCGCCGCGACGGCGACCAGCGAGATCAGCAGCGCATCGCGGGTCAGGAGCGACGCGAGCCAGGGGAAGGCCAGTGCCGACACCCCGTCGCCGAGGTTCGAGATGACGCTCGCCGAAAAGATCAGGCGGTAGTTGCGGTTCCGGCGCAGAAGCAGACCGGCCATTACCCGGTCACGGCGCAGGCGTCACGGTCGCCGCCGGAAACGTCACATCCGACAGGAACGGATAGGCGATCGTCACCATCTGCTTCTGCTGCTCGCCGTCGATCCGGACGAAATACCACTTCTCGCCTTCGCGCAGCGCCAGCATCGGCTGCACATTGCGGGTCTTGGCACCACCCGTCTCGGCCGTGAAGGCGGTCGGCACGACCACCCATGTCACCGCCGTTCCGTCCGCCAGCGCCGCGTCGCCCGCATCCAGTGCGGTCCGGTCCGCCGCGATGTCAGTGAAACGGGACCCCGCCATCATCGCCGCCGTCTGGTCGGTCAGCGTCTTTTCCAGGTTCTTCGCCTCGATCCCCGAGGTCCCCGCGAAGATGTTCAGGATGCGCGGCGGAATGCCCTTGACGATCCGCTCCGCGTTGCCCGCGCCGATCGCACGCAGATAGCTGTCCATCGACTTGGCCAGCCCCGTCTCCTCGTCCGGCGTCAGCGGCCGCGCCGCAGCGGGCAGGGCGAGGACGATACCAAGCAGAACGGCGATAAACAGGCGCATCGTGACACATCCTTTGCGGAAAACGCTTGTCCCCGATCTTGCACGGGCGCGCCGCAGGCTCAAGTCACAAGCGGGCCATCCGCGTGCCCGCCCGCCCCGCCGGATTGCACCCGGACGGGCCGACCTCTAAGGTCCGGGGCGGAACCCGAAAGGACGCCTATGCCCTTCACCATCGCCACCTGGAACATCAATTCCGTCCGCCTGCGCGAGGCGCTGGTGCTGAGGTTCCTGGGCGAGGAAGTCCCCGACATCCTCTGCCTGCAGGAATGCAAAAGCCCGGTCGAGAACATCCCCCTGGCCGGTTTCCAGGCGCTCGGTTACCGCCACATCGTCGCGCGCGGCCAGAAGGGATACAACGGCGTGGCGATCCTGTCGAAGCTGCCCCTGATGGATGCGGGCGAACGCGATTATCGCCCAGCTCGGCCACGCCCGCCACGTCGCGGCCCGGCTGGAGAACGGCATCACCATCCACAACTGCTATGTGCCCTCGGGCGGCGATATCCCCGACCGGACGGAGAATGTGAAATTCGGCCAGAAGCTCGATTTCCTGACCGAGATGCGCGACCATTTCCGCTGGGAACGCCCCGACCGCGCGATCCTTGTCGGCGACCTGAACATCGCCCCGCGCGAGGATGACGTCTGGTCGCACAAGCAGCTGCTGAAGATCGTCAGCCACACCCCCATCGAGGTCGAACACCTGCTTGCCACGCAGGACGCGGGGAAATGGGTGGACGTGACGCGCCAGGACCTGCCCACGGGCCTGCTCTATTCCTGGTGGTCCTACCGGTCGTCCGACTGGAACACCGCCGACAAGGGCCGCAGGCTCGACCACATCTGGGCGACCCCCGACATCGCCGGGGCCGCGCACGGGTCGCGCATCCTGCGCGCGGCACGCGGCTGGGACGGACCGAGCGACCATGTGCCGGTGATGGCGGTGTTTGATTTGTAGGGGTGGAGCGCGGGATGTCAGGTGACGCCCGCCATATGCCGTGATAGTATGTGGCAAATGGCGGAGGCAGTATCATGAACCGGGCAGTGAAAATCGACTTCACCTATGCCGACCTCGCCCGCGGCATCCCTGCGCGCACCGTGCGTGACCTGCAGCGCGACAAGGTGCTCAGTGCGGCGGACGTAGCCGCCATCATTCCGCCCCGCACGCTCGAACGTCGCATGAGCGCGGACGGCAATCTAAAAATGGAAGAGGCTGATGCGCTGGCGCGGCTTGTTAGGGTTGTGGTGAAAGCGCGCGAAACCTTCGAAAAGGACGACATCGCCGATGAATTTCTCAGGCTGCCCAATCCTTCACTCGATTGGCAGGTGCCCATCGAGATGGCCCGCAGCGACCTTGGCGCACGCGAGGTTGAAGCCGTCCTCGGAAGGATCGCCTACGGCGTTTACAGCTGATGCCACGCCTCTGGCGACTGGCCCGACCCGAGCATGCTCCTGGGTTGGACGGCGAAGGCGCGCGGCGTTTCGGAGGGCGGTGGAACAGTCCCGGCAGTCCGGTTGTTTACTGTTCCGTCTCACTCGCCATGGCGTTGTTCGAAATCTGGGTGCACCTCAATCCCGATCAGCGCAGGGCCGGGTCGTTGCCCGATTTCGTCAAGATCGGGATCGACCTTCCCTCCGACATCTTGATCGAGCGGCATGATGCCACCCCCGAAGAGCTGTCCCACCCCGCGCGGACCCGGGCCTTCGGCGATGCCTGGCTCGCGACGGCGCGGACCGCCGTCCTGTCAGTCCCCTCTGCGATCATCCCGGAAGAGGTCAACCTTCTGCTCAACCCTCTCCACCCGGACTTCTCCCGTGTCATCGTTGCCGTGCAGGCACCGTTCAACTTCGACGACCGTCTCGCCGTCTGACCCACCCCCCACCTTGCAAGCGCCCCCCCTTTGCGCCATCTAACCGGCTGACCCATTCAGCGAAGGAGCATCTGCGATGCTCGAATTCGGACAGCCCAAAGCCGCCGCACCCGCCGACGCCGACGTGATCCGCGACGTGACCGAAGCCGAGTTCATGGCCGAGGTGATCGAGGCCAGCAAGACGATCCCGGTCATCGTCGATTTCTGGGCGCCCTGGTGCGGACCCTGCAAGACGCTGACGCCGCTGATCGAAAGCGCCGTCAAGGCGGCCAAGGGCAAGGTTGTGGCTGGCCAAGATCGACGTCGATCAGGCCCAGCGCATTTCGGCGCAGCTGCGCATCCAGTCGATCCCGACGGTCTATGCCTTCTGGCAGGGTCAGCCGGTCGACGCCTTCCAGGGCGCGCTTCCGGGGTCCGAGGTCAAGGCCTTCGTCGACAAGATCGCGGCGCTTGGCGGGCGACGGCGGTCTGGGCGAGGCGCTGGAGACGGCCGAGACGCTGCTGTCCGAAGGGGCCACGACCGATGCGGCTGAAATCTTCGCCGCCGTCCTTGTCGAGGAACCCGAAAACGCCACCGCCTATGCCGGTCTCGCCCGCGCGCAGATGGCGACCGGCGGCCTCGACCAGGCCGAGGCGCTGCTGAACGCCGCCCCGGCGAAGATCGCGGCATCGCCGCTGATCGAGGCCGTGCGGGCGCAGATCGAACTGGCGCGGCAGGCCGAAAAGGCCGGGCCGCTGGCCGAACTTGAACGCGCCGTGGCCGCTGACCCCGCGAACCATCAGGCGCGGTTCGACTATGCGACAGCGCTGCATGCCGGGGGCCAGATCGAAGAGGCGGTCGATCAGCTGCTGGACCTGTTCCGGCGCGACCGGGAATGGAATGACGGTGCCGCCAAGGCGCAGCTCTTCACGATCTTCGAGGCGCTGAAGCCCACCGATCCCATCGCGCTGAAGGGCCGCCGCCGCCTGTCGTCGATGATATTTGCCTGACGCCCCTGCCGGGCTAGCTGAAAGGTCCATGGTGACGCTCAAGGACCTTCCCGAAACGATCCCGCTGTTTCCCGCTGCCGGGGGCGCTGCTGCTGCCGCGCACCCGGCTGCCGCTGCACATCTTCGAACCGCGCTATCTGGCGATGCTGGACGACACGATGAAGACGCCGCACCGCCTGATCGGGATGATCCAGCCGCGCGAGGTGCCGGGCACCGGCAAGGCCGCGCGAAGGAGAGGAGCTGAACGCCATCGGCTGCGCGGGTCGCCTGACGCAGTTTTCGGAAACCGAGGACGGACGCTACATGATCACCCTGACGGGCGTTTCGCGCTTCCGGCTGACGCAGGAGGTGGAGGGCTTCGCCCCCTATATCCGCGCCGAAGTGTCGTGGGACGGCTTCAGCCGCGACATGGGGCCGCCGGAGGATGACAAGGGCTTCCGCCGGGCGGAATTCCTCGACCTGCTCGGGCGGTTCTTCGCCTCGCGCGATCTGTCCACCGACTGGGGCAGCCTGAAAGAGGCGGATTGCGAGCTGCTGATCAACTCGCTGTCGATGCTCTGCCCCTTCGAGCCCGAGGAAAAGCAGGCGCTGCTCGAGGCGCCGACGCTGACGACGCGGCGCGAAACGCTGGTGACGCTGATGGAACTGTCGCTGGCGGGCGGCGGCGGGGCGGAGCAGATGCAATGACCGACGATCCCGTGTTCGACCGCCGCATGCTCGAGGCGCTGGTCTGCCCGGTGACGAAGGCGACCCTCAGCTACGATGCCGAGCGGCAGGAACTGGTGTCAAAGGCCGCGCATCTGGCCTTCCCGATCCGCGACGGCATCCCGATCATGCTGGTGGACGAGGCGCGCAAACTGGACTGAGGGTCCCTTTCAGATCGACCGCTAAAGCGCCTTTCCCGTCAGCAGCCGTGGCACATCCCCTGTCAGTCCCGCCGCCTGCCGGATGAAGCCGCGCCGCAACCCCGGCAGCGCGTTGACGACACCCAGCCCGATGTCCCGCGCCGCGCGCAGAGACCGGATTGTCGTTTGAAAACAGCGAGTTCACCCGGTCCATACCCAGCGCCAGCGCCGTCGCGTCGAACCGCCGCCAGGTCTGATACCGCGCCAGCACGTCTGCCGCGCCGATATCCTCGCCGCGCCGCGCCGCCATGACCAGCACCTCGGCCAGCGCGCCCACGTCGCGCAGGCCCAGGTTCAGCCCCTGTCCCGCGATCGGATGCACGCCATGCGCCGCATCGCCGACCAGCGCCAGACGCGGCGCGACGTAGCTGTCGGCCAGCGACAGCGACAGCGGATAGCTGAAGCGCGGCCCCGCCAGCCGGATCGCGCCCAGATGATCGCCGAAGCGTTCGCGCCAGCAGCGCAAGGAACGCATCGTCCGGCAGCGCCGCGATCGCCCGCGCCGCGTCCTCATCCTCGCTCCAGACGATCGACGACCGGTTGCCCGGCAGCGGCAGGATCGCCAGCGGTCCGCCCGGCATGAAGAACTGCTGCGCCGTGCCGCCATGCGGCAGGTCATGGTCGACCGCGCAGACCAGCGCCGTCTGCCCGTAGCCGTGCCCGGTCCGCCTGATCCCCGCCCGCGCCGCCGTTCCCGACGCCGCCCGTCGCAGCCGGCCAGCATCCGCCCCCGTCGCGTCGTGCCGTCCGACAGGGTGACACTGATCCCCGACGCATCCGCCGTCTGCGCCGTCACCGTGACGCCCGGCACATGTGTCGATCCCCGGCGTCGCCGCTATCGCCGCCAGAAACGCCGCGTAGAGATGCCGGTCCTCGACCATATGGCCCATCGCGCCTTCTTCGATCTCGGCGGCGAGGAAATCGAGAAACAGCGGCGACGCGCCTTCGCCCGGCCGTCCGTCGCTGGCCCGGATCCGCAGGATCGGCTGCGTTGCGGATGCCAGCGCGGGCCAGACGCCGATGGCCTGCAGCAGCCGCCGCGACGCGATGGACAGCGCATAGGCCCGCCCGTCGAAGGCGGCCTCGGCCCGCGCCCGCGCCGGCTGCGCGTCGATCAGCGTGACGCTCAGGCCCGCCTGCGCCAGCGCCAGTGCCAGCGCTGGCCCGTTCAGCCCGCCGCCGACGATCAGAGATGTCCGACTGTGTGTCCATGACGCCGACTCTAGGGGCAGTCGCCGGGATTGTCCATGCGATGCCTTGCCGCTAGCCTTCGGGCCAAACGGGGGATCGGCATGGACATCGACCTGGGCGCAACAGCCGCCGATCTGGGGCGCGCCATCGCGGCGGGGCGGATCGACCCCGTCGATCTGACCGACGCCTATCTCGTCCGCCATCGCCGACCATCCCGACGCCGACCGCATCTATGCCCGCACCACCCCTGACCGCGCCCGGGCCGAGGCGCGGGCCGCCTCGCATGCGCGCGAAATCCGGCCAGCGACGCGGCCCGCTCGACGGTGTGCCGGTCAGCTGGAAGGACCTGTTCGACACCGGCGGAACCGCCACCGAATCCGGCTCGCTTCTGCTGAAGGGCCGTGTGCCCGCCGCCGACGCCCGCGTTCTTGCGAACGCCACCGCGCAGGGGCTGATCTGCCTCGGCAAGACCCACATGACCGAACTTGCCTTCTCCGGTCTCGGCCTCAACCCCTCCACCGCCACGCCGCCCAATGCCATCGATCCGACGCGCGCGCCCGGCGGATCGTCCTCGGGTGCCGCCGTCTCGGTGGCGCTCGGCCTCGCCGCCGCCGCCATCGGGTCCGACACCGGCGGGTCGGTCCGCAACCCTGCCGCCTGGAACGGCCTCGTCGGCCTGAAAACCACTCATGGCCGCATCTCGCTTGACGGCGTCGTGCCCCTGATCCCGCGCTTCGACACGGTCGGGCCCCTGACCCGGAGCGTCGAGGATGCGGCGCTTCTGCTTGCGGTCCTCGAAGGCACGCGGCCCGCCGACCTGACGGTGCCAGCCTGGCCGGTGCCCGTTTCCTGGTCCTGACCGACGCTCTGGCGGATGTCAGGGACGCCCCGGGTGCGGCCTTTGAAACTGCCGTCGGGCGGCTTGCCGCTGCCGGTGCCAGCATCACCGAAGGCGGGCTTCCCGGGCGTGGGCGAGGCGCTGTCACTCTCGGGCGCGCTGTATACGGCCGAAGCCTGGGCCACCTGGGGAATACAGATCGAAGCGCGCGGCGACTTGATGTTCGCCCCGATCAGAGAACGGTTTGAAATCGGACGCAGCGTTTCTGCCGCTGACTATATCCGCGGGTGGTCGCGGCTGACGGCGATCCGCGCGGACTGGGCGGCGCGCATGGCGGGGTTTGATGCCGTCCTTTGCCCGACCTCCGCGATCCTGCCGCCCGATGTCGCACGGCTTTTGTCTGACCCGGCCTATTTCACTACCGAGAACCTTTTCGCCCAGCGCAATACGCGCATCGGCAACCTGATGGGCCTCTGCGCGCTGACCCTGCCCACCGCCGTTCCGATGTGCGGCATCAGCCTGATGGGCGCCGCCGATGGGCGAGGAACGCCTGCTGCGCATCGGCGCGGCGGCCGAACGCGCGCTGACCGTCGTGACCGGCGAAAATGCAACAAAATCCGGGGGCTGAACGCCGCGGCAGGGCGGTTTGGCTGGACCGCTGCGGCGGGCTTCGCTAAGTTTCCGCGAAACGGGGCGCAACGACCCCGGCGACCGAGGCAGTCATGGCGTTTCCAGAGCGGTTTTCGAACCTGCCGGAATATGCGTTTCCGCGTCTGCGGAAGCTGCTGGATCAGCATGCGCCGGGCGGCGAGGTCATCACGATGACCATCGGCGAGCCGCAGCACCCGATGCCGGATTTCGTCGGCGCCGATCCTTGCCGCCAGCATCGGCGATTTCGGGAAGTACCCGCCGAACGACGGACGCCGGAACTGCTTGCGGCGATCTCGGGCTGGCTGCAGCGCCGCTATGGCGTCGACGCTCGACGCCGACCGCATCATGCCGCTGAACGGCACCCGCGAAGGGCTGTTCAACGCCTGCCTCGCCCTCTGCCCCGAGACGAAGCGCGGCAAGCGCCCGGTCGTCCTGATGCCGAACCCCTTCTATCAGCCCTATGCCGCCGCCGTGGCGGCAGTCGGGGCCGAACCCGTCTTTGTGCCCGCGACCGCCGCGACCGGGTTCCTGCCCGACTATGCGGCCCTGCCCGCCGATATTCTCGACCGCACCGCGCTCGCCTATCTCTGTTCGCCCGCCAATCCGCAGGGGTCAGTCGCGCCACGCGACTATCTGGCGGATGTCATGGCGCTGGCCGAACGGCACGGCTTCACCCTCCTGTCCGACGAATGCTATTCCGAAATCTGGCGCACGGCGCCGCCCACTGGCGCGCTGTCAGTCGCCGCTGAACTCGGTGCCGACCCCGAACGGGTCGCCGTCTTCCATTCGCTGTCCAAACGCTCGAACCTGCCCGGCCTGCGCTCCGGCTTCGTCGCGGGCGGCCCCGAGTCCATCGCCCGCTTCCGCCAGCTCCGCGCCTATGGCGGCGCGCCTCTGCCGCTGCCCGTCCAGCATGTGTCGCAGGCGGCCTGGGCGGACGAGGCGCATGTCGACGCGAACCGCGCGCTCTATCAGGAAAAGTACCGCATCGCCGATGCCGTGTTCGCCGGAATGCAGGGATACCAGGGCCCCGAAGGCGGCTTCTTCCTCTGGCTGCCCGTTCCCAACGGCACCAGCGAGGATGCGGCGCTGAAGCTATGGACGCAAACCGGCGTCCGGGTGCTGCCCGGCGCCTATCTCGGACAGACGGTCGGGGGCGAGAACCCCGGCGACGGATATATCAGGGTCGCCATGGTGGCCCCGGCACGAAGACATGCAGCGCGGCCTGATCCGGCTCCGCGACTGCCTCTACGCGTTAAGGACAGGGTGAACATGGCTTCCTATCAGGCACGACAGCGCGATCCGCTTCTGGATCAGACCATGCAGGCCGCGATCGAACGGCGCGGCAAGGAACTGCTCGGGGCCGTGCTGATCCTGCTCGGGCTGCTGACTGCGCTGATGCTCGCCTCCTACTCCCCCGACGATCCGTCCTGGCTCGCCGCGACCGAAGAGCCTGCGCAGAACTGGCTCGGCACCTTCGGCGCGTCGCTCGCCTCGCCGCTCTATGTCATCGCCGGATACGGGTCCTGGGGCGTCGCTCTTGTCTTTGCCGTCTGGGGCTTCCGCTTCCTGACCCATCGCGGCGAGGAGCGTGCCATCGGGCGCGCCATCTTCGCGCCCATCGCCGTCGCGCTGATCTCCGTCTATGCCTCGACCCTTGTCGCGGGTCCCGGCTGGGTCCACAGCTTCGGCCTCGGCGGGCTGTTCGGCGACACCATCCTCGGCGCGCTTCTGGGCGTGGTGCCCGTGCAGGCCGCTTTCGGCCTGAAGGTGCTGTCGCTGATCGTCGGGTGCCGGCATGCTCGCCATGCTGGCCTTCGTCCTTGGCTTCGACCGCACCGAACGGCGCGCCATCCTGCGGTTCCTGATCGTCGGCTCAATCCTGACCTATGACCGCGTCCTCCGCCTGACAGGGCAGGGGGCCGCCGCCTCGCTGCGCGGCGCGCAGGCCATCGGCCGACCAGCGTCGTGCCCGGCGCGAGGCCGCGCTGACCGCGGCCCCTGACCGTCACGCACGCCTCCTCCCGCCGCGCCTCGGTTCTCCGCGCCGACCCGCGGCTATGTCCCCGGTGACGTCCCCGCAGCAACCGCAGCGACCGCCGACTGGTGGTCTCTTCTCCCGCATGCCGGGCCTTCTGCGCCGCATCGTCGATCCGGCCCCCGATCTGACCCCCGAACTGATCGAAACCGAAGCCTTGCAGTCCAGCTGGTCGGTCGAGGCCCCGAGCCCCGACCGCATCCGCTGCCGCATCGCCGAGGCTGTGCGCCTGAAGGGCGTCGCCTGCCGACCCCGCCGCCCGCGCCGAACCGCCCGTCACCGCCCGGCCCGGTCGCGCTGCCGCCGCACTGGCCGACGATCCCGACGCCGTGCTTGACCGCAACGCCTTCGCCGACCTTGACGATGACGATGGCGACACTGACCGTCCCCCCCGGCGACTACGCCTACCGCGCCGCCGACGGCGCCGCCCGCAAGGTTGTCCACCATGCCACGCGCAAGGCCGCGCCCGTCCCGGCAGGCCCTGTCCGAAGCCCAGCCCAGCCTGCGCCTGTCCGACGACCCCGCCGCCTACGAACTCCCGCCCCTCTCGCTCCTCTCCGCCCCCTCGACCGTCCAGCGCCACCAGCTGTCCGACGAGGCGCTGGAAGAAAACGCGCGCATGCTCGAATCCGTCCTCGACGACTACGGCGTCAAGGGCGAGATCGTCTCCGTCCGCCCCGGCCCCGTCGTCACCATGTACGAACTGGAACCCGCCCCCGGCCTCAAGGCCAGCCGCGTCATCGGCCTCGCCGACGACATCGCGCGCGTCGATGTCCGCCCTCTCCGCCCGCGTCTCGACCGTCCCCGGCCGCACCGTCATCGGCATCGAACTCCCGAACGCCTACCGCGAAAAGGTGCTCCTGCGCGAAATCCTCTCCGCCCGCGACTTCGGCGACGGCAACCAGCGCCTGCCCCTCGCGCTCGGCAAGGACATCTCCGGCGACCCCGTCGTCGCCAACCTCGCCAAGATGCCCCACCTCCTGATCGCGGGCACCACCGGGTCGGGCAAGTCCGTCGCGATCAACACCATGATCCTGTCGCTGCTCTACAAGCTGACGCCTCAGGAATGCCGCCTGATCATGATCGACCCCAAGATGCTGGAACTCTCCGTCTATGACGGCATCCCGCACCTTCTGTCCCCCGTCGTCACCGACCCGAAAAAGGCCGTCGTCGCGCTGAAATGGGTCGTGGGCGAGATGGAGGAACGCTACCGCAAGATGTCCAAGACCGGCGTGCGCAACATCGAAGGCTACAACGGCCGCGTGCGCGAGGCGCTGGCCAAGGGCGAGCTGTTCAAGCGCACCGTCCAGACCGGCTTCGACGAGGAAACCGGCGACCCGGTGTTCGAGACCGAGGAAACCACCCCCGTCACCATCCCCTACATCGTCGTCATCGTGGACGAGATGGCCGACCTGATGATGGTCGCCGGGCAAGGAGATCGAGGCCTGCATCCAGCGCCTGGCCCAGATGGCCCGCGCCTCCGGCATCCACCTCATCATGGCGACGCAGCGCCCCTCGGTCGATGTCATCACCGGCACGATCAAGGCCAACTTCCCGACCCGGATTTCCTTCCAGGTCACGTCCAAGATCGACTGCCGCACCATCCTCGGCGAACAGGGCGCCGAACAGCTTCTGGGCATGGGCGACATGCTCTACATGGCCGGCGGCTCCCGCATCACCCGCATCCACGGGCCGTTCGTGTCGGATGAGGAGGTCGAGGAGATCGTCAACCACCTGAAATCCTACGGCCCCCCGGAATACATGTCGGGCGTCGTCGAAGGCCCCGACAAGGACGAGGAGGGCGACATCGACCTGGTGCTGGGCCTCGGCGGCGACAGCGGCGACGACGCGCTCTACGATCAGGCGGTGGCGGTCGTGCTGCGCGACCGCAAGGGTTCGACCTCCTACATCCAGCGCAAGCTCGGCATCGGCTACAACAAGGCCGCGAAGCTGGTCGAGCAGATGGAGGAGCAGGGGGTTGTCAGCGGGAGCAACCACGTGGGGAAGCGGGAGATACTGGTGCCGGAGTGAGGGGGGGGAATTAACAGAAAGAGACCGCAATGGAGTACAAAGGTGAAATCCGCCAGAGCACGATTAATACTCTGCTCGAGAAAGCACGTGATAGGAAGTACGAAAAATATCTCTCAAGAATTACGCTGAAGAAGGTGCGCGGTTTTGTAGATGAGCAGGTGACCTTTGACTTTCCAGTAACTGCAATCATTGGACCAAACGGGGGTGGAAAAACAACAGTTCTTGGAGCCGCAGCAATCCTCTACAAAGAAATCGCGCCGAGGCAGTTCTTTTCAAAGAGTGGCAACTACGACTCAGGAATGCAGGACTGGTCGATTGAGTATGAAGTAGTCGACCGTAGTGTGACGGCTAAAGGCCATTTTCAGAGAACTGCGAGCTTCAAAAATAAAAAGTGGAACCGAGACGCGCTTGCTCGGCGCGCTCTATTATTCGGCGTCGCTAGAACTGTGCCGGCCAGTGAGCGAAAAGAGCTCATCCCATGCACAGCACGAAAATTCTCTGTGCCACCCGGCCGCGTGACTGAATTCTCAGATACTATTCGCGGAGCAATTTCCAGAATTCTGGGGAAGAATGTTGATGGCTTCAAGCAGCTTAAGGTCAGTGCAACAGGTACGGTGACTATGCTCACCGGACAAACGGAAGATGGTGTCGGCTACTCTGAGTTCCATTTTGGTGCTGGCGAGTCCAGTATTATAAAGATGATAGCAGGAATTGAAGCCGCTGAAGACGGTGCGCTGGTTCTCATCGAAGAAATCGAAAATGGACTTCATCCGGTTGCTACAGTTCGGCTTGTCGAGTATCTGATCGAAGTTGCGGAGAGAAAAGATTCAAGTGGTTTCACAAACACTCTAAAAGCTCAATTTCCGATACCTTTGGTCTGCCACAAAGGATCGTGTTTTTCAGGGCAAGTTAGATGTCGCATCCCTTCGCGCTATAACTGGTCAAATTGAAACGCAAGGAGTGGTATTTGTCGAAGATGAGTTTGCCAAGACATGGACTGAAGCAATCATGAGGCAGGCCTCTGACGATCTCATTGATAACTTTGAAATTCATGCCATGGCAGGAGATGGAACTGCTGTTGCGATGAACAAGTATCACAATGCAAACCCTGCGACGAAAGTACCGTCGATATGTTTGATCGACGGCGATTCCAGTCAAAGCGAAAGTGAAACGGTGCTGCGACTACCTGGCGGGATGCCAGAATCCTTTGTTTTTGATAGCTGCATAGAGGCTTGGTCGGAAATTGGCGGTCGATTGTCAGTGGCTTTGCTCAAGAGATTCGAGGACGAACAAGACATTCTTGCCGCTTGTAAAAGCGTAAGGACAACGAACATGGATCCGCACTTGCTTTTCTCCCAGCTCGGCGCAAAGCTGGGCTTGTTGCCGGAAATGACTGTGAGGCAAGCCTTCGTAACTCTTTGGGCTCAGAATAATCCGGACCAAATCAACGAAATACTGGCTGGGATTAGAAAAATCACTTCGAATTCAGATATCATATGAGAGAATTGTAGCGAGCCGTAGGGTGCGTGCTCCAACGCACCATTTCGCCCGACACCTCCGGTGTATGGGCAAGCCGTAGGTCGGGGTTCACCCCAACTCCTTCCCGGCTTCCCCCATCATCCCCCTTACCGCCCGCTCCAGCGCCCCCGTCTCCCCGCCGAAACTCGCCACCATCGCCGCCATGAACCCCTCCGGGTCCAACCTTTCCTCGTCCATGGGAAACCCGGCCATGGTCATCAACCGGTCCAGCAGCACCAACTGGCAGCGCCCGTTACCTTCGCGGAACGGATGGATCGCGTTGAGCTCGGCGATGTAATGCGCCGCCCGCGCGGCGAAGGCGTCGGTGTCGCCCGACCCCGCCAGATGATCTTCCTGTGCAAGTTCCCCGAACAGCCGCTCCATCTCACGCGCGATGTTCTCGGGGTAACAGAACCAGTTCCCGCCCTTGGCTGTGCGGATCGCCCGGTAGTCCCCGGCCCAGTCGTAGACATCCTGAAAGAAGTGCCGGTGGATCGCGCGGTAGTGCGCAGGGTCAAGGTCGCCGTCCGGCAGGGGTTCGTCGGCGCGTGACAGGAACATCTGCAACTCGAACTGATCGAGAGCTTTCTGGTCCGTGAGGCCCGCCTTGTTCATCAGTACGGTCGTTCCGGGATAACAGAGTGGATCGGGAACCGCGTCGTAGCGCCTCATTGTTTCCGCTGGGTCAGCGCCGAGGCGGCGAGGGACTTGCGATAGGCGTCACCCTTCACGCCGCGCAACTCCAATCCGGCCTTGGTCCGCTCTCCGTCCGCGTCGAGAAACAGCCCTTCGACCGCCGCGAAGCGCCGTGCCTTGGCCTCGCCCAGCGGCGCGCTCTGAATGCGTCCTGAAGCTGCATCGCGTGAAATCTTGGATGTCCGACCCATGACGAGATTTTATCCAACTCGTTTTGCTTTGGATACTGCGAAGTGATGGACAGAACGGTAAGCAAACGCAGCAAGCGTAGGGTGCGTGCTCGCACGCACCATCTCGTCCGACCGACGTGGTGCGTGATCTCATGCACCCTACATAGCGGCGCAGCCTTACCTCGCCCCGGCGCAGGCCGGGGCCTCGCCTCGTTGCGCACCACCTACCGGGGCCCCGGCCTGCGCTGGGGCGAGGCAGGCCAACCCACCCCCCAAACCTTTCCACTTCCCTAATTTTTCCCCTAACCCATTGATTCCAATCACCCCGAAACCCGGTCCCGACTCGGGACCGCCCCCGCACCCCCTTGACCCGCCCCCCTCCGCCGCCCCAACTGTCCGCGCCAGCCGCCCGAGGACCCGCCCCCATGACCAAGCCCCGCCTCAACCGCTTCCTTGCCGCCGACGGCAAGTGCTTCGACGTCGCCGTCGATCACGGCTTCTTCAACGAACCGTCCTTCCTCGGCGGGATCGAGGATATGGCCCGCACCGTCCGCGCCCTCGTCAAGGCGCGGCCCGACGCGATCCAGCTTTCCGTCGGGCAGGCGCGCCACCTGCAATCCATCCCCGGCAAGGACAAGCCCGCGCTGGTCCTGCGCACCGATGTGGCCAACGTCTACGGCAAGGACCTGCCGCGTCACCTCTTCTCGGACCTGATCGAGGACTGCGTCGAACAGGCCCTCCGCCTCGACGCCGCCGCCCTCTGCGTGAACCTGTTCCTGCTGCCGGGCGAGCCCGAGGTGCACGCCCAGTGCATCCGCAACATCAACCGCCTGAAACCGCAGGCCGACCGCTACGGCATGCCCCTGATGATCGAACCGCTGGTGATGCGGGCCAATTCGGGGGCGGGCGGCTACATGGTGGACGGCGACCTGCCGAAGATCACGGCACTGGTCCGGCAGGCCGTGGAACTGGGGGCCGACGTCATCAAGGCCGACCCGACCGACGACATCCGTGACTATCACAAGGTGATCCAGATCGCGGGCGACATCCCCGTCCTGGTGCGCGGCGGCGGCAAGGCATCGGAGGCGTGAGATCATGCAGCGCACCTATGACCTGATGGGGCAGGGTGCCAAGGGCATCGTCTACGGCCGCAACGTGATCCAGCACGCCAACCCGCCCGCGATCACGCGCGCCTTCATGGCGATCGTCCACCGGAAGGCGACGCCCGAACAGGCGATGGCGATCCTGAAGGGCGACGAAATGACAGCCCGCACCGTCCGCTTCGGCATCATCGGCTGCGGCCTGATGGGGCGCGAATTCGCGTCCGTCTGCGCGCGCTGGCTGCATATCGAGGCGCCCTTCGCCCGGCCCGAAATCGTCGCGGTCTGCGACACCTCCGACACCGCGCGGGCATGGTTCACCGATCACGTTCCGACCGTCGCGCAGTCGACCGGCGACTACCGCGCCCTGCTGGCCAACCCGGATGTCGAGGCCGTCTACTGCGCCCTGCCGCATAATCTGCACGAACAGGTCTATCTCGACATCATCGCGGCGGGGAAGCACTTCCTTGGCGAGAAGCCCTTCGGCATCGACAAGCCAGCCAACGACCGGATCATGGCGGCAATCCGTGCGCGCCCCGATGTCTTCGTGCGCTGTTCGTCCGAATTTCCCTTCTTCCCCGGAGCGCAGGAAATCATCAAGGCGATCCGCGACAACGCCTTCGGGCGGATCATCGAGGTCGAGGCAGGGTTCCTGCATGCCTCGGACCTCGACCCGACCAAAGTCATCAACTGGAAGCGGATGATCCGTTTCAACGGCGCGTACGGCTGCCTAGGCGATCTGGGGATGCATGTGCTGCACATCCCCCTGCGCGCAGGCTGGGTGCCGCAGCGGATCGTCGCCAAGCTGTCCAAGATCGTGAAGGACCGACCGGACGGCAAGGGTGGGACCGCGCCTTGCGAGACCTGGGACAACGGCACGATCCTGGGCGAGGTGGACACGCAGGACGGACCCTTTCCGATCACCTTCCACATGAAGCGCATCGCGCCGGGCGAGACAAACACCTGGTTCCTTCGCGTGATCGGCACCCGGAAGTCGATGGAGTTTTCGACGAAGTTCCCGAAGACGCTGAAGGTCATGGACTATGCGCCGGGCGGCGAACAGGCCTGGCGGCACATCGATCTCGGCTACAAAGGCGCCTATCCGTCGATCACCGGCGGCATATTCGAGTTCGGTTTCGCCGACAGTTTCCAGCAGATGTGGGCCGCCTATCTGGATGAACTGGTGAACGGGCCGGGCAACATGACCCAGCCGTTCGGATGCGTGACACCGGACGAGACGGCGCAGAGCCATCAGATTCTGACAGCAGCGCTGGAAAGCTACGGCTGACCTTGCCGTGGGCCCCGCACAGTGCAGCGCCTCTCACGGAATGCTCACCGTCACTTGACCCTCCGCAGCCTCGCATCCTGTCCGGCTCCGTCCTATAAGGCTGGCATGAACCGCATCTTCCTTGCCCTCGCGCTGTCCGTCGCCCCTTTGGTAGCGCGGGCAGAACCGCTCCCTCTGACCGACCTTTCGGCCTACATCCAGTCCATCGTCGGGGCGGAAAGCGGCTTCAGCCAGATAAACGCCGACGGATCGAAGACCACGGGCCGTGTCATCATCCGTCGCCCGAACCGGATGCGGTTCGAATATGCGCCGCCGGACAAAGCCCTCGTTCTCGCCTCGGCAGGGCAGGTTGCGATCTTTGATCCGAAGTCAAACCAGCCGCCCGAACAGTATCCATTGAAGCGCACGCCGCTGAACCTGATCCTCGCCCGCAAGGTTGATCTGACCCGCGCGAAGATGGTCGTCGATCACGGAGAGGAAGACGGCATGACCACGGTTACTGCGCAGGATCCGGAAAAGCCTGAATACGGGACGATCAAGCTCTATTTCTCAGCCAACCCGATCAGTCTGCGGCAATGGGTTGTGACCGATGACAGCGGCGCGCAGACGCGCGTCATCCTCGACGGGCTGAAATACGGTGGCAACTACGGTGCCTCGCTCTTCTCGATCGAGAATGAAACCAAGGACCGCGTCGGCTCGGACTGACGCGCCTGGCGGTCAGGCCTTGCCGCAGGAGATGAGCTGCATCTGATAGGTCTCGGCCCGTGCCGCGACCTCTTTCGCAACCCGCAGCAGCCAGTCCTTGCCGTTATGGCTGCCCGCCGCGTAGCCATTCCGTCCCTCGTGATAGGCCAGATACTGGTTCTCGGCATCCCAGCGCGAAATCCCCAGCTTCTCTTCCGTTTGTGTCATGTACCAGCCCATGAAATCGGTCGCGTCGTCGATGTCATCGCGCCGCGCGCCGCCCCGGCCGGGGCCGTCCTTGTAGTCGTCCCAGGTCCCGTCGATCGCCTGGCTGTAGCCATAGGCAGAACTCTGCCGCCCCATCGGGATCACGCCGAGGGCATAGGTGAAGGGGGTCTTCGCATTTCCGATGAACTTCGATTCCTGATAGATCGTCGCCATCTGCACATGCACCGGCACGCCCCAGCGCCGTTCCGCGCGCTGCATCGCTTTCAGATAGGCCGGGCGCTGATCGGTGATCGAACAGGCATCGTCCAGGTTGCGCGGGGCCGAGTAATTCCCGCCGCAGGATGCGACAAGCAACAGGATGCCCGCTTTCAGAATTCTGCTCATTCACTGCCTCGTCAGACGGTCTGGTGCGTCTTTGTGGCGCGCAACCTAACGGATTTTCCGCCAGAGGAAAATCACGAATGCGAAGCGGTCAGAGGAGGACCGCCAAAGTCAGTGGCAGCGTTATCACCGAAACAAGCGTGGACATGACGACGAGGCCAGCCACGGATTCCGCGTCAGCCTGATATTTCTCGGCAATGAGATAGGATGTGACGGCGACCGGCGTCGCCGCCTGCAGGACCAGAACCGCGAAGGCCGGGTCGCCGAGGCCGAACCAGCGTCCGACGGCCCAGGCGGCGGCGGTGCAGACAGCCGCCTTGACCACGCTCAGAAGGAGTGCGCGCAGAAAGCTGCTGGGCCGAAGGCGCGCGACGGCGACGCCGAGCGTGATGAGCATCAGTGGTATTGCCATCTGCCCCGCCAGTTCCAGCGTGTTGGTCAGCCAGACGGGGGTCTTCCAGCCCTGCCACAGAAACAGCGCGCCCAGCAGCGTCGCGCCGACCATCGGCTCGCGCAGCACGCGCAGGAAACTGCCGCGTCCGGCGACGACCCAGATGCCGAAAGTGAAGGACAGGATCGCCATGACAGCAAAGATGACAACGGCGAAACCGAGGCCCTGATCGCCGAAGGCGAACAGCGCCAGCGGCAGGCCGAGGTTGCCGGTGTTGCCGAAGATCAGCGGCGACAGATAGGTGCCACGGTCAAGCCTGCCGATCCTCACGATAACCCAGAAGACGATGGCAAGCGCGACATAGACGACCAGGGCAGCCAGCGACACAGTCGTCAGAGCGGCAGGATCGACGGTGGTTTTCATCAGCGCGACGAAGATCAGACAGGGCACCGACAGGGTCATCGCCAGCCGCGTGACGAACTCCACCCGGTACTCGAAACCCGCCTTCACCCAGACCCAGCCGACCGCTGCAAGCAGGAAAACCGGGGCGACTATGGCCAGCACTGTAGGGGCGATGTTCACAGACTGTTTCCGCCGATTCCCGCATGAGACGTGGACAGCCCCATGCCCTCGGGATTACTCATCATAGCCGGGGGCTGCAACGCCATGCTGAAAACGCGCGCGAAATATCATCTGGGCCAGATCGTCCGTCACCGGAAGCATCCGTTCCGGGGCGTGGTGTTCGATGTCGATGCGATCTTTTCGAACACCGACGAATGGTATGCGGCGATCCCCGAGGACAGCCGTCCGAAAAAGGACCAGCCGTTCTACCATCTTCTGGCCGAGAACGAGCACAATTTCTACGTGGCCTATGTGTCCGAGCAGAACCTGATCGCCGACTATTCGGGCCGACCGGTCGATCATCCTGATCTGCCGGACCTGTTCGGCGATTTCGAGGATGGCATCTATCCGCTGCAGTTCCAGATGAACTGAACGGGCCGCCGCAGCGGTCAGTAGCCCAGCGCGCAGCCGTCTTTCCGGGGGTCCGAGGCCCCGGTAAGGATGCCTTTTTCGTCGTCGATCAGGATCGCTTGCGCCCCGCCCAGTGCCTCTTCGGGAACGGTGACGTAATGCCCGCGTGCGGAAAGCCCGGCGCGCACAGCGTCGGAATAGCCGCTCTCGACCTTCATCACGGGCCCGTCCGCAAAGCATCGTGCCGCGTCTATGGCTGATTGCGGGTCCATTCGGTAGGTCAGCAGGTTGGTGACGAACCGGGCGTGCCCGCAAGGTTGATAGGCCCCGCCCATGACCCCGAAAGGCATCGTCACGCGGCCGTCCTTGGCCAGCATCGCGGGGATGATCGTGTGCATCGGCCGCTTGCGCGGACCCGCCTCGTTCGGATGGCCGGGCTGCAGGGTGAAGCCTGCCCCCCGGTTCTGAAGCAGAATGCCGAACCTCGGGCTGGCGATGCCGGACCCGAAGCCCCAGTAGACCGAATAGATCAGCGACACGGCCATGCGGTCGCGGTCGACGACGCAGAGATAGACGGTGTCGCGGTGAACGGCATCGGTCGCGGGCGGCACCGGCATGGCGCGGTTCGGATCGATCAGCGCTGCCAGTTTCGCTGCCGTATCAGGCGCCAGCATATGATCGATCCGGGTCATGTGACCCGGATCGGCGATGAAGCGGTTGCGCGCGTCATAGGCCAGCTTTGCGGCTTCTGCCTCGATATGCGCGCGGTCGGTGCCGAAGGGGTCCATGGCGGCAAGGTCGAAGTGCTTCAGGATGTTCAGCATCAGGATCGCGGTCGCGCCCTGCCCGTTCGGGGGATGTTCGATCAGCTCGTGACCCATAAAGCTGCCGCTGACCGGGTCGCCCCATGTGGCTTCGGTCGAGGCGAAATCCTCTGGCGCGTGGCAGCCCCCCGCCGCCTTCAGTGCGGCCAGCATGTCATCGGCGACCTCTCCTTCATAGAAGGCGCGCGCCCCGTCGCGGGCGATGCGGCGCAGAACCTCTGCCTGACCCGGCGCGCGGAAGATCTGTCCTTCGCGCAGCGGTTCGCCCTGCGACAGATAGTGTCGCCGTGCATCCGCGTTCAGGCGGGGCGCGTCTTCCGCCCAGTCGCGGGCGACGCGCGGGGCCACCGGGATACCCTCTTCTGCGTAGCGGATCGCTGGGGCCAGGCTGCGGGCGAGGCCGAGCTTGCCCCAGTCGGCGGAGAGGCGGCAGAAGGCATCCACGGCACCCGGCACGGTCACGGCTTCGGCGCTTTCCGTGCCGATGGCGGTCAGCCCACGGGCACGCAGAGCCTCCGCGTCCAAGCCTGCGGGGGCGCGGCCCGATCCGTTCAGCGCGATGACGCGGTCCTGCCCCGGCGGTTTCAGCAGGACAAAGCAGTCGCCCCCGATGCCGGTCATCTGCGGTTCCGCGATGCCCAGAAGGACACCCGCCGCGATGGCCGCATCGACGGCATTGCCCCCCGCTTCCAGCGTCTCAATTGCGACCTTGCTGGCCAGAGGGTGCGAACTGGCCACCATGCCGTTCGCGGCATGAACGGCTGACCGCCCGGGAAGATGAAAGTCGCGCATGGCCGCCCCCGCTATCCGGGCAACAGGCTAGGGTCAGCGGAGGGGGAAGGAAAGTCCCCGGCGTCGCGCAATGGGTGGGGGCTGTTAAGCGCGACGCCGGGGGAAGCCGTTTGCAGCTACATCGGCATAGCTTGCTGCGCATTTCGGGCCGAGGTTGGGAGTCATTGCGGCAAGATTGCGGCAGCGCAGCATTCCCATCACCCCGCAGGAGACCGCGAAGCTGAGCGCATTGCCGCCAGCTGACCGTCTGTAGGTCAGATCCGATGTCAGGCTGCGGATCAGGTGCCACCCGAAGCCGCCTTCGGGCATGTCGCGCAAGTCCACGCAGATATCCGGCAGGTCACCGCTGGGCAGCACACCGCCCGGCATGGCCCTGCCGTTGTCCCGAATGCAGCAGGTCAGGCCTGAGGGCGCAGCGGCGGAGATGTCGATGTCGATCCGGCCGTCCGGCTGCCCGGCAAGGGCGTGTTCGACGATGTTGTTCAGCACCTCAGCCAGGACGAGTTCGAAGACCGGCATCGCGTCGGGCGGCAGGGCCCCCGGAATACTCCGCATCACGTCCGCAAGAATTCTCCGGACATCATCGGGGTCGGCAACGCCGCGGAAATGGAAGGTCGATAGTGCCGGGGTCGTCCTGTCGGCGGGCGGTGGGCGGCGGTGGCATCAGGCGGCCGGCCGCGTCAGCCGACCCGGCCGGCGTCGTGGCCGGGCGCTGCGGCGAGAATCGGAAAGATGGTGTCCATCCGTGTCAGGCGCAGCACCTTGGCGACGTTGCCGGTCAGTGCGGCCAGTTCCAGCCGCTGCCCGGACGGCAGCAGCTTCATCACCGACACGATGGCACCGAGGCCCGAACTGTCGAGGAAATCGACCTGCCCGAGGTCCAGCACGATGCGCGGAGACTGCGTGTCGGCAACGATCCTGCGCATGGCGTCCTTGAACCGGATGGCGACACTGGCATCGATCCGCGCCTCGGCCACGCGGGCGATCAGGATACCCGCGTTCTCTTCCGTGTCGATCTGCATCGCGTGCTGTTTTCCCGCTGCCGCCCCGGTCCCGCTGCGATCCGTCCTAGCGGCCAATCCTTACCATCCGGTGTCCGCGGTCACGGCGCATCCATCCCGCATCCGCAGGTCGGCGTTCTGCACTGGCGCGACGCTTCCGCGCCTTGCCCTGCGCCGGTCCGCCGTGCAGACTTCCCAGTATGGCGACGGTTCATCAGGGGTCATGCCACTGCGGCGCGGTGCAGTTCACGGCGACAGCCCCGCTGCGCGACGTGATCACCTGCCATTGCACGCAATGCCGGGCCAGCAGCGGGCATTTCTGGGCTGCGACATCGGTGTCGCTCGACCGGTTCCAGCTGACCGAGGCGCGCGGGCTGCGCTGGTACCGCGCATCGGACATCGCCGAGCGCGGGTTCTGCGACCAGTGCGGATCGACCCTGTTCTGGCGGCCTGACGGCGAATACCGGATCAGCTTTTCCCCGGCGGCGCTGGACGGGCCGACGGGTCTGCGGATCACGCATCAGTGGCACCGCGAGGATGCTGGCGACTACTACGCGCCGGAAGGCCCGCCGCCGCCCTCCGCAGCGAACCCGCCGGACCATTTGACCTGCAGCTGCCTCTGTGGCGGTGTCGCGTTTTCCCTGCCCGGCCCGGCGGGTGACATCACGGCCTGTCACTGCACCCAGTGCCGCAAGCTGTCAGGGCATTTCGCGGCGTCGTTCGATGCGGACGAGGCGGCGCTGCACTATGCGTCGCGCGGGACGCTGGCCGAATATGCGACGCCCGGCGGCGGCGCGCGCGGGTTCTGCTCCGCCTGCGGATCAAGCCTCTGGTTCCGGGCCAGGGACGGCGCATTCTCGGTCGAGGCGGGGTCGGTCGCTGGCCCTACCGGCGGGCGGCTGACTGGCCATATCTTTGTCGGCGACAAGGGGGATTACTACACACTGGACGATGGCCTGCCGCAATCGAAGGACTGGTAAGACATGACTGATGTTCCGACCCGTGCCCGTGTCGTCATCATCGGGGGCGGGGCGGTCGGGGTGTCATCTCTCTACCATCTGGCGAAGGCCGGGTGGACCGACTGCATCCTGCTGGAAAAGAACGAACTGACCGCCGGATCGACATGGCACGCTGCAGGCAACGTGCCGACTTTTTCGACCTCATGGTCGCTGATGAACATGCAGCGCTATTCGACCGAGCTTTACCGGGGCCTCGGTGCAGCCGTCGGCTACCCGATGAACTATCACGTCACCGGGTCCGTGCGTCTGGCGCATACCAAGGAACGGATGCAGGAATTCGCCCGCGCGATGGGTATGGGCCGCCAGCAGGGGATGGCGCTGGAGCTGCTTGCCCCCGACGACATCCGCACGCGCTATCCGTTCATCGAACTGCATGACCTGAAAGGCGCTCTCTATGATCCCGCCGACGGCGACATCGACCCCGCGCAGCTGACGCAGGCGCTGGCCAAGGGCGCGCGCGACCTGGGCGCGACGATCCTGCGCTTCACGCCCGCCACCGGGGTCAGCCGTGCAGGCGGCGAATGGGTCGTGCATACCGAAAAAGGCGACATCCGCTGCGACAAGGTGGTGAACGCTGCGGGCTACTATGCCCAGCGCGTCGGCGAATGGTTCAGGCCCTTCGGCGGGCGGACGGTGCCGATGGCGGTGATGAGCCACCAGTACCTGCTGACCGACGAGGTTCCGGAAATCGCCACCTGGACGCGCGAGGCCGGGCACAAGCTGCCGCTTCTGCGCGATGTCGATGTGTCCTACTACCTGCGGCAGGAAAAGGCGGGCTTCAACCTCGGCCCCTATGAACGCAATTGCCGCGCGCATTGGGCCGATGCCTGCGGATCCGATGCCGGATGACTTCAGCTTCCAGCTGTTCCCCGACGATCTGGAGCGGCTGGAGCACTACATCAGCGATGCGATGGCCCGCGTGCCGCTGCTGGGGACGGTCGGCGTGAACAAGGTCATCAACGGCCCGATCCCCTACTCTCCCGACGGCAATCCCCTGATCGGCCCGATGCCGGGCGTGCCGGATGCGTTTGAGGCCTGCGTCTTCACCTTCGGCATCGCGCAGGCGGGCGGTGCCGGCAAGGTGCTGGCCGAATGGGTGACGGCAGGGGCCACCGAATGGGACATGTGGTCCTGCGATCCGCGCCGGTTCACCGGTTACACCGACGCGGCCTACTGCGCCGATAAGGCGCGCGAAGTCTATGGCCACGAATACGGCATGCATTTCCCGATGGCACGCTGGCCTGCGGCGCCTGACCGTCGGATGTCGCCCGTGCATGAGAAAATCAAGGCGCTGGGCGGCCAGATGGCCCCCTATAACGGCTGGGAACGCGCCGAGTGGTTCGCGAAGCCCGGCGACGACACCAGCTGGGACGTCGACCCAGACCTGGTCCCGCAAAGGTCCGTGGGAGGCGCGCATCCGCGCCGAATGCGAGGCCGTGCGCGACGGCGTCGGGGTCCTTGACCTGCCCGGCTTCACCCGGCTGCGGCTGACCGGTCCCGGCGCGCGTGCGCATCTGGACAGCCTGACCTGTTCCCGGCTGCCACCGCCGGGTCGCATCGGGCTGGCCTATTTCCCGGACGCCGCGCGGTCGCATCCTGACCGAGATGACGGTGCTGCCCTTCAGCGACGAGGATGTCGGCGTCATCACCGCCGCCGTCGCGCAGTGGCACGACACTGGACATCCTGCGGCAGGGCCTGCCCGAGGGCGTCACCGTCGAGGACTGGTCCGACCGCATCCATTGCTTCATCGTCACCGGCCCCAAGGCGCGCGACCTGCTGGCCCCGATCACCGAGGGTGATCTGACGCTGCCCTGGCTGTCGGTCCAGTATTTCGCCAAGGTCGCGGGCCGCGACGTGGCGCTGATCCGCGTGTCCTTCGCGGGCGAACTGGGCTGGGAAGTGCATTGCGACCGCGCCGACGCGCCCGCGATCTACGATGCGTTTCTGGCAGGCGGGGCCGTGCCATTCGGGATGCGGGCGCTGAATTCGCTGCGTATCGAAAAGGGCTACCGCGCGTGGAAGGGTGATCTGTCCACAGACTATTCGCTGCTGGAAGGCGGCCTTGACCGCTTCATCCGCTGGGACAAGGAGTTTCCGGGCAAGGCGGCGCTGGCGGCAGAGAAGCAGCGCGGCGTGACGAAGCGGTTCGTCACGCTGACCGTCAAAGCGGGCGATTGCGAGCCGCCCTATATGGCGAACCTGTGGTATGGCGACCGCATCGTGGGCGAGGTCACGTCAGCCGCGTGGGGCTACCGTGTGGGTACATGTGTCGCGCTGGGGATGCTGCAGGCAGACCTGGCATTGGCGGGGACGATGCTGGAGGTCGAGGTGTACGGCGAGCGTTTTCCGGCGGTTGTGCAGCCGGACGGCCCGCTCTGGGACCCGGCAAACGAGCGGCTGAAGGCATGACCAACATCACACTTCTCGACGGCGGCATGGGCCAGGAACTGATCGCGCGGTCCGGCGACCCGCCGACGCCGCTCTGGTCCACGCAGGTGATGATCGACCATCCGGGCCTGGCACAGGCGATCCATGCGGACTATTTCGCCGCCGGGGCGACGGTGGCCACAACGAACACCTACGCGATCCACCACGACCGGCTGGTGAAGGTCGCACTTGACCACCGATTTGCCGACCTTCATGCGCAGGCGGTGTCCGAGGCGCGGGCGGCGCGCGATGCGCACGGATCGGGCCGCGTGGCGGGATCACTGGGGCCGCTTGTCGCCAGCTACCGCCCCGAAACACATCCGCCGCATGACGAGGCGGTCGAAAAATATGCCGAGATCGCCCGGCTGAACGGCCCCTTCGTCGATCTGTTCATCGCCGAGACCGTTGCCTCGCTGGCTCATGCGCGCGCCGTGCTGGACGGGGCAAAGGCGGGCGGGAAACCGGTCTGGCTGTCGGTGACGGTGGATGACGAGGATGGCATGAGGCTCCGGTCCGGCGAACCCGTCGCAGACTTGAAGGACATCGCCTGGCACGGCAATGCGGGGGCGATCCTGGCCAACTGCTCGGCCCCCGAGGCGATGGCAGCTGCGATGGGCGTGTTCAGGGGCTTCGGCCTGCCGTTCGGGGCCTATGCCAACGGCTTCACCGCAATCACCAAGGACTTCCTGAAGGACAGCCCGACCGTCGCGGCCCTGTCCGCCCGCCCCGAGATGACGCCCGCCCTGTATGCGGATTTCGCGATGATCTGGGTCGGCATGGGGGCCACCATCGTCGGCGGCTGCTGCGAGACGGGGCCAGCGCATATCGCGGAACTGGCGCGGCGGTTAAGGGCGGCGGGGTATAGGGTGGTGTAGGTCGATGGAAGCGAACCATCTTCGTTTTGCAGGTCAGCCGGACACCGTTCAACAAAAAACGCTGGTCAGGATCGTGCACGATACGCCTGTGCTCATGCGGACCCTTGCCCTTGCCCGTGGCCTCGGGCTGCCGGACTGGTGGCTCGTCTCCGGCGCGATCTACAATCAGGTCTGGAACCGACTGACCGGGCGGCCTGACATGTATGGCGTGAAGGACATCGACCTTTTCTATTTCGATCCGGACACAAGTTATGAAGCAGAAGACCGCAATATTCGCCTTGCAGCCTCAGTTTTTCCAGCCGCTCCTCCAGTCGAGCTGCGCAATCAGGCGCGCGTTCACATGTGGTATGCCGATCATTTCGGCACGCCCTACACGCCGCTGTCTTCGTCGCGGGAAGGGATCGACCGCTTTGCGTGCCGCACACATTGCATCGGAGTCAGGCTCGAACCTGACGACAGGCTAACGGTCTATTCGCCGTACGGCCTGGATGACATTTTTGCATTTCGGCTCACCCCCAACGTCCTTCTCGACAACCGTGCGACGCATGAGGCCAAGGCCAAGCGGCAGATGGCGCTCTGGCAGGAACTGAGCTTCGTGCCCTGGCCGTGATGGCGGACCTCTCAGGAACGTCGGCGGGGCCGGGGGAAAGGTTACGAATGATCGTGGGCCGGGGCCGCAAATAGGCCCCACCCTCAGGCGCCGAGATTCTCCACGCTCACAGCATTCTGCTGGATGAATTCCCGCCGCAGATACACCATGTCGCCCCAAAAGCGCGCCATGCCAACCTCCCTGCCGTCCGGAAAGTAAATCACATCACCTCAATCTTGTGAATCCCATTTTTGGGTATGTGACCTAGGGCGGCGGGGTATAGTGTCGTCTGATCACCAGGCAGCATTTGCGACGTTGGAAGAAGTGAATATCTGGTTAACGCGCCAGATAAAATCATTCAGTATCATATGCTTATGGAATTGTCCACGTGTGGACAAACCTCAATCGGGCACCTGGACAACCCTCACGCGTCCAGATTCTCCACGTTCAGCGCGTTTGTCTGGATGAACTCGCGCCGCGGTTCGACGACGTCGCCCATCAGCTTGGTGAAGATGTCATCCGCTTCCGCCACATCGTCCACTTTCACCTGAAGCAGTGTCCGCGCCGCCGGGTCGAGCGTCGTTTCCCACAGCTGTTCCGGGTTCATCTCACCCAGACCCTTGTAGCGTTGCAGCGTCAGGCCTTTCTCGCCCTCGGCCAGAATCGCCTTGAGCAACTCGACCGGACCGTGGATCGGCTGGTCGCGGTCCTTGCGCACCAGCCGCGCGAGCGACCCGTAGACTTCTGCCAGACTGTCGGTATGCGCGGCCAGCCTGCGCGCTTCGCCCGAACGGAGCACCTGACCGTCCAGCGTCCGCACCTCTTCGACGCCCCGCACGGCGCGGGAAAACCGCAGGCCGTGATCCTGCGTCGGGCGGCCCTGCCAGCCGCGTTCGTATTCGACTGCCACGTCGTCCAGACGCCGCGCGACTTCGTCCGCGACGCCCTGCGCATCGGCGTCGACGCGCCCCGGCACCAGCGCGCCGGCGATGGCGGACTGCTCCAGAATGTGCTGCGGATAGTGCGTCGGGAAGGCCTGCAGGATGCGGCGGACGACGCGCGCCTCATCAACCACCCGCATCAGGTCCGCGCCCGTAATCTCCTCGCCCGACCCCAACCGCAGCACGGCCCCGTCGGTGCCTTGTTCGATCAGGTAGTCGTCCAGCGCTGCCTGATCCTTCAGGTAGACCTCGCTGCGCCCCCGCGCGACTTTGTAGAGCGGCGGCTCGGCGATGTAGAGGTGGCCTTGATCGATCAGGTCGGGCATCTGCCGGAAGAAGAAGGTCAGAAGCAGCGTCCGGATATGCGCGCCGTCCACATCCGCGTCGGTCATGATGATGATCTTGTGGTAGCGCAGCTTTGCCAGGCTGAACTCGTCCCGCCCGATTCCGGTGCCGAGCGCCGTGATCAGCGTTCCGATCTGTTCTGACCCGAGCATGCGGTCGAACCGCGCGCGTTCCACGTTCAGGATTTTGCCGCGCAGGGGCAGCACGGCCTGGTTCTGGCGCGCACGGCCCTGCTTGGCCGAGCCGCCTGCTGAGTCGCCCTCCACCAGGAACAGTTCCGACAGTGCCGGGTCCTTTTCCTGACAGTCGGCCAGTTTGCCGGGCAGCGACGCGACATCCATCGCCGTCTTGCGTCGCGTCAGTTCGCGGGCCTTCCGCGCTGCTTCCCGCGCGAGTGCGGCCTCGATGATCTTGCCGACGATGACCTTCGCCTGGCTCGGGTTCTCCTCGAACCACTCGGCCAGCTTTTCGTTCACCAGGTTCTCGACCGCCGGGCGCACCTCGGACGAGACCAGCTTGTCCTTGGTCTGGCTGGAGAACTTCGGGTCCGGCACCTTGACCGACAGGACACAGGTCAGACCCTCGCGCGCGTCGTCGCCGGTGAAGTCCACCTTCTCCTTCTTCGCGATGCCCGAGGTCTGCGCATAGTTGTTGATCGTCCGCGTCAGCGCGCCGCGGAAGCCAGCCAAATGTGTGCCGCCGTCGCGCTGCGGGATGTTGTTGGTGAACGGCAGCACCATCTCGTTGTAGCTGTCGTTCCACCACATGGCGACTTCGACGCCGATGCCGCCGCGGTCGCCCGCGATGTAGATCGGTTCGGGCAGGGCCGACGCCTTGTGCCGGTCCAGATACTTCACGAATTCCCGCACGCCGCCGTCGTAATAAAGTTCCGATCGCAGCGGCTCGGCCGGACGTTCGTCCTCCAGGATAATGCGGACGCCCGAATTCAGGAAGGCCAGCTCGCGCAGGCGGTTTTCCAGGGTCTTGAAGTTGTAATCGAGGTCGGAAAACGTCCCCTCCGGAATGTTCGTCTTGGCTGCCGCCAGAAAGCGGACTTCGGTGCCCTTTTCGCCCGGCGCGTCGCCGACTTCGCGAAGGTGTTCGACCGTGTCGCCGTGTTCGAACCGTGCGTGGTATTCCTTGCCGTTGCGCCAGATGCGCAGGTCCAGCCATTCGGACAGGGCGTTCACGACAGACACGCCGACGCCGTGCAGGCCTCCCGACACTTTGTAGGAATTCTGGTCGAACTTACCCCCGGCATGCAGTTGGGTCATGATGACCTCGGCCGCCGAAACACCCTCTTCCTGATGGATGTCCACCGGGATGCCCCGGCCGTTGTCGCGGACGGAAACGCTTGAATCTGCGTGGATTTTCACGGTCACATAGTTCGCATGACCGGCCAGCGCCTCGTCGATGCCGTTGTCCACGACCTCGTACACCATGTGGTGCAGACCGGACCCGTCATCGGTGTCGCCGATATACATGCCGGGCCGCTTGCGAACGGCCTCTAACCCTTTGAGAACCTTGATGGAATCCGCCCCGTATTCCTCGGGTTGCGGGATGTGGTCGGTCATCTGTTCTTATCCTGCTCTTTGTCCCCATCTTATAGGGGTTCGGGGCGGGATTGTCACGCTTGGGGCACAATATTTGGGGGAGAGGGGCATGCACTTCACGTGCACCTTGCGTGCATATGACGTGCATACATGAGTTCAGCTCACGCTGGCCGACTCAACTGCCGAAACGCCGTCCCTGTCGGCCACAGCGAGGCCTGCCGCGCGCCCGTGAAGCCCGGTGAAAAGCTCGGCCCCGGTTCCCGTCATGAAGGCCTGCGCGCCGAGGGCCACGACCTGATCGTAGAGCGCCGCGCGGCGTGTCTGGTCCAGATGCGCCGCGACTTCGTCGAGCAGGATTACCGGCGGCTGCCCCGTCAGCGCCGCAAGTGCCCGAGCGTTCGACAGGATGAGCGAGATCAGCAGCGCTTTCTGCTCGCCCGTCGAGCATTGCGCGGCGGGCATGTCCTTTTCCGCCCAGACCGCGTCCAGATCGTCACGGTGGGGACCGGTCAGCGTACGGCCTGCCGCCTGGTCACGCGACCGTCCGGTCGCCAAGGCATGAGCCAGCGCGTCCTCTCCCACGGCCCCCGCCCCTTCCGGCGAAAGGACGGAAAGGCGCGCGGAAGGAAAGCTGCCCATGGCCGCACCCTGCGCCGCCGTGACATGCGCCAGTGCCGCCGCGCGGGCCGCCTGGATTGCCGCACCCGATGCCGCCATCTGACTTTCCAGTGCGCCAAACCACGCGGCGTCGCGCACGCCGTCCTTGAGCAGCCGGTTGCGTTCGCGCATTGCCTTGTCGTAGGTCAGCGTCCGTTCGGCATGGTCCGGGTCGAAGGACAGGGTCATCCGGTCCAGAAAACGCCTGCGCCCGTCCGCGCCCTCGATCCAGAGCCTGTCCATCGCGGGCACCAGCCAGAGCATGCGGCAGATGCGCCCCAGCGCCGATTGCGTCGCCGGTTTGCCGTCGATCAGCACCGTGCGGCCGACGGGGCCCTCGGCGAATGTCTGCACCTCGTGCCCATCGACGGTCGCGGTGATTTTCCAGCCCAGCGCCTCGGGTTGCCGCATCAGGTCTTCGGGGGCGGCACGGCGCAGCCCGCGACCCGGCGACAGCAGCGAAATTGCTTCCAGAATGTTCGTCTTGCCCGCGCCGTTCGGACCCCAGATCGCGACGGGGCGACCGTCGAATGTCAGGGTAGTTCGCCTGTGCGACCGGAAATGCGACAGCGTGAGGTCGGAAATCACGACTCCCCACCGACCCTTTCATCTTGGCACAAATACCCTTGGGTCCGGGGCACGGCCCCGGTCGCCCGCATTCACACCCGCATCGGCATCACGACATAGACCGCGCTGGTGTCATTGCCTTCGCGCATCAGCGTCGGGTCGCCCGAGGAATTGAACAGGAATACCGCGTTCTCGCGGTCCACCTGGCTGGCGATTTCCAGCAGGTATTTCGCGTTGAAGCCGATTTCCAGCACATCGTCGGAATAGGCGACGGCCAGTTCCTCTTCGGCGGCACCGGTATCGGGCGAATTGACCGACAGAATGAGGCGGTCTTCGTCCAGCCGCAGCTTCACGGCGCGCGACCGCTCCGAGGAGACGGTTGCGACGCGGTCCACGGCGCGGGCGAATTCGGCGGCATCCACCTCCATCCGGCGGGAATTGCCCATCGGGATGACGCGGGTGTAGTCCGGGAAAGTGCCGTCGATCACCTTGGAGGTCAGCTGCATCACGGGAGTCGCAAAGCGCACCTTGGTTTCGGAGACTGAGACTGCAATCGAGGCGTCGTCATCGTCTAGAAGCTTGCGCAACTCGCCCACCGTCTTGCGCGGCACGATGACGCCCGGCATGTTGTCTGCACCGTCGGGCAAGGGGGCGTCGATACGTGCCAAGCGGTGCCCATCGGTCGCCACGCAGCGCAGCACCTTGCCGGATTCCCCTTGTGCCACGTGCATGTAGACGCCGTTGAGGTAATAGCGCGTCTCTTCCGTCGAGATGGCGAATTTCGACTTGTCGAACAGCCGCCTGAGCACCCCTGCGGGGGCCGAGAAGTTCGCGGTGTACTCGGAATTCGCCATCACCGGGAAATCCTGCCGGGGTAGCGTGGCCAGCGAAAAGGTCGAACGGCCCGCAGTGACCGTCAGCCTGCCGGTACTGTCGTCGGACGCCAGCTGGACAAGTGACCCGTCGGGCAGCTTTCGGACGATTTCGTGCAGCGTCAGGGCGGACACCGTCGTCGCCCCGGCGCGTTCGACTGTCGCCGGTGCGCGGTCCACAGCCTCGATATCCAGATCGGTGGCGCGCAGGCTGACCGTGTCGCCTTCGGCTTCTATCAGGACATTCGCGAGGATCGGGATCGTGTTTCGGCGTTCGACGACGGACTGCGCCTGGCTGACTGCCTTCAGAAGCGCCGCGCGCTCGATGCTGATCTTCATATCCGCCCCCTGGGATGCCGGGACGGGCACCCTAGCGGTTTTCCCCGTCGGCTCAAGAATTTTCCGGGACTTTCCGGGGAAACGGCGGGGGCGTCAAGGGCAGCCCGGCGCGGCTGCCGTCAGGTGTCCAGCAGGCGGCGCAGCAGGTCGAGATCCTCGGACAACTGGCTGTCGGCCGCACGCAGTTCATCGACCTTGCGGATGCCATGCATGATCGTCGTGTGGTCGCGCCCGCCGAAGCGCCGCCCGATTTCGGGCAGCGACCGGGTTGTCAGATGTTTGGACAGATACATGGCGACCTGACGCGGCCGGGCGATCGTCCGGACACGCTTGGGGCCGATCATATCGGACAGGCGGACGTTGTAGTGCTCGGCCACCTTGCGCTGGATTTCCTCGATGGTGATCTTGCGTTCCGAGGTGCGCAGGATGTCGGCGAGGCAGTCCTGCGCGAGATCCAGCGTGATTTCCCGCCCGACGAGACTGGCGAAGGCAAAGAGCCTCGTCAGCGCGCCTTCGAGGACACGGACATTGGTGGCGATGCGGTGCGCGAGGAACTCAAGCACGCCGCCCGCGAGGACCAGCCCGGGATACTGCCTGTGATAGTATTCCGCCTTTGTCTGCAGGATGCCGAGGCGCAGTTCATAGTCGGTCGGATGCAGGTCGACGACCAGCCCGCATTGCAGACGCGACTTGATCCGCTCTTCCATATCCTTGATCTCGCCGGGCGCACGGTCGGCCGAAATGACGATCTGCTTGTTCTGGTCCACCAGCGCGTTGAAGGTGTGGAAGAATTCCTCCTGCGTGCTGTCCTTGCCGGCGATGAACTGCACGTCATCGACCATCAGCACATCGACGGACCGGAACAGTTCCTTGAAGTCCATGATCTGGCGTTCGCGCAGCGCCTGCACGAAGCGGTACATGAACTGTTCGGCGGACAGATACAGGACCTTAAGGTCGGGCTGGCGGGTCTGAAGCTCATGCGCGATGGCATGCATCAGATGGGTCTTGCCGAGCCCGACGCCGCCATAGAGGAACAGCGGATTGAACGTCACCGGACCGCCTTCGCTGACACGGCGGGCGGCGGCATGGGCCAGTTCGTTGGGCTTGCCGACGACGAAGCTGTCGAAGGTGAAACGCGCATCAAGCGGCGCGCCGGGAAGCGCGGTGTCATCGGACGCGCGGGTTCCGATGCGGGCGGCGCGGCGGGCCGGGACATCGCCGGGTTTTTTCGCGGCGACTGAGCGCGACGTTGTCACGCGGAACTCGACCCGCTCGACCGCCGCGCCGACCTTGACCAGGTTCTGCCGGATATGTTCGCCGAAATTGCGCGCGACCCAGTCACGCATGAAATTGGTGGGAACCTCGAACATGGCGGTGCCGTCTGCGGTGCCGATCAGGCGGAGCGGTTCGATCCAGGTGACGAAGTTGTTCTTGCCAAGCGCCTTGAGAAGTTCTTCACGCGCCCGCCCCCAGGAATCGTCGGTCATGTTCGTTTTGCCCACTCGGTGACCAGCCTGCAGATTCGGGCTGGGAAACAACGTCAAAGCCGCGTGCCACGCCGTTTCGTCGGCACACCGACCGGAACCGCGGCATCACACAATGCCGCTGGCCGGTCGGAACCAGACAAATCCTGTCAGGACATCACAGGCAGACGGACAGGACCCCGCCTGCCGTTCCGCATGCCGTCAGAGCAACCGGACGCGCCGCCGATGCTCCGCCGCAAGTTTCCGGCACCCGCGCAGCAAGGTGCTTTTTTCGTCGGACGGCAGTGACCCGTTCTTTGCAGGCCTCGTCCGAGTGAAACCGTATGTCCCCCAAGGCGACGTGAATCGCCTGATGACGCTACCAAGCTGGTCCGCGGCCCCGCAACCGAACTTCACGCTTGACTCGGGGATGGTTCAAGCGAATCCCGGACACCGTGCAAAAAAGGCACAGGGGACAGGCGCCGGGTCGCCGAGTTTGGTCGCTGACAAGCGAAAAGGGACGCAAGTTGCCTTGCGTCCCTTTGGAAGGTCGTGGAATCGGTCAGGCTGTGGGCGACAGGGCCTTCACGCGCGAGGCCAGGCGCGACATCTTGCGCGCCACGGTGTTCTTGTGCAGCACGCCCTTGGTCACGCCACGGGCCAGTTCGGGCTGCGCGGCCTTGAGCGCGGCTGCCGCAGCGTCGGCGCTGCCCGAGGCCAGCGCCTCTTCCACCTTGCGCAGGTAGGTGCGGATCCGCGAGCGGCGCGCCTTGTTGACGGCGGTCACACGCTCGGTCTGGCGCGCGCGCTTCTTGGACTGGGGCGTATTTGCCATGGGTTCAGGTTTCCGATTTCGTCCGGGTCAATATGAAGCCGCGCTTCTAGGTGCTACCGAGGGGCAAGTCAACAGGGCCGGGACGGGATTCCGGACGGCAGTTCCTCGGGTCTACCGGTCTTTGAAAACCGGGCTGCGTTTTTCGAGAAATGCCTGCATTCCTTCCTTCTGATCCTCGGTGGCGAACAGCGCGTTGAACAGCCGACGCTCGAACAGGACGCCTTCGCGCAGCGTCGTCTCGTCCGCCCGGTTGATCGCCTCTTTCACCGCCATCGCGGCAATGGCACTCTTCTCGGCGATCTTGCGCGCAGCGGCCATCGCCTCAGGGATCAGTCGGGCGGGCGGCACGACCCGCGCGACCAAGCCTGCGCGTTCCGCCTCGATCGCGTCCATGAAGCGTCCGGTCAGCTGCATGTCCATCGACTTCTGCCGCCCCACGATCCGCGTCAGGCGCTGGGTGCCGCCAAGCCCCGCGACGATGCCGATGTTGATCTCGGGCTGACCGAAGCGGGCAGTGTCGGCGGCGATGATGAAGTCGCACATCAGCGCCAGCTCGCACCCCCCGCCCAGCGCATAACCCGCGACGGCCGCGATGACCGGTTTGCGGCAGCGCGTGATCGCGTCGGCCTCGGCGGCGAACAGGTTCTCGGTGAACACCTCGACGAAGGTTTTCGCCGCCATTTCGGAAATATCGGCACCTGCGGCGAAGGCCTTGTCGGACCCGGTGATCACAAGGCAGCGGACGGCGGGGTCGGTTTCCGCATCTGCCACGGCGGCGGCCAGTTCGCGCATCATCAGCGCGTTCAGCGCATTCAGCGCGGACGGACGGTTCAGCCGGATCAGGCAGACTCGGTCGTCGGTTTCAACGATCAGCGTCTCATAGGTCATGCGATTCTCCGACTGCCGCGCGCGCCGTCGTATCAGGCGAGACGGGACGGGCAAGTCATCTCTGGCAGCGCGGGCAGTAGAAGGACGACCGGCCCGACTGGACGATCCGGCGGATCGTGCCGCCGCAGCCCTCGGTCGGGCACGGTTCGCCTTCACGGTCATAGACACGGAACCGGTGCTGAAAATACCCCAGCTCTCCATCCGTCTGCCGATAGTCGCGCAAGGAGGACCCGCCAGCCTCAATCGCTTCGCCAAGGACATCGCGGATGATCGGCACCAATGCCGCGACACGCGGCGCGGCGATGCGGCCCGCCAGCCGTTTCGGGCTGATCCCGGCGCGGTGCAGCACCTCGGACACATAGATGTTGCCAAGGCCCGCGACGATCCGCTGGTCCAGAAGGGCGGCTTTGACCGGGGTGCGGCGGTTGTTCAGGGCGGCAATGAGGTAGTCTTCGTGGAAATCGTTGCCGAAGGGTTCGGGGCCTATGCCTGACATCAGCCAATGCGTGTCCGCCGTCGCCGTCGGCATCAGGTCCATCATGCCGAATCGGCGCGCGTCGTTGAAGGTGACGCGCGCGCCGCCCGCCATGTCCAGGATAACGTGGTCGTGTTTGGCCGGGGCAGGGTGGGGATGGTGGAAGTGGCCGGGAATTGTTGTGGTGCTGCCTCCCGCCCCGGAAATCAGCATCCGCCCCGACATGCCCAGATGGATAAGCAGCGTTTCGCCAGTGGACAGATCGGCCAGGATGTATTTCGACCGCCGCCGCAGGCGTTCGACCCGCGCGCCGGTCAGCCGTTCCGCCATCCGGTCGGGCAGAGGCCAGCGCAGGTCGGGGCGGCGGATGTCGGCGCGCGTGATGACGCGGCCCTCCATCACGGGCATCAGGCCGCGTCTTACTGTTTCAACTTCGGGCAGTTCAGGCATGGCGGGACCGGGCGGCTTCGTCGCATTGTCAGGCGCGACAGGTCGCCTATAAGGGGCGGGAATTGCAAGGGCAGCAGGCCGGAATGACCGAAGACAATCAGGCGACGACGCATTTCGGCTATCAGACCGTGCCCGAGGCCGCAAAGGCCGACATGGTCCATGGCGTCTTTTCCCGCGTGGCGAACCGCTATGATGTGATGAACGACCTGATGTCGGGTGGCGTGCACCGTCTGTGGAAGGACGCGATGATGGACTGGCTGGCACCGCGTCCGGGCCAGCGGCTGCTCGACGTGGCAGGCGGCACCGGAGACATCGCCTTCCGGTTCCTCAAGCGTGCGCCGGGTGCGACAGCGGTTGTGCTGGACCTGACGACGGCGATGCTGGACGAGGGGCGCAAGCGCGCGGACGCGGCCAATCTGGCGGACCGGCTGGACTGGATCACCGGTGACGCGATGGCGCTGCCATTTCCCGACCGGAGTTTCGATGTCTACACGATCAGCTTCGGCATCCGGAATGTGACGCGGATCGGCGATGCGCTGGCCGAGGCGTATCGGGTTCTGAAACCCGGTGGTCGGCTGATGGTGCTGGAGTTCAGCCGGATTCCGAACGCCCTGCTGCAAAAGGCCTATGACCTTTATTCCTTCAACGTGATCCCGGTCATGGGGCAGGTCGTGGCCAACGACCGGGCCAGCTATCAGTATCTGGTCGAATCGATCCGGAAATTCCCCGATCAGGACACCTTTGCCGCCATGATCCGGCAGGCGGGCTTTGGCCAGGTCGCCTACCGCAACCTCACGATGGGCGTCGCGGCGCTGCATTCGGGCTGGAAGCTGTAGTTGCGCGGACCCCATAACATCTGGCGTCTGATCCGCACCGGCGCGACCTTTGAGCGCACGGGCGCGATGAAGCTGGCGCTCGAAGCGTTGCAGGCACCGCCGCGGCTGCGGCTCGTGGCGCGGGTGCTGGGCTGGCCGTTCAAGTGGCTGGGCATAAGGGGCGACCCGGCGCTGCCGCCGGTCACGCGGGCGCTGACGGCGCTTGGCCCGGCCTACATCAAGTTCGGACAGATTCTGTCGACGCGGCCGGACGTTGTCGGCGACGAACTTGCGTCACAGCTGAAGGTGCTGCAGGACAAGCTGCCGCCGTTTCCGACGGCGGTCGCCAAGGCGACGGTGCAGACCGAGCTGCTGCAGCCTGTCGATGAGCTGTTCAGTGAATTTTCCGAATCCGTCGCGGCAGCCTCGATCGCGCAGGTGCACAAAGCGCGGCTGCGCGAGACCGGCGAGGAGGTCGCGGTTAAGGTGCTGCGGCCTGGGATCGAGCGTGCGTTCCGGCGTGACATCGACGCCTTCTATCTGGCGGCCTCGATGATCGAAAAGCTGGCTCCGGGCGCGCGGCGGCTGCGCCCGATGGATGTGATCCGGCATTTCGACGGGGTCGTGACGGGCGAACTGGACCTGCGGCTGGAAAGTGCGGCCGCATCGGAATTTGCCGCGAACACCGAAAAGGACCCTGGCTTTCGCGTGCCGAAGCCGGTGTGGCTGATGTCGGGCCGCCGGGTGATGACGCTCGACTGGGCCGAGGGCATTCCGATGGGCGACGTGCCCGCGCTGAAGGCGGCGGGGCACGACCTGAACGCGCTGGGCGACCGGGTGCTGCAGCTGTTCCTGTCGCCACGCGCTGCGCGACGGCTATTTCCACGCCGACATGCATCAGGGCAACCTGAAGGTCGCGGGCAACGGCGACATCATCGCGCTCGACTTCGGGATCATGGGCGCGATCGACGAATACACGCGGCGGGTCTATGCGGAAATTCTGATCGGCTTCATCCGCAAGGACTACCGGCGTATCGCCGAGGTGCATTTCGAGGCGGGCTATGTGCCACGCGACCGGGACGTGGACGAATTCGCCCGCGCGCTGCGCGCGGTGGGCGAGCCGATCTTCGGGATGGACGCGAACCGCATCTCGATGGCGCGGCTTCTGGCTTACCTCTTCGACGTGACCGAACGCTTCGGGATGGAGACGCGGACGGAACTGATCCTGCTGCAGCGGACGATGGTCGTGGTCGAAGGCGTGGCGCGGTCGCTGAACCCGTCGATCAACATCTGGCAGGTCGCGCGGCCGGTGGTCGAATCCTACATCCGGCGCAACGTGGGTCCGCAGGCGCTGTTCCGCGATCTGGCGCGCACGGCGCAGGTTCTGGGGCGGTTCGGGCCGAAGCTGCCGCAGCTTGCCGAGGCGCTGCTGGCGCGGCAGTCGGAATATCCGGTGGCCGAACCACGCAAGCGCGGTCTGTGGTCGGCGTTCGGGTTTGTCGCGCTGGGCGCGGTTCTGACGGTCCTTGCCGTGCTGGCTGCGCGGGCCGGGGGACTGCTGTAGCCTGCGGGCGTCGAAGCGCAGTCAGCCCGGGCGGCGCAGCGCCGAGACCGCGCTGGCTGCGACGCTCGCCCCGCCCGATAGCACAACCACGGGTCCATCGGTGCCGTTCTGAACCTCGGTCACGACCGCGAAAACCTCAACCGGCTTCTGCGAGATCACCTCCCCCGCGTTCACGCTCTCCACACGGAAGCTGTAGGTGCCGTTCGGCAGCAGGCCACCTTTCCCGTCGCTGCCGACCCAGGTCAGCGTCGTCGCGGTCGGTGACACAGGTTCGCGCTTCACTTCCCGGTTCAGCGAATCGTAGGTCACAAGGACTGCGGCGTCGGCACCCGTCTCAGCGCTGTAGGTCAGGCTGACCGGCGCGCCGCTGAACTGCACGGGTGCCGCCACTCGCGCCTCCATCCCGACCCATCCGGCCAGCTCGGCCATACCCGACAGGCTGCCCTCGCCCGCGATCTTCTCGAGGAAGTCGTTGGTGCGCACCTGCTGTTCGACGCTTGAGAAGGTCGCCAGTTGGACAGCGAATTCGGTCGATTCCATCGGCTTCAGGGGGTCCTGATTGCGCAGCTGTGCCGTCAACAGCCGCAGGAAGGTGTCCAGATCGCCCGACAGCCCGCTTTTAGTTGGCGCGGCTGCGGCGGTTTGGGAACGGGTAGCAGTTCCGACGGAGTCCATGACTTTCCTTTCAGGTCACAGGCGCAGGTCCAGCCCTGCATTGCTGTGTTGCGGGGATGAGGGCGCGGGCCTGTAGGTGGCGGCGGGTCGGGCAGGGGCGGCAGGCGGCTCCGGCACTTCGGCATGGGTCTGCGGATTGCCCGGATCAGTCCGGCGCTGTTGCGGCCCCGGATCGCCATGGCTGAGCTGGAACGAGACATCCTGATAGCCGAGCGCGCGGAAGTCGCGGGTCAGGTCGTCGAGGTGCCTGCGGATCAGGTCGAGCGTGTCGATCCGGTCCGCGCTGACCGCGACGATCGCAGATGTGTCGTTGGTGGTCAGGTGAAGGCGCACCTGACCAAGTTCCTCGGGCGACAGCGTCAGTTCGATCCGACCGTCGCCCACCGCCCCCGCGGCTTCGGCAATCTGGACGGATACCGGCATCGGCATAAGCGCCGGGCGGGGCCCGTCCGGAACGATCCGGTTTGCGTGATCGCTGGCTACCCGGTCCGGGAACGGAACCTGCATCGCGGCGGCCGCGGTCCCCGGGCCGGGCAACTCCCGGTTCGATGGTTCAGGTTGTGCCGTGGCAGGTTCGGATGTGGTGACACCCATGGCGGCCCGCGCTTGGGCTGGACGTTGATCCGGCCCGGCCCCGACGCTCCTCACCGGTCCTGATTCCGGTCCGGTGGCCGCCACGATGAGCGGTTGTTTTTCGCTCGCCCACCGGTCCCGCCGGGTGCGGTCAGATGGGGGCAGGGACGCGCGCTCGGTCCCCCCGGGCAGCGGAGGTGCAGCGCCGCGCGCATCGACCGACCCGGGGGGCCCAACGGATCGGTCGGAGTCGCCAAAGGCTGGCCGAGTGTCCGGTCGGGTGGCATGCTCTGCATCCTGCGGCTGACCGGGACTCGGCAAACCGCCTGGCGCGATTTCGCCGGTCGAATCCGCTTGCGCGCCCGCGCGACGGCGGGGTTCCATGGTGTCGGCTGTCTGTCGATTTTCGTTGGCGATGACTGGGAGGTCACGGATATCCGCCGCAGGTGCATCGCGCTCGGGCATCGGCGCGGATCGGATCGTTTCGTCGCGGGTCGGTTTTCGGATGGGCGTCCGTGCCGGACCGGCCGATTCCGGTTGTCCTGTCGGTGGGGACTCGGGTGCCGCATTGGGCGCGGGGTGCGGAGGGTCCGCCATCACCGGACTGGCCGACGATTGGGACAGCAACGTCCCGGCCCGCCGGACGGTCTGGCGCGCCGCGATGCCGGGCAGGCTTTGTCGGCGCAGACTGTTCCGGCGGCGCGGGTCCGGGACCGGGTGCAGGCACCACGTCGCGCCGCGCCATCAGACCTGCGTCCTTGACCCAAACGGGTTGCATGGGGCCGCCCTGCTTCAACCCTGTCTCCAACTGATCAGGGAGATGAACAGATGTGTCGTTCGCGGTGGAACGGATCGACCGCTGCGTATCGGGTGGGGGATCGATCTGCGCGCTGTCCCGAATGTGCATGGGGGTTCCGACCGCTGGCAAATCGGCAGGCGCGATTATGGGGGCAGGGCCGGTCGGCAGCCGGTCGCGCGATGTCTGGGGCGTGTCGCTGACGGGTGGAGACAGAACGGATCGCGGGCCAGCCGATGCGGCGGCCACGGTCGGCCCGGCGACTGACACCCTTGCATCGGCTGGCAGGATCAAGCCGAACTGCGGGGTTTCCGGCGCGGCGATCGGATCAATGTGCCGGGTGGGTTCCCAATCTACAGCGATGTCGGTCGGTGAAGGCATCGCATCTTCCCGTGTCGGCCCAAGCGGTTCGGTCCCGGGGTCTTGCGTCCGAATGACGATTGCGCGCGCCGCAAAGTCCGCAAGGCCCACCGCGGGCACATGGCACAGAATTGGGCCCGCTCTGTCCGGGTCGGCAGCGATAACACCGACTTCGGGCATGGAAACGTCGGCCGCGTCCCCAAACGAACGACCCGCGCCTGCACTATACGGCAACTCGGCTGAAGCATCCCGGAACACGTCCGCGAAGACCTCTGCAATTGCTGCCTCCGGGCCTCCCGCAATGCCGGGCAGAACCGCGACCGGCAACCCGGCGACGCCCGTGACTGCAACTGGATCAGGCAGAATCATTGTTCTCCTGGCGTCATCGGCTTCTGCCGGTTCGCCGCCGGGATACCTGAATTGTCCTTACCGGTTCTTTACCGGCTTTCGGGATAACTGCTGCGGATTGTCCTGATCCGGGGATTCGCCGATGACCGACCTTCCGATCCGACCTTATGGTGCCGACCCTGCCATGAAGGGGGGCACGCCCGCCGACACAAACCTGCGCGCAGCCGCCGAGGCGATGGAGGCGGGGTTTCTGGCCGAGATGCTGAAACAATCGGGCCTTGGCGCAGCACCCGAAGGCTTCGGCGGCGGCGCTGGTGAGGACCAGTTCGCGTCCTTCCTGCGTCAGGAACAGGCGGCAGCGATGGTCCGTGCGGGCGGCATCGGGCTGGCCGACAGCATCTACAACGCGTTTGCCAAGGAAGCAGCACCATGACCGCACCGGACCAGCCTTCGCCGTCATCCGCGCCGTCACCTGCCGAACGGCTAGCCGACCTTCTGCGCAGCGAGCGTCGCGCGCTGCTTGACGGCACGTTCCATTTCCTTCCGGACCTGACCGAGATCAAGTCCGTGCTGGCGCGGCAGATGGCCGATGCGGCAAAGCCGTCCGATGTCGGCGCGATCCGGCAGGCCGGGCGCATTGCCGCAGGCAACCTGCGCCTGATCGACGCGGCACGGAAAGGGCTGCGCGATGCAAGCCGGCGGATCGACATGATCTTTCGCACCGGAAAGTCCCTTGAGACCTACGATGCGCTGGGCCGCAGTTCCGCCGCGCGCCTGGCCGAGGTCAGGGTCGAGCGTCGGGCCTGACCCGGAAATTCGGTAAAATGCCCGGCAAACGGCGTGTCCGTCTTAGCACCTCGTTAGGATCGGCGCGCCAGAGTCACGGTCGCCCTGCATGTTGCAGGTGACGCGGGAGGGTCCGGAACAGGACGCTGCCCGCAAGGTCAGAACGACAGGAATCGCCGTCCGGTCCGGGCGGCACGGGACAGCGGTGCAAAGCATCGCCGAATAGGAATGAACCATGTCCAGTATTCTTACCAACTCCAGTTCGATGGTCGCCCTCCAGACGCTGAAGGGCATCAACATGAACCTGTCGAAGACCCAGGATGAAATCTCGACCGGCAAGTCCGTCGCCTCGGCGCGCGACAACGCTGCGGTCTGGGCGATTTCCAAGGTCATGGAAGCCGACGTGAAGGGCTTCAAGGGCATTTCCGACAGTCTGTCCCTGGGTCAGGCAACGGTGTCGGTGGCCCGTCAGGCCTCCGAAACGATCACTGACCTGCTGACCGAGATCAAGGGCAAGATCGTCGCGGCCCAGGAAGAGAATGTGGACCGCGGCAAGATCCAGGCGGACATCGTTGCCCTGCGCGACCAGATCGCCACCGTGGTCGGCGCGGCGCAGTTCAACGGGCTGAACCTTGTCTCGGGCACCGATGACGTGAACGTGCTGGCGTCGCTTGACCGCATGCAGAACGGGACGGTCTCGGCGTCGAACATCACCGTCTCCCGGCAGGACCTCGGCACCGACGCAGGCGTCTATGGCACGGGCACGTCGCTGGCGTCGAACGCCGTGGCGCAGAACGGGGCCACAACGGTCGCTTCGGCCGGCAAGACGGCAGATGTGACCTTCGCCGGTACCTGGGCAGCGAACGACACGGCCCAGTTGACCGTGGCGGGCGTGGTGATCAGCCACACCGCAGCCGGCGCGCTTGTCGACGACATTGCGACCTACTTCGCCGGAGCGATCAACGCGCTGGGGCTTGACGGCGTGTCGGCATCCAACACCGCCGGCGTTCTGACCGTCACCTCGACCCGGGCGTTCGAAGGGCTCGGCATCACCCAGACCTCGACTACTGCGGGCAACGGCACATCCGACATTACTGCCGTGAACGGCGCGGCCCCTTCGGGCAGCAACACCGCGACCGCCTCGACGATCCGCCAGCGGGCAGAGGAGCTTGACTTCTCCGGCACGGCCCAGGTGAACGAGGGCGACGGCTACCGCGTCACAGTCGGCAGCGCGTCCTACAGCTATGTCGCGGGCAAGAACGAGACGATGGAGGACGTAGCGCGCGGCCTGAAGATCGCCATCGACTCCGACGGCCCGGCCGGCATCAGCACCCAGGTGACGCAGGACGCGACCACCGGGGTCTGGACGCTGAACGTCGACAACGACGGCACCCAGGCTGCAAGCCTGGCCTTCAGCGCGACCGGCAACGCAGGCGGTACGGCCTCGGGCGGTCTGTTCGGACTCAACTCGCTCGACGTCACCACGAACGAGGGTGCGGATGCGGCGCTGTCGAACGTCGAGACGATGATCGGCCGGTCGATCGACGCGGCGGCCGCCTTCGGTTCCGACCAGATGCGCATCGACATCCAGAACGAGTTCGTCTCGAAGCTGTCGGACGCGCTCAAGGCCGGGATCGGCACGATGATCGACGCCGACATGGAGGAAGCCTCGGCGCGGTTGCAGGCGCTTCAGGTGCAGCAGCAGCTGGGTATCCAGTCGCTGTCGATCGCGAACCAGGCACCGCAGAACATTCTGGCGCTGTTCCGCTGATACCGGGCATCCGGGTCGCCGGGTTTGCCCCACGGGCAGACCCCGCGCCCGGCCGCACCCTGCCCGGCCAGGTCGGCTACCGCGGGGCTGACCGCCGATCCGACCGCCGGATGCGCCCCGTCCGCAAGGGCAGGGCGCATCCGAACCAGAAACACGCGCCGGAAGGACATTCCCGTGAACGCGACCTCGATGGCCAAAACGGCCTACGCCTCTGCCGCCGCACAGACCCGCACGCCCCGCACGATTGAATATGATGCTCTGGCCCGCGTCACGCACCGCCTGAAAGCGGAAAGCCAGCGTCCGGGCGCGCCCCTGTCGCCTCTCGCCGCAGCCCTGCACGACAACCAGAGACTCTGGACCGTGCTGGCATCGGACGTGGCCGAGCCGGGAAACGGATTGCCGCAGACCTTGCGCGCGCGCCTGTTCTACCTGGCCGAATTCACCCGCCGCCACACCCGCGACGTGCTGACGGGAAAAGCTGCACCTGCCATCCTGATCGAGATCAACACCGCCGTCATGCGCGGCCTGCGCGGGGAAGGGGGCGCGCCATGACCGGCCTTGTCCTGAAACTCGGGCCGCGCGAACGGGTCCTGATCAACGGCGCGGTCATCGAAAACGGCGACCGGCGGTCCCGCCTTGCGATCATGACGCCGAATGCGAACATCCTGCGCCTGCGCGACGCGATCCACCCCGAGGAAGTGAACACGCCCGTCCGGCGGGTCTGCTACATCGTGCAACTGGTCCTGTCCGGCGATGCGGTCGCGGACGAGGCGCGGCCGCAGGTTCTGCGCGGGATCGAGCAGCTGAGCCAAGTGCTGACCGACGCGGACAGCCGGTCGCACCTTGCCGCCGCAAGCGCGGCGATGATGGAAAACCAGCCCTATCAGGCGCTGAAATCACTGCGCGCGATCCTGCCGCGGGAAGAGCGGCTGATAGCGATGCACCCGGCATGAGCTTTACGCCGGTCATTCCGACGGGCGGCTATTCCGGCTGGCGCTTTCTCTCGCGGACGCTGGAAGCCCAGCAGAAGGTGTTCGACCAGACCGCCGTATCGCGCCGCGATCAGGACTATTTCCGCGAAAAGATCGGCTCGGTTGCGACCTCGGACCAGCTCCTGAGCGACCGGCGGCTGTTGTCTGTCGCGCTGGGCGCATTCGGGCTGGAGGACGATATCAGGAACAAGGCGTTTCTGCGCCGGGTGATGGATGACGGCAGCCTGAAACCCGACGCGCTGGCGAACCGGCTGGCTGACAAGCGCTATCTGGCCTTGACCAAGGCCTTCGGCTTCGGTGATTTCGACACGCCGCGCACGCAGCTGTCGGATTTTGCCGATACGATCCTCGCAAAATTCCGCACGCAGTCGTTCGAGGCGGCGGTCGGCGGCCAGAACAGTGACATGCGTCTGGCGCTGAACGCCCGGCGCGAACTGGCTGACCTCGCCGCCCGCGACCAGTCGGCGAATGCGAAATGGTTCGGCATTATGGGTTCGCCCGCATTGCGCGAGGTGTTCCAGACTGCGCTTAACCTGCCGAAAAGCTTTGCGGCGATCGACATCGACCAGCAGCTGACGACGCTGCGCGACCGTACCGAGGCGACCTTTGGGTCCGGATCGGTCGATACTTTCGCGGCACCCGACCAGGTCGAAAAGCTGATCCGGCTTTTCCTCGTGCGATCCGAGGTCGCGGCATCGTCCGTCAGCGGCGGCACTGCCGCGCTGACGCTTCTGCGATCCGGCCTGCGCTAGCGTGGCTTGCGGTCTTTCTGCGCCGCGCCGGGGTCATGCCTGACCCGCCGCCGCATCTGACATCGCAAGAATTTCCCCCAGCCGCGCGAAATCCGACACGCTGCCCGCACTGGCAGACTGACCGAGAAATCCGTCCAGATCGCTCCAGCACCGGATCGCCGCATCGGTCAACGGATCGGAGCCCTTTGCATAGAGACCAGCCAGAATCATGGTTTCGGACCGCGCATAGGCCCCGAGCAGCCTGCGCGCGCCAGCGATCAGGGCATTCTCGCCTGCCGAGGCCGCCCCCGGCAGCGACCGTGACACCGACTGCAGCAGATCGATCGCCGGATACCGCCCGCGCTCGGCGATCGTCCGGTCCAGCACCACATGCCCGTCGAGCGTGCCGCGCAGGATGTCGGCGACAGGTTCATCCATATCCGATCCTGCGACCAGCACCGAGAACACCGCCGTGATGTCGCCCGCCACCCCCGGCCTGTCGGCGCCCGGCCCCGCCCGTTCGGCAAGGCCCATGATCGCCGGCGCAAGCGAGGGCGGATAGCCGCGCAGGCTGGCGGCCTCGCCTGCGGCGACCGCGACCTCCCGATGCGCTTCGGCGAAGCGGGTCACGGAATCCGCAAGAAACGTCACCTGCCGCCCCTGGTCGCGGAAATGCTCGGCGATGGTCATCGCCGTCCAGGCCGTACGTCGCCGCATCAGCGCGGACTGATCCGACGTTGCGGCAACCACGATGCTGCGGGCCAACCCCTCGGGCCCCAGGGTTTCCTCGATGAATTCGCGCACCTCGCGCCCGCGCTCGCCGATCAGGGCGATGACGGCGATATCGCTGTCGATCCCTTTCGCCAGCGCGGCGAGCAGCGTCGATTTGCCGACACCCGATCCGGCGAACAGGCCGATGCGCTGGCCGCGGACGATCGGCAGCAGCGTGTTGAAGACCGGCAGGCCGGTTTCCAGACGCTGTCCTAGCCGCCGCCGCGATGCCGCAGGGGGCGGGTTGACCACAACCGGACGGCGGACCGGCCCGCGCCTCAGTGGCCGTCCGTCGAGCGGTTGGCCGTCAGCGTCGATGATCCGGCCGATCCAGCTGTCATCGGGCGCGATGCCGAACGCCTGGCCCGGTTCGACGAGATCCCCGATGCGCACGCCGGTCAGGATCCTGTCGGGCAGGATCGTGGCACCCGATGCGGACAGCCCGATGACCTCGCCGTGCAGCGGATCGCCGCTGTGCCTTATCACAACGCCGTCGCCCAGCCGCAGGTCGGACCCGAGGCCGGAGACAACCGCGACGCCGGCGCGGATGGCACTGATGCGCCCCGTCGCGCGCGACGGCTCCATCGCCGCGATCTGTGATCTCAGGGTGTCGAACAGGGCAGCCGCCACGATGCAATCCCTTCCGTGATCCGCCACACGGTTTCTAAAGGAATCACAGTTAAGGCTGCCTGAAGGTCCGAGGGAGAAGCCCCGATGTTTGCCAGACCAGAGGTGATGGAAATTGCCGCCGCGCGTGCTGCGCATGCCGCCCTGCGCCAGTCCGCGATTGCGGGAAACGTGGCGAATGCGGATACGCCCGGCTATCGCGCGCGGGATGTCGCGGGTTTTGAGAGCATCTGGCGGGATACATCGGGCGACGGGCTGCGGCACACGCGGCCCGGACATCTGGGGCAGGCGGACGCAGCCACGACGGGCGAGGTGACGGCACGCGCCCAGTCCGGAACCCTGTCGCCCAATGGGAACGATGTGTCCCTTGAATCCGAGATGGTCGCGGCGGCGACCGTCAAGCAGGACCACGACCTCGCGCTGGCTGTCTATCGGACATCGCTCGACATCCTGCGCGCCAGTCTCGGCCGGAGATAAGGCGGGCCATGAGCAGCTTTGAAAACTCTCTGTCGGTTCTGGCCAGCGGAATGGAAGCACAGGCGATGCGCCTGCGGCATATTTCTGAAAATGTCGCAAACTCCGACACACCCGGCTATCGCCGCAAGACAACGGCGTTCGAGGCCGTGGTCACGGACGGCGTGAAGACCGGCGCGGTGCGGCTGGGCGATGTGACGCTCGACCGACGGGACCTGACACGCATCTACGAACCCGGCCATCCTATGGCTGATGGGAACGGCTACCACGACGGCTCGAATGTCGATCTGGTGGTCGAAATCGCTGACGCGCGCGAAGCGCAGCGCAGCTACGAGGCGAACCTCAGGCTGTTCGATCAGACGCGGCAAATGTCGCAGAGTCTGCTCGACCTTCTGCGCCGCTGATGATGGGAGAGCCAGAATGGATCTGAAACCCGTATCCGCAGCGCAGGGCTACACCCAGTCCCGGGCGGCGACGTCACCGGCCGGGAAGCCACCCCGAGCCGGAGGTGGCCAGGACTTTGCGGGTGCGCTGGCGACGGACTTTGCCGGCACCCTGAGAGCTGGAGAGGAAGCGGCAAAGGCCGCGATGATCGGCGGGGCCGACCCGCACAGCCTGGTGCAGGCGCTGGCCAGCAGCCAGCTCGCCGTCGAGACCGCCGTGACGCTGCGCGACAAGGTCGTCGAGGCCTATCAGGAAGTGCTGAGGATGCCGGTCTGATGCTGGAACAGGCGGCTTTCTTCGACGTGCTGAGGCAGGGCCTTTGGATTTCTGTCGTCATGTCTGCGCCACTTCTCGGCGTCGCCCTTGTCGCGGGCGTGTCCATCGGCCTGTTGCAGGCGCTGACAGCGGTGCAGGAAATGACGCTGACCTTTGTGCCGAAGGTCGGCGCGATGCTGATCGCCTATTGGGTCTCGATGTCCTTCATGACTGAACTGTTGGTGCGATTCTTCAATGACCGCATCATCCCGATGATTGCGGGCAGCTGAGCATGGACAATGCGGGCTATGTCACGCTGAACCGCCAGTCCGGCCTTCTGCGTGAGATGCAGGCGGTGGCGAACAACATCGCCAACCTGTCCACGATCGGCTTCCGGAAGGAAGGCGTGATCTTCGCCGAACATATCGCCGACCTGGAGGGTGCCGAGCCGTCACTGTCGATGGCCGAGGCCTCGGCAAGGATGATTAACCGGGCGCAAGGGCCACTCGCTCAGACCGGTGGAACCCTGGATTTCGCCATCGAGGGCGACGGGTACTTCCTGATCGAAACGGCGGAGGGCAACCAGCTGACGCGCGCTGGCAACTTCACCGTCTCGCCCGAGGGCGAGCTGGTGACGGCGGACGGGTTCCGGGTGCTCGATGCCGGGGCCGCGCCGATCGGCGTGCCGGTCGGGCTGGGGCCGGTGTCGCTGGCCGAGGACGGCACCTTGTCGGCCGGCGACGCGCCGGTGGCTCAGGTCGGGCTGTTCCTGCCGGAGAACCCGGATGACCTGATTCATGCCGCAGGCACGCGGTTCCGCACCGAAGGCGCGATCCGCCCCGTTGAGGATGGAACGATCTTTCAAGGATTTCTGGAAGGATCGAACGTCAACCCTGTGGCCGAACTGACCCGGATGATCGAGGTGCAGCGCGCCTACGAGATGGGCCAGAGCCTGCTTGACCGTGAAGACGGGCGCATCCGCGCCGTCATCGAAACCATTGGGCGGTAAGGGAAAGTCATGCGCGCCTTGCAGATCGCGGCCACGGGGATGAGCGCCCAGCAGATGCGGGTGGAGGTGATTTCGAACAACCTCGCCAACATGTCCACCACGGGCTACAACGCGCGACGCGCCGAATTCGCCGACCTGCACTATCAGCAGCTGACCCGCCCCGGTGCGATCAATGCCGAAGACGGCACCGTTGTGCCGACCGGCGTCCAGATCGGCCTCGGCGTGCGTCCCGCCGCCGTCACCGTGAACATCGCGCAGGGTTCGCTGTCGAACACCGGCGGCGATCTCGATCTTGCCGTCGAAGGGCTGGGGTATTTCGAGGTGACGCTGCCGTCGGGTATCTCGGCCTATTCGCGCGACGGGGCGCTGAAACGCTCGGCCGACGGGCTGATCGTCACGGCAGAGGGCTATTCCGTCGTACCGGGCATCACGATCCCCACGGATGCCCGCAGCCTGGCGGTGAATGCCGCAGGCGAGGTCTATGCCTATTTCAGCGACCGCGTGGACCCTGAACTGCTGGGCCAGTTCACGCTTGCGGGCTTCACCAACGAAAAGGGGCTGGAGGCGATCGGGTCGAACCTGTTTCTGGAAACCGGCGCATCCGGCCCGGCGAACGTCTCGGTCCCGGGCCAGAACAGCCTCGGCACATTGCGCCAGGGCTTTCTCGAGGACAGCTCGGTCGACCCGGTGCGCGAGATCACCGAACTGATCGAGGCGCAGCGCGGCTACGAGCTGAACGCCAAGGTCATCACCGCCGCCGACCAGATGCTCGGCGCGACGACGCAGATCCGCTGATGGCACGGCAGCGCACCCGACCCTTGCTGCTTGCGGTCCTTGGCGGCCTGGCAACAGCCGTGAGCGCCGCCGGATCGCTGGCCGAAGGCGTCGTCGCCGGCCGCACGATCCGCGCGCACAGCATCCTGTCCGAAGCTGACCTGACGCTGGCCGCCGATGCGGTGCCCGCGGCCGCCGGGGCGCTTCACCTCGTGGTGGGCCGCGAGGCGCGGGTGGCGATTTTCGCGGGACAGCCAGTGCGCCTGTCCGACCTGTCCGACCCCGCGCTGATCGAGCGGAACCAGATCGTACCCGTTGTCTTCCGCCGTGGCGGCCTTGAAATCCGCGCCGAGGCCCGCGCGCTCGGGCGTGCGGCGGCGGGCGAGCCGCTCCGCGCGATGAACACCGCCTCGCGCACCATCATCTCGGGTCATGTCTCCCCGGATGGCAGCCTTTCGGTTTCCGACGCCCCCTGACCTTCCCGTATTTGCAGGATGTTCCGACGCATGCTCCAATTGTTTGCCCGCCCCGCTTTCCTTATCGGTTGCGCCCTGCTCGCCGCTTGCGCGAAACTCGACAACGTCGGCAAGGCACCCGCCTTCACTCCGGTCGATACCGGCAGCGAATACTACGCGATGTCCTCGCCGGGGCTGCCGCAGACCTCGCCCTCGGGCCTGCCCGGCGGCGATGCGTCGCTCTGGTCCGGCACGCGCGGGTCGCTGCTTGGCGACCGGCGGGCAGGCCAGCGCGGCGATATCCTGACCGTGGTCATCGAAATCGACGACCGCGCCGAGATTTCGAACTCGACCGGGCGGTCGCGGTCCGCCAACGACAAGATGGGAATCCCGTCGCTGTTCGGCATCCCGCAGCGGCTGGAGCCGCTGCTCGGCGATGATGTCAGCCTTGCGGATGCAGCACAGGCGTCGTCGGCGTCGAACTATCAGGGCACCGGATCGGTCGCGCGCAAGGAAAAGCTGACGCTGCGGGTCGCCGCGACGATCACCGAAACGCTGCCGAACGGTGTGCTGCGCATCCAGGGCTCGCAGGAGGTGCGGGTGAATTTCGAGGTGCGCGAGCTGATCGTCACCGGCTTTGTGCGCCCCGAGGACGTGTCGCGGCAGAACGAGATCACCTATGACAAGATCGCGGGTGCGCGGATATCCTATGGCGGGCGCGGCCAGATCACCGATGTGCAGCAGCCGCGCTATGGGCAGCAGGCCGCCGACATCTTGCTGCCGTACTGAGGTGCCGCGCATGAAACGCCTTCTTCTTCCCCTGTTGATGGCGCTTGTCGGTCTGGGCGGCGGCGTGGGGGCGGGGGTGGTGCTGCGCCCGCCGCCGGACGAGGCCGCAGCGATGCCCGACCCCTGCGGCGATACGCCCTCCGCGCATCAGGAGGAGACCGTCGCCGAGGGCGAAGAGGGCGAGGCGACCCATGACTATGTCAAGCTGAACAACCAGTTCGTGGTCCCGGTTGTCGACGCGTCCGCCGTGACGGCGCTGGTGATCTTGTCGATCAGCCTCGAAGTGAAGCTGGGCATGACGGAAGCCGTCTATGCGCAGGAACCGAAACTGCGCGACCTGTTCCTGCAGGTGCTGTTCGATCACGCGAATTCCGGCGGGTTCGCCGGGGCCTTCACCGAGGCGAACACGATGGACGTGCTGCGCGACGCGCTGCTGGAGACGGCACGAACCGCGCTCGGCACGGATGTCACGGATGTGCTGATCGTGGATATCGTGCGGCAGGATACCTGAGCGGCGGCCCAGCCTGCGCGGTTCGCTAAGCGGACGGATCGTCGGTCCGGCCGGCGGGCGCGCCCTGGTCCGCCAGGCGGCGCTGCTGCAGGCGCGTCCGCGCGGCCACGGCCTGTGCCTCCATCCTGGACAGCGCATCGAAGCGGCCCTGCGCCCGCGCGGCTTCTGCCCGAAGCCCCTCGCCGCGTGCCAGTAGGACGGCGAGCCGCTGGTTCAGCCCCGCCCGCTGCGCCGTCGCCCAGTCTCTGAACCGCTCCGTCGCAGGCAGCAGCGTGATATCGTCACATGCCTGCCGCCCCGCCTCGGCCAGCCGCGCGTCGAGCGCCCGGCAGGCATCGCGCAGGGCCTGTTCCTGCCGCAGATGCGCGGCAAGGTCGGCCAGCGCCCGTCGGCGCAGCATATCGGCCAGCGGCCCGAGCTTTGGCCAGATCGCGGGGACCGGCGTCACCGGCTGCCCCCGCCGGGGATCGGTCCCGCCCCGAATCCCTGCGCGCGGGCGCGCTGCCGCATCCGTTCGGCGAACCGGATCGCGGCGGCCACGGCTTTGTACTGGTCCGGACGGATCTGCTGACCGATCTCGACCGTGGCATAGATCGCGCGGGCCGTCGGCGGATCGGACTGGATCGGCACGCCTGCCAGCTGCGCCGCCTCGCGGATGCGCAGCGCGGTCTGGTCGACACCCTTGGCCAGGCAGACCGGTGCCGCCTTGCGGCTGCGGTCCCATTTCAGGGCGACCGCATAGTGCGTCGGGTTGACGATCACGACATCGGCGCGCGGCACATCCGCCATCATCCGGTTCGCCGCGATCTCCATCGCGCGCTGGCGGCGGTTCTGGCGCATCTGCGGATCGCCGTCGGACTGCCGGAATTCGTCCATCAGCTCCTGCCGGGACATCCGGTTGCGCCGGATCATCTGGTGGCGCTGCCAGAGATAGTCAACGGCGCCGACGGCCAGCGACACCGCCATGACCAGCGCCAGGAACTGCAGGATCAGCTGCAGCAGCGCGCCGGTCGCCAGGGCAGGCGGCAGGCGCTGCGCCATCACGATCTGGTCCAGACGGCTGGCCAGAAAGACGCCCAGCAGGACCGCCGTCAGGATCAGCTTGATCAGGCTCTTGCCGAACTCGAACAGGCCCGCGCGACCGAACTTGTGGCCAGCCGCCGCAACCGGGTTCAGCCGCGACCATTTCGGCTCGATCCGCTCAGGTGCAACCAGCAGTGCGCGCTGGGCCGTCAGCGCAAGAATGGCGCAGAGGGCTGGGCCGAGGAAGAACAGACCGAACGGAGCGGCCGCCCGGATAACGGCACCCGTTACCGGCGCGGCATAGCCTTGGATCAGGTCGGCCGCGACAGTGTCGGCGGCGGCCAGCAGACCGGCAGACGCCGTGCCGAAACCCGTCAGGATCGCGGCCCCCGCTGCCGTCCCGGTCAGGATCAGGCCTGCATAGGCAGCAGCCCCGGTCAGATCGGGCGACTGGATCACCTCGCCGCGCGCCCGCGCATCATCCAGCCGCTTCTGCGTCGGCTCGTGTTCCTTGTCGTCGATGTCCTCTTCGCTCATCCCGACGCTCCGTCTGTGTCAACGGGGCGGGGAGGCGAAGGGATCGGTCAGGAACCCCTGCAGCGCGTCGGACCAGACCGACAGGCCCAGCGGAACCGATACCACCATCAGCGCCAGCGCCCCGAGCGTGATCGCCGGGGCCCCGACAAAGGCCACCGAAAGATGCGGCATCGCCCGGTTGATGACGCCCAAGGCCACGTTGTAGAGCAGCGACGCCGCGAGGAAGGGCATCGCCAGCGCAAAGGCCAGGGCGAATGCCCGCGCGATCTGCGCCGTGCCCCAGTCGAGCGCCAGCGCCCCCGACAGCAGCGTGCCGAACGGCAATGCCGCATAGGACCCGATCAGGGCCTCGGCGACCCGCACATGCAGCCCCTCGAGAGTTGCAAGGGCGAGGCCCCCCGTCACCAGCATATGCCCGACCGCAGGCATCGGCTCGGCCCCCGCCCCGGCAAAGACCTGCGCCAGCGACGTGGCCTGCGCCACCATCGTGCCCGCGGTCATCAGCGCGAGCACGAACAGCCGGAACCCGATGCCCAGCGTCAGTCCGGTCAGGACCTCGCCCGCCAGCATGGGCAGCGCCCCGGCATCCCAGACGGGCGGCGGCGCGAGACTTGTTGAGACGGCCGGGGCCACGACGGCGGTGAAGGCCAGTGCCAGGCCAAGACGCACGCGCACCGGCACCGCCATTTCGCCAAAGGCAGGCAGCAGCGCCATCACCGCGCCGACGCGCAGGAAGATGATGAACCCCAGAGCGGTCGCGCCCTGTCGACTCCGACAGAAGGGCCGCCAGCGTTCCGGTCACGCGGGCACCAGCCCGACGATCGACGGCCGCGCATCGGCCCCGATTTCCTCGACCGACAGGACGGGAATCGCGATGCCCTTGGCCCCCAGAACCGTCCGCAGGAACCGCCTGCGCCGCGACGCCGTGACCAGGGCGGGCGATATGCCGCGCTCGCCCGCGCGCGCCAGACGTTCGGCGACATTGGCCGCCAGCCGGTTGAAGGCATCTGGCGGCAGCGCCACATCGGTCTGGCCGCGGTCGCCTTCGACGTGATGCGCCTGGAACGTCTCCTCCCATTCCGGGGCCAGCTGGATCAGCGGAATCGTCCCATCCTCGCGCCGCAGCTCGGCGACCAGCTGGAAGCCCGAGCCGGTGGCGGACATGTTCGCAGGCAGCCTCCGGCCCGGCCGTGCCGCGCAGCTTCGGCGATCGCTTCGAGGATCAGCGGCAGGTTGCGGATCGAGACCCGCTCCTCGAGCAGCAGCCGGAGCACCGCCAGCAGCATGTCGACCGGCACCTTGTCGGGCACGAATTCGTCGATCAGCTTCCGGTTCGCCTCGGCCCGTGCGGTGTCGGTCAGGCTGGACGAATTCGTCGACAGCTGACGCCGCAGGGTCTTGCAGCGTCAGCAGCCGGCCGAAGTTGCGCTTGACGATCTCGAGCAGATGCGTCGCCACAACCTCGGTCGGGCCGACCACCGTCAGCCCGCTCAGCGCGGCATCCTCCTGCAGCGCGGGCGCGATCCAGCGGGCGCGGCGCGCCGTAGACCGGTTCGCGGACATCGCGCCCCTCGGGCAGCCGCATCCTCCTGACCGTTCAGTCAGGGCCAGAACTTGATCCGGCCGCAGCCGGTCGCGCGCCTGCTCGACGCCCTGGATGCGGATGCGGTAGCTGCCCGCATCCAGCGCGCGATTGTCGGTCAGGCGGATCTCCGGCAGGATCAGGCCGAAGACCGTGGCGATGTGGTTGCGCATGTTGCCGATCCGCGCGTCGAGGCCGGTCGCCGGGTCCATCACCACCCGACCAGGTCGGGCGCGAACTCGACATGGATCTCGTCGAGGTCGAGCAGGTCGCCGAGCGATTTCTGCCGCTCGGTCGCTGCCGGACCCGTCACGGCGGCCGCTGCCCGTTCGGCGGCACGGCGGTGACGCCGCGCGGACGTGACGGCCATCGCGGCCAGCCCGAGGGCCCCGACGATGAAGGGCCAGAACGGCAGGCCCGGGATCAGGGCGAACAGCGCCATCAGCACCGCGACGGTGGCGAGCGCCGCCGGATAGCGGCCAAGCTGCGTCATCAGCTCGCCATCCGCCGTCCCCCGCGACCCGCCGCGCGACAGGAGCAGGGCGGCGGCGATCGAGATGATGACGGCGGGGATCTGACTGACCAGACCGTCGCCGACCGTCAGGATCGAATAGGTCTCGAGCGCCGTGGAAAAGGGCAGGTCATGCACCAGCACGCCCACGGCAAGCCCGACGACGAGGTTCAGAAGCGTGATCAGAAGGCCCGCGACGGCGTCGCCCTTGACGAACTTCGACGCGCCGTCGAGCGAGCCGAAGAACGTCGTCTCCGCCTGTTCGCGTTCGCGCCGCGCCTTGGCTTCGGCGTGGTCGATGGCGCCCGCATTCATGTCGCTGTCGATGGCGAGCTGCTTGCCGGGCATCCCGTCGAGCGCGAAGCGCGCGCCGACCTCGGCCATGCGGCCCGCACCCTTGGTGATGACGATGAAGTTGACGATCAGCAGGACGGTGAAGATGACCAGGCCGATGATGACCGACCCCGACATGATGAACATGGCGAAGCCTTCGATCACGTCGCCCGCCGCATCGGTGCCGGTGTGGCCCTGACCGATGATGAGCTTGGTCGAGGAGACGTTGAGCGACAGGCGCAGCATCAGCGAGGCCAGCAGGATCGGCGGAAAGGACGAGAAATCGAGCGGGCGCTCGATGAACAGTGTGATGGTGAAGATCAGGATCGCCAGCGCGAAGGACAGAGCCAGCCCGATGTCGAGCACGATGGCCGGCATCGGCAGCACCATCATGGCGATGATCGCCATCAGCGCGAGCGCAAGAAGGACGGTCGGCCGGAACAGCGTCTGCGGCGCGGGCTGCGGCATCAGTCGGCCTCTGCCAGGAGGGCGTCAGATGCGGAAAGGTCGGGCACGACCGGAGCGGGTGCGCGTGCTGCGCCGAACAGGCCAGGTCCGGCCGCGCGGTCCAGCGGCACAAGCGACCCGAAGGCGCCGGTCGCGCCGGCCTGCAGCAGCGGAAAAGTGTTCACCCTCGGCGTGGCAGGGTCTGCTGAACCGCCGTTTGCGGCCAGCACGATATCCGGAATCTCCGGTATCTCTGGCTGCCCCCCGTAGGGGTCCGCACCGGAGTAAGCGTCGCCCGCTGCGGTCTCGGGCGAACCGGCCAGACCCGAATGAATCCGGTCGAACCGTGCGCGGTACTTCTCCGCGAATTCGGGCGTGCGGGAATGATACGCGCCCGCAGCCTTGCTCCAGTCGCCGGTCTCGCTGAACAACTCGCTAAGGTACCCGGCCGCATAGAGCGCGTTCTCAAGCGGGTCGAACATCGCCTCGATCGAGGCAAAGGCCTGGCCGTGCCATTTGTAGTTGATCTGGAAGCAGCCGACATCGAAGCTGCGCGCGCCGCGCTTGTATTCCTTGTAGACATACGCCCGCGCGTCGTCGGGCGTGTCGAACCACAGCCCCTTGCCCTCCATGTTCACCGTCCAGGGCCAGGGCCGGAACCCGCCGTTGCGCTTCCGTCCGGTTTCCGTCAGCGAGATCGCCTGCAGCACCGCAAGCGGAACCCCGGTGCTCTGCGATGCTTCAGCGGCGGCGTCGTCGCAGATGCGCGACAGGTCATCGGGTGCGGATGCTGCGGCTGGCAGGGGGGTGGTCAGGATCGACAGGATCAGGAACGCCGCTGCGCGCCTCCTGACTATGGGGTTGCGTGACCTCAAGGTCGGCGGCCATGCAGCCGGGTCGCAGATGCGCGCCATATGTTCCCCCTGGACCGCAGTTCTTGCGGTGCCCGATGCGGAAGGTTACGGCGGCAGGGTTGAGATTCGGTAAGTGCCGTCCGGTCGCCTGCGGCAGATCACCCCTGATCGCAGCCGGCACCGTGGCCGCCTCGCCGTCGGCCCCATGCAGTGCCACGCAGCGGCGTGCTGCCTGTCATGTCCGTGCTATTGCGTTGGGTCGACCGGGGCTGCCGCCTTGGCACCAACCGCCTCGGTTGATCCGGCTGCCGGATCATCCGGCGAGTCCAACGCAGCCAGAAGGTCCGCAATCGCCTGCCGGGCCTGCGCGCTGTCCTCGATCATCGCCCGTGCGCCCGTCAGCGGGGCGTCTTCGGGCAGGACCGGGGGCACCGGGCCCTTCGCTGTCGGGGGCACGTCAGCGCCTGCTGCAGAAGCCGTGGCGCGCGCCGTGTGTCTGTCAGTGCCGAGGATCTGCAGCGCCGCCCGGACAGGGTCAGGCCCGTTCTGCGCCGCAGCCGCAAGGTCGCCCGCGCGCCAGGCCTCGCTGCCGCTGCGGGCGGCGTCGCCAAGCGTGCCGAACAGCGCCGATGCGATGCGGTGCTGGCCACTCCGCGCCTCGGCCTCGGCGCGCAGGGCCAGGCTCGCGTTGTCCTCCATTCCGTCCAGCAGTCCGGGCACATCGGCCACCCGGTCATCGGCCAGCGCCGCGCGCGCCCGCATCCTTCGCACATCGCCGTCTTGCGGGGACAGCGTGGCAAGCAGGCGCTCCGCCTCGCCGGGAAGCCCCGCCGCCAGCAGCCGCCGCGCCGCACCGATGCGGATGCCGGGGGTTTCGGCGGCCCCGGCGAATGTCGCGGAATGGCGGAACAGGATGTCGAGGAAAGCCGGATCGTCGCTGCCGTCAATCAGCATCGCCACCAGCGTTTCGCGTGTTCCGTGCTCTGCGTCCCGTCCCGCCTGCGGCCTAAGCCGCGCGAATTCGTCGAAGGCGTCGGCGAACCTGCCGTCCGACGCCAGCGCCAGCACCGCCAGATTCTGCAGCTCACGCCCCAGCGGCGTCGCGCCGAATTCAAAGCCATAGGCGATCGCCGCCTCGGCCATGCGCCCATCGACCGGCCGGCCGTCGTCGAGCCGTGACCGGATCGCGTCGCGCAAAGCCGCTGGTGCGTCCAGCGATCCGCGTGCCACCACGCCGTCGAGCAGTGTCTCTGCGGCGGCGCGGTTGCCGCGCGACAACTCCAGCTCGGCATCGATCATTTTCAGCGTCTCGCCGTGATCCATGTCGGCGCGGGCAATCGCATTGCGGATGCCGCGCGCCACATCGGGCTTGCCCTGCGCGATGAACAGGCGCGCCAGACGCGGGCCGAGATGCTGGCGCAGATGAATCGGCAGCGCGGAAAATCCCTGCAGGACCGCGCCATAGGCAACCGGGTCCGACCCGGCCAGCGACCTGTGCGAAAGCACCGCCCACAGCGCGGCACCCGTCTCGCAGTCGGTCATGTCGGCAAGCGGGCCGTCTGGCAGGACCGGGGCGTCATCCATGATCGCCGCAAGATCGCGCAGATAGGGCGCGTCGTCGTCCGCCACGGCGAAGGCATCGAGCGTGCCCGCAGCTTCGGCACCGAACCCCAGATAGAGGTACAACCGCGCCAGCGCCGCTGCGGCGGAGGTATCGGGCTGGTCGAATTCGCCGACCAGAGGGCGGCGAAGGTCGGCGATCTGCGCGGCGGGACCCTCCGGCGCGCCCCAGGATGCAACGTCAACTGGCATCCGGCGGCGGACAGGTGCGGCCCTCGCCGGTCATCTGCTGTGACGGAACGCCGCCGATGATGACGCGGTCGATGCCGGTCTCGGCCCGAATGGCCAGATCATCGGCTGGCGTGCCTCTGGGCGACCGGTGCTTCGATGCCGGTCGGCACGGCCGCGCCGTGCGAAGCCGCGTCGGGCGCATCTGTTCCGCTGCCGGGCGGGGTAGCCGCTGATCCTTTGCCGGACCGGCTGGGGACGATGAGACCCTGCGATGCCGCGCGGCTCAGCTGGACCAGCAGGTCGCGTTCCGCCATCAGCACGCGCGGGTCGGGCAGCAATGCGCGCCCGGCCAGTCCGGAAGGCGCGCTGTCTTCCGGCGCATCCGGCGGCGCAGCGGCATGATCTTCGGTCACGGCAGGGCCTGCGTCGGGCAAACCAGTGTCCACGACTGTCTGCGGCGATAGCCTGCGCGGTGCCGGACGGACCGGCCTTGTCCGTTCCGGGCGTCTCGATGCGGTCCCCTGTGTCGGTATCCGGCGCAAGCGGCGCAGCCGGTGCCTCTGCCATGGCCAGCGCGCCCCGCGCGGCAGACGGCGGCGGTCCGCCCGCGCCTGCCGCACCGGCCGGCGAATCGGCCCAGAATGCATCCAGATACGGAATCGTCGGTGGTGCCTTCGCAGCCTGCCGGAGCGGGGCAAGGCGGTCCGGTGCCACAGACGCTGCGTCAGGCCTGGTCGGTTTCCCCCGGACCGCCCTCCTCTGCCGCATCCGGGGCTGCCGCGACGGCACCATCGGCCTCCAGCCGTGCCTCGAACGGCGATGCGGGGTCCGGAGCGCCATCCGCGATATCGACGACGATCACGCCCGCCGCCGTCTCGAACGCGGTCACGCTGCAATCGCAGGACAGGCCGAGCGCGACAGAGCCCTCCGTCGATCCCGGCGTGATCGCCGAGATCCGCGTCTCCGGGATAAGATCGAACACCCGGGTCAGATCGAACGTCACCCCAGGCCTGTCCAGCCGCAGCTCATAGCCCTGGCCGATCCGGCCCAGAGTCCACGCCGTCTCGGTCTGCGGCTCCAGCACCAATCTTGAAAACCCCTCATGCTCGCCCGACCGCACGGTGATCTCTTCGGCCAGGGCCGGACCCGCGGCGAAGGCAAGGACCAGCGCGAAAGTTGGTCCGCAGTTCATGCGGCGTCGGACTTGATCGATTTCAGCGCCTCCTCCAGCACCGCAAAGCTGGGTCGGAAGTGATGCGGGGTGTTCTGCCGCCCCACCTCGATGCAGATGTTGGTCGCATGGTTGTGCAGGTTCGCCACCAGAACCTCGCGGATCAGCCGGTAGAAATGCGCATCCTCATCGACGATCGTCTTGATCTTGGATGCAAAGGGTCCGACCAGCCCATAGGCGAGGAATACACCCAGAAACGTCCCCACCAGCGCCCCGCCGATCATCTTGCCCAGCACCTCCGGCGGCTGGTCGATCGACGCCATTGTCTTGATGACGCCCAGAACCGCCGCGACGATGCCCAGCGCGGGCAGCCCGTCGGCGATGCCCTGCAGGGCATGGCTGGAATGCTGGGCGTGGTGGTGATTCGCCTCGATCTGCTTGTCGAGCACCTCTTCGACCTGATGCGGGTCGTCGAAATTCATCGAGGCGGACCGCATCGTGTCGCAGATCAGGTCGATGGCCGTGTGGTCGGCGGCAAGCTTGGGGTACTTGCCGAAGATGGTCGATGCCTCGGGGTTCTCGATATGCTCTTCGATGGCGACCGGGTTCTGCCGCTGCAGCCGGATCAGTTCGAACAGCAGGCACAGCATGTCGCGGTAGTCGTCAGGCTTCCATGACGGTCCCTTGAACACCTTCTTGATGTCCTTGACGGTGTGCTTCATGCCGGGGCCGTCGCTGGAGATGACAAAGGCACCGGCGGCGGCGCCCCCGATGATGATCATCTCGAACGGCAGGGATTTCATGATGATCCCCAGCTTGCCGCCCGCCAGCAGATAGCCGCCGAAGACCATGATGAAGATGATCGCGATGCCGACGATGCCGATCACGTTTCACGCCTTTCCCAAGGTGCCGGAACCGGCATGCCCCCATGCTCGTGACCGTCACACAGCCCGGTTAAGATTAGCTTTTCGCCAGACGGCGGCGGGGATGCATGCCGCGCCTCAGTTCACCGGCGCGTTCGCATTCCGCCCGGCCAGGATCGCACTGATCGTGTAGGCGACCTTCGGGTCCAGCCCCGACAGGACCGCCGCCGCCGCATCGGCCCGCATCCGCCCCAGGAACCCTGCGGCAAAGTCCGGGTCCATCTCGGCAAAGACCGGGATCGCATCCTTGGGCTTCATGTTCTCATAGACCGCGACCAGCCGCGCGACGTCTTCCTCGGCGGCGGAATCCACCACGGCAACGGTCCGCGCCAGTTCCTCCTCGGCCGCCGTCAGCGCGGCAAGGCGCGCCTCGATGGCTGTCTGGGCCACGTCCACCGCACGTTCCCGGTCCGCGATGCGGGCCTCGCGCCGGTCAAGACCGTCGTTGCGGTCCCTGATCGCTGTCAACAGAGCCTCCGTTCCGGGGTCGGCCGCGCAGCCCTTGACCTGTTCTGCGGAGGCATGTGCATCTGCCGCAGCCTCGGCGGCAGCCGGTTCCATGAGCGTGCCGTGATCCCCCTCGTCCGCACCAGCCGAACCAAGCGCGGCAGCTTCGGACGCCTGCGCCTCCTTTGCCGTTTCCGCGAGCGCCTGGCCCACTCCATCGCCGATCCGGATCGCCCCCGATGCGGCCAAGAGGCCCGCGAGGATCAGCAGAACGCCCGGCCGTCCGCGCGGGCCGCTGACCCGTCCCTGCCGGGGTCTCGGACGCACGCCGATCATTCGGCAGCCTCCGCGTGATGCGGGCGCCTGCGCCGCACGACACGCAGCCCTGTCGGGTCGTCGTGCGCCTGCGGGTCGGGCAGATCATGCAGCGATGCGATCAGCAGCTCCAGCCGCTGCGCCGAATTCTCCGCCCGCTGCGTCAGCGCCCCCAGGCTGCGCGCCGATTCCGAGGCGGTCGTCCGCGCCGCCTCGATCGCCCGCGTCATGTCGTCGACCTGCGCCGACAGCACAGCCACCGCGCCGCCCATGCCGCCCTCAAGCGTCGTGAACCGGGACAGCCTGCGCGACAGGACAAGGCAGTACAGCCCCGCGCCCAGCGCCCCCGCCGCCAGCAGAATGTCCGAAATCAGCGCCAAGCCGCTCTCCTTCAGTTGATGACGAATTCGGTCAGCAGCACGTCGCGCACCCGGCCCTCGCCCGCGACCAGTTGCACGCGCCGCATGATCTGCGCCCGCAGCCGCGTCAGCGCTGTCGGGTCTTCCAGAAGCCCCACATCGACCGCGCGCAGATAGCTGTTCATCACGTCGAGCACGCGCGGGATCAGCAGCCTGACCTCTGCCTCATGCGCCTTCGGCACTTCCAGTTGCGCCGTAAGACGCAGATGGCGCGCAGTCGATGTGCCGGTGCCGCCGAGCGAGACGATCAGCGGGTCGAGGGCGACAAAGGCGATGTCCGGCAAAGGCTCGACCTCGGCCCCCGCCGGGTCTTCGGACGCATGGTCCGCGCCTGTCCCCAGCACCATCCCCGTCTTCACCGCAAAGAAACCGCCCCCGCCCAGCCCCAGCATCAGCACCAGACCGATCAGCAGCGGCAGCTTGGACCGCTTCTTCACAGGTGCGTCCGCACCGTCCGCCGGTTTGCCCGCGCTGTCTGACATCTCTCGTCCCCAGGGGTTCGTCGATCCCCACCGATAAAGCGTTCGGGCTAACCGATTCTTAAGCGCCTTCCGCCAAGGATCGAAAACGCGGGGCAGAACGCCACTGGGAAAGAGGGTACGTGCAGCAGCTGTTTGCCGTCTGGTTGGCCATTGATCTGCGGCGGCGGGTGATCGTCGTTGCCGCAACCCTCGCCGCCTTCGCAGCCGTCCTCGTGCTTGCGAACTACGCCAGCCGCCCGGGCTACGCGCTGCTCTATTCCGGCCTCGACGCAACCCGCGCGGGCGAGGTTGTGGCGGCGATCGAACAGCGCGGCATCCTGCACGAAGTGCGCGGCGAGGCGATCTATGTCGAAGCTGGCCGCCGGGACGAGCTGCGCATGACGCTCGCCGCCGAAGGGCTGCCCGCCGCCGGGAACACCGGCTACGAACTCCTGGATTCGCTGTCCGGCTTCGGCACGACCGCGCAGATGTTCGATGCCGCCTACTGGCGCGCCAAGGAAGGTGAACTCGCCCGCACCATCGCTGCGAATCCGCAGGTCCGCGCCGCCCGCGTCCACATCTCGAACCAGGAGGCGCAGGGCCTTCGCCCCGCGCAGGCCGCCAAAGCCTCGGTCACGGTCACGACCGCAGGGGGCGCGCTGCCTGCGGCGCAAGCCAAGGCGATCAAGTTTCTCGTCTCCTCCGCTGTGGCCGGTCTGCGGCCCGAAGACGTTGCGGTGATCGATGCCGACCGTGGGCTGGTGCAGACCGGCGACGATGAGGGTGCCGAAACGGCCGGCGACGACCGCGCGCAGGCGATGCGGGCGAACGTGCTGCGCCTGCTCGAAGCGCGCGTCGGTGCCGGAAATGTCGTGGTCGAGGTGGCCGCAGAAACCGTTACCGAACGCGAGGCTATCACCGAACGCAGGTTCGATCCCGACAGCCGCGTGGCGATCTCGACCGACACCGAGGAAAAGACGACATCATCCAACGACTCGCGCGGCAGCGACGTTACCGTCGCCTCCAATCTGCCGACCGGCGATGCCACTGGGTCCGCCGGGGCATCGAATAGCCAGAACAGCGAGACCCGCGAACGGGTGAACTTCGAGGTGTCCGAGACGACGCGAGAAGTTCTGCGCACCCCCGGGGCGGTCCGGCGGATCAGCGTCGCGGTGCTCGTCAATGCCGCAGCCGGCACCGATGCGTCGGGCCAGATCACGCAGACCCCGCGCACCGATGAGGAACTTGCCCTGCTGCGCGATCTGGTCGCCTCTGCCGTCGGTTTCAACGAAGAGCGGGGCGATGTCATCACCATCCGGACGCTGCCGTTCCAGCCCGTGGCTGAGCTTGGCACCGAAGCGACGGCCGGCATGTTCAGCGGCCTTGTGTTCGACGCGATGGCCATCGTGCAGTCGGTTGTTCTGGGTGTCGTGGCGCTGGTCCTCGGCCTGTTCGTGATCCGCCCGATCCTCAGCGGCCGCTCTCTGCCCCCGCCGCCTGCTGCCATCGGCCTCGTCTCGCCCGGGCGTGCCGGCGCGGCACCGGGCGCGGCACTGAACGGCGTGATCGACGATGGTGACTTCGTGCCGCAGAATCTGGCCGTTGTATCGGATTTCGGCGCAGGCGCGGGTGGCCGGATGATGGCGGGCGGGCTGCCCGCCCCGGGCTCCGTTGCCGGGACCGATCGTCCGATCCCGTCGCCCGCCTGCGCCGGATGGTGGCCGAGCGTCAGGACGAAACCGTGGAGATCCTGCGCGGCTGGATGGAAGCGCCCGCCGGTGAGCGTGCCCGATGACCGCGCGCTTCCTGCTCGAGGTGTTTGAGCACCCCGACCCCGGCGGCAGCTTCGGGGCACTGTCCGATGCCGGTGTCGAGGACGCGAAACTGGCCAGTTTCGAAGACGGCTACAAGGCGGGGTGGGATGACGCGATCGCCGCGCAGGACAAGGAAACGGCCCGGATCCGGGCCGATTTCGCCCGCAGCCTCGAAGATCTCGGCTTCACCTACACCGAGGCGCACCGCCATGTGCTGAACGCCATCGAACCCCTACTCCGCGACATGGTCTGCAAGGTCATGCCGCGCATGGCGCATGAGACCCTCGGACCCATGGTGCTGGAGCAACTGGTCCCCGTGGCCAGGCAGCTGGCCGGGGTTCCGATCGAGGTCGTGGTCAACCCGACATCGCGCGCCCTGATCGAGCCGCTTCTGGCGGGCAGCGGCATCGTGCCCCTTGTGGTCGCCGAAGAGCCGTCGCTCGGCGAAGGGCAGGTGCATCTGCGCTTCGCCGACCGCGACCGCAGAATCGACCTCGACGGCGTGATCGCGGCCATCGGCACCGCCGTCGCGGACTTCTTCCAGACCGAACAGGACCAGGAAAAGGTGCGTGCGCATGGATGACAGCCCCGTCCCCCCGTTGCCGCAGGGCGGCACCGCACCGACGCTGGCGCTTGTGCCGGTCGAGATCACGATATCGGTCGGCCGGGCGCGGCCGCTGGTGCGCGATCTCCTGCGTCTGAAGCGCGATGCCGTGCTGCCGCTCGACCGCAAGGTCGACGACCCGGTCGAGCTTTATGTCGGCGACCGCCTGATCGCCCGCGGCGAACTGGCCGAGCTGGACGGCGACCAGTCCGGCCAGCTCGCCGTGCGTCTGACCGAGATCGTCGATCTGACGGACGGGCTGTAGGTGCGGCGGCTGCCCGGTCCGTTCCGCCCGCCGGGCCACGCCCAGGGTGCCGCACCGGTCGCGGCGTGTGCCGCATTGCTCTGCGCGCTTTCCGCGATACCGGCTGCTGCGCAGGACCTGGCCATCCGCCTTGGTGACGGCAGCCTGACCGGCCAGTCGATGCTGCTCATTGCGCTGGTCACGGTGCTCAGCCTCGCCCCCGGACTGGCGGTGATGGTGACGTGCTTTCCCTTCATCGTGACGGTCCTGTCGATCCTGCGGCAGGCCATCGGCCTGCAGCAGTCCCCGCCCAACATGCTGATCGTCTCGCTCGCGCTGTTCCTGACCTGGTTCATCATGGAACCGGTCTTCCTCGAAGCATGGGCCGCCGGCATCAAGCCGATGATCGACGGCAAGATGGACCTGGGCCCTGCCTGGACCGCCGGCATCGCGCCGTTCCGCCTGTTCATGGCCGCGCGGCTCGACCCCGACACGTTCCAGGCGCTGGCCGCCCTGCGCCCCGATGCCGCCGTGACGCAGGCCGCGGACGCGCCCCTCTCGGTGCTGGTGCCGTCCTTCATGCTGTCCGAAATCGCCCGCGCCTTCCAGATCGGCTTCCTGATCTTCCTGCCCTTCCTCATCATCGACCTTGTCGTCTCTGCCATCCTGATGTCGATGGGCATGATGATGGTCCCGCCCGCCGTCGTGGCGTTGCCCTTCAAGCTAGCCTTCTTCGTCGTCGCTGACGGCTGGAGCCTGATCTCAGGGGCGCTGGTGAAAAGCTACTTCTGAGCGCTACCCGCCGGTCCGAGAGGGCTGGCGGCAGGCTGCCCCTGCGCCACGATTGCAGCACGGACCGCACCAGTGACAGCGGCGATCCCGATCCCCGATCTCTTCCGCGATGCTCGCCTCGCTGCACGTCAGACCTGCGGTCCCGCCCTTGGCCCAAGGACCGCGCCGTCCCCCCGGTTCTGCTGCAAGACAACGTCCGCCTGCACCGCCCCGGTGCCGTGGATAATCTCCAGGATGTCGACGCCTATCGCGCGGCGATACGCCCAGCGCGTTCAGGCCCGCCACGACTTCCGACAGGGACGACCCACTGGCGACCCGTCCGCCTTAGCTCCCCGGCGATGCTGGCTTCGGCGCGCTGCGGCGCATCAGCCGCTCACGGCTGCGGCGGGACCGCCCGCATCACTGCACGACAAAGTCCGCGTGCATCGCGCCCGCACTGTGGATCGTCTTCAGGATATCGATCATGTCGCGCGGCGATACGCCGAGCGCGTTCAGCCCCGCCACCACCTCCGACAGGGACGACCCCTCGGCCAGTTCCGCGATGCCGATCCCCGGCTCCTCCGCGATGCTCGCCTCGGTTCGCGGCAGCACCACCGTCTCGCCTTCCGCGAACGGGTTCGGCTGCACGGCCAGCGGTTCCTCCGCGATCCGCAGCGTCAGGTTGCCCTGGCTCACCGCCACCTGCGAAATCCGTACGTCCGATCCCATCACGATCGTGCCCGACCGCTGGTCCACCACCACCCGCGCCCGCGTCTCCGGCTCGACCGACAGGTTCTCGATCCGCCCGATCACATGCGCAGGCGACCCCATCCGCGTCGCGCCGATATCGACCGCCACGGTCCCCGCATCCGTCATCACCGCGACGACACGCCCGAATTCCGCGTTGATCGCTGTCTCGATCCGGCCTGCGGTCGTGAAATCCGCTTCGCGCAGCGCCAGCCGCAGGGCCGGCAGCCCTGCGAAATCGAAGGCGATCTCGCGTTCCACCCGTGCCCCGCCCGGAATCACACCCGCCGTCGGCACGCCTTGCGTCACCGATGCGCCCTCGCCCTGGGCCGAGGCGCCGCCCGCGATCACCGCCCCCTGCGCCACCGCATAGATCTGTCCGTCCGCCGCGTTCAGGGGCGTCATCACCAACGTCCCGCCGAGCAGGCTTTTCGCATCCCCGATCGCCGAGACGGTGATGTCGATCCGGCTCCCTGCCCGCGCGAAGGCCGGCAGCGTCGCCGTCACCAGCACCGCCGCCACGTTCTTCGGCCGGAACTGCTCGCCCGAGACGTTGACGCCCAGCCGCTCCAGGATGTTCGCCATGATCTCTTCGGTGAAGGGTGCGTTGCGCAGCCCGTCGCCGGTGCCGTTCAGCCCCACGATCAGCCCGTAGCCGACCAGATCGTTGCCGCGCACGCCGTCCACCTCGACCAGATCCTTGATCCGGATCGGTGCAGCCGGGGCCGAACCCGCCGCAACCAGACAGAGGGTCATCAGCACCGCCGTCAGCCAGTGTGCCAGCCTCATCGAAGCACCTCCGCCAGGCTCAGGCGCGACAGGCGCGCGGTCAGCGTGTACAGCGTCTCGATCCGCGCCTGCGCCTCCTCCAGTGCCGTTGCCGCCGCGTAGGGGTCTGCCTCGATCAGCGTCGCGCGCGCCAGCTCCAGCGCCGTCAGCTCCGCCGATTGGCGCACCTGCGCATCGGCGACGGCCGCCTCGACGGTCCCCAGCGATGCGCGGATGCCGGTCATCGGACCGTCCGCCGACAGGATCATCTGACCCGCTGCGCGGGTCAGCAGCGCGCGGCCGTTCACATCGCCCGCCAGCGCGCCCTCCGCCACCAGCGCGGCCGTCGCCAGGCCCTCGAGCAGATCGACGATTGCCGGGTCGGCGGCGGTCAGCGTCATCGAAACACTGTCGCCCGCACCGGTCTGCAACGGGGCCAGCGGCGTCAGCGACCCGCCGTACACCGTGTCAAGATAACCGCCACCGCCCGGTGGCGCGTCGAACCAGGCCGCCACCGCCCCGGTCACGCCTGACACGGTGGTCTGCCCCGCGATCGCTGTCATCAGCGCGTCGAGAATATCCTGACCGCCGGAAATCGGCCGCGCATCGGTGGCCGTGCCCGACAACAGATACCGGTCGCCGACCTGCATGTTCAGCGCCGAGACCGCCGTGAAGAACTTCGCCCTGGCGTCGGTTGTCAGCGCATCGATCTGGCCCGCGCCGGCTGTAGTGGCCGCCGACATCAGCCCGACCGCGATGCCCGATGCCGCTGTCTGCGCTGTCTCCAGCATCGTCTGCAGCGATCCGGTCAGGGTCGCGGCCTCGGACAAAGCCAGACGGGTCGCGTCGGCGGTCAGCCGCGCCCGGTCGATCGCCGCAAGCGGGGTGAAGTCGCCCCGGACCGCGCGCCCCCGGTCGGCCTTCGCTCCGGTCGTGACCTCCTGCGACATACGCTGCACCTCGGCGCTCAGCCCCGCATAGCTGCGGCGGCTCTGCATCATCCGCCCGAGATCGCCGAGAGAGACATTGCGCATTGCGGTCACAGTCCGATCAGCTGGCGGATCAGGTCATCCACCGTCTGGATCACCCGTGCATTGGCCGAAAACGCCTGTTCGATCAGCAGCAGGCGCTGCATCTCGGCATCGGTGTCAACACCGTCCTCGGCCAGAAGGTCGCTCAGCGCCGCCTGTCGGGTCGATGCAGTGGCAAGATCGTCTTCGGCGACCTGCCGCGCGGAAGACACGCCCGACAGGACCTCGCCCGCCAACCCCGCCGCGCTGCGGGCCGATCCGCCGAATGCGCCCGACGCCGGCAGGCGCGTCTGCGTCAGGGCGGTGTTCAGGCCCTGCAGCAAGGCCGCATCGCCGACATTTCCCTGGCTTGCTGCGCCAAGCCCGTCGCGCAGCCGCCAGAGCGCGCCGCCCCGCGCCGGATCGGCCAGCGCGGAAACGGTGATGCGCCCCGACAGACCGGCCTCGGTCAGCGGGTTGACGACCGCGCCGGCATCCGTGAACAGCCCTGGCCCGCCGGGGGTAAGCGTCGTGTCCGGCCCGGGTGGCTGGAAACGTTCGATCAGGTCGCGGGCCAGCGCATCGACCTGCGTCTGCGCTTCGGTCGCCAGCCCGTCGCGCACCGCGAACAGCGCACCGAGGCGTCCGCCGCCCATCGGTCCCGGGTCCGTTGTCAGAATCGCGGTCGTGCCAAGGGTCAGACCCGACAGCGCGCCGCTTCCGACCGTCATGTCGGCGGTGATGACACCCGCGGCCTCGAACCCGATCGGTTGCGGCTTCGATTCCAGCAGGATCGCCCCGCCGGTCGTGTACAGCCCGATCTGGTCGCGCTCGCGCGGCATCTCGCGCACCGGCACGATTTCGGAAACCCGGTCCACCAGCGTCTGGCGCTGATCCATCAGCGCCGACACATCCTGCCCCAGCGCACGGACGGTGGTGATCTTCACATTCAGGTCGGCGATGCCCTGCAGCGAAACGTTCAGGGTCGCTACGTCCTTCGCTATCGCGGCATCCGCCTCCGTCCGTGCGGTCTGGATCGTGCCGTTCAGGCGGTTGAAGGTGCCGGTCAAAGCCCCCGCCGCTGTCAGAACCTCCTGGAGCCGGACGCTGCTGTCCGGGCGGCTTGCCGCCGAAACCAGCGCGGCTTCCAGTGCCGCATAGCGCCCGCCCAGCGAGGATGTATCGCCCGGGTCGCCGATGGCCGTCTCGATCCGGTCCAGGAACGCCCGGCGCAGATCGGCGTTGCCGCTTTCGGCATCGGCCACCCGTCGGTCGTTCAGCACCGGCTGCGTCACCGCCCGTGTCACGCCGTCCACCCGCACCCCTGAGCCGTAGCCGCCGAGGGCAGCGGACGACAGGTGCAGTTCGCGCCGCGCATAGCCGGGGGTCGTCGCATTGGCCACGTTCGACGATATGACTGCGGCACCGCGGCTTGCTGCGGTCAGCCCGGTCAGGGCGTTCGCAAGGGATGATGACAGGCTCACGGCCTCAGCTCCGGCGTCCGGATCAGCGCTTGATGTTCGTGGTTTCCTGCAGCATCTCGTCCACCGTCTGGATCACCTTGGCGTTGGACGAATAGGCCCGCTGGGTCTGGATCAGCGCCGTCAGTTCCGCCGCCACGTCGGTGGTCGAGCCTTCGCGAGCATAGCCGACGACCGCGCCGGTCGGTCCGTCGCCCGCATCCCACAGGAAGAACGACCCGGAGTCGGGCGAAACCTTGTAGGTCTGGTTGTTCAGCACGACCAGCCCGTTCGGGTTCGGCACGTCGACCAGCGGAATCTGATAGAGCCGCCGGGTGAAGCCGGTGTCATAGGTCGCGGTGATATAGCCGTCGTCGTCGATCTCGACCGCCGTCAGGTTGCCCACCGGCGATCCGTCCTTGGTGATCGAGGTCGGCGCAAAGCTGTCGGACAGCTGCGTCAGCCCGTTCGTGTCGCCAAGCTTTCCGATGGTCACAGTCAGCGGTCCGCCCGCGACGGTCAGCGCCAGCTCGCCGGTTGCCGCGCTGTAGGCCCCCCCGGAAACGGCCGTGACAGATGCCAGCGTGCCGCCGCTTCCGCGCGTATCGTCGAAGACCAGCGTGTATTCCCCGATCAGGGCGCCGGCCTGCGCGCTGTCGCGGATTTCCATCGTCCAGGTGTTCGAACTGCCGGTGCCGGGAACCGTCGGTGTGAAAGTGATATCGAGTGTTTCGGAAGTTCCGAGATTTCCGAAATATTCGACAGACAACGGCAGGGCTGTGCCCGGCTGACCGGCCTCGGTGTCTGTTGCGGGCAGGTTGACGCCCAGGTTCATCTCCGTGGTCGGGTCGCCCGCGGTCTGGTTCGCGTTGATCACGACCGGTACCAGCCCCGCCGTCGTGTCGCGCGGCAGGATCGGGATGGTCCCGTTCGCCTGCGCGGGCCAGCCGAGCAGCACCAGCCCGGACGGCGTCGTCAGCACGCCTTCCGCGTCGGTGCGGAAGGATCCCGTTGTGGTCATCAGCAAAGGCTGGCCGCCGGTGGTGTTGTTCAGCGACACGGCCTGCATCACCGGCAGCATGCCCCGGCCCGCTATCGCCATGTCGAGCGCGTTGGATGTTGACACCAGCGCCCCGCGTTCGTCGATCAGCCGCCCCGTGATCGCCCGCACGCCCCCGGCCGAATAGGTGCCTGCCGTGCGCCGTTCGCTGATGACGAAGCTTTCGAAATCCGCCGAGGCCCGCTTGTAGCCGTAGGTGCCGGAGTTCGCGATGTTGTCGGAAATGGTCGCCAGCCGGGTCGCGTTGGCGCTGAGGCCCGCGACACCCGCGTTGAGCGATGAGGATATGGACATGCCTGCCGCCTTTCTGCTGCTGCATCCGATCTGATCGCAGGCACCATCGCCGGGCGGGCTTAACATCAGGCTAACCGCAGCCTTCACTCCTCCTGCCGCAAAAGAATCAATTCGATCCGGTTGTTGCCCGCCGCAGCCGGGTTGCCCAGCACCGGCTTGCGGTCCGCATAGCCCGTCACCCGCTCGATCCGCAGCGCCTCGAACCCCGTCGCCTCCAGCATCAGACGCGCCTTCATCGCGCGTTCCGCCGACAGCTTCCAAACCGGGTTCACCCGCAGCACCTCTGGCTGCGCCGACAGGTGGCCGTTGATCGCGATGTCGTTCCCGGTCAGCACAAACACCCGCGCCAGCATGGCGATGATGTCGCGCGTGACAGGCTGCGGGTCAGCCGTGTCCGGCGCGAACAACGGCTCATCCTCGGTGTCGCGGAACTCGACGATCAGCCCTTCATCGGTCACCCGCGTCACGATATGTCGCAGCGCGTTCTGCGTTGCCATGCTTTCGCCGCCCAGTCCCTGCAACGCGGCGTCGATCTCCTTCGCCGCCGCAGCCAGAGCCTTGGCTGTCTCCTTGTCCTCGGACCGGTCGGTGCCCGTCTGCCCCATTGCCTGCCGCTCCGCCGTCGGCCGCTGGCTCGATCCGCCGGTGCCGTTCTGCGCGATCTGGTCCTCGGAAAAGACAGAATCGCCGCCGAAGGATCCGTCCCCCCCGCCCGACACGCGGCTCAGCGGGATCGTCGGACTGAAATAGTCCGCGATGCCCTTGCGTTGTTTTTCCGTCGTTGCGTTCAGCAGCCACATCAAGAGAAAGAAGGCCATCATTGCCGTCACGAAATCGGCATAGGCGACTTTCCACGCCCCACCGTGGTGTCCGCCGCCTGCAATGACCTTCTTGCGCTTGATGATGACCGGCTGCGCATTCTTCTGCGAAGCCATCCCCACAAGCCTTGTCCGTTCACCCCGCAACAGGGCTAGCAGGCCCGGGTTAATGCGCCGCTAAGCCCTGCCGGGTCACCGGCCCTTGCCTTGACTTGGGCGGTGCGGACGATCATGTAGCGCCGGACAATCGCGGCAGGCGGGGCAGGACATGGCAGGCGCTAAGGAAGGGATCGCCGAGACGATCCGCACGGTGGTCTATGCGCTGCTGATCGCGGGCGTGTTCCGGACGCTGTTCTTCCAGCCGTTCTGGATTCCGTCAGGCTCGATGAAGGACACGCTGCTGATCGGCGACTTCCTGTTCGTGAACAAGATGGCCTACGGCTATTCCCGCTATTCCTGCCCCTTCGCCCTCTGCCCGTTCTCCGGCAGGCTGTTTTCGACCGAACCCCAGCGCGGCGATGTCGTCGTCTTCCGCCACCCGAAGGACGGTGTCGATTACATCAAGCGCCTGATCGGCCTGCCCGGCGACACGGTGCAGGTGACGAACGGCGTGGTCTGGCTGAACGGCACCGAAGTGCCGCAGACCCCCGCAGGCGTGTTCGAGGAGATCACGGAACCCCAGGGTCCGCAGGGCCGCATGCCGCGCTGCGCCAATGACGAACCCGTTGGCACGGGGGGCGATCTGCGCGGAAGGACCGCGCGACCGAGACGCTTGCCGAACGGGGTCGTCCACGACGTGCTGAACATCGTGAACGGCGGCCCGAACACCGCCGACAACACGCCCGTCTACACTGTGCCCGAAGGCCACTACTTCTTCATGGGTGACAACCGCGACGACAGCACCGATTCACGCTTCCGGCTTGAAGTCGGCGGCGTCGACATGCTGCCCGCCGAATATCTCATCGGCCGCGCCGACCGCATCATGTTCTCCTCTGCCGGACGGTCGCTGTTCTACTTCTGGACCTGGCGCGCCGACCGCTTCTTCAAGGCCGTGGATTGAAACCCGCAGCCGATCTCGACGCCTTCGCCACCCGCATCGGGCACGCCTTCCGCCAGCCCGAGCTTCTGATCCGCGCCGTTACCCATTCCTCGATCGCCACGCCCAGTCGCCCCGACAACCAGCGGCTAGAATTTCTCGGCGACCGCGTGCTGGGCCTCGTGATGGCCGAGGCGCTGTTCCGCGCCGATCAGGCTGCCACCGAAGGCCAGCTCGCCCCCCGCTACAACGCTCTCGTCCGCAAGGAAACCTGCGCCGACGTCGCCCGCGATGTGGGCCTCGGCGATGTCCTGAAACTCGGTCGCTCCGAGATGATGTCGGGCGGCCGCCGCAAGGATGCGCTGCTCGCCGACGGGATCGAGGCGGTCATCGCCGCCGTCTATCTGGACGGCGGCTTCCCCGCCGCCCGTGATCTGATCCTGCGACTTTGGGGTGACCGCATCAGCAGCGTCGCCGCCGATGCGCGCGACGCCAAGACCGCCCTTCAGGAATGGGCCCAGGCCCGCGGCATGGACCCACCGGTCTACACCGAAACCGACCGCTCCGGCCCCGACCACCAACCGGAATTCACCGTCGAGGCGCGGCTGGCCAGCGGCGAGGCTGAGACGGCGCGCGCATTGTCGAAACGGCAGGCCGAACAGGCAGCGGCACAGGCGCTTTTAGCACGGATGGGACAATGATATGACCGACCCGGCCACCCGCGCAGGCTTCGTGGCCCTCATCGGCGAACCGAATGCCGGAAAATCGACGCTGCTGAACCGCATGGTCGGGGCCAAGGTCAGCATCGTCACGCACAAGGTCCAGACCACCCGCGCGCGGATCCGCGGCATCGCCATGCAGGGCGACGCCCAGATCGTCTTCGTCGACACGCCGGGCCTCTTCCGCCCCCGCCGCCGCCTCGACCGCGCCATGGTCGCCGCCGCCTGGGGCGGGGCCGCCGATGCCGATCTTGTCGTCCTGCTGATCGAAGCCCATCGCGGCCTGACCGACGGCGTGCAGGCGATCCTCGACGGCCTGAAGGAACGCGGCGACGGCATGCAAGTCGCCCTTGCCATCAACAAGATCGACCGGGTCAAGGCCGAGGTTCTGCTGGCCCTGTCGCAGAAGCTGAACGATGCCTATCCCTTCGCCCGCACCTTCATGATCTCCGCTGAAAAGGGCTACGGCTGCGACGATCTCAAGGAATGGCTGGGCGCGAACCTGCCGCGAGGGCGCATGGTTCTACCCCGAGGATCAGATCGCCGACCTCCCCCTCCGCATGATCGCCGCCGAGATCACGCGCGAAAAGCTGACGCTCCGCCTGCACGAGGAGATCCCCTACCAGCTGACGGTCGAGACCGAAGCCTGGGACGACCGCCCCGACGGCACGACCCGCATCGACCAGATCATCTATGTGGCCCGCGACGGTCACAAGGGCATCATCCTCGGCAAGGGCGGCGAGACGATCAAGGGTATCAGCACGTCCGCGCGGGCCGAGATCAGCGAATTCCTGGGCCGCACCGCGCATCTGTTCCTTCAGGTGAAAGTGCGCGAAAACTGGCTGGACGAGAAGGAGCGCTACACGGAGATGGGTCTGGACTTCAAGGATGGCAACTGACCCGGCCCCCCGCGCTCTCGGAAGACTTTTCACGAAAAGTCTTCTCTCCCGAAGACCCTTCGTGAAGGGTCTTCCTCGCCCGGCGCTGGCGGACCGGCGGCAATGACCCCCCGCCTCACCGCCGATTTCTGGGTCCGCGCCTACCTGGCCCGCCTGCAGCTGGCCAACATCCCCGCCTATGTCACCCGCAAGGGCGATCCCACCGCCGGGGCCGTCCTCGTCAAGCTCGCCACCCTCGACGGCAGACGCGCAGGCCTTCCAGCGCAGCTTCGACCTGATGACCGGATCGCGCGTCTGGGTCACGCTGACCGAAGGCCCCGAACCCGAGGTCGACGCCGCCATCGCCCGCCAGCGCAGGAACGATCCTGACCTCTGGGTGATCGAAGTGGAGTCGCGCGACGGACGGACCCTGCTGGACGAGGACGGGCTGTCGGACTGACGTTCAGCGCGCATCCCTGCCGACAAACCGCGCAACCACAAGCAGCAGTCCCGCCACCGCGATGAACAGCGCCATGACCAACAGTGCATTCACCGCAACGCGCCCGGCCCCCAGCCCCGCAAGGTCCAGAAACGGATAGGCCACAAAGCCGGTCAGCGCCTGTCGCCCAATGGCGTAGATCAGATAGATCAGCGGCCAGATCAGCCATGACGCCGCCTTCGCGGGCGACGGCGCGCGTTTCGGCGCTGCGGCCGTCCACCAGACCAGCGTCAGCACCGGCACCGCCGTATGCAGCCCCTGATCCGCCCACCACGCCAGTCCGACCGGGGCCCAAAGCCCCGAAAGCACGCTGTGATAGACCACGCCGGTCACGACCATCGCCGACGCGATCGTGCCTGCGAGCCAGTCCGACACCCGCGCGCCGGTCGCCGCCGCAATCAGCGTGCCCGCGACCAGCAGGTTCGTGAGAACCGTGAAGTACCCCGCCATGTTCCAGATCACCGCCGCCGGGCCGGGCTGGCCCAGCAGCCCCGCTGACACCACGAACTGCCCTGCGAGGGCCAGCACGGCCACCCCCGCGGTCAGCCCGGCCAACCCCCGCCCCATACCGTTACTGCCGTGATTCATGTCCCGCAGGTTGCCCCGGCTTGCCCGCCTCGGCAACCCTGCGCCCACTTGTGTCCGGTCTCTCACGGCCATACTCCGCCTCATGGAATGGCGGGACCAGGGCGCGATCCTCTCCGTGCGGACGCACGGCGAAAGCGCCGCGATCATCGAGGTGTTCACCGCATCCCACGGCCGCCATGCCGGTGTCGTGCGCGGCGGGGCCTCGCGCCGCGTGGCACCCCTTCTCCAGCCCGGCGCGCAGGTAGACCTCACCTGGCGCGCGCGGCTCGACGACCATATCGGCGCTTTCACCGTCGAACCCCTGATCTCCCGCGCATCCCTCCTGTCCGACCGCCGTGCCCTCGCCGCCCTCAACGCCCTCTGCGCGCTTCTCCACACGACCCTCCCCGAACGCGAGGCGCATCCCGATCTCTACGCGGCCACGCAAGGCCTCCTCGCCTGCCTGACAGGCCCCGATGACTGGTCCGCCGACTACATCGCCTGGGAACTGACCCTGCTCGGGGAACTCGGCTACGGCCTCGACCTCACCTCCTGCGCCGTCACCGGCGCGACCTCCGACCTCGCCTATGTCAGCCCCAAAACCGGCCGCGCCGTGTCCCGCAGAGGGGGCGGGCGACTGGTCCGACCGCCTGCTCCCCTTGCCTCCCGTTCTCTCCGACACCGGCCCCGCAACGCCCGGCGGCATCGCCGCCGCCCTCGCCGTCACCGGCCACTTCCTGACCCGCTTCGCCGCCGACCACGGCGACAAACCCCTGCCCGAGGCGCGCGCCCGCCTCGTCGCGGCCCTGTCCCGCGCCGCAATCTGACTCCCGGCGTCGCTTACCGGCGCGCCCGACCCAGCCCCCAGCGTCACGCTGCCGCCATGAGACCCCGCCCATGATCGGCCGCTATATCCCCGAGCGTCTGCGCCACGCGCCTCCACCCGGCGCGCGCGGCTTCGCGCTGCTCGCGGGCGTCGAAATCCTCGGTCCGCGCCACACTTGTCTCGGTCTGGCCGCTTGTTCTTTACGACGCGCTCGGCTCCGCCGCCGCCGTCAGCCGCCTCTACTTCCTTGTCGGCATCCTCTCGCTTTCGACCGGTCTCATGGTTCCCTGGATCGGCCGCTGCATACCCCGCCGCTGGATGTACACCGCGGGCGGCTGCCTCTACCTGACCGGCGCAACCCTCGGCATCGCGGGCGGCCCGGTCCTCACCCCCGCCGCCATGCTGTCCACCTATGCCGGAACCATCACCATCTTCATCTGCTTCAACGCCTACGTGATGGACTACATCGCCCGCACCGACCTCGGGCGCAGTCGAGACGCTGCGCCTCACCTATTCCGCGATCCCTGGGCCATCGGACCCTTCACCGGCGTCTGGCTGTGGAAACTCTGGCACCCCGCACCCTTCGTCGTCGCCATGTGTGCCGCCGTCCTGATGCTCACCCTGTTCTGGGTCATGCGCCTCGGCAACGGCAAGCTCATCACCCGCGCCCGCGCGCCCGCGCCCAATCCGCTTGCCTATCTCGGCCGCTTCGCGCGTCAACCGAGGCTCATCGCAGGATGGCTCTTCGCCGTCCTCCGGTCCGTCGGCTGGTGGGTCTATGTCGTCTATCTGCCGATCTTCTGCATCCAGAACGGCCTCGGCGACCGCATCGGGTCCTTTGCCTTCTCCGCCTCGAACGCGCTTCTGTTCCTCGCCCCGGTCATGCTGCGCTGGATGCAGGCCCGGACCCTGCGGCACGGCATGCGCACCGCCTTCGCCGGTGCCTGCCTCTGCTACCTCGCCGCCGCCTGCGCGCCCCTCTGGCCGCCGCTCGCCGTCATCGCGATGTTCGCCGCGTCCGCCTTCCTCATCATGCTCGACACCTTCGGCGGCCTGCCCTTCCTGATGGCCGTCAGGCCCGCCGAGCGGACCGAGATGTCCGCCGTCTATTCCAGCTTCCGCGACGTCTCCGGCATCCTGACCCCCGGAGTCGCCTGGCTGGTGCTCCTCGTCGCCCCGGTCCCCGGAGTCTTCGCTGCCTGCGCCGGGGGGCTGGCGGTGGGCTGGGTCATCGCGGGACGGCTGCACCCAAGGCTCGCGCGACGGCGGGGGCGCTCAGACCAGCCCGCGTGATCTATTCCTTCGTCCGGCTGACGAACGCCTTGAAGATTTCGACCGCCTGATCGGCGGGTGAGTTGTCCTTGCCGAACTCCACCTTGTCGGCCGCAAGAGCGTCAGAAATGGCGGTGAGGTTGGCGATGTCCTCCTTGCTGCGTCCCTCTGCGAGCAGAAGCAGCGCATCCGCCCGCAGAGTCGTGGAACCCCGCCATCCGCAGGTTGTAGCGGTAAAGGCCCGACAGCACGGCCAGCAGAAACAGAAGGAGGATGCCCGGCGGCACCTGATTGGCCAGCGTCTGCCACCACGTCCCGTCATCCGAGGCGCGCTGGGCCTGCCAGCCTTGAAGGCAGGCGAGGGTCACGGAATCCGGATCGGCGACCGCGACCCCCTTCGGTTGCGGCGGATCCTGCCAGTCGGTGACGCCTCTGCATGTCGCCATGAAGGACGCGAAATCCTCACGCAGGCGGTCGCGCAGCAGGATGCTGACCGCCGACTTCGCGCGGTCGCTGATCTTGCCGGTGATTTCGTCCCGCTTTCCGGCGACGAACTTTCGGCCCGAAATGTTGTCCAGCAGCGCTTGGCGGATGTCCAGAACCGGCGTCCAGGTTCGCAGATGGGGAGGTAGTTCCTTGTCGATGAAATCGAGCAAAAGCCCATCTCCGTCACTCCCCCCTTTCACCTCCACCTTTGCCGCCTTGTCCGCCCAGGCATCCGACAGACGAACAACCGCGCCGCCATCGCCGAACAGGAGGATGGTCTGCCCGGTCACGACGCTGTTCCAGAGGTCCTGTTCCGTACCGGACGGGACTGGGGCGAAACTCGCGCCGCCGTCGGTCGAGCGGGTGACCGTGCCGCCATCGCCGAACAGCAGGATGGTCTGCCCGGTCACGACGCTGTTCCAGAGGCCCTGTTCCGTGCCGGAGGGGACCGGGGCGAAACTCGCGCCGCCGTCGGTGGAGCGGGTGACCGCGCCGCCCCCGCCGAACAGCAGGACGGTCTGCCCGGTGACGACGCTGCCCCGGAGGCCCTGTTCCGTGCCGGAGGGGACCGGGGCGAAGCTCGCGCCGCCGTCGGTGGAGCGGGTGACCGTGCCGCCCCCGCCGAACAGCAGGACGGTCTGCCCGGTGACGACGCTGCCCCGGAGGCCCTGTTCCGTGCCGGAGGGGACCGGGGCGAAGCTCGCGCCGCCGTCGGTGGAGCGGATGACCGCACCGCCCGTTCCAAATAGCAGGATGGTCTGCCCGTTCACGACGCTGTTCCAGAGGTCCTGTTCCGTGCCGGAGGGGACCGGGGCGAAGCTCGCGCCGCCGTCGGTGGAGCGGGTGACCGCGCCACCCGTTCCGAACAGCAGGATGGTCTGCCCGTTCACGACGCTGTTCCAGAGGTCCTGTTCCGTGCCGGAGGGGACCGGGGCGAAGCTCGCGCCGCCGTCGGTGGAGCGGGTGACCGTGCCGCCCGTTCCAAATAGCAGGATGGTCTGCCCGTTCACGACGCTATCCATAAGGGCCTGATCCGTGCCGGAGGGAACCGGGGCGAAGCTCGCGCCGCCGTCGGTGGAGCGGGTGACCGTGCCGCTCCGGCTAAAGAGCAGGATGGTCTGTCCGTTCACAACGCTATCCACAAGGGCCTGATCCGTGCCGGAGGGAACCGGGGCGAAGCTCGCGCCGCCGTCGGTCGAGCGGGTGACCGCGCCGTCTTCGCCGAACAGCAGGATGGTCTGCCCGGTCCACGAGGCTGCCCCCGAGGTACTGTTCCGTGCCGGAGGGAACGACCTCGGCGCTTCCCTTCAGGGCCTCGACCAGTTTTCCCTGAACCGACTTCCGGTCAATGTCCAGCGACGCGTCCTGCCCCGTCAGCGCGGTCAACTCGTCGCCCAGCACGCGCCTTTCGCTGTCGAGGTTCTGTTTCCAAAGCGGCCCGCCGACGAAGAACAGAAGGCCAATCAAAATCGTCACCCCCAGCGCCGCAAGGATCACGTTCGTCCAGACATTTGCCCGGCGGGCGCGCCAACGGAGCTGGCGCACGATATCCCCTACAGCGCCCTCCGGGACGTTTTGTGCCGCCTTGAGGGATGCTTCCAGCAGCCATCGGCGACGGACGCCTGCGGACAATTTCTCAAACGGCTTTGGCATCGCGGCAATGACTCCGGCAATGCCGCGATGCTCTCACGCCCGCGTGATCCGATCAACTGTGTCGTGCGATCCTGCTCGCCCTCGTCCCGGCGCAGGCCGGGACCTCGCTCCTCGCCGCTCGCGCTCTGCTGACGCAACGTCACACCGCCGCCGAATGCCTTGAATTAATATGTCTCCGCCGATCGCAGCGTATGGCAGGTTGCCATACGCTTTCTTGCACCTTTCTGGCACCCTGCCAGCGCCCGTCTGTGGTCAATTAATCCAGCGTGCGCAGGGGCTTAGGCCGACCGGTCGCCGGGCTCCTGCTCCACCAGCCGCCGCGCGATCACCTGCGCCTGAATCTCCGCCGCGCCCTCGAAGATGTTCAGGATCCGCGCGTCGCACAGGATGCGGCTGATCGGATATTCCAGCGCGAAACCGTTGCCGCCATGGATCTGCAGCGCATTGTCCGCCGCCGCCCAGGCCACCCGCGCGCCCAGCAGCTTGGCCATCCCCGCCTCCAGATCGCAGCGTTTCCCATGATCCTTGGCCCAGGCCGAAGCATAGGTCAGCTGCCGCGCGATCATGATCTCGACCGCCATCATCGCGAGCTTGCCGGACACCCTGGGGAAGGCGATCAGCGGCTTGCCGAACTGTTTTCTTTCAATGGCATAGCGCAGCCCCGCCTCCAGCGCCGCCTGCGCCACGCCGACCGCCCGTGCCGCCGTCTGGATGCGGGCGCTCTCGAACGTCTGCATCAGCTGCTTGAAGCCCTGACCCGTCACGCCGCCCAGCAGGTTCGCGCCCGCCACCTTGAACCCGTCGAAGGCGATCTCGTATTCCTTCATCCCCCGGTAGCCCAGCACCTCGATCTCGCCCCCGGTCATGCCGGGCGTCGGGAACGGGTCGGCATCCGTGCCCGGGCGTCTTTTCCGCCAGGAACATCGACAGGCCCCGGTAGTCGGTCGTGTCAGCTTCCGTCCGCGCCAGCAGGGTCATCACCTGCGTCCGCGCCGCGTGGGTGATCCAGGTCTTGTTGCCCGTCACCACCCAGTCATCGCCATCCCTGACCGCCCGTGTCCGCAGCGCGCCGAGGTCCGACCCGGTGTTCGGTTCGGTGAACACCGCCGTCGGCAGGATCTCCCCCGATGCCAGCTTCGGCAGCCATTCCGCCTTCTGCGCGTCCGTCCCGCCGCACAGGATCAGTTCGGCCGCGATCTCGGACCGCGTGCGCCAGCGACCCCACGCCGATATAGCCGCGCGACAACTCCTCGCTGACCACGACCATCGATGGCTTTCGACAGGCCAAGTCCCCCGAACTCTTCCGGGATCGTCAGGCCGAACACGCCCATCTCTGCCAGCTGGCCGATGATCTCCATCGGGATCAGCTCGTCGCGCAGGTGCCAGCCATGCGCGTGCGGGATCACTTCGGCGTCCGCAAAGCGGCGGAACTGGTCGCGGATCATCTCCAGCTCGTCGTCGAGGCCGGCTGGCCCCGAAGGTCGCGCTCCCCGCCTGCGCCTGAAGCAGTTCCGCCAGCCGGGTCCGCGCGGCCTGCGTGTTGCCGTTCGAGATCAGCGCTTCGGTCGCAGAATTGCCTGTCCAGTCGAGGCCCAGATCCGCCAGACGCGCCACCTCGCCCTGGCTCATCGCAATGCCGCCCTGCAGCTGCGCCAGATATTCGCCGAAGCCGATCTGCAGGATCAGCGCCTCGGTCTCGCCGAAGGCACCCGCTTCGGACAGGCGTTCCGCCCAGTTGCGCAGCTGCGTCAGCGCCTCGGCATAGGTGGCGATCCAGGACAGGGTATGGGCCGCGAACTGATGCGCCTCGAGCGCGTCCGGGATCGACCCGGCCCGCCGGGGCGACCAGCGCGCGCAAAGCGGCGCGACCGGCTTCCAGCGTGTCGCGCACCGGGCCAAGCGCCTGAACCGTCAGGGCCGCAAGGTCCGCGATCATTCCGTTCGCCTCATTCGGCGCTGCATCCCGGGGCATCCGGCAACTCCTGACTCGGATCGGCACCGGCTTAGGCATTTTGCAACCGCAGCGCAATAAAAATTCACGCCATCATCGCCCCTGCGCATTAAAATGTCGCAGGCGGTTGCTGCGCCCATCATGCGACGATCTCCATCCGCAAGCCCCGCGCATCCGTTTCCGACCTCTCCGGCAGCACCAAATGCGCACCAGCTCAGTACCCGGCTCGCAACCCAAGCCAGCACGCAGGCATCGCGCAGATCATCCATCGCCCAGCGGCCCGATCGCTTTCCCAAGGTGGCGGCCAGCCCCGACAACATCGAAACCCAAACGCCCAAGCGCCACGTCCCTTGCACCGGCTCCCGCACGCGTCTTCTTCGGCGGCAGCGTCCGGCCCGTCAGGCGGGCGAAGGCGACTTCCGGATGGCCTTCGCGGCGGGTCCTCTGGCGATCCGGCGTCATCCAGGCGTCGACGTCGCTGATCCGCTCGGTGATATGAAAGGCCTGCTGGCTGATCTTCGGCCCCGCCAGCCGCGCGTTCAGGGCGTGAAAGTCCAATCTTGCGCGGAACAACGCCAGTGCCTCCCGCGACGGAGCAGGAAAACACGCGCGACCAAGGCGAAGTATGGCCATCCGATGTTCATCGCCCGGAGCATATCCCCGCGCCGCCGCATCCGTCGCGCGCGGGGCCGACTGCGCATCGGTCAGCCCGACCGGAATATCGATCACGGCCATAGCCGCGTCCGTGCCCAGTGCAACCTCATCGAAGGTTCAATCCGGACTCGGCACTCACCGAACCTGAACGGCGGGCATTCCGCGACCAGCCACCCTGCCTTGCAGCCGTCCAGACCCGCGACCAGGGTCACTCAGCCGCCATCGCCTCGTCCTGAAGGTCCGTCTCGGCCTCGTACTGCGCGAAATTGCGGGCGAACATCACCACCAGCTTCGCCGCAGCCCGGTCATAGGCCACCTTGTCTGCCCAGGTTTCGCGCGGGTCGAGCAGAGCCTCGGCCTCGGCCGGGCCCGCCATCGGCACCTCGAAGCCGAAATTCGGATCCTTGCGGAACGCCACCCAGCGCAGCGATCCGTCCAGCGCCGCCGCCAGCAGCGCCCGCGTCGCCTTGATCGGCATCCGGCGTCCCGTGCCATAGGCGCCGCCGGTCCAGCCCGTATTGACCAACCAGCAATTGACCCCGTGATCGGCGATCTTCTGCGCCAGCAATGCGCCGTACACCTCCGGACGGCGCGGCATGAAGGGCGCGCCGAAGCAGGTGCTGAAGGTCGGCTGCGGTTCGGTCACTCCTTGTTCGGTCCCCGCCACCTTCGACGTGAACCCTGACAGGAAGTGATAGGACGCCTGCGCCGGGGTCAGCCGCGCGATCGGCGGCAGCACCCCGAAAGCGTCGCAGGTCAGCATGATGATCGTCTTCGGATGCCCGCCCAAGGCCGTGTCGCTGGCGTTCGAGATGTAGTCGAGCGGATAGGCGCAGCGCGTGTTCGCCGTCAGGCTGTCATCGGCAAAGTCGATGTCCTTGGTCTCCGGATCGAAGACCATGTTCTCGACCACCGTGCCGAATTTTGACACCGTCGCATAGATTTCCGGTTCTGCTTCCGGCGACAGGTTGATCGTCTTCGCATAGCAGCCGCCTTCGAAGTTGAAGACGCCACGGTCAGACCAGCCATGCTCGTCATCGCCGATCAGCACGCGCGAGGGGTCGGCCGAAAGCGTTGTCTTTCCGGTGCCGGACAGCCCGAAAAAGACGGCGGTATCGGACGGGTCGTCTTTGGCGTGGTTGGCCGAGCAGTGCATCGGCATGACGCCCTTGTCCGGCAGCAGGTAGTTCAGCGCCGTGAACACCGCCTTCTTGTTCTCGCCGGCATAGGCTGTGTTGGCGATCAGGATCAGGCGCTTGTCGAAGTTCAGGGCGATGACGGTTTCCGACCGGCAGCCATGCCGCGCCGGGTCGGCGCGGAAGGACGGGCAGTTCAGGATCGTGAAGCCCGGAACGAATGTGTCCAGTTCCTCCGCAGCCGGGCGGCGCAGAAGGTGCCGGATGAACAGGCCGTGCCAGGCCAGCTCCGTCATCACCCGCACGTCCAGCCGGTGCGCCGGGTCCGCCCCCGCATAAAGGTCCTGCACAAAGACCTCGCGCCCCTTCATGTGGCTGACCATATCCGCATGAAGCCGGTCGAACGCAGCCGGCGTCATCGGCGCGTTGTTGTCCCACCAGATCGCATGCTCGACCGCCGGGGTGCGCACGACAAACTTGTCCTTCGGCGACCGCCCGGTATGCGCGCCGGTCGAAACGAGGAACGCCCCGCCATTGCCCAGCGTGCCTTCGCGCCGTTCAAGGGCTGCCTGAACCAGCGCAGGTGTGTCATAATTGTAGTGGACGCCGGACAAACCGCCCAATCCCGAGGTGGCCACCGTGCAGCTCGGATTCACGCGTCCTGTCAACATTCGGCACTCCCATCGCCATTTGCGGCGGTCAAACGCTTCAATAAATGCCCGGCAAATCGGTCCGGGCCGCGGTTCTGTCACAGGTGTGACCTGTCCGAAGCACGGTAACATGCCGCTATGTCATTGGAAAACATGGCATTTGTGATGTTAGCGCAATCATGCGTTCGTTAGCGCAACCAGTCAGGTTTGCCTTACGTCCCTCACCCCGGCGTTTCCAAGATTGAGGCAATTCAGTCAAAGATTTGACTTTTTCGGGTGTTCTGTTTCCAAGCGTGGGTAGTGATTCGCAGTAGTCGGTTGATTCTGAAGCCCGGAAAAACCACACTGGGCAAAAATCAAGTCGCAAGCGAGCAGACGAAGGACGCCAACATGTCGAGGATTGCCTTGGTAGACGACGACAGGAACATCCTGACGTCCGTTGCCATGACCCTGGAAGCCGAAGGTTTCGAGGTCGAGACGTTCAATGACGGCCAGTCCGCACTGGACGCCTTCAACAAGCGCATGCCGGACATGGCGGTGCTGGATATCAAGATGCCGCGGATGGATGGGATGGACCTGCTGCAGCGGCTTCGCCAGAAGACGTCGATGCCGGTCATCTTCCTGACGTCCAAGGATGACGAGATCGACGAGGTTCTGGGCCTGCGAATGGGGGCCGACGACTACGTCAAGAAGCCCTTCAGCCAGCGCCTTCTGGTCGAGCGCATCCGGGCGCTGTTGCGCCGCCAGGACGCAATTGCCAGCGGAGAGGTTGCAACGACCGAAGACACCAAGATCATGACGCGGGGGTCGCTGACGATGGACCCGCTGCGCCATTCGGTCAGCTGGAAGGGCCGCGATGTGGCCCTGACGGTGACCGAATTCCTGCTGCTGCAGGCCCTTGCGCAGCGGCCCGGCTTTGTCAAAAGCCGCGACCAGCTGATGGACGTCGCATACGACGATCAGGTCTATGTCGATGACCGCACCATCGACAGCCACATCAAGCGGTTGCGCAAGAAGATGCGCACCGTCGACGACGACTTTTCGGCCATCGAAACCCTTTACGGTATCGGTTACAGATACAATGAAGAATGAGTTTCGCGTCGAGGGTGGGCGGCGTGGCAGAGAAAAGGCCAGCACGGCGGGCTGACGTCGTCCTCGGCGAAGACTGGACGGCGCCTGACAGCATCATCGACTATGAACTCCGCGCCGGACGTGAACGGCGCGGTTTCATTTCGCTGAACCGCTCGCCGCTTGCGCGCAAGATCATCACCTTCAACCTGCTCGCGATGATCGTCCTGGTCGCGGGCGTCCTGTACCTGAACCCGTTCCGCGACAGCCTTGTCCTGCAGCGCGAAAGCGGCCTGGTCGCCGAAGCGCAGCTGATCGCCGATGTGTTCGAGGCGCAGCTTGACGATGCGGGTCCCGTCAGCCTTGTCACCGGTGCGGGTATCGATGTCGAGCGGACGATCGCGGGGATCGAGCTTTCGGACGGGGTGGACCTGTACGTCTTCGATCCGTCCACCCGGATGGTCGCCACGTCGCGCGGCACTGCGCGCGCGCAGCCCGAGCTTGTGCGCGGGTTGCAGCACGATACGCGATCCACGGTCATCACCGACATCCTGAACCGCCTCTGGGAGGGCATTTCAACACTGCTGGCTGCGCAGGATGCCGCACTTCCGGGCTTCGATCCGCGCGATCTTGCTGCCGAACTCGCGTCCGGCGCACTGGGCGGTGCCACGCAGATCCGCACCAGCCGCGACGCGGCAGGCGATGCGATCTTTGCCGTCGCAACGCCGATCCGGCAGGGTCAGAACATTGTCGGCGTCGTCGCCGCCACGTCGATCGCAGGCGAGATCGACCAGCTTGTCCGGGCCGAACGCGAACAGGTCCTGCAGATGTTCGTGATCGCCATCATCGTGTCCATCGGTCTGTCGCTGGTCCTCGCCTCGACCATTGCCAACCCGCTGTCCGACCTCGCCGCCGCAGCCGAGCTTGGGCGCGACAAGAACGCCCGCAAGATGTCGCCGAACCGCGTCCGCATCCCCGACCTGACCGCGCGCCCGGACGAGATCGGCCGGCTGTCGGGGGCAATGCGCGGCATGGTCGCGGCGCTGTATGACCGGATCGAGTCGAACGAACAGTTCGCCGCCGACGTCGCCCATGAAATCAAGAACCCGCTCGCGTCGCTTCGATCAGCCGTCGGCACTCTGCGCGTGGCCAAGCGGGATGATCAGAAGGTCAAGCTGCTGGATGTCATCGACCATGACGTGCGCCGCCTCGACCGTCTGGTCAGTGACATTTCCAACGCGTCCCGTCTGGACAGCGAACTGGTGAAGGAAGAGGAGGAAAGCTTCAACCTTCTGACCATGCTGACCAACATCACCGAATACCTCGGGCAGGATGCGCGGACCAAGGGGGTCGATTTCATTTCCGACCTGCCGCCGGACCCGATCACGATCCAGGGACTCGAGGCGCGTCTGGCGCAGGTCTTCGTCAACCTGATCACCAACGCCGTGTCCTTCTGCGAAGACGGCGACGCGGTGCGCGTCTGGGCGCGCAAGCGCGAGAACCGCGTGCTGGTCGTGGTCGAGGATACCGGGCCGGGCATCCCCGAACAGGCGCTGACCAAGGTCTTCAAGCGGTTCTATTCCGAACGCCCGCCGGGTCAGTTCGGCAACCATTCCGGCCTCGGCCTCGCCATCTCGAAACAGATCGTCGAAGCGCATGGCGGCGTCATCTGGGCCGAGAACATCCGCCCGACTGACGCCGACATCACCTCCGACCCGCTGGGCGCGCGTTTTGTCGTGGGCCTGCCCGTGTGACAGCGCAGCCGATCGAGACGGTTCACGCCAGCTGCGTTGCGCTGGACGGTCGCGCGGTCCTGGTCGTCGGACCCTCCGGGTCCGGCAAGTCGGCGATGGCGCTCCAGCTTATGGCCTATGGCTGCCGGTTGGTAAGTGATGACCGCACGATCCTGACATGCCGCGACGGCGTGCTGTTCGCAGCCGCGCCCGGCGCGATCCGGGGGCGGATCGAGGCGCGCGGCGTCGGCATCCTTGCCGCCGAGCCGATTGCTGCAGCGCGCGTCGTGGTTGCCGTCGACATGGGTGTCAGCGAGACGGCGCGGCTTCCACCGGAGCGGCACATGACGCTGCTCGGCTGTCCCATCCCTCTCGTTCATAAAGTCGAGAGCGCCCATTTTCCCGCCGCAGTCTTGCAGTATCTGAGAGCGGGGCGCAGCGGATGACCGGAACCAGATTGGCCAGAGACGACATGCAGCGGACCGGGCAGCGCGTTGTGCTCGTCACCGGCCCCTCCGGCGCAGGGCGCTCGACCGCGATCCACGCGCTGGAAGATCTGGGCTATGAGGCCATCGACAACCTTCCGTTGTCTCTGGTGCCGCGCCTTCTGGACGGCCCGCCGATCAGCAGGCCGGTCGCGCTTGGCATCGACGTCCGGAACCGCGACTTTTCCGCCATCGCCCTGATCGAGCTGATCGACACGCTGACACGCCTTCCCGAAATCGACCCCGAGGTGCTGTTCCTCGACTGCCGCCCCGATGAACTCGTGCGCCGCTACAACGAAACCCGCAGACGTCATCCCCTGTCACCGGCCGACGCGCCCTCCGAAGGTGTGCTGAGCGAGATCGACCTGCTCGCCCCGATCCGTGTCAGGGCCGACGTGCTGATCGACACCTCTGACCTGAGCCCGCACGACCTGAAGGCCGAAATCGCCGGTTTCTTCGACATGGGCGCGCATGACCGGCTGGCCGTATCGCTGCATTCCTTCAGCTATAAGCGCGGTGTTCCGCGCGGTCTGGACATGATGTTCGACTGCCGGTTCCTGAAAAACCCGCATTGGGAAGCCGCCCTGCGCGCGCAGAACGGCACCGCCGATGCGGTCGCGCAGTTCGTCGAATCGGACCCGCGTTTCGCCGGGTTTTTCGACCGGGTCCGCGATCTGGTCGTGTTCCTTCTGCCCGCACATATCCAGGAAGGAAAAAGTCACCTCGCAATCGGCTTCGGGTGCACGGGCGGGCAACACCGGTCCGTTGCCGTTGCGGAAAAACTGGCCAAGGCGCTTGCGGATGCAGGGTGGCAGGTGTCTAAGAGGCACCGTGAATTGGAACGTCGGGCCAGCCAGCTGCCCGGAGTCTTAGGTGGGTAGCCGGGTGTGATCGGTATCGTCATCGTCGCACATGGGGGCTTGGCGCGGGAATATCTTTCCGCCGTCGAGCACGTCGTGGGAAAGCAGACCGGGATCCGCGCGATCTCGATCGAAGAAGATCATGACCGCGCGAAAAAGCAGACCGAGATCTGTTCGGCCGCCGACGCCGTGGACACCGGGGACGGCGTAGTGGTCGTCACCGACATGTTCGGCGGATCGCCGTCAAACCTGTCGCTGCTCGCCTGCACCGGACCCAAGCGTCAGATCGTCTACGGTGCGAACCTGCCGATGCTGGTGAAGCTGGCAAAGTCCCGCCGCCTTGCCGTGCCTGATGCCGTGTCCTCGGCCCTGGAAGCCGGCCGCAAATACATCAACTCCTATGTCGGTACGGGGCAGGGCAGTCAGTGACGGAACGCCGCCTGCTGATCGTCAATGAAAAGGGACTTCATGCGCGGGCCTCCGCTAGGTTCGTCGAGGTGGTCGAGGCGCACGACGCCAAGGCCGAGGTCGAAAAGGACGGCATGCGCGTCTCGGGTGACAGCATCATGGGGCTTTTGATGTTGGCAGCGTCCAAGGGAACCTCTATTGACATCAGGACAAGCGGGAACGAGGCCGACAAGCTCGCCCAAGCCCTGGAGAGCCTGATCGCCGAACGGTTCGGCGAGACGTTCTGACCCCGGTCTCCCGCATCTGGGCACGGAGCGTCTTGTTGGTTGTCGCCACTGAATATCCCCGGCAGTTCGCGCAGGCCAGGCCCTATGACATGCGCCGCCTGTCGTACGCAGGCACCTTCAAGAACCCGCTGAAGGCGAACACGATCCGCACCATTGAGTGGCTGACCGCCAAGGTCCAGCTGCTGCGGCTGATCCGCGAATTCGAGCGGACCGGGGCACCGAAGGGGTCGGCATTCTGGCCGAAGGCGATCAAGCATATGGGGATCGATATCCAGACCCCGCCAGAGGAAATCGCCCGCATCCCGAGGACCGGGCCGGTGGTTATCGCGTCCAACCATCCGCACGGGCTGGTCGACGGGATGATCCTGGCCGAGATGGTCAACCGCGTCCGGTCGGACTTCAAGATCCTGACCCGGTCGCTGCTGACGGGCATCCCCGAGGTCGAGGAATTCATGATTCCGGTACCCTTCCCGCACGAGGAGAATTCGCGGGAACTGGGGCTGGAGATGCGCGAGATCACGATGGACCATCTGGCCAGGGGCGGGGTCATCATCCTGTTCCCGGCGGGCAAGGTCGCGTCGTCCGAGACGTGGTTCGGCCCGGCGGTCGAGGAGGAATGGAACCTCTTCACCCACAAGATGGTCCACCGCAGCGGGGCGACGATCGTGCCGGTGCGGTTTCCCGGCCAGAACACCCGTGCCTATCAGATCGCCAACAAGCTGTCGGCGACACTGCGGCAGAGCCTGCTGCTGTACGAGATCAAGAAGGCCCTGTTCAAATCGCAGCGCCCCCATATCGGCGCGCCGATCCCGGCGGATGTGCTGGTGGACTGGGAGGGGAATCCGAGGGGGTTTCTGGCGTGGCTGC